>CAZMNY010000046.1:0-67225 GCA_964567745.1 uncultured Pirellulaceae bacterium | reverse complement strand
ACGCCGCCAAGTCAAGTTACGCCGAAGCCAACCCCCATTCTTAGAGTTAACGCGGCACTAGGCTGCTTGCCGCAAAACAACGACCGGTTCCGGCGCTGCAAGAACTCGTGCGATGGAGAGTCGAGCGATCTCGTCCATGATGGCGGCTGTCAGCCGTTTATTCGGGAGAGCGGCTGCTTCTTCTGACCGACCGATTGCATTCTTAACGGCAAGACGAGTACGTGCTCGCACATAGCCTCGCAGTTCAGCGATTGGCATTTGAGCGGCGCGCGGCTTGATCTTATTCCAGGAGGCGTCCAGGCACTGCGCGGCGATCTTCTCAGCGACTTTGAAAAGCCCCTCATCGCCCCGGAGCCTTGCGATCCACTGCTTTAAACCCATTGCGGATCCTTTCCGACTTAGCGTTCATCCATGTACTATGCGAGCGTCAAGGGAAGGAGTCTATGAGAGAGTGACGCTCTGAGAAGAGAATCGTGCCGAAGCGGCCCTAATCTTCAACCTGCTCGCCGAGACGCGGCGTGAAACATGTGGGTAATCTGTGTCAATCGGCGAGTCACTGCGAGAATGTCAAGCGATGTGGGCCGAAGACTTTGCATCGTCGTTAAAGTCAGCGGCCGATTTGACCGATAGCCAAAGGACAGACTGCGTCATGCGGTTCATGACACGTAGGCAACCCTTACCGAACAGGCAATCCAGCCTAGCCGTCATCGCCAATTCCGCTAAAATGCAGTCGCAATAAGGGCTCAGCAACTGAGCCTTTCAACAAGATCTCGCAATAGGGCGCCGTAGCCAAGTGGCTAAGGCAGCGGATTGCAAATCCGCCATCCCCGGTTCGAATCCGGGCGGCGCCTCTTCTTTTTACTGGGTTTGCGGGGTGCTCGATTGCTCACCATCGGCCAGCGTGATGGAAACGTGATTTCCCTTGGCCTGACGCGTGGTTCGCCACGTCTGCTGATTACGGCCTTTGGCGTCATGAAAGTATGGGAGCCAGTAAAAGCAACACGAAGTACAATAGCAGGGCCATTGCGAAGGTTAATGCTGGCGAGAAGAAACCCACGAGGGCTGCGACCCAAGGCCGGGCAATAGTAAGCGTGACACCACCGCCGAGCAGCCAGCTCCCGACGATCCACATCCTTCCTCCAATTAACTCGTCAGTAGCAGTCATTGGATGGAACAAAAAGAACTGAAGACTGAATGCGAGAATCGCGGCGCCAGCCAAGGCGAGAGCGACGCCCACTATCCGGTGGATTCGCGGTTTTCGGTATTGGTCGTTCGAATGATTCGTCTTGTCAGACCGATCGCTTGGGTTCCCCGTCGAAGCCCCACTCAATGATAAACTGTCTGGGTCGGACATCTCGGAAACTCCATCTGCGGCTAACTTTGTCTTACGCTGGTCGGTGTATCACGCTGTAGACTGCGAGTTTGCAGCCTAACTCGCAGCGTAACGACCGCTGCAACGTGCATTGTAACTACTGTATTAGATCCGGACCTCCGCTTCCCAGAGAATCGCCGCTGTCCGCTCAGCACAAGATCAACAGCCGTACGCCGGACAGTAGGAATGACGCGTGGCTGTTAAGCCCGCCCGCCTGCCAAGTGACCTCCGCCACCTTGCCGTGCAGCATCAAGAAAATGCCAATCGACGGCGCGACGTTACCAAAGAAGAACAGCACTAGGTCGCGTGTTCGCATCGGCTTGATTTCGACTGCCGACGGCGCTGGCTGAAGCGATTGCATCTCGAGGCCCGGTGGCGAGACAACAGACAAGCTTGCCGATCTACAAAGCCTAATTGCCCGCTTCGCGGATCGCGGGCAGGTTGTCGACGAGCTCCCAATCCGTTCGCCGCATCTCGTCGATCGTCTCGCCTCGTAACTGCCTCAGCTTCTTACGATACTGTGGCCGAAGGGCCAAGTTGGTCAGCTCGTCCGGATCGTTGTCGATGTCGTAAAGCTCTTCGATTTCGTTTTCGACAAGAGTGCGAATGTACTTGTACTGGTTTTTCCTCAATGAAACGTACCAGGGAATTCCGACGAGGTAGTGGTCTTCGGGATCGATTGGAATTGCATTGGTGTCGCTTCCGTAGGACCGGGCCGTAAACGAAACGAGCGCCGGATGATTCCATTCGGCTTTCGGATTCATCAGCAGCGGCTTCAGGTCGTGCCCGTGCATTTTCCACGGCTGTTTGATGTTGGCAAACGAAAAGAACGTCGGGATCAGATCGACGCCGGCGACGGGATGCGGAACGACTTTGCCTTCGGGCAGCGTGCCGGGCATGCTAATGATCAGCGGCGAACGAATGTTGGCGTCGTACGGAGCGAGCTTGGTGCGAAAACCATGTTGTCCCCATGCAAAGCCCTGATCCGAAGTGAAGACGACAAGGGTATTTTTGAGCTGGTCTGTCTCTTCGAGCGCAGCGATCAGTCGCCCAACCGCTTCGTCGAGCCCCAAGACGCCTTGGTGATATTGGCGAACCCAGTCGTTTAGCGAGTTGCCGTGAATGCACCTGGTTCCTTCAACCGTTTTACCTCCGAACGTCCCGCCGGTCAGTTGAGGAACGCCGTCGGGGCCGGCCTCCCAGTAGTTGATCTTCTGCATGTAGGCAGGCTTACCTGGCCTCGGCGGAAGGATGTCTTTCGGAACGGGGATATGCACATCCGGATAATCGTCGCGATGGCGAACCGCGGGAGTGAACGGACCATGCACCGCGCCGTAGCAGACCCACAGATACCAGGGTCGACCCTCGTCGCGATGTTCGCCGCGAATGAAATCCTCGGCCAGATTCGTGTAGTTGTCCGTTGAATAGCCCCGCATCATTTTTGATTCGGTCTTCTGATCTTTTCCGCTGAAATCGATGATTTGATCGTAGAAATAGTGCCCCGAATTCTCTTGATACTTGGGCCGATTCCAAACGGCTTGCCAGTCCCAGTCGCGACCTGCGCCCGAATCTGTGCCGGTGTGCCATTTGCCAACTTGAGCAGTCGTGTATCCCTCCGAACGAAATACCTTCGGCCAAAACGGGCATTCCGCTGGATTGTAGGTGCTTCCGGGATACTGTCCGACCATTCGCATCGACTCGACGCCGAACTGATGATGACCTGTCAGCATCGTAGCGCGACTTGGCATGCACCACGTTCCGATGAATGCGTGTTCGAACCGCACGCCGCGCGAGGCGAGTCGGTCGATGTTAGGCGTCTTCACCCAATCCCACGACTCGTCGTAACAGCTGACCGTGCGATGAGAATGATCGTCCGTATAGATCAGCAAAATATTGGGGCGAGAGTCTGCGGCGGCTGCCGCGCCTGTCCAACTCAAGACGGCCAAAAGGCAACTTGCAAACACAACGAGGCGCCGACGGAACTTAGCAATCAAATCTTGCTGACGAATACCGCGAATTCTCATATGTGTATCTCCGAATCGGTCCGTAATGAAAGCAGGATGGTCTGCCTGCAGCGGCATCAAATTGTGCAACCGCCCTCGCACCGACAAGAGACGCAAGACGGGCTGGATGACAGCAAGTAGAGTCCGTATTCGGGGCAAGTGCAAGCGGCGCGGATAAGTCGTCCCGCTTACTCGCTACGTTGCAAACAGGTATCTTGTCGTAGGGCTGAACCGACCCTATCGCGCAGAATAAACTCAATGGCGCACAACAAACTCAACCGGGCTGAACCACGAGATTCCAATGACACGTCAGAATGTACTGGTCACCGGCGGCTATGGTTGCATCGGTGCCGAAACAACTAAGTGGCTCGTTCGCAACTCAGACGCCAGCGTCGTCGTGTGCAGCCGAAGCGTGAGTCCCGATCGCTCCGAGCGCGTATTTCACGACATCGATCGATCGCGAGTTGTATTCGTGCAAGCCGATGTCACCGACCAAGATCGGATTCAACAAGTCCTCCGCGAAAATGCGATTACTCATGTCGCCCATTTGGCCGCGCTTCAAACTCCCGATTGCCAGGCCTATCGCGATCTTGGGCTTCAGATCAATCTGGCCGGCACGCAATACATCGTCGAAGCGATGAAAGCAAACGGCTTGCCGATCGAACGGTTTGTGTTTGCGAGCTCGGTCGCCGTGTACGGCCCCCGCGCCGCCTACCCACAGGGACGCGTGCCCGCGCTTGTCGAACCGCAGCCCGTGAACGTCTACGGCGCCTGGAAACTGGCCGGCGAATCGGTCTCCAAGTTCTTTCATCAAGACACGGGCGTCGCAACGCTCAGCCTCCGCCCGGGCGTGTTGTACGGACCTGGTCGCGATGCTGGATTGACCTCAAGCCCGACGACTGCCATGAAGTGTGTCGCACTCGGCTTGCCGTTTGAAATCCCATTTAGGTCGAGGCAAGATTACCTCTACGCGCCCGACGTCGGCGGAGCGTTTGGAAACGCGCTGCTCGAGCCGTTTGAAGGCCATGGCGTTTTTACTCTTCCGAGTTTCACGCTCAAGACGGACGAAATCGTGGAGGCGCTGCGTTTGGCTTCGAACGAACTTGGGTTGTCGGACCAATTCAAAATTACTGTCGGCGGCGATGAGGTTCCGTTCATCTGTGAACTCGACTACGAACCCTTTACGTCGACATTCCCCAAAACGCCTCACACGCCATTGGCGGACGCCTTGCGAGAATCGCTTTCGGTTTTCAGGGGTCAAGTACGCAGGGGCTGGCTGACGGAACAAGACATCAACAACTAACTCGGCGTCGTAGCGGATTCCGGCTCACTTTTTTCATCGAGGTTGCTCACTTGTTATGCCCGGTTTGCGGCAGCGCCGCTGATGACAACGCGAAAAGCTGCGGAGGCTGCGGAGCCGACTTATCGCAGACTCGTAATGACAATCCGTTTAGCGAAGATGTCTATGCCTCGCCGCTCGCTGAGCCGAAGCCAAGGAAGAAGGGCTCAAACGACGACCTGGCGCTGAAAATGATCGTGCCGGTTGGGCGAAGCGTCTACGCAATCGCTGCAGGTTACGCGGGCCTGATCTCGCTGGGCTGTTGCCCGCTGGGACCTATTGCCGTGCTGCTTGGGATTTTGGCGTTTCGGGACATCGCCATTAATCCACATTTGAGCGGCAAGGGCCGAGCTGTCTTCGGCATCGTCACGGGAATGGCTGGTACGCTCGGACTGATCCTGGTTATCCTCGGTGCCTTGCTTGGCTAACCAAATTCATTCGATTGTTCATCGGTGGAACCCATCGCCGCGTTCGGGACACGGCAGATAGTTCGCATCATCAGAACAGCGAGACTACTCTCGCCGGCGAATGGCTCGACCCGATCGAGCGCCCGTGTGCTTGCCATCTTTTTCGAGCACGACCATTCCGTTCACGATGACGTACTCGATGCCGCGGTTGTATTGAAAC
The DNA here is from genome assembly GCA_964567745.1 of uncultured Pirellulaceae bacterium. Lineage (GTDB taxonomy): Bacteria > Planctomycetota > Planctomycetia > Pirellulales > Pirellulaceae > CAZMNY01. The sequence goes on along the minus strand of CAZMNY010000046.1, from coordinate 61,884 downwards.
GGATCGGTATAGGTCGCACGATCGATGATCTTGTCTGCGTCGAAGATGGTGATGTCGGCGTACCAATCCTGTTTCAGCATTCCTCGCTGTCTGAGTCCGATCTTGGCGGCGTTGAGCGAAGTCATTTTGCGTACGCCGTCTTCGAGCGTCAGCAATTTTTGCTCGCGAACATATCGCCCTAACACTCGCGGAAACGTACCAAAGTTTCGCGGGTGCGGATTACCTCGCCTCAAGGTGCCTTCGATCGCGTACGCGGATCCGTCGGAGCCGACCGAGCACCACGGCTGAGCAAGCGCCAGATTCATGTCCTGCTCTTCATGATGGGCGTAGACGGTGCTTACCGAGCCGCCCTCTTCGATCAACAAATCAAATAGTTCGTCGAGCAAGTCAGGATTCTTTTTGCCTTGTGTTCGCAACGACATCACTCGGTCCATTGTCAGACCGCGGTAACGGTTGTTCGCGCTGACGAGCATTCGGCCCCAGTCGCCGCCCACGGCTGTGTAGTGGTTGTACCAGCCTTCGACGCCCTGCTTGATGTCGCGTTTCAGTTTCGCTCTGAGACGCTTGTCCTGGAGCCGCTTGATCAGCTCGCCTCGACCTCCCTCGTGAGCCCAGGGAGGGATGATACTGACCAGGTTGTTGTTACCGCGAGTGTATGGATAGACGTTGGCTTGAACGTTGACGCCGCGCCGACGCGCGTCTGCGATCAGCTTGACGACTTCATTCATCCTTCCCCAGTACTTTTGGTCTGCGATCTTAAGATGGATGATATCGACGCCGACCCCCGCGCGCTCGCCGACTTCGATCGCTTCCTTGACCGAGTCGAACACGCCGGTCCCCTCGTTGCGAATGTGAGTCGAATAGATGCCGCCATAGGGTGCCACGACTCGGCACAAGGCGATGAGGTCGTCTGTCGTCGCGAGCGATCCTGGCGGCATCATGACTTGGCTGGAGAGCCCCATCGCGCCGTCTCGCATGGCGGCATCGACGAGACCTTTCATTTCGTTCAGCTGTTTCGCGTTGGGCCGGTCGAAGGCACTACCCATCACGCTCCGCCAAACATTGTTAAGTCCGACGTAGGAGCAGACGTTGGTCGAAACGCCTGCGGACTCCACCGCCTCAAAATAGTCCGCCAACGATCGCAGCGCTGCTTTCCGCCCTCCAAATCGAACCGTCCTCGATTGGAGCTGACCTTGATACGGCCCAGCGGAGCTACCTTCGCCGAGCACTTCTGTGGTCACGCCCTGCCGGATCTTGCTTTCCGCGTTTCCGTTTTCGAACAACAAGAAATCAGAATGCGAGTGCATGTCGACGAAGCCGGGGCTGACGATCAGGCCGCCCGCGTCGATGGTGCGTTTCGCCTTCTCGCCGGCGAGCATGCCGATCGCCGCGATTCGGTCGCCTCGAATACCGATGTTGGCGCGGCGCCACGGGTTGCCTGAACCATCGACGACTCGACCATTTCGAATCAGCAAGTCATACTCGTCCGCTGCCAAGGAAGTTGAAACTGTCATCAACGCCAAGAGCACGAGCATCGCGATGCGTAACATAGATCAACTCCGACCGGTTGTCTCTTCGCCATTCGCTTCGCGAAAGTCTTGCAACTTCTCGCCGACACTGGCGCGTGTGTTATCTTTCACCGTTGCGAAAATCCGTGTGGTTTCGCGACAATCATGGTAACCTATTGCATTAACGAACGAGCACGCCCTTTGGGGCGAGATCGGTATGTTGACCGTGTCTCATCTTTGGCTTCCGATAGCGTTCACGGAGACGGTCGGTAATGAGTTGCCTAAACCGGCGCGAGCTGATGCGAGTCGGAGGGATTTCGCTTGCGGGCCTTGGCCTGACGGATCTTCTTCGCGCCGACGATGCCGCGTCCAAAAATCAGCTGACCAGTTTCGGCCGCGCGAAGAGCGTCATCTTTCTCTATCTCAACGGCGGCCCGCCTCAGCACGAGACGTTTGACCCGAAGCCGCATGCTCCCGCCGAAGTGAGAGGCGTTTTTAGTCCGATCCAAACCAACGTGCCGGGGATGCAGTTCTGCGAGTTGCTGCCGAGGACGGCTGCGATCGCTGACAAGTTGGCGGTCGTGCGTTCGATGTCGACGGACGATCATATTCATTCGTCGAGCGGCCATTGGGTACTGACTGGATACAAGTACCAAGGTCCCAACGCGAGAACGATTCAGACGACCGACTGGCCCTATTTCGGATCGATCGTCAAGCGTTATCGCCCCAGTGAAATCATGCCGGCGCTTAGCGCGGTGATGATCCCCGACGTCATTCGACTCAACGAAAACGTGATGCCTGCTGGTCAGACTGGCGGAACGATGGGGTCGCGATGGTCGCCTGAACGCTTCATCGGCGATCCGTCCCGTGCGGATTACCGCATTGAGGGGCTAGAGCCGCTGGGGATGTCGGCGCGACGCGTTCAACAACGGCGATCGTTGCTAGGCCAGTTAGAGGAGAACATGCGGACCGTCGAATCGAGCCGCTCCCTCGATCTGTTCAACAATTATCAGCAACAAGCGTATGAACTATTGACGTCGGGCCGCGCGAGGAAGGCTTTTGCGATCAACGACGAGCCGGCTAAGACTCGCGATCGATATGGACGGAACCGATGGGGGCAGTGCGTCTTGCTCGCTCGACGCTTGGTTGAGTCAGGCGTCCGACTGGTGCATGTCAATTGGCCTCGCGAGCCGGGAGACAACGCGGTCGATAACCCGCTCTGGGACACCCACGCGCAGAATCATGACCGAGTTGAAGACGTCTTGTGTCCGATGTTCGACGTTGGTTTTTCGGCGCTGGTCGAAGATCTCGACGAACGAGGGATGCTGGATGAGACTCTCGTGGTCGCGATTGGGGAATTCGGACGGACGCCAAAAATCAACGCCAAGGCGGGGCGAGACCATTGGGGCTCAGTCTTCAGTTTTGCGATGGCAGGCGGAGGCGTGGCAGGCGGGCAGGTTTACGGATCGAGTGATCGAAGCGGAGCTTTTCCAAAATCGAACCGCGTCGACCCCGGTCATCTGACGGCGACGCTTTTCCATCTTGTCGGTCTCGATCACCGCGGCGTTTTTCAAGATCCGACCGGTCGCGAGTTGTCATTGACCAAACAACGTCCGCTCACCGAATTGCTCGGTGAGCGTCCGGCGACCGACCAGCGAGTTGCCTCGACAGGAGATGTGTCGCGAGTGCCGCCGTTCGACGAGTCGAGGATTCTGGCCTCAAATGATTTCACGGCACGCGAGCCGATACAGGCCGCCAAGTCGCCGTCTCGGCCCAAAGGGTGGCGTTCGGTGACCCCTATCTTGATGAAGTCTCAACCTGGCTTGGGCCTCCGCGTGGTGCCAGCGCATCGCATTGGCAAACTCGCTTTGCCTCAGCACGTATCATTCGGTTTCGGCGAGGGTGGAGCGACCGAAGGCGGCCTCGCGATTTCCGACGGCCAGAAGCTGTTGCTCGCCCAAGAGGTGCGAAGTCCGTTTGCCGGCGCATACGATTTGAAGCTCAACTATGTTTTTCAAACCCCCTCCACGGTGGCCGCCGGTTTCGAAAAGCACTTTGAGTTTCGCCTCGTTTATCTGCAATTCACAACGGCAGGGAAGCAGATTAGCGCGGTTCGCGAGTTGGCCGCTCAGCCGTTCTCGCTCGTAACGGATAGCTCGGCGGTTCAGACTCAATCGTTTCGCCGCGAGTTTCGCAACAATACAGCGGGCGGAAATTTCTCATTTGGACTAGGCTTGGCGGTCGGCGTTTCGATCCGTCGGCGAAGCAAGGGTGCCGTCACGCTCAAGGGCGCGCAGCCCGTGCTGCGGCTGACCGCAATGGAACTCGATTTCCTCGGCAAGACCGTCAATAAAGATGTGACGGTTTGAAGCCGCGTTAAACGTTTTCGTCCGCTGTCGCTTGTGAGTTCTCGCCTTGGCATGCGGGCGACGGGTTTTGGCACAATTCGCAAGCGGTCCGCCCATCGCCGTCTTTCAGCCCCGCAATCCCGCCGCAGCTGCCTTGAATGCGGCGATTGCCGATGATCACGCCGATGGCCATGCCCAGCAAGGCGAGTCCAAAAACAAAAAACGAGATCAGCACAACCGGAACGAAATTGCTCGACCTCTTTCGCTCCGCTTTCGCCCCTGGTTTCGCCTCTGTGTTTGTTGAACCCGCCGAGGAGGCAATGGGGAACGAGCCGGTTTGACGCCGTTCGATTTGGCCTTCAATGTCGGTGAGAAAGAGCGAGTCGACGCCGTGTCGATTCGCCCATGCTTCGCCCGCATCGGCGCCCATCACAAGGATTGCCGTCGCTAGCGCGTCTGCTCGCGCGCACGATTCGGCGACAACGCTGACCGAGCCGAGTTGGCGGCGGGTCGGCCAACCGGTGCGAGGGTCGATTGTGTGCGAATAGCGAACTCCATTGTGTTCGAAGAAGTTGCGGTAGTTTCCGGAAGTCGCCATCGACGAATCGCGGAGCGCTGCGACGGTTTCCAAATCTCGCCGACCCGTAAGCGGTTTTTCAATACCAATTCGCCACGGATCCTGATCCGTCTTGCCGTCCACAACTCGTACCTCGCCGCCAATCTCCACCATGACTCGAGCTGCCCCAAACGACTCGACCACCCGAACAACTTCGTCAACTCCATATCCTTTGGCGATCGCCGACAGGTCAAGCGATAGTCCGGCCACCGTCTTCATCAACGCCGCCGGTTCGTCTCGCGTCTTCAGTTTTTGGTATCCGACGAGTTTCCGTGTTTCGTCAATCAACGTGTCGCTCGGCGGACTAAACTCGGCCGAGCGGTTCGAAGGTCCAAAGTTCCAGAGTTCGACGAGCGGCATGACGGTCGGATCGAACGCGCCATCGGTCGCTTTGCTAATCTCGATGGCCAGCCGAGCGACTTGGAGGGTTTCAGGCGAAACCTCATGCCATCGATCTGGCGGACAGGCGTTGAACTGTGAGAGTTCCGAGTCAGCGCGGTAGGTCGACATCCGCTCGTCGATCTCGGCAAGTCGCTGTTGAATTGCGGCCGTCAGTTCGGATTGCTCTATCGCATCAGTGTCGATTGAGTACTTGACTGAGTACGTCGTGCCCATCGTGCGGCCGCTGATTTCCGCGAGTTGCTGGGCGCAGAGTGTCGTTGTACTCACAACGAACGCCGCCACGAAGCAACCGAGCTTGAGCCACATTGGTACGATCCTCCCAGCACGATTGTGATAGCTTCGTTCGCCAGAAGGTAGGGCGCTCTCCAAACCGATTGATTTTGAACGACAATCACTCTGGCGAGCGGCTGGGGCTTCTAGCCGCCGAAGTCGTCGAAGGCAATATTTTCTTTCTCGACGCCAAGATCATCGAGCATCTCGAACACGGCCGCGTTCATCATCGGTGGGCCGCAAATGTAATATTCGATATCTTCGGGCGCCGGATGATTGCTGAGGTAGTTGTCGAGAAGCACCTGATGGATGAAACCCTCGTAACCGGTCCAGTTGTCTTCCGGCAAAGCGTCCGACAAGGCGATGTTCAGCTTAAAGTTGGGGAATTCAGCCTCGATCGCTTCAAACTCGTCGAGATAGAAAAGCTCGCGAGCGCTTCGTCCGCCATACCAGTAGGAGACTTTGCGATCGGTCTTGCGATTCTTAAACAGTTCGTAGATGTGGCTTCTGAGGGGGGCCATGCCGGCGCCGCCGCCGATGTAGACCATTTCGGCGTCGGTATCTTTGATAAAGAACTCGCCATACGGACCTGAGATCGTTACTTCATCGCCCGGCTTGTGGCCGAAAATGTAGGACGACATCTTGCCGGGCGGCGTGCCTTCGGGCGCGCGAGGCGGCGGCGATGCGATGCGGACGTTGAGCATGATGATGCCCTCTTCGCCCGGATAGTTCGCCATCGAATACGCGCGGACAACAGGCTCATCGACCTTGGAGACGTAACGCCAGACGTCGAACTTGTCCCAGTCCTCGTGGTACTCCTCTTCGATGTCGAAATCTTTGTAGGCGACCGTGTGCGGCGGCGCTTCAATTTGAATGTATCCGCCCGGCTTGAAATCAACTTGTTCGCCCTCGGGCAATTCGAGCACGAATTCCTTGATAAAGGTCGCTACATTGTGATTCGAGCGGACTTTGCAATTCCATTTCTTCGTCTCGAACGCTTCGGCTGGCACTTCAACTTCCAGATCGCCGTCGACCGAAACCTGACACGACAACCGATATCCTTCGCGAGCCTCGCGACGGTTGATATGAGATGTCTCGGTTGGAAGTATATCTCCTCCGCCTTCGGTGACCTTCACGACGCATTGAGCACACGTGCCGCCGCCGCCGCAGGCCGATGGAACGAACACGCCTTGATTGGCCAGAACGCCCAACAACTTTCCGCCAGCCGGCGTTTCAACGGTCTTCTGATTGTTGATCAGAATCGAGACGTTTCCAGACGGTTCGAGATTCCATTTGGCGGCCAGGATCACGGCGACCAGGAACAAGACCACCAGCGTAAACATCACGACGCCAACAGTGATTTCAATCATGATTGTTCAATCGATCGAGTCAAATGTCGTTAACGGGCCAGACTTCAGCAGTCATGACGAGACGCCTAGATGCCGCCGAACGCCATAAAGGCGAGTGCCATCAAGCCGACCACAATAAACGTAATCCCGAGGCCCTTGAGTCCATCAGGGACATCGCTGTATTTCATCTTTTCGCGAACGCCAGCCAGCGCCATAATCGTGATCGCCCAACCGATGCCGGCGCCGAGACCGTAAACGCAACTCTCCGGCAAGTTGTATTCTCGCTCCACCATGAACAACGATCCGCCGAGAATGGCGCAGTTCACAGTGATCAGAGGGAGGAACACGCCAAGGGCGGTGTACAGTGGCGGTACATGTCGCTTGAGAGTCATTTCTAAAATCTGCACCATCGCCGCAATCACGCCGATGTAGCAGATCAATCCGAGAAACGTGAGGTCGACATCGGCTAACGATGGATGAGCCCAACCCAAGGCGCCCGGCTTAAGCAGGTAGACGTAGATCAAATTGTTGACGGGAATCGTAATCGTCATGATCACGATCACGGCGATGCCGAGTCCCGTCGCCGTCTTAACTCGGTCTGAGCAAGCGAGGAACGTGCACATACCCAAATAAAATCCCAAAGCCAAGTTCTCGCCGAATATTGAGCTCAGCAAGATGTCGAGATAGTGGTCCATCCGTTAGGCTCCTTTCTCCACTTGCTCAGGCTTCCACGTTCGGATCGCCCAGATGATGAAGCCGATGATGAAGAAAGCGCTCGGCGAGAGCAGCATCAGGCCGTTGGGTAGATACCAGCCCCCCTCGGATTGAACCGTGAGGACAGTAAACCCGAGCAGCTTGCCCGATCCCAACAGCTCGCGAAAAAAGCCAACGATCAGCAGAATGACGCTGTATCCCAAGCCGTTGCCGAGTCCGTCGAGCATGCTCGCGCCGACCGGATTCTGCATCGCAAACGCTTCGGCGCGACCCATCACGATGCAGTTCGTAATGATCAGCCCAACGAAGACGGAGAGCGTTGTGCTGACTTCGTAGGCGAACGCCTGCAAAACTTGATCGACCACGATGACCAGCGAAGCGATGATCGTCATTTGCACGATCATTCGAATGCTGCCGGGGATGAACGCACGGATCAGGCTTACCAGGGCGTTCGAGCAGATCAAGACAGCCGTCACCGCCAGGCACATGACGATCGACGTTTCCAATTTCGTCGTCACCGCCAACGCGCTGCAGATGCCGAGCACGCTCAGTGCGATTGGATTCTTATTGAAGAGCGGATCGAGGACGATATCCTTGGCTGATTGCTTAGCCATCGGTGCCCCCTGTTGCGCTCGTGTCGAGCTGTTTCAAGTAACGGCCGAAGGCCTCATCCGACATCCAATACCTCACCAAGTTGGAGACACCTCGGCTGGTGATCGTCGCGCCGCTCAGTCCGTCGATTTGGCTGTTCTCGTTTGGCGAGCCGGCGACCACTTGCCCCTTGACGACTTCGATCTGAATCTCGCCCGAAGCGCCGCGCAGATGTTTGCCGACCCATTTCGCTTTCCAGCGAGGATTGTCGACTTCTCCGCCCAAGCCCGGCGTCTCTTTGTGCTCGTAAAACGTCAGACCCGCGATGGTGTCGAGATCGTCCTGTAGAGCGACGAACCCATAGAGTGTGGACCAGAGTCCTTTACCGTAAATCGGCAGGATTACTTTCTTGAGGGCGCCGTTCTCTCTGACCAGATAGACCCTTGCATATTTCTCGCGACGCTTAATGCCGGCGATATCTTTGTCGGAGGGAATCGCCTCGCTCAAGTTTGGATCTTTGGCGGCCGCTCGCTGATCGAAAAGCTCGGTGTCGAGCACTCCATCCGCGACGACTCGACCTGTCTCCAAATCAATCACTTGCGATTCGATGTTGGCGAACAGGTCGTTAATCGGCTTGCTCGCGTCGTACATGTCCGCGGCGATGAGGATGTTCTTCTTCTGAAACCGCTCCTTGTTGGCCAGCCGCAACGGGCGCAGCTGGACCGCCGCCGTGGAGACGAGGACGGAACAGACAATGCAGAGCACGAGTGCGACCAGGAACGTGCCCGCTACGCTATCACGCGACATATCGAGCGTTCCTTCTCTTGATGTTGGCTTGAATGACGTAATAGTCGAGCAACGGCGCCACGGTGTTGCCCAAAAGAATCGCCAACATGATTCCTTCCGGGAACGCGGGGTTGATAACGCGGATGAGTATTGTCAAAGCGCCGATCAAGACGCCGTAGATCCACTTGCCGGTTTCCGTCATGGCCGCAGAGACTGGGTCGGTCGCCATGAACACGGCGCCAAACGCCAAGCCGCCCATCACGAGATGGTAGTGCGGAGGCATCGCAAACATCACGTTGCTTTCACTTCCGACGACATAGAACAGTGTCGAAAGACCGGCGGCGCCGACGAGTACGCCCACCATGATTCGCCAACAGCCAATGCCGGTCGCGATCAGGAAAGCCGCGCCAAGCAGACACGCCAAGGTAGAGGTCTCTCCCATCGAACCTTGCATGTTGCCCAGAAACGCGTCCCACCAGCCAACCGTTACCGACGACATGCCTTGTTCGATTTTGGCCGCAGCCAACTCTCCCAAAGGCGTCGCGCCGGAAAACCCGTCCGCAGCCGTCCAAACCCGATTGCCGCTGATCTGCACCGGATAGGCGAAGTACAAAAAGGCTCGGGCCGTCAACGCCGGATTGAGGAAGTTCTTTCCGGTTCCGCCAAAGACCTCTTTGCCAATGACAACGCCGAAGGAGATTCCCACGGCGACTTGCCAGAGCGGAATCGTTGGAGGCAAAGTAAGCGGGAACAGCATTCCGGTAACGAAGAACCCCTCGTTGATCTCATGTTTTCGAACGATGCTGAAAAGCAGCTCCCAAAAGCCGCCGACGACCATGCAAACGATATAGACGGGAAGGAAGAACAGACCTCCGTGGACGAAACAACTGATCGGATTCGTCGATGAATAGTCCAGGCCGAGCGTTTCCATCACATCGTTTCTCCACGAGTCGATCGGCCCGACATCGCTCGTGGCTTCAATCGCCAAGTTGGCTTGATAACCCGTGTTGTAAAATGCCATCAAGATACACGGCGTCAAGGCGATAACGACAAACACCATCAGGCGCTTGAGGTCGAGCGCGTCGCGTACGTGAGAACCGCCACGTGTGACCGAGCTCGGCGTGAAAAAAAACGTATCGGCCGCCTCATACAGCGGATACATCCGCTTGAGTTTGCCGTCTTTGAAGAGCGGCTCCAGTCGATCGAGTATTGCGCGGAGTGGCTTCATGTGTGAGCTAACCTTCGAGCTCGATGTGATTCAGACTCTGCCGTAACAGCGGTCCGTATTCGTTCTTGCTGGGACAGACAAACGTGCATAATGCCAAGTCTTCTTCTTCAAGCTCCAGGCAGCCGAGATTCCGAGTCGTCTCGTTGTCCTGCACCATTAACGCCTTAAGCAATGGCGTTGCAATAATGTCCAGCGGCATGACCTTTTCGTAGAGGCCGATGGGCACGATCGCACGCACGTCGCCGTGCGTCTTGGTCGTCATGGCGGCCGGTTTCGCCCGTCCGGTAAACGCCGAGATGAATGCGCGTGAAACCGAAAACTTGTCGGCACCCGGCGTCGCCCAACCGAGAAACTCTCGTTCGCGACCTTCCATCAGCACCGTCACTTGAGTGTCGAATCGACTCAGGAAGGCGAGTTGCTCTGTGCATTGCCGGCCCGACAAGACCGAACCTGAGAGGACACGGCGATCGGCGCCGTCCGCTGCTGCTTCACTGTCGCTGGATTCGCCACGATCGCTTTCGGCTTCTGCAAACTCACCATCAGTCAAATCGTCGATCGATGCGCCAAGGCGAGTGCGAATGAGGCGCGGCTTTTTGATGGCAGGCCCGGCCAGAGATACCACTCGCGTCGGGCACAGTTTGCCGGTCAACAGCAGACGGCCAATCGCGACCACGTCTTGATACCCGATATGCCAAACCGTTCGCTCGCCATTGACGGGCGACAGGAAATGGATGTGGGTTCCAGCGAGGCCTGACGGGTGAGGCCCGTCAAACGCGACCGTGTGCACTCGCTCATGAGCAATCGCCGGCAGCTGTTTCGCCGGAGCTCGGCAGAGGAACACGTCGCCGTCGGCTTGAGTGGTTAGGGCCAACACGCCGTGCTGGAAGAATCGTTCGTGGTCGGGCTCTTGCATCACGACCGCCGGCTCGGCGGCCAGCGGGTTCGTGTCGGTGACGGTCACGAAGATGGCGTGAGGTGATGACTCGAGTGTTGGCGTCTTGCCGTAAGGGCGAGTTCGCAGGGCCGGCCACAATCCCGAGCGAACAAGCGTGTCGCGAACTTCTTCTCGAGGCAGCGCGGCGAGGTATTCGTCCTCGTGTTTCTTGAACGCTTCGTACTGCCCCGATTCGCTCTCCGCCAGTTCGATGATGATTGCTTCGAAATGACGCTTGGCACCTCGAACGACCGCCTGAACAACGCCCGTCCCTGGCGACACATGCAGAACGCCGGGCGTCTTCTTATCCTCAAACAGCGGCTGTCCGAGTTTGACCGAATCACCCTCTCGAACCAGCATCGTCGGCTTCATGCCGCGAAAATCGTCGCCCAAGACCGCAACACGAGAAATGCGCGGACCATCGCCAATTTCCTGTTTCGGTGCGCCGGAAATCGGGACATCCAGCCCGTTTTCAGTCCGAATGATGGGTGGGATCATAGAAGCGTTGTTTCGGGTTAGTGCTAGCGTTCTGTCCGTAACGTACTGTTAAGTATGGTGTTATGTCTCGTTGTGCCGTTATCGCACGGCGAAATTGAGCTGCCTTTTGCGAGTCCACGAATCCTATCCGTGAAATTATTCACAAACTCGGCCGCAACAAAAGGCCACATCACCCATCTTGCCCTATCCGGCACTAGAAAAGGCGACTTCGCCGTGTCAGGCACGACTGGCTTCGGCGCGACTTGCTTTGGCGCGACTTGCTTTGGCGCAACTTGCTTTGGCGAGACTGGCTTCGAGGCGACCACACGAACGGAGTTGTCTGTCGTCGGATTCGGCGGCTTTTCGGATCGAGGCTCAGTTGTCGGCTGGGAATCTGCTGGCTTGTCCGTACCTTTTGGCTTGGGCGTGGTCGCGGGAGTCGAATCGGGTTGAGCTGCCGCGTCGTCCTGTTGTATCGGGTCCACGATCTTTTTGACCACGCGAGCTTTCACAATGCGTGGTTTGGACGGCTCTTCAGGCATCGTCGCGATATCCTCGGCAGGCGGAGACAAGTCATTGGCGACGACAGCCTATCGAGGTTCGAGTGACGACGCCAGCAACAACGTCGGTACGAACTGGACGTGGCTAGCCGTCTGGTCGCCTAGGCGCTCATCGTCTTGGCGATGGATGCCTTAAGTTCCTTGCCGTCGTAGTCCTCTTGAACTTTCACTCGAAGGAGTGGCAGTCCCGCTGCTTTGAAGGCGTCATTGACGAATTCATCTCGCTCGACGCGATCGGCTCGCTGGTGGGACCGGTCATCCAACTCAATGGCGAGCACGACTTCCATTGTCTCTGGATTGCAGAGCACGAAGTCGACATGTTTGGCGAGAATGCGGTTGAGCCAAGCTTGTCGTTTGGGCGTATCCGGTTTAACTCGAATCAAGTCGGCGATCCGGACCATCGAGCAGATCGCCCAGTCCTCGGCCGATTTTCGCAACACGCCGTAGAACCGCAATTCAGAATCGGTCAGCAGCGATTTTCGTTTCTCGTACGGCGGGCCCGGCGACTTCAGTCGCATGAGTGCGACGACAACGAAGATCAGCAGAACGACGAACAACAGAATGGGTGCGAGTGAATTCAAACCGAGATGCCTCTACTGCTGAGGATCGTTCGAGTCGAGTGGCCGTGCGGATTCCAACTCGCTCGTACTTATCGGCACCCCTCCTGCCAGGAGCACACAAAAACCGATAGGTTGGGCTTCGACAGATTCGCGGATGCAACGATTGTGTCGGCTGCAACGCTCATTCGCCTGATCGGGCGAAGCATTCCTTATTCCATAACCCTTCAGCACGACATGTCCACGCTCGCTCCATTGAAAATCGGCTCGATCGAGATCGGCTTTCCCGTTGTCCAAGCGGCTCTGTCGGGCTACAGCGATTGGCCCATGCGACGTATCGCTAGGCGCATGGGCGCGACGTACACGCTGTGCGAAGTGATGCTCGATCAGTTTCTCACCGTCGTCAAGGATCGAAAAAAGAACCGCCACTTTCTTTACCGCTCGGATGATGAGACGCCGGTAGCCGGTCAGTTGATGGGCGCCGAGCCAACTCAGTTCGCCGCCGGCGCGCTGCGGTTGGTCGAGGCGGGCTTCGATGTCATCGATATCAATTTCGGTTGTCCTGTGAAGAAAGTGCTGGGGCGTTGTCGCGGCGGTTTTCATTTGAGCCAGCCTGATGTCGCGCTGGAAATTGTCAGCCGCACGCGCGACGCCGTTCCCGCTGAGATTCCCGTGACGGTGAAAATGCGACGAGGCCTCGACGACTCAAACGAAAGCCGCGATCGTTTCTTCGAGATTCTCGACGGCGCTTTTCAGCTTGGCGTGGTGGCAGTCACCGTGCATGGCCGGACGGTCGAGCAACGATATATCGGCCCCAGCAATTGGGGGTTTCTCAAGGAGGTGAAACAGCACGTTGGCAAGCGGACGATTCTCGGAAGCGGCGATCTGTTCACAGCCAGCGACTGTTTGGAAATGATCAAGCAAACCGGCGTCGACGGCGTTACCGTCGCTCGCGGCGCCATCGGGAATCCCTGGATCTTCCAGCAGGCGCGCGCGCTGGCCGATGGAGAGCCTCTTCCACCTCCGCCGTCCTTATTCGAGCAGCGAATCGTGATGGATGATCACTTTGACATGGCCGAACAGCTCTACGGCGAGACCCGTTGCGGCATTGTGATGCGGAAGTTTGGCATCAAGTATTCGGCCCTTCATCCGCAACATGAAAAAGTTCGCGCCGATCTGGTGAAAGTCGCCGATCGACAGCAATGGACCGAAACCTTGGACCGTTGGTACTGCCAAGATCGGCCCGGGCAATATCCGCCTGAGGGCATTCACAAGTAGCAGACCGCCGATGAAGAAGACGGCTCGCGGGGTCTATGTCGCCGTGGCGCGCACCTGATTCACCAACGACACTCGTGGCTGGGGCATCCTGCCATCCTGCCGCAGTGGAGTTTCCGCTAGACGCGAATCTCATTCACCGAGCCATCAAGGCTCGTGGGGGTCGTCGTTCATTTTGCACTTTGCATTCTTCACTTCGCACTCGCGTCGCCGAGTTAGGAGCCAGTCCGCACATCACGCGCTTAGAATCCCGATTCACTACGATCTTTCTTGCCTGCGGCGACGGGTTAAACGGGGTTAAACGATTTGATGCGTGTGGCCGTCAGTGTGACGATTTCGTTTCAAAGTTCTCGCCAAACGGCGTTAGCCGCGCAGCGCCAGGTCGATCTCTGTTCGAACGGTATCATCGCGCTCGACTTGCAGGCGTTCCTGTAAAACGCTGATGGCGATTGGGCTTCCGACGCGTCCGAGGGCCCATGCTGACGCGGCTCGTATCACGGCGGATTGGTCCGCTGCGCCGACGGTCAATGCTGACACCGACGCCTCGGCCGCCTGATTTCCCAAGACGATCGCAGCGTTCCGAAGTATGCCCTCGCGTTTGCTTCTCCACAGGGGCGTTCGACGGAACCGAGCTCGAAAGTCGTCGTCAGTCAACTCAAATAGACTGCGAAGCTCGAGCGGGTTGAGGTCGCCGCGCAATTGCAGCTCTTTGTCGATCGTCGTCGTGTGCCGACGGTTCCAGGGACAGACGTCCTGACAGACATCACAGCCGAACACCCAATCTCCCATTCCTTCGCGGAGATCGACCGGAACGTCGCCCCGCAACTCGATCGTGAGGTAGCTGATGCATCGTTGGGCGTCGAGTACGTAAGGTTGTGGAAATGCATCGGTGGGGCAGGCATCGAGGCAAGCGCGGCAGGCACCGCAGTGGTCGGTCGCGAACGGGGGGTCGGCTTTCAATTCTAGATCGGTCAGCAGCGCCGCCAAGAAAAACCAGCTGCCATCGTCGCGGTGAATCAACATCGTGTTCTTGCCGATCCAGCCGAGTCCCGCGAGTCGAGCGTAGTCGCGTTCGAGCAACGGCGCCGTGTCAACGACGCCACGGACAACAGCCCCGGGCGACTCGCTCAACACAAACTGCTTGAGGGATTTGAGTCGCTTGTGAATAACGTCGTGGTAATCACGCTCGCCTTTCGCGTACCGCGCCACCAGACCGGCGCCAACGCTGGCGCGGTCGACGTCGATGTCGCTCGTCGCGCGGTCGTCGTCGATTGCGTAGTCGGTCGTTAACATCACGATCGAACGTACGCCCTCAAGAACCAGCGCCGGGTCGGAGTAGGCTGGTCTGCGATTCTCCAAGTAGTTCATCTGGCCGGCATAGCCTGCATCGAGCCAGCTGTGAAAGCGGCCAATTTCGGGCTCGGCATCGGCTGAGCAGACCTGAGCTCGGGAAAATCCGGCTTGGATTGCGGCCGTCTTGATGCGAGTTGTCAGGCAATCCATGACGTGATTTTTGTTGTTATCGGTACGAGCGGTAATTATCGTGGAATGGAGGGCATCGTGCAGAGATCGCGTTTGAGCCGCTCGACATCTCGCATATTCGGTAGGAGGAATGGGCCATGAAGTCAACTCATCTTGTGGTCGCCGCATTGGCGGTTCTGTTCGCGTCGGCCATGACGCAAGACGCTCAAGCTCAACACCTGTACGGACTTCGCAATGGCTACGGGCCGGGCGGCGGCTGCGGTTCCAGCCTCTATAGCCTGGGGAGAATTCCCGTGCCACCCTATTTCGCCCTGCATCCCCCTGTCTATTACAGCGGAATCACGCCCACGACATACGGCAGTTCGCCGTTCGCGAGGCGTCCAGCGCGGGCCATCGATTATCCCGTGCATGAAATGCCCAAGTCGTCGGCCAAGCCGACATCATCGCCAGCCCTGACCGTGGGATCCCCTCAAGTCGTAATGAATCCGTTTGTCGGTGCTAGCGAAGACTTGGGCAACGAACCTCCTTCTCGCGTGCGAACGGTGAAAGTGATTCTCAATCCTTTCGTTCGGGAAAAAGCAGACGAAATCGCGCGAGCTCAATAGGCTCACGTATCTTCTCCGGCCTATCTTCGAATCCGCGTCTGGGTCTGTGCAGAATTGCGCCCGTTAGCCTCGCTGGCGTACGGGGCAAGATAGGCAACGTACCTCTGCTGCCCTGCGCCGGCAAGCAATTGGTCTTTTGAGTTCTGCGATCGCTATTGGCGTCTGAGCCGGAACTCGGTACCTTTCCGCCCCCAAAACATATTGGTCCGGTGTGCGGAAGGAGTTCGCCTAATGAGCGGCGAGAAATCAATTCGGCGGTTGGTTGAAGGACAAACATTGGCTCGAGCGTCGCGGCGCGGCCAGCTCGGCGGTCTCGTGGCGTTGTCCATTAGCGCGATGCTTTGCGGTTGTCAGGGACCCGGATACGGAACTCCCGACTGGAATTGGGCGCCGGGCTCGGGAGCTCGAATCGCTCCCCCGGAAACGGGACGAGGCGCTTACGGCTCCCCAGACCCCTACTATCAGAATTCACCGGCCCCCAACAAGTCGAGTGCGCGCGATCGCGATGACGACCGTTTCTACTCGCGAGTCGACAACGAGGACGGCTCGGTCGCTCCAGCTGAATACGTCGACCGCGGACCATGGAAGCAAGGTGGGCGGCAACAGGGCGATTCTCTACAGCTCAAGGGCGGCATGCCCAAGAGCGGCGAGCCGCGGCGACTGCAGGTTCAAGATGATTTGACCGAGTTGACCGACTTGCCATCGCGGAACCGATTCGGATCCAGAACGGCTCGAGCCGGCGCCACGCTAATGTCGCCCAACTCGCGATCCCGGCGGACTCCCTATCGAGAGGACTACGCCCGCGATGTCGATGAGGATTACAAACGGGGCGTGTCGACTGCGGATGCTCGTTGGCGAAAGCGAAACTAGCCCTTCAAAACGGACCGATACGCTCAACCATTTTGACGATGACCGAGTCCAGACATTGACGACGATACGGCGTCCAGCTTGAAGACGCCAGCAACTTCGCCAACAACGAGCCAGTCGTGCTTCCATTCGCCCTAACGCCGACGGCCTTACGAGGCCAGCTCTGGCGAGGCCGTCAAACGGTGGCTCGCATCAATGACATTGAACCTCGCTTCGCGTCGCTCGATGACTCCGAGATCTGCCGCGAAAGTTTGTCGCTTCGTTATCGAGCCGGATGCGGCGAAGCGTTATCGGCATTGCTTCCCGAAGCGTATGCGCTGGTGCGAGAAGCGTCTCGGCGAACCAAGGGCATGCGACACTACGACGTCCAAATGCTCGGCGGCACCATCATATTCGGAGGCGCGGTTGCCGAGATGCAAACGGGCGAAGGCAAAACGCTGACGGCGACTCTGCCGATGTACTTGGCTGCCCTTGCCGGACAAGGCGCTCATTTGGCGACGGCGAACGATTATCTTGCTGCCCGGGACGCGGAGATTATGCGGCCCGTCTATGAGTTGCTGGGCCTCAGCGTCGGTGTCGTCGAAGCGTCCACGCCGCGACCTCAGCGCCGACTGGCCTACCATGCCGACATGACTTACGGCACGGCGAAGGAGTTTGGTTTTGATTTCCTGCGCGATCGACTGTTCGCAGACGACCTCGATGACACGGCCCCTTCGGCGACGCTTCGCAGCATGCTGGGCCAGCCCGCGGTCGATCGGCAACGCAACGTCGTTCAGCGCGAGCGATACTTTGCTCTCGTCGACGAGGCGGACAGCATTCTGATTGACGAAGCGAGAACGCCTCTCATCGTCAGCTCTCTGCCTGGCGATGACGATCACAAACGCATCGCGCTCTATCGGTGGGCGTCGGATGCCGCCGTCGATCTCGAGCTCGAATCGGACTACGTATACCAGCCCAAAGCGAAGCAAGCCGTGTTGACGAAAACTGGTCGACGCCGAGTGCGTCAGCGTTTGACGCCGGAGGCGCTCGCCAGTGTCGAGATGTTCGAACTGTACCAGCAAGTTGAATGTGCGCTAAAGGTGAATCACGAATTCCAGCGAGACCGAGACTATGTGGTTCGCGATGGCGAGGTGGTGATCGTCGACGAATTTACCGGCCGAACGGCGGACGGACGCAAATGGCGGCAGGGCATTCATCAAGCGGTGGAAGCTCGCGAAGGCTTGGCCATCACCACGGATGCCGGCGAAGCAGCTCGAGTGACGATTCAGAACTTCTTTCTCGGATACGATCAGCTTGCGGGCATGACCGGGACCGCGTCGACCTCCCGCCGCGAACTTCGACGAATTTATTCGCTCCGAGTCGATGTGATTCCGACCCACAAGCCGTCGAGACGCGAGCGGTTGGACGATCGTGTGTTTCTTGACGCCGAGCACAAATGGCGAGCAATTGCGGACCGAGTCGCCGAGCTGCATGCGTCGGGAAGGCCGGTGCTCGTCGGCGCCAAATCGATCGACCGCTCCGAGAGCCTTTCGGCCGAGTTGACCAGACAAGGGTTGCCTCACGAAGTCCTCAACGCGCATCATCTCGAGCGGGAGGCGACGTTGATCGCGGCCGCCGGACAGCGAGGCAGAATCACAGTTGCCACGAACATGGCTGGACGGGGGACGGACATCGAATTGGGTGGGGGCGTGCAAGAGCTGGGCGGCTTGCACGTGATCGGCACCGAGCTACACGATTCAGCTCGCATTGATCGGCAGCTCATTGGCCGTTGCGGTCGCCAAGGCGATCCCGGCTCGTATGAGCAATTCATGTCGCTCGACGACGAGATCCTCGAGACGGGTCTGGGTCCCTCGAAAGCTAAGGCCGTCCGCCGACAGGGTGAAGCGCTTGCCGTTCGCGGAGAAGAGCAGCTATTGCAATTCGCGCCGCTCTTTCGAAAAGCTCAACGGCGAGTTGAACTGGCCCATTTTCGCAATCGCAAAATCCTGATGCAACTCGAGCAGCGGTGCCAGGAATTACAAAGACAGATGGGCCAAGATCCCTATCTTGAGGCGACTCAATAGGCGGCTCAATACGCGGCCCAGAGGCGAACCGCGTCAACGCATGCCGGCGAGTGTGATCCCGCACGTGGAAACAAGCCGAGCGAGAGTGCGTCGGCCTTGCGAGCGTGAGCCGAGTGGGGCAAGATGAATCGATGGCAATTCGAGCGAACGCGAACGAACGAGTAGAAAACACGGCGGAGGCTGAGAACGCCCGCCGTAGCCCACTATCGCTTGCGCCGCTCTACATTGGCGACTTGCTAGTTGACCCGCCCATTCTACAAGCTCCGATGGCGGGTTTTACGAACTTCGCGTTCCGCCAAGTCGTCAGAGAGTATGGCGGCGCGGGGTTGCTCGCCACCGAAATGGTCAGTGCTCGCGGCTTCGATTGGCAGGCCCGCGAGCGAGCCGAGCATCCCGATCGGCTGTGGGGCGTGGTTGAAGAGCCGCGTCCGCTTGCTGTTCAGATGTGGGACAACGATCCGCAGACGATGGCTCGCGTCGGTCGCCGCTTGGCTCGCGAGTTTCAGGTCTCGGTGGTCGATATTAACTTCGGTTGCCCTGTGCGGCAGGTCACCGAAAAGGCAGCCAGCGGGTCCTACCTTCTGCGCGAACCGGAACGCATGGGAAGGATCATCGAGACGGTTGTTGAGGCCTGCGGGCCGACTCCAGTCACGGCCAAGATCCGATTGGGCTGCACGCGGAACAATAAAAATGCCGTTGAAATTGCACAGGTTGTCGAGGGCGCCGGCGCGGCTGCTTTGACCGTTCACGGCCGAACTGCCGAGGACTTTTTTAAGGGGAGCGCTGACTGGGACGAGATTGCCAAGATCAAGCCGCACTTGAAACGAATCCCGCTGATTGGCAACGGGGATTTGGATTCGCCGCAAAAAGTCGTCGAGGCGTTTCGGCGATATCCTGTCGACGGCGTAATGATTGCTCGAGCTTGTTTGGGCAAGCCTTGGCTGTTTGCCCAAGCGAAGGCGGCGTTAGCGGGAATGCCTGTGCCAACCGACCCCACGCTCGATGAGCAGCGCCAGTGCATGTTGCATCATTATCGTTTGGTCGTCGAACGATTCGGCGAGGCCAAGGGGACGTTGCTGATGCGCAAATACGCATGCTGTTACGCTCAAGGTCGACGAGGCGCTCGCAAGTTTCGCACGTATGTCGCCAAGGTCGATTCCGCTGCCGAGTTTTATCGTGTCGTCGAGGAATACTTTCCTCGTGACAGCGAGCCGCCGAAATGAGACGCCTGACTGGACCAATGCCAACCGAGGTTTGGATGGCCAGCTAAAATCCTTCGGGCAACTCGAAGGACGGCTCGGTGCCTCGCCCGCCGCTGGCACCGCTTTCGGGCGACAGCAGGTCCTCCATTCCGTCGGGCAGACCATATTCCGGTTCGCCACTTCCTGAATTGCCGCCGAGCGCTTGCTGCAACAGTCCGCCAATTTCGCCATCGTCAGCCGGTTCGTTCATCTTGCCGAGCGCCTCGCTCAACTGACCGAAGACGCCTCCGCCACCGTCGACCGACTTGCTGTTGTTGCTAATGTCGTCGTCCGTGTCGAATTCACCGTCGGGACCGGCGCTGCAAATGACCGCTTTGTTGTTTTCCAAGTGGTGGCAGGATGCCCCAGCCTCGAGTGTCGCTCCAAGTGCAAAGTGAAGAATGCAAAGTGCAAAATGAACGAAGACGCCTACGGGCTCGCCCCGTGCCGGTGAATCAGGTTCGTGAGCTAATCGCAGCGCCCAACGCACCCAACACAACTTGCTCGTTCGGTGAATCAGATTAGTGGCTAAGACAGACCCCAACGAGCTTGTTCGAAGCGGCTCGAAGTTCCAGCACGCGAAGCGAGCCTATTGCTTCGTCTTGGCGAGGTCGACGAAAACGATGCTCGACGGATTGCCGACGGCGGCGTATTGGCCGGTGAAATTCAGAGCGCCGCTTTTTCGGTCGACTCGGAAGATCGCGATGTTGTCGGCTCTCTGGTTGAGGCAGTAAAAGAAGTTGCCGGTCGGATCGAAGTTGAAGCTGCGAGGATAATTGCCTCGAGTCCACTCGTCGCCGATCCAAGTCAAGTCGCCGTTGTCGCCGACGGAAAAGATCCCGACGCTGTCGTGCAATCGATTGCCGGCGTAGACAAATCGGCCGTCGCTCGACACGAGAATCGCGGAGCAAAAATTGCTTCCGGCATATCCGGCTGGCAAGGTCGAGATCGTCTGCCTCGCGGATAATCGGCCTTTTTTCGCATCGTAATCGAATCGGACGATTGTCGAGCCTTCCTCTTGGATCGAGTAGAGCCAGCGGCCGTTGGGATGGAAGTGGAAATGTCTCGGCCCGTCGCCTGGAGGCAGCGAGACTGACGGCGGATTGTTTTCGACGAGAACGCCCTTCTCGTTGTCAAACTTCCACACGAAGATCTTGTCGAGGCCCAAGTCGACATGAAGCGCGTAGCGGCCAGCCGGATCGGCCGCGATCATGTGGGCGTGAGTTCGGTCGTGGCCGCTAAAGGCAAAACTGCCAGGCGGCGCGTTGACGGCCTTCGTCGGGCCGATTTTTCCTGAGTCGAGTTTGACGTCGCTGGCCTTGCCGAGACGTCCATCAGGCAGGATTGGCAAAACCGAAACGGACCCACCGAAATAGTTGGCCACAAGTGCGAATTTCTTCGACGGATCGATACTGACATAGGTCGGACCGGTGCCGCCGGAAAGAACCGAATTGAGCTGAGTTAGTTTGCCGTCTTTCGGATCGATCGCGAAAGCGCTAACCGTGCCCTGTTTCTTGCTAAGTCCAGCCCGATCCGTTTCGTTCGTCGAATAAAGTCGAGTCCCCGCGTCGTTGACCGCCAAGCAGCTAGGACTGGTCCCCATCGCGAACACGCCTAACGGCGACATCGCTCCGGTTGTTCCGTCGACCCGGAACACGTGAATGCCGCGGCCGTTTCCCGGCGGCAAGTCGACTTGCGTATCGAGCACGTCTTGAAGCGGCGAACTGAACGTGCCGACGTAGGCGAGCAGCGGGCGTTCTGGCTCGCGCTCGCTCGCGTTGAGCAAATTATCTACTCCCGGCGAGGCGCAAGCCATCGCGAGTGTGGTTCCTAGAAACGTCCGTCGAGAACCATCATGTTGTGGCATCAGTGAGACCTATTGATCAAACTCGCCTTTTTCCAAGCGAGACATGTAGGAGTCGAGGCCTCGCCGAACTTTTCCGCTGAGGATATAGAGCCCCAACATGTTGGGAAGGGCAAGACCGAGAATGAGGATGTCGCTAAAGGCCAAGATGTTTCTGGCCGTGACGATTGAACCCAACACAGTGAAGATGAGAAAGACAATCTTGTATACGATCGATGAACGCTTGCCGAACAAGTGCACAAAGCAGCGTTCGCCGTAGTACGACCAAGACACTAGCGTCGAAAATGCAAACAGGATCACCGCCGCGTAAAGGATCCAGCGGAACCACGCAAAGCCGCCCGTCTGGAAGGCTTGGGAGGTTAACGCGGCACCTTGACTGCTGTCAATCAAAGCGGCGTTCTGAGGATCATTGGCCACTCCCGTGATCACGATCACCAAAGCGGTCATAGTGCAGACGACGACGGTATCGATAAACGGCTCGAGCAAGGCGACGATGCCTTCGCTGACTGGTTCATCCGTTTTGGCGGCTGAGTGGGCGATGGCGGCCGAACCGGTTCCGGCTTCGTTCGAGAAAACCGCCCTCTGGATGCCGATCACCAGAACGCCAATCACTCCGCCCAGTGCCGCGCCCGGGCTAAAGGCGCCGCTAATGATGGAGGAAACGGCGGCGGGAATCTGATCGTAATTGGAGAGCAAGACATAGAGCGACGTCACGACGTAGGCGCCGCACATGAACGGGACGATCTTGCCCGCGACAGCTCCGATCGATCGGATGCCGCCGATGATGACGGCGCCGGCAAGCGTGGCCATCACTAAACCATAGATCCAGGGATAGTCCTTGAGGAACGAAAGTGCCGGTTCCTCTTGAATGGCGCCGAGTGATTGGACGATTTGAAACGCGTTTCCGCCGCCCAACGAGGCGCCGACGCAGAGCAATGCAAAGACGGTTGAGAGCACCATACCCATGCCGGGAAGCTGCATGTCCGCAAGTCCGTCCTTGAGATATTGCATCGGGCCGCCGAGCACGATCCCCTCTTTGTCGACCTTGCGATACATCTGCCCTAGCGTGCATTCCGTAAACTTGGCTGTCATACCGATCAAGCCGACGACGATCATCCACAGTGTGGCACCCGGTCCGCCGGTGCCAATCGCCAAAGCGACTCCGGCGATATTGCCGAGGCCCACCGTTGCTGACAGAGCTGAAGCCAGTGCTTGGAAGTGAGAGACCTCGCCGACGTCGTCGGGGTTGTCATAGTCGCCGCGAGTTAGCCGAACCGCGTGCCAAAACCCGCGCACGTTGATAAAGCCCATCCGGATCGTCAGAAAAAGAGAGCCGACAAAAAGCCAAACCACAACGAACGGGATGCTCTTCTTTTCGCCGAGCAATTTGCCTGTGCCAAAGTCGAAAAACAGTGTCGCTACAGCAGGCGCCACCAACCACTTGCCGAAGAAGTCGTCGACAGCCGTGATCCAGGCCGGCTGGCTAGAGACCGCCGCGTTGTCGTCAACCACCGTGATCTCGGGAATCTCGATGGTCTCGTCAGCCGTCGTCGCGTCGGCGCTGTCTGGCTCCGTTGCTGAATCGGCGGTTTCGTTCTCGTCCGCTTTGGCCTCGGGGGCATCCCCATCGGCTTGAGTGGTTTCTGCCGGGGCGGCGCCGCTGTTTGAGTCCTGAGCGGCCGTTTGAGTCAGCGTCGTTACGCCGAATGCCAGCACAGCTAGTAGGGAGAGAAATGTCCAAACGCGGATCGTGTGGTTGGGTTTTTTCACGACATCCAGACCGGAATAAAAATGGGCAAAATAGTGAACTCAAATCGACCAGTTCTGGCGGATCTTGTATCGGATAAACCTCGCATTGTCAAGTGTTTACGGCGATCCGATCGGGCTGTCTCTATTTTTCAAACATATGGTTGTCTTAAATGTTTTTAATGCCTATAGTGGGGGCATGTGAGGCGTCGATAGCGTGCCTAGACGGATTCCGCGGCACGAGACGAGTCAGCCTAAGCCCTTAAGCCTCTTGAGTACTTCATGTCGGACTCATTCACCAAGTCAGACAAGCCGTTGCTGGATTTGCTGCGCCGTGGCGAAGCGATGATGGTGTCGGAGTTTGCCTCGGCGATGGGAGTTACGGCGACAGCCGTACGTCAGCGACTCAACCGGCTCCAGGCTCAGGGGTTGCTCGCCCGAGACACCTCGCGGGATCAGCGTGGCCGTGGCCGTCCGGTCCATCGCTACCGTTTGACCAAGTTGGGAACACGCAAGGCTGGCACCAATTTTGCCGATTTGGCGATCGTCTTGTGGAGCGAAATCCGGGACATCAAAGACACAGAGGTTCGCCGCGGTCTGTTGAAGCGAATTGCAGCTCGATTGGCGGAGATGTATGAAGGTGTCGTGGAGGGAGTAAGCGTCGACGAGAAGATGGAGTCGCTCGCCGACCTGTTTTCTCAAGGACACCAGGTTCCGTTTGAGGTCAGTTCGTCCAATGGGCTTCCGGTGCTAACGGCCCTGGCCTGTCCGTATCCGGATTTGGCGGAGCAGGACCGCAGCGTCTGCTCGATGGAGCGAATTCTGATTTCGGAGGTCGTGGGCCAAGAAGTCAAATTGGGAAGTTGTCGGCTCGATGGCGACGCTTGTTGCTCATTTGAGCCCATTAAATCAGGGCCGGCGTCAGGCGCCGAAACGCCGTTATGAGTCAGAGTTTGTAAGGTGAGTTTTTTGGTTGGTGGATGAGACTTCGATCGCGTGCGTTTGTTCCGTGGGAAAAGGCGGCCGAGTTGCCATGAGGTAAGCCCTGTCTCCGCACCCACTTAGCATGCAGCAAAATGGTTGGTATATTCTACGGCTTGTATCTGGACGAGTTGCGAAGTTTGCTCGAAGAATGTGCCTAGTGGAAACGATGGATAGTTAGTCATGACAAAACCTTGGATCGAAGCGCGGATCGAAGAGAACGTCTTCACGACGACGGTGGAGCAAGCGGTCAATTGGGCTCGGCAGTCGAGCATTTGGCCGATGACTTTTGGTTTGGCTTGTTGCGCGATCGAGATGATGGCAGCAGGCGCCAGTCGTTATGACATTGATCGTTTTGGAGCGGGTGCCTTTCGAGCAACACCTCGCCAGGCCGACTTGATGATCGTTGCCGGAACGGTGACGTACAAAATGGCAAGTCGAGTTCGGCGTTTGTACAACATGATGCCCGAGCCCAAATACGTGATCGCCATGGGTGCTTGCACTGTCGGCGGCGGCCCCTATTTCAAATGGGGATATCACGTAGTCAAGGGTGTCGATCTTGTTGTACCAGTCGATGTCTACGTTCCCGGTTGTCCACCACGACCAGAAGCCTTGCTCGAAGCCTTGATGCGAATTCAAGACAAGATCAAGGGTCACCGAATCGCCAAGCGAAAATCGGCTGAAGGCAACGGCGGTTTCCTACAGGCTGGAATCAAGGTGGACGACGAATTGCCGGTCCCACATCACTCCGGTTTTGTGGCCGCGCCGCATGACCAGGATCCGCGGACGGACCATCAGAAGATCACAGGCTAAGCCTGTCGTTCTTTGTAATCGGCAATGACGGTATTGAGATCGTAGGAAACGGTCGCGGGCAATCTGTGCGCGTGGCCGACAGAAAACAATCGTGTTTGGTTATTGAATCCGCGCGTAAAAATTTCGGCCTCGTCCAGACCATTACGTGTTGGGCGCTAGGCGGGTCGATCTTGTTTTGGCATGAACGAATAGGTCGAAACAAGTCACATACTTCAAAGGCGAAGCGATGATTGAAAATTTGCGAATCCAGAATCTGCATGTTGCGGTTGAAGGTAAGCCGATCCTGCGCGGCGTGAATCTGGAAATGAAGCGTGGAGAGACCCACGCGTTGATGGGACCAAACGGCTCGGGCAAGAGCACGCTCGGGCTGGCCATCTTGGGACATCCCAACTATGAGGTGACCGAGGGCGAGATTGAGCTGAACGGCGAAGACCTGCTCGAAATGTCGCCCGACCAGCGTGCTCGCAAAGGCGTGTTCCTCGCCTTCCAAAGACCAATCGCCATTCCGGGCGTCAAGATGGCCGAGTTCCTACGGCATGCGACGACCAACGTTCGTAACCCGGAACGGAACGAGGGCGAAGACTTGATTCCGATGCGTGAGTTTCGCAAAGAGCTCAAGTCCAAAATGGAACAGCTCCAAATGGATGTCGAGTTTGCTCGGCGGTACGTCAACGACGGCTTCTCCGGCGGCGAAATGAAGCGAGCCGAAATCCTCCAACTGGCGATGCTTCAGCCAGGCTTCGCGATCTTGGACGAGACCGACAGCGGCCTTGATGCCGACGCCGTGCGATTGGCGAGCCAGAGTATTGCGGAGATCGGTCGCGAGAAGATGGGTTTGCTGATCATTACCCACCACGACAAGTTGCTCGAACACAACCCGCCCGAATGCACCCACGTCATGTTGGGCGGGCGAATCGTCGAGAGCGGCGGCGTCGAATTGGCTCAGGAATTGTACAGCAGCGGGTACGAACGAATTCGCAAGGCCCACCCAGATGCTGAAGCGGAAAATCAGGCGATGCTCGACCAAGAACCGCAAGCGGCGTTCTAGACCGCGTCGCTACGACGTGCTCGAAACTTGACGTGAATTTTTACTTACGGCTTCCAAGTCAACCGGTGAACTCATGGCGACAGACGTCACGAACGACAATCTAGGCGAAATCAACAAGTACGATTTCCGCACCAAATCCAATGCTGTTTTCAAAGCTCGCAAGGGCGTTGACGCCGAAATCGTGCGGCAGATCTCGGATATCAAGGACGAGCCGGATTGGATGCGCAAGTTTCGTCTCGACTCGCTCGAAATCTTCGAATCGAAGCCGACTCCGAAATGGGGCGGCGGAATCAATCTCGATTTTCAGGACATCTATTACTACCTGAAACCCGTCGATCAACAGGGGCGGACGTGGGAAGATGTGCCGGACGAGATCAAGGACACGTTCGATAAACTCGGGATTCCGGAAGCCGAGAAGAAGTACTTGGCCGGCGTCAAAGCTCAGTTTGAAAGCGAAGTCGTTTACGGTTCGTTGAAAGAAGACTTGGCCGAGAAAGGCGTCATCTTCACAGACACCGATACGGCCGTTCGCGAGCACCCGGAATTGCTCAAGAAGTACTTCGCGACGATCATCCCGCCGAGCGACAACAAGTTTGCGGCGCTCAACTCAGCGGTCTGGTCCGGCGGCTCATTCATCTACGTCCCGCCCGGAGTCAAAATCGACTTTCCCTTGCAGGCTTACTTCCGAATCAATGCCGAGAGCATGGGGCAATTCGAGCGAACGTTGATTATCGCAGACGAAGGTGCCGAGGTTCATTACGTCGAAGGGTGCACCGCGCCCATGTACACGACGGAAAGTCTTCACTCGGCCGTTGTCGAGGTCGTTTGCCTCAAGAATTCACGCGTTCGATACACGACGATTCAAAATTGGGCGAACAATATATACAACCTGGTAACCAAGCGAGCGGTCGCTTATCAAGACGCCACAATGGAATGGGTCGACGGCAACCTGGGCAGTCATCTGACGATGAAGTACCCAGCGGTTTACATGATGGAGCCCGGCGCTCGCGGCGAGATTCTCTCGATTGCCTTCGCCAGCAAGGGCCAACATCAGGACGCTGGCGCCAAGCTTGTTCACTGTGCTCCCAATACAACTGGGCAGATTATTTCGAAGTCGATTTCAAAGAATGGCGGACGAAGCAGCTATCGCGGATTGGTGCGAGCTGAAAAAGGTGCCAAGAACGCGAAGTGCAATGTCGTCTGCGACGCCTTGATTCTCGACGACGAAAGCCGCAGCGACACGTACCCCTATATCGAGATCCTGGAAAAAGACGTCACGATGGGGCACGAAGCGAGCGTGTCGCGAATTGGCGAGGAGCAGATGTTCTACCTCACCAGTCGAGGGCTAAGCGAAGCCGAAGCGAGCACGATGATTGTCAACGGTTTCATCGAGCCGCTCGTCAAAGAACTGCCGATGGAATACGCGGTCGAAATGAACCGCCTAATTCAACTTCAAATGGAAGGTTCGGTGGGCTAGTCTTCGGGCGTCGATCGCCAACGCTTTTCACTTCGACTCCCGACATGCTTCCCTCACGTACCTCTTGTAAGACAATCCTTCTCAACACTTGAATTGCGCAATCATGAGCGGCGCCGCCACCAAATCGTATGCGTTTAACCAAGAGGGCTTCGACGCCTTTCTCTCGTCGCGCGACGAGCCGGAATGGGTCGCCCGTCAACGTCGTGAAGCGTGGGATGCGTTTGTCGGCGGCGAATGGCCTGGACGCAGTCATGAGGAGTGGCTTCGAACGGACCTGCGTCTGTTCAATCTCGATCGGTTCCAGTGTTCGCTTGATGCGAGCGACGACGAAAGCCTCACGCCTTGTCTGGCCGAAGGCGTTGAACTTGCGGGGC
Organism: uncultured Pirellulaceae bacterium; assembly: GCA_964567745.1. Classification (GTDB taxonomy): domain Bacteria; phylum Planctomycetota; class Planctomycetia; order Pirellulales; family Pirellulaceae; genus CAZMNY01. Next base: position 33,708 of record CAZMNY010000046.1, on the reverse strand, counting down.
GATCGCGATCCGTCAACGGCGCGTCACGGCTTTCTGAGATTTCCGATCATTGGGCTCAGAAGGGCGTTTTGTTCGGCAGCCTAGAGCAATTGGTTCGCGAACACGGCGATCTGCTTAAGCCGCATCTTCACCGAGCCGTATGTCCGAATCAGGATCGATTTTCGCAGCTTCAAGCGGCATTCTGGTCGGGCGGCCATGTGCTCTATGTGCCTCGAGGCGTTGTCGTCGACGAGCCGTTTCACGCCCTGTCGCTGCTTGCAGCCGACGGCGTCGACCTCGGCCGGACGCTGATCATTCTCGAAGACGGCGCCGAAGCGACTTTTCTTTACGAGAGTGCGAGTGTCGACGAGCAGTCGGCGGGAATGCACTGTGGTGCGACGGAATTGATCGTGGCGCCCGGTGCCGTTTTGCGGTTTGTCAATTTGCAAAATTGGGGCGACCGCGTCTGGCACTTCGCCCATCAGAAGGCGCTCGTGGATCGCGACGCGTCTCTGCAATGGACCATCGCGGCCCTCGGATCACGGCTCGCAAAAGTCAACCAACATGTCGGTCTCGTTGGCGAAGGAGCTCGATGCCAAGTCAACGGCGTCCTCTTTACCGAAGGGACTCAGCACCTTTCCTACCACACGCTTCAGCATCACGAGGCACCAGGCTGTAACAGCGATTTCCTTTACAAGGCAGCGCTTCAAGACAAGTCGCGAACGGTTTGGCGAGGCATGATTAAAGTCGATAACAAAGGTCAGCGCACCGACGGTTATCAGCGAAACGACAACCTGCTGCTATCCAGTTCCGCTCGCGCGGATTCGATTCCTGGTTTGGAAATCGAGGCCGACGATGTCCGTTGCACGCATGGCTCGACGACGGGCCGAGTCGACGAAGAGTTGATCTTTTACGCCCAGTGTCGAGGCTTCACGCGGCAAGAGGCGATTCGCGCCATTGTGACGGGCTTCTTTCAGCAGATCTTCGACCGAATTACGATCGAAAGCGTTCGCGAAGCGCTGGGCGATGCGATCGCCAAACGAGTGCGCGACTACGAATAATCGTTCGGTCGCGCCCGCTTGTTCCCTCCGATTGATTCAGCCCGAGGACGTTTGCAAACGCCCCTTGGTTGCCCTCGTTCGGCCGTTTGAGTTTGCCTGTAAATTGACCGTTGAATGCTAGGTGTCGCATGTCGGAATTTGTTCGAGTCGCTGAGATCGAGTCGTTCCCCAATCCGGGAAAGCAAGTCGTTGAGCTTGAGGATCGTCTGGTCGTTGTCGTTCAGGTCGATGGCAAATTCTACTGCATTGACGATGTTTGCACCCATGATGGCGGTCCGCTCGGTGACGGCGAGCTACTCGGCGATTGTCTTGTCTGCCCTCGACATGGCGCAAAATTCCGCGTGACCGATGGATCTGCGTTGACGATGCCTGCGACAGAAGCGACGATATCACATGAAGTGCGAATCGAAGACGGATGGGTCGCCGTCCGCTTAAACTCGGATTAGGATGTGCCCCTCTTTTCGCTGAGCGAAAGGCGACAATTGCGACGTTGGGCGACGAAAGATCTAACTGGTGTTGTGCATTGAGGAGCTTGTGAAATGACGATTTCAGAAGACGGCATTCTTGAGGAATTGAAGAAAGTCATCGACCCTGAGTTGTTCGTCAATATTGTCGACCTGGGATTGATCTATGAGGTCAAACTGGAAGAGGTCGAGGAGAAGACGAACGTCTCGATTGAGATGACGATGACCAGTCCGATGTGCCCCGCTGCTCCTCAGTTGGTCGCCCAAAGCAAGCAGGTTGTCGAAAATGTCGAGGGTGTTGGCGAGGCGGAGGTCCGAGTGGTGATGGACCCGCCTTGGACTCCGGAGAAGATGACCGACGACGCGCGAGATCAACTCGGCATCTTTTAGGACACGCAGCTTGAGGGTATTCGTCTACGAGGATCTGACGGGCGGCGGATGTCTTCAGCCGCCATGTGGCTCACTGCTGACCGAAGGTGCCGCCATGGTCTCAGCCGTCGCGGCCGACTTTGCGGCGATCGATCAAGTTGAGGTCGCAGTTTTCGTCGATGCTCGCATCGATCGCGTCCGCTTTCCATCGTCGGTCCAAGTGACTTCAGTTTCGACGGCGAGTTGGGGCGCGGCGTTTGATCGAGAAGTCCAAGCCGCGGAATGGACGGTCGTCATTGCTCCCGAAACAGACGGCCGTCTCGCGAGTTTGTGCGAGAGAGTAGAGCTTTGCGGCGGTCGGCGACTTGGGCTACCCATCGAGACGGTCAAACTGAGTAGTGACAAGCTCGCGTGTTCCTGTTTTCTTGAGCAGCGCGACCTCCCGACGCCGCGGAGCATGCGATTCGATGCACCTGCGGAGGAGCTCGATTGTCCTATCGTGGTCAAGCCGCGATTCGGTGCCGGTTCGCAAGACGTCCGCCTATTTGAATCCGCGGCCGCCGTTTCCGACACGCTGAAAGAGCGCGTTGTCGAGGAAGCGTTTGTTGTGGAGCCATTCGAGTCGGGGATGCCCGTTAGCGTGACCGTGTTTTTCGGCTCAGAAGAATCAGTCATCCTCCCTGCGACCAAGCAGAACTTGAGTTCCGATGGGCGGTTTGATTACTTGGGCGGCTCGACGCCGTTAGCGCCCTCTCTTGCTCGACGAGCGCACAGTCTCGCCGAGCGCGTCATCCGGGCGTTGCCGGCACGGATAGGCTGCTTGGGGATCGATATGGTTCTCGGCGCAACCGATGCTGAAGACGTTGTGATCGAACTCAACCCACGAATAACCACTTCTTACGTTGGGCTCCGCAAGCTGATCGACAATAACTTGGCCGAGTGTATGCTGAAGGTAGCGGCCGGATGCCGCGTTGAGTTGGGAGTGAAGGAAATCGAAGTCGAGTTCTCCGCCGCTGGCGAGGTCTCAACGCGAAGAAGCAGGGAGTGTGATACGCCGTGAGTTGGTTGGCATTAGACATTGGCGGCGCGAATCTGAAGATGGCTGATGGTCGTGGTTTTGCGATTTCCTATCCGTTTGCCTTGTGGCGAGATTCGGATCAGTTGGCTCGCGAATTGAGAACGCTCTTGACCGAGGGGCCCGCAGCGGACCACCTGGCGGTTACGATGACCGGCGAACTGGCGGATTGTTTCGATTCAAAAGAGATCGGCGTCCAGTTCATCGTCGAGTCGCTTGAGCAGGCAGCGGACGGGCGCCATACACGGATATACCTCAGCGACGGCAAACTGGTCTCGCCGCAAGTTGCCGTGCAGCGCCCTCAATTAGCCGCCGCGTCCAACTGGCACGCGCTCGGCCGCTACGCCGCCCGATTCATTCCTGAAGGCTCCGGACTAGTGCTTGATATCGGCTCGACGACCGTTGATGTGCTGCCTATCTGCGACGGGGAATTGCGCAACACGTCGACAGACGATACATCGCGTTTGATATCGGGAGAGTTAATCTATACCGGCGTCGAGCGAACACCGATTTGTGCGTTGATTCAATCGGCTCCCTATCGCGGCAGTCGCTGCATGGTCGCGGCGGAACATTTTGCGACGACATTGGATGCCTACGTTTTGTGTAATGACATTCCCGAGAGCACACTCAACAAGCAAACCGCAGATTGTCGCAGCGCGACGAAAGCGAACGCTCGGCTGCGCGTTTCGCGGTTGGTCGGCGCGCCGGAGGATTTTAATCATCGCGATGCTGTCGGCGTCGCGTTGGAAGTCATCGATAAACAAGTTGAGACCATTGTTAACGCCGCGGAGCGCGTTGTTTCGCGATTGCCGACTCCGCTGACCAAGATTGTTGTTTCGGGCCATGGCGACTATCTCGCCGAGCGCGTTCTCAAGAAGATGGAGATCAGTTGCGAGGCTGTGTCGATGTCCGCAATGATTGGGCGACTTCCGGCTCGTTGCGGGCCGGCGCATGCGTTGGCTGTGCTTGCCAGTGAGGCGCTGCAGTTATGAGCCGTCGATTGCGGGTCGTCAAATTGGGCGGAAGCCTGCTCGGAGACGCGAGGCTCCCGCGACTTGCGAGACATTGGCTCGATAGCGAGCCGGAAATGTCGACGGTGGTGATCGTCGGCGGCGGTGTTTGGGTGGACGGCGTTCGAAACGCCTATCAGACGTTCTCGCTCGATGAGGCATTTTGTCACTGGCTGTGCGTCGACTTGTTGGAACAGACGAGCCGACTTGGATCCAAGCTGCTGGGGATTCCGCATACTGACGACTGGCAACAACTGTTGGCACCGACGACGAATCGCAGCACGGTATTTCGCTGCGGTCGATTCTTGCGCGAGATCGAGCCGACGCTCGGCGAACCGGCTTTGGAACACAGTTGGACGGTGACAACCGATTCGATCGCTGCCAGAATCGCTCGTCTGGCCGAGGCCGATGAGTTGGTTCTGTGGAAGTCGGCGCCGCCGCCCGAGACTTCGGATCGGAACGAATGGGCTCGAGCAAATTACGTTGACACCGCGTTTCCCATCGCCTCGCAAGAATTAAATGTTCGGGCCGTCAATCTACTGAGCTCGGGCGATAATCGTCACTGATCAATGATTGCATTGGACGGCGGAATCTGACGCGAAAAACTGATTGCCTGCACTTGGAACTCGTGAGTCCGCTGAGCCGAATGACCGACGACGAAACGAACCGACAAGCCGAACGCAAACGTGAATTGCGAACTCAAGCGCGAAAGATGCGCCGTGACCAACCAGCCAAGGATGACTTGTCTCGCGAGATTCTCGCGAGAGCGATGGGTCTGTCCGAGTATCGTGCGGCCGAGACGGTGTTGTTCTATATCGATGTTCGGAGTGAAGTGCGAACATCGTTCGCCTTGGCTAAGGCGCTGGACAGCCCGAAGCGAATTGTGATTCCCTATTGTGAACGGAGTGAACTGACGTTGTTTCACTTGCTTTCGCTCGATGAACTCGAGTCGGGCGCCTATGGGATTTTGGAGCCGAGGTCGGACCGCCGCGGCGACCCTGATAGACAGGTTTCTCCGGTGGAGCTAGACGTCGTCTTTACGCCGGGCGTCGCGTTTGATCGTGAAGGGGGACGGTTGGGCTACGGAAAGGGCTACTACGATCGTCTGCTTGGGCGAGTCGACAAACGGGCGAGTCTCATTGGTTTGGCTTTCGAGTGTCAGCTGTTTCCCGAGATTCCATTGGATGAGCACGATGTGCGGATCGACTGCGTTGTCACCGAAAAGGCGACCTATTCGTGCGGGCGTTGAAACACGTAAAATGTGAAGCTAGAGGCCAGTCGACGTTCGCGATTCGCAGCACGAACGACAGGCTGAATTCTCGCGCGTCGATAGTAACACCGCACATTCGTTTTTCGCATATTCTCAGTATCGCGCCGCCGTGCCACATACGCTAGAAGATTTGAATCGTCGTAAACGTCATCGACTGGCCGTCAATGCGCGGTGGTTGTTGAGGCTGCGCTGGGTCGCGGCGATCGGCCAGCTGGCGACGATTGCTGTCGCGACTTTCTGGTTTGGCATCGAGCTGCCCATTGCGCCATTGCTATGGATCGTTGCCTTGACGTTGACGACTAACTCGGCACTCAGCATCGCCTGGAGAGGGCAGATCCAGCTGGAGCGAGGTCCTTTAGTCGAATCGCGGGGCGGAACGTGGCTGGCCGTCGTGATGGTGCTCGACATGGTCGCGCTCGCGGCCCTGCTGTCGCTGACGGGAGGCTTGAGCAACCCGTTCGCTGTCTTCTATTTCGTCAACCTCTCGCTTTCCGCCGTGTTGCTTTCGCCTCGCGCCAATTGGCTGCTAACAGGCGTCGCCATTGCCTCAATGGTCAGCGTATTTGCCTTCCATCGAACTCTGCCGAATTGGGGCCTAGGCGAAGCTCAACAACTCGAGCAGCAGGTCTTGCTGCTGGCCTATTGCGGATGCGCGTGTGTCGTTGTGTATTTTATTAGCCGAGTGGTCAACGAGTTGAATCGTCGCGAGTCGGAATTGCGAGTCGCAGAAAAAGAGCGAGCCGCGGGGGAGCGATTGGAGGCGTTGGCGACGTTGGCGGCCGGCGCGGGCCACGAACTGGCGTCGCCATTGTCCACGATCGCCGTTGTCGCCAACGATTTGTCTCGCCACCTCGAGGATGTCGACGTTCCTACTTCCGTTCGAGATGATGTGAGGCTTATTCGTCACGAGCTCGACCACTGCCGCTCGATTCTGCATCGCATGTCTTCGCATGCGGGCCATGAACTGGCTGAGGAAATTGCCGACCTGGAACTCGGTGATGTCGTCGAGCACGTGATGAGTGGTGTGCGCGCTCGCGATCAAGTCGCCATCGAATTGAGTGACGTCGATTCGGCTGTCCTGATACGAGCGCCGTTGGATGGATTAGCTCAGGCGATTCGCGGGATTGTGCAGAACGCACTCGACGCATCACCTCCGCAAGAAACGGTCAGATGGACCCATTCAGCCTCGACCGATTCGGTTTGCTTGACTATTTGTGACTGCGGAAGCGGCATGGATCCGGCGACACTTGCCCGAGCTGGGGAGCCGTTTTTTACGACCAAAGAGCCCGGCAAGGGGATGGGGCTCGGGCTGTTTCTCACTCGCAACGTGATCGAACGCCTGGGCGGCACAATTCGAGTCACTTCGACGCCAGACGAAGGGACTTCGGTTGAAATCCGTCTTCCCCTGGCGCCGGCGCGACTCGAGTTGCCTTGAAAAAGAACGCAGGACGGCTCCGGTGTTCGCGGCGCTGCGCGTTGTCATCAAGCCCACGACTAAGCCGAGTAACCGCTACGGCAGACGGCGTCGCTCGACTCGCGGGAAACGACCGGTGCACGCTTTCATGAAGGCGACCAAGTCGGCCTTCTCTTGTTTAGTCAACTTGAGGGGGCGAACGTCCTTGCTCAGGTTGGCGTTCTTATGACCACCGCGATCGTACCATTCGACAACTTCGGCCAGTGTCTTTTGGCTTCCGTCGTGCATGTACGGCGCGGAAAGGGCGACGTTACGAATCGTCGGCGTCTTGAACGCGCCACGATCCTTGTCGTCTTTGGTAACGGCGTAGCGGCCAAGGTCCGGCTCTTTCGCATCCATGCCGACACCCAAGTTGTGATACTTCTCGTCCGTGAAATTGGCGCCTACGTGACACGCTGTGCAGCTGGATTTCTGAGAAAAGAACAAATCGCGTCCGCGGCGAGCGCTCTCGGACATGGGATGCGCTTCGCTCGCTTTGAGTTTCGTCGTGTATTCCTTGTAAAGATCCGGGTCCTCTTCCTTCAGCTCGTCGAGGTCTTCCAAATCTTCGCCAAATGCTCTTTGCATTGCTCGCACCGGCTCGTAGTAATCATACGGCGACGGACCACTAACGATAACGCGTTCAAACGTCGCAATGGCTTTGCCGACATTCTTAATGTTGACGCCATCATCAAAAATCTTGGTGAATTGAAGCCGGTAGCCCTCGATGCCCTTCAACGTCTTGACGGCCGCCTCGTGCGTGTTGGCCATTTCAATCGGATTGGCGATCGGGCCGATTGCTTGTGCTTCCAACGACTCGGCTCGTCCATCCCAGAATTGAGCTTTGCTGAGCAGTCGGTTGTAGCTAACGGGTGAGTTTCGGCCGCCTTGCTGGCCGTCGACGCCGACGCCAAATTGAGTACGTCGAGCGTAGCCTTCACGTGGGTGATGGCAGTCAGCGCAACTGATCGTGTTGTCTGACGAAAGGCGTCGATCGAAATAGAGTTGTCGCCCCAATTCGATTTTCGCTCGAGTGATCGGGTTGTCCTTGGGAACGTAGATTTGCGCCTCGCCGAGACTGAGGCCCATCGGCAGTTTGACATCGCAAGGTTCATGGTTCCTCGCGTCTGCGAGCCAAGCATTGATTTGCTCGACCGTGAGTTTTCCCTTGCCCGGAATTCCCGCCGTCAATTTGGGAGCGCCCAGGGCAATTTGCCCCGCGTTGTTTGCTTTGGCTTTTTCGTTGGCGTCCGCGTTGTGTGATACGATAAAACCGATCGCACAAATCGCGGCGATGGTGAGTAGGCGTGCAGACATGCGATTCCTCGTGATGGATAGATGCTTTGCAGTGTTCGCCATTACGGATTCCCTATCGCAGCTACCGAAGGGAGTGGTGAGGCGGTCGACCGTGAGGACACGGTGCAAAGCGCGGTGGGCGGGTGGTTTCTGTCTTTGACTCGGTCGCAGGCGGAGCTGGTTGCGTCCTGTGCCCACCCCGATATCAGCCTCAATTATATGACGAAAAAGTTGCTCATGTCAGACGGACAGAGCGGATTTAGGCAGGCAATCTGGCGACTCATTTCCGCGTAATTTCCAAAGGCTCGTCGATATCGTGTTTCATCCCCAAGGGCCTACTTTTTTTGAGCTCGCCAAGCAGGCGTTGTCATCCACCCAACGGGGGTATGACCTGCTTGCGCCCAAGTTCGATTACACACCGTTTCGCACCCCGCAATTCGTGCTGGACGTTGTCGCCGGAGTTGTCCGGGAGAGCGGACCGCCCAGCCGGGCGCTCGACCTTTGCTGCGGAACAGGCGCTGGAATGGAGATGCTTCGCCCCTGGTCGACCGAGGTCGTCGGCCTCGACATGAGTTCCGGAATGTTGGAGGTCGCCGAACGAAACTCTGGCAATTGGAAAGGCGCGGCCGAGCTGCGATTCATGCTCGGCGACGCCCTCGACCCGCCAAGCGAACTCGAAGGAGAATTTGACGTTGCAGTTTGCCTCGGCGCGCTGGGGCACATTTTGCCCGAACAGGAAGACCAGTTTATTGCCGCCATTCACGGTCTGCTGCGCGAAGGAGGCAGCTTCTTCTTCGTCACATCGAGACATCCGTCGCTGTTGAGCCTTCGTCATCTGCTGGCGCGAGGATTTAATGCTGCGATGCACGTGCGCAACGCGCTAATTCGGCCTCCGTTCATCATGTTCTATCTCACATTCTTACTCCCCCAAATCGCCGAGAAACTCGAACGAGGCGGGTTTGAAGTGATCGAGCATGAAGTCGCGCTTCCCACCCAACTCAAGGACCTGCGAGTCGTTCAAGCTCGGCGCGCGTCGTGCCGCCTGTGAATCCCAAATCCTACTCAGCTCATGCCTCGATATTTGCTTCCTTGGCCAGACGAGCGAGTTTCGCGAGCGCTCGCTGCTCCAGTTGTCGAACGCGTTCGCGAGAGACGCCGAGGCCGGCAGCGATGGACTGCAGTGTCTGCGGCTTGAGTTTGTTGCCTAGTCCGTAGCGAGCGCGGACGATGCGCTGCTCGCGATCACTGAGCAAGTGCATCAAGCGTTCGACTTCCTTGAAACACTTTGTGATGCGTTGTTCTCGCTCGTAGGTCCATCGCTTGTCGTCTTCCGGAACGGCTTCGAGCATCTCTTGGTTGGCGGCCATGGGCCGTTTCGCACGACTCTTAACGTATCGGCACAGATGGCGCCGAACGGAATGGGTCGCGTACGTGCTAAAGCGAAAGCCTCGATCCGCGTCGAACATTTCAATGCAGCGGATGAGAATCGTGTTGGCCTCGCTGACCAACTCGTCCATCGAAAAGACGGCGTTGGCGAAGCTTGACGCGACCTTGGCGCCAAGCTTGACATAGACCGTGACAAGCTGATTGCGGATCTCGCAGGCGTCCGCAAGCAGACACTCGAGCCGGTCCATCGCTTCGACATTTGCGTCGACGTTCGACAGTCGACCTCGCCATTGATTCGCTCGAAACTTTTTGTAGTTCATCCAGCGAAACCAAAGCAGCTCCGCCTCTGGCTCAAGCCAAGTCGTGCTATCGAGGCGGCTGAGATCTTCGGCGTCGAGTTGTTTTGGGGGAGAAGTTCGCCACTGTTGAAAGACGGCGCTCGAGACAAACTGTATTTCTCTTCTTAGAAGCCGGTCAGCTCGCTGCTCGGGTGATTCGCTCGTCCAAATCTGTTTCCGTGATGGACCCGAGTGGGGCTGAGTTGAGCTGGGGCGACGGGGAGAGGACGGTTCGGTTGGACGGCACAAGGTCTCGCCTCCTACGGCGTTGCGAATGACGTCCGAGAGGCGTTCAGCGGCCAGCGAAGGGCCGCGTGGATCGCCAGCTACGGCGCGCGTTTTCGCAGTTTACGTTGAAGTGAACGACGGTGGATTCCCAGACGTCGAGCCGCTTCTGAAACGTTGCCGCCGCAATCGGACAGTACGCGGTGGATATGTTCCCACTCAGCTCGCGCCAAGGAAGGCGTTTCTGGCGTGGTTTCCACTTCCAGCGTTGTGCCGCCGTCCGATCTTTGCAACGCGGCCAAGATATCGTCCGCATCCGCAGGTTTCGGTAGGAAGTTAGCCGCCCCCAGGCGGATCGCATCGATTGCCGTCGCGATGCTGCCGAAACCCGAAAGAACAAGAATTTCGATGCTCTTGTCCACTGACTTGATCTCACGGACCAAATCCAGACCCGATCGTCCCGGCATTCGTAAATCGACAACAGCCACATCAGGCGACACTTGTTCAATCAGCGGCATGGCTTCATCGAAGCAAGACGCAGTTCGAACCGCGAATCCTCGCTCGCGAAAAGCCAAAGCCAGTCGCTCGCGAAATGCGTAGCTGTCATCCACCAACAGAATGGACCGGAAGCTATGCTCCTGCGGGTCTGTCGAGTCAGACTCGTCTCGACGGGCCGTATCAAACGACCGCCCTTGTTGGCCTTCCATCGGAATCGCTCTCTGTGAGTCTATATCCAAATCAAGCAAAGGAAACGCGGCAAATTGTCGCGGTGCGCAATAGCCGCAGGAATCGCGGCGTCTTCCGCCCTTTGTAGTCTTGTTTCGGTCCTAATCAATGCCTAGAAATGTCGATTTAAAAAATGGTCGGCGCGTGGTCGTAGCCGACAGACACTAGGCTAGCGCGCCGCGTAGCTAAGGATCGGCCTTGTCTTCGGCGGCGGGTTAAACGATCGGTTGTCGTTGGCTGCGCAACTCTTCTCTTTGTGGTTTTTCGTGCTTTTCGTGGCCCGTCCTTTCGCGTCAGACGAAGCTGGCCACGAAAAAGCAAAAAGAGACACGAAAAAGAGCGCTCGTTTAACCTGTGTGCCGCAGGCGAGGCGGGCAAGACCAGACTGCCCCTAGGCTGGCTTTGCCTGTGGCGGCGGGTTAAACGAAATGACTAAGGCGAGACTAGTGCCGCGTCAACTCTAAAAATGGGGGTTGGCTTCGGCGTAACTGGACTTGGTGGCGTACGATACAAACACTGGGATCCTAATTCTTTGTGTTGACGCTGCACTAGTGCTGCGTTACAGCTTGGAATTGGGATCGACAATTCGTTTGGTCAACGCCCGCCACGGCGAATCGGGTGCGCCACCCTAAAACTAAGGCGTAACGCTGCACTAGGTTGAACCGAGACGTACGAAAAAAAACGGCCCCTCGACAAGAAGGCCCGTTTAGAGATCGCATTCGTCGCCAAAGCGATGGATTCAGACGTATTGGTCGAAACTAGTTCCACCACCACGCGTTCTTCGGACCGGCACCAAGCGATTCACGCTTGAGGTCCATTTCCGGGGCCATTTGCGTGTTGTTAGCGACTTGCCATGATTCGACTTGGACGCCGCCCGATGCGGTGACAACCAAGCCCTTCTTTGTTCGCAAGAAGCTGCAGTGAGGCGAAATCGAGCGAGGCACGTTGTTGGCTTCAATCGCCAAGGTGCCCTTGTCCGTGTTGATCAATTCAAGGTCCAAGCCAGCCATCGAAAGCAGATCGTTGTTTTCAATGATGGCCGCCATCACGCACAAGTCCATGATGTTCTGCAAGTCAGCGAAAACGGGGTCCTTCGTCGACAGCTCAGCGTATTTCTCAGTGAACTTGTCGGCCCATTGTTTGGCCAGAGGACTCGATTTACCTGTGCCCGTCACTTTGCCTTCCGCGTCGACAAACTCGTCTTCGGTCATCACTTTGACGCCCGGATTGCGAATTTCCCAGGCCATGCCGTCCTTCGAGCGGGCGACTGCGTCGTAATTGCAAGCCATCCACCAACGTGGGTTGGGCGAGCTACCGCTGCCTCGGCTCATCATTTGAACGTAACTTGGCAGGCCGGCGACCGGAGCTCGCTCGAGGTTCATACCGTATCGCTTCATACGATAGTCTGCAGCCAAGAGGACTCGAGCGAAGTGGCTCGAAGTCGGCACGCCAGTAATTTTCACTTGTTGCGGGCCGAACGCCTGCTTCATGGCGGTTTCCAAAGCCCTCAGGTTGCGTCGCTGGCTCGGTTTCGCCTTCTGAGCGTTTAGCAATCTCTGAAGTTGTTGGCTTCCCTTCTCGGTCGGATCGATCGAGCAGCTGATGCCGTCGGTGCGAGCCGCATGCACGTATCGCATGGCGACGAGCAGATCGTCGAGCCGAATGACCGGCTTGCCAGTCGTCTTTCCGACGACTTCACCGCGATCGGACACTTTCCAGCCTTCGCCAGGACCCGCGATCACGATGTCATTCGCTTCGGGGTAGACGAAGATGTACTGGATTCGTTGAATTCCAGCCAAATACCTGATCTCGTCCGGCAGGTTGGCCCCCTTCGAGATCGATTCGGAAATTGCCGCTTGCAGCTTGCGAAGCGAGATTTTCCGCAATTTTACCTTGCCATCGAGTGCTGGAGAGACGTCGTCCATCCCCTCCCGCATTCGTTTCAGGGCTTCCGCGTGCGTTTTACTGTCGATGGCCCGAAGAACACCGTCGGCATCGACAACAACACCGCCCACGGCACTGCCGCCAAAACGGCCAGCCCGTGCGGGGCTGGCGAACGCTAGAGCTGCAATTCCCAGGAAAAGACAGGCAACAGACCTACGTGACATATCCAAACTCCTAAGAATGGGGCGTCCACTTGGATTGCATGCCATCGGCCTCTTCTTCCGTTCCTCGCCGATGGACCAAGCACCCGTGCGTGATCAAATTCATCCGCCAATAGGTACTCAAGAATACGGTACCTTCGGCCAATGATTCCAGATTAACTATCGAACCGCTGGTTATCAAGAAAGATTACGTAAGTTACGAAATCAAAACGGACTTGAGCGCCCCAGTCGAATGCCCTGCATGGCTCTCCTGGGGGGTGTGTTGCGGCTGGCCATCGGGTCGTTTGCTCTGGATCCGGCGCCAAATTGGCGATCTTTACGCTGACGGCCTCCGTCGCGAATCGAAACGGCTGGCTACGGCACTTGGAGTTTCTTGCTGAGCGACGTCGGACAATTTGGAGGAGGATCTGGACGATATCGTCCGCGCGGCGCTTGACGAATCGAAAATCGAAGCAAGCATTCTGGGGATTGCTTTGCCGAATAAGAATTGTCTTGTTCCGAGGGTTGTTGTCCATGTTTAATTCCAGCTAGGCTGGGTCCATATGACAGTCATGTTTGCCTATCTGGTCATTCGTGAAGGCGCGAAATGGACGGATGTTTTCCGCTTAGAACCGGGACGCACCGTAACAATTGGGCGCGCTTCGACCAACGAGATTGTCGTCAAGGACGAGCGTTGTAGCCGCGGTCACGCGGAAGTGTTCTTCACCGATGGTGAATGGACGCTTCGCGATTTGGACAGCCGCAACGGCACGTTCGTGGGCGACGTTCAAGTGCGTTCGGACCATGTCCTGACGCCCGGCGAGGTGGTGCGCATTGCCCATTTTCAACTTGCGTTTGTGCACGACTTGTCGGAGGCGTTCAAAGGCGCGAACAACGCTAAGCCCGATCCGTTCCGGATCCCCAGCACGGAGCCGGGCGACGAGACGGTCATCGGGCGAGACGTCAAGATCAGTGAATCGGCAGTTGAGCCGACCAGTATCACCCATCGCCGTCGCGAATCGCGTTTCCTAGATCTCGACGCGGCGGAAGGCGATCCCGTTGTCGATCAAATCGACCGCGCCGCAACGAAGCTCTGCAGGCTCGCATTCGAAATGGCGAACCTGCAAGACGAGCCCTCGCTGGCCCATATGGCGCTCAATGGTCTGTTCAACGGAACGCAAGTCGACAGCGGTGCCGTGCTGTTGCCAAAAGCGGGTATCGACGCGCCGGACAGTCTCGAAGATTTTGTCGTGGTGGCGAGCCGGAGCGATCTGCTGCCGAGCTATTACCGTTTGTCCGAATTTGTTGCCAACACGGTGCTGCGAGGCGGAGAAGCTGTACTGGCGCGTAACGTTGCCGATGACAGCCAACTAGCCAGCCGCGACAGTCAGGGATTGATCCATTCGACAGGCGTGATTTGCGCTCCGATTCGCTCGGAATCGCAAATCATCGGTTTAGTCCACATCTATTCAACCGATCTCGCTCGCACGCCGGACGCGAACGATCTCGAATTCACTCTTTACGTTGCGGACAACATGGCAATGGCCCTGAAAAGGTTGGGGCAGCAAAAGGCCATGGCGGCTGAGGTCTCGCAGTCTCGTGACGAAATCGTTGAGCTCCGAAAGCGGCTTGGCGCAGAAAGCGAATTGGTCGGAAACGGCAGCGCGCTGGCTCGAGTGCAGAAGCAGGTTATTCAAGCGGCACCGAGTCGGGCGACCGTGTTGATTCGAGGCGAGAGCGGCGTGGGCAAGGAGCTTGTTGCTCGAGCGGTTCACTTTGCCAGCCCCAGGCGAAAGGGGCCCTTCGTTTGTCTCAACTGCGCGGCACTTTCCGAGACGTTGCTCGAAAGTGAACTGTTCGGCCACGAGCGCGGCGCGTTTACCGGCGCGACGGATCGCAAGGTCGGGAAATTCGAATCGGCGAACAAAGGCACGCTGATGCTTGACGAGATCGGCGAGATGAGTCCGTCGGTGCAAGCCAAGTTTTTGCGTGTCCTGGAGGGGCACCCATTCGAGCGCGTCGGGGGCAACAAGTCGATTGATGTCGACGTGCGAGTGATCGCGGCGACGAATCGCGATTTGGAGAAGGCGGTGGAGGCGAGCAAGTTCCGCCGCGATTTGTATTTCCGGCTCCGCGTGGTCGAGATCGCTATCCCTCCGTTGCGCAAACGAGGAAACGATGTCGTCGAATTGGCCAACCACTTCTTGGCTCGTTTTCGCGAGGAGACCGGCCGGCGGCTGGTGGGATTCTCGTCTGACGCGATGGAGCAGCTTCGCCGGTACCGCTGGCCTGGAAATGTGCGGGAACTGAAGAATGTGATCGAGCGAGCCGTCGTGTTGGCTCAAGGTGATGTGATTGACGCCGAGGATTTAGCGCTAAGCAACCTGGCTACCAGCGGCGACACCGGCGAGATTGTGCTCAATGCATCGGGCGGTTATTCGCCTTTGAGTTTGGCCGACGTAGAAAAGGCTCATATCGCGGCGACATTGGATTCGACGGATTGGAACAAGAGTCGCGCCGCGTCGATTCTTGGAATTGAAAGATCGACCTTGGACAGAAAGATCCGCCGCTACGGACTCCACAATCCGGCGTCGAAGCCTCCACGGCGCCGTTGATCCAGCCTCGATGGGAATCATTGTCGCGGTGTCGGTTGACGATGAAAGTGGCGGTAACTGGGCTAACGATTGATTCCGTTGCGGAAATGAGAGCCGAATGAAGCTGCGAGTTGGATTGGTCGGACTTGGCGCCGGATGGGAAAATTGCCATCGCCCGGCGTTGCGAGCGCTGGCGGACCGATACGAAGTCCGGGCGATCTGCACCCATGTGAGCGTCCTGGGCGAGCAGGCGGCAAGCGAATTCGACGCCTCCACGGTCGATGGTTTTCGCGCTCTGACTCAGCGCCCCGACGTCGACGCGGTCTTGATGTTGTCGCCCGAACCGTATGGTCCCTTGCCTATTTTTGCGGCGGCCGAGCGAGGAAAGGCGGTTTACTGCGCAGCTCCATTGGAGTTTGACTTGGCGAGCGCGCGTGAGATGAAGCAACGGGTCGAGGAGTCGGGAGTCGCATTCATGGCTGAGTTTCCTCGGCGAAATTCGCCAGCGACGTTGAGGCTGAAAGAACTGATCGCGACTCGTCTCGGGGCACCGCGACTTCTGTTTTGCCACGCGCGAAACCTGGTCAAGACCGATGGTGCCCCGATTCCGTCCGATGCCACTCGAACTGCGGCAAAGAACTTAATGGAAATGGTCGACTGGTGCCGCTACGTTGTCGATGGCGATCCGAGCAGCGTCATCGGAGTCCGCCACCACTCGGAGACGGGCGATCACGATGATTATCAAATGATGAGCATCGATTTCTCAAACGCGTCGCAGCTCTGCGGGCAGGGGCCGTTGGCCCATATCAGCACGGGGCGCTATTTGCCTGAGGATTGGAAGGAGGCGGTTTCATTTCGTCCGCCGGCGGAGCTTCAGGTTTGTTGCGAGCGTGGTGTCGCGTTCGTCGATCTGCCCTACAACTTGGTTTGGTTTGACGAAGCTGGGCAGCACCGAGAATCGCTTGAGAGCGAACGGCCCGTGGGCGAGCAGATGCTCAACCAGTTTCATCGAGCCGTGACAAGTTTGGTCAGGAAGACGAGCGACTTAGAGGACGCATACCGAGCCGTCCGCACGGTGCTCGAAGCGCAACGGAGTTTTGACACCGGCCAGCGCGTCGCGATCGATTTCTCGTAGGTCGCGCCACCTGTCTTGCCGCCGGCTGCTCCGCCGGTTGCTCCGTCAGCTGCTCCGAAATGCGCGGCGAGCCTATTTTGTCTCGTCGCCCATGGCGTCGAGTTCCCGAAGTTCTTGCAGCCAGTGCAGGATTTCGTTGTCGTATTCGCTAGCCAAGTCGCTCATCACCAATTGCCGCTGGAAAGCCGCGGCGCCGCCCTTGCGGACATTGGCCGCCTCGGCGCTTGGGAATCGCTTCATCGGATCGGTGGCGATCAGCCCTCGACAGAAACTCATCAGCAGCGTGTTGCAGGTCACCTCTTGAGGCAGGATGGAGTCGAGGTCCTGATGCAGTTGTCTTTTTGCTTCGAGCAAATCGCGGTAGCTCGTGATGCCCTTAAAAACCGGCCGGCCCGAGAGCATTTCGATCAGGACGTAGCCGAGTGAGGCGAGATCGCTGCGCGGCGTCGCCTCGTTGCCTTCGAGTACTTCCGGAGCGGCGAAGGCTGGCGTGCAGCTTCGCATGGCTGGTGGATCGCCAATCTCAAATGCCGATCCGATATCGATGATTTTGGCGGTGCCGGTGCACTTGAGCATGATGTTGGATGGCTTGATGTCGCCATGAACAATATCTTCACGATGCAGCGCGGCAAGGGCGGCAAGGCAATCGCGAACAATGGCCACGGCAATTCCAGGTTTGATTCGCGGCTGAGACGGGCCCGCGGTCACCACCACTCGATTGATCGTCTCCCATCGCTTTTGGCTTACGCGAGCGCGAATTCGTTCAAGCATCTTGGGGACGAGTAGACGTCGCAGATCGTATCCGTCGATCCACTCCATCACCATCATTCGCACTCGATTGCGATCCACGAAGTTTTGCACATCCAGAAGATTGTGCTGTTGAATCTGCGCGACCCGAGCGGCGATATGGGCGTGAGTCGACATGGCCGCTTCGTAGTCACTCGCCGACTTGAAATGTTCGGGCGAGAAAATCTTGATGGCGACTGGCAGTGTGAAACCGTCGGCGCCGCGGCGCTCTGTCAGAAACACAACGCCTTGGCCGCCCGTACCCAATAACTGCTTGAACTTGTGATGGGCGGTCCAAGCGAGCCGTTTGTCGTTGAGCAGGTTGAGGTATCGTTGAATCAAATCGTCCGCGGTAGCGTCCGGCTTGGCCACCTTCCCGCCTTGGGCGATGGTCAATCTTTCGTCGTTATACGTCGTCGTCAACATGGAGCCTGCCGAGTCGTAGGAGAGTATGAACTGGAGGGCCGAGGAAGTTGGAGGGCTGCGAGGTCACCTCGGTCGAGACCTCCACTTGATGTTGGGATTGCTTTGATCGTACCGCAGCATTCTACGTGGTACCCGTTTTTCGCGTCTAGCGCGAAAAACTTGGAATCGATCGGCGTGGTCGTTTGCTTTTTCGAGAATCGGGCCGCGGCATCGCATGGAACTCCAGAAATCCTTGGACCGACTGGCAGTCGCCGCACGCCGACTTTCGGTCTGTTGGTGAATTCAGGACCGTCTGGGAAAGCCGAGATTCTTATCGACCAGATTCATTAATGGCCTGCCGTCGGCAAATCGCTGCAAATTTTCACAAGCGAAATCGGTCGTCGTGTTAACTCGCTCCGCGGACTGAGCTCCAACGTGAGGCGTTATGACGACGTTCGGCATATCCCATAGTGGGCTTGAATCGGGTAAAGGTTCGACTTCCGTGACATCCAAACCAGCCGCGGCAATCTGCCCTGACTGCAATGCGCGCACCAGATCGGCCTCATCCACCACTTGCCCTCGAGCGACGTTGATCAAGACGGCCGTGCTTTTCATGGTTTCGAACGCCGCCGAGTTGATCAGTTTATCGGTCTCTGCATTCAGCGGGATCGAGAGAATGACAATGTCGGATTGGGCGAGCAGATCAGGCAAACGATCGGCGGGCCAAAGCGACTCAACATGGCTTGGCTTGTCGACCGGAAACAAGTCTGTGGCCAGAATCCTCACTTGAAACGGCGCCAAGACTTCGGCAATTCGCCGTCCATTGCCCCCCAATCCGACGATTCCGACCGTGCAGCCGTGCAGGTCGCCTGTCGGTCGTCGAATGAACTCTCGGGCCTGTTGAGCCCGGAAGAACGTGGCGGAACTGCGGATGATCCCCAACGTGAGGCATAAAGTTTGCTCCGCGACTTGACTGGCAAAGAGGCCGGACGCGCTCGTAACGACAATGTCCGAGGCGATCACTTCTGGGGTGAGGCAGTGGTCGAGCCCCGCCGCGGAGGACTGAATCCACTTCAATCGCCCTTTCGCCACGACGTCTGCCCAGGGGGTGGGAACCTTGGCGTGGCCGATAAAAACGTCAGCCTCGAGAATCTCCTCGGCGACGCCTTCCTGGCCAGCGTTGACGATTTCCGCCTGCGGCGACGCTTCGGCCAGTTGTTGACAATGGCGTGGTTCGACCGGGTAGCAAAGAACAATTCGCATTGGATTGGCCGATTCGTATCGGTGTCGATTCAAAGTGGTTGGCGAAAGCGTCTCGCTAGACAATAATGTTTTTTGGCGGGTGCGCGGAGCACGCTCTTCTATCCCGCGTTGGATACAGTGTCATCGGGGCAATACGGGGCTATGGCCTAATCCATCGTTTTGCACACGTGTCGTCCCACCGCGTTTAAAATGCATCGTCCCTCCCCCTGCTCCGCTTCCCTGTGGAACTGGTTACTCGTTTCCGATCGGGAGACGTTTCTCTTGTCGATATCAAAGACTAAATACGGTGCCGCCGTCATCGTCACCTTGGTGGCTTTGCGATTCTTGATCGGTTTTCACTTTTTCAGTGAAGGCGCGATGAAGGTTCGAAACGGAAAGCCGTTTTCCGGGGCGTTTTTTGCAAACGCCAAGGGGCCGTTGGCTCCGACCTACCGCGACTTGGTGTGGGACCCAGACGGGCTCGCGCGGCTGAACTACGCCGTCAACGAGGATGGTTCGCCCGGGCTCAGCACCGAGCGGACTCAACTCGCCTGGGAGGCGCATGTCGACAACGCGGCCGCGTTTTACCGTTTTGACGACAACCAAAAAGTCGAAGCGAGACGAGTCGGTGAAACGTGGGTGGAGTTGCTCAACGAATTCGCAAAAGACTATCGTCCCGAATTGCTTGAGTATTTTCATGGTGTTCGTCGTCGCGACCGGAATCGAGTTGATCCGGCGATGAACGGAGTCGAGTCGCTTCGCGGCCAAAAGAAGAAATGGGAATCGAAACTCAAGACCGCAGGCGCGCCGCTTATCGCCACGGCCGAAGCTTTGCGTTCGGGATACGAAATGGCGATTTTCAATGTCGCCAACGAAGAGCAACGCAAACGCGGCATATTCGAGGTTCCTCAGCCTGGGCGCCGAGCGTTTGACTCGGTCACGATGGACTCATTCATCCCGTATTTCGACATGGCCATCGGCCTGTTGTTGATGTTTGGCTTATTCACGCGAACCGCGTCGGTCATCGGAGCCGTCTTTTTGGGCTCCGTCGTGTTGTCTCAATTTCCCGGCGCGACAGAAGCAGTCGCCACTTGGCCGCAGGCAATTGAAATGGTCGCCTTAATCGCTCTTGCTGCGACGACAGCAGGGCGATTCGCCGGACTCGACCTATTCACCGCCCCGTTATGTCAACGGCTCTTGGCTGGTAAGAAAAAGACAGGAAGCAACGCATGAATCTCACACCGGAAGAAAAAGCAGACGGTCGAGAAAACTACTATGAAGCCATCGGCGTCAGCCGCCGCGACTTCTTTCAACAAACGATCGCAACCGGCGCCGTCGGCGCAGCCGGAATTGGTGCCGCCTATTTCGGTTATACCCAAGTCGATCGCCCCGTTCGCATCGGCGTGATCGGCACCGGCGATGAAGGCAACGTGCTGATCGGCGCAATGAATCCGGCCTATCATCAGGTTGTCGCGATTGCCGATATTCGGCCGTCGAGCATCCACCGAGCTTTCCACGGCGATTGGGCCAGCCCCGCCGCCAACGCAGCTCGTAAGGGCTTGATGAAAGTCTACGACTGGAAGACCGAAGACAAAGCTCGCGAAAACGTCAAGGTCTACGACGCCAGTAACGGCGGATACGAGGAATTGCTCAAGGACAAGGATGTCGAGGCGATTGTGATCGCGTTGCCTTTGCATCTGCACGCCAAAGCGGCTGCCGACGCGATGAAAGCGGGCAAGCACGTTCTCACCGAAAAGTTGATGGCCCACAACGTCGCTCAATGCAAAGCCATGGGGCGGATCGCCGACGAGAAGGATCTTTACCTGGCCGTCGGCCACCAACGCCACTACAGCGTCCTTTACGACAACGCCGTGAACCTGATCCGCTGGGGCATCCTGGGAGAAATTCACCACATTCGAGCTCAATGGCATCGGGGCAATTTGCCGGGCCGAGACAGTTGGCAGCAACCGCTTCCCGGCGGCGAGCCGATTCGCGGTTCGCAAAAGACCTACGACAAGATTGCCGATCAGCTCCGGAGCCTCACGAACAAACTCAAAAAACCGCCGACGCCCGAAGAAGCTGAACTACTAAGAAAAAAAGTGGCTCAGTGGACTGCTTGGGATTCGGACAAGACGGTCGACGCGGCCGCCCATGGCTACGAGTCGATGATGTTGCCGGGTGACCGCGAACGATCGGCGCTTGAAGAATTGATTCGTTGGCGCCTTTGGGCTCGCACCGGCGGCGGTTTGATGGCAGAACTTGGCAGCCACCAACTCGACGCCGCCAGCATCTTTATCTCGGCGCTCGGCAAGGACGGCGAGAAGGCGCATCCGCTCAATGTGCATGCCGTCGGCGGCCGGCACATCTTCCCCTACGATCGAGAAGCGGAAGATCACGTCTATTGCATGTTCGAATTTCCCGCGCCTGGATACGAACCTGGATTCGACGCGGGATACGAAGACAAGGTGCAGAACTTCCCGAATCCCGAGTCGGGCATCCCGGGATACAGCGAAGAAAATAGGAACAAGAAAATCGTCGTCACTTACTCGTCGATCAATGGAAACGGACACGGCGGATACGGTGAAGTTGTGATGGGGACCAAAGGCACGCTGATTCTCGAACGCGAGAAAGAGGTGATGTTGTTCAAGAAGGACACCAAGGCCCGAGTCGGTGTCAAAACCGGTGCGGGCGGACCGACCATGGACACGCAGGCCAGCGGCGACACCGCCGGCCCCGTGGCCAAAGTTGCCGAAGGACCGGTTAGCCGAGGTTACACGGAAGAGCTCGAACACTGGGCATGGTGCGTTCGAAATCAATCGCCCGAAAACAAGCCCCGGTGCAATCCGAAAGTCGCATTGGGCGACGCCGTGATCGCACTCACCACCAATGTCGCCATCAAAGCCAACAACAAAGGCAAGGCCGGTTACGTCAAGTTCGACGAAGATTGGTACGACGTCAACAACGACGCCACGCCCGACGGCAGCGACGTGCAAGCCGAAATGAAATCGCTGCTGGGTTAGTTTCCCAAGACCCAATTGCTTCAGCGGCAACCGTCGAGCCGCCTAGGTGACGAACCTGATTCACGAAACGGGGCGAGGAGATCGTCCAGATTTCCAATGCCGGTTTTCGCACGTGAGTCTTGCCAGGTGCCTGCGCGTTGCCCCTTCAGGGCACTTATCCGGATCACCTCACGGCGTCGCCCCGCGCACATGTTGGCCAACGGCCTGCCTCAACGTAGCCTACGGACAACGCCCTTATAGATTACCCCTGCGTCTTCGGCTTTGTGCAGCCAGGCTCAAGGATTTCTTGGCGGTCGCATTGCGGCGAGTTTAGCTCATGAAAGCCCCCCACAGGCTCGTCTCGTCCGTGGGGGGCTTGTGTCAGCTAATCGTTCGGCAGTCGCGTCACGACCCTCGCGAGCTCGCTTAGCCGCAGGTGACCAGACCTTCTCGATTGACGTCGTCGACTTGCTCGTTGAGTGTGAACAGGTCGTAGATCCATCCAAATCCGAGCAGGCCGCCGGTCAAGAGAAAAATGATGCCGGTGACGAACTTGCCCATGTAGAAGCGGTGAATGCCCAGGCAACCTAGGAACAGGTGCAACAACCAGGCGACTGTGTAGTCGACTTGGCCGCCCACGTATCGGTTGTTGGCGTCTTCATCCATTCCCGGAATCAGGAACAGGTCGACGAGCCAGCCGATTCCAAGGAGACCGCCGGTGAACAACCAAAGGGTGGCGGAAATGGGGCGCCCGTAGTAATAGCGATGGGCGCCGAACACTCCAAAGACCCAGAGGACATAACCGATCGCAATCGAATGGGTGTTCGTGGGCGTGTATTGCCGAGGGGTGTACTGAACGTTGGACGACGCTGGTTTCGAGGCGTATTGAGGGCTGCTGGAAGAATGTCCCATCGGGGTCCTGTTCGTTTGAGTAGGGGCATCGCAATTAGCTGGAACGTTATTGTATTCGTTGGCAAAGCCCCTTTCTTGGGGGCAATTTGGCTCGCTCTAGCGCTGTCGTCCGCCACTTGCCGCGGCCTCTCGCACGTCTTACATTGCCGGTTCGCCCGCAACGACTGAGAAACCCCCCCTCTCACTCGATCGCCGGCGCTCGCTAAACCAACAATTGCGACAACTTCGCTCATTCAATTTTGCTTGCACTGGAGACGGACGTGGAAAAATGGCCGATCGGCGTGTTTACGAGTATCGATGCGGGTTTGGGAGTCAAGCTCGAGGTGGCTCAGGAGTTA
Source organism: uncultured Pirellulaceae bacterium (assembly GCA_964567745.1). Taxonomy (GTDB): domain Bacteria; phylum Planctomycetota; class Planctomycetia; order Pirellulales; family Pirellulaceae; genus CAZMNY01. The sequence goes on along the minus strand of CAZMNY010000046.1, from coordinate 10,561 downwards.
AGCATCCCCACGATTCAGCTCCACGCGCCCGCCAAGGAATCTCGCACACCAGAAAACGCGAAAGCATTTCTCGAGCGAATTGGGTCGATGGGCATCGAACTCACTGCCGTCTTCGGTGGTTTTGAGGGCGAGAGCTATGCGGACATCCCCACCGTTTCACGCACTGTCGGCCTGGTGCCTCCGGAAACGCGAGCCGACAGAACGCAGGAGATGAAAGAGATTGCCGATTTCGCGCGATTGCTCAATTGCGATGTCGTCGCCCTGCATCTTGGCTTCGTGCCTCACGACACGTCGGACCCGCTTTACGCGGAGGTGTTAGAAGTGACCAGAGACGTGTGCGACCATTGCAAGGCGAACAACCAAGCGTTGCATCTCGAGACGGGACAGGAGTCGGCGGACGGTCTGCTGCAGTTTATTCATGACGTTCATCGAGACAATCTGTTCGTCAATTTCGACCCTGCCAATATGATTCTCTACGGAACAGGCGAGCCGATCGAGGCGCTTCGAAAGATCGGCGAGTACGTCCGCAGCGTCCATTGCAAAGACGGAACCTGGTCCGATACGCCGGGTGAATCCTGGGGCGCCGAGACCGCGTTGGGCGACGGCCAAGTGGGCATCGAAAACTATCTCAAGACGCTCGACGAGATCGGCTACTCCGGGCCGCTCACCATCGAGCGCGAGATCCCTCAAGATCCCGAACGACAAAAGGCCGAGATCAAGAAGGCTGTCGATATTCTCACTTCAACCAAAGCCGCGCTGGCCTAGGGAAGCGTCAGCGTGATAAGTCCGCTGGTCGAGCTGAAGGAAAGTGCATGACGACCGTCGCCAAGGTCATGAGCGAGCTCAAGAAGAAAGGGAACCCGGCGCGACTCCAGGCGTTCGCCAGTCACGGTGCTCCGATCGACAATATGTTTGGCGTCAGCGTTGCGGACATGAAGGTCATCGCCAAAGGGATCAAGGACGAGCAAGCGTTGGCTTGTGCGCTCTACGAACCGGTAACGCCGACGCGATGCACATGGCGGGAATGGTCGCGGACGGCTCGCAAATGGGAAAGCGATTGCTCGGCACATGGGCGCGGGACGCCAGCTGGTTGATGATTTCTGAGTATGTGGTTCCGAAGGTCGCGGCGGAAAGCGAGCACGCGCGTGACCTCGCAAAGAAGTGGATCAAGTCCAGGAAAGAGTCCGTTGCTTCGACCGGCCGGAGCACGTACGCGGGCCATGTGACCGTGACACCGGACAACGATTTAGACTTCGCTGAAATCAAGTCGCTGCTCAAGCAAATCGAAAAAGAAATTGACTCGTCCGCAAATCGAGTTCGCTTCACGATGAACGGTTTCGTCATTGCGGTTGGGTCTTATGTCTTACCGCTTTTGAAACAGGCTAAAGGGACAGCGAAGAAACAGGGCGCAGTCGATGTCGAACTGGGCGGCACATCGTGCAAGGTGCCGCACGCCAGCAGCGTCATGGAGAAGTTCGAGCAAGCCGGCAAAGTTGGCAGAAAACGCAAGTCGCTCAAGTGTTAGCGCAGCTTGATCCGCTGTCACTTTTTCGGCATGGGGGCGAACAGCCACCGTATAAACTGCATGGCACCCATGACCAGCAGGATCGGGCCGACAAATAACATTGCTTTCGGCCGAATGGCCAGCGTAATCGCGCAAATGATCGCTCCGACAATGAACGATGTCGAGCCGGTCCACCGCAGTTGCTTGAGCTGCGGCATGGCGAGCCAGACGGCGAAGAGAATCAGCCCAGATCGGTTGCACGCGCTGGCGATTACCGGTCGATCGCCTGCATACGTAAACCATCCGCCGACGCCAAGCAGGACGAGCGAAAAGATCAGCAACAGCGTCGCTCGCAACTTGTCAGTCATATAAGATGGCGGCGGAAAACAGGAACAGAGAACAGGCGGCCCAAGCTTGAGAGTACAGCCCGATCCCCTAATTGCCAACTAGAGTCGATCCAAGGCATCGGCCCAGCGAACAATCGATTCGTAGTCCGAATTTGATAACTTTCCGCCCGCGGCAGGCAACTCAGTTACGGGAAACTTGGCATTGCGCAGTCCTTTGACCGTGGCGTCAATTCTTGCTTTGAGCTTGGATGAATCGTCCAAAAGGCTGAAGATCGACAGCCGTTGAAGTGGTTCATTCTCGAGCGGCGGCGTGCGTTGAGGATACGGCGCGTTGACCGCCACAATGGCTCGAATCAAGTCTCGCCGCTTGCCCGCAATGAGATAACTCATCGACCCGCCGCTCGCTTTGCCAAAAAGCACCACTCGCTGAGGGTCAATTGAGTGCGTCTGCATGATCGACTCGATTGTCTTCACGACGAAGTCGACATCCGAGGGCTTCCAACCTCGATCGTCCGCTGCCTTTGGTGCGAGCAAAATGAGTTGATTGTCGCTGGCCAGCTGTTCCCACGCGGGAAATAAATCCTTGGCCTCTTGGCTTCCAGGTCGACCAAGCAGCACAACCAATCCGTATCCAATGCGGGGATCGTAACCGGCCGGCACGAATGCCGTGCAACTGCTGGCTTCTTCAGGGATCGGCACGCTGAACTGACCTTCTTCCGCCTTGGCACCCTCGTACGCCTTATCAAACGGCTTGCGTGATTCCGGCAGATCGTCAGGAACATCCTCGGGCAGCGGTTGAAGTACGACCTCGACTGTCTGCTCTTTGTCGTTTCGAGTCAAAACGACTTTTGTCGATTGCTTGGGCTCGAAGGCAGCCATCCCTTGATGTGCTTCTTCAATTGTCGCGCAAGGTTTGCCATCGATGGCCTTAATCGTGTCGCCCGCCTTGATGCCGGCCGCGTCCGCGGGGCTGCCGGGAAAGACATAGCGAACAACAAACGCGTCGTTGTCGCGACGAGGAAGTACGCCAAGGAAGGGATGTTGGTAGGGGACGAGCTTGTCGACGAGTGTGGCTTTCAGGCTAACTCGCTTCGCCTCTTCTCCTCGAGTCACGACGATGGAAACGGTATCGCCTGCATAGCTGGGCCCAAGGGCGTGTTTCATCTGAGCGAGACGGCTAATCGGCTTGCCCGACAACTCGACGATTGTGTCCCCCGGTTGGATCCCGGCTTCCCTCGCCGGCGATTTGGCTCGGACTGCTCCAACTTTGGCTGGGACCGCGTACATATCCTGGCTTTCAAATGAGACGCCGAGAATGCCGGGGTGGAGGTCGTCGCCTTCGCTGAGCCGTTTCAGTTGCGCGTAAATGTCTTCGAGCGGCACAGCGAAGCCGATCCCTGAGTCGTACCATTCCGAGCCGGCCGTTGCCGAGTTGCCTCGCGGCGACATCGGAGTCAGTACGCCCAGGACGCGACCATGGATGTCGAGCAGCGCGCCGCCATAATTTGCGGGTGAGATTTTAGCGTCCGTCTGAATCGCTCGACTCCAGATTCGCTGGGTCGCGCTGATGACGCCGGTTGAAACGTTGAGACGATCGGGGCGATAGACTCGGCCAACCGCGATTGCCCAGGCGCCGACCTGAGCTTCGCTCCGCTTGGCCGCGATCGGGACCGTCAACTTGGTCTCGGTTTCCACTTTCAGCAGGACGAGTTTTCGACTGTGGTCCGTCGCCACAAGTTTGGCTGCTTTTCGCTCGCCGTCGGGAAGCGTAACGAGGATCGACGACGGCAATCGGGAGAAATTGAAAATGCTGGAAATGATTAACCCGTCTTCGCTAACGACGACTCCGCTTGTCGGACCAACGCCCGCCGCTTCGCCGCCGACTTCGAGACCGCCGATCGTATCGATCTTGACGATCCAATTGTGGGCTTCCTGAACCGCCGATTGCATTGCCTCTTCTTCCAGGATGGTCAAATCCTGAGCCGCAGCGGGTCGAGCGCCGAAGACGATTGCCAGCAAACAGAGTAGCCCGCAGCGCGAGGCGACCGACGAGCGTATTTGGAATCGGGCATTCATGTCGCTGGGCACTTCCTTCTCAAGGTCGCGTCTCTTCTTTGGTCACAGAGAAGAGGGAATCAGTTTGTTGTTGGCCTATGGCAGTCGGAGCTCGACTTCGGTCAACTCTTGTTTGCGTTGAATGGTCAGCTTGACGGCATCGATGCGGTCAATAAATTCAAGCTCGTTCTTCACGGCCTTGACCGACGATGCAATTCGGCCGTTGACGAAAAGAATGAGGTCATCGGGACCGATCTTTGCTTTGGCCGCGGGCGATTGAGGAATCACGCTATCGACGTAAGGCGGTGTCTTGTCCAGCACGTCCGGCACAAGGACGATGCCTAAGGCTTGCAACGTCAACGAATCATTGGGCTTTTTGGCCGTTGGATCGTCGATTCGGCGAGGGGCCGCCTTGCCTGCGATAATGTCACTCACCGCCGGCGCTACCTTGCCAATGGGGATCGCGTAGTTGAGCCACGTGTTGTCAGCGGAGTTTCGCAGTTCTTTTCCAACCAGCCCCGCGATCTGACCTCGGCCATCGGTCAACGCGCCGCCAGCGGCTCCCGGGTTATTCGTCATCGCGTCCACGATGTACACGTCGCCGCGAAAGGCCGAGGCAAATGCGCCTCGCCGTGCGTTGAGCGGAGAGACAGCGGAGACGACTCCATGCAAAACACTTGCCGGTTCGTCGCCCGTCGCGACGCCAAACAGATTGCTGAAGGCCAACACGCGCCGTCCGGAGTTGAGTTCAACTGATTCCTTCAAGGTAAAGTGTTCGACTTGGCCCGTGTCAATCTTTAAGACGGCGATGTCCATCTGCGGATAGGCACCGACAAGTTCAGCTGCAAATCGCCGACCATCATTGAGGATGACGATGATTTGATCTGAGTCGAGGACGTAGCTCCAGACGGTGAGTATGTGTCCGTCCTTGCTGATGAGAAATCCGCTCTGATAAGCTTCCAGGCCTCGCACGCCGCCAGCGCCGTAGATCTTCACGATCTTGGGCTGTACTGACGCGACGGCGTCAACATACGATCCGCTCTGCGCCCGAACGTGGTCGGAGACGTTATGGCAGCAGGCGAGCACTACGGCAACTAGTAGCCATCGAGACAGACCCGCGCGAATCGGTTGTTGGGTTCGAGAGTATTTCATTAGGAGCCCTTATCCGCAGTCGCCGCAAGCGTCCATTTTTCGCATTGAACCACGCCGAACAAACGGTCGCCGTAGTGAATCTCGAGCCGGTGGGGAAGCATGCGGCCGTTCACATCGCGGTAGTCTTGAAAGTAAACTTCGCACGGGTCGACTTCGACGTCGGGGAACATTTCGATCGCCAACAGTCGCCCGCTTTCGCTGTCAAAGTAGAAGTAGGTTTCGGCGACATCGTAGGCGCCGAAAACAACGTCGACGAGTTCCGTGTGGCCGCGAAGCGGCGCCTTGCCCACGAAGTATGCGTTGCCAAAACGTTTGGGGCCGAGCGTCAGCAATCGCCGCCAGATCATCATCGCGGCGCCGATGCCGCCGCTATTGCGAGGAAGTAATTGTTCGCTGAGATCGGCCTCCTTGTTGACCGTGAATTCGCCCGCAGGAAACATTCCCTTGGCCGATTCAACGTCGAGCGTCATTTCCACCGAGCCGCCCGTCGAGATGGCGCCGCTCATTTGCCAAACGCCATTCATGGCCTGGAAGTCGCCGCCAGCCGAAAACCCTTTCCAAATGCGATCCGTTTCCAAACGATTGAAGTAGCGGTTGGTAAACCCCTTTCGAACTTCAATTAGCGGCTTGACTCGATCTGGAATCGGCGCTGGTCCTCGACGTGGTCGAGTTGGTGGTCTTGGCTTCTTTGGATCTGGCTTGGGGCCAGGTTGCTCGCCTGGGTTCTTCGGCTCGTCGCCCGGCTTCTTATCCGGCGGCGCGGGCGCTGGCTGTTTTTGAACTTTTTGAATCAGTTCTTCCGGCGAGTGAACACCGGCCAAGCGAACAAGAATCTCTCTGTTCTCGCCGTCACGCCGGTAGGTCAATGGGATTCGCCAACCTCGAGGGAAAGTTCCCAAGGCGTTCTTGAAACCGTTGACTGTCGTGATCGGCCGGCCGCCGAAGGCGACTAGCTCGTCGCCATATCGAAGTCCTCTACGATAAGCGTCCGATGAATTCAAAATGTTGCTGACCACGACCGTACTCGCCTCGGACGAGGCCACCGTGGCACCGAGCGTGGCGTGATCGACGATTCGACCACTTCGCAAATGACCGAGAAACTTCTTGATCTGGTTGATCGAAATCGCATAGCCGACGCCGACGTTGACGCGGCCGCGTTTTTCAAAACTGCCTCGCCCATTGATGCCGACCAACTCGCCCTTGGCGTTGAACAACGGTCCACCTGAATTTCCAGGGTTGATCGCCGCGTCGGTTTGAATGCAATCGGCGTACTCCAAAAGCGTGCCGGCAGGATACTGATAACGATGGACGCCGGAAACCAAGCCGTAACTCACAGTGGGTTGGAAATCGGTCGCCAGCAAGAACGGGTTGCCGACCGCGAAGCACCAATCGCCGACACGGAGCTTGTCGCTATCGCCCAATGTGGCATTGGGGAAATCATCGCGGCCCAGAAGCTTGATCAGCGCGACGTCGCCACCTGGGTCGATGCCAACGATGACTGCGTCGTAAAGGACGCCGTTGTTCATGCTGCATTGCATGAACTCGCCGCACGGCTTGGCCACATGGTAGTTGGTCAATGCGTAGCCATCCGGCGTGATCACCACGCCGCTTCCTCCGCCCTGGCCGCCGCGACTGAAAACGCAGATCGCAGCTCGACACGCTCCGCCTATGGCCTCAATCCGACGCTGTTCCGCTTCGAGCACCGACTTGGGCGGCTCTGCGGACAAAGCGACGGTCGACGTCATGCAGAGCGACAACATGGCGATGGCGCAAGCAATGTTCGCGAATAGGTTGGGTCGACGCATAACGATTCTCATTTGCTCACTCTCGCGTCGCATAGGTTAAGGTAATCGGCGACGTCCCAACCGTCTCCAAAGTCGACGAGGATGGTAAGTCGTCGAACTCCGACGATTTTGACGTCGACTTTCATACGCGGGTTCTTCGGGTTCAGACGGCGCCGAAACAACTCGTCCTTCTCACTCTTGATCACGAGCTCAACGTCGCCGGCGTCCCGGAATCGCGGGTCGAGGCCGACATCCGCTTGAAATCGAGCAAAGGCGGCGGGCAATCGGTAAATCAGTTCCGTCCTGCTGTGGACAGCGAGCCCCTTCTCGTAAACGTCTCCGCCCGGTTCGAGTCTGAGCTTGCCGCCGTCATTGGCCTGATCCATTCGCGGTTCGTAGAGCTTGCGAAGCCGATCGCCGCCGATACGAGTCGGGATGTACGGCCGCCATGTAGAACTTTCAGGTTTCATGTCGCTGAGATAGACCACGTCTCCGCCGCTGAATTCGACCGACGCCAAGTCGGTTAGCGGAATCGACACCTCGACGCTTGCCACGGTCGTAATTTTCAGTTTCCCGTCGGCCGTGGCAATCGAACTGGCCGCGATCTCGGCGCCGGAATTGGTGTGAAATCTGGCAACCGGCTCATCGGATTGCTTCTGTTGAGCGTGGTAATAGACAACACCCTCGAGCTTGCTCACAGGCACCTTGCGTTTTTCGCCATCAAGTCCGAACTCGACTTGCTCGGAGGTAATGTCGTAAAGCACGCCCTCGAGTTGATCAAGGGAATGTTCGACTCGCTCGCCTTCTGTCGTTCGAGTTCGTCTTACGACGGCCATGTCGCCTTGTCGCTCGGCGTCAATCATCTCTCGCCAAGCGATTTGCAGCTTGGGTAGGTTGCGTTGACTGCGCAGCAACACCGATCGCACGTTGCGTGTGGATGTCGTGACAGGTCCTTGCTTAAGGCCGATCGTCGCTTTGCCGCCCGTGCTGGCGTAAGCGGACGCATGAAGTTTCGAGCCATCGATGAGTTCGACGACAGGTCCGAGATGCGGTTCTGGTTTGACGCTATCGGCTGGACGGATCTTGATGCCTCGTAGGCTGGCCAGCGTCAGTTTCTTTTCGGCACCATCGGCGGTCTTCAGCACCAAGCCGGTGGAATCCATCGAAATCAATTCACCGCTGATCGGCTCACCGGTATGGGGCGACGCCGTTGCCGGAACGCCTCCAATTACCGCAACCAGGATCATGGCCAACATACGCAACTCCCAAATTTCAGCAAACGCAGGACGGCATGTCTCGCTGCCGTCACAGGATGATCATGGAACGTCGATTCAGCAGCGCGACCTCGCCGCTGCTGCAGTTTGTCGATTCAGGGCAAAGCAACTAATGGCTTTCTTCCAAACAATCGTTGCAACCCACTGGGGCTGGCCAGCTTTGCCACGAGTCTTCAGTCCAAACATCAGTTTAATCGCGCCGTTCGAACTGTACACTTTTTTGTGTTGGCCTCAGGTCGACGCCGCATCGCCAACGACGGACGTCGCATGCGACAAACCAACGACGCGCTTCGCGGCCTAGGAGCGGCTGATGCCGGACCCTGACGAGCACGCGAGACTACTGGCTGTCACTGGCAATTTTGCGAAAGTACTCCTCGACCACCTCACGGTAGTGGGCGCCGAGTTCACGCGAGATCTGTTGAAGGGTGGAGCGACGCTGTTCGGGCGGAAGGTCGCCCCAAGTCGAGCGGTTCTTGTGCTCGCGGTTCTCAACGTCGCCGGGCCCTTTTTGACCGAACGCTTGACTGTCGTTGGCCGGCTGGCCGCCCTGCCCTCCGCTCGGCGATTGCTGTTGTTGTTTCTTAAGCTGCTCTTCAATCTGTTTGATGATCTTGTCGAGCTTCGCGACAATCTCCTCTTCTTTGGTGCGGACACGCTTTCCCGCTCGGCCAAGATCGAGCCGCCGCTCGACGTCGCTCATCAGGCGAGCAATTTCGTCTGGCGAATCGATCTTCAAGGGAGCGATGTCGGCCGACATCAACCTGGCCAATTGCTCGTACCGTCGAGGAATCGCGCCCGCGTTTTCGAGCAGTTTGTTGGTGGATTCCACACAGGCCGTTTTGTCGAGCAACCGGTGTGAAACGACAGATTGATAAAACAACAAGGCAGCCGGATCGACGACCTTGTCCAGTGAAACCGGTTCGAGCTGCTGCTTGGCCTCGTCATACAGATTTGCGTTAATCAGCCAGCGAGCGTAGTAGAGTCGCAAGTTGTCGCTGAGGGGCGAAGCGAGGTTCTTCCAATCGGGTTGAGCGAGCTTTGCTTTCTCCGGCGCTGACTCGCAAAAAGATACCAATTCACGAGTTTCGTCGTCGACCAACGCTGCTGTTAATGCGGTTCGGTCGAGCAAGTCAAATTTGCTGGTTCCATTCTGGGGCAGCTCCCAAAGCGCCTTGGCTTGTTCGGTAACCAACTCGCCCTTGCCCGCGATCGCCTTGGTGACAATCGCCTTCGCTTCAACCGCGGTCAGAGGCTTCCAACTCGCCGGTTCAGCGAGTGAGTCTTCTTGGGCTGTCAGCGCACCGACATTGGAAACGATGATTGCTGCCGCCAACATCGCCGCTCGAGCGACAAACGTCCTGTTGATTTTGTGGTTCATTTCATTGGTTCCTCTTGAGCACTATGTCTCGCATGATCGCTTGAAGGCGTTCTTGCCGGTCACTCAACTGCTTGAGCGAGCGAATCAAGCTCGTCTCCTCAGCCTGCCCCACGGGGTCGTCGGCGTCGGTCAGCGACTTCGAATACCGGCTCGTTCGCTTATTCACTCGAACTTGAAGCGAACGAATCATCTTGAACTCGGCGAGCGAACTCACCAATGCCGGATCTTGTTGAGGTCCGTTGGGCTGCTGCTGTTGTTGCTGCTGTTGTCGGTCGTCTTGGTCTTGTTGCGCTTGCTTCAGCGCTTCAAGCATCTCCTCCAAAGCGTCGATGATGTCCTCTTCACGTTCGAGCGTGATCTCGCCAACCTTGGAATTTGACAGCCGAGCCGAGACGAAGTCCATGTCTTCGATCATCATCTCAACCGTCTCGGGGAAGGCAATCGAGGATCCCTCTTCTTTTAGCAGCAACAACGCCTTTTCCGCTTCCGTTTGAATCTTTCGCTCGTCGAAGCTGAGCCGCCCGCTCTGGATGTCGAATTCGCGATTGCGATTTGCGCTTTCAATGGAATTCAGTTTTTGCGTCTGGCTGTGCACCTTCAGTTGCATATCGAGCATCTTGCGGAATCGACCCTCGAGTAGTGCGAGCATGCGGCCAACTTCTTCTTCTCGCAGTTGACGCAGGATCTCCTCTAATTCCGCTTTCGCTTTTGCCAATTCCGCCTGAGCTTCCTCTTGCGCTTTGATGGACTCGTCGCGTTTTGCCTTTTCTAGCTTCTCTTGCGCCTCCCGCATCTTTTGCTCTGCAGCCTCGATGCGCTTCTGCGGAGAATTCTGTTGGTCCTTTTGCTGACCGTCTTTCGGCTGACCATCTTTGGGTTGCCCGTCCATTGGTTGCCCGTCCATTGGTTGCCCGTCCATTGGTTGCCCGTCCATTGGCTGGCCGTCTTTGGGCTCGCCGTCTTTGGGCTCACCGTCTTTGGGCTCACCGTCTTTGGGGTCACCGTATTTGGGCTCACCGTCGTAGGGATCACCGTAGTAGGGGTCACCGTCGTTGGGCTCACCGTCG
>CAZMNY010000045.1:0-67240 GCA_964567745.1 uncultured Pirellulaceae bacterium | reverse complement strand
TCGGATGCTGCGAGCGACGCCGGCTCGGATGCAGACAGTGACGCAGACTCCGACGCTGACAGTGACGCAGACTCCGACGCTGACAGTGACGCGAACTCGGACGCTGACAGTGACGCTGACTCAGATGCTGACAGTGACGCTGACAGCGATGGCGGCTCGGATGGCTAAGCCCGCCACAACTCAACTCCGCGCAACAACGACTCAGCTTAACCGCTGTCTTGCGGACGGCGAACAGCCGCTTTGGACAGCATGCGACTGGTACGCCCAGCCGGGCGGCTCTGGCATTCTGATGGATAATGAAACCGTGCGATTGAGAGAGAGCGGAGTGGAAGTCGTTCATGAATGACAAAAGGACGAAGTACCGCATCGGCTTCGACTTAGGCGGCACCAAAATGCTCGCCGTTCTCTACGATGCTGAATTCAAGAAAGTTGCCCAGCGAAGACGCAAGACCAAGGGGTACGACGGCGTCGAAAACGGCGTCGCCCGAATGCTCAGCTCGATTCACGACGTGCTGAACGAGGTGGACGCCGATCCGAGTCAGTTGTTGAGCGTGGGGGTCGGGTGCCCTTCGCCAATTGATATGGAACGCGGGATTATTCTCGAGGCGGTAAATCTAGGCTGGACCAATGTCAAGTTGGCGGCTGCGATCAACAAGGAATTCAACTGCACGGCTGCTGTCTTAAATGACGTTGATGCTGGTGTGTATGGTGAATACCGATTTGGCGCAGGCAAGAATGGCCGCACGGTATTTGGAGTTTTCCCGGGCACGGGAATCGGCGGCGGATGTGTCTACTCTGGCGGCATCGTCCACGGTGCTGACCATTCGTGCATGGAGATCGGGCACATTCAAAGTGACCCCCAAGGAGCGCATTGCGGCTGCGGTCGGCGCGGTTGCTTGGAAACGGTCGCGAGTCGGTTGGCGATTTCTGCGGAAGCGGCCAAAGCCGCGTTTCGAGGCCAGGCGCCATGGCTAATGAAGCGTTACGGCACAACGGTCGCCGATATTCGCAGCGGATCTCTTGCTGATTCGATTGAGAATGGCGACGAGGCTGTGGAGCAAATTACGCGAAACGCCGCCCATGCAATTGGAGTCGCCACCGCTTCCGTCGTTACGTTGCTTCTGCCTGACGTTGTTGTTCTCGGCGGAGGTCTGGTTGAGGCAATGCCGAAGCTATTTGTTAGTGAGGTTGAGCGAGGTATTCGCGAGACAGTATTACCGTCATTTTCCAAGGCATTCGAAGTACGTGTCGCCAAGTTAGGGGATGACGCCAGCGTCCTCGGCGCGGCTGCCTGGGCCGCTCATGAACACCAATCGACGTAACCGCCGTTGCAAGCAAACTCACACCCATTGAACTGGATATAGGCTGGGACCAACATGGAACTAAAGCACAGATGAGATTGTTGTTTACGACCTATGCGACGGCGGTTGTCGCTTGTTTGGTGCTCACGCCCTTGATTCGCAAGTTGGCTTTGCGGTGGGACGTCGTTGACCGCCCGGACAACCATCGGAAATTGCATGATCGAGTGACCGCGCTGGGTGGCGGGGTGGCTATCTTGCTGGCTTTTCTGGGGACGGTTGCCTTTACGCTCGTCTTCTCCCGATCCCAGCGTGCGACCCTCGTTGACGATTCTTGGTTCTTAATTGGCGGAGCCTCTTCAGCGCTGATCATTTGCGCGGTGGGCCTGCTCGACGACCGTTTTGGTTTGCGAGGTCGCCAGAAGCTTTTTGGGCAACTGTTGGCTGCAGAATGTTGGCTCGTTTCCGGTCTGTGGATCGAGAAACTGAGTCTATTTGGGTTCGAACTGGAGTTGGGGTTGCTGGCCGTTCCGTTCACGCTGTTTTGGCTGTTGGGCGCAATCAACGCACTCAACCTGCTCGACGGAGCTGACGGTTTGGCGACGAGTGTGGGGATTGTACTGAGCGTTTCGATTGGCACAATTGCGGTAATGACGGGGCATCGGACGGAGGCCTTCTTGGCTCTTGCATTGGCCGGCGCGTTGACGGGTTTTCTCGTTTACAACCGACCCCCGGCGAGTATTTTTCTAGGTGACGCCGGCAGCATGTTGATTGGTTTGGTCATCGGCATGTTGGCCATTCGCAGTTCGCTCAAGGGACCAGCCACAGTCGCCCTCGCCGCGCCAACTGCACTGCTCGCCATCCCAATCTTCGATGTCGGAATGGCCATCTTGCGGCGGCGCCTGACAGGGCGGAGCATTTACACGACCGATCGCGGGCACTTGCACCATCTCGTTCATCGTCGCGGTTTTGAGGGTTGGAGCAAAGTCGGCGTGATCGCGATTCTCTGCCTAGTCACCTCGGTCGGCGCTGTGATCAGCGTCTATATGCACAACGAATCCTTGGCCGTTGGTGCCACCTTTGTCGTCTTTGGCACCCTGGTTGCAGCTCGCGTCTTCGGACACCACGAACTCTCGCTGCTCGATAAGCGAGCGAAGCATTTTGTCCGATCGCTGCTGCCATCGGCCAAACGCCGCTCTCGCCAACAAACGCAACTGTTGACCCATGTGCAAGGCAATCGACAGTGGGAGGAGTTATGGGAGACGTTGACTCGGTTCGCAGAGCGTTTTGATCTGAGCGCCATTCAACTCAACGTCACGATGCCCGCAATAGAAGAAGAATATCACGCCGTTTGGAAACGCAAGCAACACCCGCCAGAATCCACGTTGTGGCGATCGGAAATCCCCTTGCTCTCTGGGAAAGCAACCGTTGGCCGTTTGCAAATCACAGGGGCCTGCCATGGCGACAGCGTCTGTGTTTGGATGGGCGAACTGATTGCGGGACTCAAGCCGTTCGAGTCTCACATGTTGGAAATACTCAACGATGAGGCCGAATCGAAACGTGAACTTGATGCGGAACAGAGTCTTGAATTGAAAGAGGGAGTCGATCAAGACAACTTGTCCGCGCAGGACTCTACGAACTATTTAACCCAGAAACAACTGTTCACCGTTACGGAGTTGCCTGAAAGTCAGTAGGGTTCCCCTCCGTTCTCTTGTGTCGCAACAGCCCGAAACTAGGATGGATGTACTGCCGAACCGAAGGGGCGGTACTGGCGGAGGACTGGTTAGCGGACCAGTCGCCGGCCGCAAGACGGCAATACGCAATACCGCTAGACTCGAAACCAAAGATTCACAAGATGCCCATACTAGGACGGGAGACCAGCCTTTTCCCTGGTAACTTATTGTCTCGAGCGGAATTGGAGTTGGCCAATGCCGGCTCGAACAGTTGCGACAAGCGAGCCGATAGCGAGACAGTACGGTGGTGGGCGATGTACACTCGCTCGCGTCAGGAAAAACAGCTGATGCGAAAGCTGCAAGAGCTCAACACGGCCTTTTGTTGCCCGGTCATCGAACGCCGCCATCGATCGCCCGCCGGCCGACTTCGCCGAGTTTACGAACCTCTGTTTTCGAGCTATGTATTCGTTTATGGCGACGCGCACGCTCGTTACATCGCTTTCACCACAAATTGCGTCTCTCGCTGTCAAGCCGTCGACGACGGTTTGCAACTGACTCATGATTTGGGCCAAATCCAGAGGCTCATTCAATCGGGCGAACCTTTGACGCCCGAATCCCGATTGGTCACCGGGAATCGAGTTCGAGTGAAATCGGGAAGCTTTGCAGGTTTCGAAGGCACGATTGTCGAACGCAGAAACGAAACTCGCCTGCAAGTCGCGATTCACTTCATGCAGCAAGGCGCATCGGTACAGCTTGAAGATTGTCAGTTAGAGTACCTGGCGCCTGAAACCGCCTTGGGCGCACGCGTCGCCAAACACAAGGGCTCGATCGACGTCGTCTACAATCCACGCCCCCTGCGAAGACCTAACGCGTGACACGTCGCCGAACCCAACACGTCGCCGGACCCAACACGTCGAATTCATCGCGCCGAATCAAAATCACGCCGAACGCAAACGGCAACCAGGGCGGCGCTTTCGCGACCATGGGCCGCGTTCGCTCTACCCTGGGCTCACATGCGGACGACCCTTCGGGCCTACGGACGGATGAATGATTGCTGCGGCGATTCGGGCCGATTTATTCCCAGGCATATCGTTCGTCGAGGTTCAATCGATGTTTGCGGCATAGCTCGCGGAATTCATCTTGGAAGGACGTTTGGTGATGATGCTCTTCTTGGTTTGCGATGTAGCAGCTACCGAAACGAAGCCTAACGATACGACGACGGTCGAAACGACGGCCGAATCAGAATCGTCCACGCCCAAATCCGATGAACGGATCGACCTTGAGTGCCGATTCAACGGGATGGATGAAACAAAGTCCTATTGGAAATGGAAGGGAAACTGGCAACTGCGAAACGACGGTGCCCACGCCGGAAAGCATCCGGGGAAGAATTGAGGACGCGACACCGATATGAGGGCGACCCGATTGTGGAGATGGATTTCACACTCGGCCAAGCTGGGTTCAGCAACACGGGCGGATGCTGGGTTGAGATCTGGGGCAAGCGACTCCTCATTACGAACCACTGGCGCCGAATGAATATTCGCATCCACGTTCACCGTGAGGGGAATGAGATCGTCTATCGGTTGAACGGCGAGGAACAGCGCATCGCGATCACGCCACAGGAAGCAGCCAAGCCAACCGGTATCGGCGTGCGTTTCCGAAGTCGCACTTCGCTTTTTCGGCGAATCGCAATCAAGGCCGATCGCCAAACGCTCATCGAGGCGGCAAAGTAAAACGGGCTCCAGCTCAGACAATCATTCATGCCGCATTGAACCTGCGATTACTCGATCTTCTTCTTCCCGTAGCCCTTCCATACCCACTCAATGGCGTGCGGCAGGAACTGCGATTTGGCGTTGCGGATCCCGTGGCCTGAGTTGCGGCAGAAGAGATATTGATACTCGTAGCCTCTGGCCTTAAGCACTTTTGCCATTCGATGATTTGCCTCGACCCAGTCGTGCATTTCGTCTCGCATGACGTTGGGGTTGAGCAGGTCGCGATCGCCAACGGAGATGAACAGCCGGATCGGTTTTTTGGAGCTGCTAGCAATAATCTTCTTGTGAAATCCCCACGCTCCGTCCGGATACTTCGAATCAAATGGCCACGCCTGGTTCACAAACGTGCCCGAAGTCGTGAGCACTCGCCGGTATAAATCAGTTCGGAACCAAGCCATGATCAGTGCGGCTGAACCGCCGGAACTGGATCCCATCGCGGCGCGACCCTCAGGGTCGTTGGTCAGCTTGACGTTGCAGTTTTTTTCGACTCGCGGGAGCACCTCAGTTTCAATGTACTCAGCGAATAGTCCCGACATGTTGTCGTACTCTTTACCTCGCTGATGACCTTGGGCGTCGCCGCCGCCGTTGGCTATCTGAATCAGGATGATTGGGGGAATTCGTTTTTGGGCGATCAAATTGTCTAGGATCCGCGGCAGCGTCATGTTCGGCTTACCTTTGGGTCCGTCGTGGCTGATCATGAACGGGGCTTGGGCGTCGGGCTTGTGCTGAGCCGGAATGTAGACGGTGATCCGCCGCATGTAGTCGATCTCATGGGTGTCGACGATTAGGGTTTTGGGATTCTCTGGCTCGACCGTTCCGAACTTTTTTCGGGCGATTCCTGGGTTATAGATCTTCGTCTCGCGTGAATCGATCGTGAATTGTTGAACCTTGCCTTGCGGAACTCCCTCAACGATTTTGCGTTCCGGCGCCGGTACGTACTCGGGCCCGATCACGAAATTATCATAGGCGTCGAGCGGCGGAGTTTCGCCGGTCTTGAGCGCTTTAAAAGGCGGGGCGCCAGTCGCATCCGATTTCCGTACGGGAGGCGCCGCAATCGCAGTTGCCGCTAACACAAACAAACAGAAAAGAAAAGTCGCCGATCGTTTCGACATTACGGGATCCTTATGAGCGAAGTGGTTTCGGTAGGTGGGGCCGGGAAGTCGACGTTCTCGGCGGTCTCGTATAAGGATAGCGGCTGCCATTCGCCAAGTGTTAGCGGTCGATCGGCTTTCGCGAGCGACGTCGAATGGCGCTTGTCAATCATTCATCGAGTGAGTTGGGCAGTCGACGTTTTCGCCGAGCAATCAGCCGAACTGTTCCGGCAGTGATCAACGCGGGCCCGAGCACGGTCGCCAATTGTTTCGATGCAATTGCGAGTATCCGAAGTGAAGGCGAAAGCGACGCCATTTCATGTTCCTCCTCTTGATTGCGCAACGTCTCCGCCCACAGTGTGAATTGTATCGGCCAAACCACCGAGGTAATTGCGGCGGCAACCAAGAGAATAACGCCCAGGCGCAGGCCCCAAGTCAGGACGACGCGAGGGGCATTGGCGAACAAAGTCGATTCTCGAAGGCTTTGCTCCTCAGTTCGCTCGGGCTCCCATCTTCCGCGGCGGAAAAGCAGCCGCCGAGTTACATTGGAAATCCACGCCCAGTGCAACGCCAAGTGAACGCCTAACATGGCGAGAATGAGGTTGGACGAAAAGTCGTGTATCACCGTCCAGAATCGATCGATCTCGACTGTCGAACCCGTTAACGGGACAACCGCCTCGGATATCATCAGTCCGCTGACGATCACGACGACCACGTTAATGAACAGCAACGAGTCCCATATCAAGTTGAAACGACTTTCACTGGGAAGGCGACCGAACAATTGGCGCAGCGTTCGCGCTATCCACTGCCAATCACTAAGCAGATGCACCATTAATGGGAGCAGAACCAAAACGCTGAGCCACTCATGAACGGCGATGCCGGTCGCCTGCGGCAGGCTTGCCAGCGCGAAAGACACGAACAACAGCAGATTAACACACGCTTTGGATTTCACTTGGGCTTCCAGAATCAACGGTCGTCGCGATGGTTCTTCCAATTTAACCTGAACTCGCCGTCATCGCGTCAAAACGCCTTGCGCGCCGCAGCGTGGAAGAATTGCTAATTGCTAGGCACTCATCACAAGGCGCGATGTACAGAGTCGGTCGCAGCGGCTCCACGTTCTGGCGAACATCGATCCGTACGATATGATCACATACAGAACGCCTGTCCTAGGGTGTTGAGAATACCGTCTGGTTGCGGCAGGACATGACTAACCGCACTAGTGCTGCGTTACAGCTTGGAATTGGGATCGACAATTCGTTTGGTCAACGCCCGCCACGGCGAATCGGGTGCGCCACCCTAAAACTAAGGCGTAACGCTGCACTAGGCACGCACGGGCACAATGGAAGTTTGGCGGGATTCAGATGACCGGGTATCGAGAACGCAACTGGCGAAAGCGGGCTTTCCAATTGCTCGCTGTTTTCGCAACGCTGACATGCCCCGCGAAGTCATCGATCGCGGCCGAATGGGGCGACCTCAAGATCCGGTTCACTCTGGAAAAACGCGAATCGCCATCGAAGCCGGAAACAGAAGGCGCGGCATCCGCATCAGGCATAGTCGCGGTGCCGGTCGTCGTACACAAGACGAATCGAAGAATCCGCGACGTCGTTGTGGTGCTCCACCAAACGGCTGCGAACCAAGTTCCGGTTCACGCCGAATTCGAGAAGCGAGCGAACGAACGCATCACCGTGACGAATTCAGGCGGAGTCTTTGAGCCTCATGTTGCCTGCCTGCGCACCGGGCAAACATTGCGCATCCAGAATCAAAATCGATTCGAGATTCACCCCAGACTCGAGTTCTTCACCAATCTGCCGTTTGGCCGCATCGTGAAGGCCGGAGAGAGCCGGGATGTCCGCCCGACCAAGCCGGAAAGGCGGCCCACAAGAATCGTTGATCTGATTCGTCCAAAGAACGGTGGTTATGTGGTCGTTAAGGACCACCCATACATGGTGGTCTCCGACGCGAACGGCGACTTAGTGAGCAAGCGACTGCCAACCGGCAAGTGGACGTTTCAGATCTGGCACGAGTCGGCTGGCCAACTTCAAAACGTGAAATTTGATGGAAAGAAGACCACTGGAATAGAGGCCGAACGCAATTAGCATCAAGACGGGAGTCAACCCGTATCGCAAAGTCGAGATGCCTGTCTCGGCCTTTGTTGATTGATCAGCAGTTGCCTTAGACGTCTTCATCCACGAAAAAAACGCTCGAGGCGCTGGAGTAGAACGAGAGACGACCGCGCCGATATGAACCGTGGCCAGAATCGTGCAAACCCGATTCGCTCTAATTCGGCCGCAGGCAAAAGTTTTCCAGGAGGCGGCGATAGATTTGCTGGCCTTGTTCGAGTTGGTCAAGCGAAATGAATTCGTCGCTCTTGTGGGCTTGAGCGATGTCGCCAGGCCCTAGCACAACGAGATCTTCGACCTCGCCAAGCTGACACGCTTCCGTGCCGTAGGAAACGGTGCGAGGCGCCGCTCCCGATGATAGCTCGGCACACTCCCCCACGAAGCGACTGCAAGGGTCGCGACGAAACGGGCGATGGTTGGCTCGCAACTCGAATTCAACCCCATGCGACTCGGCAAGTTTGCCTACGCGATAAATCAGCTCGTCGACGTTCGTCTTTGGCATCGGCCGAATGAGCATCGTGCAGACGGATCGAGGCGATGTGATGTTGATTGCCGCGTTATGATCGTTGACGCCAATGTTGATGCGAGGCGTCGGAGGCTCAAACTCGTCGTCACGCCAACGAGCATCCGTTTCCGTCTCGTCGCAGAGGATTTTTAGCTCCGCCAAAAACGGGATCATCTTCATGTTGGCGTTTACGCCCTCGCGTGTGCTCGAATGAGCTGCGACGCCGTGCGCGGTGACCGCGATTTGGCAGCCGCCTTTATGAGCGTAGACGACGCCAAGCTGAGTCGGTTCGCCAACGATGGCCTTGGCTCTGTTATCGATTAGTTCACGGTAAAACTTCGATCGTTTGACAACTTCCTTCGCGCCCCGATGATCGATTTCCTCATCCGGAGTACACGACATGTAAAACGGACGTTGGAATTCCTCATCGCCAAGCGAATGCAGTGCGGCAAGCATGCACGCCATCGGTCCCTTCATATCCGTGCTGCCTCGACCGTAGAGCCGATCGTCGCGCACGACGGGTTCAAACGGACCGTGTTCGGCAACGGACCAGTCGTCCGCAGGAACAACGTCGGTATGCCCGAACCACGCCAAACCGCCGCCGCTCCCACCCTTGCGAGCAACGACGCAGACTTTGGCAACGCCGCCATCGTTGTACTCGACGCGCTCGGTTTCGCATCCCAGACCGTGAAAGACCGATTCGACGTACTCACTAATCTCGGCATTGGAGAGATGCGATGTCGAGTCGAACCGAATTAGATTTTGAGCATACTCGAGCGCGTCCACGCGATACCTCCTCTGGCTACGGCCACAATGCGTCCAGTGCTCTACCTTGCCAGTCCAAATGGACGCTCCCCTTATTTTTCTCGAGCCATCATTCGTTGTCGAGCACTCGGCGGACTTGGTCTAGCATTACGGTGCTTGAGCTGCCCTTCTCCAAAACTCGACGTCGTTTTCGTCGCGCAGAGCGACTCGATCGGCGGTGTAGCCGGAGGTGTAAATGACCTTCATCGATGGATGCCGGTTGTTGATTTCTCGGCCGAGTTCGAAACCGTTCATGCCAGGCATGGTCACGTCGGTCAGCAAGAGCGAAATCTCGGCTGCGTGCTTGGCGGCTTTCTCTAACGCGTCGCCGGCATTGGTCGCGCTAATGACGGGATCCACTTCACAGAACCATCTCGGTGACTCAGTCGCTTTTCCATTGTAAACTGGCGAATTTCGCCGCTGACAACGTGTTCCATGTTCGCCGCGTCGCCGCCGGTGTCGTCCGGATGGGTAACATCCATCCAAGTCATCTCGGTCATTTCCTCGCTCGAATAACCGAGGAGCGAGGCGTACTTGTTGTTAACAGCTAAAAATTGGCCCGTCTTCGATTCGAGCAATCCTACAGCAATTCCCGCTTGTTCGAATATCGAGCGGAACCGCTGTTCGCTCTTCCGCAATTTATCTCTTGCCAGTTTTTGCTCGGTGATGTCCGTCGCGATCCCCATGATCTCACGGGGCAAACCGTCCGCGGATCTCTCCAGCACGACCGCGGGGTTCATTTCGAGAATTCTCCCGTCCTGATCCAGAGTCTTCACACATTCATGCTTCGAGTCAACTATCGTGCGGAACTTCTGCTCACTTTCGCGCTCGTTTAGTTCAGCCGTTTTGCGATCGGTGATGTCATGGAACGTTCCTCGAATCGAAACGACTCGCCCGTCCTCGACAACCCGTCCTCGACAACCGGCGCTCCCTTGCTGCAGACCCATCGAGCTTCGCCGTCCGGGCGATCGATTCGATATTCGTATTCGAATGGCGTTCCCTCGCTCGCACATTCCTGCATAAGCCGCCGACTTTCCTCGCGGTGCGCGGGCACGACCACACGAGACATGAACTCGGCACGGCTGGGAAGAGGGCAGTTGGAGTCCAATCCAACGATGCGATAACACTCTTCCGACCAAGACACTGGCTCGCACGACGGCGCCGCCAGACGAAACGTGCCGACATGAGCCGCCTCTTGCGCCTTCCTTAATTCAACTTTGTTGGAAACCAACTCTTCCTTTGAGCGGCGATGTTCCTGTATCTAAGCCATTAGCCGCGAGTTGAGATCGGCCAGTTCGGCGGTCCGCTTCTCGCGTCTGCGGCGCATGACGACTCGATCAAATCGAGCGAGAAGAAACTCTCCCCAACTAACTCGGCTCGGGAATGCTCAAACATCGCTTCAGAGGCTCGGTTTCCGTCTACGAAACTGCCGTCGAGATCGGTGAGAAATCAAGCGTCCGAGGCAAATTTAAAGAACCAGGGATGGTCGTTTCCGCGGCCACCAGGAATCGCCATCGAAACTCCTTTTTCAGCGAGCCCCTCTGGCCGGCGCATCCGTAGAAAGAGACGTGTGAACGCGAACGGCCCGTCACTCTAAAATTGCCCTCCTTTAGAAACGGTAATTGTAGAGCAGAAGGGTGGCCAAGACAAAGTTTCGACCACAGACTCTCAACCATGAAGTGGGAATTCATCATGACGTCGAACTCTTCCGTGTATGTTCTGCGGCACGAATCGCACCGGCAACCTCAGCATGAGCCGCCGGAATGAGACATGGCGTGGGAATTTCGACGCCAATACTTGTTGCGTCTCTCGATCCCCGACTACGATAGACGTGCTGGCCCATCGTGGTCGGTGTCATCCAAAGAAACCCATGCAAGCCAAGTCGACCGATGTCGTTTTCAGATAACAATCCTTCGGATCCCTTCGCAGACAACCCCTATCAGACGCCCAAGACGGTTGACCCGCTGTCCGCCGGTGCAGCGCCCAGCGGCGAATTGGGCGGATTGACCGTGGTCGGAATCTTGCTGTTGATTTTGGCCGTGGCCTCACTGGGCGGGGCGGGAATTGACCTCGCCTTCCGCTTCATCAACTTTGCGAACGGCAACCTTCCCCAGTTCGGCAACAACCCTCAAGCTCAACAGGGCATGATCATCGGTGTTTTTATCGGTGCCGGACTCGACATCGTTCATTTGATTTGCCAAGGCGTCGTCCTTGTGGGCTCAGTCGCGATGATCCGCAAGAAGGGATTCAACATGGCCTACGGGGCATCCATCGTTTCGATGTTTCCGTGCCTTTCCAGCTGTTGCTTCATCGGCATTCCGCTGGGCATCATCGCGTTCATGCAATTGCGGCAACCGAACACGGAGAGCGTCTTTCGCGCCAACGAGCGGGCGGAATTCTGAGTGGCGAACGCGACTTGTTGACGACTTAGCGCGAGCACAAGACTCCGCTAGTTATCACTGAAGTCGGGAGGAAAACGGCGCCGAGCGAGCGCGTCTCGCGCCGACTCGCGATCTCGCAGGTAATTCAGTAACGTTTCCGCTCTGAGGTCGACGTTGGTTTCCATCAGCAGCTGTTGCTTCAAGGCAAAATCGAGATTTGCAGTGAACGCAATCACGTCGGTCAGCAGCCCCAACTGAGTCGGCTGATTCGTGCACTGTTCAAATTGCTCACTCATCTTGCTCGACGCCGGCACGAGATGACGAAAGCGACGAAGCAATTCGCGTTGAGTTTCGACGCGCTGTGCGGCGCCAGCTGACGGATAGGAATCTTCCACTAGATCGACTTGGGCTTCGCGATAGCTCTTCTTCGCCGGAAGCTCGCGCGACACCTGAGCTCGATACACGCCTTGCAGAAAAATGTTGTACCGGCCGTTCGATTGTTGCGTGTGGGCCGCGATACGCCCGAGGCACACCGTCGACTCGAACTCGGGGGTCCCCTCGTACTGCTCCTCCCACCCAGGCTTCAGCAACGTCATCGCGATCAGCCCATCACTGGCTAACGCATCCTCTAACAACTGGCAATAACGCGGCTCGAAAATGTGCAGAGGCTGAATGACCGAAGGGAACAAAACGAGATTCGGCAGCGGAAACACTTTCACTCGGCCCGTGAAGTTCGCTGGCAATTCGAAATGAGACGAAATCGGCGACATGCTCAACCTGTAGAACCAGCGGACAAGACTACGCTCCATGATAGTCCAGCCAGCCAGTCGGCGCCGCCAGAATCAGCCTATGTCGGTTATGCAGCCTGCGATGCCAAACGGCGACACGAGGCGAGCGGGCTCGCGACGTGCCGCGAATCAGGCGCACCGCCGTCTACTGCCGAGTGTAAAACATCGACTCGACCGACGGCTCGAACCGCTCGCCGGCTTTCACTTGCGTCTTCCAGATCACGGTGGAGCTGTTGTTGACGGCCGGAGCTCCTCGGTAGTTTCGCCAATCTTGAGACTTGTATGGCGAGAGTATGATGTCGCCATCGTGAGTCGCCTCGGTCGCTCGTCCGCCAAATCGAAGAGTGATCTCGAGCGCGATCGGTTCGGACTTGTGATTCTTGACCGACAGCTTCGTGCGCTCCTGGATCTTGGCGTAGTCATAGCCGCTCCAGCGAAGCGCCTTGAGTTGTCGATCGAACTCGGCTTCCTCGTGACTCCCTCGAACATCGATCGCCACTGTCACGGGCACTCGACAATAGTCTTTTGGCGAGGTGTAGGTGAGCAACTCTTGGGCGAGCGGCTGTTGGCCATCCATAATCATGGCGGCGCCGGTTGTCCAAGGCACATTCGTATTGTTGGTGAGTTCAATCTGTCGCCAGATTTTATTTTCGGACAGTGTTAGCGGAGACTGAATGCCGGAGCCGCTGGGACTGGTGGCGACGTCGGCGCGAGTGTAGTGCAAGTCCCAAGTGTGCACGTCTCGGTAGGGCGCCGTGCTCGTGAAAATCGGCACCGCCGCTCGTTCCCCTTTGCGAAGTCTCAGCGCGGGAAGATTGTAAACGAACAAATCGTGACCGCCGCCGGCGCTCAGTTCTGGCGGCAAGTCAACACCGGCCACTTCGACGCCAGCACCGGGATGCGGGCCAGGACGGCTAAACTCTCCTGCCCGCTGGCTGAACATGGCGTTGGACATGCTGTTGCGAAATTGCCCCATCAATTGCGGCGCCGCTTGTTGCAATGCGTTGCGAAGCACCTTCTCCAGCGTGAACGGACTCGTTACGTTTCTGAATCGAAAGTTGGGCACGCCGACGACGATATCAATCGGCGTGTCGATCAAGTCTTCCGCTTCGTTGATGATCTCGGCTTGCATCGAGATTTCCGCCATCTTCGTCTTTTTGCCCTCGTTGCCGGCGAGATCAATTCGATACGATGGAATCCAGCGGACGCCTGGACGGAAATAGCTGATCAAGATCTCTTGCTTCTGGCTCGGCTTTTCGAAGCGAAATCTCAAACGCTTGGATTTCGTCGTTCGAGTGATCCGCCGCTCGATCGTCGTCTTCATGTTAGGGATCGTAAGCTGACGAATCTCGGACACGTTGATCAGCGTATCGCCGTTATCGTTCCGCAAAACGAAATAGTGTCCACTCACTCCGCTAACGCGAGGAGCTGCTGTCGCATCTGGCGGCACGGATGAGACGCTCGAACGCGACAACGCGCGGAACAGCTCGGCATCCAGTGTGCTCCGGTGAGATTCGGCAATCGGAGCGGAAGTTTCGCGGGACAGCACGGTCTCGATGACTCCGCTCAGCTTGACATCCTTGAGCTGCAACGTGCACGATTTTCCTCGATTCGCGACCAAGACTTCCAGCGTCTGCGCGCAGCGTACGTCCTCGGCCTCCTCGTCTGTTTTTTCGGACCAGCCGGCGACCATGCTGATCATGCGGCCCTTCTTGGGGACCGCCCAAAATGATCCCAACGCGGCGGCGTCTGGCACTTCGGTCGTAAAAATCTCGCCATTCTCATCCGTGGTCGCAACGCCGCGTTTGAGGACGAGGCAATAACCGTCTTTGAAGACGATCACTTTTTCCGTTGTCAGATTCAGTTCGGCGGAGTTCGGCTTGTCAGCCGCTGAGGACGGCTTGGACAAAATCAGGGCGAGCAGCAACAGGGCGGCGTGCAAAGACGCATAGGGCAATCTGGTCATCTCAATTTTCCTTTCGGCGATCGCGATACAGACGCGTTGGTCTTTACAAGTTTACCGTGAACACCCGGCCGCTTTTGTAACAGCTCGGTAAAGGAACAGCTCTGTAAGAGAAGTGCAGCCTGCCTTATCAGCGCTCTGGCTCGATAGCGATCGGCACTGACAGCGGTCCGCTAAGACGCGCCGCTTACCAATTCGCGCCGCTTACCGACTCGCACCGCTTACCGACTCGCACCGACTGTCATTCTTCTTCGTCGATGACGACCGGTGGAAGCTCAATCGACGGCCCCATCTGCAGAATGGGGATTAGGTCGGCGTGCAATTCGGCTTTTGGGTACTCTTCGTCGGTGTCGATAATTTCACGACAACAGACTTCCATTTCGTCGAACAGCCGCTGCAGATCGAGATCCATGTGGGTGGGCAGGAAGTCAGCGAGATAATTGCGCGAACTGTGATAGAGCTTCCGGGCACCGCGAGTGTTTCCATTGTTGAAATGGTGCAGGCAGACGGCGACCTGAATCAGACCTTGATAGAAAGCTCGCGAGGGCCCTTGGTATTCGGACCACAGCTCCTCCCAGATATCGTGCGCCTCGTAGAATTCGAATTCGTTGAAATAGGCGATCCCCTTGACGTAAAGAGGATGGGGCTCAGATTCCATGTGTCGTTTCCATAGGCGATGGAGGCATTCAGTGTAGCGCCGAAGCCGAGGGCCGTCAATTCGCCGCATTTCAAGCTCTCGCCGACGGGAAAGTCAAGCAGACGCCGACCGGAAACCGCGAGAAAACCGATTGGCGAAGCGAGTGCCTTCGAGCATGCGAATGATTTTTTGGCAACCATCGCCCGCCGCTTGACCCTCGTGGTTGGTTCCGACACAATGCGCACGCGATCGCAAATTCTATCGGCGGACTGAAAGTGCAGTTCTTATCCACCACGATCCAAGAGCGACTTCGGCGTCCCGCCGCTGCGACTTGGGTAAGCCTTGTCTCTTCAGATCTAAATTCGCACGCAGAACCGCTCACGTTGCTAATGCTCTCACGTAGTCTGCAACTATTCGTGTAATTCAAACGGTGAGAACGACATGATCCTGTCCGGCGACGAGATTCAGCGCAACCTTGGCGAGCGGATTGTAATTGATCCGTTTGACGAGTCTCGCATCAATCCCAACAGCTACAACTTGACGCTGCACGAAGAGATCATGACCTACGAAGAGGTCGTGCTGGATATGCGGCAGCCGAATCGAGTTCGCCGGATCACGATTCCCGAGGACGGGATGGTTCTCAATCCGCACCAACTCTACCTGGGCAGAACGAAGGAGCGCACCGAGACCCACGAGCTGGTTCCGATGATCGAAGGCCGTTCGTCGGTCGGTCGGCTCGGCCTCTTTGTCCATGTCACTGCTGGATTTGGCGACGTCGGATTCATGGGATACTGGACTCTGGAAATGTTCGCCGTGCAGCCGGTTCGCATCTATCCCAACATCCCTATCTGCCAGATTTTCTATCACGAGATCAAGGGCAGCATACGCGAGTACGATAGCGACAAGTATCAGGACAATCACGACATTCAGCCGAGCCTGTTGTTTAAGGAATTGAATCCCGGCGCGTCTCGAATGGACCCTCAGCTCACCTTTGAATTCGGCGGGCCCAAACGCGTTTCGAGCTCGGAAGAGGGATGATTTCTGGCGAGTCCGTTCATCCAGCACCTCCAATTCTCTGCGTCTAATCAAGCAATGAGCCGCCTCAACTACTACGCGTGAGGTTGGGAAGAAGTGGAAGGGCAGACCGAATTTGGTCCATCGTGTCTCGCTCGAAGGGAATACTGGATCGCGAATCGCGTCCGGTCCTCGATATTGCCCATGTTGACCGCGGGCTGAGTCGCGGCGTAGCATGCATCTTCTGTTCACGATCCCCAAATTCACTCGTGTCTGCTCGACGCCCGCAGGCCGACTAGTGCAGCGTCAACACTAAGAATTAGGATCCCAGTGTTTGTATCGTACGCCGCCAAGTCAAGTTACGCCGAAGCCAACCCCCATTTTTAGAGTTGACGCGGCACTAGCCTGCCGCGACACGATTCAAACGGTGCCCAGCGTCCGATTTCCGAGAGGATTCCATGCCTAACGATACGTCCACACACGTCGACCTGCCTCGCGTGGAGGCCGCAGTGCGAGAGATTCTTGCCGCCGTTGGCGAAGATCCCAAGCGCGAGGGGCTGCGAGAGACGCCGGGCAGAGTTGCTCGAATGTACGCGGAGATGTTTGCCGGCCTGCACACCGACCCCAAACCCTATTTGCAGAAGTTCTTCACGGAACAGTACGACGAGGTTGTGCTGGTTCGCGACATCACGTTTCACAGCGTTTGCGAACACCATTTACTGCCATTCATGGGTAAGGCCCATATCGGCTATCTTCCCGACGGCAAGGTGATTGGGCTGAGCAAGCTCGCACGGGTCGTCGATGTCGTCTCCAGTCGACCTCAAGTGCAGGAACGCATGACGGAAACGATCGCTAACTTGCTTGAAACGGAGCTCGCTGCGAAGGGCGTGGCTGTCGTCGTCGAGGCGTCGCACACTTGCATGACGATTCGCGGTGTTCGAAAGCCGGGTAGTCTCTGTGTTACTTCGGCGATGAAAGGTGTTTTTCGTAGCGACGTTTCATCACGCTCCGAAGTCATGCAGCTGATCTACGGCAGTCAGAAGTAGCGGTTCAGCATTTCGCGACGGTAAACTGATGATGTCGTCTTGCGTGCAAGTCTGACGGCGGCGCCGCCGTCAAAAACTCCGTTGAAGAATGTTATAGGCAATGGACGATATCTGGCTGGTCTTGGTTCAATTCGTTTTCCGACTCACCTTCGGGATGTCGTTAGCGATGGCGGTGACGCCGTCGAGTTTAGTATCAGCCGGTTTCTATCGCGTCCATTTGTGGGTGCTGATGGGGCTCAACACCTTCGCGGCGTTGGCCGCCTACACTTGCCGCAGCGCGATGGCGTCGAGTGACCTGCCGGCGCCGGCCATAACCGGAATCGCGATTGCGCTCGCCGTGATCAGCTACATCGGCGCCGTGGTCTGGTTATACGAGCGGAAGCAGATCGGCGCCGTGTTGCTCTACATCGTTGCGGTGTTGGGGATTGTCGGCGCGGGCTTGGCGACAAGCTGGAGCCAAGGGACCACGACGACCGGCATCGTGCTCGGCTTGTGTGAGCTAGTTTCGAGCGGCCTGTTGCTTGGCGCCACGATGGCGGCGATGTTCCTCGGCCATTGGTATCTCAACACGCCGTCGATGACTCTCACTCCGCTCAAGCGGCTCGTAGCCATGATGATTATCGCGGTGATCTTGCGTTCGATTCTGGCGGCAGTTGGACTCTGGATCCACTTGGGCGCCGCGGATGCCGTCGAGACGATGTTTTGGGTATGGATTGCGGCGAGATGGATTCTCGGTCTGCTAGGCGCATTGATGATGGCGCTTCTCGCCTGGTACACGCTCAAGGTCCCCAACACGCAGAGCGCCACTGGAATTCTCTATGCCGGCGTGATTGTGGTGTTCATGGGCGAGCTCTTTTCGCAATTGCTATCGGTTGGCGCCATCTACACGCTCTAGGTCGATTTATCCCCTTCGTGAGGCCGGCTCGTGTTCAAAATGGAGCATGTCGGGAGCCGCAAGGGCGTTTGGGACGGGGCAAAAAGTGCTCCAAATCGCGGGACGGCCCATGCCATGATTCTCCGTCTAAGCTTAGAATAACGAGCTGTCTTACGGCGCAGACATTGCCATCACGGCAACCCGCTCGGCGTCGGTTCGGTCAGGGAGCTTGCGTCGAGTCATCTCGCGACGGCGACCACGATCAATTTCTCAACGCAAGTTTTCCCATGTGGAGCTCACGTCGCACGATTGATGAAGATTCACTACCTCTGCCCGAAATGCGAAAAGACCGCAGGCGTCCCATTCGACTCGACAACAGAGAGCCTGGTCTGCCCGAATTGCAGCCACTCGATTCTGATGCCCGACAACGCGATTGACGATGAGCAAGTGGTTCGTTGTCTTGCTTGTCCAAGCGACGAATTGTTCGTGAGGAAAGACTTCCCTCAGCATCTCGGTCTCGGCATCATCGCTTTCGGTTTCACTCTTAGCAGCATCGCCTGGTATTACTATTTGATTTACGTCGCATTCGGCATCCTGTTTGTGTCGGCTTTGATTGACGCGGCTTTGTATTTGTGGATGGGCAACGTGCTCACATGCTATCGATGTCACGCGGAGTATCGAGGCCTGGATGAAGAGAAGGACTACTCGCCATTCGATCTGGAAATCCACGAACGCTATCGTCAACAGGCGGCCCGCTTAGCTGAGGCGGAAGCATCGGCCTCACAACTGTCGGCGGCCAACGGCCTGGATTCAGATTAGTCATCGCGTCGCCTTTCAACTCTTGAACGGCGTTTCACTTTTCCAACCATCGGCGCGAGCCCACCATGGACCAGGAGAGGGAGCGAATCCAAGAAGACCTTCGCGGCCTGCTTGAGGGCGAGGTGCGCTGCGATGATGCGTTTGTGCAATTGTATGGAAGCGACGCGAGCGTTTACGAGATTCAGCCGCTCGGCGTGATTCGTCCGCGTTCGCTGGAAGACATTCAAGCGAGCGTCCGATACGCCGCGACCAACGAGCTGCCGATTCACGCGCGAGGCGCGGGGACAGGGCTGGCTGGCCAATCGTTAGGTCCCGGCTTGGTAATCGATTTTTCTCATTCGTTGCGGCGAGTGTTGGCGATCGAAGACGACCGGGTGCGAGTGCAGCCGGGCGTTGTTCTGGCCCAGTTGAATCGCCAACTCGCAAAGAGCGGACGCGTCTTTGGTCCGGACCCCTCGACGCGAAGCGTGACAACGATGGGGAGCGTCGTCGCGCTGAACGCATCCGGCAGTCATTTTCCGCGATACGGCGCCGCCCACGACCACGTCGTTTCGATCGATGCCGTTCTAGCCAATGGCGAACGCGTCGTCTTCAAGAAACATGCGATTCAAGACGGAAAGAATCCGGGCGAGTCGGCTACGCTGAGGTCGATCGTGCGGCGAGTTCGCGAGCTTTTGGTGCGCAACGCCGACCTGATCGAGAAGTATCGCCGCAAGACGATGCAATGTGTCGCCGGGTACCACGTCTGGGACCTGTTTGACGACGCCAAGGGAGAGCTCGATCTGGCCAGGCTTCTGGTTGGCTCCGAGGGCACGCTCGCACTTTCCACCGAGCTCGAACTGAAGACGCAGGTCGTGCCGAAACATCGCGGTCTCGCACTCATATTCTTCGACCGAGTCGAAACTGCCGCTCGCGGCGCGATGGAAGTCTCGCAATTCGGCGCCGACGCCTGCGACATGATGGACCGCCGGCTGCTGTCGATCGCTCGAGAAACCGATCCGCGGTACGCGCGACTGCTGCCTAGCGACGCCGAGACGATGTTGCTGGTCGAAATGTCGGGCGATGACCCGAGCGAGATTCGCGACCGCCTGAAACAATTGACAACCCGATTGCAGCGTAAAAAGAAGCTGGCCTTCGACTCGCGGACGACGCTCGAGAAATCCGAACGCGACCTCTATTGGCGATTGGCGCGACGAGTGATTCCGCTTCTGTATCGTCTCGAGGGATCGACGAGACCGCTGCCGTTCATCGAAGACATTGCCATTCCGCCAAACAAGCTACCCGAGTTCCTTCGCAAGCTGCAGAACGTGCTGAAGACACACGCCGTCACAGCGTCGTTGTTCGCCCACGCATCGCATGGTCAGCTGCACATTCGACCGTTCCTCGACCTCGCCAACCCGGACGACTTGCGCCGCATGCGACACCTCGCCGATGAACTCTACGCCGAGGTCGACAATGTCGACGGGTCGGTGAGTGGCGAACATGGCGATGGGCTGAGTCGGACCTGGTATATCCGCAAGCACTATGGCCCGCTGTACGATGTGCTGCGAGAGATCAAACGAATCTTCGATCCGAACAACCTGCTGAATCCAGGCAAAGTGGTCGCGGAAGCGCCGCCGCCGTTGACCAACAACTTGCGTCCCGTCGCGCCTCAGATCGAGGCAGTCGGCGACGATGCCGCGCCACAGGAATCCAAGACTGAGGGGTCGTCGGATCTGCCTATCCTATCGTTCTCGCCGCAATTGGTTTGGAACGAGACCGATATCGGCTTAGCAGCTCGCGCTTGCAACGGATGCGGACGTTGCCGAACGCAGTCGCCGCAAGAGTTGATGTGTCCGATTTTCCGATTCGCGCCGCGCGAAGAAGCGACGCCGCGAGCCAAAGCGAATTTGGTCCGAGCTGTGGTGACTGGCCGATTGACGGCGGACGAGTTGACGGGTGAGTCGCTCAAATCGATTGCCGACCTGTGCGTCAACTGCCATCAGTGCCGTATGGAGTGCCCCGCGTCGGTCGACATCCCCAAACTCGTCTTAGAATGCAAATCGCAATACGTCGCTGTGAACGGGCTCAAGATCAGCGATTGGCTGATGGCTCGCATCGACTCGCTGGCTTCCTGGGCATCGCAGTTTCGATTGGTGGCGAACTGGGCCCTGGGCAACCGAACGATGCGCTGGCTGCTCGAGCGATTTGCGGGAGTGGCGAGGGGAAGAAAGCTCCCGCGACTCGCCTCGCGAAGCTTCCTCAACATTGCCAGCAGGCGTCGACTGACCAGGCCTCGTCGAGGCGAGGGGCGCAAGATTGTCTATTTCGTCGACACATACGCCAACTGGTTCGACGCCCAATTAGGCGAAGCCGTCGTCGCCGTAATGGGCCATAACGGCGTTTCCGCCTACGTACCGCCGTCGCTTCAAGCGTCGGGAATGCCCGCCATCTCCCTGGGCGCTCTCGACGCCGCGAGACAGATCGCCGCGCGCAATGTCGCCATACTCGCCGAAGCCGTGCGGCAGGGATACCACGTCGTCGCCACCGAACCATCCGCCGTGATGGCGATCAAACACGAATACCTCAACATCCTCGATGATGATGACGCACGACTCGTCGCCGAAAACACAAGCGAGGCCTGCGACTACCTCTGGTCGATGCACCAAACAGGCAATCTCGAACTCGACCTGAAGCCAATCAATTACGTGTTGGGATATCATCAACCCTGCCATATACGAGCGTTAAGTGACCGATCCGCCGGTCGCGAATTGCTGCGGTTGATCCCAGGTCTCTCCGTTCATGAGCTTAAGGAAGGCTGTAGCGGGATGGCGGGCGTGTGGGGGCTGAAGAGTGAAAACTATCGAAACAGTTTGCGGGCGGGCTGGGGTCTGATCTCCGAGATTAGGGGCCCTCGAGTGCAAATCGGATCGACCGAGTGCAGTGCGTGCAAGATTCAAATGGAGCAAGGCACGACCACCCCAACGATTCACCCACTGAAAATCCTCGCTCTGGCTTATGGGCTGATGCCCGAAATCGCAGAACGCCTCTCGCAGCGAGGCGAGGAGTTTGTCGTAACATGATCGTCAATGTCCGCATGTTCGCGTTGGCCAAGCAAGCGGCCGGTGCCGCTGAAGTCCAAATCGAATTGCCAGCAGGAACAACGGTTGCCGGACTGCGAAAATCGCTGCAGACCCACTACCCGCCCTTGGCCGAACTCGGCGAGCGACTCTTGTTTTCGCTCGATGCCGAATACGCGTCCGATGACGATGAAGTGAACGAGCAGCACGATATCGCCTGCATTCCGCCCGTCAGTGGAGGCTGAAATCGCATCGACCTTTGCGGCAACTGAGGTTGTTGCTAATGAGCCCGCTTGACCATGAGCCGTTGCCGTAAGAAACCATGATCTACCTGACCGACCAACCGATCGAAACCGACTTTGTCTTGTCCCAAGTGAGCTCCTCGCGCGCCGGGGCGATCGTGTTGTTTCTCGGAACGACTCGCGAGTTTACCGATGGGCGGCAAACCGCATGGCTCGACTACGAATGTTACGCGGAAATGGCGAAAAAAAAGATGGCGGAGCTCGAAGTGGA
Organism: uncultured Pirellulaceae bacterium; assembly: GCA_964567745.1. GTDB lineage: Bacteria > Planctomycetota > Planctomycetia > Pirellulales > Pirellulaceae > CAZMNY01. The sequence continues at coordinate 44,886 of CAZMNY010000045.1, read as the reverse complement.
AGCGGATGCGCGCTGGCCGATCATTGCCTGCTGCATCGCCCACCGCGTAGGCCGATTGGAGCTTGAGGAAGCCAGCGTGGCCATCGCTGTCAGCTCGCCCCACCGAGAAATTGCCTTTCAAGCGGGAAAATGGCTCATTGACACGCTCAAGGAGGTTGTGCCAATCTGGAAGCAGGAACATTGGACGGATGGCTCGAGCGAGTGGGTTGATCCCCTCTCAGGAACCAAACAAAACAATCCACCTCACACCGAACGGCCAGACGACCATGGCGGATAGCAATGCGAAGCGCCCGACAACTGGCGAGTTGATCGACTCGTTCGGCCGCAAACACTCCAACCTACGCATTAGCGTCACCGATCGCTGTAACATTCGCTGCTTCTACTGCATGCCGAATGAGAACGTCGCCTTCAAACCGCGGTCGGCAATTCTGACGTTCGAAGAACTTGAACGGGTCACACGAGTTGCTGCAGGACTGGGCGTCGACCGCTTGCGAATTACTGGTGGGGAGCCGTTGGTCCGCGCCAACCTAGCCGATCTCGTTCATCGACTCGCCTCCATCGATGGGATTCGCGACGTCGCGATGACGACCAACGCCATCTTGTTGGCGGATCACGCTGTCGAGTTGAAACGCGCCGGTCTTGGCCGAATCAACATCAGCCTCGACGGTATGAGCGAAGCGACGTTCGAACAAGTTACTCGCCGCAAGGGGCTTCAGCGAGTGCTCGACGGAATCGCCGCAGCCCAAGAGGCGGGTTTCGACAAGATTCGACTCAACGCCGTCTCGATCCGAGAAGTGACCGAACACGAAATCATCCCTCTCGCTCAATACGCGTTGGAACACAACCTTGAGCTGAGGTTTATCGAATTCATGCCGCTCGACGCGGAAGAGAGTTGGCAGAGCAAGTCGGTCATGAGCGGCGCCGAAGTTCGCGCTGAAATTGAAAAACAATTCGGACCGCTCGTGTCCGCTGAGCGACCCGACCCGAGCCAACCGGCGATGGATTACGGATTCGCCAAGGGCGGCGGATCGATTGGCTTTATCAACCCGGTTTCCGAGCCGTTCTGCGAAAGTTGTAATCGATTGCGGCTTACGGCCGAGGGGCAAGTTCGAAACTGCCTGTTCTCGACGACCGAGTGGGATGCTCGAGACGTGCTTCGAAACGGCGGCACGGATGAGGAATTGGCCAAGCTGATCACGGACTGCGTCGCCGCCAAGAAGACCGGCCATGGCATCGACCAGCCTGACTTCGTTCGCCCAGACCGCGCCATGTATCAAATCGGCGGATAGAAACGCGCGAACAATGCCCGAAGCACGCATCTATTTGGATAACGCCGCGACGAGCTGGCCGAAGCCCGAGACGGTTTACGAAGCGGTCGAGCAGTACATGCGAACCAACGGCGCTCCGGCCGGCCGCAGCGTCTACGCCGAAGCTCAACAGGTCGAGCGCGCCGTCGAGACAACTCGAGTGCTCACGGCCAAAGCGTTTGGAGGCGTTCAAAGCAACTCGATTGTGTTTACCTGCAACGGTACGGATTCGCTGAATCTAGCGATCCACGGTCTCTTGCGAGCGAACGATCACGTCGTCACCACTCAGCTAGAACACAATTCCGTGTTGCGACCGCTCCGTTTTCTAGAGCAGCAACAGGACGTCAGCGTAACGCGAGTCTCCTGCGGTGCCGACACGATCGTCGACGTCGACGAACTGTTTGACGCGGTGACGCCAGCGACTCGGCTCATTGTGCTCACCCACATGTCGAACGTCACTGGCGCCGTGCAGCCTGTTGAGGAGGTTTGCCGTCGAGCCGCCGAGCGCGAGCTGCCTTGCCTTATCGACGCCGCCCAGTCGGCCGGGCACGACGCACTTCAATTCGCCCAAAACCCTACAACACTGGTCGCCGCGCCCGGACACAAAGGACTTCTCGGCCCGCTCGGCATCGGCCTGTTGAGCGTACCCGAATCGCTTCAAGCCGAACTGCTTCCGCACCGTCAAGGCGGAACGGGTACGAAGAGCGAATCCGATGAACAGCCCGCGACCTCGCCCGATCGATTTGAGTCAGGGAACCACAATGTGCCAGCCATTCTTGGATTGGGCGCCGGCATGCGATGGCTGAGCGAACTTGGCGGCGACGAGATCCAACGGCGACTCGACAATCGACGCGATGAGTTGCTCGACGGCCTGGCCGAGCTGCGGGGCGTCACACTATACGGCCCCAAAGACGCGAATCGTCGCGGCGCGGTGGCGGCCTTCGGCGTTGACGGATTCTCGCCACAAGAGGTCGCTGGGATGCTCGATAGCGGCCATCGCGTTCAGGCGCGAGCTGGTTTTCTATGCGCCCCGCAAATCCATACGCTCTTCGGCGCGGAACACGGAGGCGTCGTCCGCTTCAGCCCCGGACTCTTCACGACCGAGGCCGATACGCAATCCGCGATCGCCGCTGTTGCGGAGATCGCCGAGTGTGGCGAGATGGGCTAAAAAATGCGAATCTTCGCGCCTCAGCGTGAACTCCGTCCGTCTAATTCCTTCAAGCGAAAAAGTGGCACGCGGAGACGAATCCTATTCCGATTGCTCTTCGCGCTCTTCGCGTCTCAGCGTGAACTCCGTTCGTCTAGAGAAAAAGTGGCTCGCGGAGACGCCAAGCCCGCGGAGAAGGATCCAATTCAGATTTCGCCGGGGGCCAGCAGCACTAGCCAATCAGGAAAAAAACGGTACAACCACACGGCAGCGGTTTCGCGTTTCGACTCTTGCAGCAGGTCTTCGATGAAAGAGCCCTGGTACCGTGACGGCCTAAAATTTGAATGCTCCCAATGCGGCGATTGTTGTACGGGTGCGCCCGGTTTCGTCTGGGTTAACAAGGCCGAAATCGCGGGATTGGCTGAGTGCGTCGGCATGTCAGTCGATGAGTTTGAGCACGAGCATGTTCGCAAGGTCGGCATCCGCAAGAGCTTGAAAGAGTTCTCGAACGGTGACTGCGTGTTCTTCGACAATGACCAGAAAAACTGCACGGTCTACGAAGCTCGACCCAGGCAGTGCCGAACTTGGCCGTTTTGGGATTCCAACCTGAAGTCAAAACAGGCATGGGAGGACACCTGCGAGATCTGCCCCGGCAGCGGTCAAGGTAAACTCGTCCAGCTCGAGCAGATCGAAGCCCAGCGGAAAGTGATGCGCGTCTAGCTCCCGCTAAGTGAGAGCAGAACAGTCTCTTTGTTCTGCCAGTATCTCTGTTCTGCCGTTGTGTCGCGACGCTATCCCACCGCGGATCCGCGTTTCCGAACGCCCTCAATACCCAGCCGTGAACTGCACATTACGCCGCAGCCAGGCTCTCCCCTCTTCCGGGGTGGTTTGGGTTCAGTTGTAACGAAAAGTTGAAGTTTGCGGGCTGGGTAACCGATGATGGCTTCGAGTGCCTATCGAATCCAGTCGAGGCGCACGTGTGTGGTTGCCTTGGCTGGGGCGTCCAGCCGGCAGAATTGATGGCGGGCTGATGGCAAGCAATATTCGATAACTATGTTGTCAACAAGGACTTACGAAGAGACCATCAGCCACAAACAGGCAACTCAATGTAAGTCATTCCGTATAAACAACTTAACAGAACATGTTATCGTTAACTGTCATCCCTTTGTCACCGCGAAGGACAGACAACCAGAGGCTTTGAGCTTGACTCTAGTGCTTGCTGTATTTACACTTGGGACAACTAAACCTCTGCTCAGGAGACGCAAATAGTGACCAAGAAAGAGATCGTGAAAACGATTTCCGAAGAGATTGGTCTTACCCAGCTCAAAACGAAGGAAATCGTGCAAAAGACCTTTGACGCCATCGTGGAAACGTTGGTTGAGGAGCGTCGTATTGAGCTACGTAATTTTGGCGTTTTTGAGGTGAAGAAGCGTGCCGCTCGCAAGGCGCGTAACCCAAGGACGGGTGATCGGGTCGACGTACCAGAGAAATTCGTGGTGACGTTTAAGCCTGGTAAGGAGATGGAGGCAAGGGTTCGACAGCTCGAACAGGAAGAGGCGGAGCGTGCTCGTGCAGCGCGAGAGGCCGCTGAATCAAACGAGTCTGCGGTTGCTCCTCCTGCCACAGGAAGTATTGACGGACCAACAACTTATGAGCCAAATCCGGGACAATCGTAGACCCAATCGACGATTGTTTCGCGAACAATTCCAAAGCGTCATTCGACGTGTTGCAACTCTCCTCCCGCATGATTTGCAACAAATGAAAATTACAAGTCTGAGCGAACGGGGATAGCGGAATGCTCTCACCGTAACGTGTGGTGCGCAAGTGGATTGCGCTCACGGTTTCATGGAGGAAGTGTCATGCGTCGGCTGATCTTCGCGGCATTGTTAGGTGTCGCAATGAGTACGAATGTCGGTTGTATCTTGCCTATCTACTCGGGCGATCCGACATTACGCACCGAACAGTTGATTTTCCAGTCCGAGAATTTCCGCGCCTTGCTGCTGGAATGGGAGCGTTTCTGGTTCGTTGAACAACCGGATCACATGACGCCATTCCGAGTGCATGGCGGCGTTATCTAGGGCCGCTTCGGGTCGACGTCCGTCGATCCTCGCGCCGATGGTAACTCGGAACAACTCGCACCAACTCAACGAGCGCAGCGACAGCTGCCGACGGCGATGGCTGGCGGCGCGCTGCTGCTGCGTCGGTAATCGCGTCATATGAGATGGCGTCGATTGGGCGAGTGCCGAACTGGAAGCTCGATCTAAGAAAGCAACGGAGTGCGTGCGGCGAATCCGCTGCGCTCTTGCTGCGCGAGGGGAAACCGGGCGCGGCGCCCGATTGTCGCCACAGGAGAGGGCCGATACATTTTGGTGATACCCTTCCCTGCCGGTCTCCCGGCGGTCGCTCGGACTTGAAGGACACGTCGTGGCGAACGGCTTGCACGCCGACTTATCGGTGGAAATAGGAAGATTGAGGCTGCCGAATCCCATCTTGGTGGCCTCCGGCACGTTTGGTTATGCGCGAGAAATGGAGTCGTTCGTCGACCTCTCGCGTTTGGGTGGGATCATTCCCAAGACGATCACGGCGGAACCGCGAGTCGGAAACCAACCGGCCAGGACCGTCGAGACGGCGGCCGGGCTGCTCAATTCTATCGGGCTCGACAACGACGGAATCGACGCGTTCGTCGCCCATCACCTGCCCTACCTCAATTCGACCGGAGCTCCGATTCTGGTCAGCATCGCGGGGCGAACCGAACAAGAATTTGTCGAGGTCGCTCGCCGTTTCGACGAGCACGAGTGCGTCGCGGCGATCGAACTTAATATCTCCTGCCCCAATGTTTCCGGCGGCGTCGATTTTGCGGCCGATCCACAAAAGTGCGAGGCCTTGGTTCGCGATGTTCGCAGTGGCTGCGCTCGACCGATTCTCGCCAAGCTCACTCCGAATGTGACTCGCATCGCCGACATTGCCAAGGCGGCTGAGCAGGGTGGAGCGGACGGGGTTTCGCTGATCAATACGCTCCTTGGAATGGCCATCGACTGGCGTCGCCGGAAGCCGATTTTGGGCAACGTGATCGGCGGCCTGAGCGGACCTGCGATCAAGCCAGTTGCTCTGCGTTGTATTTATCAGGTTGCTCAAGCGGTCGAAATTCCCATCGTCGGCATTGGCGGCATCAGCAACATCGATGATGTGATGGAGTTCCTTACGGCCGGTGCGACCGCAATCCAGGTCGGCACAGCCAACTACGTCGACCCAACCATCTCCATGAAGCTGCTCGACGCACTGCCATCGGCGATGGCGGAAGTCGGCGCGAAACGAATCTCGGACATTTCCGTATCGATGCGAAACACATAATTTGGCGTCGGCGAAAACGGTAAACGACGCGAGCGACCTTGGAGTTTCACTCGAGCAGATTCGCAACCCAGGCTTGACCGCCAATGCCGAGCTCGAACGCTTTCTGATTCATACCGATTTCCCATTCACGAAGTGCGAACGATTGGACGCATAGAAACAGGTCAACAGGTCATGCGAGTACTTTCCGGTATCCAACCGACGGGTCGATTCCATTGGGGCAATTACTTCGGTGCCATCCGTCAGTACATTGAGCTGCAAGATGAAGAAGAGGCTTATTACTTCATCGCCAACCTTCACGCGCTGACGACGGTTCGTGACGCGAAAACGCTCTGGCAACACACGCACGACGCCGCGCTGGACTTGCTCGCGCTGGGACTCGACCCCAATCGAGCTATTCTTTTTGTGCAATCCGATGTGCCGCAAGTCAGTGAGCTCTGCTGGCTGTTGATGACGGGCGCCGGCATGGGACACCTCGAACGTTGCCACGCCTACAAGGACAAAAAGGATAAGGGGCTTACAGCCGGCGCGGGCTTGTTCACGTATCCCGTCCTGATGGCGGCCGACATCTTGGCGTACGACGCGGACACGGTGCCGGTCGGAGCCGATCAGGTGCAGCACATCGAAGTCTGCCGCGACTTGGCGCAGAGCTTCAACCATCATTACGGCGATGTGTTCGTCCTGCCGAAACCTAGGCTGTTGGAAAACAGTCAACGGGTGCCGGGCACGGACGGCGAAAAGATGTCGAAAAGCTATGACAACACGATTGAGGTCTTTGAACCTCTCAAGCCGCAACGCAAGAAGATCATGAGGATCCCGACGGATTCGAGGCCCATGGAGGATCCGAAGGACCCGGAGACCGATCACTTGTTCGAGTTGTATAGCGTGTTCGCGGACGCGGAGTCTCAGCAAGCGATGGCCGACCTCTATCGCCGTGGCGGATTTGGTTACGGCGAAGTTAAAAAGGCTTTGGCGGATGCGGCGGCGGACTATTTTGCCGAGGCTCGCGAAAGGCGCGAGCAGTACGAGGCGAAGCCTGACGAGGTGGCTCAGATTCTCGCAGCCGGCGCCGAGAAAGCTCGCAAGAAAGCGGGCGCTGTTTTGCAGCGCGCGCAAGAGGCCTGCGGGCTGCTGCCGCCTGGCAAGTAAAACAACAGCGCACTGGATGGACTAGGCCGGCGCGAAGGCGTGGTCGAGGGAGTTTATTGACGCGTGAGCATCATCGGAGTCAGCACGAAGGTCATTGAGTGCTTGCGCATCGCCAACCTCATCGAGCGCCATGGCGAGTTGTTCTTGACTCGAGTCTTCACGCCGGCTGAAATCCGTTTTTGCAGTTCGCGAGCTCGCGCAACGCAATACTATTCGAGCTATTGGGCGGGTAAAGAAGCTGTCGTAGAGTTGCTCGGCGGTTGGAAGCCTGGTCTGACCTGGCTCGATATCGAGCTTCGCCGCGACCACCTGACCACTCGAGTTGCCCTCGGCGGAGTCGCTCGAACGATGTTCGAAGATCGCAATATCACTGAATTACAACTCGCTGTTTCTCATTGCCGGACCCACGCGACCGCATTTCTCGTTGCTCAAGACGATTGAGCGAGAAACGGAAAGTTTGTCGCAAGGCCCGTGGCTGGGGCATCCTGCCGCAGTGGCCGTTTCGAAGCTCCAAATTATCCGCAGTGCTTTCGAACCGCGTGACTCGACTTCTCGTCTCTTCTCAGACAGCAGTGGAGAATGGCGACGTCGATCGAGGGCCGCCTGAAACTGCGAGCTATCGGCGATTCGGCACTGGCAAGCCATTGGCGCCCAAAATCGTCAACAAGACACGATCAACTGATTCTTCGCCTTGAGAGCAGAGGCTCTGCCATCTTTCTGGACTCTGCCCGACTTCTGGCAAGGCCGGCTACTGCCTGCTTATACTAAGCGAAAACAAAATAGGGACGGTGTTGGGGTTCAGCTGCGAAGGAGCAAAAAATGGGATGGCGCGCGACACTGACGATGGCAATTCTGTTCGCTCTACTCCATTCAATCATCGGGCCGCAGGTCGCTGTCCATGCTGAAGAGCCTGAGCCTCGGGAAGACGTACTGCCAATTGTCGATGTCGAAGCTCAACCGCTCGCAGCCAACGTCACTCGGCTGATCACCGCGTTCGATTTTCTCGGCTCGCCTCTGCCAGCGGAGACGGTTGAAAAACTTCGCGCGGCGGCCAAGCGGCGCGACGCGAGCGAGCTGCAGCGGTTGCTCGACCCGAATGTGTTGGTCCAAGTTTCCTTGAATCCGGAAGTCCGGGTCAAAGTCGCGCGTGGCCCCGGCTCCGCGATACTGCAGCAGCACGGGTTCACGCCGCATCTTGTGAAAGTTGTCAACGCCAGCACGGTCACTCGACAGCTTCGCGTATTCAGCCCACAAAGCGGGCCGGTTTATTCCGGCCCCTCATCGGGAAGCTTGAAGCGTCAAGCGCAAACAGAATTGAAGGAAGGCGAAACCACCGACGGATCGACGAGCCGTTTTCTCTCGGTTGAGATGTTCCAAGCGCCGCCAATGACGATCAAACTCAGCGGGCTCGAACTGGAATACGCCATTGTTCTGATCTATTCGAGTGAAGCGGGCAAACGCGAAGCGACATTGGCGTTCGACGTCGGCGCCGGCACGCAAGACATTGGCTTTCGAGGCGAGGCGCCGGTTCTGTTTCATGTTCGCAAAGCGATCTCGGTTCCCATCGCCGTGCGTGATGCAGACGGATCGCCGACGGTGGTTCGAATGCTGATTCGCGACTCGCATGGCCGAGTCTTTCCGCCTCAAGCCAAACGCCTAGCGCCCGACTTCTTCTTCCAACCTCACATCTATCGAAACGACGGCGGCCGAGTGCTCTTGCCGCCGGGAAACTACTCCGTTGAATACTCGCGCGGCCCCGAGTACGTGCGGCACCGAGCTGAATTGGATGTTTCGGCAAAGGGAACGGCGCCTTGGCGTTTCCAGCTCGATCGATGGATCGATCCCGCCGCTTTTGGATACTATGGCGGCGATCATCACATCCACGGCGCCGGTTGTTCGCACTACGACAACCCGACGCAGGGCGTGCGTCCCGAAGACATGTTCATGCAAGTCAAAGGCGAGGGCCTGAATGTCGGTTGTGTTTTGACGTGGGGGCCCTGCTTCGATTTTCAACGTCAGTATTTCTCTCCCGATGCGGCTCGTGTCAGCGAAGCCAAAACGGTGCTCAAATACGATTTGGAAATCAGCGGTTTTGGCTCGGCCGCGCTGGGACATGTCTGCTTACTCAACCTGAGCGATCAAACGTACCCCGGTTCCGAAGGCTCGAAGACTCATGGTTGGCCGACCTGGACCGCGCCGGTGATGCGATGGTGCAAGGAGCAAGGAGGCGTGACCGGATACCCGCATTCGGCAATGCATGTCAACGCTCCTTCAGCCGCCAAACGACTGCTCGACCAATTCGATTCCAACGCAGATGGCTCGCTCAGTCCAGGCGAATCGAAACAGGCGTTGCTGCCAACGGCATTCGCATCGATGGACGAGCAAAAGGACGGTCTGCTCTCATTGCGGGAGCTGACTGCGGCGATCGACCAAGCCGCTGACGAATTGCCGAACTATGTTGTTCCGGAAATGAATGGAGCCGGAGCGATGGAAGTTTTCGTTACGACGGCGGAGGGTGTCTGCGACTTCATCAGTGCGATGGATACCGCTCGCGTCCCCGAATGGAACACCTGGTACCACCTGATGAATTGCGGCTTCCCGCTCAAGTTAAGCGGCGAAACCGATTTCCCGTGCATGAGCAGTCGCCGCGTTGGGCAAGGCAGAGTCTACGTTCGTATGGGCGACGTGAAGGAGATCGACTTCGAAACCTGGTGTCGCGGTTTGGCGAAAGGGCAATCCTATGTCTCCGACGGCTTCGCGCACGCCATCGACTTTCGGGTAGCGAACCAACAGCCCGGCGAGGCCGACGTCGCTCTTACCGAGCCGGGTAAGGTCATGGTAACCGCGAAAGTCGCTTTTGCTCCTGAAACGCCGCGGGCGGTGGCTTATGGACTGCAAGACGCGCCGTCGGGACGCCGGATGTCAGGCGACACGGTGCACCTGCACGCTCCTCGAAACGACGAGTGGGTCGCAGGCGGAAAGCGCAAGGTGGAAGTGATTGTCAACGGCGAATCGGTCGCCACGTTTAACGTCGAAGCGGACGGCAAACTGCACGAGATTCGATACGAAGCGAGCGTCGACAAGAGCAGCTGGATTGCGATCCGACAATTCCCTCAACTGCACACCAATCCCGTTGCGGTGATCGTCGACAAGAAGCCCATTCGGGCATCGCGTCGAAGCGCTCGCTGGTGCGCCGAAGCAATCCAGTTGCTCTGGAAGAATCGACATACTCGAATCGCGGTTGCCGAACGTCCCGCCGCGCGAGCCGCGTACGATCGAGCTATCGCGACGTACCTGCGGATCGCGAAAGAATCGAGCGAGTGAGTCTCGATCCAGACGCGGCTGGCTTGTGATTTAATCGCGTGCCGCCACAAGCCGCCTCTCCCACTTTGCCCTGACCGCGAAAATGATTCACCAACGACACTCGTCTCTTGGAAGCGTTTCCACTACAGCTGGAATCCGGCTGGGATCACCAGCCACGTTGCTGCAAAAAGGCGAGGCAGTTAGAGATCTTTGCGGAAGACGACGCCGAGTTCGACTTGATTGAAGCCGAGTTTGGCGACGAGGGCCATGCCGGCTTCGTTCGTCACATCGATATGGCATTCGGCCAACGTCGCGCCTTGAGATTGCATTTGCCGGAGTGACTCGCTGCCCAGGAAAGTGCCGAGGCCTTCGCGGCGCCGCGATTCGTCGATCGAAAGATCGAGCAAACCGCAGGCGTGAACTCCCCAGCTGCTCGCGATGGGCTCCATGTCCCAATAGGTGACGGCGCCGCAGGGCGTGTCGCCGTCTCGCGCCATCAGGTTGAAGCGAGTTCGATGCTCGAAACCCGCTGTACAGGCTTCCCACCAGGAAGACGATGAAGGGTCGAGTTCGGCTTCGATTTGGAACCGTCGTCGAATTTGCATTTGGTCGCGGTTGACGACAGGTCGAAAGCCAGCCAACGAGCGTTGCATGATGGCGATTCGTCTGTCGACCGTCGAACTCCAAGCATCCCCCCACCGACTCAACTGCTCGTCAGATTCCGGTACGCCAGCGGGCGTGCAGCCGCCGAACAGGCCCATATAGAACGGCGCGGATTCGGGAGCAAAGCCTGTGGCGCATATCTGCTTGGCGCCGTGATCGGCGAGATACTGTTCGGCGCGTTCAAGTAACTCCGCAGCGATCGCATCTTCCTCGCGATGAGGCGCGACAAGCAGCTGAGCGATCACTCCCTTGGTTTGATCGAGGTCGCTGAGCGAGTCGTTTGCGGCGAACCCCGCGTGCACAAACGCGATGGGGCGGCCTTCCTCCTCGGCGACCAGAAAGCCTTCGCGATCAAAATAGGGTTTGGCGAACACCACCCGATCGAGCACCGCAGGAGTGACCGACTGGGCGAGCGAGCGCACCGGTTTCTGGCTACGCCAAATTTCTGCGATCGCCGGCGGGTCGGAATTTCGGAATGCTCGATACCGAGTCATGCGGTTCCCGCTGAATCAAGATCAACCATGACATCGCCGTCCTGCACAATGACGGGATAACGAGGATGTTTTAGTGTGGTCGCGGCCTGGTGGTCGCCGGTTGCCACGTTGAACTGCCAGCCGTGCCAAGGACAAGTGATAATCTTGTCCTGTAACGCGCCACAACCGAGCGGGCCGCCTTGGTGCGGACAAATTCCGTCGAGCGCAAACAACTCGCCATCGACATTGAAGATCGCGACGATGCGGTCTTCGACGACGGTTTCAAGAGCAGCCCCTGCCGGGCAGTCTGCGAGCGCTGCGACGCGAATCCATTGGGCCATGGCGTCGGTTCCACTGATTGGAGTACCAGAGTTTTTCGTCGAACAGTGTCGTCGCGAATCGACTACGCTTCGCCTCGAGCTCGCAGTTTCGGATCCGCAGCCAAAGGAAGCTTCACGGTTTTGCCTTCTTCCGCAGCTTGATAAATGGCCAAAATGATCTCGACCGAGCGTCGCGCCTGCTCGCCGTCCACCGCGGGTTCGCCTCCGCTGGCGATCGCGTTGAGAGCATCCTCGAACAACATGGCGTGTCCGTGGTGGCCGATCGCTGAGGGGTCAGCGGCTCCTCCTCCGGTATCGGTGTTGTCCTTCATCTTCTGCAGCAATTCCGCGTCTTCGCTCGACTCGTCCGCAAAGCTCCACTGCACGATGCTTTCTTCCTCCAGGGCGGCCGAACCTGCGGAGCCATGAATCTCGATTTTCTTCAGCCAGCCCGGGAAGGCGGACGTTGTCGCTTCGATCACTCCCAATGCGCCGCTCTCGAATTTCAGTGCGGCGACGGCGACGTCCTCCACCTCAATTCGCTCGTGAGTCAGAGTGCTTGACTGGGCGGAGATTTCGGCGACGGGCCCCATCAGCCATGCGAGCAGATCGATGCTGTGAATGGCTTGGTTCATCAACGCTCCGCCGCCATCCAACTTCCAGGTTCCTCGCCAAGCTCCACTGTCGTAGTATTCCTGCGTTCGGAACCACTTGACGTAGGCGTCGCCCATGGTGAGTCGGCCAAAGCGGCCGGAATCGATGGCGCCCTTCAGCAGACGCGACGATTCATGGAATCGCGAAGGGAAGATGACGGCGAGCTTCACACCGGCTTCCTGGCAGGCGTCAATGATTGCGTCGCATCGCTCGAGCGTGATCTCGAGTGGCTTCTCGACGATCACATGTTTACCGGCTTTGGCGGCTGCGACGGCTGGTTCCATGTGGGCGCCGCTGGGCGAGCAGATTGTCACGACATCGACGTTGTCGTCCGCCAACATGGCGTCGAGATCGCCGTAGCTCGCACAGTCATTCTCTTTGGCGAACTGCTCGGCCCGCTCGGGAACCATGTCGAAACAAGCGGCGACTCGAGCTGAATCGATGTCGCCAATCGCTTTGGCGTGAAAATTGGCAATCATGCCGCAGCCGATAATCCCAAAACCAGTCGTCATTTACTTTCTCCTAAGTCGTCCCTTCGCATCCGTCGATCGTCCGCGGCCTGCTGGGGAATTCGCGTGCTTTGCGACAGCTCATTATACGGGTCAGACAATTCGGCGGAAGCAGTCGCTACTGTGGCGTGGCGGGCGATTCACCCGAGTAGACCTGGACCAAGAGAAGCGCCATCGTCTGGGCGTTCAGCAGGAAATGAACGACGATACACGGCGTGACTCGATGGGTCCGTTGGTATAGGTAGCCGAGCCCCAGGGCCAAAAAGAAAAGCGAAACCGGCGCCGTTCCGTGGCCGAAATGCGCGCCGGCAAACAGCAGAGATGAGATCAAAATCGCCGCCGTGGATAGCGGCGCCAATGAGTGCTTGCTTGGCTTTTCGGGCTCGTCGGAATCGATCTCGCTCGATGTTGGCTCTGTATCCGCGTAGTCGATCGATTCGCCAACGTTGGGCGTTTGCTCACTCGGCTCGTGGCCGAAAGACCCGCAAAACACTCGCTCCAGCCATCCCTGAACGACCACGCGATAAATGAACTCCTCGAGAAACGGCGCCGTCGCCACCGCAGCGAAACAGATGGCCAGGATCAGCGGCGGTTCGGACTTGGAACGCAACACCTCAATAAACGGATGCTCCGCTTCAGCTGGGAACGCCGCCACCAAGATGTTTTGAAGGATGAGAACGGGCGGGACAATAAGCAAGAAAGCGAAACAACCCAAACCGATATCGCTGAGCATTTCCGTATCGGCCAGGCCCAAGTCGTCCCAACTGGCGAAACGTTTGAGTGCATAGCCCATCGCCAAGACGGCGCCCCAATGGAAGAACGCGGGAACGGCGATCAAGAGGGCGCCTTGCGAACTGGTTAGCTCGGCAAGCCGGACGCCGTTAATGGAAAACCCGCCGAGCCAGGCTGCGACCACCAGCCCAAGGACTAGAGAAAGAAACCAACCGCAAATCACCAGCCCGACTTCGAGCAGGCCCCAGGGTGCCGGTCTTCGCTTGGCGAGCGGCAAGAGATCGCCGCCCGTGAAAAGCCGCTGGACGACATAAAGCCAAGCGGCCAAGCTCGCCAAGGGCAAGACGACAAGATAAAGACCAACGCCCGTGGACAGAATAGAACTGGCTTGCTGGGCGAGCAGTTGCTGACTCACGGGCGGTCCTTAAAGAACTTGGCGGCTGCGTTGATGTATCCAATTCCAGAATAGATAGTGGAACCGACTGCAAACCAAACAACGCCAGTCAATGCCGTGCCGTACCAATCGGGCAAGTCGTACCCGCACAAGGCAATCAAACTCATCACCACGGCAGCGCATTGGAATACCATTTTCCATTTTCCCGCGCGGCTCGCCGAAAAGTCGCCTCCACCCTGCTCTATCATGCTGCGCAGCACGGTGACCAGCATCTCGCGCGCGAAAATGATCACCGCGACTCCGGCGTGAACTCCCGAGTTCGGGTAGTCGGCGCCGAGAAAAATAAAGACGCCGCAAATCAGGACTTTGTCGACAAAGGGGTCGAACACGCGACCGAGCTTGGTGACCTGTCCGTATTTTCGCGCCCAGTACCCGTCCATCCAGTCAGTGCCGGCCGCGAGGATAAACATAATGAGCGCCGGCAAATACAGGTGAAATGACTGGAGCACAAACAGAGCGATCGCCAGCACCAACCGGACCGCGGTTATCGCGTTAGGCACGTTGACGATAACATTGCTCGCCTCGGTCTTCGCTTCGGTCTTCGCTTCGGTCTTCACTTCGGTTTTTGCTTCGGTTTTTGCTTCGCTCATTGCTTGCTTCGATGTCGTCTTGGGTTACTCGATTGGTACAGCGATCAAATCGTAGCCCTGCGCTGTAACCGCCTCACACCTTACGATGTCTCCTGCAGAGAGCGGTGCGTCGCCGCCCGTGACGAAGACCAGGCTATCGACATCGGGCGCATCGGACTTCGAGCGACCCACCCAGACATTCTGCTCACCCTGAACTTCCGCGTCCAGTATGACTTCGAGCGGCTTGCCGATTCTCGCTTGAGTCAGTTCAAAAGCGATCCCTTGTTGAATCTCCATGAGCCGATCGCGTCGGGCTTCTTTTTCACTCTCCTCAATATGTCCATCCAACAACGCGGCGGGCGTATCGGGCTCGAGTGAATAGCTAAAGACGCCAACCCTCTGAAAACGTTGTGTCTGAATGAACTCAGCCAGCTCGTCCACATGGGCTTCCGTTTCGCCGGGGAAGCCGGTGATGAATGTCGTTCTCAGAGTCAGATCGGGAATGGCGGTTCGCATGCGGTCAAGCAGTGAGAGAGTCTCATCGCGAGTCACGCGGCGCGACATTCGCCGCAGCATGTCGTCATTGATGTGCTGCAAAGGGATGTCGACGTAGGGAATGATTTTGTCGCAATCGGCGATCGTTCGCAGCAGTTCGTCGGTCACGTACATCGGATAGAAGTACATCAGCCGAATCCAGTCGATGCCCGACACGTTGTTGAGCGATTCAAGCAGACTGGCGAGCTGCGTCTCGCCATGCGTATCGACACCGTAGTAGGTCGTGTCCTGAGCCACGATGATCAGTTCGCGCACGCCGTCTTCGGCAAGCTGAGTCGCCTCGCGGATCACTTCGTCGGCCGGTTTCGAATAGTGCTTTCCCCTCATTTTGGGAATCGCGCAAAACGTGCAAAGCCGATCGCAGCCTTCAGAAATCTTCATGTAAGCAAAATGCCCTGGCGTGATGCGAAATCGTTCGGTGTCGGGCAGCGTGTTGACGGGCGCGGGCTGAAAGATGGTTCGCTGTTCGTGGAGATCGCCGAGCAGCCGATCCGCCACCTGAGTAATTTCCTCGCGTCCGAACACGCCGACGAGCGAGTCGATTTCGGGGCGGTCGGACAGAAGCTGCTCTTTCTGCCGTTCGGCCAGGCAACCGGAAACGATCACGCCACGCAATGGCCCGTCGCCCTGCTTGAGCTCGAGCATCTCGTCGATTGCCCCAAACGACTCGGTGCGAGCTTGTTCGATAAAGCCGCAGGTGTTCACAATGACGAAATCGGCAGTCGCGGGATCCTGCACCAAGCGATACCCATCCAGCTGCAACAGCCCGAGCATCCGCTCGCTATCGACCGTATTTTTAGGGCAACCGAGACTCACAAAAGCATAGTCGCCCTTCGGCTTCTCCGCCGGCGACTGCAGTCGATAATTGGAACTCAACGGGCTAAAACCTTAAAGAAGCGGGCGAAAAACTGGCGGCTACAACCTTCGATGTTGTTCTTTGCCACGACCTTCATCGTATCCGTTTCGCACGACGCCGACGAGCCCGTCAATTTCGGGAGAGCTCACGCGCCCATCCCGGGAAATCCGGAATCGAAGGCGGACTGTTCGGTTAATTCGTGTGCCGAAGGGAGGCGAACAGATGTCGGATGGAGGAAGTAGCCTCGCCGGCGGCAACGGGTTAAACGAATGCTCTATTGTTTTCCCGTTCCGTGAAGAGTTCAATGTTAGTGCACCTTCAAGCCCCCCTTCGCAAATCCCACCTTCGATGCGACTCACCACTCATGAACCGACCGCCTCGCCAAGCATCACTCGCCAAGACATTCGCAAGGTCTTTTTCCTCGTCGCTCATTGGAATATGCGCCGTTTGGCTGGCTGCTGCCGCGATGGCGGAGCCGCCGAGCGAGCGGAGCGATAGCCGTCCGTTGCCAGACGAGTTGGCACCCTATTTTAGCGCTCCAGCCGAGTGGAGCGAGAATCGCGGCAAATATCGCTCGCCTCTGCGATTTGCTGACGGCAAATCCGCTGCTACTTCGCAAGAGTGGGCCAAGCGCCGCGAAGAGATCCGAATCGAATGGGACGAACTGCTGGGGCAATGGCCGCCTCTGATCAAAGAACCCAAAGTTGAAATCCTCTCGACGACAAAGCGAGACGGATACGAGGAGTTGCGGATTCGGTTTCTTTGGACAGCGAACGAAAAGACGACCGGCTACTTGCTCATTCCAATTTCCGCCACGGACGGCAAACGGCACGCCGCGGTGATCACGGTGTACTACGAACCTGAGACCGCGATTGGTCGAGGCAACGCCAATCGGGACTTTGCGATTCAATTGACGCGGCGCGGCTTGGTAACGCTTTCGATCGGCACAACCGAAGCAACTCAAGCCAAGACCTACGCGATCTATGAGCCGTCGCTGGACAAGGTCGACGTTCAGCCGCTTTCGATGCTGGGATACGCCGCCGCAAATGCCTGGTACGTTCTGGCTCAACGTCCCGAAGTTGACTCAAAGCGGATAGGAATCGTCGGCCATTCTTTCGGCGGCAAATGGGCGATGTTTGCTTCGTGCTTGTTTGACAAGTTCGCTTGCGCCGCTTGGTCCGATCCCGGCATCGTGTTCGACTCCCGGCCGAGCGTGAATTATTGGGAGCCTTGGTATTTGGGGCACCACGCCCGGCCCTGGCGAAAACGTGGAGTGATCACGGAGTCGAATCCCGCGCGAGGGCTTTATCCGCGCCTGATCGAGGACGGACGAGACTTGCATGAGCTGCACGCGCTGATGGCGCCTCGGCCCTTTCTCGTCTCCGGCGGATCGGAAGACCCGCCGCGCCGTTGGGAGCCGCTCAACCACAGTATTGACGTCAATCGAGTACTCGGCAAACGCCATCGAGTCGGCATGACAAACCGGCCCAAACACGGTCCGACGGACGAATCCAACGCGGTTATCTACCGCTTCTTCGAGCACTTCCTCATGGTACGATAGCATCGCGCTGCGACGCCAAGCAGACTTCAGGCATTTGCCCCGTTGCCGCCGGCGAGCTCGACACTAATCTTCGAGAGCCGGACAGCGGCTCAGGATGAAGTCGTGCAATTCGACATCAAGATCCATCTCACTCGAGACTGGAAAGGCAGCCACCTCGTCCACATCGGATACGAGCGTGATCTCACTGTCATTAACGAACGATTCATTTCTAGACAACAACGCCGAACGAATTCGCGGGTACGGGAACAGAGCCAACGGTGGGTTCTTCCCTTGTACGTAAATGGCAACCTTGCGATCGCTGGCGTAATAGAATCCTTCCTTGATGTCGACGAGTCCGTCGGAGTAAAAGAACTCGATCGTTTCATCTGGCTGCAGTCCGCCGACGGATCTCGCAATCTGTAGATATGACTCGGGGACATCAGCTCGTTGGTACACCGACGTTTCCGGACCGGCGAACCCGATATACATGATGGTGCCAAAGCAGCCGCCACACATCAACAGCCCCACGCCGCCAATACCGAGCATGGCCGCGACAAGTGGGTGCATTTGCTTTTTTTGAGGAGGACGCTCAAACAAGCCGTCGTCTGAGAAGTCGTGCATAGTGTCCCAATAGCTTGGTGCCGGCAATTGGCGAACACGAGTGATCCGAAACGCGAGTAATCCGCGAACGCGAATTGGTGAATAACCTAAGGTTATCCGCCCAACAACGCAAATGGTGCGTCGTAAGTCAAATGACGCGGCCCGGCTTTCAAGCACTGATGGCTGGCAACTAGTGTTGGGTCAACTCTAAAAATGGGGGTTGGCTTCGGCGTAACTTGACTTGGCGTCGTACGATACAAACACCGGGATCCTAATTCTTAGTGTTGACGCTGCACTAGTCGTTCTTGGGCGCGGTCGACGATGGAGCTACTCGTTCCGGCTGGCGAACTTTGAACGCTCGCCCCGAAGCCCATCGGCGGAGTCCCGCGAGTTTTTGCTGGCCCCGAGCCATATAGGCCTCGTCGATATTGGCCACCCAATGCGCTCGATAGGCTTCGTCACGAGCTGTCTCGAACAAATGCGACGATTGCAGAATGCCGTCGTCCACCATTTTCTCGAAAATCAGCTGAGCGATGGCTTGATGCCCCTCGATCCGTGGATGAACGTGATCGACTAGTTCGCGATCGCCGACGAGCCCCTCGTGAGCTTGCTGCTCGAAGTAGGCACGCGCGTCGACCCATTGGGTCTCAGACTCCTCGACCGCTCGCAACAACTCGTCGTGCAACGCTTCGGTCATCCGCAATGGGCAAACGTCCGCATCCTTGGCTCGAATAAACGCCTCCCGAGCCAGATCGATTTTGCCTTCGGCCAGATGACAATAAGCTGCAAGGAGCCAGGCGCCGGCGTGATTGTCGTCCAACTCGATCGCCTGGCGGAATAGCTCGAACGCGTCGCCTGTCTGATTTTCCTTCATTGCCAACCGGCCGTCGTTCAACAACTGGTTAAACCGATTGGCTGCCGCGGAATCGAGTGACGGTGATGTCTCGACCTTGAAAGGGGGGCAATCGCGAATATTGGAAACTGGGTTGACGACGACCACAGGAATTGCAGCGTCGCGGCCGATCTGCAACATGCGTCTCAAGTTGACTCCAAAATGACGTACAACCTGCGTTTGCCACTTTGGCTCGCGATGGTACGATTCGAGACCGCCTCGATAGTCGAGCAACGCGTCGACTTCCTCGGACAAGAGCGAGGTAGGATTCGATCTATTGTTGCCAAGCGTTCCCGCGAACTGAATAAGCCGAGAGCGAGCGGCGACCTGTCTCGCGACCAGTTCATACGATGTCGGTTGCTTTAGTTGTTGATACGACCGATCCTCGAGAAACTCGTTGTGCCCCGTATAGATGATGAACATATCGGGCTCGTAACTCAGGCACTCCTCCATAATCGGGGCCAACCGATAGCTGGCGTAGGAAACGCCTCCGCAATTGACGATATTCCACTTTCGCGACGAGTCCGCAGCTTGCAAACTCAACTCAAGCCATTTGGCAAACGACGTGTTGATAGAATAGGGACGTCCTTGGACAGTCGACCCGCCGAGGCAAAAGATGCGAAACTCGTTTTCAGGCTTACTTGCCAGAAATCGATCGGGCTCAAAATACTCACGTCGCGAATCTGGAATTTCGTAGTGTTGCCCATCCGACGTCAACTCGAACAACGGTTGAACGCCGCTGAAACTAACGAAGGGATCCGAGGTTATCGGCGGCCGCCAACCGGCGAGCCGAATGCCGGCTTCCGCCAGCAAGAATGGGGACAGTCCGAGCAAGACCGCGGCGCAACGAAACGCCCAAAACCTTCGCCGATTGTTACTGGTCGCTCGCTCGTTCACGTGTTCCAATTCCAGGGGATCGTCCGGTCTATGACTTCTGCTTATTCTAGGCAGCGCAGGGACGTGACAAAGAGATGGCCGGCCCAGCCTCGTAGAGATTTTACAACATTATGGCCGCGGCCGTCTCGTTCGGCGGGGGCATGGGTTCTCTGGCTTTCGTTTTGGCTAGCCGCTCTGGCAGGTGCCAGTGGCTGTTCCCCGAGCCCCGCGTTGACTGCTCACGAGCAGCTAAGGACGATGGGAGTTCGCCTGTTTGTGCGCGAATCGCGAATCGGACCCGACCGGTATTCCGTCGAGATCGACAAGCAGAAAGAACTCGAGTTAGCCCTCAAGTTGGTGGAGCAACATTGTCGCCCCATCGAACGACTGGCTTGCCGTCGGCTCAGCATCACGCCCGACGAGTTTCAAATTATCGGGCGACTGGCCGAGCTCAAACAGCTCGATCTCTACGGTGTCGCGATCGGCGAATCGGGTAAGGAAATCAGTCGACTTACGAGGCTTGAGTCGCTTAATATCGCGGGCGATGAAAACGGCGACGAACAACTTGAACAGTTCGCCACCCTCCGAAATCTGACGTCGCTTGCCGTCGGCCATCAAACCACCGATGCCGGACTCGACCACGTCAAAGGAATGTCAAGACTTCAGACGCTCTTCCTGGGCGACTCGCAAGTCAACGGTGAAGGCCTGCGTTACGTTCCGAAACAACTTCTCACGCTCTATCTGGACCGAACGAGTTTTGGCGACGAAGACGCCAAGCAACTTAGCGGATTTTTCAAGCTACAGCGGCTGGGGCTCTCGGGCACGACGATCACCGACACCGGACTGACCGGACTCGAGTCGCTCGATGAGCTCGACTACTTGTCGATCGAGGACACGCAAATCGGCGACGACAGTATCGATTGGCTTGGCGATCTCTTGAAGCTCTATGTGATTGATGTCGCCGGTTCGCAAATCACACCAGAGGGCATCAAGCAACTTCAAGCAAAGCGCCCCGATATGATCATCGGCAGCGATGGTGGCTAAGGAGAACTGGGCGGCAAGGCAGGAAGCGTCGCCTGATGGAATCAATCCGGCCCAACCTCAATTCGCCCATTCCTCCGGGCCCATTCCGCAACGAGCCCAGTCGTTATCGGGCCCAGTCTGGCGGCGGAGGAGGATCGACAAGGATGCACCCCCAGTCCGTTTCGATTTCGACAACGGGCGGACTGGCATCCAAACTTGCCGTCCCGACGCGCATCCACGCCGTCGTCAACAGCGCCACCCACAAGGTGCACCAGCACAGCGTTCGGATCTGAAATCGGAACCGTTTCAAAAACGGGGCGAGCGTTACAATGAGTCCCGTAACCGCGACGGCAATCATTAGGTTAGCAGCGCCGGACCGCTGATTTGGCTGACCTCTAGCCCCTTATCGAACCACCTCGCCGCCTCATCTTCGATAACAAATGTATCGGGCCATCCGAAACGATATCGCTTGACCCGAGAATTATTTTCGATACCTGGCCACAAGTTGAGGCAAGCGAACACAACAACCGAAATGACTAACGCAGCGCGAATGTAAATGGCGGGGAATTCGACCGATCTGCGTTTACCCGCCACAACGGCGGCGATATGTTTCTTCACGCTCTTGAACTCGTCGTGCACCCACAGCGACCCAGTCGACCTGACGCCGCCCAAACCGCCATTGAATTGTGTTCCCTTGGGAACGCGAGCGTAGCGTATGGATGGTTTGTCTCGGCTGCAAAGCGGCCAGGCTCTTGCGTCGAGATCGAGAACGAGTTGCCGAAGGACCACCGACGAACATCGGATCGTCGCGGCGGGAATAACGGCGTAAACTTGACCGCCATCGTCGCCACAAAGAATTACAACCCCATCCGCGTGACGACTCACGTCAGCGAGGGTCGAGTGCGAAGTCGGGTTGGCGGGAATCGTTTATTTCGATTCAGGCGATTCCACGAAACGCATGCTGGATGAATCGGCATTCATCTGTCGTTGGCCGAGTTAGTAGACGTCGATTATTCGAAAACCGTTGCGTCTGGGATCTCGCGTCCGCGGCGAGTGCCCATGGCGTGAAACACCTCGGCGTCAACAAGGTCGGAGATGCCGTGAACTCCGCCGTCGCCAAACACGAATTGCGTCGTGCCAGCGTGTTGGCTACTGAATTCTTCGAAGTTCGCGTTTTCTCGATTGGGTGGATGCGCCGTCGTGCCGACGATGCGAGGGATTGGGTCCTTGACGCCGTGAACCACGCCGACCCAGGTCGAAAAATCGATCGTGCTGTTCCGCTCGCCGACGAAAATCGTGTAGGTCAAACCGTCCTGCACATTAGAAAACCCCAAGTTGCTATTGTTGTAGAAGACTCCGCTGCCGCCCGACCGGCGACGTGTTCCCGCAGGCAGGCCGCCCGGGTTGTCGACTGGAGAACAACCGTGGCAGCCGACATAATTTGAGCAAGCGATGTTGATCGGAAGATGATCGTGACTATGCGGATCGGAGCGAGTTGGATCGTCCTCAAGCCGAAACATCTCTTTGCTTGAAGCGTCATCGCTCGGACAAAAGTGGAATGCGAGCGGGTAGACTCGAGCCTGATTGTTTGCGGGGTCATCGATATGTTTGGTCGTATCGACAAGGTCCTGCAATTTGCCCTGCTCGATGTAGGGCAGGATGAGAGTGGCCCAGCCCCAGCCCGGTTCGCCCTCGGGCTTTTTGGCCAGCCAACCGGAAGGGATGTGATTCGTCGTATCGTGGTAATGGTGAATGGCAATCCCCAGTTGCCTGAGGTTATTCATGCAGGTCACACGCCTCGCTGCCTCTCGTGCGGACTGAACCGCCGGTAGGAGCAGGCCGACGAGAATGCCAATGATGGCGATCACGACGAGCAATTCGACGAGAGTAAAACCGCTTGAACGCCCGACTCGAGAGCAAGTTCGAGAGTCTCCGCAGCAGCCTCGACTTTTCATGTCATTCCATTCCGTAGCTATGAACTCACGCCGATCGGCGGACTCGCTTGACTGGCCCTTCGTTCCCCGTTCCGGCGGCGGTCGAGATCCGATGCCGCTGTCGCCCAGGTAAGGTCAGCCTAACGACTTAGGCCGAGATTGACAAGAAAACGTGACGGGCCTGTAAGAAAGGGACGCTGATCGCTGAGATTTCGAGCAACGATCCAATGGGTGCAGTGAACAGATTCGCGGTCAGCGCGAAGTGGAGAATGCAAAGTGCAAGGTGAAGCATGCAAAGTGCAAAATGAAAAGAGAAGGGGTCGGTAGGGAAAGGGGCTCAGGCAAGCGACGAGGGCGAAGACTTGTGCAGGAAAGCGGATTCATCCGAATAGAGCCGCTGGGTTGCTGCTCGTCTTCGCGCCATTCGCGTCTTTGCGCGCCATCTTTTCGTCCGTCATAGCGACGAGCTAAACGGATTCACTTTCTGACTTAATTGCTAGGCCGCCACAAGCCGCCCTCCCCGACGCGTGAGGACGCTTGAGCGGCAAGGCTCGTTGGTTGTCTTGACGTATGAGGTGCCTAGCCGGCGGCACACGGGCTAAACGACTTAACTCCGACTGGCGACGATAGCGAGACAACTTGGTGTTGGATGGTGCTACAATGGCTCCGATTGGCATCTAGACGCACGCATAAAAAACGCACAGCAGGAGAGTCACGTGCAAGTTTCCATGAATAGGACCACTCGTTTCGCCGCAGTCATTGCGATCTCGTGGCTGTTGGTGCCGATTGTCGTCCGTGGGGCGGAAAAACCGAACGTCTTGTTTTTGATATGCGACGACTTGAATTGCGATCTCGCCTGCTATGGCCACGCTCAGGTCAAGAGTCCGAATATCGACCGGTTGGCGGCTCGCGGTGTGAGGTTCGAGAATGCGGCTTGCCAGTATCCGCTTTGCGGACCGAGCCGCGCTTCCTTTATGTCGGGACTCTACCCCGATCAAACTCAGATTCACCGCAACTCGGTTTACCTTCGCGAACAGACGCCCAACGTTCAGACGATGTCGCAGTTGTTTCGCCGCAACGGCTACTTCGCCACTCGCATCGGCAAGATTTATCATTACAACGTGCCGAAGCACATTGGCACGGGCAGCTACGACGACCCCTACTCCTGGGATCGCACGATCAACCCTCGTGGACGCGACAAGGATGATGAACACAAGATCTTTAGTCTTCGGCCCGGCAGCTACGGCGGAACACTCAGCTGGCTCGCCGCCGACGGGACAGACGAAGAGCAGACCGATGGGATCGCGGCCACGGAGGCCGTTCGATTGCTCGATAAATACGCGGGAAACGGCCAGCGGTTTTATCTCGCCGTGGGACTCTACCGACCGCATACGCCTTACGTAGCGCCGACAAGTTACTTTGACATGTACCCGGCGAAGAGCATCCAGGTGCCGACCGTGCCCGAGGGTTACCTGGAGACAATACCGGCACCGGCCCGCAAGAGTGTTCGTCGAAAGCGCGAGCAGCTCGATCTCGATCCGAAGGTCGCTGCGGAGGCGATTCGAGCATACTACGCTTCGATCACATTCGCCGACGCTCAACTCGGCCGAATCCTCGACAAGCTCGATGAAACGGGGCTCGCTGAGAACACGATCGTACTATTTACTTCCGATCACGGTTATCACATGGGCGAGCACGGGCATTATCAAAAGACGACGTTGTTCGAAAACGCCGCCCGCGTTCCGCTGATCATTGCCGGCCCCGGCGTCTCGGAAAAAGGAAAAGTCTCGACGTCGCCCGCCGAAATGACCGACTTCTATCCGACGTTCGCCGAACTGGCGGGATTGAAGGCACCGGCTTCGGCTTCTGGAGTGAGTCTTGGTCCCGTGCTTCGAGACGTTTCGGCAAAACCGCGCGAAGCGGCGCTAACGCAATACGCCAACGGCTACAGTATTCGGACCGAACGATATCGCTACACCGAATGGGGCGAGGACGGCAAGGAAGGCAATGAGTTGTACGACCATCGAGATGATGGCGCCGAGATGCACAATCTCGCCTCCTCCAAAACACACAAGCCGATCGTGGGGATCCTCTCTCAGCTGTTGCGAGCGAGAATCGCGGACGCGAAGCGGGCACCGCAAGGGGTCCGTCAAACCGAAGCCGAGATCAAGCGGCGAATTCCTCAACCGCCGCTTCCCGGAACGTTTCGAGGCAATTCCTCGGCGGCCCGTTGAGCGGCGTCGCAAGTCGAGCGCGCGTGGAAGATTTGCCAACGAGCCGTACAAAACAAGATGAGAACATGAGCAGCAAAAAGACAAGGAACCGCGTCATGACATTTCAACGAATCGCCGTCGCTTTGATATTTACAAGTTCGATATTGGGCGGAGTCGTCAAGGCTGACGATAAAGGGATCGAAACACTGACCGGAAAGAGTTCGCCCGTGGGGAAGGGTGAGGTCATCGCATTCTTCGGCGACTCGATAACGCAAGCGGGCGCGAGGCCGGGCGGTTATTGCAAACTGATCGCCGATTCGTTCAAAGCGAATCGGGCCGACGACGACGTGAAGATCATTTATGCGGGCATCAGCGGCCACAAGGTGCCCAATCTTCAGTTGCGGCTCGATCGCGACGTACTCTCGAAAAAACCAACCGTTGTGTTCATCTACATTGGCATCAACGACGTTTGGCACAGCACGAGCGGGCGAGGCACATCAAAGGACAAATTCGAATCCGGGCTGAGGGATTTGATCAAGCGGATTCGAGCCGCCAAGGCTCGAATCGTTCTGTGTACGCCGAGCACTATCGGAGAGAAGCACGACGGTTCCAACAAGCTCGATAAGATGCTGGAGGAGTATTCGGCGATCAGCCGGAAAGTCGCCAAGGAGACCGACGTCACGTTGTGCGATTTGCGAGTTGCTTTTATCGACCACTTGAAGCAGCACAATTCGAAGAACGCCGAACGCGGGATCCTAACCAGTGACGGCGTTCACCTAAACGCGGCCGGCAATCAATTTGTGGCAGTACAGGCAAGCCGATCGATCGCTAAAGAGCTAGCTCGCGCAGACTCGAAATCCGCGGCCAAACCGACGAAAAAATCGGCAGGCAAGAGTCTCATTAACGGCAAGGATTTGAGCGGTTGGCACGTCGACGTGCCTCATCTCGACAAAAACCCAAACGGGAAGAACCCGTTCATTGTTCGCGACGGGATGCTCGTCAGTTTGGGAAAGCCACACGGTCATTTGATTACCGACGCCAAGTTCGAAAATTACCGTCTCGAGGTGGAATACCGGTTTGCGGGGAAAGCGGGCAACTGCGGCGTGTTGGTGCACGCGTCAACGCCTCGGGCGCTCTTTGAAATGTTTCCCAAGTCGATCGAAGTTCAGATGCACAGCACGAACGCCGGCGATTTCTGGTGCATTGTCGAGGATATTGAGGTGCCCGATATGGTCAAAAGACGCGGTCCGAAGGAGAAATGGGGGGCCGTCAAGGGTAAGGCGCGGCGAATCCTCAATTTGACCGACGGCTCGGAAAGCCCGGTTGGCGAGTGGAACAGGATGGTGATCGAATGCGTGGGCGACGAGGTGAAAGCCTGGGTGAATGACGACTTGGTCAACCACGGCAAGAACTGCACGGCTGGCCGTGGTCAAATCGCCGTGCAAGCCGAAGGATCGGAAGTTGAGTTTCGCAAGATGATGTTAACTCCAATCAAGAAACTTTCGGGCGACTAGACGTTAATACTCACTGGCGGAGTCGGCGCAAGACGCTGACGGACGAAGAGATGGCGCGCGAAGACGAATGCGCTTCCTTTCGTCGTATCCTGAAAATCCCGTTGATCCTGTCTCTTTTTTCTGGACAGGATTAACATGATCGACAAGATGAAGAAGAGAGAAAGTCGCGTTCTTTATAACGTTGACGGACGACACGATGGCGCGAAGACGAATGCGCTTCCGACACTCTTCGCGCTCTCCGCGTGAGCCCCCTTTCTTACTCCGCTGCCTTCACTCCGTGCGCGGTCCTTCAGCCGTCATCATTCCTTGTTGGTTGGAGCGGCGAGAGTTGTCGCTTAACGCCGGTTAACGTGTTGTCGCGGGCATGGGGTGACATTCGTCATGGCGACGCCATGAATACAATCGATAGTCAACAACGAGTTTTGTTCTTCGAATGGCGACGCCTTGTGAATCCTCATAGGCATAGCTCGTGGCATCCGGTTGTGAGCAAGCTGAGAGTCAAGCGACTGCAACGAGTGCTATGACTAAGTTCGTATTGTGGGCGGCGGCCCTCACGTACAGTCCGTCGATCCGCGCCTGTTTCCTCAATCCGAAAACCTGCCACCGGTTCGCCTGCCGTTTGGCGTTCTACCGTTTTGGAATCCACCGTCTTGAATTCTGTTGATGGGAATTCCGCCGCCTGACATTCTGTCATTGGGAATTCCGCCACCCGCAGGGTTGTTGATTGGAACGCCGTTGATTGAAATGCTGTTTGTGGGCGTTCGGTAGGCGGAGGCCGGATGAGGCAAGGCAGGTGGGCTTGTGGGTGAGGCCAATCGGGAGTCGAGCAGATCGGCGGGGCTGGTGACGGCGAGTCCGGGGCGATTCATGACATGGGTGTAGATCATGGTCGTGCTCAGGTCTTTATGGCCGAGCAGTTCTTGAACGGTGCGAATATCGGCACCGTCTTCGAGCATATGGGTCTCAAAGCTGTGTCGTAGCGAATGGGGTGATGCATTCTTAGTCAGACCGACTCGACTGAGGCTCGACTTAAACGCTTTTCGAAAGAAGTCTTCGCCGACGTGATGCCGCCTCCGCTGTCCGCTGCGGGGGTCGAGCGTAAATTGGTCGGAGGGGAAGATCCACTGCCAGGCGAAGGCATTGGACTCGATCGGGTATTTACGTTCGAGTGCGTAGGGAAGCTAGACGTCGCCGTAGCCCGCTTCGAGATCACGTTGGTGTTGTCGCCGGACGCGTTCAATTTGAAATTGCAGTTCATCCCGGCATAGCTCGGGCAGGACGGTGATTCGATCTTTATCACCTTTGCCTGAGCGGACAACAATGTAGCCTTGATCGAAACCGACTGTCTTTCACTCGCAAGCGCAGGCACTCGCGGTGTCTCACGCCGGTGCCGTACATGGTCAGAAACATCATTTTTTTCAAGCCGCAGAATTCCGGCAAGAGCGATGCAATTTCATTTCGGCTCAGCACAACCGGCAGCCGTTCGGGCTTTTTGGCTGGCGAGACATCGAGGAAGGCAAGTTCCCGTTGCAACACGGTTTGATAGAGGAACAGCAGCGCGCACTTGGCTTGATTTTGGGTGCTTGGAGTGACGTTGCCTTGGACGGCCAGCTCGGTGAGAAAGGCGGTGACTTCTTTTTCGCCGAAGCGATGTAGTTGATCGGACTGGCAGTGGAGGACAAATCGTCGGACCCAGCCGACATAGGAGCGTTCGGTCTGCAGGGTCTTATGCCGCAGTCGCAATTCCGTTCGCATCTTCTGGACGATTTTGGGCTCGCGCTCGTCGACACGGCCGCCGCGCCGTTGTTGGCTCGTCGACTCAAAGCGAGTCGAAATCGGCACGGCAGTGACAGGCTGATCAGCCAAACGGCTGAGGGTGCGTCGGATGTCGTGCAGGGAGGGTTCAGCCGATTTTAGTTTCCCACCAAGATGAACCGCACGCGCAGGCTCAAGAAGGCTGCAACACCGCGTTCGGCTACATTTTGAACGAACAGCACCAATGGGCTTTACAATCCAAGACCCACTAGAAACACTGACAAGCAACGTCTTCTAGATCGTTAAAGGACAAGATAATGTCAACACTCGAGCAATGTCCAGCTTGCGGCCACCAAGTCTCAAAGCAAGCGATCTCGTGTCCAGGCTGTGGGCACAGCATCAATCCGGGAATTTTTTTCAAGACTGCCAATTCAGGATGTTACTTGGCATTAGTCTATGTCGGCTTCCTTGTTGCTGCGGCCGTCGGCGCGATGATTGTGAATTATTTGCTCGAATAAGAGGCTCCACTTATGATGTTGCACACCATTTCACCGGTGGCCGTGACATCGAGTTATGGAATGGGGTGCCTATCTCTGGCGGGCACACCGATTTCAGGAATCAAACTGTAATGAACCGGGTAATACGTGGGATAACAAAAAAAATGCACCGGAGCCGAATTGCGCCGCGCGTTCGCTGCGCTCATCATACTTTTCTCTCGACCCGGTGATTTTAGCCGTTACACCGCCAAGAGGCACTCATCCGATGGCACTGTTCGGCTCACGTGACGAAAATCGCATCGCGACGTTGGTCGACAAACTGCAAGAAGAGGGGCGCGTCGACCAACTTGAGATCGAGTTGTCTCGCTTCAAAACAAAACGCCTCAACGACGCCGAACGCGAGACTTGGTATCATTTCTGGGGCATCGCCGCCTTCCAGCGCGGCGACCGCGATGAAGCGTTGAAACGATTCATCGATGGCCGGTCCGCTTGTCCTGATTCTAGCGACATCGCATTCGCACTCGGCCAAGAGTACGAACGCATTGGCGACGTTTCCAACATGCTGGCTTTGTTCGACGCGGCCACATTCCCCAAGATCACTGCCGCATACGCGATTGCACAGGCTCGTTACGCGTATTTGTGGGATCACGTCGACAAGGCTATAGACTACGTACTACCACTTTTGGACGCCTACTACGAGTTGAAAATTGCGGACGATCATTTCGTTTACGTTCGCGGGTTACCCTTCTTCGGCGAAACGTGGGCACACCTAGGTGCGTTTCTCGAACTTCAGCGAGATTTATCCCGACTCAGATCAATAACGGAACAGGCCGCCACGAAACTGTCTGACTACGACTTTGACCGGCTTCGCGAACTCGTCGACTGCATTGAATCCGGAAACTTTCAAAGTCATTTAACACAACTCGAAGAGTTCTGTGCCCAACAGGCCAAGCACAAGATTCCTGTCGGCATGCAACGTACACAGGCCGCAATTCTGCACGCGCGCGATTGCGACAATGCTGCGGACGCCCTTCGGATTCTCAAGGATGTTACCATTGACCCAAACGATTTTCCGTGGCTCAACGACATGCTGCTATTGGCGCAATGCGAGATCGCTGATCGGTTCAGCTCGACTGACAGAGAGAAACTGATTGTGCAGTTCTTCAACCGCCAAGCGTTGCTTTTTGAACCGAACCACGTCTTTAACTTTCGCATGCTGCAATACCAAGAAAGGCTAAAGAAAGAGTTCCAACGTAAACGAAAGGCGGTGTAACACCGAGGATTTGTCCAACACCGAGGATTTGTCCTCGCGTGCATCCGCGGAAATCTGGCGCGATGGACTGGCGTGGCGTAGAGGATGAGGGGTGAGTTGCCGAGCGATGAGCCGAGCGTCAAATCGATTGTTCAAGAAGCCCGGCGATTGGCGAGTCGGGCTTGTTCTTTAGGGAAACGGTTCGAGTGGTGGCGTTCTCTGCGGCGTTGCGTGTTGGGATTCGGCGTGGTTTTGACGAGTCGCGTCGATTGAGAGTTGGCTTGACGTGGATTCTTGAGGCGTCGGCAGCTGTTCAATTGGGCGAGGAAGCTTGAGTTCATCCGAAATCGCCTGGCGTGCGCGCACCGCGAACGGGGACGTTGACGCGAGGTTCGTGCGAACGCGATTTTAGAGGGCGGTTGTGGCGGATTGATGTCGGTCCTGACTGCGAGGCGGCGGATGACTCCGCAACCGCGATGGTGTTGGGCTCGGAATGAACTCGACGACAAACATCGCTCCGCCGCACTCGGCGCAAACAACATCGGCCGCGGTCGGCGCCGCGATTTCGACCAACCAGAGCATCCAGTGGATACGGCCGAGCGCGAGGGCGACGAGCCACTTGGTCGATACGAGCGGTCGTTTCGCGCGCGGACTCAGCAGACCGTAGTGCCTGACTTTCTGCAGCCTCGGCGGCAACACGTGCTGCAGAAATCGGCGGACAAACTCGGCGGCTTCAAGCGTCATCGTGCGGTCTCGCCGCGAACCGCTGGGTCGGTAACGAAACGTGACGGTGTCATCGTCGCACGAGACAATGCGTTCGTCCGAGATCGCCACCCGGAACACGTAGGCCGCAAGATATTGCACTGCCGCCGCGCCGTCGCCGACCGCCTTGCAATCGACGATCCACGACTGCTCCCAAACGGCCGGGTCGACCTCTTGCAGCAGGCCCGCCTCATTCAATGCCGCTCGCAGTTTCTCTCGGTAGAGAATCGAGAGCGGCTCGCAGGGCAAGAAGAAATTGGCGGCCGTCGATCGCCACTCGCCGTCCTCGTCGATCCCGCCACCCGGGACGACGTAGTGCACATGGGGATGATAATTCAAGTCGCGTCCCCATGTCTGCAACACGCCGAAGAACCCGATCTCCTTGGCGCCGAGTCGTTTGGGATCGGCGGCCAAGGTCTTCATCGCTTCGCCCGAGGCGCGAAACATGGCGGAATAGGCTTCGCTTGGAAAACGACGCGCGAACTGCAGGTAGGCTTCTTGCGTTCTCACGCGCAGCCCCCGCAATTGCAAATCCCCTGTCATCCTCTGTCGCAAACTCGTCATGATCGATCTCCTTGAAAAACGTGAAAACGTCTTTCAAAGATGCCTCGCGATCTCAACGATTCGCTATGATCACAGTACACCTCCGTCTGCCGCGCAGCGGCTTCCTTGAACAAAAAAATGCACCCGAGTCGCGAAGTCGGGCGTTATGACAATTGAGAATCTCTCGTCGCGACCGGGTGATTTTGGACGTTCGTCGTCTATCACCGCTGGTCGTGGCAAGAAGCCGTGTCCATCAGTGAATACCTTGTTGTCAACGATCTAAACCCTGACGGAACACGCAATGAACCAAAAACAATACGAATACAAAATCCACTATCTCGCCCTCGAGACCGGCGAAGGCAACGAAGAGCAACTTGTTGAAGCCCTCAACGAGTTCGGGAAAGACGGATGGCGACTCAACCGCCTCTACGGTGAGTTCAGCTTGCGTTCGATCACGTCGTGGAAAGGCGGGCTAAATCTACTGCTTGAGCGAGAGACGGAGGTTGATGCTTAAGTGACAGTGAATTCCTCGCTCAAGTCCGTGGGGCAGTTCACTCCCCCGATATCGAAGCGGTGGAGGGGTTGCGGGATCACATTCAGCCGTCGCATATTCGGCTGTAAGGATATCTGGTCGCCCGACCTTAGCTGGGACGAAACAGACGCACTCATTCACCTTTTGATGGATCAATCGGACCCTGCTTTGACGCCCGTTATGGAAGAGGGATTAGACGCTCCAGATTCTTATACCCGAGCTGTTTCAGTCTGCTTCTTGTCCGGGGACCGAAACCTCTTCAACACATTCAGTGACGATTCTTCTTCTGTTGTCGAGGAGCGAGTGGACGCGGCAATCGTGAGTTTACGAGCTACTCGTCAACGTGCCAATTGAATGCAGGCGGTTGCTCGGCATAATCCCTTCATGATGAGACATCGCGGGGCATAGGCCAGCTAACAAACGCATGCGCCGAGCCGTGTCGGTGCCGATTTCACATGGAGTATCACCCGTCACGGCCCGGTGATGCAATTCGTTATGCCCCAGAGACGGAGAATTAATGTGGATGTGATTTCCTTCGTCAGCCGCCAGCTCCCGTATCACGCGCCGATGCTCCTGCTGTACATGGTGGGTGTTGTCATTTCGCTGACGTACCTTAAGCGGTTCGCCGCGCCGGCTGCCCTTGCCTTAGCAAGCTGCGCACTCCTATTCGTGATGACGCTCGCGCTCCCGTTCATTGAGGGCTACCTCATCGAGGCTCTCAATGAAGCTCGTGGAGAGTTGCAGCAAATCCAGCGGCAAATGTTACTTTTGCGTGTAGCCTCTACGCTGCTTCGAGTCACAGCTTTCGGCCTCCTGTTGGCCGCGGTATTTTCCGGTCGCTCGCCGTCTGCAGAATCGCCGTACAATCCGGGGATCACAACAGCCGGGCAAGTACATCATCCGTCTCTGCAGGCGCACAGAGCCGCACTCGTCCTCGTGCTTGGCATCCTCAGTCTAATTGTATGCGCCCCGCTTGGGATCGCGGCCTGGATAATGGGTGGCAATGACCTCTCCGCGATGCGGTCGGGCAAAATGGATCCTTCCGGCGAGAGTCTGACGACCGCCGGAAGAAATCTCGGGATCATCGGCACAGTTCTGTTCGGCTTAGGCGTGGTCGCCGCGTGTGTGTGGTTCGCAACGGTGCCTGTTTTTCTTCAGGATGGCAGATGATTGGCGATTAGGACCGGGCCTATCAAATCGGTGAACCGGCGTTGGCTCGGCTTTCGGTTTTTCAGCGTCGAATCCTTCGTTTACAATTCTCGGTGTGCCAACGTCGATCCCGTTGGTCCGCCAACCCGGTTACCTCAAACGTTATGCAGCAAGAATCGGCGGGTCATAATTCCACAAAAAAGGGTAAAGCGATATGGACTGGTCCGTTGTTCCAATAATGATCGCGGCAATAATTGGCCTTGTAGGATTCGCTCTGATGACTGCCGCATTTGCGCTGGCGGCTAAAACTGGCGGATTCGTCAACGCAATGAAACCAACCCCTGACGGAAGATGGCCACTTGCGCATCGATTGATGTTGATTGGCGCATTGCTGGGCGTTGTATTCGGCGTGTTTATCCTCGTGCTGTTCATGATTCCCGGCGGCATTCCGTGGCGAAGTTGATTGCCACCGTTCCTCAGCGATCGTCGCACACCAATGCCACGCAAACAAGAGATGACAGTTCAAACGCCAACCAGCAGAATAGCCAATAATGATGTGGATCGAGACGATCGGCGAAAACGGCTCGCGAAGGGCTGTTGCCGATGGAAACCACAATGCCGCATTACAATCGCATGCATCGGAACACATGGGTGAAGCATTTGACGACGGTATTGCTGCCCGACGAGTCGATTGCCCACACATGGAGAACGGCGATTTGGAGCGTATTGCGAATCATGCGATTGACTCAACTGCATTGAACTGGCGCAAGAAACTCAATGAAGAATTGGTTGAATTAATTACCCCTAGAATGGGATAACACAACATTGGACCGAAGCCGGTTAGCCGCTATGATTTGTCTTCGCGGGGATGTTGCTTCGCACCATTTTATCCCCCCTCGACCAGATTCAAGCGTCCCTGGCGGCTCGGTCAACTTGTGCGTTATTTGCTGAGACGTCATCGACGCATTTCACATCACAGCGAGAGAAAACAATGACCGATGATCGGACCGCTGCTGCCAGAAGCTCGAGTGTGATGTTTCCTCAACTTGCCCTTTCCGTAGCGTTAATTGCGGCGGTTGGAGGACTTATTTACATGGCGAACGTCGATCGTCAATCGGAAGTTGCCGCCCTGTCACACACTGTCATAACTGGGGAACTGCAGGTTTCTTACATGCTGATCACGTCAAAAACTGCAAGCTCAGAACAGGCCATCGGTTCGACAATCAGCGCTTCCCGCGTCCAGTATTGTCCAGCATACGTTCTCGTGACCACTGAGAACGACATAACAGTCCTTTGGGCGGTTGATCGATTGAAGAAACTTGAAGTGACTCGTATTGAGCCAGACACTACTCGTCAAAGCAAATAACAAATGCGTGAACCGGAGCGGCGAATCCGGCGGAATCTGAAATCAACGCGTAACGTCGCCGCCCGGTTACGCTTAACCTTAGCTTTCACAAGACACATGGTGTCCGAACAATCTGGCGAACGTCGACTTCAGCGCGAAATGGGATCGGCTGCCCGTGCAGATCGTTTCTATAAGCGCCAAGTACTGGGGTCGCTGAATGACAAAATGATTGATCTCATTGAGCGGCAGGAGATGTTCTTCGTTTCAACGGCTGATGCGTCCGGAAACTGCGACTGTTCACCACGGTTTGGTAATTCAGGATTCGTTCGCATACTTGACGCGACGACTCTGGCATATCCGGAGTTTCGAGGAAACGGCGTATTTGCGAGCCTTGGAAACATTCTTGAGAACCCCCATATCGGAATGCTGTTTGTCGACTTCTTTGACTCAACTGTCGGCTTGCATGTGAATGGAGAAGCCCACACCTGTCCACCTGATCAGCTGCCTCCGCAGCTTGCCAAACGTCTTGCAGAAAACGAATCACGAAACGCCCCCCGTATTGAGGCATGGGTCATTGTCACGGTCGAAGAGGCCTACATACACTGTTCGAAGCATGTCCCCCGGCTCGAAAAACTGCCTAAGCCAATCGACTGGGGAACGGACGATCCAATCGCCAAATCCAATGGTTACTTTGTGGAGGGCGAAGCTATTGGCTCGAAAGAAAGCTAACAATCACATGCACCGGAGCGGCCGTCGGGTGCTGAATCTGATATCCACGTCGCTGGTGGCCGCTCGGTGATGTTAGCCGTTCGGCGTCACAAGTTTTTGAAGTCGAGTGCCGAGTAAGCCGACACTACCCGCCTACCGAATCGCCATATGCCCATCGATACGTCCAAAGTCACTGGTCGCCGCACATTGATCTTCAACACGCTTGATGAAATCATCGACGACGTAGATTACCTTTGTCAGGGCAACGTGCGTTCGCTTGCAACTGGTCACCGGGGCAAAATCTCGACCATCTCACCATTCTGATGCTTGGCTGTCTCGACGGCATCGACGTGAAGGTGCCATTTGTGACGCGCACCGCGGTGAAGTTGATGAAGGGCAGGATCCTCTCCAAGCAGATGTCGCCAGGTCTGCGACTGCCCAAGGCGGCCGCCGTGCTGCTGCCCTTAGAAACTACCTGGGAGGAAGGCGTGCGGGAGATACGCACGGCGCTGAATCGCATGAAGACTGAAACACAGCGGCGCGCGCATCCTGTATTGGGAGCAATGCGCCGCGAGCAGTGGGATCAACTTCATTGCCGACATTGCGAATTGCATTTAAGTTTTCTGGTCACCGACACCTCGTGAGGAGCGTTTGCGATTAAAGGTCAGCAGCCACTTTCGGGAACATTAACTCGATAAAACCGGGCAACCGCTGGGCATTCGATCTTGTGGTGTTTCGCGCAAGTCAATGAGGCGCATTAGGGGTGAGCGTTCCGTGAAGTACACGGTTTGGCGAGCGAGTTATTGTTTGGCTTGTCGCTCTTGCCTGCGGATGTCGTCGATTTCCCATTTGTGGTCAGGGTGTTCGGCGAGCCAGCGATCGGGGAGGAGGAAGTCGAGTTCGTCGGATGTCACGGGTTCGCCATCGACTGCGGCTTAAAACGCGGCGCTGTCTCGATAGTAGGGAAGTCGAGTGAAGAATTCCTTCAGCCAGTGTGAATGGCATTCACACGGCCGAAGGCCAACCTCATCGTAGCCTGTGGTAACACGCTAGGTTGTCAGTGCGACCAAACCTGTTTCTTGCGCCCTGTTTTTTGTGACAGCAAACAGCGCCGCGCCCACGACGAATGTTAACGAAACACAGGCTCGCCAAAGGCGGGGCCAGCGGCCATACCCCAGTTGCCTGGTTTAAACTTGACGGTTCTCTCCTCTTCGCCGCGCAGAAACACGACAACGACGGTCTCGGCGTCTTTTGACGCTGCGGCTTTGGCGGCGCGGAACTGTTGCATGTTCTTAGTCGCCTTGCCACCGCAGCTGAGAATTGCATCGCCGGGCCGAACGCCTTCCCGCGCCGCAGCGCTGTTCGGCTGCACGCGAGCGACGGTGAATCGAGAAACGAGCTTCTTCTTGAGTTCGTCTATATCGAGCTCGTCTCCTTTGACTCGGCCTTCATATGCCGACGCATCCTTGCCCTCGCGGATCGCTTTCTTTCGCAGCACTTCCTTTACGGCGCGATAACAATTAATCAGTCCGTGCCCAGTCTCATCGTCGACTCCCTTCGCCGCGACATCGAGCGCCGTCGAAGTGATGATTGTCTTCAAGTCCCAAGGGAGCAAGTCGGGATCGGCGGAGACCATCAGCGCGATCGAGCCGCAAAACATCGGACCGGCGAACGAGTTTCCATTCATCCCGCGGGGAATCACCTGGCCGTTGGGAATCATCAAGGGGAGATCCTGATTGAACGCGCAGACTTCCGGCTTCTGAACTCGTCCGTCTTTGTAATGCTCCAGCGTCCAATCGACGGGGCCTTTGCTGGAGAACGTAGTGCGGGAAAGGTTGCGTTGCACGCCCGCGGCCGCGAAGACGACTTCGGGAATGTCTTCGGGCGTCCTCATCTGCACGGGCACTCTGGCCGACCGAGCAAAGTTGCCTGCGCCGGAAACAAAGTAGACGCCGCAAAACGAACCGTGCTCCATCACCTTCCGCCAATGCGATCGGAATTCGCCGAGCCCCGGCATGGAAAAACTCATACTGTAAGTATCTGCATTGTGCTCGATGGCCCACTCGACGGCCGCCTCCAATCGCCCGCTGCCGATTACGCCCGCCCAACGACCCTCGGGCGCAATACCAAACTCGTGTTTCGTTTTGGGCCGACCGGCGCCGCAGACGATTGCCGCGCACATCGATCCATGTAGATTCCGCGGATCGGCGCGGTTGGGCTGCACTGAAACCGTCGTTAGACGCGCCGAGTTAGCTTGAAAATTGTAGCCGTGATAGTCGTCGATGAGTCCGTTCCTATCGTCGTCGACACCGTTGCCCGGCACTTCCGCTTCGTTGCGGTAGACGTTGTAGGCAAAGTTGTCCGAAAAGACAAAATTGAAATCGTGGATGACATTGAGCGTCCCCTTGCCCGTGATCCCAAACTCTCTCCAAACTCGATCGGCGAGCAAACTGCGGGTGTACCAAGGGTGCAAATACCGGTCGGCGGAAAACTCTTGGCGTTCCGACTTGGGTGCGGTTTTGACGGCGATAGCATTCGATTGCCCGGAGACGGGACGGCGGCCGAACCCTCGAAATATTTTTCTCACGCCGGGCGTTTTTCCCAACGCATCAAGGTCGCTCGCTTTGACGTTGCAGCTGAAACCGTTCACGACCCAATGACGCTCGATCCCCGACACGATCCCCTTGCTCTTCAACTCGTCAAGCGACTCTTTGGCCGCGGCAAAGGACTTGTCATTGAGATCCTTTAACGTCGCGATGACCGCAGTTCGCAATTCCCGACGCTTCCAACCGGCGTATGTCTTGGCATGCCGTCGATACGATTCACCGTCGCCTAAGAATTGGTCTTCAAACCAGACCGTCACACGAATCGGCCTCGCTCGCGTCTGGCCTTGATTCTTCAAGATCGGCATCAACCAGACTCCCTCGCCCGGGAGCTTTTCCGTTGGCAGCTTTCCTTGCGCTGCGTTGGGCGCATCGTTCTGCGCCTTGGCGGGAGTCGCCGAGAACAACGCGGGCAGGCAAACGAACAGGCATGAAAACAGCCCAGCTCGAGAGCGCCACAACCGGCTTGCAAACCGAATCTGTTTTGAGCTAATCCGCTTGCGGCTTCGATTGATCTCGGCATGAATCGTCATTGAATGGGCCCTTGTACAGCGCCGGAGTCTGACTTAGATGGGCTCGGCTTGGCGGTGAGCCCGCGTGTGGAGCCCGATTATTGAGGCATGCTCAATTTACCTCAATCACAAGCCGAATGACAGAATCTTTGATGTTCTGCGAGGAAACTTCGCGTGCCCGCACGAGCCCCCTCAACTGGGCATCGACCGAGTCGTCAACTGGGTCGTCAACTGGGCCGCTACATGGGCGAGGTGATCTCGTTATAATCGTCCGTCCGCGTTTTTTGCTCGCCCCTCGTCAGAAAGCAACAGATGAAAGTCCCACGATTGACGACTCCAATCAAGATCGCCCTTTTTGCCTCATTGGTCGTTGGGCTCGCCAACATCGCCAGCAGCGCGGATACGGCGACGCTGATTCAGGCAGGACGCTTGATCAATGGTCGCGACGATCAAGCGCAGACGCAGAAAACGGTCGTGGTTCGCGACGGAAAAATCGTGGCGATTCTCGACGGGTATGTTGCGGCCAAGCCAAGCGATTCGGTCATCGACTTGCGCGACTGCACTGTGATGCCCGGATGGATGGACATGCACACCCACTTGATGTCGCAGCATCACAAGAAAGTTTACTCGGACAGGTTCTTTATGCATGAATCCGACTACGCTTTGCGATCAACTGTGTACGCCAAGAAGACGTTGTTGGCCGGATTCACGACCGTGCGGGACTTGGGCGACAACGGAATCAATTCGGTTTCGCTTCGCACGGCAATTGACAAGGGCTATATCGTCGGCCCGCGAATCTTCACGTCGGGAAAATCGCTTGCCACGACGGGTGGACACGCCGACCCGACGAATGGCATCAAGGGCGGATTTCGACGAGACGGCACGCCGGTGGACGGAGTCATCAACGGAACGGACGACGCGAGAAAGGCAGTTCGGCAACGATACAAAGACGGCGCCGACTTGATCAAGCTGACGGCGACAGGCGGCGTCTTGAGTTTGGCCAGTAATGGCATGAACCCTCAATTCACTGACGATGAATTGGAGGCGATTGTTGAGACTGCAAAGGACTACGGGATGACAATCGCCGTCCACGCTCATGGCGCCGAAGGTATGAAGCGAGCCGTTTTGGCGGGCGTGACGTCGATCGAACACGGCACGTTCATGACCGACGAGATCATGCAGCTCATGAAAGAGCGCGGCACCTATCTGGTGCCCACAATTTCGGCGGGAGTCTGGGTAGCCGAGAAGGCGAAAGACGACGACTACTTTCCCGCCATCGTCCGCCCCAAGGCCGCCTCGATCGGCCCCGTGATTCAGCGAACTTTCGCTAGGGCGCACGCATCGGGAGTGAAAATTGCATTCGGCACCGACTCGGGCGTCTCCGCTCACGGTGAAAACGCTCGCGAGTTTGAACTGATGGTCGCCGGAGGCATGCCACCGATGAAAGCGATTCAATCAGCGACCATTGAAGCAGCCAAACTACTTCGAATTGACGATCGCTTGGGCACGCTGGAAAAAGGCAAGATTGCCGATCTCGTCGCAGTCCGAGGCAATCCGCTCGATAATATTAAACTCACTCGCAACGTCAACTTCGTCATGAAGGAAGGCGTCGTCTACAAGAATGAGTCGAAGTGATCGAAATCAAATGGCAGGCGCAATGCGATACTAAAAGTGTCGGCTGAGACAGATGACGAATCCATTCGAGTCTCCAAGCGAAGAGTGCTCAAAACCAAATCAATCGCCGGCGGGCAAAGCTTCATCTCCGCCGTTCTACGCTTACGTTGTGGCGAGCATTGGCGCCATTTTGGTTTTTGCGGGCGCGTTGGCCTGTTTGCTCATCGCCCCGGCCCTATTGCCGCTGCCGCCAGTGAGCATCGTTGCAATCGCGATTTACACGCTCATCGCGTTTCTTCTTGCCGTTATTGCTGGCGCGAGTTCGTTTCTCGCCACGATGAAAACGTACGCTAAAAAGAAATCGCAAAAGTGACCGTCAGAAAAGTCACTCATCTTTCAACTCGATCACCAGATTGCCCTGCTGCGCTCGAACGAATCGACCGTCTTTCGCAATCCAGAAGGTGTTCTTGATCGGCATCACCAAGCATTCGTAGCACTCCACATCCTGACCGCCTATTTTGATCGAGGCCAATGGCTTGGCGGTAAAAGTGAGCGGAATGATTTGTAGCGATGACGGATGAAACGTCTGAACCGTAATCGGCTCTCCCGGCTTGAGGTCGAGTTGAGAACAAATCAAGGCGAAGCACCCCATCAGGTTGTTGTCAAAACAGTAGGTGCCCGGCGCGAGCTTGACTTCGCGCGATAGGTTCGTTGTCCCGCTCGTCTTGACCGCGACGCTCTGGTCCTTGAATTCGCACTCGATCTTGACTCTCTGGATCAGCACCGAGAGTTCGCGTTGAAACGAAATCGGCAAGGCGTTTGGCTGAACCACGAGCGTGGTGCTGCTGTTGAGTGATGTCAGAAAATTGACATTCAGCTTGATCTTGCTCGTGAGCTCAAAGGCGGACTTTCCATCGCGTTTGACCTCCTTGATCGTGAACGATTCATCGCCCAGTGCTTTCTCGCCTTGTTTAAAATGGAACGTGTATTCTTTGTCCATCTTCCAAGCCAGCGGCCTTGCCTTGCTCGGGTTGGTCGTCGCGACTCGCTTGTTCGGCGGGTGATACGATTCGACTTCTATCGATTCGGGCAAGACGCCGCCCATGCCTTCAAACAGTTTGATATGGGTCGCACTCATCTTCTCGAATTCGCCCGTCGTCGGATCGAAGGCCAACCAGCCGGCGCTGCCCATGTGCACCTCCACCCAAGCGTGCTGCCCGAAACTGCCGCCGAAACTCGGTGTATACACCAAGCCGCCGACCAAACGCGACGGAATGCCCGCGGCGCGCATCAAAGCGACCGAGAGCGTCGAGTGGGGGCCGCAATCGCCCTCTCTGGTCTTTAGTGCAAGGCGAGCCGATGGCGTATCGGCAATCGTGTAAGCGATCTCCTTCGAGACCCATTGGCCGATCTTGCTGACTGCTTTCCATCGCGTCTTGGCACCGTCGGTCAACTTGGCGGAGAGCGCTTTGATCGCCGGATCTTTAGACTCGATAAAATCCGTCGAGGCCAACCAGGGCGCCATCGTTTTGTCGGCCTCCGAGGACGAGGGGAATGCGGGTGACGCTGACGCATCGTATGGCGTTGTCTTGACGACGACGACTCCGACGATATGGTCCTTCTCTTTCGTGCCCTCAAATTTCTGCATCGCCGTGTTGAGCACCGACGCGTCGTTTTGAATTCCAGAGCCTATGACCCGTACGTCGATTTTGGCCACCATACGGCTGACAGCGAGAAAGTCGTTGAACAGGACGTTCGATTGAGAGAAGTGTCGAGCGAGAATCTCTTCGGCACGCGACTTTTGCGCCAACTTGACGATGCTCTCATTGGCCAATTCAATTCTCGTCTT
Source organism: uncultured Pirellulaceae bacterium (assembly GCA_964567745.1). Lineage (GTDB taxonomy): Bacteria > Planctomycetota > Planctomycetia > Pirellulales > Pirellulaceae > CAZMNY01. The sequence continues at coordinate 3,134 of CAZMNY010000045.1, read as the reverse complement.
CTGGCCAGGCAAGTGAAGCGCGACGAATTCATGAGTCTTCGCGTCGGCCAAGGCCTCCAGGTTGGCTTTCTCGAGCCGCCATAAGACGCAACGTCGCTTGGTCCCCGCCACCTCTATTTCTTCCGGCTCGGATCGAACTAATTCAAACGTGTCCAATTGTCCGGCATCGGGTAGAAAGACCGGGACTCGAGCGGCATTGTCCTTGGCGTTTTTTCGAGCGGCATCGAGCAACAATTGCCAGTGGGCGAAGTTGTTGCTGCCGAGCACGATCGCGCCTTTGGGAAGCTTAACCTCCTTGGGTTCGCCGCGCTGGCTGTCATCTGCATAGCGCCAATTCAAGGCGACGTTGTCTTTGAATTTCGATTCGACGTGGCCAACAGCCTTGTTTGCCGTACTCTTCAAACGATAACTCAACAACTCACGCGTTTTTGGGCGGAGTCGCGTCTCGGACTTCAGCAGCGTGCTTCGCTCTTTTCCTTGCATGGCGAATTTCAGCGACGTTTCCGACTTGAGCAGCAGCGTCGGCTTGCCGTCTTCTTCGGCCGTCTCCTGTTCAACGACGGCGTACCCAATAATGTTTCCGTTCATCTTGATCGAGTAGAAGCGAGGCTTGTTTCGATCGGCGGCTTCTTGTTGGGCGAGCGAAATCGACGGGCCTGTTATCACAATCGCAAGAGCGAGTATCGTCACTCGCATTGCGGAAGATTTAAGCAGCCGCTTGTTGGTCTCAACGCGATTCATGACAGATCTCCAATGGCAAGAACGAATGAACAAACGTTCGTCTAAGAGTGTATCTTAATCGCGACGTCGGGACCGCCATACCTGGGCAACAGCCAGACGTGACGGTATTCGATTGAGCGCGGCGTTGGGGCCAGCCGGATTCCAATCGCCGCGAGAGAAGAGATCGTCGGGGCGTTTATGCGCCGCGACGTTTTATCGCACGAACGGTTACGTATCTGACTCAGTCGTTGAGTTCTCTTGCGTGACCGGTTTGCGTTCTTCGAAGGATCGAAGTCGGAATGTAATCATACCCGGCTCGTTTTCCTTTTCGAACCACTCGCCGATCAACTCGGTCGACCGGTCCCACTGATATCGTACGGTCCAATGTGTTTTCGATCTTTGTAATCCAACTCGAGCGGTATCGAGTTGCAATCGATCCGAGATGTCTTTGGCCGCCCGCTCATCCAACCAACCGCCGCCAGGGGCATTGATCGACCACGAGGAGTGAAGGAACCTCTGCCTCACGGGGGACATGTCAACTGCTTCGGACAACGACTCATCGCCCTGGGCATTGGGCGTCTTGGTCGCGTCAGCGGCCGGAACCGTGTTCGCGTCCGCCGCCTTGAATTCGTGCACGCGCAAAGACGTCGTCCCTATTGTGGAAGCGGGCTGCCTTTCCTCGTCTTGGCTCCAACGACGCGCGAGCCGGAGGAGCGTAAACAGGTCTGCCTGCAAACGCAACGATTTTTCACTCCCCGTTTGAACGGGAAACAAACTCGGCGGAGGCGACGGTTGTTCTCGCCAGTTGTCGAACGACGCAGTCAGACTTTGCCTGAGCTGCGCGAGCCGGTGCTTGGCGTTCGGCCCATCGGCAAGCGCCTTAAACGTCCGCGCGGCGTAGCGTCCACCGTCGGCCTCAAGCAAGAACTGAACCCAAGCGCCCATCGCCCCCACTTCGCTTGCGACCGGTTCGTTGAAGCGCGAAGCCCCATCTCGAAATCTCGGCTTCCGGGTGCGAGTCCAACGATTTGGCTGCGGTATCTGGAGCGGCCGGTCGACGGCGGCAGTCGTCTGAAAATCGTCGTCAAACGTATGGTCGATGTAACTCTGCAGACCCTGGCTAAACCAATTTGGAAGCGAGGCGTCGAGGTTGCACGCGTGCAGAAACGCCGCCGTGGCACCGCGGTGGACTTCTGATTGAGAGATCGGGTTTTCCCGGCGTCCCGCCGAGGGGCATACGTGGACCACAAATTGCGAGCCGACCGGGTACTGCTGTGTCCGACGGCCCTCGCCGACACCATAGCTATCGAAGAAAACGAGAGTCGAGGCGTTGGCGAATCCAACTTGACGGTGCATCGATTGAAAATTGTCGGCCAGTCGCAGCGTCTTGTCCCATGCCTCACGAAAATGACGGCTCGCATAACGCGCTTCCGCCTCGCCGCCATTGGCGACAATCGTATAAGTCCGCTCACGAATCTCCCAGCCACGGTGTGTTACGCGCTTCGGCGACCTGGGTGAGAGCAATGCATCCGGAAGTAGCGTGCGAGCATTGGCGACGCTCCGAATCGGCTCGCGCGCGTTGCCGACAGCGGCGGACAGGGGCCCCAACGCGATCGCGCCAATTAGGCGCCGTCTGTCTTGAAACTGCTTTTGACGCGTCATGATCGCGTGTCCCTCGCGCGAAGAGGCTGTCCTGGGGTCCGCGGCTCAAAATCAAACTGCACCGCTTGCTCAATGGTTCTTATCGGATGAATTGACTCGGTTTGTGCGGAAAACACCGGTAAAATGGGATGTGACAAGGGTAAAAATCAGCCAGTCGCAAGGACCAAACCGACCGATTCCATTCCTGCAACCCGAAATATTGGTACATTTTCTCAATTCCCTATTCGCCTAGTCCGATAAATCCAATCAAGCACGTCCTCGGTCCGTTGGCATTTTGATGCGTCAATATGGTCAAAGGTTGTGGACGATGGATTTCGAGCGCGGTGCCAATCCAACAAAGTTGGCCTGAGTTCTTAGAGACCGGTGGAGGGGGAACGAATGAAGCGCTCAGCTTGTTCAATTACTCGCGGCGTTCAGGCGCAGCGATTTACGCTCGTCATAGCGATAAGCGCATGCCTCGTAGGAAATAGCCTCGCTTTTTCCGCCGACGGCGGCCTGGGGTCGTACTTTGGTGCCCAGCCGGTTCGTAAGAAGACCCCAGCAGCGAAACAAAAGCCGGAGTCACCGCCCCAGCCGACTGCTGGTGAGCTGAAGAAGCCATACAGTAAGCCGAAAAAGACTGAGCCAGCAACGAGTCAATCCACAAGCAAGCCGACCACAAGCAAGCCGACGACAAGCAAGCCGACGACAAGCAAGCCGCAGAGAAGAAAGCCCACGAAAAGCAAGCCGACGCCACCAAAGCCGACGCAACC
>CAZMNY010000044.1:42047-73391 GCA_964567745.1 uncultured Pirellulaceae bacterium | reverse complement strand
TTGAACTTCATGACCGAACATCGACCGATCTCGGTTACCTATTGCGATATCGCTAAGTGCTGCCGTGTTTTTACTTCCGATGCAGAGCAGCCTGTTAGTCTTCGCGTTGGCGGACTGGACGTGGATGAACAGCTAGTCTTGTTGTTAGACGGCATCCGGTACGGTCAGTCGAATCAAGCGATCCCGCTCGTTGAGATTCCACATGAAATCATGACGTTCGCATCATGGCGAGCCAAGCACCCCGAGTCGACGATTTTCACGTGGAAGAATCTAGCGTTCTAATCATGAATAAATACATCGTCATGATTGCGCTCTTGGTTGCGTTTGCCGTCGGCGCGACATGGTATGTCGTGCGATCGCGTGTCCGCGCAACCCCGGCTCCGGAAAGGCAACGCCTGGATCTCGCCCCGTCGGTCGCGACTCCGCGGGATCCGGCGGATACCTTTGATGAAGTCGACTTGCCAGGCGAATCGAGCCCGCGTCTTGTTTCGGCTTCGGACGCGAATATCTCCGTATCCGATGTTGTGATCGGTATTAGCGTCAATGGTCAACACCGAGCGTACACGATCCGCGCCTTATCACGTGTTGACCAGCACGCAGTCAACGACTTGTTTGGGAACGTTCCTGTCACAGTCACCTACTGCGACTTGAGAGATTGCGTGCGCGTTTTCACTTCCGACGACGATTCGGAGCGTCTCGGCATTGGCGTAAGCGGCTACCGCCGGACCAAGAATGGAGGGCTCATACTTTCACACAAGGGCAAGCAATTTCGGCAAGAAGGTGACGACCTCCCGTTCGGCAGAATGAAATTTGAGCGAATGAGGTGGCTCGACTGGGTCGCCGCCCACCCCGATACGCTGCTTTACGACGGCGCGAGACCAGAGGAAGAGGGTGATGAGAGCCAATAAGCCGCTTCGGTTGTTGCCAGGGTGCGTGCCGAACGGGCAGCCGCGCGACGTAGCGGTTTCCAGTCGAGATTCCGCGCCGGATGCCGCAGTCAGACCGATTGTCAATTCTGCCGTGACGGAATAGAATCTCGAACGTAGCGGGGTGTAGCGCAGCCTGGTTAGCGCGTTTGACTGGGGGTCAAAAGGTCGGAGGTTCGAATCCTCTCACCCCGACTGAATTCGCCTGAGGCGAACTTTCAGTAGCGCAGTAGAGAGTAGAAAGTAGCGCAGAAGAATCGCCGTTCATCGGCCTCTCAGTCCTATTTTCCCCTCTCTCCTGCCGTCTACTGCTCTTCTTGCCTGCTCCGCCTGATTGGCGCAGGTTCTTCTCTCGGTGATCTCCAATCGCCGCACACGATTTATCCGGAAGAGCCGTCCATTACCCGATTTTCTTTTCCGTGCCTTTTCGTGCGTTTACGTGGCCAGTTCCGTCTGACGAGAAAAGACGAGCCGCGAAGAGCACGAAAATCGGCGAAGAACATCGATCGTCACAGCATTCAATCCTGGGGCGTTGCCCGTTGGCTACGTTGAGGTAGGCCGTTGGCCAACAGGTGCGCGGGGCGACGCGAATCAGCGCTGGCGAGTCAGTGGCACCCTAAATCGTTACCTGCGTTGGGTGACACACGACATGTTGCCGCATGGCTGCTCCGCGGCGTCGGTTCGCGACTCGGATTTTCCTCTTGCTTGAAAGCGGCTTCGAGCTGCTTTTCGCTGAGCATCTGCTGGCGGGCTTTGCTGTCTGGATGAACCGAGAATGATTCCGACATGACTGGCTCCCTAGAGAAATGAAGTCCGACGAATCCGCCTCACTGGCCGCCGAAAGATCGGCCGCCGCAAACAACGAGAGGCTACTAGAAGACTAGCTTTTTTTGCGCCGCCCCGAGACAGCTCGATCGGAATTGCGGCACTCCGCAGATCGCGAGATTCGGGCTAGCGCGTTTGAGCTGGATTTGCGGCCGAGCAACCTCATGAAATGAGAATCCTAGCCGAACGCGGAAGACGGATTAGCCCTCTTTCTTGCCGCGTTTGATCACGTCCGGACCGGCACCAATCGTCTTCTCGTATCGGCCGGTTTCGGTCTTCACGTATTTGGTGAATCCGAGTCGTTCGAGTTTGCCGTCGTCGTTGACATTCTTGTTGACGGTTCGGTCGGTCCACCGCCCGGCAATGTTGGGCGGCAAGATAACGCGCCGAACCGGCTCGCCAGTCTCCGGGTGGGCCGAAAGCGGCTCCTCCGACATCAGCTGAATCACCTCGAATCGCTCACCCGCTTCGCCATTTTCGGTGATGACTTCATACACATAGGTTGGCATGTTTAGCACTCCGGTTACGGCGACTGGGATTTGGCAGCTGGGATTTGGCAGCTGGAATTTGGCAGCTGGGTTGGGCACGTAGGGAAGCGTACAGTCTAACGGTGCCCATCGCTTTTCTTTTGCTTAATCAAGTCGGCAGGACGAACACGAAAACGGAGCGTAATCGTAGGATTATGGCGGTTTGCCCGAAAAAAGAGCTACCGTGTGTCGGATTCCCAGTCGGTGCAGATTCGAGCGGTTGCAGGCGATGCGACGGTTTCTCGCCTGAATCGGCCCTAATCTCAATTGGCTTGTCCACGATGGAGTCGCAATCAATTGAAAGCAGACGCTTGTCGTCGCTAGTAGCGTCAATTCTAATAATACGTTGACAAGCCCCCCGCGAACAGCGTCCAGGCCGCTCTGCGACGCCTCTGCATCCGCGCCAAGGTTTTCTCGACGACGCGGAATCGACGAGCTCGGCCCTAGCCGAGACGACCCCGAGCGGCGGCCCAGCATTGCCACATTGATCCGACTAACTACGAGACTTGCGCGCCATGACCAGTCGACGACCTCCTAATGAACTTCAAGTCCGTGCCGACGCCGCTACAATCGCTCGGTGCCCGCTCATCACACTCCAGCGAATCTCGCTCTCGTTACTGCTGCTGTCGATCGTCTGTTGCGGCTCCGCAACAGCTCAAACGGTCATCAACCGCAAGTACGGGCAAGAGGATAAATTTCGACAACTCGAAGAATCGCTGCCGACGCCAAACCGTTTTCGAACGGCTTCCGGTGCACCCGGACCCGACTATTGGCAACAACAGGCCAACTACGTCATCGACGTCGAGCTCGACGACGAAAAACAGCGGATCTCTGGAAGCGAGACGATCACCTACACGAACCACTCGCCTGATTCGCTCCGCTACCTGTGGCTGCAGTTGGACCCCAACTTGTTCGCTAAGGACTCGGATGCGGCGCTAACGGAAACCGCACCGTCTCTCGGCCGGACCTCATTCCGCTCGCTCGACCGAATCCTCGCTCGGCGTTCTTTCGACGGCGGCGTCAAGATTACGTCGGTTACCGACGCGGCCAATAAGGATTTGAAGCACACCATCGTCAAAACGATGATGCGAGTCGAATTGCCTCAGCCGCTCACACCAGGCGGCATGTTCAAGTTTCGAGTTGCTTGGAACTACGCCATCAACAATTCAAAACTCGTCTCGGGGCGAACCGGTTACGAGTTCTTCGAAGAAGACAAAAACTACATCTATGAAATCGCCCAATGGTACCCGCGGATGGCGGCCTACTCGGACGCGACGGGCTGGCAACACAAGCAGTACATCGGCCGCGGCGAGTTCACTCTCGAGATGGGCGACTACCTGGTCCGCATCACGGCGCCCGATGATCACGTCGTCGCAGCCACCGGCGTCTTGCTAAACGAAGAGCAAGTCTTGACGGCGGATCAGCGCGCGCGTCTGAAAACGGCAAAGACGGTCAAGGAGCCTGTCTTCGTCGTGACTCCGGAAGAAGCAAAGACGAATCAAACCACGAAGCCGGAAGGCAAGAAGACCTGGATATTCCAAGCCGATCGCGTGCGCGATTTCGCGTTTGCTTCATCGCGTAAATTCATCTGGGACGCGCAGGGCCACGACGTCGAAGGCAATCAGGTCATGGCGATGTCGTACTACCCGAACGAAGCCGAACCGCTTTGGAGCAAGTACTCGACTCACTCGATAATCCACACGCTCGAAGTCTACTCGCGGTACACGTTTGCCTACCCCTACCCCGTTGCGATATCCGTGAATGGGCCCGTCTACGGGATGGAATACCCGATGATCTGCTTTAACGGGCCGCGTCCCGAAAAGGACGGCACCTATAGCAAGCGAACCAAGTACGGTCTTATCTCGGTCGTGATCCATGAAGTTGGCCACAACTATTTTCCGATGATCGTCAATAGCGACGAGCGGCAGTGGACGTGGATGGATGAAGGGCTCAACACTTTCTTGCAGTATTTATCCGAGCAAGAATGGGAGGAGAAGTATCCGTCGAGCCGCGGCGAGCCAAAGAGTATTGTGCCTTACATGAAGAGCCAAAATCAGGTTCCGATAATGACCAACTCGGAGTCGATCCTGCAGTTCGGGCCGAACGCCTACGGCAAACCGGCCACTGCACTCAATATTCTTCGCGAGACGATACTGGGCCGCGAGCTGTTCGACTACGCATTTAAAGAGTACGCAAGGCGCTGGAAGTTTCGGCGCCCGATGCCGGCGGACTTTTTCCGCACCATGGAGGACGCCTCGGGAGTTGATCTGGATTGGTTTTGGCGCGGCTGGTTTTATTCGACCGACCACGTCGACATCGCGATCGACGGCGTGACGCTCTACACCGCCAGCAGCGGACAGAGGGCGGATGTCAAGAAAGATCGCGCTGATGCCAAAAAAGACGAGCCGACTTCCGTCTCGGCCGAACGCAACAAGAGTCTGCCGAAGCGAATCGACCGCTACCCCAGCCTCAAGGATTTCTACAACGAGAACGATGGGCTCGAAATCACCGAGGCGGATCGCGCGGCGTTGGCTCGCTATCTCAAGTCGCTGAGCGAAAAACAACGCAAGCAGCTTGACGGCAAGAACAAGTTTTACGTCGTCGGCTTCAGCAATAAAGGTGGCTTGGTGATGCCCATTATTCTCGAGCTCGAGTTCACCGACGGCTCGAAACAAGTGGTGCGAATCCCGGCTGAGATTTGGCGCCGCAACCATGAAAAAGTTTCCAAGCTGATCATCACCGAGAAAGAGGTCAAGCAATTGCGACTCGACCCGCGACTCGAAACGTCCGACGTCGACGTCAACAATAATTACTTCCCGCCGCGAATCGCGACGAGCCGTTTCCAGCTCTACAAGTCGGGCAAATCGCGAAATGAGATGCAGGCGGCGCGGGACGCCAAGAAGAAGCGTGAGGCGGCGGAGAAAGCCAAGAAGGCTGCTGAGGCCAAGAAGGCTGCCGAGGCAAAGAAGGCTGCCGAGGCCAAAAAGGCTGCCGAGGCCAAGAAGGCTGCGGACGCGAAGAGAGCCGCTGAGGCTAAGAAAGCTGAGGCCAAAAAGGCGGAAGCCAAGAAGGCCGACGAAGCGAAAAAGTCGGCTGGCGAGGCAAAAAAAGTTCCAGCAAAAGGAGCTCAGTAATGGCGCCTGCGAATACCTGTCTGCGGAACACCCTGGCGGTGATGCTGTTTGTAATGGGCGGCTTGCTCTGCAGCGAAGTGGCGGCGCATCCTTCGCATGTCACTATCGCGGAAGCGGAGTGGAACGCGAAATCGAAATCGCTCGAGATCGCCGTGCGAGTGAACGTCGCGGACTTGGAGAAAGGGATTCGACGCCAGAGTAAATCGGCAAAGAAAATTGTCTTGAAAGAAGGCGAGTCGAATGCCGAGCGCGAGGTGAAGAACTACGTCAATTCTCGGCTGGCTATCTACACCAAGGATGAAAAGCGACTCAAGCTTAAATGGGTCGGCATGGAAGTGGAGATTCACCACGGCTGGCTTTACTTCGAGTTTCCAATGCGAAACCCGCCAAGCTCGATCGTTTTTGAAAACCGCCTATTCCTTGAACTCGAAAAAGATCAAGTCAACACGTTGATGTTCAAAACGGGCTCGTCAAAGAAGACAGTTCACTTTACGCAGGGCAAAACTCGGCGAGAACTAGCTCTGACCGTGAAAGCTAATGACTGATATTCGTCGTTGTGGAGAGAGAATGAATCGGTTTCCCATGCCGCTTGGTTGCCGCGTTTCTTTGGTCGCTTTTCTTATCCTGGCTGTGGCGAATTCGCCGACAGCGTTTGCCCAGTCGAATTGGCCTCGATTTCGAGGCGCCAATGGCGAGGGCGTGAGCGAGTCGACCAGGATTCCAGCTGAATGGGATGACGCGGACTATCTCTGGTCGAGCGACATACCAGGACGCGGGCATTCTTCGCCAGTGGTCTGGGATGATCGACTTTTCGTCACCTCGGCGGACAAGGATCAACGCGAGCGATATGTCCTGGCTCTCGATATCGCGACGGGCAAGGAGCTTTGGCGCAAGACGTATTCGCTTCCGAAGCAGAAGGCCCACAAGAACAACAGCTTCGCCAGCAGCACACCGGCAGTCGACCAGGACCACGTTTACGTTCTGTTACAAGCGGCTGACGAGAGTCATGTCATCGCCTTGTTGCATGACGGCAACGAGCAATGGCGCCAGAAAGTCGGCGCATACAAGCATGGACAGGGCCCAGCGGTCTCGCTGGTTACTCACAAAGGGCGGTTGCTCCTCTCAAATGACCACAAGGCGGAAAGCTTCCTTGGCGCCTTCGACTGCAGTAGCGGCAAGCTGCTATGGCGAATCGAACGCGAGGGCAAACGAGCTTGTTACACGACGCCTTGCGTGATCTCGCGTAATGGCCGAGACGAAGTGGTCTTTTCGCATTGTTATGAAGGTGTCATCGGCGTCGATCTTGCCAGCGGCAAAGTCCTTTGGAAGGCCGACCCGTTCGGGCGAGCCTCGCAGCGAGCGATCGGGTCGCCGATCGTGAGCCAAGGCGTGTTGATTGCCAGCAGCGGCGCTCGATCGGGCGACAAGCTGGTCGTCGCATTCGATAGCGATTCGACAGCGAGCCGAAGCGGCACCAGCGTGGATCTGAAGGAGCCCGAAGAGCTTTATCGGGTGACGCGCAGCGCGGTGCCTCACGTCACTACTCCGCTTGCCTACGAAGGTCGGCTCTACTTATGGGCCGATATTGGAATCGTAACTTGTGTCGAGCTGAAGACAGGCAAACGTCTCTGGCAAAAGAGAATCGGCGGCAATTATTTTGCCTCGCCAATTTGCGTCGGCGGCCGTCTCGTCGGTGTTGACGTCGATGGCTTGGCCGTCGTCCTCGAGGCAGGCGAGAAGTATAACGAACTCGGACGAACCTCGCTGGGACAAGCAACTCACGCGACGCCCGCCGTCGCCAACGGCCTTATCTTCTTCCGCACCGAAGGGCGTCTTCGAGCTCTGCGAGGCGAGACTGTCAACGCTGAATAACGCGAGCGCTCGACGCGGGCTGGAGAACTCAGTTTGAGCGCCGAGGCTATTCTTGTCCCATCACAATGCGGCGCGGCCGATTACTTGTCCGATTTGGGAAAGCAGTCGGAACACTCGCAGTTGCCTCGCCATCGTTTGAGCAGCCAATTGGAGTACCAGGAGGTTCGCCTGGTTTCGCAGTAGCCTGCCCAGAGGCCGTCAGCAAAACCCGCGTCGTCGCAACGACAGTCCGGTGTGTAGCCGTAACGACTTGTATAGAAGTGAGCCTGCTGGTGCGGCGCTGTCGCGTTCGAGTTGACGAAATCGGCCTCATCTCGAAAGACGGGAACGAAGGAACGCCGGGAATCGGAACGTGTGTTCAAGTGTTCGACCAAGCGTGCGACTCGCACGGCCGGAGCTTGTCTCATGGTCGAAACCGGACTCGCAGTTTGAGGTTCATCCGCATTCGCGAGACCGGCCAAGCTGAACATGGCGAGGCCAATCGGAAAAAAGGCTGTTACCAACTTGCGTGACATGACTACCTCGCCCTAGGCGTGTGTGGTTATTCGGGATGTGCGGTTTGTATGGCTATCGTCGTTTTTGCGGCTTCAGCTTGAGCATCGGCCGGAGGTTTGTGAATTCGGGCCGTACGAATTACGCAGGCGGAATAGTTTAACGCCCACCGTAGCTTGACGCCGTGTCTATCAACCTCGAACATGGACAGCCGACGTCGCGATTTTGGCCACGGCGGACAACTCAACACAGCTATTTACTTATCAAGGGTGAGAATATGAGATCCATGGTCTCCTTTGGCGTCGCGCTATTTGCAGTCCTAGGATGTTCTTTGTCGCAGTTGCGCGCCGGCGTCAAACTGCCGGCCATTATCGGCAACAACATGGTTCTCCAACGCGACGCCAAGGTGCCGTTGTGGGGCTGGGCTGAGCCGGGCGAGGCTGTCGAAGTCTCGATTCCAGAACGCGGCCAGAAGCATAAGACCAAGGCCGGGTCTGACGGCAAATGGATCGTGCGGTTGGCGCCTCTGAAGACCGGCGACCCGATCTCCGTCGTGATTGCTGGAAAGAACCAAATCACGTTGACCAACGTTCTGGTCGGCGAAGTGTGGGTCTGCTCCGGCCAGTCGAACATGCAGTGGACGGTGCAGTCGTCTCGTGACTCGGACCTGGAAACGCTGACAGCCAAGTTTCCAAAAATACGCCTGATTCAAGTTCGAACTCAGGGCACGCAGGCTCCACTGGAGACGTTTGACGGTGAGTGGACTGAGTGTTTGCCGGAGAGCGTAAAAGGGTTCTCGGCGGTCGGTTATTTCTTCGGGCGGCAACTTCATCAGACGCTCGATTGTCCCATCGGACTGATCGACAATGCGTGGGGCGGATCGGCATGTGAAGCCTGGGTTCGTCGCGACTTGTTTGACGGCAAGGAACTCTACGCTCCGTTGATGGAACGGTGGAAGAAGACTGAGAGCGAGTTTGACTGGGAGGCGCTTCAGGCCAAGCACCAAGTTCAATTGGCTGCCTGGAAGGTGAAAGCTGCTGCGGCGCGAAAGGCCGGCAAACCCGCGCCCCGTCGCCCGCGCGCGCCGCGAAATCAACTGACTGGCCAGCACCGTCCGGCGAATCTGTTCAACGCTCGCCTGATGCCGGTTGTGCCTTTCGCGATTCGCGGAGCGGTTTGGTATCAAGGCGAGTCGAATGCATCGCGAGCGTACCAATATCGCGATCTGTTTCCGATGATGATTCAGAATTGGCGCGATGTTTGGGGGCAAGGTGATTTCCCCTTCTATTACGTGCAGTTGGCCGACTTTCGCGATGAGAAAGCGAGCCCCGCAGAGAGCGATTGGGCCGAACTTCGTGAAGCTCAGACCATGACGATGGATCGGCTCAAAAACGTTGGCGAGGCGGTGATCATCGACATCGGCGAAGGCAAAGACATTCACCCCAAGAACAAGCAGGATGTCGCCAAGCGGCTCTCGCGTTGGGCGCTCGCGAGAGAATACGGCGTGGAGATTCCGTATCAGAGTCCGAGAATGGGCGACGTCAAGTTTGAAGACGGCAAGGCCATCGTCTCGTTCGATCATGTCGGCGGCACGTTGAAGACGTTTGACACGCGCGACGTGGTCGGATTCACGATTGCAGGCAAGGACAAGAAGTTCTATGCCGCCAAGGGGACGATTAGGGGTTCTGGACAAGTGGAAGTCTCGTCAAGCGAAGTTGGGAACCCTGTCGCGGTGCGGTACGCATGGGCGGACAATCCTGTCTGCAACCTCTTCAACTCGGCCGGACTCCCTGCCACTCCGGGGCGCTCCGACGATTGGAAAGGGGTTACCGCCGACAGTCGTTAGTCGGAGTCGTGTTCGAACTAGAAGTTTTGGGCGTAAGAAGAAGTGGCGAGTGAACGCCCGACTCGAGATAGGAGATTGACAATGCTCGTGACTGTCAATCGTTGTTGCGGTGTTTCACAAGCCGGCCGATGTTTCCCATTGTCTGTCACCAGTGATTTCGGAGTTGACGATGTTTGACCTTCGTGTTCTTGTCGTGCTGCTCGGAGCGAGCTCTTTGTTTTTCATTGGCCGCCTCAGTCTCGCAGATGATCTTCCAAGTCAAATCGCGGAGAAGCAGGTCGAGGCCGCTACGGAGTTGGTTTTCACCGAGGGGCCGGCCTACCATCGCGACGGAAGCGTCTTCTTCACCGACATCGCAAACAATCGCATCATGCGTCTCAATGCGGGTGCGGCGTCAGCGGATGTGTTCCTTCGACCCAGCGGTCGCGCGAATGGATTGATGTTCGATTCCAGCGGCGCCCTGCTCGCGTGCGAAGGCAACGAACGCGGCGGACTCGGAGGCCGAAGGATTGTCAGCATTGATGTGACGACTAAAAAGAGAACTGTCATCGTCGATCGTTATCAAGGCAAGCGGTTCAATAGCCCGAATGATCTTTGCATCGACAAGAAGGGGCGAATCTACTTTACGGATCCTTACTACGGCGACAACCGCGCCGGTTTGGAGCTTGATGTCGAGGGCGTTTATCGCGTTGACGCAGACGGAAAGAACCTGGTCCGCGTGTTGGGCGCCGATCAAATTGCGAGGCCGAACGGAATTGCGCTCTCCGGCGACCATCGAGTCTTGTTCGTTGTCGACAATCATCCGATCAAACCCGTGCGAAAGGTCTTTGCGTTCGCTCTGGACGGCGATGGAATTCCGACTGGCAAGCGAAAAGAGTTCTTTGACTTCGGCAAAGGCCGTGGCGGCGACGGTATGTGTATCGACGTCGAAGACAACATCTACGTTACCGGAGGAGCAAATCGTACTTACGTCAATCAGAACACGGATAACCCCGCCGGCGTCTACGTCTTCTCTCGAAGTGGAAAGCGACTCGGGCATATTCCGGTCCCTGAAGACATGGTGACCAATTGTTGTTTTGGCGGAGCCGATGGAAAGACGTTGTACATCACCGGCGGGAAGACGTTGTGGCGGATTAAGACCAATGTGGCTGGCCGAGTAGTGTGGCCAAATTAGGTGACCGTCGGCTGGCGATAGTCCAAGAATCGCCGTCGGCGAATAACGCAGAAGGGTAAAGTCGAATGGGTCGAATGGCGGCAATGAGTCTCTTGGCGGTTACCGGTTTCTTGGCGGCGTTTCTGCAGGTTTCGGCATCGGTAGGTCAGGAGCCGATTCGAGTTCGTGTGGCTGGCAGAACGCTTGACCAATGGAGCGCGGACACCAAGTCGCCTGCGCAGACAACTCGGCTTCGAGCGGCCAAGTCGGTCGGATTATTCGGCAAGTCGGCGACGAGCGTGTTTGTGGCGATGTTGGCCGATCGCGATGACGCCGTGCGATATTGGGCCGCCAGCCATCTTGGCGATTTGGATCAACTCGACGCACCCTCGCGCGTCGCCTTACTCGCTCGGCAAGACGATCCGTCCGCCGGAGTGCGCCTTGCCGTTTCCTACGCCCTTTCCCGCGGCAACTCGATGACTCGCGGCAAAGACATAGCGCCTCTACTCGAAGGCTTAGCCAGCCGTGAACGCGGCGCGGCTTGTGCGTCGGCAGAGTTTTTAGGGCGGCTTGGAACCGATGGCGAACTCTCGATTGAGCGGCTCAAGAAGACGCTGGCGAGACATAGCGCGCAAGGGGGCGACTACCACGTTCGGGGCGCGGTCACGAACGCAATTCGCAAGATCAGTCAGGACGATTCGCTCGCAAACCATAAACGACCCAAGAAAGGCGGTTCGATGCGCGTTTGGTCTCGACGACCCAACAAGCCGCGACCTGCCGAAGCTCGACGCCCCACAATCGTCGACCGACCGAACATCTTGTGGATCAGTTGCGAGGACATCAGCGCCAATCTCGGCTGTTACGGAGACCGTTACGCGTTGACGCCGCACTTGGATCGGCTCGCCTCGCAAGGCGCACGCTACACCCGCGCGTTCACCCCAGCTGGTGTCTGCGCCGTCGTGCGTTCCGGTCTGATCACAGGCATGTACCCGATCTCGATCGGCTCTCAGCACATGCGATCACGGATTGTGCCGCCGCCGGAGGTGAAGTGCTTCCCGGAATACTTGCGTGCCGCTGGTTATTTCTGCACGAACAAGAGCAAGACGGATTATCAATTCGATCCTCCGATCACGGCCTGGGACCGACAAGGAAACAATCACGACGACTGGAGAGCGCGCGCGCCTGGTCAACGATTTTTTTCGGTTATCAATCTGACCATCTCCCACGAGAGTCAAATACGTCATAGCGAAGAGGTCCATGACAAATTGCTTCAAGGACTCGAGCCCGCTCAACGGCACAGTCCCGCTGCAGCTGCCGAGCATCTTCCGCCGATCTACCCCAAGACCCCCGAAGCCCTCAAGGACTGGGCCTGGTATCACGACAATATTTCCGAGATGGACCGGCAGGTCGGTCAGATTCTCGCTCGACTCGAAGAAGACAATCTGGCGGACAATACGGTCGTGGTTTTCTGGAGTGATCATGGGCGCGGATTGCCGCGCGGAAAACGTTGGGTCTACGATTCCGGCGTTCATATCCCAATGCTCATTCGTTGGCCAGGCGAACTCGAGCCAGGGAGCGTCGTCGACGAATTCGTTTCAACTCAGGACTTGTCGCCTACGACGCTTGCCATCGCTGGACTCGATCCGCCGTCCTACATGCATGGCAGGATCATGGCCGGCCCAAGTTCCGAATCTCCTCCGAAGTATCTTTTCTTTCATCGCGACCGAATGGACGAGGCGTTTGATTTGATGCGAGCCGCTCGCGACGAACGCTTCAAATACATTCGCAACTACGAGCCCGAAAAGCCGTATTCGCAGCACATCGATTACATGGATCACATGCCGACGCTTGTCGATTTGCGGAGACTGCATCGCGAGGGCGCGCTGCGAGGCGCCGAGACGGCGTTTATGAAACCAAACAAACCGGTTGAAGAATTGTATGATGTAGTCGCGGATCCGCATGAAACGCAAAATTTGGCCGGCGATCCGAAACACGCTGACACGCTCGTCAAGATGAGGGAAGCGGTTGAGCAGTGGCAGAATGCGGTCGGAGATTTGGGATTGGTGCCCGAGCCGATTTTGATGGAGCGGATGAGGCCGGGCGGCGTGATGGTCGAGACAGCACAGCCGGCCGTTTCTGTTTCCCGGTTGGAGAATAGACGGCGTGTCGCGCTCTCCTGCGAAACCGATGGAGCGTCGATCGCATACGCCATCGGCGACTCGAAGCATTGGCGTCTTTACCACCGTCCATTTTCGATCGAGCCAGGCGAAGTCGTTCGAGCCAAGAGTATCCGACTTGGCTATTCCGAGAGCCGCCTCGTCCGCCAAGTTGTTCCCTAGCAAGTTCTTGACGTAGATACGGTCGCCAGACCGTGGTGAACTACCAATCGACTCAGCTCATCAAGCCGACCGTCGATGCGCATTCAGTCGCAAATGGCTACGCACTGGAGGGCGATAGCTATCGGGCGCAAACCTGCGCTCTACTGAC
This sequence comes from uncultured Pirellulaceae bacterium, assembly GCA_964567745.1. GTDB lineage: Bacteria > Planctomycetota > Planctomycetia > Pirellulales > Pirellulaceae > CAZMNY01. The sequence goes on along the minus strand of CAZMNY010000044.1, from coordinate 60,129 downwards.
TTCCATCGCTAAATCGGTCGCGTCGCATTCCCATACGATCTTGAAGCTCCGCGCTTGCACTCGATATGCTACGTATAGCGAGGCGGCTTTGGAGAAACGGTTTAGAGACGTGGTCTTTCTGGACGCTAGGTGCCGACGGAGAACGTGCGATGAATGGCAGCAACGCGGCAGCGCTCTTTGGCGATATCAAATCCAAACGGTGGTTGATATTCAAAGGACTATTGTTTCTCATCAGCGGCGTTGTCGCCTCGACTCTGATTCTGCTTGAGCATCCTTCGTTGAAGCTCGCGTTCCTGCTCGCCGTGACGGTTTGGTGCTTCGCCCGATCTTACTACTTCGCCTTTTACGTCATCGAACGCTATATCGATAGCGAGTATCGATTTTCGGGAATCGGCTCGGCAGTCGTCTTTCTCTTAAAACGAAAGACCCGCGACGTTGCGAGTGAAGGAGCGGGAGCCGATGATTTTTGAAGCGATCATGAGCGGACTTTGTTTCTTGACGATCGCCGGCGGCGCCAGCTGGCTCGGGGGACTGGCCGTATTCGCTCCGCTCAACGAACGCACATTGCTTTTCCAGGTGCGCAGTCGATTCCGTATCGCGGACTTGATCTCATTGGCGATTCTTCTGCAAGTCGGGGTTGGCACCGTACTGGCTATTGCACAACCACGCTGGGAAACGCGGATGGTGCTTGCCTTCATTGTCTCCTCGATCGTGATCATTTGGTGGGTGATCGGACTGAGGATGCTGTCGAAAGCGGGCGTTGAAAACGGGCTGCACCGAACTTTGTTTCTGACCGTTCACTTGCCGCTGGGCTATCTTTCCGTCGTCGGCTTGCTGGCGTCTGTTCTGATGGCACCTGCCGGGCTCAGTTTCATTTTCGATTCTGATTCATGGACGACTTTCTCGCTCGGCATCGTTTTTGTTGTGTTGCCAATTCTCTTTGTCTTTATCGCCTATCGGATCAATCGAGTCTGCCGCGCGATGGCGGATCGTGCGCGAGACGAGCAGGCGATCAAGGAGGGAATCGAGTTTGACAACTTAAGCGAGACGCCGCAGCTTGATCCCAAGGTGGCTCGTTATGTCACGGCGAAGCGGCTTCATTCGGAGTCGGGTGATCCGGTAGCGGCCGCTGCCGCCGAGGACAACGACGATATCGTCATCTTGAACGAGTCGAGCACACCGTCGGTCGATCTGCTCACGGAAGACGGGCCGCCCGCTACGGGCCCAGCTGATCCGGATGCGTGACTCGGCAAATGATCGGCGACGCCTCAATTCTATTCCCGCTCGTTGTCATGTTTTCTTGCTGTCTCCGCGTCGCGAAGTCGTGTAATGAGTTGGCGAACATCCATGGCGCCGAGCACGGTGACAAGGACGGCCATGAGTGCGAAGGCGAGCAGGATCCCGATAAACACGACTTGCCAAATGGTCTCCCAATTCATGCGTTCGCCTCCGTCATTTTGAGTTTCTCGCTTTTGGGAGGATCGGGAAACAGAAGTGATCCGATCACGGTGAGCACCGCTGCTGCGGCGACGGTCAGTAAACCGATTTGCGGGCTCGTCAGAATCTCGATCGTCGCGCCCGCCTTGTCCACGTATTTCAGGCCGACGGCAACTTGGATCGGCTCGAGGCCCAGCAGCATGAACAGGCCGGAAAGCAATCCGAGCAGCGCTCCCATCGAGCTGGTCTTGCTCCAGTAGATTCCAAGGACGAGGACGACGAAAGCTCCGGTGAAGTAGATTCCTCCGGTGACGGCCATGTAGTCCCAAATATCCTCACCGCCCTTATAGAAGAGACCCCAGTACAGGACGTAACCGCCAAGCAACACGATGAGGATCCGCGTGAGTCCAACTCGCTGGGCCGTCGTCATTTCGTTGTTGCGAAGCGGCGCCACGATGTCTTGCGTGATGACAGCGCTCCATGTGAGGAAATAGGAGTCGTGAGTCGACATGAAGGCGGCGATCATGCCGGCGGTGACCACGCCCAGCAGCACGGGCGGCAACAAGCGTCCGATGAACAGAGGCGTGGCGTAGAGGTTGTCCAAAACCGGTTCGCCCTCGACTGGAAAAAAGATCGCCTTGAGATCGGCACCGCCTGCGGAGGAGGTGATATAGACGAGGGCGCAGATGCCCCAGAAATAGGGGATGATGAATCGCACGGCGAACGATATGGAAGACCAACAATACTGACGTCGGACGGCGCGTTCGCTTTCCATGGCCAACGCGCGAGCAACGGCGGTCGGCCAGACGGCGCTGCCGATTAGACCGGCGGTGATAACCATCCAACAAATGTACTCCCAACCAAACCCGCCGCCTTCGATCGTTGGGTCGAACCCCGCTGCGCCGAGTTCTCGATGCACGGTGTCAAAAATATGGCGCCAGCCGAGCGACCAAAGGGCGATGCACGTCGCCGCGAGCAAGCCGAACGCGAGCACGACGAATTGAATGTAATCGGTGAGCACAACTGAGATCATTCCGCCGAGCGTTGTGTAAGCCAGCACCAACGTCAGGAGGCCGATCATGACCCACATCAATGCCTGCCCTTCGCTGGCGAGTCCGGTTACGCCGACGATAAATATCGAGCCGGTCTTGAGAAACAGGCCCATGTTCAAAACGCCGGCCAAGACCAGCATGACGCCGCCGAGAATTCGGATGCGTTTGTCGAAACGCTTTTCGTAGAACTCTGGAATCGTCAGCACTTCCATGCGTCTGAGCGGCCCAACGACAAATCCGGTTAATCCGACGAACAGCGTTCCAACGCCGGCGATAACCGCCATGTGAAACGCGGCGAATCCACCTGTGAAGCCTTTCTGCGCCGAGTACATCACGGTGACTAACCCGAGTTCCGTGCCGGTCATCGTGGCGATGCCGAGCCAGACACCCAGTTTGCGGCCGGCGCCGATGTAGTTCTCCATCGAACCGGTGTAGCGGTTGACGACGAGCCCGATAGCGAGCGAGATGAGTAGGTAGGCGACAACGATGACGGTGTCGACGACGCCGAAATTCGTTTGGGTCAGCGCTTCTTGTGCGGCTTCGTTCATTCTAAGCTGTCGTTAGGCGAATGGCGTGCGGTCGATGCATGTCGGCCGCAACTCGGTGTTTTGGCCCGCAGTATGATCGGTCGAGCGCGCCGTTGGCCAATTGTAACGATTTTGGGAGGGCGAGCGGTGGGGGACCCAAGAGCAGACCAAGTCAAGCCGACGGCCATCTGGTTCCGCTTGTTGGCGCTGACGTTCACACCGATTTATCTGCTGATTTGGGCCGTGGCGTTGCGCGAATCGACGCGGCTCCCCCTCGTCGCGACGTTTTCGGCCGTGGTCGTCGGCGCATTCGTTGTTATGGGCGTGCTGGTCGCGTTCGGACTCAAGACGCTCGAGGGCAAGGAACGCGTCTCGCGTTTCAATCTCTCATCCATCATGCTCGTGATGGTTCCTCTCGCCGCCTACCTCGCGGCGCTGCGGGCGGTCCTGGTGCCGTTGCCGCTGAACAATCTCGGCGCGGGCGGCTGGGCGTTTCTCGCCGCCGCTTCAATGACGTTCATGATTGTCACAACGATTGTGCTTCTCGCTTTTGCCGAGGCATTGGCCTGGCTCGGTCTCAAAGGACTCTCTCTAGTCCGCCGCGTTCATTCTGCCGACTTGCCGCTCGGCGATCCGAACGCCGCAAGCTCGCAAGCGACCGAAACGTCGGCGGACACTCTCGACGCAGAAGCCGGGCGCGAGCCAAGGTAGTAGTCGAATCGATTAAATCGGTTTTGGCGAATCGGCTTATTGCCAAGTCGCGATTTTGCAGCCGAATCGGAATAGCGCGGCGCGAGAAAAAAACCTCGAGCCAGACTGCCGTTTCGTTTCGTTTTTTTGCGAACAAATTCAAGGCCCCTTTTTAAAAAAGATGATACGTTCCTAAGTGGCATTTCGGGGCACGAGCCGCAGGCCGCACAATAACGGATTGATGTCATGGAACGCGGAGCGTATTTATCTCGAAGCATATGAATCGCCCGAGAGAGGAATCACGATGAAGCGCATTGGTTCGGTATTGGCAGTAGCAGCTTTCTTCCTTTTCACACCTTTTTCACCGCTCGCGACAAACCGTCTGTTTGCCGAAGAACTCACTGAGTATGAAGAGCAGGACAAAGCGTTTGAAAAATGGTGGGGCGAAAAACTTGAGTGGAATTTTTCAAAGCTTCCGCTCGAAGGCAAAGTGGATGAGTCGAGGATTCCTTATTCGGGACATGATTATCCCGACCGACAAGGCGGGACTTTCCGTTCGCTGAAAAAGTACGATGCGGCGTTTCGCACCGGCGGCCAAGCAAGCGCTTGGGAGCGTTGGGACACGACGGCCTATCAGGAGCCCATCAAAAAGGTCACCACGGGCCTGTTCCGCCGCCGCGTCACGCGAACGAGAATGGGCACGCCTCATTGGCACGGCCACTGTAACGGCTGGACAGCCGCTGCAATGCGACACGCCGAACCTGTCAATAATGTCGTGCGCAACGGCGTCACGTTCACGCCAGCTGACATCAAAGGTTTGCTCGCTGAAGTCTACATGTACCAAGACATCGAGTTCCTCGGAGGCGCCGGCTACGGCATCGACCCCGCCACGTTCCATGTTGTGCTTACGAATTGGCTCGGTCGAGGCAAGCACCCGGTCGCCATGGACTCGACGTTGGGAAAAGAAGTCTGGAACTACCCAATCTACTCGTACAAGGCGACCTCGCGGCCCTATGGTGCCAACGCCGTCGACGTCACGATGAATTTCACCTACGCCCAAAGCACCAAGCAGGAAATGAACAAGGGTCCGCGTCTTGCTAAGCAGTTGTACATGCACTATCGATTGCACTTGGACAACGCTGGCCGCATCACGGGTGGATTCTTCTACAACGACAGCAATCAAGTCGACATCCTCTGGGCGCAACTCGCTCCAGTTCAAGGCGGCCAAGACGGCAACAAACGCGGCAGCCCGCATGTCGACGTCGCATCGGTCATGTCGATTTGGCGAGATTCCGTTCCCAAGGAAACTCGAATGAGCTGGTTAAACATCAACCCGCTTCGCGAGGACGCGGTCACATTGGCTGGTGAAGAATTCGCCGACTCGATGCTGCCGACGCAACAGTTTCCGCCAGCACCCGTTGCTGAAGAGACAGCCGAAACGGAAAGCTCGACAACAGCGACCGAGTCGACTGAGACGACAACCGAAACCGCCGCAACCAGCGGTGAATAACAACGTAGCCATCTTCGGCTGAAGAGGCGCTAACGGACAAAAGCCCTGCGGCCCATTTCGCAGGGCTTTTTTTGTTTCGCCCTTTCATGCAATTGCGGTTAACGGTATTGCTCTTCGGGGCGTTAAGAATGGTTCATCCGGTATTTGCGGGGCCACGTTTTTTGGCCATCGATAGATCGATTCGCTTAACCCGTTGCCGCAGGCGAGGCTGCCAATAGGCGCCTGTCAAAAGAAGGCCACGAAAAGCACGGGAAGGCACGAAGAAGAAGGCGAGCGACCCAGCGACGGAAATCGCGACGATGAATACTTCTTCCTGAAAATCCGCCGAGCCTCCCCGGGCTTGTATGTTGCGCGCCGTCGGGCAACGTAAGTCGTCGCGAATGTTCTTAGATTGTTCACGCCGTTTCGACTTTGATACATTGGCGTCAGCTTCCACCGGCGCCGATGGTCCTCTTCCTCGTCGGCCCCGGGTTATACCTGGTGGCAGACCAAGCCAATTCGAGTTCTACCATTCCCGCAGACGAGGATGTCATGCACAGCCTGGCCAGCGTCGAGATCGACCGCCCGATCGACGAAGTCTTTCAATACACCAACGAGAAAGTTGCCGAGTGGAGTTTGACCGTCGTTGAGGACAAGCTCATCGAGGATAAGAACGGCGTCGGTACGACGTTTCTTTGTGTTACGGAAGAGAACGGTCGCCGCATGGATTTCGATGGCGTCGTCACTCGCTGGAATCCACCGACCGTGTCCGCGATCAGCTTGACCGGAAAGTCGTTCGACATCGAGGCCGAATACCGATTCGAGGATTTGAACGGCGGCCGCACTCGCGTGACTCAGGAATCTACGGTCAGCGGAAAGGGCTTCGTCAAAGTCATGTTCTTCTTGTTCGGCTGGTTGATGAACAAGCAGGGTTGCAAAGCGGTCACGAACGAGCTCGAGAGCCTCAAGCAGAAATTAGAAAGCGGCGCGGGACAGGCTTAAGCGTTCGTCGTTTACTCAGTGAGAGCATCAGCGTCGACGAATGGGAATGGTGCGGCGGCCTTTGCCATCGTGGTCCCAGCCGCAAACGGGACAGACGACGGCTTCAGCGATGCCAAACCATGGCGAGGCGGTGGAAGTCGTCTTGGCGCCGCAACGAGGGCAGGCGAGCAATTTGCGATTGGCCGAAAGAAGGAATGCCAACAAGGCGACGACAATGCACGCTAGAGTGACCAAGAGCGGTCCGCTACTGAGCGGCGACAATGCAAGCAACGCCGCGGCAACGACGACGATGGCAAATAGGCCGATGGGAGTCATGTTTCGAAACTGCTGCATTACACCGTCCACGCTAAAGTGGATAAATGAGCCAGCTTTCAGTCTAACACAGAAAACCGGCGTTTGAGCAAGAATGCGACCTGAGTTTCTTGACGCGGATTCGCCAACGATGTCCTTCAATTGTCGCCATAGTACATGGCTGAATTCGCCGTGCGCTGGGATTGACGATTGTAACGGCTGGCACTGTTTTGGATTGAACGCAACTCCGGAAGGACTCGCTGGAGCACTCAGATTAAGCGTCTGAATCAGCAATCAAGTCCATGAACTCTCTCGCGGGCGTTTTTTGAAGTTGTTCCATGTCGCCGCAGAGCTGCGCGATGGCCTCGCATCGAGCGCCGGAAAACCGAGTTGCCAAGTTGCTCCTAAACTTGCTCACCAACAAGGGGATTCCTTCGTCCCTTCGACGTCGATGACCGACTGGGTATTCAACGCTAATTTTTTCCGTGCGTTCGCCGTTTGAAAATGTGACTTGCACCGCGTTTGCGATCGAGCGTTTTTCGGCGTCAAGATAGTCACGCGTGAACCGCGGGTCCTCTTTGACTTGCATGAGCGATCGAAGTCGATCGACGCGCGGATCAGCCGCCACATCATCCTCGTAATCTTCGGCTTCGAGTTTGCCGAACAGCAAACCAATTGCAACCATATACTGCAAGCAATGGTCTCGGTCGGCTGGATTGTGTAGCGGTCCCGTCTTATCAATGATGCGAACGGCGGACTCTTGCGTCGTCAGCTCGATGAGGCTGATATCATCGATGCGGTCGCGCACATCGGGGTGAAGCGCGATGGCCGCTTCGACTGCGGTTTGTGCATGGAATTCCGCCGGGAAAGAAATCTTGAAGAGGACATTCTCCATCACGTAGTTTCCGAGCGGTCTAGCGAGCGTCATAGGGCGAGACCGATACAAGACATCTTGAAACCCCCACTTCTCCGCCGTCAACGCAGTCGCCGCGCCCATCTCGCCCGTCAACGAGATCAACGCCAGTCGCACCGCGCGACTTGTTGCGTCGCCGGCCGCCCAGCTTTTCCGCGATCCTGTGTTGGGAGCGTGGCGATACGTTCTCAAGGCGCCGCCGTCCATCCACGCATGAGAAAGCGCGTTGACAACTTGGTCGCGATCGCCACCCAACATCGCGGTCGCGACCGCCGTGCTGGCAATGCGAACCAAGAGCACATGATCGAGCCCAACTCGATTGAACGCATGATTGAGAGCCAGCACGCCTTGGATTTCGTGGGCCTTGATCATCGCTTGCAGAATGTCCGCCACCGTAACCGTCTCGCCTTGAACGCGACTCTGATAATCGGCGCAAGCGAGGATGGCGCCCAGGTTGTCCGACGGATGCCCCCATTCCTCAGCCAGCCAGGTATCGTTGTAGTCAAGCCAGCGAATCATGCAGCCGATATTGAACGCGGCGGCGACCGGATCCAGGCGGTGCTTTGTGCCGGGAACCACGCCGCCGTCAGCCATGCCGGCGCCGGGCACGACAGGGCCGAGCATCTTGGTGCAAGCTGGAAACTGCAGAGCCAGAAAACCGCACCCCAAGCTGTCCATCAGGCAATACCGTGCGATGTCGGTCGCCGACTCGCTGGCGGCCTCGCTCGACAAAACGTAATCGGCAATTTCTTCCAGCAGGGTATCTGTGGGGGTTCGTTCGTTGTTGCGGATATCTGTCATTTGAATCAACGCTCTGTCATGACTCGAAGGGCCAACGCCGACGCGCGCCCGGGCAATACCGCCATCGAATGTTCCATCGCTGCTTATCGTTCGGCGATCGGCACAAACTCGCGATTGTCTGGGCCGATGTAAGTCGCTGCCGGCCGAATCAGCTTGTTGTCGCTGCGCTGCTCGAAGATATGAGCTGACCAACCGGCGACTCGCGAAAAGACAAAAATCGGAGTGAATAGCCCTGTCGGTATGCCGAGAAATCGATAGGCCGATGCGCTAAAGAAGTCGAGGTTCGGGAACAGCTTCTTTTTCTCCCACATGATCTCTTCAATGCGTTCCGACACGCCGTAGAGGTGAGCTTCTTCGGCATTTGCCGCCAGCCGTTTCGACCAGGCTTTGATGATGTCCGAACGCGGATCGGAGGTCGTGTAGACGCGATGGCCGAAACCCATGATCAGTCTTTTCGCTTCGAGCGCATCGAGTATCTCCGCTTCCGCCTCGGCAGGCGTTTTGAGGTCTTCAATCAGATCCATGGCGGCTTCATTGGCACCGCCGTGCAAGGGGCCGCGCAACGTCCCAATTGCCGCAGTGATCGCGGAGTAGATATCGGAGAGCGTCGCGGTGGCAACGCGCGCTGCGAAAGTCGATGCGTTGAACTCGTGTTCGGCATAGAGAATCAGCGAGACATCGACGGCGCGACGGTGTTCATCGCTGGGCGCGGATTGATGCAACATGCTCAAGAAGTGGCCGGCGATTGAGTCTTCGCTTTCGACCGCCACGTCGATCTTGCTTCCATCGCGATGAAAATGATGCCAATAGACAAGCATCGAAGGAAACGATGCGAGCATGCGTTCGGCAATTTGACGTTGTTGATCGAAATCCGTCTCGGGCTCGACGTTTCCCAGCATCGAGCAACCGGTTCGCATCACATCCATCGGGTGCGAGTCGGCGGGAATCAGTTCCAGTGTCGTTTTCAAGGCGGCCGGAAGACCGCGTTGAGAGACCAAGCGACTGCGAAAATCGGCCAGCTCGGATTCGTTGGGCAGGTTTTCGTAGAGCAGTAAGTAGGCAACTTCCTCAAAGCAAGCATGCTCCGCTAAGTCGGCGATCGAGTAGCCTCGATAGTTTAGCCCGACGCCTTCCTTTCCAACCGTGCAAATGGCCGTGCGTCCGGCTTCGATCCCAGCCAAGCCGCCTGTTTTTGCCGAGGGTTTAGCTGCGTTCATCATCCGGGCTCCCAATGGAATTGCTTATCTGCCGCTCGAGCTCAAGGTAGTTGAGCACATCGTAGAGTTGTTCGCGTGTCTGCATTTGGTCGACTAACTTCGCCTGCGTTCCGGCGCTCTCGATCTCGTCGTAGACCTTAATCGCCGAGGCGCTCATGGCGCGAAATGCGGATAGCGGGTAGAGCGCCAGCTGGACGCCGACGCTGCCCAATTGTTCCGCTGTGAACAATGGCGTGCGCCCGAATTCAGTGATGTTCGCCAGCACGGGGCATTCGACTGAGTCGGTGAATCGGCGATAGTCGTCCAGCTCTGTGATTGCCTCGGCGAATATCATGTCGGCGCCGGATGACACATACGCAGCGGCTCGATCGATCGCTGCGTCCATGCCCTCGGAAGCAATCGCGTCGGTTCTGGCCATCACGACAAAACTGTCGTCGGTTTTTGCATCGACGGCCGCCTTCAAGCGATCCTGCATCTCCTCTGTGGAAACCAACTGTTTTCCTGGTCGATGCCCACAACGTTTGTCGGCCACCTGATCTTCCAGATGCATGCCCGCGGCACCGCAGCGAATCATCTCGCGCGTCGTCCTGGCGATCGACAAGCTTGACCCCCACCCCGTGTCGACATCGACGAGCAACGGAAGTTGAGTTGCCGAGGTGATTCGGCGCACGTCGATTGCGACGTCTTCCAAATGAGTTACGCCCAGGTCAGGCAGGCCCAGCGATGCGTTGGCGACTCCGGCGCCCGAAAGGTAAATCGCTTGGTGTCCTGCATGCTCAGCTAACAATCCGCAGTAGGCGTTGATCACGCCGACGACAGGCAGCGGTCGACGGCGCGACATCGCGTCTCGGAGTCGGTCGCCTGGAGTTGAGCCGTTTTGGTTCATTGTGAAATGCAGTTGCGAGTGTTAAAAACCTACGAGGACGACGCCGAAAATGTGCTGAACGGCGAAGGATGGCATGAAACCATTTTGGGCGACGTCGAGGAGTATACACCATCTCGCCAATCGTCCAACGAGGGGCGAGTCGCTAAGAATGTTGGGCGAAGAATTGACTGAAAAGAGTCATGACTGGCAACGAGAAAAGCCGGCCTCCCAGAAAGGCCGGCTCTAACGTGAAGATCGACGTCAACGATCTGTCCCTAGTTGCTTAACAAACGGATGACGGGGCCTGCCTCAGCGACGGCAGTCCTTGCTCGGCTCGCGGGTTCTCCCTGTCGCAGGTGCTCATACGCTTTCTCTGGCATCCCTTGCCTGAGATAGAGGTGCCCGAGCAGCCTGTCGGCGCGACGCTCGAAATCGGTAACATCCAAGGCTTCGAGCAGGTCGTCAACGCCGGCCGTTTCGAGTGGCATGGACGAGCCGATTTCTTCGGCGGGCGGCGTCGTCCACTTCGTGTCAAGCAGCCTTTGGTTGAGGTCCAGCTCGTCGGCGAATCGAAGCGCTCGCCTCAGCTCCATCATGGCGACATACTCGTACATGGCCTTCGTGTTTGGCGCGACGGAGGTGTCAACGTCGTCGGTCGCAGTCCGCAGGACCGCCAGTCGGAAAACACTTCGAGGCGGAAAACGATCCCAGGCCGAGTCGGCTTGCTTGAGCCGCAGCAACGCGAGCCCGTAATGGGCGACCGGGTTGTCAGCCCGAGCTTTCTCAGCAGCCATCAGCGCCTTGGCCGCTTTCGCATATTGCCCCTCGTCCATATGTAGCAAGCCAACCACAACTTGTCGCCAAGTCTCCGCGTCACTTGAGATGGCGAGGTTGTTCCAGCGATCGGCGAGGTCTTTCTTCGGCACGCTGGATTCAAGTTGTTGGATGGCGTCCCAGACTGCGATGTTGTCGCGATGGCTGGTGACTGCGGTGGGCAGCTGGACAACGGGGCTAGACGTGGCGTCCGTCGCCAACATCGGCTTGGCCGTCGCATGCACGTCTAGTGGAAGAAGTCTCGGTTCGGTCTTTGAGTCGGTGTCAGCTGCTGCCGCTGAGCTGACGATCAGGCCCAGGAAGAATGCAGTGGCGATGACTAAAACGGCAATCCATTTCGTTATCTCAAGTTCTAGGTGAACGGGGCGTTGAACTAACATTTCACACCTCCCTTCGGTGGCTCGCCTGATCAGCGTCGCTCTTCGTGGTCGGTGCTCACAGTCACCACTATTAGTATGTAATTGCCGCGCCAAAGCTGTCGCCTCAGCGCTGGCATTTTGATAAACGACGCGGCATGATCAGACGGGCGCCCGATTTCGGGCGCGCCCGTGACAATCCCGCGCACGAATGTCGACTGGCGGTACCGATACAGCGATTGAGCCGCCGCGAGATCTTGCGCAAATCGCCTCCGCCAGACTTTGCAGAATTCTTCGAGCGGGCTCGCAACACGTTGAATAATCCCATCATTAACGTGCTTGGTTCACGCTCATTCGCACACGCAAAAGTGCGTGGCCGCGCACTATTTGATCGGTAAAAAAATGCGTAAACCGACGCGATAAATCGTGAATGAAAAGCTCGATTCGAGCGAGATTCAACCGGCCGTGACGTAGAATTGAATAGGTGATTCATGCGCTGCCAATCAGCGCGGCTCTCACCCATTCGCACCTCTTGTCGCCCGACGAATCGCGCCGACCCATGATCATCGATCGCATCTCAAACCGCGAACAGCTTGCCAAATTGCGATGCGAATGGAATGCGTTGGCTGGTAACGTTCCGTTCCGGCGTTGGGACTGGCAGGACGCTTGGTGGCACCACTACGGGCGTAGTCGTGAGTTGTGTGTTTTGGCGGTTCGGGACTCTGGTGGCGCGACGATTGGAATCGCCCCATGGTTCGCGGACACCACGATTTTCGACGGCCACGTGCTGCAGTTTCTCGGAACCGGTCAAGCTTGTAGCGACTACTTGAGCCTGCTTTGTCGCCCTCGGCACATGAAGGAAGTCACCACCGGACTCGCGAAATGGCTCTGCGGTCGTCATATGCAAGCGGGAGATGGTGATCGAGCCTCGCTGAATTGGGATTACCTCCGATTGGCCGTTTGCCGAGACGTACGACAAGCTTGTTGCGCTCCATCACGTGCGTCGATACAGCCTGCAGCAACGCGGATGTTTCGAGTCAAATTCGTTCCGAGGATTCCTGCGACTGGCCTCGGAGCGTTTTCATGCTGACCGCCAACTCTTCCTGGCGACTCTTCAAATCGATGGTCAGGTTGCCGCCGCCACACTCGGGTTTGTCGGCAACAGCATGCTCTGCCTTTATCAATGCGGCATGTCGCCCGAGCTGTCCCGTCATCAGCCAGGTTGGCTCATCAACATTGGCGCGATTCGGCACGGCATCGATTCCGGGCTGAAGGGCATCGATCTACTTTGCGGCGACGAGCCCCACAAGAAGCACCTCGGTGCCTCGCCGACGCCACACTACGAAACCTGCATGGTCTCGCCTCGCACCATCTCTCGAATCCGGCACGGCGTCTGGTCCGCTGGATTGAGCGTCAAACGTCAACTCAAGGACTGGGCCAAATCCGCGTTAATCGCCAAGTAGCGGCCACGTAACGGAGTCTTCGTTTCACCCGCCGCAGGCAAGGCAGCGCTAATTGCGTTGCGTTCTTGGTTCGGCCTCTTCGCCTTCGGCAAACGGGTTAAACGACCGCTTAGGCAAGGAAAGCAGCAAATGGTCTAGCTTGCACAAATGGGCTCAACCGTCGCTCTCCATTCATAGGGGGGGGCTTTTCGGTATGTGCGTTACTCAGGCACCCCAGATTTCCAAGAATTTCGCAGTTTCTCCGGGCACCGGGCCTAATTATTGCCTGTTATCACGCAAATGCGTGATGGAATAATGGACATGCGCATCGTTAGAATTCTTAATCGAAACAATCAAGCGGGCAAAACTGTCACTGGGTGTGAGTCACCTGGGCTGTTTGTTTTTGCTTGAATTGCTGTTTCGGATAGCGCGAATCCTGATTTCGCCGCCCGACTGCAAATCCATCCGTCTTCATTTTTGACAAGGGTAATGGCATGATTCGACGAAGACACGGTTTTACGTTAGTGGAATTATTGGTGGTGATTGCCATCATTGGCATCTTGGTTGCTCTTTTGCTACCCGCCGTTCAAGCCGCCCGTGAAGCGGCTCGACGGATGTCTTGTGGCAACAATCTCAAGCAGATTGGCGTGGCGCTGCACAATTACCACGACTCGCACCTTGGTTTGCCTCCGGCATTGCTCAATTCGGGGCGAGTTCGCAGTGGCCCAGCTTATTATCCCGAGGGGGTGCTGAACACAACGGGTTGGGCGATGTTGTTGGCCTTCATCGAGCAAGACCAGTTGTATTCCAAGTACAACTTCAGCTTGCCTAGCAACTCGTGCACGGTTTATGGCCAGCCTTTGATTGGCGGAAACAGCGACAACTACAACTCGCAGTTTACGCAGGCGCGAATGGGCTGGCTCGAATGCGCTTCGGCCCCCGCGACCGGCACGGATGATTATCCAACGTTTCGACCTCACCAAACCGGGTGGTATAGCCGAACGAACGCGCAGCGCACCAACTACCTTTTCGCCACCGGTGTGTTTACTGACTATAGCGCACCGTGGGCGAGATACTCCCACGACATTCGTCGAGGTACGTTTGGAAACAACGGTGCTGCCAGGTTCCGCGACATCCTCGATGGCACCAGCAACGTGATTGCCGTTGGCGAAGCAGCTGGCGGGCGCAACAATCGAGCTGGCAAGACGTCGGCCCATTATGGTCCCTGGGGCTTGACCGGAACTCACACTTGCTGCCACGGCCGCGTTGTGACGGGTTCAAGAACTCAAGTTGCACACTGGCGAAACGAGGGCTACTCGCGCGATTGGCACATCAATTCGGCTTGGCGAAACCGGACTGATGGCAAATCGTATGCCTGGGTGTTTAATAGTGCTCACCCCGAAGGCGCTCAATTTGTCTTCAACGACGGAACAGTCAAGTTCATGTTCCAGTCGATGAACTATGATGTTTTCGCTCGACTCAACTACCTAGCGGATTCCGAGCAAACCTTGGAAGAGTAAATCTTGGCTTCTTGTTCGCCGCCTCAAAAGGTCGACTCGCAATCGTATGTTTGCGATGTCGGCTGAGGTTGCGTGCAATTGGATTGACTGAATTTCTTCCTGCGATTGTTGGCTCGCCTGCTAGGGCACTTGTCCCTAGCACAAAGGCGTGCCAGCGGAGATGACAAGGCCGTCGCAATGCGAAAAATCTTAGGTTGCTTAGTCGTGTCGATGCTGCTCTCCCTACTCGGCTGCGGGGCAGCGGACAACATTCCCAAAGCCGATATTTCGGGAGTCGTAACGCTTGACGGAGCTCCATTGGCTGGTGTTAGCGTTCACTTTATTAACGAAGAAACAGGGTTCGCGGGCTTTGGCAAGACGGACTCTGAAGGTCGTTACTCGTTAGTTCAAGGAGCTGCTGTTGGCTCGAATCGCGTCATTTTTGAGAAATTCAATAAGCCGGCAGGCTTTGATGAAGATCCCGAATCAGGCATGGATGAAGGGCAACTGGAAGCCATGTCTTTTGATAATGGAGCGGAAGGCGTTCAGACGAGCGTCGGAAATCAGATTCCCGACATATACGGCGATAATTCCACGCTCAAGTACCAAGTGACGGCTTCTGACGCAACCGATGCAGATTTCAAGCTGTTGACACCGAAATAAGTCTTTGCGTGACCCCGTAACAGGCCTCGTAGCGACTTTATGTATCTACTCCCGCCTGGGACCACACAAAAGGCCGCTTGTCATTGACGAGCGGCCTTTTTTAATTTCGCCGCATGGCGATCATGCTTGTCAGCAGTTTCTGAATCGCCGCTCTGTCGATACGCTCGAGCCAGCGCGAGTTGAACATCCGCGCGAAACGGGTTAATTGCCGCTGCCGTTTGCAGAGCCTCGATCGCTTCTTCCTCCCGAGCTAGCTCGATCAACGCGACGGCTTTGAGGTAGTAATCTTCCGAGTGGCGCCGTAGTTGCGAAAGATCCTGCACAACTTGCAGCGCGTCTTCATATTGCTTCAGACGGATTGAAGTTTCGCAAAGCAGGAACAGCATGTTGACCTTGGTTGAGTCGTCAATGTCTTTCTGGCTCAGAGCGTGAAGGGCCGCATGCTTCGCCGTTTCGGGATTGTCGAGCCGGATGATTCGAGCCAACGCGGCGTCGATTCCCGAATCGGGTTCGCCTTTCTCGAGCAGCGCCTCAAGTCCGTCTTTGGCCAGTTGCTGGTACCTCTTCGCTTTGGCAGGATCGGCCAGTTGAGTGGAGTATTCGTAGTAGGCCAGGGCTCGAAGTCGATCTTGTTGCCGCTGATCGATTCGACCGACGCTCCACGGCACGAGTTCATCCAGCGCCTCGGCGCTATCGATGACGGCGAGAGGATCGGTTTCGGATTCGCCTGTGCGCTTATGAATGCCGATCCGATGATGCGTGAAAGCGATATGAGGAATATCGGTAGGCGACTGAGGCATGTGGCAAGTGACGCACTGATTCTTCGCGTCTCGATCTCGGCGCTCGCGAGTTTCGCCGCAATCTAGATCCTGATGGCATTGCAAACAGGCTTGCTGGAAACTGGCGGCCGATTCGTCCTTCGCGTGAGGATCATGGCACGTCGTACAAGTCAGCGATTTCGAGCGCGTATAGCATTGACTCAGCCTCATCTGCGCAACGTGCCCGACGACTTTCATGCCGCCATCGGGCGAGCGAAGGCGATAATCGATGCGGAAGTCGGCCAATCGAAGACCAGGCCGATAGTCGGTGAGGTCTTTGCCTTGCAATGTGACCGTCGCCTCGCCTCGTAAATGGCACTGGGCGCACACGTCCTCCTGCCGCTCTCGGGAGAGGTGAGCGGGATTGACGATGGTTCGGTCAATGCCGTCGACTTTCTCTCCTGACTCGTGGAACTCGACGTGTTTCGAGCCAGGCCCATGGCAACGCTCGCAACTGATTGCCGGTTCGTTGATGGCAACGCGTTGATAGCCGCTCCTAAGTGGCTGGGTTGTGCCGACGTGACAGTAGAGGCAACCGCGTTCGATGGGGCGTTCAAATCCCCAATGCGTCGGGCCATCGTAGCCGGGTGACATCCGCCAACTTTGATCCTGCTCGTACCAAGTCACAGGCGACTCGAAAAGGAACCCGTCATCATCGATCAAGTAGGATCTCGAATGCTGGCCTGAGCCGATCAGCCAATCCACCTTGTGATCCACTTCCGCGATTATTTCTCCCGTTTCATCCTGCAACGACTCATGGTGATGCATGTCGCCTTCTTCATCGCGAAAGACGCGATATCGGCGGTTGGACGGTTCGTGATGAAAGTCTCCGTCGGCTGGCTCCTTGCTGGCGTCCACCAAACTTAACGCCTGGCTGTGGGCCGTTCTCAAATACGTTTCATGCTCGCCTTCGTGGCACGTCGTGCAAGCCGAGTTGCCAACGTAATCACTTTGACTCGCGGCGAGCCAAACTTTCGAGGCGTCATCGACGACTACCTCGACGTCTCGATTCGGCTCCACCTCTCTCGAGCGATTCGTCATCCAAAAGACACATGCCGCCACGACGGCCACGATGCCGAAGACCATGGCGAAGAATCCGACGAGCAATCGTTTCGATTCATTCATAACGGCGCCTAGCCAGTGTGATGTTTCCGTCGCAGACAAGCAGATTCACAGTCTACCATCACCGTCAAGCCGAGTAGTTAAGCGGCGTCCGTGATGGCCTTTGCCGACAAAAAGCGATTGATATACCGAGGGCTCGTTTAACCCGCTTGCCGTAGGCGAGGTTGAGCGGATTCGTCTACCGCCGCAGGCTAGGTCAGTTGTTACGTCGCACATGAAGGAGGCCGGCAATGATTCATGGATTTCACCTCATCTGGGGCACGTATGGGTTTTGGCTACCCAACGACCCACGTGGTTCGTTGTCCGATTGTGTTCACGCCTGGGAACTGGTGAAGTTCGGCCACGCGACAAAGTCAGTGAACCGCGTCGACATTCCCCCGACCGAATACGCTAACTGGCGGCGCGAGGCTCGCAACGCTCTCCATTACCCGCCGGTCACTCTCACAGGGCGGCAAGCTCTCGCGGCCGCAATCGGATTTGGACGGTTCGTTCGAAAGAACGGCCTTGTCGTGTGGGCCTGCTCGATCTTGCCTGAACATGTCCATTTCGTCGTGGCCAGGCACAACTACCCCATCGAACAAGTTGCCAACCTGCTGAAAGGCGCTGCGACTCGGCAGTTACTCGAAGAGAATCTGCATCCTATGCAGCACTTGCGGAAAACACACACCGACCGACTCCCTTCGCTGTGGGCGGAAAACCAATGGGCGACCTACCTCGACGACGAAGAAGCGATAGAGAATGCCATTCGCTACGTCGAAAAGAATCCAATCCGCGAGGGGAAGCCGCCTCAGAAATGGAGCTTTGTGCAGGGGTTTGGCGGGATTGATGATGCGTGGACCACATACCATTGATCGCTTACCCCGTTTGCCGAAGGCGAGGTGGTGATGACTCAGGGCGCCACATGGTTCGGCCTTGCCTCCGGCGGCGGGTTAAACGAGTTCGCCATGGACGCCCTGTCGCTTACCCCGTTTGCCGAAGGCGAGGTGGTAATGACTCAGGATGCCACATGGTTCGGCCTTGCCTCCGGCGGCGGGTTAAACGAGTTCGCCATGGACGCCCTGTCG
>CAZMNY010000044.1:0-41947 GCA_964567745.1 uncultured Pirellulaceae bacterium | reverse complement strand
GGCGCAGATGGTTCGGCCTTGCCTCCGGCGGCGGGTTAAACAAATGCGCTGCGCGTTGTTCACTCCAGGGTGGTCCTTGGCTGCGGCGGGGCGATGCGGTTGTGCTTCTAGCGGACGAGGCGGCGGAAGCTTTCGGTTCGCTCGGCTGTTGATAGTTTGGCGTCGAGCGTGCCGGATTGAAGGGCGTCGCGGATGAGCGAGAAGACTTGCCGAGCCGCCTCGGTGGTTTGCTTGAGGTCAACGTCGTTTTGTGCGGCGTTGAGATAGAACGATGTATAGCCGTGGCATCCGCGCTTGGCCATCTCTTGGACGTACAGCGTGCTGACCTTACGCTTTAGGCCGTCGTCCTCAAGCTCGATATTGAGGTAGGGATGGTAGTTGACGCCCTGGCAAGTGATCGGCGCGTCGACGCAGTCGGCGATCTCATTGAGTTGCGTCTGAAGCTGCTCGCCGTATTCTCGAATCTGCTGATCGGCACCTCGCTTGCGAATCTCTCGAAGCGTCGTCAGAGCCGCGCGAAGTCCAATTGTGTCACTCCAGTAGGTGCTCGAGATGAACATGGTCTCGGCGTGTCGCATAACTTCGCGACGCCCCACAACAGCGCCGAACGGGTAGCCGTTGGAAATCGATTTGGCGAACACAGCCAAGTCGGGCATGACGCCCACCACCGACTGTACTCCCGCATCCGATGGGCGAAAACCGGTGGAGACTTCGTCGAAGATCAACACGACTCCGTGCTGCTTCGACAGTGTTGCGACGTCCTCCAAAAAACCTGCGGGCGGATGATCACTCCTCAGCGGCTCCATGATGATGCACGCGACCTCGCCTCGATGCTCGTCGAGCAGTTGTCGAAGCGAATCGACATCGCCATAGGCGAACGGCAGCGCTGTGCCGTCGAGCGATTGCGGAACGCCCACCGGGTCGATCCCTGGAAAGAGATGGCTGTCCAGCGGCGACTGGCGGTTTAAGTTGGCGGCTAGGTACCAATCGTGCCAGCCGTGGTAGCCGCAGAAGAGAACTTTCTCTCTCGCTGTGGCTCCCCGGGCAATGCGAATCGCAATCGCGCACGCTTCGCCTCCTCCCTTTGCATAACGGACCATTTCCGCGCAGGGAATTCGTTTGACGAGCTCTTCGGCCAACTCGATTTCGAGTTCGTGATTGATTGAATAGTTGAGGCCCTTGTCGATTTGCCGCTTGACGGCGGCGTCGACGACCGGATCGGCATAGCCGAGAATGATCGCGCCAATTCCGCTGACCCAATCGATATACTCATTTCCATCAACGTCCCAAAAACGACTGCCTTCCGCTCGCGTCGCGTAGGCAGGTGAGACGCCATTGGCGAATCGAGTTGGGCGACGGCTAACGAGCTGCGTGCCGCCTGGGATGAGCTCCAAGGCGCGAGCGTATAGCTCCATCGATCTTGATACATCGTGTGTCGAATCCGACGGTCGCTGATTCATCGTGACTTGTCTTGCGGAGCTAGTTGACGAACGGGTACCCAGCGTGCATTCTACGCCCTGAGCCGCTTGCATGTCCCAAGTGATCGCAACCAATTCAGATGAGGCGATGTCCGTTGACTGTTGGCCAGTACGATGAACACGATGCTCTGATCTGGCGCGAGGAACTCGCGGACTTCGTGCCGAGCCGAGTGTTCGACGCCCACATCCACTTGTTTGATCCCGCACATCTGCCAAACGACGACCGTCCGAAGTGGTCGGCGGCGGATATGGCCTGCATTCGAGCCTGGGCCAAGAAGCTGTATCCAGGACGCGAGACGCATTTCCTCGTGCTCGGCGCCCCCTTTGACGGCATCGACGTTGCTGGGCATAACCGCTGGGCGGTCGAGCAGGTGTCGCAAGACTCGCAATCGAGGCTGAACCGGCTCGTGACGCCGTCCTGCACAACCGATGAGATTCGCGATGACGTTGAACGAGGACGCGTCGTCGGTATGAAGCCGTATCGTGTCTTCTCGGTTTCCGGCGACATCGCTCAATGCCGAATCGAAGATTTCCTTCCGCATGAGCAGATGGAGCTCGCAAACGAGCTGGGGCTGTTCGTGACGATGCACCTGTCGCGATTCCACGGATGTGCAGATGAACAAAATCTAGCCGACCTGGAAGAATTCACAACGCGGCGTTATCCCAACATCCGCTGGATCTTGGCCCACTGTGCTCGCAGCTTCACGTACTGGCCGATTCGGCAAGCCGTTCAGCGACTTCGCAATTTGCCGAACATCTGGTACGACCTGTCCGCGGTGACTGACCTTCGCCCCATACTGACGTTGTTTCGCGAAGAGGACACGAAGCGAATTCTCTATGGATCAGACGGAGTGGACGCGACCTATTTCCGTGGCCAATACACAGCGTTTGGACGAGCCTGGCAAAGCGTAGATTTCTCGAAACAAGACCTGCCGTTTCCGCACTGCGATGGCCGACCCATTTTGGCGATCTACGAGCAGTTGTTGTCGATGAAACACGCGGCGGAGATTGCCGGTCTGAGTCGAGATGTGATCGAGGATATATTCTGGCGCAATGCCGCTAGGTTGTTTGGCGTTCAATTCGATGCTCAAACCACCTAACCGGCAGTCCATCGTCGCCATCATTGTCATACATTCATTCCCCAAGACCGCAACGGGAAACGAACCATGCTAGAGATGACAAACTCGCGAACTCATACTCGCCGGCGATTTCTCGCTGCAACTGGGGCCGCAGGAATTGCGTTCGCCGGTCCGTCCATCGAACGACTTGCTCGAGCCGACGACCCGAAAGCGGTCGACGACGCCGCAATCAAGGATAAGCTGGGCATCGTCTCCGCTTCGGCAGGTCATCAGCTCAGCGGTCGCAAACTTCGAGAGTTAGTACTGCTTCGCGACATGATTGTCAGATGGGTGAAATCGGCCAAAGCAAAGTAGCCAAGCGATGCTCGGCCGACACTTGTTGATCTGCTCGTCATCTTCTAAAACGATGAGAATCGTATTGGCGACACCTCAGTAACAATAAGAACTCGAGCAGACGATGGATCCCAGTGTTTTTCGCGGTTGTATTCCGGCAATCATGACGCCGTGCGGCGAGGATCGGCGACCCAATTATGAGGCGCTGGTGAGCAAGGGCTGCGAACTCATTTCGGCGGGTATGCAGGCCGTCGTCTATTGCGGTTCGATGGGCGATTGGCCTCTTCTTACCGATGCCGAGCGACAAGAGGGAGTGGCTCGACTGGCCGACGCGGGAGTGCCGGTTGTGGTTGGCACCGGCGCCCAAAACACGGCGATAGCCACCGAACACGCTCGACACGCGCAAGCGTCCGGTGCCAAGGGGCTGATGGTCATTCCTCGTGTTCTCTCACGCGGCACTTCGCCAGCAGCGCAACGAGCCCATTTTGCGTCCATCCTCGGTGCGGCGCCCGAACTGCCTGCGGTGATTTACAACAGTCCCTACTATGGATTCGAGACCCGAGCGGATTTGTTTTTTGATCTGCGAAGTGAATTTCCCAATCTCGTCGGCTTTAAAGAGTTCGGCGGACGCGATTCGCTGAGTTACGCTGCCGAACATATCACGAATGCCGATGACAACGTGCTGCTGATGGTTGGCGTCGACACGCAAGTCTTTCACGGCTTCTTGCACTGCGGGGCCGTGGGTGCGATCACGGGAATCGGCAACTGCATTCCGAAGCACGTGCTTCACTTGATTGCGCTATGCCAAGCCGCCGTCGAAGGCGACGTTGAAGCTCGACGCTTGGCCAAGGAGCTAGACGATGCTCTCATCGTGCTCTCCACTTTCGATGAAGGTCCCGATCTGGTGCTCTACTACAAGCACCTGATGACGCTGCAAGGCAATCCCGAATATCAGCACCACTTCAATTCGAGCGACCGGTTGGCGCCGAGCCAACAGCGATTTGCTGAACAGCAATTGAAGGTGTTCATGGACTGGTGGGAGCAATGGCCTGACAAGTCGTATGGCGTTGATTGATTGAGGTGGCTACAGTTTCCTGGGCGCTGCTGAGTCTTATTTTGTTGGCTGGTTATTCTCGACGTTCCGTTCCATTCTTCTTCATTGATCGCACTCCTTGCCTAAGGTTGTACCATCAAAATAAGAGTCTGGACTGTCCGAGAAACTAGCGCCATCTCAAACGACTCCGAAACTTCGTTCGCGCCTTTCTATCGTGCCAGATGACGCGAGCAATCGACGGGAAATGATCGGCACTGCGTACTCATACGCGGCTGCTAGCTTTCCTTCCTCTAAACGCGACGCTTCAAACCTTCGCGTGACAGCAAGACATTGCTTGCTCAAATCGCTTGCATCCTGCGTGGTATGGCTCCTTCCACGACGCAACCTCAGTCACGCTTGGCACTTGCCATAGATTCACCCCAGGCCGTTCCGAGGTCTTAAGCGCGACCGCGGGATGACAATGTGGAAAACCAACCCAAAATTTGCAAGATTGTCCATCATGTGTGAGCGCGCCCGTTCTGCATCGGCGACATCGAGACCCTGCGCCGAGAAACCTCAGCATGGGCCAGCGATGTCAACGAAACCCAACGGGGCGTCGATTGGCAAATGAAGATTGACGACGCGAGGTCAAAGCTGCTCTCGGTCTACCCTAAGATCAAGCTGTAACGCAGCACTAGTTCGAAGATTGGACACATCGTTCACGTGGAAATGAACCTAGCTTTGAGCGTTTCGAGGATTCTGACAGCATCGAGTCCTTGCAGGCCAAAGCAGTCCCATAAGAGCATTAGCGAATCGTTGTCCTGGCCTGCTTGTATTGTTGTTCGCAACTGCATCGCTTTTTGAATCGTATTCGGATCGCGATTGAGGCTGTCCCGAAAGATACTGGCGCAACGATGGGCAAGTGTCGTATTCACGTTGAACAATTCGGCGAGAGCACGACTTGCGCCTGGGATGTCGTTGGCAGCGATCTTGCGGCCAAAGGTAGCAAAGTTTTCGTTCGGCGTCTCAGCTTGCGCGATTCGGTCTTGATACGGCGCGACGGCGACATCCGCTCCATTGGCGTCGCTCGGCGTTTCGTTAGTTGGCAAATTGGATAGCATGATCTTGATACTATTAAGTCGATTACCAATCCTTGATTGCAGAGTCTCAATCTCATCCATGTAGCTACCGCCCGCGGCATCTTCTAATAGGCGGTCGCTGTACTCATTGACGTTTTCAACAAGTCGCCTCGTAAGAGAGTCCCGTGCTCGTTCCAAGATTGCACGTGCATTTTCAAGATCGTTCATCGTCACATTCCGTTCGCGTACGGGTGTTTCAACGTCAACAGTCGAGTGTTTGGATCCGGCGGTTGGTGACTTAGGAGTCAGCCTCGATCTTGAACTGATCTCGAAAACTCAACCACCAATTCCTGCAGTTTTCCGTAGGCGTCTTGTTGCCAAACGTCAAGAATACTTTGAATGCGCTGTTGCCGAGACGGTCGTAGAATTGAACGCTTAGCGTCGCGACTCCGTCCAGATGGCCAGGTTTCTCGACCGCAAAAACCGACATGATTTCGTTATGCCGAATATGCATGTCAAGCGATTTGGTTTGGACGTTGAAGAAAGGCCCGAAGGTGGAAAAGTTACCGAATTTCCCAAATGACTCGATCGTCGTCGCTCCGTTTGAGACAATAACGTGAACGTTCTGGTAGTCAGCAAATCGGTCCATCATTTCCACGAACCGTCCCGAGTCAAGTTCCGTCACTTTATCGCTCGGAAGTCCTCGCATGACTTGGCTTTCCGATATCCCCAGTTCGCGAGCTGCAACCATCGTCATCGCACGAGGATTCGACTGAAAATACTCGGTGACGCGTGGCGTCATATCGAGAGCCATGGTCGTTCCCTGCTTTCTTGAGTCGTTGAGAGTTATTAAAGGCGGTGCAAGATAGATTAACGACAACGGCAGTAAGCTACGCAACTCACATGCCAATTCACAGTACGCATTGATGCGTCAACGTAATGCCCCGCGTCAAAACGACTTATGGTTGTCAGCCGTTGTCGACTGCGCAACCACGACGTTGCCTTTTTGACAATAGTGGTTTCCGAACGCCACCTACGCTCTCTGGAGAATGCGACTATTTATCGGACAGGCTTGTGAGCCGCTTGAGATCATGCGACTTTTGACGGACTGCGAAGCGTGTGCTGTAAGCTATTTTGATTCGGGTTTCAAATGGAGCTGATTGCCGGTTTCAGAGTGCCCCTTTCCGTCAGAAAGGGATTCCGCCCAGGCGTCAAACTTCTTTGCGACGAGTTCGCGATGCCAGCGCAGGATCGTGTCTGGCGTGACGATGGTTGTGAGTTCCAGCAGAGCCGTACGGCCAATAGCGTGAGCCTTTCCGGCCAGTAATCGACGCTGATCGTCATCCAGCAGCAGACGCTTCTTTCCGAGCTTCTTCAACAGTGTTTCTATCTGCGCATTCTGGAATTCGATGATCTGTTGCTGTCGCTGGTTCACCATGCCGCAGAGTGAAGCGAGCAGGATCTGCCAAGTCTGGAGCAGGAAGGGCATGTTCGGCGCCAAAATCGATCAGTTTCCGGTGCCGAGAGGTGAAATCAAGCGGCTGAGATGCGAGACTCTGGTGAGCCATATGTCCCGTATTTCACGTCGTCTTGAGTTCGGCTTAGTTTTTTGACCCTACCGGCATTTGCTCTGTAACACATAGCCGTTTTTCTCGCTTTAGTAGTTGTGGCCAATCACTACTCATTTAGCCAGAGGAAAACACTCATGTTCAAAATGCGAAGTCTGCTTCCGGCTCTGTTACTGCTCGCTACGGTCCCGGCCGTTTGCCAGGCACAGCTTTCTGTGCCACTGACGACAACGAAGTACCAGGTGCAGGTCCAATACGAATTCTGGCGCAGTGGCGGAACGTACTGGTCGACGGTTTTCGAGACCGAAGACCACGACGACGCCGAGTTAATGTATGACTTGCTATTTATGGCTCATGAAAGCGGTGACATCTGCGATATATTCGATTGCAACTTCAACTGGATCATCACAGACGTTCGGCTAGTCGTGAAAACGACGTTGAACTATCGGTTCACTGAGCGCCAAAACCGCTGGACGAACTACAGACCTCAGTCCTCCTATTTGTATTCACCAAGGTCCAAAAAATAGCGACAGCAACGCGCGAACACCACGAGTTCGACCATGCTCTTTCCCAGCTTCTTCAGCAGTGTTTCGATCTGCGCATTCTGGAATTCAATGATCTGTTGCTGTCGCTGGTTCACCATGCCGCAGAGTGAAGTGCGCAGAATGTGCCAGGGCTGGAGAATGAAAGACATGGTTACCGCTTAATCCTAGTCTTACTCTTAATCCCGTCCGCGCAAACAACAGTTCCGGTCGTCACTCGATCCTAGGGCGTTGCCCGTAGGCTACGTTGAGGTAGGCCTTCGGCCAACAGTTGCGCGGGGCGACGCGGATGCTCTGGGGAATCGTCGAGAGGATGGTTGTGGCGTCAAAGTAGAAGTTGTCGTATAACTCGATTTGACGACATGATTTTCCTGCCCCCCATCTTCCTGTCATCAATCAGCGACGGGAAACGCGCCCAGCCTGCTGCTCACCGGGGGTGCCGAGACTGCCCACACCTAAATGTCTACAAGAACCTGGATGGAGCGTAGGGCGTCGGGTCAAGGTGAGGCGCTTCGTTGTTGGCGATTTCCGCTACCAACTTGCCGGTGGCGGGCGCAGTGGCCAGTCCGATCATGCCGTTCCCTGCAGCCACGATTAGATTATTGGCGGCAGGAGCGCGACCGATGCAGGGGAGCCCGTCGTAGACCATCGGTCGCCAACCGCTCCATTGCTCGTCCAACTCACTGGGAATGGGAGATTCGAGGTGTAGTTCGGCGGATTTTCGCAATAGCGCGATTCGCCTGCGGTTGATCTTGCGGTCGTAGCCCGCGAACTCCATTGTCGAGCCGATGCGGAACGCGCCGTCGAAAGGTGTGACGGCCACGTGGTGCTGCTCAAAGATCATCGGGATCTGAGGCTGAGTTGCGAGCGGCGCCATCGTCAGCGAATAGCCTTTGCCTGGTTGGATCGGAATCTTCACGCCGATGTATTTTGAAAACGCAGGCGCTTCCGCGCCGGTCGCTAACACATACGTGTCGGCTCGGTGCTCGCCACGGTTCGAAAAGACTCTCTCAACAACGCCGCCCTCGATCTGCATTGATCGCAATTCCGCATCTTCTAGAATCTCGCCCCCCTGCTCTTCGATCAACCGCCTCAAGTCCGACATCAGCTTGTCTGGCCGGACGTGCGAGTCATCGGGGAAATGCCATCCGCCCGCCAGCCCACGACGCAAAGCCGGCTCAAGCTCCTTCACCTCATCCCGTTCGTATCGCTTCGCTTCGACACTAAATTTTTGACTGATCAATTCGGCCGTTCCAGAGAACTCTTCGAACTCACGTTGGGAATGGTAGACCAACAGCAATCCTCGATCCGTCCATTCGCAATTCAAGCTGCCCGTGTCGAGCAACTGTTTGTAGAGCTGCATCGAGGAACCGAGCAAGGCGGCTCGCCCGGCTGCGGCGTCGAGCATTTTCTGCCGAGAGCATTCGCGACTGAATCGAAACAGCCAATTCCACAACATGGGATCGATGCGCAATGGAATCGCGAGCGGTGCGTCGAATTTTAATAAGCTGGGAATCGTCTTGCCGATAACACCCGGACCCGAAAGCGGCATCGCATGGCTCGGGCAGACGAATCCGCAATTACCGTGCGAGGCGCCGCTGCCGATCGTATCGCGTTCCAGCAGTCTGACTCGCCATCCGCGCAGGCCCAAGTAGTATGCGACCGAACAGCCAATCAGGCCGCCGCCAATCACAATCGCTGTTTGGTCATTGTCCATCGTTCGCTCTCGCCAACATCACTCTCGCTTCCGTCCGAACTCACAACTGCAATGCCGACTGTCTCAGCTGGCAACGTACCGCGATTCCGCCAACACGAATGCTCGACCAGTTATCGTCGGCAGGACTCCGCCGTCGGCATTTTGATACGTCGCTTGGAATACGCCATCGCTAATCGACTCTTGGCGCCAGACCGCGTTCGGCGCCAGTTTGTTGTCGGCCGCCAAGCAGGCGACTTTGGCACTCGTTCCCGTTCCACATGGCGAGCGGTCGTATTCTCCGCCTGGGCAGAGAACGAAGTTCCGGCTATCCGCCAGCATCGTGTCGCTGGGCTTGCCGAACAACTCGATGTGATCGATCACCGCATCGTCCCGACCGGTGACTCGCTGCTCGGTCAACGCCTGCCGAATGGCCGAAGCTTGTCGCAGTAGCTCGCTAAGATTGCCTCGATCGATCGGCAAACTCGTCGGTGTAAGGAAGAACCAGTTGCCGCCGTAGGCGATATCGCCAGTAACCGTTCCCCTTTGCGGCACGTCTAATGCCACTTCAGATCGATATCGATAACTGAGAACATTCGTGAATGAGACGCTATTGTCCTCGTGCAATTCGGCGGTGACGTCGCCGGCTGGAGTCTCGAAGCTGTGCCGCCCCGGCTCGATTCTCCCCAAGTGGGCTAGAGTCTGGACGACGCCGATCAAGCCGTGGCCGCACATGCCCAAATAGCCTGTGTTGTTAAAGAAAATTATCCCCGCGGTCGATTGCGAACCGATCGGTTTTTGTAACAATGCCCCCACTAGCCAGTCGGCACCGCGTGGCTCGTGAATCAACGAGGTCCGCAGCCAGTCGTGTTCGGCCTGCAAAATGGCTCGCCGCTGTTGCATGCTGCCGTCGCCCAGATCGGGTGCCCCCTGAACGACAGTTCGTGTCGGTTCGCCTTCCGTGTGGGAATCGATATATTCAATGGTCTGCATTTTTCCACCAAATCTCATTCAAGTCGGCGCCTTGCCGGCCGTGCACCTTTTTGACGTTGTTGCCTTTTGCCGGTTCTGATCTTTTGACGTTTCTCATCGCCGCCCAACAATTTTCGTTTTAGACCGTCCTTCGATTTTGCCGACAGTCGGATCGCCTGCGACACTCTTCGTTCATCCAAACGCGTGATACCAAATGACCTCAATCATGAACATCGGTTGGCGTGAATGGGTCGAATTGCCCGAGTTGGGCGAGGGCAAAATAAAAGCCAAGGTTGATACGGGTGCTCGATCGTCATCGTTGCACGCAGAAGACTTGCTCGAGTTCGAGGAGAGCGGAGTCAAGTTTGTTCGTTTTCGAGTGTTCCCGGAACAGCGAACTCGAGACCGAGTTTGGGATTCCGTCGCTCAGATCGTCGACTTTCGCGAGGTCAAGAGCTCTAGCGGTCACGCGGCACTTCGTCCGGTAATAGTGACTCCTTTAGTTGTTTTAGGAAATTCTCTTCAGATCGAGGCGACGCTGGCCGATCGCGGCACCATGGGGTTTCGAATGCTCTTGGGGCGGGAGGCGATTCGCGGCAGATTCCGAGTCGATCCGGGGCGGTCGTTCCTTGGCGGCCGCCGGCGTCGAAGGAAGTCAAAAAAGAAAAAAAATAGACCATGATTATCAAAAGGTTTTCCCGAATATCGCCGAATCCGTTGAGTGGACGATCGTCGCAGCGCGAAAGCTGATTTAACTCACCATGAAACTCGCCATACTATCACGCAATCGACGATGCTATAGCACGCGACGCCTTCGCGAAGCGGCCGAGCAACGTGGGCACGCCGTCAAAGTACTCGACACAATGAAATTCGCGATCAACCTCGATAAGGGCGATCCGGATCTCTATTTTCGCTCGAAACAACTGAGCCAGTACGATGCGATCTTGCCTCGCATCGGTGCCTCGGTCAGCTACTTTGGCACTGCGGTTGTTCGGCAATTTGAGCAGATGGACGTCTACACTCCGAACACGTCTGCGGGAATCTCCAATTCTCGCGATAAGCTGCGCAGCTTGCAGATTCTCAGTCGGCATCACGTGGGGATCCCGAAGACGGCCTTCGCTCGAAGCAAGAAGGATGTGCTCCCCGCGATCGATCGAGTTGGCGGGGCGCCGATCATCATCAAGTTGCTCGAGGGAACTCAAGGCGTTGGCGTGATTCTCGCGGAGACGGTTAAAATCGCCGAGGCGATCATAGAGACGCTACAGAGCACCAAGCAAAACGTCTTGATCCAGAAATTTGTGGCCGAAAGCAAGGGCCGCGACATTCGAGCGTTTGTGGTCGGTGACCGAGTTGTGGCGGCGATGCGGCGGGTGGCTCAGGGGCAAGAGTTTCGCAGCAATGTTCATCGAGGCGGTAAGACCGAGCCGGTCGAGTTGGATGAAAAGTATCGAGAGACAGCGGTCCGCGCCGTTCAGATCATGGGGCTTCGCGTGGCCGGCGTCGATATGCTCGAGTGCAATGGCGGTCCCCAGATCCTCGAAGTTAACTCGTCGCCAGGGCTCGAGGGCATTGAGAAATGCACGCAACTTGACGTCGGCGGCGCCATCATCGACTACGTTTCAGCTCAAGTTGATTTCCCCGAAATCGACCTTCGGCAACGGCTCACCGTGAGCCGCGGTTATGGCGTGACCGAGATTTTCATTCCCGAAGGTTCGGAATACGTCGGCCGCACGATCAGCGATTCTGGACTTCGTGAAAAAGACATTAACGTCCTGACCTTGTATCGCGGCGCTACGGCTGTGCCCAATCCGCGATCCAACCGTATGCTCGAAGCGGGTGACCGGCTGTTGTGTTTCGGCAAGCTTGAGTCGATGCGGTGCATGATTCCGGAGAAATCGCGCCGCAGTCGTCGCCCCAAGGTTCGCGATCTGCCAGCGTCAGCCGTCGCGGCCGGATAGAGCCGTTTCGTCTCACCCGTGTTTTGTCGAATCTTCGGTGCCTGCGCGTCTTATTCGGGCAGAATCAGAATGCCGCCGGTCCAAGATCCTTGTGGCACCAGGGTCCGCTCCCCGGCCTTGATCTTCTTCCGCCAGACTTGCATGCGAGTTTTGCCGCGATCGGTATAACCAAAGACGGCTCCTGGAACTCGCTTCCAGCCCGCCTTGCCCGGCGTCTGGTTGCTCTTCGCCGTCGCTAGTTGCAATTCGCATTCTTTTGGCGAACTGACGAAGACGACCGGGGGTTCGCCGCCAGCTGTTTGGATTGTCCTCCGCCCGTTAAGCGACTCGGGCACATCGAACCAAGTGTAGGCTCGATTCGAATAGGCGGGCTTGCCATCGCCGAGCGAGCCGAATCGGATTTCACGAGCTTCGATCGTTAATCCTGCGACGGTTTGCTTCGACATACCGACCTTGCGATGGGCCATGTAGTACAAACGGCCATCTTCGGCGCCGACGAGCAACTCCGGTTTGCCGTCTCGATTCCAGTCGACCACTGTCGGGCTGGTGGTATGGCCAGCCAGTCGTTTTGCGTGCATGTTGCCTTGGTTTTGAAACGCCCAAGCATGTTGCTTTGTCGACACGTTTCGCCAAAGTTCGACGTTGGATGAATTGAGAAGAATGTCGATCTTGCCGTCGCCATCCCAATCGGCCAGGCAAAGCTTACGGCGGCCGCTGCCTCCGGCGTCGCGATTGTTCAGTCGCAGCGGGCGTCCATTGGCGTCAGTGAACAGGCGGTGGCCCGGCTTGAGTTTGAGCTGCCCCGAATCATCTCGTTCTCGCTGGAAGAATACGAGGTAGCCCTCGTGATCGAGCATGACGAGATCGTTGAGCGCGTCGCCGTCGAGATCGACGACGACGGGCGTAGTACGCCACTGGGTTGCGAGCTGCTTTCCTTGCGGCTTCCACCAATTCCAAGCCGGCTGGGGCGGCGATCCACTCCACTCGACTTCGACATCGCGTGCCAGCTCGAGTTGGGCTCGTTCTTGGGATCCGACATTGCGATACCAAACCACTTTGCCCCAGATCGAATTGACAACTAAGTCGAGAAGCCCGTCGTGATCCCAGTCGGCGACGCTGAGCGTCGTGTATCCCCATTTCGCCTCGGCTGGACCTTGAATCGATCCGTTCTCGCCCGCCATGATTCGCAAGGTGCGCCCGCCCGCTTGAAGCCGTTTCACCGCGGCGAATTTCGGCGGATTGCCGCCGTTCAAGTTTTCGAAAAAGCCGATGTAGCCAGCCGTGTTGCCGCAGATCAAGTCTTCGTCACCATCTCCATCCCAGTCGATGCTGACTGGCGTCACGAGGGCGCCGAATT
Source organism: uncultured Pirellulaceae bacterium (assembly GCA_964567745.1). Classification (GTDB taxonomy): domain Bacteria; phylum Planctomycetota; class Planctomycetia; order Pirellulales; family Pirellulaceae; genus CAZMNY01. The sequence goes on along the minus strand of CAZMNY010000044.1, from coordinate 28,855 downwards.
TTATTTCGTCCGCTTCCTGTTGAAAGTATTTGGGTGCATTGAAGACCGGTGTGCCATCCTCAACGCGTCCCGTGTGCTCAATCCAGGCAACTCGACCATCCTCGTCGCCGCAGATTAAATCGACATCGCCGTCGCCGTCCCAGTCGACCGCGGTCGGTACGATCATTTGCAGGTCCATCTTGACGCCGAGCCGTTGAGATTTCGCGTATCTGGGTCGAGTTCGCGAGCCGGTGTTCTGAAAGTAATGGAAGCCGTCGAGAAACTCGCCGCAAATCAGATCGAGATCACCGTCTCCATCGAAGTCCGCGAAGTTTGGCGAGGGCATGCCGAAAACGTCGATCGGCTTGTCGCCAGCCAGCAGCTTCGTGGGCTCCGCGTACGACGGCGCATCGGTCGTGCCTTCATTACGCAATAGGTAGACAAAACCACGCAGCGGGCCCCGAGTCCACTGGCCCTTGTCGTTGTAAGCGTTGTCCCATCCGTAGTCCGTCCAATCACCGACACCGACGGCGAGATCGAGCGCGCCATCCGCGTCGTAGTCGACGTAACGCCATTGATTTGCGCGAACCTTGTTGGCGTGCAAGTTGCTAGTGGCGTAAATCTTCTTCTGCGAATTGAATCCGGTCTTGCGGACATCGATTAGCTCGACGCCGGCCGCCAGAATGCGCGGCTTGCCGTCGACCCAGGAGAGCCCGATATTGGTTTGGCCTTGCCCGACTTTGACGGCGGGCTTGAAAATCGGCGTCGACGAACCGCCCGGGTTCTCGAAGAAGTAGATCCCTCGATAGGGCACGTCGGGACATGAGACGACGAGATCGAGATCGCCGTCGTTATCCCAATCGAATGGCATCGGCCAAGCCCACAGCCCGACGCCGAGATCGACCTGAAGAGCTCGGTTTTGATACCGAATCGGGTTTAACGAAACCGGTTTGTCAACATCGTCAGCAAGGGAACAAGTAATGCTCGCGGCGAGTGAAAAGACTATGGTCGCGAGCAGTCGCGCCGGATTGCGAATTGGGCGAAGCATAAAATTGTCTTTGCAAAGTGGTGTCGGCTCTGAGGATTTGATTCCGATTGTACGGCGACCGTTCTCGTTCGTCGAACCGGAGACGGCGGAAGCGGCTCCGCCAAACCGGTTGGCATTTGCGATCGAGCGCCGGCGCGTGCTGGTCTTGTGCGACTTTCCGTTGAACAACAGAATAGCCAGTGGACCCCAGGAACTCTTGAACATCGCGGATATCAGTGAAAACACGAACCATTCATGTCGTTGGAACAAAAAATAGCGGGAAGACAACCCTAGTTGTTGAGCTGGTTACGGCTCTAGTCCAACAGGGCCTGCGAGTCGCCACGATAAAGCACACGCATCACGATCATGAGCTCGATGTTCCGGGCAAGGATTCACACCGTCACCGCGAAGCGGGCACCGAAGCGGTCGGCATCTTGGCGCCGGGGATGGCCGCCGTCTTCTCGGAGCAAGATCCGGAGCAAGACGTCACAGATCGCTTGCAGGCGCTGGTCGACCGAATGCCGCCGTGCGACTTGATTGTGGTGGAAGGCGGGCAGTTTATTCGCGGGGACAAAATTGAGGTTTGGCGGCGAGAAGCGGCGGAAAGCCCCCTGGCGCAAAATGACAAATCGATCCATGCGCTGATAAGTTGCGACAAGGTGAGCGAATTTGTCCGCCCTATTTGGCAGCGTGACTATCTAAATGCCATTGTCGATGGCGTCCCGGCGATAGCGGGTATTGAGCGACGAGTTGATTGAGTGACGAGTTGATTGAGTGCTCGGGTGGTTCTGTTTCGAGTGACGGTTGACCTTGCGAAGGAGCGAACACGCGTGACGCAATCTACCAACAAGACGGTCGACGCAGATCTACCGGAGCATCAGCCTGGGTTGTTCGATGAGATTCGTGAACGTCGTCGCGATTTGATGAAGTTGTTTGGTCCAGGCGCGATTCTTACTGCGATCGGGTTTGCGCTGGCGCTCTATTTCGTCGAGCCTCCTCCGCCGCGCGAAGTTGTCATCGCAGCCGGAAAGACCGACGGCGGCTACTACGCTGTCGCTAGTCTCTTCAAAGAGCGGTTTGCTGAGAATCGCGTCAGACTCATCGTGCGGGAAACTGCCGGATCGGTCGAGAACTACGACTTGCTGCTGAGCGACAACGATGTGCGGATTGCCATCGCCCAAGGCGGCGCGGCGCCGACTGACCGCGACACATCCGACCTGGAATCGATCGCCTCGCTCTATCTTGAGCCGGTGTGGGTGTTTTACCGCGGCGATATTGACGATCTTTCCAAACTCGCCGACCTCAGGGGTAAGCGAATTGCCGTTGGCGACGTAGGCAGCGGCACTCGGCTTCTCACAACGGTGCTATTGGAGGTCAACGGCGTTAACGAAAACGCCGAGACTCAATTCGTGAACGGCGGCGGACAGGAAGCGGTCGACAACCTAAAGGCAGACCGAGTTGACGTCGCGTTTCTCGTTGAGTCGGCTGATTCCTTGCTCGTCCGCGAGTTGCTAGTTGACAAGCAGATTCGACTGTTGAGTATGAGTCGCAGTGTCGCCTATTCTCGCCGTTTCCCATTTCTGGAGGCCGTCACGCTCGAGCCGGGCGTCATCGATTTTGACGCGAATCTTCCAGCCGAACCAGTGCAGCTCATTGCACCTCACGCCAATCTCGTGGCGACGAGTGAGCTTCATGACGCTCTCATACCCTTGTTTCTTCAAGCGGCGACCGAGCACGGGGAGACCGGTGGGCTGCTTGTCGGACGTGGCCGTCATCCGTCGATCGCCGGATCGGAATTTCCAGTAAACGCCGTGGCCCGTGACTATTTGAAGCATGGCCCATCGTTCTTTCAAAAGCACATGAGCTTCTGGCTCGCGTCGCTCATCGATCGCGCCAAGATCATGTTCGTCCCGCTGCTGATCTTGTTGATTCCGTTGGTTAAAGTGGCGCCGCCGGTCTATCGATGGCGAATCCGCTCACGCATTTACCGCTGGTACGCCATCCTCAGGAAACTCGACCAGTGCATATGCGAGGGCGACGCTCAGTCGCTCGACGATTGCAAGCGAAAGCTCGACACGATGGAGAGCGAACTGATCGACGTGAAAGTGCCGCTCTCTTACATGGAGGAATTCTACAATTTGCGCCTGCATCTCGACCTCGTGCAGCGCCGCCTCGCCGAACAGCCGCAATCGATAGACGCCGAGCCCTTGGCAGGCTCCGATGCGGCTCACCGTTGAGATACGAGGTTTTGGCGAAGAGGTTGCGACAGGATGGACATGATCAACAATGCTCAACAGGATGAACGCTCAGCGCTCAATGTGTTGTCTTTCATCCTGTAATTCATCTGTTGATCCCCGTCCAATACGAGCGCAATGACATGGCGTTGACAGGCTCAATCACTAGCCGGCGTGATATTCGAGGCTTTCGTGGATGTAGGGATCGCCGGTTGGCACGGGCTGCATGCCGGCGGTGTAGCGGAGTGCGAACCAAGCGGACAACGCGCTGAAGCAGACGATTGAGCCGACTTCGAGCAAGCCGAATGCGGGATCGGAAACGACGCCGTTTGTGATCAGTGTGGATGGGAAGACCATGATGACGAGGTCGACCCAGCGGCCGATGAGCACGACGACGGCAATCTTCATCATGACGCTGCCGCTCCGCTTGGCCGGCTTCGGCAGCAGGCAGAAGAAAGGGATAACCCAGTTGAGAATGATCGATAGCACGACGACAGGTCAACACGGGCTGTTGATGCGACCGATGAAATAGGATGTCTCTTCGGGGATATTCGAGTACCTGCATTTCCCACGTCACGATGCCATCCTTAACGTGGACATTCCAGGTGCAACCGCCAGTGCAGTTCACGCCATGCCCTGAAAGGGCATAACACCTACACCCTCGCCAGCGATGACGTCATCGAGTCGTTGCAATGCACCGTTTGTTTCGCCCTTTCAGGGCTACGTTCATGGCGACGACCGACCCAGGGCAGCGCTTGGGCTTCGCCTCAAGACTTCCGCTGGGCTGTTGTGTTGCGCCCCCTTCGGGGCAAAGCGCTGGTGCCCGTCACAACTTGCGAGCCGTAAACGCCGGTATTTGAAAGCTGGACGACCTCCGAGCCATTGTGCTCTGATTGAGATCCTGAACCCGCTTTCGCACGAATGGGTGTCGTCGCACCGAAATCCAAGGGAGTTGCCCGTAGGCTACTTTGAGGTAGGCCTTCGGCCAACAGGTGCGAGTGGCGGAGCACTTTGCACTATAGGCCGCCTAATGCTTCAACACGAATGGACGGCCCCCCCGTTTACGTGAACTGGGTGATGCCGGGCAGCCAGTGTTCGACTTTGGGGGCATCGCCCCAAGCGTACTTGGCTGGGGAGAGGTCTTGCTTCGAGTTGAGTGCTTGCTCCCAGGAGATTTCCTGTCCGGTGTAGGTCGCCATCCGGCCCATGATGGCCAGCAGAGTGCTCTTGGCCATATATTCCCCGTTGTTAACCGGCTCGCCGGCTCGAATTCCCGCGAACATCTCGTCGTGTTCGACTTGGTACATGTTCTTGACTTTCTCGTCGAACGTCCAAGTCCTGTCGTTTTCGATTTGAAGTCGCCGCTCGGATACTTCCGCTCGCCCTTTCGTTCCGTACGCGTAGCTCGACATGTCGTTCTTACAGCCTCGCTGTTGCCGGCAATTGCTAAAGAACCGAGCTCCGTTGTCGTACTGGTACGTCACGCTGTGGTGGTCATAGATGTTGCCGAACTTATTGTCGGTGCGCACTTGCCGTCCACCCATGCCGACAGCTTTGGTGGGATAGCCTCCCATGACCCAGGCGCAGACGTCGAGGTAGTGGACATGTTGTTCCACGTTGAAATCGCCGGAGAGCCAAGTGAAGTAGTACCAGTTTCGCATCTGCCAATGCATGTCGGTCCAATCGTCTTTCCTCGGCTTAACCCAAATTGCACCGCGATAGTCGTTGGCGACGACGGTCTGAATCTCGCCGATCGCGCCGCCGTGCAGGCGTTTCAAAGTTTCGCGAAAACCGCCATCGTAGCGCAGGCAGAGTCCCGAGCAGACCGAGAGTTTCTTCCGCTTCGCCTCGGCGCATGTCTTTAACACGGAGCGTACGCCGGGGCTGTCGACGGCGACTGGCTTTTCGGCGAACACGTGCTTGCCAGCATCAATAGCCGCCTTCAAATGCATTGGGCGAAAGTGAGGCGGCGTGGTCAGCAAAACCACATCGACGTCGCTCGCCATGACTTCTTTGTAGGCATCGAAGCCAACGTACTGGCGATCCTTGGGCACATCGATCTTGCCCGCAACCGACTCGATCTTCGAAAGCGAACTCAGACTCAGCTGCAGTCGGTCGTCGAAGGCGTCGGCCATGGCGACGAGTTTGACATTGCTGTCGGCCAAAAGAGCCTGACGCGCCGCGCCGGTGCCGCGGCCGCCACAGCCAATCAGCGCGACTTTGAGCAGATCGCCCCCGGCCGCGTGGGCCGGAGATGTGCGAACTAATGTTGCCGCGCCAACTCCGCCCGCCGCTGCCAGCGACGTCGAAAGGAACTGACGCCGATTACTGCCGCCAAGGTCGGTGCGGGTGGTCTTGGTCATCTTCGTAGCTCCTGGCGGAATGACAACTCTACGCGATCGCGGAAGGCCCGTGCAAAAGCGTCGTCGAGCGGATTGTGCAGTGGAACGCGTCTACAAGGATTGAACGACCCGACGACTACGGTGAGGCTGTTAGCGGACGGATCTCAAGATTGCGAAAGAAGATCTCGTTCTTTTCGTTTTCAAGCAGAATCTTTCCCTCCGACGGAAACACATCGTAAACTTCATTCACGATGGTTCCGTTGATCTTAATTGTAATGCGGCACCCCCTGCAAATGCACTCGACTTTCGTCCATTCCCCGCGCGGGCTGGCGACGTCGTCCTTGCCTCGCGTGTCGAGCAGCTCCTTGAAGCCCGGTTCATGATTGGACCACCAGAACTGACTTCCTGAATAGAGCGTCTTCTTTCCGCCTGGACTCCAACGAGTGCGGCCATCGCTGGCCACTCGCGTAGCGCTCGTGACCATCGTCGGAATCACCTTGCCTCGCTTGTCCTTGCCGCGAATCACAATCACATCGCCCTCGCACCCTTGAGCCAATTGGCATTCGATCGACGCCTGCCAAATGCCTCGAGCATTCCCGTCGGGCCCGGTTGCGTGAAGCAGGATGCCCGAGTTCCGCACGTACTTGGAACCGTCTCGACGCTCGCCCCATTTGTACTCCACGCTCAAGTGATAGTCGCGATACGAGTCGACCGTCGCCAAGTATCCCATGCCTCGGCCGCCAATGTGAATCATCCCGTCGGTGACTCGATAGTCCGATTGAGGATCCTTCGTCTTGGTCGTCTGCAGCCACTTGGCGAACCCCTTGAGGCTCTTGCCGTCAAACGGGCGGATGACTGAAGAACCGGGTGAGATAGCCGACTCGCGAGTCGGCTCCGCTGGTCGCTTGTCGGATTGAGCGAAGCAACAAGGCGCCGCGTAACCGGCGAGCAGGCCAGCCGCTAAGGTAATGCAAATGAGAGACGAGGTGACGCGAAACGGCAGTCTTAGACGTGGCATGAGTTGGTCGCCGCGGTTGGAATCAATTCGTGTTATTGAAGCACTATCGGTGGCCCAGCTTACCCCTTGCCTTACTCGCTCGGCTTGGCTTTCGGCAGATCCGCTTGCACGCCCGCGATGACCGTCTGTAAAAACTGCCGCACGCGCCGTGCCAGTTCGTCGACGCCCTCAGGCTTAGTCGGTCTCGGTACGACGGGAGCGAAAATGTTTTCGCAGCAAAGCGGAATCGTTCGGGCCAAGAACGCCACGGGCTGCAATAGTCGGTAGTGATCGATTTCGCCGAAGCCCGGCCCGCAATCCTGATCTTTCGGCCAGTTGCGGTGGTCCTTCATGCAAAAGCTGTGGACGACATCCGCGCACAGTTTGATGTCGGGAATGGGGTCGACATTGAGGTAGTCCATCACGTTGCCTGCGTCATAGTTGACTCGGACGCCGTCATCATCGACCTCGCGCACGATTTCGGCGCAGGCCTTGCCGGTACCGGTCGATCCCCCGTGTTGCTTGACAACGAGCAGCACGCCGTGGTCGCGCGCAATCGGCCCAAGTTTCTTGAATCGCTCGATCCAGAGTTTCCGATTGCCGCCCTTGGTATGGCCGAACGTGAGCACCTGCCCGACTCCGGCTCGGCCCGCCTGCTTGATCCGCTGAGTCAAAACTTGCAGTCCGTTTGACGCCTCGGGGTAAACGGTCGAGAACATCATTAACGGATCGAGTCCCAGGTCGCGACATCGCTTTGCAAGCTCACGAGCTTTCTCAGGCGGTGCGTCCGTAGGCATCACCGGAATTCGCTTGCCGCCCTCGGTTTCGCGATGTGATGTTCCCCAAGCGACGTAACGATAGCCGGCGCGCGCGATGCCCTCCAAAGCTCGGTTTAGCGGGAACTGTGAGTAGGGCAACGTCATGCAAGCGATTTGAAACAGGCTTCGCTTCGGCGGCTCGCCAGGGTGCTTCTCGGCCGCAGCCAAGTTAGTCGAAGCGAAGGTCAAACGCCCAGCGGCCAAGAGACCGCTGAGGGAGCCGAGCAACATCGTTCTTCGATCGGTGGCGCGTTGCTGAGTGTCTCGGCCTGACGTTTGGCTTGCAAGCATCGGTTGGCTCAATGTTTATAGACTTTGTGTTGGGGTCGTCCAGCGAGAATTTGCTCTTTGCCCCAGTTGGTGACGTTGCGGAAAGCGTCGCTGCGAATGAAATCGGTGAATGCCTGTTCCTCAGACCATTCGCTCGTGATCAGGTACGAGGCGCCATCGGAGACGTCTTTCCAAAGCGTCGAACTATCGTGCCCGTCTGCCGCCTCCAAAGCGGAAATGACAGCGGCGAACTTGTCTTCGAAATCTTGCTGTTTGCCCTCGATCACGCGGTAATTCATGCCGACCGTTATCATGAGAAAGTCCTTTTCGTTTGGTTAAACCAATGGCAATTCGTAAGCAGACAATGATAGTGTTTGTACAATGCATCCGATAGCGAGCAGAGAAGTCTCGCGAGTACGAATGTCGGCAATTATTCTGCGGTTTTCGAGTGGTTTGACGGATCCGGCGTATGGCCTGGGCATATGGGTACTGTGATGAGACTATTTGAAGGAACTCAGTGGGATCGACCGCCGACCTGTGAGCGGTGCGGCGAACTGGAGTCGGACTGTCAGTGCCCTCCCCTGCCCGTCGAAAAAGAACTGACGGACCCCGCAAAACAGACCGCGAAGTTGTCGATCGAAAAACGAAAGAAGGGGAAGCTCGTCACCGTTATTCGCGGACTGCCGGCCGATGAAAATGACTTGCCTGATTTATTGAGCCAGCTCAAGAACGCCTGCGGCGCGGGAGGCGCGATTAAAGACGAACATTTTGAGATCCAAGGCAGCCACCTCGATCGCGTTCGCGAACTGCTCGCCAAGATTGGATTCAAGGTCCGTGGCTAGTTGGCGATGCTTCGAGTGCCGTCGTGACTGAGGCCTCAAACGCTTCCAGCCGCAGGCGGCTTGTACTTTCGGTGCGGCTGAAAGCGCTTCGCGAAAAGATTGATTGCCGAGGAATTGCAATGCGTTGAAGACGGGACGAAGAAAAGGCCCGGCGTGCTTCCTTGCACTGCCAAGGCTTCTGCCCCTAGTTGACAGTATCGACGAACTGGACAAGAGAAACCATGTGGCTTCCCGCGGTGTCGACGTGGAGATCCACAAGAGTTCGCTCAGTCCAACTCCTTTCGCTGGCTTGCCACGTCAACGGGTAACAACTCTCGAACTTATCTCATTCGGGTCACGCGAAGACGCGGAGAGGGCGAAGACAAAACGAGAAACAGCCTTGCCTGCGGCGACGGGTTAAACGAAAACGCGACAAGTGAGGCGGACTCGCTTTGATTTTCCTGGCGGAATTGGTTGCAGCTACGCCGCACTCGAGGTTCGCGTGCTTTCGGGCGGCTCGTCATTTTTCGTCAGACGAAGTTGGCCGCGAAAAAGCACTAAGAGGCACGAGAAGAGAGTCGGTTAGAGGACGGCTCATAGCTGGGTGAATTATTCAGCTCCTTGCTTGATGCAGTACAACCGTGCCGATGTTCGAATCAACAGTCGATTGCCGGCGATGGCGGGAGTCGCCATGGCCATGTCGTCTTTGGCCAGTGTGTTGGTATGGGCGACTTCAAGTTCGTCGCTCGCGTTCATCACAAACGTGACGCCGTCCTCATTCAGGCAGAACACTTTACCGCCGTAGGCCCAAGGCGAGCTTGTAAACGCTCGGCCTCTGGGAATGCGCCCTCTTTTGAAAATTGTTTTGCCGTTGCTCGGATCAAAGCAAGCAAAGAAGCCAAAATCGTAGAGAACGAACAAGCGGTCGTTGTAGATGATGGTCGATGGGTTGTACGGCCCGGCGAGTTGTTGTCGCCAAGCGATCCATCGATTTGATGTTTCATCGTCGCCGAGTGAGATGTCCCCTTCGGCACCAGGTCGGATCGCGTAGATGGGACGACGCTTGCGGTCGCCAACGTAACCCGAACTCACGTAAAGGAGTCCTTCGTGTTCGTACGGCGTAGCGATTGTGATCGAGGACATGCCGCTGAATTGCCAAAGCAGTTTTCCGGCGAGGTCGTACGATCGCACTCGGCCTGTCCCTGGAGTGACGATTTCGGTTCGCTTGTCGTTGGTCCAGATAAACGGAGTCGCCCAGTTGCTCTTTTCTCTGCGCGGCGTCCGCCAGATCTCCTTGCCGGACTTCTTGTCGAGCGCCAAAAGAAACGAGTCTTCATCGTTGTCGTTGACTAGGTAGATTCGGTCCTTATGAATGACCGGGGATGACGCCGTGCCCCAGCCGTTGCGGGTTTTGTGCGGCTTGAGCCGCTTGTCCCAGAGCGGCTTGCCGTCAAGGTCAAAGCAAAACACGCCGATGTTGCCGAAGTAAGCGTAGACTCGCTCGCCGTCGGTAATCGGCGTCTCCGACCCAAAGCTATTCTTGAGGTGGATCGACGTGGAAGGTTTTCCCTTGTGAACTTCCTTTTTCCAACGGACTTCGCCCGACTTGAGGTCCAGACAAAACACGACCCAGCGGTGTACGCTGCCAGGCGGGTTGGGACGATCGCCGCCAAAGTAAAGGCCCTTTTTGGGCTCTTCCGATTTGCCTTCGTTGATTACCGAGGTGAGAAAGACTCGGTCGCCCCAGACAATGGGCGACGACCAGCCGCGCCCGGGTAAATCCGTTTTCCACTCCACGTTCTTTGTCGCTGACCAATGCGTTGGGAGCTCGAGGTTTTCGGACACGCCTCGCGAGTCGGCGCCGCGAAACTGTGGCCAGTCGGAGTCGCTCGCGCCCGAGATGGCCGGGAATGTCAACAAGCCGCAAAGACAAAACAATAGTGCTCGAGTGTGTCGCGTCATGGTTATCCTATGGCGGAGGGCGTTAAGTCTTCATTTTGCGGCTGACAGTCATGGCTTGCAGATCTGTCGCCGTTCAAGCGATTGGCATTACGGGTTACAGGGTGTCGGCGAGTTCCTTGAGGATTTCAAACGCCGCCTTCTCCGCTTGCCGGATGTCGCCATCGTTGGAGGTGACCGCCAAGACAGCATTCTTTTCCGGCAGGATCACGAGCAAAGCGTACCACATCGTGTTCGAACCGTTGTGCCAGATGATGCGCTGTTTAGTCCAGCGGGTTTCCTCGGGGACAAACAAGCCGAAGGCGTAGTCATTCAGCTTTGCCGTGTGCAGCCGCTTATAGGTCTTCGCTTTGAGCAGTTTGCCTCGGCCCATTTCGCCGACCATGTGTTCATGGCCAAACTCGCAAAGGTTGGTGAGCGTCATGTGGACCGTCCCGGCCGGACCAATGATCGGCGTATTGTCCTCGTCGACTCCGACCGTGCGTTTGAAGGGGCCTATGTTCTGATGTCCGCGCGGCTGGCTCAGTTTCTTTCCAACTGAGTCCGTCGGCGGACCGAATCCGGTATGCTCAAGTTTAAGCGGCTTGAAGACTTCCTTGCGAACCAAGTCCTCCCAAGCCGTTCCCGTTACCTTCTCGGCCATTACCCCAGCGAGCGTAAAGCCGACATTCGAGTAGCGAAATTTCTTTCCGGGCTCGCTCAACGGCTTCGTCGCGACCACTCCCGCAACCGCAGCCAGGCGCGCTTTGGTTCGCTTCTCGCCTTCCGGAGGTCGATTGAATTGAGTCGTGAAGGAAAAGTTGGAAGGGGCACCGGACGAATGGGTGAGCAACTGTTCAAGCGTGACGTCGTTCCAGGCAGAGTTCACTGTGATCGACTCGCCTAAGGTCTCTCCAACCGTCGTGCTCCAGTCCAATTTCCCTCGCTCAACCAGACGGCTGATCATGGTTGCCGTTATCGACTTGGTGATTGAGCCGATGTGCCAGCGGTCCGTGATTTCCACACTCACGCCGCTCCCCTTGCTTCGCTCGCCGTCTGCCGTTTTGGCGATCACGTTTGAGTCGACCATGAGCATGGTTGCGAGCCCGACAAGCTTGTGCTTGCTGCGAAGTTTTGGCACAAGAGCATTGAGAGCCGCCTGACTGTCGGTCGCATCGCTGTTGGCCGCATCGCTGTTGGCCGCATCGCTCGGCGGCTCCTCGCCAACGCTACTGGCAACCACGATCAGCGGCATGAGGGACGTTGAGATTACGAAGAGGAGGCGAATCCAATGCTGAGCGGATCGTCGTCTTGTGCTCGCTCGATTCATAGTGCACCCATCAAGAACCGGTGATGTCTCATGCCCGTAGCGAGCGCAGCGCGAGTGTGGCCGAACGCCCGACCAACAGCCATTTCGCGCGAACACGAAATGCACGCGCGAACACGAAATGCACGCGCGAAGGCGGTGAAACTTTCAAATCACGAAGAGTGGCGAAGGGCCGAACTCAACTTGGAGCGCCCAGTGTAGCGTGTTCGCTAGGGGCTTGCCCGGCGGGTTCGACTTGCGAATCGAGATCGGGTTGGCGCTCCGATTGCCAGCGGGATCCGGCAACCCCGAGAATAGCGCCTGTCAGTCCGATGGCTGCGAGAATCAGGGACGCGTCGAGCGTCTGCGAGTAGAACGCGCGAGGGCTTGTCATCGGAGCGAAAAGACATCCGCCCGCCATCAGTATCAGCACGCCCGCCAGGGCAAGAACTCGTGTGCGCGGACTCGATAAGAATAGTCGGCGCCGGTAGACGACTTCCGCCCGCGGCGACTCGTACGGGTTGATCATGGGCCGCGAAAAACTCCATTTGTGATTTCGGCTGACGTCTTATCGAACACCGCAAAGCCACGAAGGGATCGCTGCATTGCTCATCGACATGAGCGCGGCCGCAGCTGCCCTGTGACTCGTCGCATCCGGTCGCGTGCTTTCCATCGCTTTGGACGCTTCAGGATGGGTCTCGGCATATGCTGACTTGGCCGAACTCGCGACGTGGATATCCGCGTAAGCTGCTATTGATTAGCGGTTTATCTCGTCGGTTGGTATCCGCGAATGGAGCGATGACAGTGATTTGTCAGTTGATCCAATTAGCGGGCTCAACTAGTATGGAACACACGCCAATTCCCCACCCAACGTTTCTCGACCACCCCTCCCGAAACGAATCCAACCGCCCGTCCAATGGCATTGGCCCCTCGGTTGATAGCCGAATCCTCCTCATTCGCAGATTTACTGTCCACATTCATTCAATATCCACAGGTTTAACCAGTGCCGGATTGTTTTGTCCCTCACCCCCGATGTCTAAACGCAACATGCCTAAGAACTCGAGTGAATTCGGTTTCCAGCTAGCTTTATCTGGCGTCGACCGACGTGAATCAGGAAGTCGGGTCGCGCGACGCTATGCGGCTCTGGCCTGCTTCTTGTTCGCCTTTGCTGTCCCGTCGATTAGCGAAGCGCAAACCAATGGCGAATCGCAAACCAATAGCGAAGCTCAGGCTGGGCAAGACGGACAAGGCGCGAAGCAAGCGGACGATGCAGCCCCCAATCCAGTGGCCGAACAAGCGGACAAGGAAGCGCCAGCAAAGCAATCGCCGGAACCGGCGGCTGACGTCGATGGCGCCGTGCAGCAAGCGGAGTTGGGCCCGGCGGGTGAACCTGAGTTGAAGTTCGCATTCGAAGGGACAACTTGGCGAGCCGTTATCAATTGGCTGGCGGAGGAATCGAATCTCGCCCTACACGTGGGAAGTTTGCCGGCCGGAAGTTTCACCTATTCTGATCCGAATGCATTTACTCCTCAGCAAGCAATAGATCGTGTGAATCTGTTTTTGTTGCCGCACGGCTATACGATCGTCCGCAGTGGGCGTCTTCTCTCGGTCATCAACCTGTCCGATCCTCGCGGGATTCAGCAACTCGAAGCGTTGGCGGAGACGGTCCAGATCAGTGATCTCGATCAAATGGAAAATCACACGGTCGTCCGTTGCTTTTTTCCGCTTGGCGAGTTTGCCTCGGAAGACGCCGTTGAAGAGCTGTCGGTGCTCAAGTTGATGGCGACGCCATCGGTCCTGTCAAAGACGAATCAGCTGTTGATTACCGACACGGCGGGAAAGCTGAAGAGTGTGAAAACGATCTTGGCCGCGTTCCAGCCGACGACGTTGGACAACGGCACGATGATGAAAAATTTCACTTTGAAACACGTTGATGCCGAGGACTTTCTTTCCGTGGCTCGTCCCCACTTGGGGCTCGCCACTGGAGAGATGATCGGAATCGATGTCAGTCTCTCGGCTGACTTGCGCGGCAAGAACATTTTTGTCACAGGCGTCGCCGACAGAGTCAAACTGGTCGAAGACTTGGTTGCGACGATTGACATCGCCGAAAAGGGACTCGCACCCAACGCCACGGCCGAACTCCGGTCGCACTCGGTTCAAGGCGGCAACGTAGAGACTGTCTACAACGTTTTGTTGACATTACTCTCGGGGAAATCGGTGCGTCTCTCGATGGACGAGACGTCCGGAAGCGTGATCGCGTTAGCTCCGCCCGAGATTCAACAAGAGATCGCTTTGACGGTGGCCCAGTTGCAGGCTGCGGATGCAGAGTTTGCCGTGATTAACCTGAAGACGATCGACCCTTACTTTGCAATAAGCCTACTGACCGAGATGCTCGAGTTGGATTCGGTAGAGGAAGCGTCGACGCAATTCAATTATGACGATCGCAGTAGCCGGTACAGCCGCGACCGTGATCGGTATTATTCGAGACCTCAACGAGAACCGGTCAAAAAGTCGACACCGCCGAAGATCGACGCCGACCCGGTGAACATGCGATTGTTCGTTCGCGGGCAGAAGCATCAAATCGAGCAGATTCGCGAGATCATCACCCAGCTGGATGTGCCGACGACGTCTACGGGCGGCGGCAATTTGCGGATTTTTCCGTTGCGAGGTAAGCAGGCCGAGCGGGCGGTTGTGACGGCGGCCCGATTTTGGCGCGAAGACAATCCGGTCATTTTGTTTCCGGCTGCGGACGCTGAGGAGCAAGATACGGAGAGAGCGGTCAGTGGGGAGCTGCCTGCCGCAGTCTCAGCCGGCGCGAAGAACTTGCGGACTATCTCGGCGCCTCCGAGACTATTGACTGAACCGAAGCAGACGCTGGCACCTCCAATTCGTTGTCAATTGACGCTTCGCGGATTAGTCCTACAGTGCAGCGACACCGCCGCGCTCGACAAGTTCGAGGAGCACTTGCAGGCGATCTCCGGACCAGCTGGCACAACGCCCTCGCCCCCAATCGTGTTTTACTTGAAACACGCCAAAGCGGAAGACGCGGTAAGGATGTTGGCCGAATTGCTAGACGGCGGAGACGCCGCGAATGAAGTGGCGACAGGCTCGTTGGTCAATGAAAACGTCTCTTCGGTCGGCAGCTTGTTTGGCAGTTTCGTAACGAGCCGAGAAGGCATGACGACGATGATTGCCGACACGCTCACGGTCGTGGCCGACAATCGACTCAACCGCTTGGTCGCTCAGGGCACCGCGAGTGACATCGGGCGGATCGAGAGCTACCTCAAAATCATTGACAAAGACATTGGCATCACCGAGGTCGAAACGTTTGGGACATCTCATCTGATCGAGCTCAAGAATAGCACGGCAGAGGAAGTCGCCGCGGCGATTCGAGAGGTGTATGGAGAGCGAGTCATTGGTGGAGCGACAGGGCAAGCTCGCACTCCCGCCGCGCCGTCTCAGCAACCTCAACGAGACGACAGGGGCAATTCGGACGATGATAAGCAACGCTCGAAGAACAACAATTCGCGAAACGTGGCTGCTGGAAAAGGAAAGGCTGGATACATCGGGCCGACGATGACGGTCGCCGTTCACGCGCCGAGCAATTCGCTTATCGTGACGGCGCCCGAGGCATTGTGGCGCGAGGTGGAAGCACTCGCGAAAATGATCGATTCGCGCAATGCCCGTTCGATTCAAATTATGGCGCCGGACAACGCTCCCGCGATTCATTCGATGTTGCAACAAGTGATCACCAACGCCGCGCGGGGAGCTTCGTCGGCATCGCCAGCACGCGGTGTCGGAGGTTCTAGTGTTGCAAGGCCAACGCCGTCCCGATCAACGCCGTCGCGCTCAACGCCGTCGCGCTCAACACCGCCGCGTCCGACCAGAACGCCGGGTCGATAACTCATGGAGGAACAACGGATGATTCGAGACACGGTCGTACGCAGCGTCGGTCCTTCCGCGCTGGCGGCACTGATGTTCGTTGCTATCGCCTGTCCGCGTGTTCTGGCTCAGCCGGGCTTGCGGCAGACGTTGATGGAAATGGACCGAGACCGCAATGGCGAGCTCGATCCCGACGAAATCACGCCGCTTGCCCGCCCGTATCTCGAGCGGATCACTAGCGATCGCCGAATGTCGCTCAACCAGCCCAACCGCATCGACGAGATTCTCGACGCGGCGAGAATCTATTTCGCTCTTCGCAATGGCGTTGCAGGAAAAGACGTTCGGCCGCAAGGCGAAGATACCGTGCTCCCCTTTGGCCCCCGTGAAGGCGAGCCGCTTGTTCCCGAGTTTGGGCTCGCTGAAGTCAAGTATCCCTATATGCCGGCTGACCGAAACTTGGCCTCGTCGATCATGCGGCGCTACGATAGCGATGGCGATGGTTACATAAACCGCGAAGAAGCATCTCGCAATCGATGGACACACCGAGATCCATTCCTCGACGACCTCGACAAGGACGGTCGGCTCAGCGTGCTCGAGTTGACTCAACGCTACGCTCGACGACGCTTGCTCGATGGCTCAGCGGGCGAGATGTTTCAAAAGGCGAGGCGAACCGGTAATGGTATTCGGCCGGGGGCGCATAGATATGACGAAGACGGCGGGCGAAGCGCCTCGGAACAGCGCCGCGAATTCAATAGTTGGTGGAGTCGCGGCGGAAGCGGCAACTGGCTGACCGCGAGTGTGCTTTCGCGTTTTGACTCTAATCGGAACGGCCGGTTGGAGGCAAGTGAGGCGCTGACGTTGGGTTTCCCGACAGCTCAAGTCGATCTGGACCGCGATGGCGAATTGACTCGCGAAGAATTGCACACGTACTTGTCGAGCCTTCAGGAAGAGGCGGGCGACACGTCGACAGGTCTCCCAGGTTGGTTCTTCGAGCTCGATGTGAATCGAGACAATCAAGTTGCCATGGCCGAGTTCGCCACGGAGTGGACGGATGCGAAACTCACCGAGTTTCGAACATTGGACGCCAACGACGACGGGCTCTTGACGGCGACCGAAGCGCTGCAGTCCAAAGCGCTCTCCGGTGGAACCTACAGCAACCTCAACGCCGAAGTGCTTCCGCCTCGCAAGACGATTATCTCGGAAATCGAGATCAGCGAAAATCATCTCATCGCCGACCTCAACGTGGAACTCTCGATAACCCATTCCAGTGTCTCCTTTCTCGATGGCTATTTGACTGGGCCGGATGGGACTAGAGTGGAGTTGTTTACCTCGGTCGGAGGCTCCGGAGATCACTTCGACAAGACGATTTTTGACGACCAATCACGCGTCCCAATTACCAAGACGAAGGCACCGTTCCGCGGTGAGTTTCAGCCCGAGGCGCTGCTAAAGCGAGAACCGAGTCTGTCGCATTTCAATGGCAAGCCGGCCAAGGGCGTGTGGCAGTTGGTCATTCGTGGTACGCGAAACGAGCGTTTCGGAATGCTGCATAGCTGGGGATTGATCATCCGGCCCCGAGAGGACGGACGAGGTCCGAGCGTATCTCCAATGCTCGACGAGGAAACGACGCCACCCGACTCGGAATCGACTGAGAAATTAGAAGGACAAAGCGAACCAAAACGCGACGAGGATGAGAGACGCGGGTCGAATGAACCTGTACGGAAGGCATCTAAGGAACTCAGCGCAGCGGAGTTGGCTGAGAAGCTTGAAGCTCAAAATCGCTTGATCGAAGAGTTCAAAAAACGCCTTAACCGTCTCGAGGGCGCGAAGTCGCGCTGATCTCGGCATATCGTCTACGCGGCTTGCGAACAAACGAATAGAGGATTAGCGGTGATGCGTTCCGTTACTCACGCCGGCCTTGTTTTGTGTTTCGCGTTTGTCGTAGCCGTCGGTCGTGTTTACGCCGAGTCGACTGTTCGGGTCAATTCTCGCGATGAACTGCAACAGGCTCTTCGCAATGCGAGACCAGGCGACAAGATCCTCATGGCGCCGGGTGTCTACCGGGGCGGATTGAGTCAAGCAGGTCTGCGAGGAGCGAAGGGGCGGCCGATCGTTCTGGCTGCCCTCGATCCCAAACGGCCGCCGGTCATTGAGGGAGGCACGACGTGTTTGCAATTGACGGACCCGAGTTACGTTGACTTGCGAAATCTGGTGCTGAGAAAGGCCACGGGCAACGGCCTGAACATCGACGATGGCGGTTCCTACAGCAGCCCCGCACATCACATTGAGCTTCACAACTTGCAGATTTCGGACATCGGGCCGAACGGCAATCGCGATGGGATCAAGCTCTCCGGCGTCGATAACTTCGTCGTTCGGGACTGTACGCTTAACCGATGGGGCAACGGCGGCTCGGCCATCGATATGGTCGGTTGCCACGATGGAATAATCATTGACTGTTCGTTCAGCCATGTCGTTACCAATTCCGCTAGCGGCGTTCAATCCAAAGGCGGCAGTCGCAATATCATCGTTCAACGTTGCCGCTTCGAGACGGCTGGCGCCCGCGCCGTGAACATTGGCGGCAGCACCGGGCTCGACTACTTTCGGCCGAAGCCGCCAAAATATGAGGCCAAGGATATTATCGTCGAAGATTGCACCTTCATCGGCTCCAGTTCTCCCATCGCGTTTGTCGGCGTGGACGGCGCCATCGTCAGGCGCAATACGATCTATCGACCGACTCGTTGGGTTGCCCGCATTCTTCAAGAGAGCCGCGGCGCCCAGTTCACCCCTTGTCGAAATGGTCAGTTTATCGGTAACCTCGTCGCGTTCCGCTCGGACGAAGTCAGGACGACAGTCAATGTTGGAGGTGGAACTGAGGCATCGTCATTCACCTTCAGCGGAAATTACTGGTACTGTTTCGATAATCCTCGCCGCAGCGATCGAATCAATCTGCCAGTCAAAGAAACTCGCGGACGATACGGACAAGACCCAGAATTCGTCGACGCCGAGCGAGGCGACTTGAGGCTGAAGAGTTCAAGTCCGGTGAAGGACGCGGGAGTGCGTAAAACGACGCGGAACCAATGAGAAATTTCGCGTGTGCTCGTTTCGCTCTGATTCTGATGTCTTCCATTCTTGTTGCTTTCCTTTGAAATCCGTGATCTCTAAAATTCAACTCCGTTGCATGTCGCGTTTCCATTCATTCCCGATTAGTGTCTCGATGCAAATGTTGAGAATGCCAATTGCGAGAATGCAAGGTGTCTCGATGCGAAGGCTTGATACGCCGACGGCGTTGATCTGGGGTTTGATTAGTCTGCTGGTGGCGGGCTGTTCGGGAGACGAGCGATCTGCGAGTAACTCGCCTCGCGAAGTCTTGCGTCTTGCCGTGACTACTAGTTTTCGGGATTCAGGATTGATTGACGAGTTGGCGCCGATGTTCGAAGCCAAGCACGATGTCCGGATCGATGTGATTGCTGTGGGGACAGGCGCTGCGTTGAAGCTCGGTATGGAAGGCGAGGTCGACGCCGTGCTGGTCCATGCGCGTGAGGCCGAGGATGAGTTCATGGCGGCCGGGCATGGCGTGCGAAGAGAGAGTGTGATGCACAACATGTTTTTTGTCTTGGGTCCGAAGAGCGACCCCGCCAAGATCCGAGGTATGGCGCCTGCGGCTGCGCTGAAGAAGATCGCAGTCGAGCAATGGCGGTTTGTCTCGCGAGGAGACGACAGCGGAACTCACAAGCGGGAAAGCCGTTTGTGGCAAGCGACTGGAGGGCGAACGCCGTGGGATGAGTATCTGGAGACCGGGCAAGGCATGGGCGCGACATTGACGATGGCCGATCAGATGAACGCGTACGTGCTCTGCGACAGCGGAACTTACTTTAAGTTTAAGAAGAAAATTCAATTGGAGTCGTTGATTGATTCGGCCGCCGGTTTGCGGAATCTATATGGCGTTGTTGTCGTGAATCCGAAGAAGCACGAGAAGATCAACACGAAGGCCGCCAACCATTTTGCAGACTTCCTGATTTCGCATGAAGCCGCTGATCGAATTCGGAATTACAAGATTGACGGTCAGCAACTCTTCTTCCCCGATTCCACCTCGGTTCAGAATTGAGCATCTTCGATGGAATTGATTCTGGACGGTTTGCAAGAGTCGATTCGATTAATCCTCCAGTGGGATCCCGTTGTCGTCGACGCGGCGTTTCGAAGCTTGTGGATTTCACTGTTCGCCGTCGCAGTCGCGGCGGTCATTGGGCTTCCTTTGGGAACTCTGCTCGCCAGGGTGTCCTTCCCCGGCCATGGTCTCTTGGTGCTCGCCTTCCGCGGTGGCATGGCGTTTCCCACTGTGTTCATCGGCATTGTTTGTTACGCTCTGCTCGCTCGCCGCGGACCGTTGGGGCCGCTGGACTTGCTGTACACGCCGTGGGCCATCATCTTCGGCGAGTTTCTCTTGGCGCTGCCTCTGATCGTCTCGTTGACCTTCGGCGCGGTTAAGTCGCTCGACCCTCGCGTCGGCGAAACGGCTTGGACTCTCGGCGCCGGACCGATCCGCCGTTGGCGAACTTACATTTCGGAAGCTCGCGTTGGAGTTGCCTTGGCGATTCTCACGGCCTTTTCTCGCTGCGTAACCGAACTCGGAATCGCGATGATGGTTGGCGGCAACATCAAAGACCGAACACGCACGTTGGCGACGGCCACGGCGCTCGAGACAGGCAAGGGAGAATTCGGCCGAGGCCTGGCGATGGGCGCGCTGTTGCTTCTGATCGCCATGATCGTTTCGCTCGCTGTCTACTTCCTCAATCGCGAAGATCGAGGCGAATAGCAGCTCATGATCGACATCAAGAATTTGCGTGTCCGAAAGAAGGGGCGGACGATTTGTGAGTTGGAGCGAATGCTGATCGAGACCGGTGAACGGGTGGCCATTCGCGGCGTCAATGGATCCGGCAAATCAACTCTGCTGCGAGTCATGGCGGGTTTGGAATCGCAATTCGAAGGTGAGGTCAAAGTCGCAGCAACTCGGCCGGAGCAGGTCTTCGTGCATCAGTCGCCGTATCTGTTAGAGGGCACCGTGCTGTTCAACGTAACCTATGGACTACGCTTGAGGGGTGTAAGTCGAACTGACGCAGAAAAGCTGGCGACCGATTGGCTCAAGCGGATCGGCGCGGACGAGTTGAGTGACGGGCGAGTTGAAAAACTGTCGGGAGGCGAGCGGCGGCGCGTGGCGCTGGCAAGAGCCCTCGTATTAGCGCCAAAGCTTCTGCTATTGGATGAACCTTTCGCCGATCTCGACGCCGAGGGGGCTGCAGCCGTCGCGACGATTCTGCACGACCTTGCCGAATGCACTATCGTGATTGCTTCGCCAGCAGCCTTGCTCGACGGCCTGACGAAGCGCGAGTATGTGATGGCGAGCCGCAGTGAGGTGTGAACTGAGCTCGGTAGGGATGCAAGGTTGGAAATGACTGAGACGCTTGAGCGAACTTGGAAAATACCGGTGCGAGCCGCTGCGGACGTTGTTGTTGTCGGCGGCGGTTCGGCTGGAGTAGCGGCAGCCTGCGCCGCCGCGCGGTCCGGGGCCTCGACGCTTCTCGCCGAACGCTATGGCTTTCTAGGCGGGACGTCGACGGCCGGCATGGTCGGACCGTTCATGACGTCGTACACGCCCGACGGGAAACGACAATTAGTCGCTGGCCTGTTTCAGGAGATCATCGACCGCATGGCGTCGATGGGGGGTGCCGTCGATCCGTCGCAAACGCAGCCGGGCACCGCGTGGTCTTCCTTCATTCGCTTGGGGCACGCAAACGTCACTCCATTTCACGTTGAGTCGCTCAAGATGGCGGCGCTGGAAATGGTGTGCGACTCGGGCACCGACATTCGTTTTCATACCTCGTTCGTTGACGTTGCCATGGACAACGGGCGGATAACCTACGTTGTCACACTCGACAAAGCTGGGCTCGGTTTGTTGCGGCCGAAGATGGTCATCGATGCGTCAGGTGACGGTGACGTTGCCGCAAAAGCGGGCGCTCCTTTCGAGATCGGCCGCCGCGAGGACGGCAGGATGATGCCGGTCACGCTCTTTGTCACGATCGGAAATGTCGACGATGCGCGAGTTGAGGCGTGGATGAAAGAACATGAAATTCTCCATCCGGGCGAACGCCTGTTCGAATGCATCGTGAAGGAGGCGCGAGCTAAGGGCGAATGGAAGTTGGAGCGAGAGTTCTTGAATCTTTACCGCGAGCCGACACCGGGACAGTGGCGAATCAACACGACACGAGTGCAGAACGTTGACGGAACGAATCCAGACGATTTGTCTCGCGCCGAGATTGAGAGTCGAAGACAAGCATGGGAGCTTGTGCAGTTCTTGCGTTCTCACTGCCCCGGACTCGAGCACGCGCAGTTGATCGCAACCGCGTCCCACGTTGGCGTTCGCGAGACTCGGCACATCTTGGGCGACTACCTGCTCAATGGTCAGGACGTGCTTGAAGGACGCCGGTTTCCCGATTCGATCGCCCAGTGTTCGTACCCCATCGACATCCACGATCCACAAGGACCGCGTGGTCGCTTGGAGGGCATTGAGTCGGAACACTACGAGATCCCATATCGCTGCCTCGTGCCTCGCCAGGTCGACAATCTACTTGTGGCCGGCCGCCCCATTTCGGCAGACCATGAAGGTGCCGCATCGGCTCGAGTTATACCGCCTTGCTACGCCACAGGCCAAGCCGCAGGCGTGGCCGCCGCGCTCGCCGTGCAAAACGACACCTCGCCGCGACATATCGATGTCGACGTCCTGCGCGCGAAACTCGCCGAACAAGGGGCGATAGTATGACGAACGACTTCGACTATTTTTTCGGCTTGCCGATCTTATTTCGACGACCTTTGGACGACGGCGGCACGTAAGGCTTGTCAAAGACTTCGGCCGATTTCGGAAACGGAGTCATGAACTTGATGGGCTCAGGCGGGACGAACTTGTGGCGTAGCTTGAGACGCTTCGAGGCCGGAGCGTACCAGCCGACTGGGTTGCCTTGATACGACTTGTCATGCAAGTAGACATCGGCCTGCAGCTGATCGACGCCCTCAGTAAACGTCAATAATCGGCTGAGCGGCGTCGAACCACCGTGATGTCTGGTCAACGCGGCAACTTGAACGAAGCCGACTCCCCAGCGAGTTTCGGTGATTGTCTTTTCGCCCCAATCATCGTCCGGGCCTTTGACGTGCGTGTGACCTCCGATCCACAAGTCGATGGCGCCTCGGCCGTGCTCTTTGTGAAACGCATCGAGAAAATCCTCGAAGACCTGAGCGTCCTTAATGAAACGAAAGTCGTTCGGGTCGTCATTCTCAATCAAGTAATAGAGATACGAAGAGCCTTCGGCACCGCCAGAGTTGCCGTGGTAACGCGGGTTGCCTTCGCCTCGCCCCGAGCCGACGGTCGTATCGCGCAACACGTGGTGGTGCATGGTGACGATAATCTTGTCTTGATTTTCGGTTACTTGCTGCTTCCACCAATTGAATGTGGCTCGCGTCACAGCGCCGGCCGGAAAGCCTCCGCGTTGCCCCTGCTTGCTGTGACCACGCCCAACCGGAGACGGTACATCGTTGCGATCCGCGAGCATGAGAAACAGCACGTTGCCCGCTTGAAATCGATATCTCTCCCACGTTCCTTCTACGGGAAACGGGCGTCGCATGGGATCGACGCCCGAGAACTTCGTGTGTTCGCCAAGCGGATCGCCCCACTTTCGGAACCAAGAACCGGGGTCTTTGTCGTAGTATGGCGCGTCGTGGTTGCCGGGCACGTTGTAAACCTGCTCGCGACGATGTTTCGTCATCGCGCGATACTGCCGGTGAAGCTCCATTCCGTCGCGGTCGCCTGGAGGAGTCTGATGGGCCGATAAGTCACCGGCGTCGAGCATCAAATCCCAGTCGAACCTGGGCGCCGCCTTGACGAGCCCCTCTGACTGGCGAATTGCCAGAGCCAAACTCTCGCGGCCGCGGCGAATGTCGGCGGGCACGTGCGAACAACTGGCCGCCCACACTCGAAACTTCCGCGTCGACGACTCCAGACCTTCAGCTGTGTGCACTGGAAGAGCCGCACAAATAAGGGTTACTGCAATAAGGCATTTAAATCGGCTCATCGTGATCTCGCGGTTGGTGGATCGGCGGGTGCCCGTTTGTCGGAAATGCAGTAAAGACTACGGGCCGTGCGGATGAAGAGGCGGTTTGCTGAGATGGCCGGCGTGGCCATAATGATCTCGCCCATCTCGTTACTTGCGAGCTGTTTGAACCGACGTCCTTCTTGTATCACAGTCACTCGCCCTCGTTCGCTGCTAAAATAAATGGACGCGCCCGCCGCCACCGCCGACGCCGAATGGGTGTCGCCTCCCCGCCCTACCCGCTTGCGATAAACTAGTGCGCCAGTCAACGCGTCTCGAACGGTGAGCCGACCGTTGTCGTTGCATGCGTAAAGTAGTTCGCCAAGGACTAACGGTGTCGGCATGTACGAACCGTCGCGAGGCTGCCACCATGCGAGTCCAGGTTGGTTGGGTTCGTCGTCCACAGGCGTCAAGTCGCCGCGGGCCGTTGGGCGGACAGCAAACGTGGGGCTACGCGAGTGGCTGTTGGTGATGTAGATGAGCCCATTGGCGAAGAGCGGCGTCGGCACGGGAACGTCGCCTCCGTCTGAGATCCGCCAGAGTTCGTTGCCTGTCTCGAAGTCGTAGCCAGCCATTTGGCGATAGCCGTTGCAAACGATTTGCGAATTGTCGTCGGATGTGACGACCAGTGGCGTCGACCACGTCGCGACTTCGCCTTTTCGGTCGATGCGACGAATCTCTTTCCCGGTTTCGAGGTCAAGGACCGCGACGAAATTTGCATTGAGGCAGTCGCACTGCACGATCACTCGTCCGTCGTGAATGACGGGCGAGCTGGCGAAGCCCCATTCCAGCTCCGGCGCATCGTAGGGACCCGAATGCAGCTTGCCAAAGTCGTGTTTCCAAATGCGGCGACCCTTGAAATCAAAGCAGTGCAGACCTTCCGATCCAAAGAAAGCCAGCACTCGCGTGCCGTCAGTCGCCGGCGTGCAATTGGCATGAGACGCCTTCAAGTGCCGGCTGATCGTCGGCTCGCCAACGTGTGCGACCGAATTCCAAAGGATCTTTCCTGTTGTGATATCTAGGCAGAGCAGCCGCCAACTCCATTCGCCGCTGTCCTTGGCCGATTCCCCGGCACCTCCCGACCAGCCGGTCTTGACGGACGGCGTGTCGGTTTCGACGCTGACCGCCGTTGTCAGGAAGACTCGGTCGCCCCAAATTATCGGAGCCGAATGGCCCAGTCCGGGGAGAGCGCTCTTCCAAACGATGTTCTCGCCCGTTTTGACATCCCAACGCGTCGGAGGTTTTCCGCTCCCGATCCCCAGGCCGCCATGCCCTCGAAACTGAGGCCAGTTGTCGTCGGCTGCCGACGTTCCGGCGACGCATGAAAGCAACAGGAAGAATAACAAAACGGTTGTTGCTGCTCGCAAGAAAGCGGTCCAGGCAGGCGGCAACGTGACGTGCGAGCTCATGGGATGACTCGGTGCGGGAGGAATAGTGACGTCGCTCGCCATTCTCTCACACTGCGATCCATTTGAACATTCCGAGCTGCTTCAAGTCGACTGGAAACGGCGCATAGAATCGGAACGGTAAAACCAGAATGTTGGTCTTGTTGTTTTGCTCTGCTCGTTTTCAGCTAAGTTGGCAAAGGTAATTGCCGTCATTCCGTCCAGTCAAACTGGATTAGGAATCTAACGAAGACAACCTCAGGCGACGACAAAGGGTCGAGCAATGAACGACAAAGCAGGCCGAAGTCTTGGCGGTATTTTTCCTTGGGCGTGTTTGGTTTCAGGAAGCCTGATCGCCGCAGTCTTGTTATGGCTGGTTAACGACGTCCGCGTTTCTGTGAAGGAGAACATAAGGACGCTCAACGACAACCTCCCTGAAATTTTGTCGAACACTAAACGCAGTACGGCCACGCTCGCGGTGCTTTCGGAGGATATCAAAAACGTTCGCGACCTCGCTGGCGTCGCCAACGGAGGGCGTGATCGCTCGCTTGTCAGCTACGCCGATGGGCTACTCGACACGGTCGAGCAGTCAGGGGGAAAATCGGCCTGAGAAAGAAAGTCTTTGGCAATGGCCTGAAGGATCTTGTGTCGGCAAGCGAGTGGAGCGTCGCTGCTCGCAAGGAAGCGCTCTGGCTCTCGTTCCGCTCGCACGCCAAGTACGAATTGCTCAATCGCTTGACCAAGAACCGATTTGGTTCGGAGTGGTTTATCCAAGTGGGCGACGAAGAGACCAAGTTGATCGATTGGCTCGCCGCCAATGATCAGGTGACAGCGCAGGTGATTCAAGGGCACGAAGCGTAACAAAACGAAACGCAACAAAACGAAGCGGCACCGTCCGAAGCGCAGGACTAGCGTCTGGGGGCGTGTTTCGCTCCGACGCCACCGTGTCATCCTTTACCGACCGCGATGATTACTTCCACGTGTTGGGCGTTACTGGTTTGCCGTTGGTGGTCAGGATCTGGAAATGATGGAATCCAGCTTTCATCCCCGAATAACGCCAAACCACTTTCTTGCTTCGAGTCACTTCGATTAACTTCACTCGGTTGCCTTTGGCGTGATAGCTGGCGATGACCGTGTTTCCATTGGGTAGACGCTGAACGCCGCAGGCATCGTCAATGAACGGCTCGCTCAAGTCGTCATTCGTTACGCTCCAAACAATTGCCCCTTCCGAGTCGACTTCGATCACGCGGTTTCCGTTCGTGCAGCCGATCAGTGTGTTGCCATTCTCAAGGCGGATCGCGGTGAAAGGCCAATCTCGTTTCGAGCGGCCTCGATCATCCGTCGCCATGACCTTGACGACCTTACCCGTCTTGGCGTCGTATTCCTTGACTGCGAAATCGAGCAGATGCGGCGCCAAGTAGTTTCCGTTCGGGAGGACTCGAAGCATCCGCGTTTGCATGTGGACGTTTTTCTTTTGGCATTGAAGCGGCATCGCCTTGACGACTTCGCCGTCTCGGCCGACAACCAACGCGCGCGGTTCAGGTCCCAGTTCGGCAATCAGGTACTTGCCTTCCGGGAGCAGCTGCACGGTGCTGATTTCGCCTTGCTGCCCTTTGTATTGGAAGACGATCTCTTTTGTCTCGCGTTCTACCTCGACAACGCCTCCGCGCGGGAATCCAGACGTTGGATAGACGGCCAATAGAACATTGCCGTTCTCGAGAACCCAACCGTCGCTTGCCGGCATGTTCAGTTTCCACTCGACTTTGCCTTGCTCATCAATAATCACGACCCGGTTGGCTTTGCCCATGCCGAGAAATGAATGACGAATCTTCGCGTCCTCGGCTCGCACTGAGGAGCATGCCATCAGAGCGGCGGATAGCGCTAGAATTTGGGTCAACGGCGAGAAAAGTGCGGCCGTCCGCTGTCGCGGACCAGCTATTTCCGTTGAGTTGCTATAGGAATCTTGCGCGTAGGCTGAGCTTTGGGCGAATGGTATCGGCATGGGTTCTTCCTGGTTGACTCGCTGTCGCTAAGGGGAATCGGTTAGCACCACAGTCTAACCACTCTTGTCGCACGTTGCCTGTTTCGGCAAATAACCACGATAAAGGGTATGCTGGAGTGTGGATCGAGGCCGACAATTTATTGCAGCAAGCACCGAGTCGAAAACGCCCGGAGACGTGACGTTGTTAAGAATCCTTGGCTCAAGAAATTCCTTGCATGGAATGACTCGCCGTACGGCGATGGGTGTCGGCGCTCTGGCCGGCTCAATGGGCCTGGCTGACCTGTTCCGCTTGCAGGCGCGGGCGGGAGAGCCGTCGAGCACTGCGACATTCGGGAGAGCGAAACAAGTGCTGCTGGTCTACTTGCAGGGTGCCGCATCGCAGTATGAGACCTGGGATCCCAAGCCCGATGCGCCGGCTGGGATTCGAGGCAAGTGGGGGGCGGCGCAAACGTCGGTTCCCGGAACTGTGATTTGTGACCAGCTGCCAAAACTTGCCGCACTGACTGACCGCTTCGCGATTGTGCGTTCGATGGCGCACGATAACAACAACCACTCCAATCTTTATACGCTAAGCGGTTTTCCGGCCGTTGATTTTTCGAGTGAGACGAATCCGTACGACAGTCGGCACCATCCGTTCTTCGGCAGCATGCTCGACTATCTCCAGGATCGGCAAAACCCATCGGAGGTTCCTTCGCTGCCGCGCAACATCGGCTTGCCATGGCGATTCAGCCGGTTTGCACCTTTTAGCAAACGGGCTGGACCGTACGGGGCGTTCTTAGGAAGCGGTTACGATCCGGTGTGGACCGAATTTGACGGTGAGGCGACGAAGTCGGTCAATCGAGTTTCATTTTTTCGGCGTCTCGCCGGCGTCGATATCAAAGATCCATTTCTCGGCATCACGCCGGAGAGTCGGCTTCGGCTCTCCAAGGCCGCCCGCTTGCGCCGCGGCCTGACCGTCGACCGCTTGGACGAGCGACGTTCACTGTTGCAGCAGCTTGATGACGAGCGGCGTCGTTTGAGCGAAAGCGGACCGGCTCAAGGACTCGATCGATTCGAGCAGATGGCCTATTCCCTGCTCACCTCGGACAAGCTTCGAACGGCGCTTGATGTTGGCGAGGAATCAATGCAAGTCCGCGAGCGATATGGCATGACGCTGTTTGGGCAATCCGCCTTGACCGCGCGGCGACTGCTGGAAGCAGGCTGTCCGCTCGTCTCAGTGTTTTGGGACGAATACAAAGTCGTCAACACGGCTTGGGATACCCACTTCAATCACTTCACGCGACTCGGCAACGAACTGTTGCCCAGCTTCGACGCGGCCATGAGCCGCTTGCTGCTCGACCTCGAAGAGCGCGGCTTGCTCGACGAAACCTTAGTCATGTGCCTGACCGAACACGGCCGCACGCCGAAAATCAACAACCTGAAGCGAGGCGGAGGTCGAGGCCACTGGTCGCAGGCATACAGCGTGATGCTCGCCGGTGCCGGAATTCAACCAGGAACCGTCGTCGGAGCGTCCGACCCCAAAGGCGCCTTCGTGCAAGACCGCCCTGTAACGCCGGAAGACATTCTCGCCACGATGTACCACCTCAAAGGCATCGATTCCGACACCCACGTTCCCGATCGAACCGGCAAACCGATCCGACTGACCGAACACGGGATAGCAATCAAAGAGCTGCTGTAAAAAGTGGTAGCTCATGAACCTGATGCACCGAACGACACTCGTGG
>CAZMNY010000043.1:0-75050 GCA_964567745.1 uncultured Pirellulaceae bacterium | reverse complement strand
TGCAAACGTGTTGCGGACGAAACGGCGATGCGCAAAAGTCGCTGGACCAGTACACAACCCAGTATTAGAGGTACTAGGAATGGCTAACGCCAATTCTAAACGCAACGGGTTACTGTTGCATCGGTCGCATACTACTCGGCATTGTCGAGACATCTGCTCTGGTCCGGCCGATTTGCCCCGTCAATCTGACTGAAGAAGCGCGAGCAGTTTGCGTAGACATTCACGGTTCACCGTCGGGGCTGGTTTCGGCCGGCGCTGACGGCTCTGACATTATCTAAAACACCAACGCGAAATCGCGAGAATGATCCTCAAGGCGTCAAAAGAAAACCCGCCACGACTACTGTTTGGTTTTCGTTTTCATCGTCTGCGGGAATTGAAAGATACGCACGTCGACTCTTCACGCCGTACCAGCTTTCATATCGGGATTTCAGGGTTGCTGTAGCTGTTCATGGATCCAAACGTCCAATATTGGTCGCTGATGAAGCGGGTTGCCTTCACGCCCCATTCACCCCCACCGTGTTTACGGCAAACGACTAACAATTCATTCAGATACGCTTCCATCATCGCGGAGTCATTCAAGACTTGGTCCCAAGGACAAATCACTAGTCCAGCCATAGTTCCATCAAGAAGTGTTCCGCTAAATCGATAGAACGGGTACTTCGTATTCCGAAAAACAACGCCGTCACCTTTCGGCTCGACCCCGGTTACTGGCACCCAAGCATCCAAGCGAAAGTCTTCGCCCAGTAACGATGTCGTGTCGGTATTACTTGAGTCCTTGGTCTCGTCAGCGCGGCGATTTACTAGGGCGATCGCAAGAACGAATCCAGCGGCGAAAGCACCAACGCCCACGATTACAGATTGCACATTTATCAAAGTGCTCAGTTTAAATGACATTCGTTTCATCTTTGAAAGATGTCGTAAGAAAACTTGGTTCCCACACCAAACACGATGAAGAACGCAACAGTCACGACAACGAACGGCAGCTATCCCAGAACAAACATGCTCAAAGGGTAGCACGACAAATCACCAAACACCACATTTCAACACGATAGGTAGGGTTCCGATGAACGCATGGGTATCAATTGAACGACGCGTAGATGGCAAGCTGAAGCGCGAGAAGCTGCCGTCAGGAGTTCGAGGAATCGAAGCCGAAGATCGCTTCGTTGTTTATTACGTCGATCCAGCCGGCAAGATTCGACAGGAGCGTATGAAGATCTACGGCAAGCCCGGCAAGAAGTTGGCGGATAAACGAGCGGCGCAACTCACTGCACAACTCACGCTGGGGGAATACGACCAAAAGACCGGCAACACATGGGAGCAATTCGAGGCCGACTTTGAAAAGCGTGAGATCGGTGCGAAGTCGCCGGCATCACAAGAGCTCTACCGAGAATCGCTCAGGCTGTTCGTGGAAATCTGTAAGCCGAAACTGACATCGCACGTCACCACGGCGATGGTCGACGACTACCGAGCAGGCTTAGCCAAAAGACGCGGCCGCAAGAAGGGCTCGAAGATTTCGCCAGCAAGCGTAAACAAGCACCTGCGGCACATTCGCGCTGCACTCGGGAAAGCGCACAAGTGGGGCTACACGAAGACGCGTATCATGGTCGAGCTGATGAGGGAACCGGAGAAAGATCCTCTGTTCATGGAGCCGGAGCACTTCGACGACATCTACAAGTCATGCAACAAGGCGAAGCTGCCCGCCGATCCGCAGGGCGCCTACACGGCCGAGCAATGGTGGCAAGCATTAATGGTCACCGGTCTGATGACCGGAATGCGCATCAACGAAATGTTGTCACTGAAGTGGGATGACGTTCGGCTTGACGATGGGTTCCTAACCGTTCGTCACGAGAATAGCAAAGCAAAACGTGATGACGTAATTCCGCTTCACTCAGTCGCTGTTGAGCACTTGCGAAAGATTCAGCACGTAGGCCAACTCGTTTTTGAATGGCCGTTTCAATTGCGTTCACTGCTTGGGCACTGGTATGCGATTCAAGACGCTGCGGGAGTCTCTCTGCCCTGCCCTGGCGCCGACGGACACGAATGCACAGACGCTTGTCACCGCTACGGCTTCCATTCTCTAAAGAGGGCCTGCGGGACGCTAAATGCGAGCCGAGTGAACGAAGCCGTTTTGGGGGCCTTTATGCGTCACGCGTCGACCGACACAACACGGCGGTTCTATCAAAACAAGCGGCACTTGGCGGGGCAGATCACAGGACAAATGTTCGTCCCTGAGTCATTGAAGAAATAGGGCGATTCTTCCCGGATAGTTCCAAAAGAACATTACTAATCCGGGATCGGAACTAACTGCGTTGGGGAGGTATGAACACAATCCGCTGATATCTGCAGATCACCATGGTAGCCGCGATACATCGACACTTGATCACAGTACCAATTGTGGTAACTCGCAACCCACCTGTATTTGGCCCAAATCTTCGGAGTCTTACGATTGTCCACCAACTGACGCATTATGTTGTCTCGGTGCGACGCCAACGAATCGGCGTAAAGAAAATATCCCCCGTCATCCACGCCACAAAGCTCATCGAGGTAGTTTATGAAAGCAACACCATCAACATCGATCAATACGTTGGAATTCTCCGGCGAGTACGCTGGTTCCAAATAAAACTTCGTGTATTTTTGGGCGAGCGCGACAACCTCATTCGACAGCACGATTCGAGGAAAATCCGCAACCTGGCTTTCTAGTCTATAAGCATCAATCATGGCCGGACCAAAGGCCGTGAATTCGTCCATAAACAGATCGCCAATTGCCATGCCGCCACGGCAGAACACCCCGCTCAATGCAAGCTGCAATTGGTAGTCGGCCGCCTGCAGCACTGCATTGCCGAACTCGTTTTGGCCGTGATCCGACCACAATGCATACCCAAGTACGACGTTGTCGGTAAACACTTTTGCATCCCAGGCCCTTGGTGTAATTGGATTGTCGTCGTCCGGGCCTGGGACTATCAATTCGCGGATCTTTTTGGCGACAGATTCGTAGTAAATCTCGAGGGCCTCGCCACCTCTGCCCGCCTCAAAAGCCGACTGAATTCGTTGCGCAAACCCTAGTATGTCAATGAACAGGCAATAGGAGGTCTGCAACCTTGGCCGTCCGTCAGCAAAATACGCAGTGCCTTTGACCGCCATCAGAATGCTCCAATGTCGTTGGCGGAGAATGCGAGCTTGGCGAAGCAGTCGCTATCACTTTGGCGCTGGTTTGGCGCAACCCCACTCAGCCCTGCCCGAATCGTCGTAAGTCAATAGCCGAGGCGGGGGTCGAACCCGCACGCTCCTTACGGAGCACAGGATTTTAAGTTCGGAAGTCCGCTTGCGGGAATAGCATTACCGCATAACGACTTACGAACCGTCGAGAGTCGACGGAAATAAAAACTGTGTCACTCTCGTTACGAACGAGGCGAACGAGCGTATTGACCGATAGCCGATCTCGAAGACAATCAAGACCGAGGGTTGGCGGGTAGCTCCCGTAGAGACTCATCGGGCAACCGTAAGAATTCCTTCCGGCGGTTGTCCGACGAGTCGCCCGATTCACGGAAGGAATCTAATCGATGGGCGATTATTCTGGCCCCGAGTCTCTTGAGGGCGTCGCAGCGTATCGGCGGTTTCACAGAAACCGTCTCCGAGCTGAATTGCAGGAATCCAAGGCAGAGCAGGACGCGCCGAAACTCGACGTTTTCGAATGGAAAGACGTTTCTGAGATTGACTTCGAGCGATTCCGGAATCCGTCGCTTAATCCAGATGAGGCGCACCATTTGGATGAGTTGATTCCATCGCACGAAAAGTCGGAGCATTGGCTCGCGCCAGGGAAGACGAATGACGGGCCATCTTCAGATTCGCTTGGGACCTATCGAAATAGATCCAAGGGCGGGCAGGACTTCGGGGGATATGGAGTCGATCGCGACGGTAGATTTTGGCGACGCGTAAACGGCATTCACTATTACTACTCGCCGAGTCTTCGAAAAAATCGCCAATAATTTCAGTTTTCTTTCCTGGAAAAAGCTCCTGGATACCCCTGGAAATCCAGGGGTTTTGGAAGCTGGACAAGCTGGCCATCTCCACAAACACTAGGCAACGCAAGGGCGGAGTTGCCCATCGCGAGAGTCAATCGTGGCTCATTCCGATCTAGTGCTTGGAGGCGAACCAATGGCCGACACAATGAACATTCAAGAGCTGGACGTCGAAGAGCTTCTTCGGCAAGCCGGCGCTCTTCAACCGCGATATCTAAATGTCGCGCAGGCGAGTCGCTATAGCAGCCTCTCGCAAAAATCGATCCGCCGCTTGATCTCGAACGGCAAACTCAAGGCTCATCGTCCGGGCCGACGAATTCTGATCGACCGACTTGCCTTGGACTCAGCGATCCAATCGAGTTAGCGCGAAAAAGCCGCCAGGGGCGACACCCGACGGCTTTTCCCGGATTTTGCTACACGATTTCATGGAAGGAAGTGTCGTGCTCGACCAATATACTCGCAATCAAGATTCTAGCGAAGTCGATGTCCCAGCCGATCCAAATGGACTCGACGAAGACTTCCTTCGGCTCGCCGAAGAGCTCGGCCTAGATGGCGTTCACACTTTGAATGTTCCAGAGGTCGGGGTGGCATCAGTTCAACAAGAAATTGCCGCTGAGTTATTTGTTCGGATTCCGGCAGATCGACGGCAAGGTTTGCTTGAAAAGACGGCTTGGGAAATGGCGCGATCGCTCGCGTTCACGTCGTCGTTCGTCGGCGTCCCGCCGCAAGTTCGAGGGGCTTCGGAATGAGCGTTTCTCCATTCTGCAAACTTCCTCGAGATCTTCGTCGGGCCGTCGCTCAGAAATGCGGCTGCGCTGCGTTAAGCGTCTTCCTCGAGATCCTCGATGCTTGCAACAGCGGCAACCGCGCTTTCGCACTTTCGCACAAACAGATCGCCGCGGAACTCGGAAAGAGTCAGTCCTCGGTTGAACGGGCAATCGACAAGCTTCGCGATGCCGGGTTTGTGAATCGGAAACGCCGAAAGCACCTGCCGAACGTCTACTCGATTAACCTCGATCAAGAACCCGCAAAAACGCCGAGTCTTGGTCAATCAAGAACCGGCGAAAGTGAGGGTCAAGAACCCGCAAAAGTGAGGGTCAAGAACCCGCAAAAACGCCGGACATACAAGAAAGCATTACAAGAAAGCGCTTACAAGAACTGCAAAGGCGCTGCAGATTGCAATCGTGGAAAGTTTCAGTTCCTTCAAAGGAAGTCGCTG
This sequence comes from uncultured Pirellulaceae bacterium, assembly GCA_964567745.1. Lineage (GTDB taxonomy): Bacteria > Planctomycetota > Planctomycetia > Pirellulales > Pirellulaceae > CAZMNY01. Next base: position 69,812 of record CAZMNY010000043.1, on the reverse strand, counting down.
GCGCTCGTCGGCGACTTGGAAATCGCAACCGAAGCGGCTTTCCTCGTCGCAACTCGTCAGCTTTCCGAGAATGCGTTCTTTCAAGCGCTCGAAGCGTCGGCGAAGGAAGACGCCCGCAATCCAGGCGGGCTCTTTAGAAAGGCTCTCAGGGATTCCGCCAACGTCGGCAAGACCGAACTCGATCGTTTGCTCCGCCGCGCGAAACACGAGCTCGAATCCGTTCCCGCGACGGTTAAACAACAATTGCCAACGGTCGTTCTCGACCGCGCCGACACGGAAGGGATCGTCGATGAGTATTGAAAAACAGATTCCTCGAGCCGACGAGGCCGAACGGGCCGTAATCGGTTCGATACTGATCGGCCAGAACGTCGATGACTGCGACATCGCTCCGGAAGACTTCTACGATCCCGGGCATGCTTGCCTAATGAGTCTTTTCCGGCGACTGCAAGCCGCAGGCGAGAAGATTGACCCGGTGCTTGTCGTCGGTAAGCTTCGCGAATCGGGCAAGTTCGACTTTGTTGGCGGATCCGTCGGGCTGAAGCGTCTTGGCGAAGGAACCCCTTACTCAGCGAATCTCCGGCACTACGCCCAACAGGTTCGAGAAGCCGCGATTAAGCGGCGTGTCATATACGCCGCGGACGAGATCAGCCGCGCGGGCTTCGAATCCGAGACGGCAAGCGAAGCCGTCGAGCGGGCCGAGCGAACCGTCTTCGAACTTGCGGAACACGGGACGAGCGACCGAGAACCGCGACCAGCTTCCGACTTCATCAACAGTACACTCGAGGAACTCGACGCGCGGATCCGCGGCGACGCAACAACGCTTTCGACGGGACTCGTCGATCTCGACCAACATTCCGGGGGGATGAACGCCGGAGAGTTGATTATTCTCGCCGGACGCACCGCGATGGGGAAAACGGCTCTCGCCGTCAACATCGCGGCGAACGTTGCCGACTCCGGCAAGCCGGTTTTGTTTTGTTCGCTTGAGATGTCGGCCGTAGAAATCGGCGCTCGATTGATCTCGGCGGCAGCAGAAGTCGACGGCGCGAAGATCCAGGCGGGCAAGCTTTCTGAAAGTCAACGTTCGCGAATAGTAAAATCGGCAAAGCAAATCGCCGGAGCTCCCCTCACAATCGACGACGCTCCAGCGCGAACAGTTTCGGCGATCGCGTCGATCGCCCGACGGCACAAGCGGCGCAACGGGCTCGAGCTTCTCGTCGTCGATTACTTGCAACTCGTCAGTTCCGAAGGGCGGCGCGAGTCTCGAGTCGTCGAAGTCGGCGAGATCACCCGAAGGCTTAAAGCTCTTTCGGGCGAGTTGCGGGTCCCTGTCTTGGTGCTTTCGCAACTCAACCGCGCGACGGAATCGAACCAAGGCCGACGCCCGATGCTTAGTAACCTGCGCGAGTCGGGAAGCATCGAGCAAGACGCGAACCAAGTTTGGTTTTGCCACCGCGCGGGTTACTACGACGACAGCAAGCCCGGCAGCGACGCCGAGATTATCGTCGCCAAGCGCCGTAGCGGTCCGCCTGGCGTCGCCAACGTGCATTGGGACGGCCGATACACCCGGTTCCGCAATCGTGCGTTAAAACGCCAACAGGAAGCCGCAGCGTTCCGAGACGCCGACGGCGCAACGTTTCACGACTTCTCGAACTCATTTAGCTAATTCGGAGCAATCAACAATGACCGCAACGAATTGAAACGCAACACGTAAACAGTCGCGAGCGTTCGCGGCGGAACCCTTTGAAGGAGTATTTGAGATGGACGTAAACATGGAAACTTACAAACTGGCGATCAATTCCTACGTGGGCGAAGACCTTCAAGGCGCGATCGACGAGCACAACCGCGAAGCGGCGGAGATCGCTACTCGGCTCCAAGAGTTAGAGGACATGTCCGAGTGGGCGTTCGGCCTTCCGGCTGGCGGCGGCGGCGTTGTTTGGAACGAGCTAGACGATCTCTTTGGTCGTCGACGGTTGCTGTCGATGGAGCTACTTGACTTTCGTCGACGATTGCTCGACCGCAAGGGGCGGCTAATCGACGAAGTGCGAGAGTTCCGCAAGGCGGAAGTCATTCGGTTAGAGAAAGCTCTTGAGCGAGCCCGTGGAGTCGCTCGAAGGCAAGTGCAGAAGTCTTCGCCCGTTCAACTCCAAAAGGCGGGACCGGTTGGCTGCGACGTCTACGAGCGAGCCATTACGCCCCGGATCGAAGAGACCAACGCCGTTCACGGACTTCGGAACGAAATAGTGGCGATGAAGAACCATGTTGAGCAACTGAATAGTTTCGTCGGTGCGATCGATCAAGAGTCGGCTCGACTGCAAGACGCTTGGCGGGGCTTTCTACAGGCGTGTATGCGGTAGGGCTTAATTTTTCCGAGGGGAGCGGGTCCTTCTGACCCCCCCTGCGGAGCTATGTCGCTGAAGAGGCATTTCCGGGCTGTAGTTTATTTAGGCAAGATAGCGAGTTTGGTTAGCCTCGCAACTTACGACGTTTTCTCTCTGCCGTGGTGCCCTTTGAACCCGCCTCGCGCCCGATCGGTCAAGTCGGGCATTCTTTCGACTTCGAGCTTACCAGTTCGCCAGGGTCGAGCCGATCTGATAGAAAAGATCGAGCCGCCCAAGCGCGCCAACGCTTCGACGGCTCTAACCGATCCCCAGTATGTGAGGTACTGAGATGGCTGATGCCATTCTAACGCGCGGATGTATCCGACGCTTCCGATCGAATCTCGATCGCAGTCCTCGAACGCTGGGTTCTCTTTCCCTCATTCGAAAGGACGAACAATGCCGCGCGAACGCAAGCTCCCTCCAGGAATGGTAAAGCGCGGAGGCGTCTATCACGCCCAATTCCAAACGAACGGAAAGCGGATTCGATGCAAGCTTTCGAAAGACTTCGAAGCGGCGAAGAAGATGCTCAACGATCTTCGAGCGAAAGCAGATCTCGCGGAATACGGGATGCTCGACAACAACCGATCCATCGACGAGATTCGAACTCTTTGGGTAGGGTACGTGTGCCAAACTTGCCGCGAATCCACCGTGAAGCGATACGTCGAACACCTTGATCGAATCCTTCCGACTCTCGGGGCGATGACAGTCGCGCAGATTCGCCCTGAAGCGATTCTCCGTTATCGAAGCGATCGTTCTCTCGAAGTCGGTCCGAGAACGATCAACATGGAAACGGGAACACTTGCGACGATGCTTCGATGGGCAGTCGAGCAACGGTTGATCGAGTCGAACCCGATCGAGAAACTCAAGCCGCTTCCGAACGATTCGCCAGCAAAGCAGCGTCGCCCGATGACCGTCGGAGAGATTAAGCAATTCTTCGAGCATTGTCCCGAGTACGTCAAACCGGCGTTTAGCACGCTTATGCGGACGGGTATGCGGCGAGGGGAACTTATCGCGATGAAGTTCTCGGACATCGACTTCGAACGCCGTATCATGACGATCCGAGCGGCTACGGCGAAGTCTGGAAAGGAACGCGACGTTCCTCTCGACGATATTACTTTCGAAGAGGTTGTTCGCCTGCGAGCGTCAGCGGAGCAGCGACGACCGATACCGGGGCGAACGAAAGCCGGCCGACTGAGCCGCGAGCATGTTTTCGTTAACGCCGGTAATGCACCTTGGCGCGGAGGGAACCTACTTAAAGCGTTCCAGCGAGCTTGCGAGAAAGCGGGAATCGAAGACGGGAAGATGGGCGGCTCGCTCGACATCCACTCGCTTCGAGGAACCTTTATCTCGCACGCGATCGAGAACGGCGGATCCCCTAAAGCCGTTCAAGAGATCATCGGGCATTCGACGCTTGCTATGACGATGAACGTCTATGCGAAAGCGGCGGACGAATCGAAGCGAAAGGCGATCGATTGCCTACCGTTCGACTAGTCGAATTCAGACTGTGGTTATTTTTGTGTCACTTTGCAGGGCAAACTAGGCCAAGTTAAGCCGTTTAGGGAAACACACGAAGCGAATCGAAGACGGGGAACGGAACCCCAAGAAACGCGAAAAACCCCGTAAAAACCAGGGTTTTCCCAATAGCCGAGGCGGGGGTCGAACCCGCACGCTCCTTACGGAGCACAGGATTTTAAGTCCTGTGTGTCTGCCAATTCCACCACTCGGCCAACTTTCGTCGAGGTAACAGCTTACGCGTTTACACCACTTGCTCGCAAGCCACGTGCGCCACCCTCTTTGCCGCCTCATCCTTGCTGGTTCAAAACATCGGGCACGTTGAAACCGCACAAAGTTGAAGCGTCGGCACGTGTGACGCTCGAAAATTGGTGCGTGCTGATTTGGTCCGTTAGACTTGCCGACATGCTCTCATCCAAAACACTCCTCTTGCTCCTCGCATTCTCCGTCATGGCAATCCTCGCGATCGCAACCGTGGTGGTTTTGCGAAAACCAAAGTCGCGATTGAAGGAGCAGAACGACATTACGAAATTGACGCTGCATGACTTGCGGTGGGCATTTGTGATCGTTGTCCCGCTTCTGTGATTCTCGTCGGGATGGTCGCCTATCTGGTATTTTCATGACCCGACGATTCCGCACTTGAGTCCATCCACACTCAACTTCAAACGACGGTGACGAGGGCTGACATGCGATTCAAACTCAGTTCGCTGATGCTGAGCGTTTTTTGCCTGGCGATCTACATGGGAATTGCGTGCCTACCCCAACCGTACGCCGGTTTTCCACTTCTTCTTTTGTCGATATTACTGAGCCCCGTTTGCCTTGGAGGCTTGGTCTACGCTCGAGGGTACTGGAGAGCATTCTGGATTGGTTTTGCGTTGGTTCAATATGAAGCCTATCGATTGTTGACGTTTCAAGTTGTGGCGCCATTGCAGAACGCTCGATCACTCGGCGACCTAGTCGAGTACACAGGAAATCTCGATAAGGACATTTTTATTTGGTTTCACTTTTGGTCTCTATCATCCGGCCTTGTCGTCGTCATGACTCGCTGGATCTAACTTCGAGGTGAACAATCTGCCAGAGATGCTGAAACCAGCGAGGAAGAATAGCTCACGCGATTCAATCTGCGCAAGCTGATAGTCTTCACAATGCACTGCGCCTCAATGGACAATGGTCCGAGTTACGAAGTGAGCGCCTTGCGCAGCATGCCGAGGCTTTTGGGGATGGCCGTCTTGGCGTCCTCGCGGCCTTCGTACTCGAGAGAAACGTAGCCGCGGTACTTGTGCTTGCGCAAGATGCCGGCGATGCGATCGTAGTCCAGATCGAGCGTGTACCAGGTGCCTCCGCCAAAATAGGTTTTGGCTTGTACGAAGACGGTCTTGGGGGCAATTTTCTCGAGCCTCGTATAGGGGTCTTCCAGGAAGTTGCCGGTATCCATGGTGACTTGAAGCCATGGCGATTTGATGGCGTCGATGATGCGAAGTACGCCTTCGGGTGTCAGACCGAGTCCCCAGTGGTTTTCGAGTCCCAAAACAACGCCACATCGCTCGGCGACCGGCAAGCACTCTTTCAGACTCTCGATGACCCAAGGAAATGCGTCTTCGTCGGTGTAGCCGTCCAACGCCGGCTCGATCCCGCGGTTCTTCATCAACGCGTCGAAGTTCTTACTCGTTCCCCACCGCCCCGTGTTGACTCGGATCGTCGGGATGCCCAACTTGTAGGCCAACTCGATGCTGCTTATTGTCTTCTTAACGTTTTCGCGCCGGTCCTCGACCTTAGGCGAGACAAAATCTTGGTGAGTCGATAGTCCGCATAACGGGAGCCCCGCCAAGAACGCTTGTCGCTTGAGCGACTGCAGGTACGCATCGTCTCGACGGTGCATCTGAATCTCGAGAATCTCGACCGCATCGAAGCCCATCTCGGCCGCCAAGGCAATGCACTCGTCAATCTTTAGCTTCGCCGCGCGATAACGCCAGAATGAATAAGTGGAAACGGCAATCGGATTGCCGCGGCGCGCACCAGAACTAGGCGCGGCAGCTCGTTCGGCCTCGGCGGTTGTCGCCAACAACCCAGCTGCGGCGGTCGTGCCCGCAACGCCTGCAAAAAACTTACGTCGGTCAACGTTCTGCATCACGTCTCTCCTCCGGAGGCGCGCCGTTGGCGCCGCCTAACCTAGCGATAGCAAGCCATCGCCGAACGAGCGGCAAGTTGACTTGGGAATTGATTCTTTGACATGAGCCGGAGTGCCCGGCGTTTCGAAATTATCAGCGAACTGGACGCCCCATGTAAGTCGCCAATGCCTCCGTTTCCAAAGAAATGAGCGAGAGATTCAAGTCTGGCGCCGCCGAGAATGCGCAACCAAACTATTGCCGCAGCCTCAACGCTATGCCAGAATCGGCGACCGATTCCACGCTTGAACGTTGGCTGCAACGTTCCGCTTAGCGACGCCTGCGACAAGAGAAAACTCGTGCTGTTCTATCGGAGAATGCGCCATGGCAGATGAACGAGAACTTTTTGAACAGTGGTTCAACATCGCGATGAAGGCGTCGGGACAGACGGACCTCGAAGGAGAGCTGCGGCAATGCGACGCTCTGGGAGACAGAATGGGGGCGGGCGGCTCTGCTCTATCAATTCCCACCCAACGGGAACGGCTTGGCGGATCTTTGTGAAGGCCAGCCGCATGGCGAGGCCGTCTTAAAGCGATTGCCCGAGTTCTTTCAGGTGGCTGCGGAGACGGGCGAAAGTGGCGGCTCGAGTTTCCAAGAAAAGGCTGTCGACGAGGAGCCGACAGACGAGCAAGCGCGAGAATGGCTGCTGCAATACGCCGCGAATATGCTCGCGCTGTCGAAGTTGTGCGATTGCGAAGACGGAGTTAACGGCGCGGGCGATCCTCCCGAACTGCACCGCTCGAATGAACTGGACAACAGTTATGGGCTGACGATTTCTTTCTTCTCCGACGTCCATGAAGACAAATTCGGCGACAACGAAAACCCATTGTTCTACCTGACAGAACCGCTCTACGACTCCGGAGGCTGTACGTACATCATTCCCTGTTACGTCCTCTGGCCAATCAACTGTGGCGACTCGCCTCTGGACGACCCATTCAAACCGGCATTTGAACTTTGGAAACATGGAGTCGACTGGGCGATCAACACGGACGGGCAATTCCACTATCGCCTGCCCAGCGATCCGGAATAGTCATCGCCATGAGTCAGCCGCAACGTCGAAGTGAAAACGAGACCGCCTGAACGGCAACGGACCATCACCGACAAGGATTCTTGCGCGACGACGCTCACTCTACTGTGAGTCGATGGTCACGAGTCGCGTTTCGATTTGAATGACGATGTCGTCGCCCAACTGTTTGCGAATCACCGCGGCGACCTTGCTGCGAAGAGTAGGAGCCAGTGCTTCGGAGCTGTGGATGAGGAGCAACACTCGGCGACTTGAAGCCAGCTTGGCTTCGTCGAGGTGCACCTCCGGTTCAGCGGACAGAACCGTTTGAATCTCCCGCTCGACGCTGTCTGGAAGCGCCGGGTGCTGGACGAAATCAAACGCCGCGATCAACGAGACGATCACGAGCAAGACTGCCGCAATTCGATAGACCCACGACTCGACGATGCCGTGCTCATGCGTCGGACGAATGCCGACGGCCAGCAGCGACACCGCCGTACCGATAACGATGGCCACGATGTTGGTCACGAACAAGAGCAGCGCACCGAAGGCCAGTGGCAAGTTTCCCAATGAAACGCCCAAGCCGGCTGTGGCGACAGGCGGAACCAAGGCTGCTGCAATGGCCACGCCCGGCAACGCGGAAAACAAGTTCGGCCGCCCCAACGCGTAGCTCGCGGCAACGCCGCCAATCAGCGCCACGATGAGATCCAGAATGTTAGGCGAACCGCGAGCCAACATCTCGTGCGACTCGGTCAGGCCCGGCACGCACCAGCCGATACCAAGTCCGATAAAGAAGGCGAGCAAGAAACCTCGCAGAACCGTGGCCCAGGCGCCGCGAATCAGGACTCGATTGCCCTGCACCAAGGCGAGCCCAGCGCCGACGATCGGAGTCATCAATGGCGCCACTAACATCGCCCCAATGACGACGGCACCGGAGTCTTGAATCAGGCCTAACGTCGCAATGATTGTCGACAGGCATATCAAAGCGATGAAGTCGAAATCCCACCGTGAACTCTGCTGCACACGTTCAAACAACGACACGCGAGATTCGCGATCGAGCTGGGGTATCTGCCGTGCGAGCCAATCGCCGCACTGGGTTGTCAGGCGATGAGCAAAAGGAATGGGCGGCCTGAGAATTGCCACCGTCGAACCGAATTGCTGCGCCATCAACCATTCGCTGACCGACGACCGCAGCCAACGCCGGCCCATACCGTTTCGATTGGCGCTCAACACGACAAGCCCAAACTCTCGCTCCTGAGCGTAGTCGAGAATCGCCGAACGGACCGTCTCGCCAACGACGATGTCCGCCTTGACGTTATGATCGGCACCCAACGCTCGCCGCACGATCCTACCCGCAATCCGCTTGCCAACGGCTCGAGCAAGTTCGCCCACGTCCGGCTCGACGTACAGCGCGGTCAGCGGCAGTGACAAGCGTTCGCAGGCCGCGTTGGTCCAACGGAGAGACGACATCGACGGACCGCTGTCCTCGACCGCCGCCAGCACCGACCCAATCTCTCCATCTCCAAATCGATCGCCCTCGTCCGCCCCAGGACCACTCGGCAACTCCGGCCGAAGCAACAAAGTCGCACACGATGCTCGGCGATAGGCCCAGTGCTCCCAAGGTAATTCGTCGTCCAACCCGCGCTCGGACGCGTGGCGAGGCAAAATCAACAGCGTCGCCTTTAACTTGCTGGTAAACCGCAACAGCGCGCTCGCCTTGTCTCGCCCGCAAAGTTCGACGACGCGAACCGATAACGGCGAGTCGGCCTCGGGCACTTCCGGCTCTTCTTGCTGAGCCTCGTCTTGCTGAGTCGCTTCTACTTGTTGAATGTCGGCCTGTTGGATCTCTTCTTGTGGAGTCGTTTCCGCTGGCGAACTCGCCACCGCAGAATCGGGGGTAGCTGAATCGTCACTCGCGATTCCGGGCTGGCCAACATCAGACGCGGGCACCTCGAGGACGGCCTTTGAATCGGACGGGTCCTCGTCCGACATCGCCAGAACCATCTGAGGGTCTTGCTCGACGAACTGAAGCGCGGCCACAGCAAGAGTGTCGTCGGCCGACTTTTGCCGGTCTCGCGAAAAGTCCTTGAGCTCGAATTCGTGTTTGCCGTCGCGCAACAAGACAACCACGAGCGGCTCATCGGTCCCTCGCGCAAAAATGGCGGACCAGGGCAAGCAGCGAGCAATCTCCCACTCGTCGTCGATCACAATAGCGACTGTCATCTCTTGCCCAATCCTTTCGCGAGGCAGCATTAGCGACGCGTGATCATAACGGGATTCATACGCCGCTGGCAATCTCAGCGTCGCGCCGCCTCAACTCGCCTCAGCCTCCTGCTCGAGCGCCTTGAGTTCCTCGATTTCGGCTTCGATCTTCATGATCATCTCTCTGAGATCGTCGGCCTCTTTCTCCTTCTCCTCCAATTGCAGCCGAAAACGGGCCAGTCGCTTTTCCGGGTCAACGCGAATCACACGGTCGAGCAATTCGAGCAGCAAGATGGCGCGGAATGCCCGCATTGCCAAACCGCGCAGGCGATAGAGCCTTCCCATGCGTGTGATTTGCTGAAGCTTGGCGAACTTGGCGACTCGCAGAGCTCGCACGATTCTCAGTGATCGCAAGAACGACAGTAGAGGCAGCAGGATGATCGCCAAATCGATCCAGTGTTCGCGGCAGTAGCGCAACTTCTTGTCGGCGACTGACAGCATCAGAATGAACTCGGCGGCAAAGGCAAACCAGATAAGTCCTGTGCTAACATGCAGGGCCACTCGCAACCAAGTGTGGGCGCGGACCTGTTTGGCGAATCCAAATTCCAAGCCGAGTACAGGCAGGATCATCAGAGCGATCGCGATCATTGGGATGGCGAACGTCCGCTCCAATTTGTCCCTCAGTATTTCATTGACCTCGCACCATCCATTGCCGGGTAGCCAAATCTTGCCGTCGACGTCCGGATTTCGCGCACACATCCGCAGCGGCGGACAGACGCAAATCAAAAGCCAAAATGATCGCTTTCGCCAAAACGGCTCGCCTCGATCGCGGAGAATAAACTGAATCAAGAATTCGGCGACAAAAACGGGCCAAAGAAACGCCAGCATCCCAATCCCGTACTCGGACCAGTCGAGCGCCGCGTTATCTAAATCAAAGTCATGAACTTCGGCGTCGCGAACTATCGGCTCCGAAACAGGAAGCGTTTCCGGCGCATCGCCCATGCGGCGCATGTCGACCCAAATCACAATGAGCACAGCGAGCATGGCCAAATAGATGATGGCCAGAAAGAACATGATCGGCGTCACCGTCTCGCCTATCCGGCGCCGAGTCGACGCGAGAGATGAAGTCAGTTCTTCGCCGCGATGCTGCATCACACTGTCAATTCAAAACCATTGGGCCAGTTGTCACTCAATATATCAGCTGTCTCGGTCGCCTCGCAGGGCGCGGCGGCAACGGAACTGCCATCGTATCGCAAATAAGCGATGCGCGCTTTTGCCGGGAATTGCAGGAATCCTGATCGCATGTGACAATTGCCGGCTCGCATCCGCCGCTCGAAATTCCGCCGAGTTGATTGCCTCAGCTGGCGGCGGAACACGTTCCAATTCGCGAAAGCCATGTCACGAATACTCAATATCGCCGCCTACCGGTTTGTCACGCTCGATCAATTGGTCAAAAGGCGCCAGGAGCTGGGCCAGCTATGCGAACAACTTGAATTGCGAGGCACGATCTTGTTGGCGCCCGAGGGCATCAACCTGTTTCTCGCGGGAGAAACGGAGCGAGTCGAGTCGTTCATAGAAAAGCTGACTAGCCAGGCCGAGTTTGCCGACTTGGAAATCAAACGCAGCCAGAGCGACCGGCAGCCGTTCCGGCGAATGCTCGTCCGTCTGAAAAAGGAAATCATTGCGTTCGGCGTCGAGGGCATTCGCCCGCAAGAGGAGACGTCGCCGCGACTCGGCGCGAAAGAACTCAAAGCCTGGTTTGAAGAGGGCCGGGATTTCACGCTGCTGGATGTGAGAAACGACTACGAAGTCAATGTCGGTACGTTCGACGGCGCGAGCGCCGCTGGAATCGATCACTTCCGAGACTTTCCCGAGGCTGTCGACGGCTTTCCCGCCGAGTGGAAGTCGCGACCACTGGTGATGTTCTGCACGGGAGGCATTCGCTGCGAAAAGGCGGGGCCGCTGATGGAACGAGCCGGATTTGAAAATGTGTTTCAATTGGACGGCGGCATCCTGAAGTACTTTGAGGAATGCGGCGCCGAACACTATGAAGGCGATTGCTTCGTTTTCGATCACCGAGTCGCACTGAACCCGAGCCTCGGCGAGACCTCCGATTCACTCTGCTTCGCCTGTCAGGGAATCGTGTCCGAAGCCGAACGGAAATCGCCGCAGTATGCCGAGGGCGAGAGCTGTCCAAATTGTTATCGGTCGCCCACCGAGCAGATGTCCGCTCGCATTGAGAATCGGCAACAGGCAATTCGATCCGCGGCCGATCCGTTGCCGGGAAGCCAACCCTATCGGAGCGAGCGTCCCCTGAAAGTACCTCAGCGGTTCGACCGATCGACGACGCTGGATTTGCTCGACGGCTTGATCCCCTATCTGGGCCGCGAGCGATGGCGTGAGGCATGCGAAACGGGACGAGTGACGAAGAACGATGTTCCGCTGAGCTGCGATGCGACGCTTCGCGCGGGAGAGCAAATTCGGCACATCGAATTTGACGTCGTGGAGCCCGATGTCAATGCCGACATCGAAATCCTCTGGGAAGATGAGTCGATCATCGTGGTCAATAAGCCCGCGCCGCTGCCGATGCACCCCTGCGGCCGGTTCAATCGAAACTCGCTCGTCTCCATTCTCAACCAAGTCTACGCACCGGAGCAGATTCGCATTGGGCATCGGCTCGACTCGAATACGTCGGGCGTCGTCGTGCTGAGCCGGCGAAGGTCGATCGCGTCGAAGCTGCAGCCTCAGTTCGCCGAAGGGACCGTCAAGAAAACCTACCTGGCTCGAGTGCAAGGCCATCCGGAAGACGAGACGTTTCTCAGCGAGCAGCCGATCACGTCGAAACCGCAAAAGGCGGGCTTGAGAACCGTCGACCCGAACGGACTCGCCGCAGTCACTGAATTTCAATTGATGCGAAAGGACTCCGACGACGCCTCGTTGCTAGAAGTCAAACCGTTGACGGGTCGAACCAACCAAATTCGCATCCATCTTTGGGCGCTGGGAATGCCGATTGTGGGAGACCCGTCGTATCTGCCGAACGGTCGCATGGGAGAAACGCAAACGCTTGACCCATCCGATCCGCCAATGTGCCTCCACGCCTGGAAGCTGACGTTTGACCATCCGCTGACCGGCCAGCCTCTGTCGATCGAAGCGCCAAAACCGCGTTGGGTTGACCCTCGATAGCGCACGTTGCGCGTGCTCCAGCACGGCGTGGCCGCAACCGAATCTCCCATACGATCTGCAGCCTTGCCTGCGTCGGCGGGTTGAACGAATCTTCGCGTCAACAGATTCAGCGCGAGACGAGGCGACATTGTGCTTGGCGACCGTCATCGCTTAGAATCTGCACCTAATCACTCGCAACCAACCCGAGGTATCGACGTTGTTCCAGCTATTTGCCCAACAGTTCGACGGACTCGATGGTTTTCTCGGCACACGCGCCGCCTTCATGACCGATGTCGTCTTCCTCGCCCTGTTCGCGATGGTGCCGGCGATGATTTGGAGCATCATGACTGTGCGCGGTCGCGCTCCCGGCGATGACTCCAAGTTGATACTGCACAAACGCGTGCAAACAACGCTCGGCTTGATTCTACTTGTCGCGATCATCTTGTTTGAGGTCGACGTACGCTTTATTAGCAACTGGGAGCAACGAGCGGCGGCGTCGCCCTACTCCAGCGAAGTCGGCTGGAGCGTTGTCTGGATCAGTTTGGCGGTTCACTTGCTGTTTGCCATCCCCACGTTGTTCCTGTGGATCTACGTGATCGTGATGGCTCTGAGAAAATTCGACAATCCGCCAAGGCCCAACGCCTACAGCGCGACCCACCGGATTACCGCGCGGCTCGCCGCGATCGGCTTGACGATGACGGCGGTGACCGGCTGGATCTTCTACTACTTGGCGTTCGTCGCCTGAACCGTTGGCGGCCGACTCTGCTCAACTCTGCTCGAGTGTGAGTCGATTGACGGCGTTGAGGATGGCCTTGATGGTCGCTTCCACGGTGTCGGTCGAGACGCCTCGGCCACGATAAAATTGGCCGCCGCTTTCGATCCGAACGGTGACATCGCCCTGAGCGTCGCTGCCGATCGATGCGCTGCGAACTTGGAATTCGCTACAGACGAAGTCGAGGCCGGTAATCTCGGCGACCGCCCAAAACGCGGCGTCCACAGGTCCGTCGCCCTTGGAAAGTTGCTCGGTGAATTCGCGGTCGCCATGCCTCAACGTAATGGTCACTTGAGGCGGTTTGCCGGTGCCGGACGAAACATCAAACGACACAAGCGACCACTCGTCGCGCAAGTCGTTGTTTATTTGCTCTTGGATCAGGGCGACGATATCTCCGTCGTAGATCTCCTTCTTCTTATCCGCCAGCACCTTGAAGCGTTCAAACAGAACCTGCAATTGCTCGCCCGTAAGGCTGAATCCCAACGCCTTCGCTCGGTCGGCCAAAGCAGCTCGCCCGCTGTGCTTGCCCATCACCAGGTCCGTCTTGGCGACGCCGACATCCTCCGGCCTCATGATCTCGTACGTGGTCCGCTCCTTGAGCATTCCGTCCTGATGGATGCCGGCCTCGTGAGCAAACGCGTTGCGTCCGACAATCGCTTTGTTGCGTTGTACGCCCATGCCGGTGACGCCGGAAACGAGTCGGCTTGTGGGAACCAGTCGCTCGGTGTTGATTCTCGTCTCGCACTGATAGAAATCGGCGCGCGTTCGAATCGCCATGACAATCTCTTCGAGCGCGCAGTTTCCGGCGCGTTCGCCGATGCCGTTAATAGTGCATTCCACTTGCCCGGCGCCGTTAGTGATCGCGGAAAGACTATTGGCGACAGCCAGGCCGAGATCGTTGTGACAATGAACGCTGATGACCGCCTGGTCGATGTTCGGCACTCGGTCACAAAGCATCTTAATCGTGTCGCCCATGTGCTCGGGCGTCGCATAGCCGACCGTGTCGGGGATGTTGACGGTCGTCGCCCCGGCGTCGATGGCGGCCTCGACGACTTCGCAAAGAAAGTCTCGTTCTGTGCGAGCTGCATCTTCAGGCGAAAACTCGACGTCATCGCAGTAGCCAATCGCACGCTCAACTCCAGCAACCGCTCGCTTGACAATCTCCTCAGGCGTCATTTTCAATTTGAATTCGCGGTGAATCGCACTGGTCGCCAGGAAGACATGGATGCGTGGCGAAGGGGCACCTTTGAGCGCTTCCCAAGCCCGATCGATGTCTTTGTCGTTGCATCTCGCCAAGCCGCAGATTGTGGCACCGCGAAAGCTCGACGCGATCGCTTTGACTGCCTCAAAATCTCCTGGCGAGGCGATGGGAAAGCCGGCTTCGATGATGTCGACGCCCAATTCGACGAGCGCATGAGCGACCTCTAACTTCTCCGACAGATTCATGCTGGCGCCAGGCGATTGTTCACCGTCGCGCAAGGTCGTGTCAAAAATTCGAATCGGTCTCATGTTGGACATGGCTTGGAAAACTCCTCGTGAGCGGGGATTATTTTGCGTTGGATGCGTGTGACAAATTCATAGGGCGGAGCTCCGGTCCCTGACCGGCGCGGCTAGTAACAGCGGCACCCTGATTCCAAACCGCGTCGCATTCCTCAGTCGATCTCGCATCCAGCCAAACCAATTCTAGAAAGTGTGAAAAACGCAGAACGATATTCGTCCAACTATAAAAAAACCCGAGGCTAGTTGGCCTCGGGGTTTGCTCTCCGCATCGTTAACAACGAACGTTCCCCTACGGCTCACCAAGGGCCAAGTTGCCTAGTAGCGTTAGGAGTTCGTCGCGGTTAATCATTGTTGGCTTTCGCTGCCGTGTTCAGAAAACCCAGGTGATTGGCGAATTCGCTGTCGCAGCCACCAGCAATTTCGAGAGCAACTCTAGTGTAGCTCGACAAAACGGTCAAGTCACCAATAACGGACGCGCCTGAGGCTGTGGATGTTCGGGTTGTTCCGCCAACCGAAGCTTTTTGGCAGACGATCGGTGCAAAAGCCGATCTTGATGGAAATGCGAAACCGCGTTATCCAACCCTTTCTGCAAACTTCTGCGACATTGCCTGAACTGGGAACGCCAGCATGGCCGGAGAAAGACTCGACCTCACAAGCGACCCCGGTCCGGGACGGGAGACACTCAAGTCCGACAAACGCCGATTCCTCGGCGTCAGTTTCGACTGCTGCTCCGCCTACGCAAGGATCTATGTGAATAAGCAGGGAACGGCCTATGTCGGCAATTGTCCCCGTTGCGGTTCGTCCGTTCGAGTTCGAATCGCCAAAGACGGCACCGACGCCCGTTTCTTCCGCTTTCAGTGATTTCTGCCTGACGACCACGATTTTGCTGAAACCGCAAACCGCCGGATTCTCAACCAGCTCTATTGAGCGGCAACGGGCTTTCGCGTAGTATTCCCCAGCTTTTGCCACGAGAATACCCTCGTGTCTTCAGGCTTCGGCTGGATGCCCCAGTCAAACGATCGCAATGTCATCCTTTCACTTCACGGCCGTTTCATGCTCGATTTCGAAGTCCAGCGATGCTCGCGGCGCTGCCATTCGAGCGACAAAGAATTGCAGCCGGAAGAGACGTTTTACTCGGTCCTGATTCCGCAAGGACCCGAAGTGATTCGCCGAGACTACTGTGAGCAAGCGTGGGAGGGCCCGCCGGAAGACGCCGTCGGTTGGTGGAAATCGCAAATGCCGCCGGCGGATGGGAGCAAGGTTAACTGGGCACCCAACGACGTCATGTTGCACTACTTCCAACAACTCGAAGGACAGCCGGAAAAGGAAGATGTCCGCTACGTTCTGGGCCTGCTCATGGTGCGAAGGCGAGTGTTTAAGTTGGAAGAGAGCGAGACGGACGAGCAGGGTCGCGAGTTGCTGGTTTTGCACTGCACGAGAAACAGCCAAGAGTACAAGACGCCGGCCGTCGACCCAACGCCGGACCGCATTACGGAAATTCAAAACGAACTGGCGACACTGCTGTTCGGAAATTCGGCCTAGTGCTGCGTTACGCCTTAGTTTTAGGGTGGCGCACCCGATTCGCCGTGGCGGGCGTTGACCAAACGAATTGTCGATCCCAATTCCAAGCTGTAACACAGCACTAGACGGTTTCATGACACGTTGACTCGACTCGCAACGCAATGGACTGCGGCCTGCGATTCAAGCGGCGATCCCTCACCTGCAAGGATGCACTCAAAGGTGAATCGAAACAAACTAAACGTCGTATTGGTTGCGTTACTCTGCGGTTCGCTCAACGGCTGCGCCGTTTCCAGTTGGCTGCAGCCGCACGCGTTGGGTCCGGAGATTTTCACGGGCCAACCGTCGCTCGCTCAGGCTGTCGACGCGATCAATTCGAATACCAATGCGATTCGCGAGGCGTATGCGGAAGGGGCTTCTATCTCGGTACAAGGCTTCCCGGCCCTCCGCGCCAATCTGGCTCTGCAACGCCCAAATCGTATGCGAATGCAAGCTAGCGTCTTGGGCATCGGCGGGCCGGCGCTCGATGTCGGCAGTAACGATGAACTGTTTTGGTTCTGGCGACAACCGCTACCCAATGAAAGCGACGCCGCCAAGGGGGTCT
This sequence comes from uncultured Pirellulaceae bacterium, assembly GCA_964567745.1. Lineage (GTDB taxonomy): Bacteria > Planctomycetota > Planctomycetia > Pirellulales > Pirellulaceae > CAZMNY01. Next base: position 52,996 of record CAZMNY010000043.1, on the reverse strand, counting down.
TCTTCGCCAAGCATGAAGACGCTCAGCGACTGCCAATACATCGAGTTCTTCCCATCGAACCGCGGTGGATTATCGAAGCGCTGGGGATGGTGACGATCGACCCGACATCGCGAATCGACGGCCCATTCCCAAAGGGACAGGATCACTTCGAGATTCGCGACCAGGTTCCATCGGCTCGAGGCATGTTGACTCGAGTGCTAGTGATTCACAATCGCTACGGCTGGATCATGGAGCAGTCGCTCATGGATAGCGCGGGCGCTGTTTTAGCGGAGTCGCATGCGAGTCGGCATCGCTACTATCCCGATTTTGGCGTGACTCTTCCCGAGCAAGTCGACATCGTTGTGGCGCCCGGTCAACCTCAACAGATGTCGCTTCAGATCATCGTTGGCCAGTACGTCATTAACCAGCTGAACGGGGACCCCGAGACCTTGTTCGAAATGCCAGAGATCAACGGCTATGCCAACATCAATCTGGCTCAGCTCCTATCGAGACCCGGGAACCGTTCTCAAACCGGGCTCATGCAACCGGGCGTAGGCGGTCAATCGGCGGCCGGACGGGCAGGCTTCCCCCAAGCGGGCACTGGCGCAAGCCGCGCTGGAACAAGTGCGATGGACGACGTGTACCGAGGTCAAGTCTCGGCGGGCCAAATCGCTCCGCCGAGATCGACGATTCGGACCGGCAGGCGCCGCCCTTCGATTCGCGGACTGGGACGCTACTAGAGTTCCGAGAGTGAAGCCCAAAAGTAGGGCCCGGTGCTGGAGAGCCGACTCGAAGCGCCCAGAATTGGCGCCAGCGTCATGATGCCGATCTCGCAGCCGGCTGAGGCAAACTATCGCTATGGATTTCGCCGCATTTTTTCCCTTGCTCGGCTGAGCGTCGGGCCGACGCTATTTTGAGGCATGCCGACTTTTGAGCTGATTTCTTCGTAGGTCTGGCCTTCCAGGTGGTACATCCTCACCACGTTGGCCTCGGATTCGTTCAACCCGCGAAGCAATTGTTCGACCTGCTCCTTATCGATGATCCGTTTTTCCGGATCGCTGGATTCACTCCATTGCTGGCTCGGTTCCTGCTTGCTGGGATTTTGCTTTCCGCTGTCCGTCAATTCCGTCACGGGCGCGGCAGTTCGACGTCCGAGTTGCCGCACAACGATGCGACGCGAGATCACGGTGAGGTAGGTGGCCAGACTGGCATGACCGCGGAATCGTTTGAGAGCGGCGAAATCGTTTTGCACCAGCGCCAAGAAGACGTCAGCGGCTAGATCCTCGACGTCTTGATCGCTGACTTTGACCATTCGAGACTGGGCGGTGTGACGAACGACGTGGACGACGAGGCCCAAAAAGCGGTCAACGAAATCCTCCCAGGCCTTTGGCACCTTTTCCAAGCACTGGCGTAGAAGCAATCGATCAATATCAGATAAAACCACGTCGTGACCCTTTGTAAACCGAGCAATGCTCGGTGCCGTTTGGCCGTCGCCTCGTAAGCGGCAATCGATGAGTCGCGGAGTTGCCGCCCAAATTGCTGGAAACCCGAGCTGATTTAGGGCTTAAACCGCGCATTCACGTCAAAGTATCGCTTGCGAGCGCCCATCGGCGGGGAAGCCGCGAGCATACACTTTCGATTTTAGATACAGCGACAAAATGTGGCAAGTAAAACCAGGCGCTTTGGCCATTGAAACGGCGGCATCACCTTGACAGTATTCCGCCTCATCACTACTATTTTTCGGCGAATGGTCAATCGTGACTGAAGTTGTTCTGTAATAACGACTTTGGCCCGTATTCGCCTTCCGTTCCATCCCCTGGTTTTGGGTCCCGTTTGTCGTACACTGTGGTTTGTCCACTTCAATCGAGGACACCTATTCGGGACCGATTGGCGAATTGTGTGGCGGCATTCGGCCCGGCATGCCGATTAGGCCCAAGATTCACCTTACGCAAATGCCCCAGAACGTACAGCTAATAACAAGTCCGCTGAGACGCTAGCATTCCTCAAAAGGAGCTTTTTCGTCATGACTCACGTCGTTGCTCAACCCTGTTTCGCCTGCAAATACACAGACTGTGTGGTCGTTTGCCCAGTCGAGTGTTTCTACGAAGGCGAGCAGATGATCTACATTCATCCGGAAGAATGCATCGACTGCGAAGCGTGCGTGCCCGAATGTCCCGTCGAAGCGATCTTCCATGAAGACAATGTGCCTGAGGAATGGGCCGCTTTCACCGAATTGAATGCGGAACTCTCCCCGACGCTTCCGGTCATCACCGAGAAGAAAGATCCACTCTGCTAGAGAGCTGCGGAGAATCAAGAATTTGCCAGGCCGCCTCAACGCAGCCATGCGATAAAAGAAAACACCTCACCAAAACGATGGCGAGGTGTTTATTGTTGCGCGGCCAGTGTCAGGCTTTCGCCGCGGCCCATTGGCTGCGGCCAATTCGATTCGAGATTCGCGTAACGGTAGTTCGACACCGAATCATTGAGTGATCAGATGTTCATGATTCGCCGTCTACCTATCAGAACAGACAGGCAGTCTTGCGGCTTGGGCTAGAACGATGGAGAACCCATACGTTTCGCTTGTTCAGCTCACCCGGTCATTCGACTCGGCTACTAATTCTCGCTAAACCCGAAGGCTCGAGCGGCCGCGTCGACACCAACTGGGTTGACCATAAATTTGCGATAGCAATCGGCGCACAAATCAAATCGGCGGCGCTGATAAATGTCGTCCGCGATTGCATCGCTTTCCGAGTCGTCGAGTCGTTCGAGGATCTCGTGAATTTCCAACAAATGATCGCGATCCAAGTCCGAATCTTCGCCACCGGGAGAGTCCATGGTGGCGTGAACTTCCATTTTCACCACGTACCTCAAATCCTCTTCCGCATCGATTGAACAATTGCATCGGTCACAGGAATACTGAATCATTCCGTCGCTCTTCCTTTCGGCGTGAACTGTCTTGATAGGCGGCATCCGCTTGTCCGCTCATCCGCTGACGGCACCATCGTAAGAGAAAATCGCAATCTGTGGCAAGGCAATTGTCCTCGAATTGGGGACTTCTCGCCTTTGTTTTTCCTGTGGTGCTGGGCGCGAACGGTCTATCCACACGACTCGTTTCAACAGGAAGATTCGATCGACTTCGAAATCAAGCGGCCGAATCGAGAGTCGGCAAGCGGCCTTCGGAGGCCTCGTGTTCGCGACGTTTTTTGTAGCTCGCACGGCATCTTCTGTGTACAATTCCCAGCCACGTGAGTCCGGTGATTACATCGATGTAATGGACAGACGATCGCCATTGCAGAACCGGTTCTCAGACACTGGGAGGCGGTTCATGCTCAATGATGATCCGGCGAGAGTGCTGAATTCGAGCGTTCTTGTGCTCAACCGATTCTTTATGGCCATTCACTTGGTCAACGTGCGACGCGCATTCGCGCTGTTGTATCGAGAGAATGCCGAAGTTGTCGATTGTGAAGACGGTCGATTCGCCAACTACGATTTTCAGACTTGGTGCGAGTTGAGTGAATATCGCAGTTTTGAGATGGCTGAGTACGGTCGCTGGACGGACGGCGATTGGGTTCGCTGCGTCTCGTTCGCTATCCAAGCTCCGCTGATTATTCGATTGAAAACGTTTGAGAAAGTCCCGCGCCCGACAATGAAGTACAGTCGGCGGCATCTCTTCGCACGCGACGGGCATCAGTGCCAGTATTGCGGAGAAGCCAAACCATCGTCGCAGCTGAGTGTCGATCACGTCATGCCGAGAAGCCGAGGCGGAGCGACCACGTGGGAAAACGTCGTCTGTTCGTGTATCACCTGCAACACAAAGAAGGGCGGGCGAACTCCGAAAGAAGCCAGGATGAAACTGATTCGCTCGCCCGCCAAACCGAAACACAATCCGCTGCTCGTCGCCAAACTCAAGAACCCCAAATACTCAAGTTGGCAAAGCTTCTTGCCAGCGCTAAAAGCCGAGCGCCCCAACGATCGTCGATCCGCAAAACCGCGATAGCGCTTTGTACTTCGTGAAGTCGAAGAACGATCTGATGCAATGCGGCGGTTCGGCGCGAGCCCCGTTTAGCACCTAATCCGATTCACCGAACGAGCAAGCTCGTTGGGGTCTCTCCTTTTGCACTTTGCACTCTTTGTCAAAGCGCCTCGCAGACGAGGTCGCCTATTTCGCTTGTGCCGAATCCCATGCGTCCGGCGGCTTGGCTCTTCATCTTTTCGCCAGTGACTTTTTGAGCTGCCGCGAGGACGCGCAAGCCCGAGGCTTCGTGGCCGGTGTGCTCGAGCAACATCGCGACGGCGCTGATGGCTGCGATCGGATTGATCACGTTTTGGCCGGTGTACTTTGGCGCGCTGCCTCCCATCGGCTCATACATGCTGCAGCCGCCCGGATCGGGATTGATGTTGCCGCCGGCAGCCACGCCCATGCCGCCCTGAATGATCGCGCCCAAGTCAGTGATGATGTCGCCAAACATGTTCGTCGTCACGATCACATCGTAGTAATCTGGATTCTTGACCATCCACATGCAACACGCGTCGACGTGGTTATAGTCGGCCTCGACATCGGGGTATTCTTTGGCGATGCCCTCGAACGTGCGCCACCAAAGATCGTGGCCAAACGTCAGCACGTTCGTTTTCGCAACCAGCGTGAGCCGTTTTCCTTTGGGATTGTTACGCTTCCGAGTGAACTCGAAGGCCCAGCGAATGCAACGTTCGCATCCTTTGCGAGTGTAGACGGCCGATTGCGTCGCGACCTCATCGGCCGTGTGCTTGCGGTGGAAACCTCCAATGCCGGTATAGAGGTCTTCGGTGTTCTCGCGGACAACGACAAAATCGATGTCTTCGGGAGTGCGATTGGCCAGCGGAGTCTCGACGCCCGGATAGAGCTTCACCGGGCGGAGGTTGATGTACTGATCCATCTCGAAACGCAATCGCAGCAGCAAACCTTTTTCCAATACGCCCGGAGCAACATCGGGATGGCCGACAGCGCCGAGCAGAATCGCGTCGTGCGCCTGCAATTGCTCAACCGAGCCATCGGGGAGAATTTCGCCCGTGCGAAGATATCTCTCGCCGCCAAAATCATAGTCGGTCGTCTTGAAAGTGAATCCGTCCTTCTCGGCGACCGCTTTGAGCACCTTGAGGCCCTCTGCGGTGACTTCCGGGCCAGTGCCGTCGCCGCCAATCACGGCGAGATCGAGTGGTTGAGTGTCGCTCACGTTGGAACCCTGTGCGGAAAAAGTGTGCCTTGAAAAAGTTGTCGTGCCGGAAGTCCGCTTCTCAGTTCAGAAGCTGGGTTCAGCTCATAGCGACCTGAACCACCGTGAACTGATAACAGTGGCGACTCAACAACCCGGTGTACGCATTTCTACTTAGCCGTCGATTTGGGAAGCAGGCTCGCCAGTCCCAAGCGTCGCGAAGATCGCTTTAACCAACGGTTGCGTCAAACGAGAAGAATGTCTAACGGCGTAGGGGTGTTAGGCACAGCTTAGCAATGCCGCCCCGCGCCAACAACCGCTGTGGAGGCCCCATCACTTGTCGGCATCCGCACCTTGCCGACCCGCCAAAGCTTTAGCGGCCGCCCAGCTCAACGACTCGCTTCGCCTGACTGACGTATTCGTTGGCCGCGTTTCGGACCGGTTCCGGCAGTCGAAATAGCTCGAGTTGCGTCACTTCTTTCGGCCGACTGAGCAATCGTTCAAGCCAGTTCGACGGGATACGAGCATCGACAATCTCCAACATCGCGCCGAATTGGTGAAGCCGCGAGGGATAGGCTTGGCGGCGGATCGCGGATCGTTGCTGCTGGGCGACCTTCCGGAGCTGAAGTTCAGCCTCGTCCAACGATTCCGCCGCCCGTTTCGCCTCGACATCACCGCCTGCAAAGAGTGTCACAGAAAATTCGCGGCGGCAGGTTACCCTCTCGTTCAACAGCGGCGTCAAACCCTGTTCGACAGCCAACGCCTCGCAATGCACCCGGACCGTGCTCGCCCGCCAATCGGCTGGAGCTCGAAACACCACAACATATTCCTTGCCGCCTTCGAGCGTCGATTGCCGAGTTGGCTTGAGCTTGAAATAGACGCCCGCCCCGCGAAGAACGGTTCCGCTGCTGGCGAGCAACTTTTGCGGCGCCAGAAGCTCGTAACGAACGTCCGTTACGTCTCGAGTTCCCAGCGAACCGTTGCCAGTCAGCTCGACCGGTTCCAACGCACCTGTCGCAATGATGCCCAACGATTTGGAATTCTCGTGGTGTTTTTGAATTCCGACGTTGCCGGCGAGAGTCGACGCCAGCGTGGTCTTCGGTTCGTAGTCGACGACTTTCAACGGCCCGGTCGGGCTTTCAATACGCAGAAGAAACTGGAGCAGATTGTCCTCGGCCCCATGCTGAACCAACGACGAGATTCGGAACCTAGCCTCCCACAACGACTCGCCCGGCTGACTGCTCAGACCGCCATCGGATGCGACTTGGCGGCAAGCGAGTGTGGGAGCGATATCGAACTCGATCCAAGTCGCCGCCAAACAGGACGGCGCGCTGGCGCCAAGGACAACAAACGACAGAACAAACGTCGCGACGGCAGCACTCTTGTTCGATTCCAACATTCTCGATTCACTCCATTTCAGCCGAGAAACGATACTCCGCGAATCGATCATTCGCGCAACATTGCCGGGCGCCAAATAGCCAAGGGGCGACAAATAAACACGGGCGACAAGAATCGCAGACGAGTTGCCGCGAGAATTGTGGCGGACGCACCGTTTGTCTTTGCCTGTTGCCAAAAATTGGCCAAGGCCGATGTCGATCGCCGTCACTGGCGAAGAGGGCTCCCAAATTGTAGCGACTTCCATCATTGGAAGGAAAACGACTGCCGCGCGGAGGCCAAATCAGGCTCACGGCAATTGGCAATCGAACAATACTAGCGCGGGTCCAAGCGAAGTCAAGTTCTGATACACTGAGTCGGTTGTTTGCGGCCCCCGACAACGAATGGCATTAGAAGAACATCGCCACTTGGAGATAAGTTTCGTGTTGACTGTGGACACCAACTGCGACGGGGGCGACATTCCGCCGCTCTTGGCCGATTGCCAACATTCGGTCGACGCTCTGCGGGCTGTCGGACGCCTGTTCTATCAACGGGAATGGTCGGTCGGCACCAGCAGCAACTATAGTGTCGTGATCAATCGCGAGCCGCTCGAGCTATTGGTGACGGCCAGCGGCATGGACAAAGGGCAGCTCCGCCGCAGGGACTTTGTTCGAGTTGGCTCGGATGGCCTTCCCACCAGCGAAGGACAGCCCAAATCGTCCGCTGAGACGATGCTGCACGTGGTCGCCACCAGACATCCGGAAATCGGCGCCGTGCTGCACACCCATTCCGTTTGGGGAACGATTCTGTCCGACCTGTTTTTTGAGCAAGGCGGTCTTCAGATTGAAGGCTATGAAATGCTCAAAGGGCTCGCTGGCGTGAGGACTCACGAGACCAGTGCTTGGGTCCCGATATTTGAAAACACGCAAGACATCAGCTCGCTTGCCGAACGAGTTGTCGCCCAATGGGACGACGAGCAGCAGCCGATCGAGCACGGGTTTCTTATTCGTCGGCACGGCCTCTACACTTGGGGTGCCGATCTCGATGAAGCTCGCCGCCACATTGAAATATACGAGTTTCTTTTCCAGTGCATCGCTCGCCGCATGTTGCTCGAAAAAGCTCGCGACAGTTACTACGCCTGACGGTTCCTTGGCGCGCGGTCAACTCGACGCTTTGCGGACCCGCTCGTCAATCAACTTCCCTCGACACACCGGACAAAAACACGCGGATCCCGCACGACGGCCCACGCCCGATTCGATCCATGGGCGATTCGCCGTCACGTTGCAGGCAAGCATTCTCCTCAATCAAGTTAGGACAATCCCATGGTGATGATCACGATCCAGGACGAAAAACGACAGATCACAGATATCAACGAGGTCGAGGCCTTCCTTTCCGAAAAGGGAATCTGGTACGAAAAATGGGCCGTGGAAGACCGAGTTAGTCCTGACGCATCGAGCGACGAGATTCTGGGTGCCTATAAGGACGAAATCGACAACCTCAAAGATCGTGGCGGGTTCGTGACGGCCGACGTCATCGCGGTCACTCCCGAAACTCCTAACATCGACGCGATGCTGGCCAAGTTTTCCAAAGAGCACACGCATAGCGAAGATGAAGTTCGTTTTACGGTCAAAGGCAGCGGCGTGTTTCATATCCACCCGGACGAAGGCCCGGTGTTTGGGATCTTGGTTGAACAGGGCGACATGGTCAACGTCCCCAAGGATACAAAACACTGGTTCGACCTCTGCGACGACAAGACGATTCGCTGCATTCGACTATTCCAGGATCCGGCGGGTTGGACGCCGCACTACGTTCACAACCCAATCAACGAGAACTACATCCCGGTCTGCCTCGGCCCGAATTTCATCCCGCCGAAGGAAGATGACAACAGCGATCCGGTCGTGAGAGTCTGATGCAATTCAACGTGCGCGGCGTGCTGCTCGATATCGAGGGTACGACATCCTCGATCAGCTTTGTTTACGACCAAATGTTTCCATTCGTGCTTCGCGAATTGGATGCCTTTCTCACTGCGCACGGCGACGACGAAGAGGTCGTGAAAGCCTGCGAGCAAATCGCCAGCGACGCCGGTCATGAATCGCTCGACCGATGGTGCGAAGAAGCTGGGACGAGCCGCGTTGAGCAAGTCGCCATTGAAGTCCGGCGATTGATGTCGGCCGATGAGAAGGCAACGGGACTCAAGCAACTGCAAGGCCTAATTTGGGAGTCGGGTTTTGACAGCGGCGAACTGAGAGCTCATGTGTTTCCTGATGTTCCAGACGCGATCGACTCGTGGCGCCGCGCGGGTCTCGATGTTCGAATCTATTCGTCGGGAAGCGTTCAAGCTCAAAAGTTATTTTTCGGTCATACCGAACAAGGCGATATGCTCGCTCAGTTTTCAGGTCATTACGATACGAAAACGGGGCCCAAGAAAGAGGCGTCAAGCTATCAGACGATCGCCTCTGAATACGGGCTGGCAACGGACGAGATTCTCTTTCTCAGCGACAACACCGAAGAACTCGATGCTGCGCACCAGGCCGGTATGCCCGTCGCACTCTGCATCCGTCCCGGAAACCCAAAACCCCCGCCGCACGACTACCCAACCCTCGACGATTTTGGCTCGCTCGCTCTCGAACGAAGCGATTGACGTGCCGCGACATTCTAGATTCTACGATCCGCGTTACATTGCCGGACTCTCGGCTGCAAGAGAACACGACACATGCTGTGCCTCAAATCCGATTCGTCCGAACGTTGGCTCAAACAGACGCTCGACAATCTCAATGAAATCCTCATCGACCACGCCCATTGTGAAAAAAAGGCGGCCGGGTACGCGATGAACTTGATGTTCGCCTACATCGTTCACGAAGAACTTTGCCGCGAGATGACGGAAATCGTAAATGAAGAACTCGAGCACTTTCACATGGTGATCGAGCTACTCAAAGGGCGAGACGTACGTTTCCGCCGTCTCAAGCCGGGCGGCTACGGCAAGCGGCTCAACGAGCTCGTGAGAAAAGGCGAACCCGAACGGGCGGTCGATCGACTGCTTGTCGCCTGCTTGATCGAAGCTCGATCGTGCGAGCGATTCGATTTATTAAGGCAGCACGCTCCGGATGCCGAATTGCGGAATTTCTACGGCTCGCTCTTTGCTTCTGAAGCCCGTCACCATTCCACTTACGCTCGATTGGCGACGACATTCGCCGACAAATCGGTCGTCGAGCAGCGCCTCGATGAGTTGGCCGATGCCGAAGCTGAAATCATCGGCGAGGGCGAAGCGGCACCGCGTATGCACTCGTAGAAGCATCCCGGTTAGTGGGGAACTTCACGCGTAACATGGTATGATGTGAGGCCTCGGCGCCAAGCTCAGCTCGGAGCCGTACAATGGATGGACACCACGATGGCTGCTTGAAGCGGAGACGCGGCGATGGCGAGATGCCCACACTGCAACATGGTCTTGTCGGATTCCGAGTCCAAGGCGGCTAAATGCACGATATGCAAGGGTTCGCTCGCCAGCTCAAGCAACGCCTCGGAACCATCAAACTCGCCGGCTCAGCAAACGAGTCGAAGCGAGTCGAGCGGGTCAAACGACTCCGCGCCGAGTCCACTGGGCGAGTCGAGTTCGACTCGCGCCAATACAACGCGGCCAACGCTTCCCAGTCGCGCTGTCGCGTTGCTTGCACTGCTCGCCCTCTGGTGCCTGATTTTGCTCGTTTGGTTTTCAGGCGGCGACCCGTCGCGCGTGCCGCCCCGTTTGTTGGGCGCGATCTTGTTGGCAGCGCCCCTGGTGGTTACCGTTTGGCCTCAGAATAATTCGAGCAATGAAAACGGAGATGCATAACTCTCCAGCGACCACGGCGAAGCTCGATTGCCGTTCTTCACTTTCTGTTCTCAACAACACAACTCGCTTCAACTATTTTTGCCAGGGATTGATGCAATGATCTTTCGGATTGCCTCCGGCGCCTTGCTGACTCTATTGATCCTTTTCTCAACGACTGCGAGCGAAACAGCCATGGCTGGCGAAAAGAAGTCCAAGGCGAACGAGCAGCCAGTCAAGGAGAAGCCGAAAGGTAACGAGACGCTGCCGGAGTTGCCGGAGAACGTAACTAGTTTTGGCGCCGCCATCGCGGACGGGAAACTATACGTCTATGGAGGCCACACGGGCGGTGCCCATTCCTACAGCAAGGACGCTCAAGCCAAGCAGCTTCGACGCCTTGATTTGAAGAACCCGAAAGCCTGGGAGGCGCTCGCCGAAGGGCCCGGCCTGCAAGGACTCGCGCTCATCGCCCACCGTGGTAGACTCTATCGAATTGGTGGGTTCACAGCGAAGAACAAAGAGGGCGACGACCACGACCTTTGGTCGCAAGCCAACGTCGCGCGCTACGATGCGACAACGAATCGGTTTGAGGACATTTCGCCGATGCCCGAACCGCGATCGTCATTCGACGCGGCGCTCCTGGGCGACAAAATCTATGTCGTTGGCGGCTGGAACATGCAGGGCGACGGCAAGACAACATGGAGCAAGACAGCCCTTGCGTTAGACCTCTCATCGAAGACTCCCAAGTGGACCGCCCTGCCCGCTCCGCCGTTCCAGCGCCGAGCGTTATCGGTTGCTGCTCACCAAGGCAAGCTTTACGCGATTGGTGGAATGCAGAAAAAGGGTAAAGTCACAACGGCTGTCGACGTGTTCGACCCGGCAACGCAAAAATGGTCGCAAGGCCCAAAGATTCAAGGCGAAGGCATGGAGGGATTCGGGACGTCCGCCTTCGCCGTTGGAGGTCGACTTTACGTCAGCACCGCCAATGGCAACTTGCAGCAATTCTCCAAGGATGGAAAGAGTTGGAAGATGGCCAAGGAATTGGAACGAGCGCGATTCTTTCACCGCATGCTCGCAATCGGCAAAAATCGGCTACTCTCCGTCGGCGGCTCCAACATGCAAACCGGCAAGTTCGGCGAGATCGATGTCTTCCAAGTCCGTTAGGGGCCAAGCTGAGCGAAGAGTGAAAAGTCACAAGGCCAACGAGCTTGCTTGTTCGGTGAATCTGATTCATCGCTAACCAGGTCGCGCTCCGCCGCTAACGTTACTCCGCCGTTTCCGCCAAGCCGAAGCGAGTCGCCTGAAGACGCCGGCTTTGCTGAGGCTGATCAGGACGGCGACGAGAAATGCGCCGCCGCCAACGACAAGGTATTCCAGGCCGACCACCAATGATCGAAGCTGCAAATAGGCGCTCATACCGACCGAGCGCAGTTCGATCGTCAAACCGACGACGCCGCACGCCGCGGCGAGCGTGGCCAATCGCAAGTCTCGCCGCTTGGCGCTGACCGCAGCCGCCAGCAACGAGACCAGTATGAGCGGTAGTCCCCACGGTGGCTGAAGCGATGTCAGGTGCGCCGTGAGCGGCCCGACCACCGTGAGCGTTGCCACGGAAACGCCGAATGCGGACAGCGAGAAAGGAAGTCGGCGCAACGCGGCGACTCCATAGAACGCCATGGCGGCGACCAGAATCGCAAACGGCGGCATCGCTCCGATCCGCCCCGCGACGGCTCTCAGGAAATAGCTGGAGGTTGACCCGTCGAGTCCGGTTTGGGTCAGGCTCAAAACAACGAGAATCATGGGAACCGCCAGCCCGCATCGCTGAACCGTTCGGTTGTTGCTGACAACGCCCGCTTCGTGAACCAGGACAGCAACCGCGAACAGGATCGGCGCGAGGAAGTAAAGGCCGAAGATGTCGAACATGCTGAATGACGCGCAAAGGTAATACGCGCGGAAACCGGCGCAAACGGCCAGCAAGCCAAACAGAGTCCAAGGAAAAAGCGGCCATTGCCATGGCGTACCACTCTCCCTCACGTAGCCGGCGCCTCGCCGCACCGCCGGCAACAGAGTCAACAACGCGGCGCTCATCGCGAGCGGGAAACCGAGCAACGCGTAATGCAAGGCGCGGTCGTTTGTCGCGCCAATCAATGGCGTCAGGCAAAGTGGATAGAGGAAGAACAGGCTGAGCAGTAGGTAGTACGGAAAGCGAAACCAGAACCGAAGTCGAATTCCCGCGCCCAGCAATAGCGTCTCGCTCATCAAAACAGCGAAAGCTAGTCCGCCCACCAGCGGCCAGGCGCCCAAGAGTTTTCTAGCCAGCGCGTCGTCGAAACAGATCGAGATGGAGATCAACATCAGGACGACCAACAGCAGCAGCCCTCGAGCGTCATCCCAAACTCGGCACCAGCGAATCAACGCCACGGCCGAGACGGTCAAGAGAAGCGTATATATGGCCAGTCCGATCATCAACGCTCCGGCCTGATAGGCGCTGCCGTTGGCAAACGAGACTCGCAATCCGTAAAAGACAAGCCAGGCGCTTATTAAGTAGAAGGGATTGTTGGTGTACAGAAGACGCCAAGGCGAATGCGGAAAATTCGACTCACGCCAGAAGACAATGTCGGTTCAGAGCCAGCCATGAAGACCTCCTCATACGTGAATTGGCACGCTTGCAACTGCGCATCGACATCCGGGGCGGACGCATTGTTGAGTACGTCGAAAAAACGCGTTCGAAGTGAAACGACGGTGACCGCTCGTCGCTACTGCACTCTAGCAAATTGAAGAGGCGGTTGAAAACTAACGCGCCGCGAGCAAGCTCGTTGGGGTCTTTCCTTTTACACTTTGCACTTGGTAACGCGGAAGAACAGTCTGTTGCAGAGCAGCGGTGTGGCGCGGGCCGCGGTTAGCAGCTAATCTGATTCACCGAACGAGTCGAAGTTTTGAGCGAGGCGACAACGGCGAGTCATTCCTACCGATAGTCCAGCACGACTTTGATGCCTTGCGGTTCTCGCTTGACGAAGTCGCCGAGCGAGTCGTTGGGGGCGACGCGTTTTGTGATGAGTGACTTGAGCGGCGATGGATGAGAGCCTTGAAACTGCTCGAGTCTTTGTAGGGCGTCGTCGATGTCGCGACGCGCCGCGTTGACGCTGCCCAGATGAAGATGGTTGCGAATGACTCCCAACCGCATCATCTGAGCCATCGCGGTTTCGGACGGGTGGGGCTGTCGATTCGCCGCCAGCCAAACTGCGGCACCGCGAGGCGCGAGCAAGCTTGCAGCGATCGCCATCAAGGTCTCGCTGCCGGTCGACTCGAGAATCAGATCGAACGGGACGTCGGTTGCGTCGAGCGGCAACTGGAACGTGGTCGGGTCGATTCTCTGGTACTCGGCACCAAATTGCTGCGCCAGTTGAGCTCGAAATGAGTCGGGAGAATCGCGTCCCATCAGAGTGACAGGCCAGCCCCGACCGACGCTCGCCAAGAGGCAAGCGAAACCAATAGGGCCCATGCCGAGCACGAGGACACGAGGCGATTCCGATCCCCAATTCGAGCCCAGCCGAGCAGACTGAAGCAGATCAGCTTCGTTGGCCGCCTTCTCAGCGACCGATTGAGGTTCGGTGAGCACGGCGACGTCGACCAACGATTCCGGCACGCGAACCAAGTGTCTGGACTGGTCCGTCCAGAAAGGTGAAGAAAATCCGTGCGAGTGGACGATGCCTCGTTCGACGTACCGCCCCCACCCGGCCAAGTCAGGGCGGCCAGCTGGCTCGACGCCGCGGGGTGAGTTGGAGGTCTCGACTGGCGGAGCGGCGGAGCAGAGTCGGCGAACCAGCGGGGTTACCAGATCGCCAACCTGAAGGTCGTTTTGTTCCCCCCCATTCGCTTCCACTCTCGCCAGACATTCATGCCCCAGCACCAGCTCCGTTTCGCCGGGAGGAACGAAAGGCTCTCCGCCGGCGACTACCTCGCGATCGGTGCCGCAGATTCCCAATTGAATCGTCCGGCAAATGACATCATTTTCATTCTCTATGAGTGGATCGGGAACTTCTGACCAGTGAGCGACGTCTGAACTAGTGCGGGCGGTAATGGCGTACACGGCGGTGCGTCCCTCGATTGACCGGAAATCCTTGCGAGACAACGTTTTACAAACAAGAACAGGAGTCTCGCTTCAACGCTTGGGCGTTCGGACGTGGCCGAGCTGGCCTTTTCCCAACGCCAATTGTTGTAACAATGACCAGCAGCTTGCGTGTAGTGGGCGACCAGGGGAAGATTGCGAATTAGCGGCCCGAAACATTGCTGTCTGCTCAGATTCAGGTAATTTGAACGATCCGTTGCTGCGCCATGTGGGCGCAAGCTTGGAAGCCGCCGCGTCAGGACGAACGAATGAAGCGACCACAGCTAAGCCGCAAGCGTGTTCGGTGCGACCGTCGTCGCCAACGAATGCTACGAGATACGTCTCGTCGGTTGACCTTCGAGTCGCTTGAAGACCGCCGAGTCTTGGCGACATTGGTCCCGCTCGAATTAGCGTTGGACACAAACTCCGTGCCCGAAGATGCAGGCGCGACGGGTGTGTTGGCCACAGTCTCTCGGCCGTCCGATCAATCCGACAACGCGTTGGTTATTTCGCTGCTCAGTTCAGATTCCAGCGTAGTGAAAACGCCCGGCAGCGTGAGCATTCCCGCTGGCCAGGACTCGGTCAGCGTATTCCTGGAAGCCGTCGACGACGAACTTCTTACCGGGGACCGAACGGTCACGATCTCGGCATTCGCGTCCGGCTTCCAACATGACACCAAGGACCTTGTCATCGAAGACAGGGAGTCGCTTCTTCTTGCCATCGATCGCAGTTTCATTCTTGAAACAGGACTCTCGTCCGACGCCTTCGTGACAGTCATACGCGGCAATACCAATATCGAAAATAATCTTGTCGTCGACCTGACGATCAGCCCGAGCGATCAAGCTCAAGCGCCCGTTCAAGTGACGATTCCAGCCGGCGCAAGTTCCGCGACGTTCCAACTCTCTGGTGTTGACGATGCGGTATCGGATGACCCGGCGACCGTGACGGTGACCGGCGAGGCCGAGGGATACGATTCGACATCGGATACGGTTGACGTCATCGACGCGACGCGATTGCGAGTGACCGCGTCGACAACTTCGACGACCGAGAACGCCGGCGACGATGCAATCCAGCTGACCATCGAACGGTTTGGCGAAGACATTAGCGGCGAGTTGGTCGTCAGCTTGGCGTCGTCCGATGAAGGCGCGATCGAGACGCCTCAAACGGTGACAATTCCGGCAGGCGAGCGAGACGTGGTCGCGATGCTCGACGTCAAAGACGACGCCTTGCTGGACGGAACGCAATCGGCGGAGATCACCGTCTCGGCAACCGGATACGAAGACTCGCAAGTTACGATCGAAGTGCTGGACCACGAGTCGCTCTCCATTGAGATCGCCGCGGAAACGGTGAAGGAATCGGACGGCGAAGGAGCCACGACGGCCGTGGTGACTCGCAGCAACAGCGATACGACCGAACTTCTGCGAGTGTCGATTTTGAACTCGGACGCGTCAGAAGTGGTCGCTCCCCCAATTGTTGAAATTCCGGCCGGCGCCCAATCGGTGACGTTCGTTATTGACGCGGTCAATGATCTGATCGTCGACGGCCTTCAGCAAGTCGCTCTGACCGTGATGGCCACCGGGTATGTGGATGGACAAGATTTACTCGGAGTAATCGATTCCGGACCCGGCACTTGGACGAATCCGATTCATGCGTTCGACATTGACGCCAATGGGTTTATCAATGTCGCCGACGCGATGGTGCTGGTGCTCAATTTGCGAACGGGAGGCCCCCGAGTATTGCCTCCTCCGTCCCCTGGTGATTCACCTCCGCCCTGGCTCGACCCCAACCGCGACGGCAATTTCAATTTCCGCGACCCCTTCTTTGTAATCAACTTCCTCAACGAATATGGCTCCATGCCGACAGCCAACGCACCGGACGCCGAAGGCGAAGACGATGGCGGCGGTAATGCGGGAGGCGGTAATGCGGGAGGCGAAGGTGAGAGCGGCGGAGTTGGGATGCAAACGAGCCCGACTGGCGTGAGCGGCGCGAGCCTGCAACAGGTTGGCCAATTCGGCTCGACCGCATCCACCGGCGTGGCAAGCCAAAGCAACCTCACGCAGAGTGTAATTGCTCCGGTGCCGATTCAAACGGTTGCAGATGACCAAGCGTCAGACCGACAACTCGATTCTCAGACGATCGAGATCCAAAACCGACTCGATGTCGACGAGTCGCCAAGCGTGCTGCTCGACCTGGACGATGATCCGCTGAGCACGCCGTCGAGCGACGCCTATGCCGAACTCGGTTCGTCCGAGTCGGACGACTCGAATCCGCTCACGGAAATCCTCGATGAATTCGCCGACGATGTCGACGACGCATTTCGAGGCTTCGACAACGACTAGCGGCGCCGCTCGAGCAGTCCTCTAGACACTCGGCCCCAACCCCCGGTCCGCCGCAACCACGACCAGACGAATCAACACGCCCATGCCGCGCGCCTGCTTGGCCAACGGACAACCTCATCGTAGCCTGGGGTAACACCGGTAACACCCTAGGCTCTGTCCCTTAATACCAGTTGATGAGCATTCTTGCGATCGCGATGTAGATCATGGCGAGGTAGTGCTCGAGTTTTTTCTCGTAGCGGGTCGCGATTCGTCGAGCTTCCTTGATGTCAATTTCTATGCAATCCCAATTAAGGGACAGAGCCTAGTGCCGCGTCAACTCTAAAAATGGGGGTTGGCTTCGGCGTAACTTGACTTGGCGGCGTACGATACAAACACTGGGATCCTAATTCTTAGTGTTGACGCTGCACTAGGAAGTGTGAGGACAACGGTCTGCCTTCTTCATCCTGCCAACCATTGATCAACCTGTCCAAAACACGGACGTGAAGTATGGACAGGATCAACATGATCGACGGGATAAAACTCTCTTCTTCGCGTTCTTTGCGGCTCCGCGTGCCCCCTCTTTCGTCAGCCGCTTGGGAATGGGCTCACGCGAAAACGCTGTGAGATCGAAGACGCGCTGCCTTCTTTATCCGACGTCAATCGCTTCCTTCGAGTTCTCGTCGCGAGTCGAAGAGGAGGAGTGTGGCGGGTAGGACGAGGAGGTCGCCGATGACGGCGGCGCCGAGGACAAAGACAAGGAAGGTGCCGAGGAACCAGAGGGAAACGTAGTTGGACCAGGCGAAGGGGGCGAGGCCTAGCCCGAGTATGACCGTCGTTCGAATGATGGAGACGCCGGTGTAGTCAAACGTTCGCTCCAACGCGATCTTACAAGTGACGCTCGAATCCCGACGCTCGTGTTTGTATCGGTGGAGAAAGTGAATCGTGTCGTCAACCGCCAGGCCAAAACTGACAATCGCGACAGCGAGAATGTCGGTGTCGACCACATCGTACATGAAGCCGAGAAGACCGCCGAGCAACAGCAACGGAAGGATGTTGGGGAAGACTGACAATAGTGCGAGTCGAGTGCTGCGGAGCCCGAAGCCAACGATGGTCATGACGGTGGCGAAGCAAATCAGGAATCCCTGAGTCTGTCGGCGGAGAATCAACTGGCATGCGCGGGCTAGAACGATGTAGCCGCCTGCAGCCGTCGCCATTCCCTCCCCATCCAATTCCGCTGAGGCAATCCGTTCGACTCGACGCGCGAGGTCGGCGATGGCAAAGATTCGAGTTGCTTCAATCTGTAAAGCGACTCGGATCTTGCGGCCGTCGGCCGAGACGACTTGCTCGAGACCGCCGCTCGAGCGGAGCATGTTGAGGGTCGCTTGCAATTGCTGCGGCGTTCGCTCGTGTTTCGAATCGAAGCCGAGTGAGCGGTCGACGGCATTGAGAACGCGAGGCAGCGTCGCGGCTCGAGTAATCTCTGGGAGACGGCCGAGCGCTGTTTCGATTCGGGCCAGATCGGCGAGCCGTTCCAGCGTCATGGTCGAATCGGCGTAGTCAATGATCAAGTCAATGGAATTGGCCCCCTGGAATCGATCATTCATCACACGGACGCCACGCCCCACACGATGGTTGCTGGGAAAACGAGCGGGAAAATCGACATCCAATTCGATGCGACTGATCCCCACGATGCAGGCCAATACGAGCACGGCGCTGACGATAAGCACTGCGCGGGGGTAGGTCAGGCTGGCCCGTTTGCAGCCGTCGACAAACCAGCGAATCGGCCGGTTGCACAGTTTGCCTAGCAGAGATTTGTGCGGTTGAGCCGGCGATTGCAGTCGACTCAACACAATCGGCGAGATGGTCAACGCTAAGACCAGAGCACTGGCGACTCCGATCGACAGCGCGACGGCCACATGCTGCACACTGGCGGACGGAGTGAACGCGAGTGATAGAAAGCCAACGAAGGTTGTCGCGCTCGTCAGCACGCAGGCGCCGCCAACCGACCCGATCGCATTTCGCAGTGCAACTTCGGGCAGCCGGCCTTTTTCAATTTCAGTCAAATGGGCCGAAGCAATGTGAATGACGTCGGAGGTGCTAATGACGAGCACCAATAGCGGGGCGCCGGCTACAAGCAGGCTCATCCGACCGAACACGAACGACGCCGCACCCAACGACCAGACGATTGCCACCATCGCAA
The DNA here is from genome assembly GCA_964567745.1 of uncultured Pirellulaceae bacterium. Classification (GTDB taxonomy): domain Bacteria; phylum Planctomycetota; class Planctomycetia; order Pirellulales; family Pirellulaceae; genus CAZMNY01. The sequence continues at coordinate 34,026 of CAZMNY010000043.1, read as the reverse complement.
TCCCCAGCGTTAGGACAATCAGCGAAACGCGATGAAAGACGCCGTAGACAATGACGCAAATCACAACGGCGCCGATCGGCAATAAGAGGCCGAGGTTTCGATTGACTTCACGAAACATCGCGCTCTCGGTGACCATGACTCCCGACGATGTAATCCCCGCTCGCCCAAGACCTGTCGAGCGAATCAAGTCTTCAATGCGATCGGTGAGTCGAGCTGGTTGGCCGCCAACTCGAGGCGCGTCGCTCGCGAGCAAAACGATCATGAGTTGGGCCTTGCCGTCGCGCGAGACAAAGTCAGCGGCAAACGGACTGCTTTTGACCGCGTCCGCTAAGCTTGCCATGTCCAACTTGGCCCGCACCTCGTCCGACTCGGGCCAAAATACCGGCAGCGACATGACCGAGATGTCGGGCGTTTCCCCATTGAGCAGAGTCGCCCGCAATGTGGCTCTAGCGATGACGTCCGGCAAAGAAGAACGCCAAGGCGTCGTCAACGCCGTTGTGTTGACGAGCGTTGTGACGTGTTCAACTTCCGGCAACGCCTCAACTTTGGCGACTGACTGTCGCGTCGCGTCGAGCGTATCCGCTCGGAAGATCGATTCGCCCTCATCAATGGCCACGAAAATGAGGTCGTCGGAGTTGACGCCGAACGTTTCCGCCTGAGTCTTGTATTGTTCGTATTCATAATCGCTGGGAAGCAACCCCCGCATGATGGACGTTTGCACCGGCGTGCTGACCACCGCGGCGCCGGCAATGACCACGCTTATTGCGATCAGGCAAAGCACGACCGCTCGCCGGCTCGAGACGATGTCGTTCAACTTCAAAGCAATACTTGATAACCAGTCCATGCACTGATCCCAGGCATTGGTTTGAGCGAGCTCGCGCGGTCATTCGTACCGGTCTATCTTACACTCCCGGCGGGCGCACGTTCCGGCGTCGGGAAACGGACTCGCTTTTCCACACCGCAAGTCCTTGGTCCGCGATGGCCGCGCCGCTCGCCGTCGCAGCCAGTCGTGCGAGCCCGAACGACGCGTCTATCACCTCGCAGCTCAGGCAAGCGTAACGTCCTGAGTTTTGGCGCCCGCAGCTTCGGCGTTTCTGCGCGTGGTTGTGCGGCTTGGTCGTGTTGTTACGAGCAAATGGACTGGTCGACGCTCATCGGCGCGCCTAAAGAAAGAAGCCGCAAGGACTTCAAAATTCAGCCGCATAGGCTTCGGTAGGCGTCGCTTTGCGGAGCGGCGGAAAACTGGCTTGACTCCCCCCAATGGGACACCATACTTCTTCGGGCATGAGAAGAACGCCAATTTGGTTAGGGCAAAACCATGAAGAGCATCGAACGGCGTCAGCAGGCCCAAATCTCGTATGAAAGTACGATCTATTGGGCTGAATTTGGCGAGAACATGATTCCTGGAATGAGGGATTTTGTGGTCTCCGAAACATCGGACCTGTCCCCCAAAGGCTTCTCGTTCTTTAGTCAGACCGCCATCGAAAGCAACGTGGTTTTGGTCGCGCTAGCCAATCCGACTCACGCGAGTCACCTATTGGTGGTTCGCATTCGGCATTGCACCGAAGGTTTCTGGGAACGCGAACGAAAATATCGTATCGGCGGCACGCTGGTGGCGTCGGTCGAGAACCCGTTTCTTCCCGCCAACGCTAAGTCCATCGACGCGATCCGCGCCGAATTGGAAGGCCACGCCGCTCAGCACATGGCTCAAGAAACTCCGAGCCCCAGCAACGCCTGATGCGCAGCAGTTTGCCGACGCGCCATCCGTGCGACGCAAACAAAAAGAGCCGAACTTCTCGCGAAGTTCGACTCTGGGTACTCACTCTCGACGATGACTCAATCGCGGCTTAATAGCAAGTGCCGCATCCGCCGAGTCGAATTCGACGATGACCGATGCCGCAGCCAATGGTGCAGCAGGCGCTAACCGCCACGGTCTCTTGGACGGGAACCAAACGGCAAACGGTGACGTCGATCTCGCGTTGGACTTGAACGGGCGTGTGAACCACGTAATCTTCCTTGCGTTCTTCGACGACGGTCTTGTACGTCGTGACGTTCACTTTTCGAGTCTTCTGCACCGGCACGCACTCGGTGTAATTGACGACTCGGGACTTCGTTTGAGTTTCGTAGCGACAGGTCTTGACGTCCTTCGTTTTCGTCTCAGTTCGGTATTCGCAAACGCGTTCCATTCGGGTTTTGGTCTGAGTTTCGTAGTTGCAAACCTTGACGGATTGCTTGCGAGTTTCCGGTCGGCAAACGGTCGCCGTGTACGTGCAAAGTTGCTGCTTCAGTTCACAACGTTGAATCGTGACAGCAACCTGCTCGGTGACGATGTTGGGAACCCAAACTCGGTGACACGTCGTCACCGTTTGCGGAGCACAACTTGCAACGCACGTTGCACAACCGCCGCAGTGGCGACGTCCACAACCGTGATGGACTCTCACGACGGGAGCGACACAAACGGTCGAGACTCGATTCTCGAAGTGACCGTTGTCTCGGCAAACTGTTTTCATCACGGTGACCGGAACAGTAACCCAAACGTTTCGCATGCCCTGTCGCTGTTCCTGGTGAGGCACCATTACGGTGATATCGCGTTCGACCGTGCTCCAGACCGGAACTCGGACTTGGTAAGTTCGTTCGACTTGCTTCCACTCGGGAATCCGAACCTCGTAGGACTGCTTTACAGTCGAGTAGACAGGTACGGTGACTTGGTACTGCTCTTCACGCGACTTTTGGACGTAATCGTAAGTAGTGTACTTCTGCTCGACTTGCGAGGTTTCCGGCACTTGTCGGCAAACCTGCACGGTGCGCGTCTTCGTTTCCGCCTTGTACTGAGTCTCACAGACGGTGCGTTTCTCGGTGACGTAGGTGGGGCGCATCACGGTTCGGGTCACGTATTGGACGGTCGGCGCGACAGGTCCACAAATAGGTCCCTGAACAGCAGCACCCTTTTGCGCCGCTTCACCCTTCGGGACGGCAACGCCTTTTTGAACCTGACCTTGACCGGCCACGGCGAAAGTGGCGGCCAGTGTGAGGGCCACTCCTCCTAAGCGAACGGACCATTGTTGAATCATCTCGGTGCCTCCAATTGCGTAATTTAGACCGAATTTGACAAGCTCAAAGAATAAGAAGAATATATTGATTGTGCAAGAATGTGTAATTTAGTGACTTTAGGTGGGCTTGCAAGCGATCGGTAGGTATTTTGGCAGATTTGAGCGTATGAGCTGGGAGCCGTCTATAACGCCCTCACACGAACCGAATTCGGTCAAGACAACGAGCCAGCGGCCCCGAGCTGACAGGTGAGGGAAAGGAAATGAGATATTTCTTGAGACGACCCGTTGCGGTTTGACCGGACGTGTCATGGGCTCGGCGAACAATTGGGTGTAGCAAGTTTGAAACACCCTCAAGGGAGCCACTCATGATCACTCAAGCACCCGTCCAAAGCCAGCCGCTTCCGTCGATTCGCCAACTCAAGCTGCTGCCGATTCGAGCTGCGATCGGCTTGGCGGCTCGTTGCGTCGCACGCGCTAAGACGCAGTACGCCTGCGGGCGGCTCGACTGTGTTGCGGCGATTGATCGAGTTATTCGTTCGGCGACGGCTTTTGCTGATGGCGAGACGGCTGCCGTCGGTTGGCGGGACGTCAAACGAGCTGCGATTTACGCTGCCGACGCCAATTCGGAAAGCGTCGCCATAGCCGCTCAACACTTAGCATCCGCAGTCGCCAACGCTCAGTTGCTCGAAGCTAAGCCCGAGCGAAGTCGATTCGTGTTGAGACAGATCTTTCAGGCGATTGAAACTTCCTACGACGCCTGTTTTCAAGATGAGTTCGCCGAGCTGACACGTGACGACTTCTTCCGGATTAAACGCTCGAGCAAGCAGCATCGATTCCCTCGCCTGGGCCCCGAACTCGACGTCACCGCGAACGGGCAACTCGGCCCAGTTTGGCCAATCTGGTCGGATCCCATCGTGGTGAGAACAAATCGCAAAAAGTTGAATACGAAATAGCGGTTTCGTTCGGCAATGTCGAAGAATCACGATTCCGGCCGCTCGGTAGCTACGCTTGCCAGCGAACCTAGCGACCACATTTCCGCCGTTTCACCAACGGTTGAATACGATTTTACTATTGAGAAAAGGGCCAATACTTCGCAACGAGAGTTGAAACTGTCGAGTGCAGCGTTGAGAATTAGTAACGACTGAAAACTATTCTCAAACTCTCCACCTGCACTGGTCGCCCATGTCTCGATCACACCGATCCGCGCCTTCGTTTTTGATCTTTTTCCTGAGTTTGACGAGCTTGATTTGTGCGTCGGCTAGCGGCGCAGATGAGGCAACGACGGCGAAGGAGTTGCTCACTTTGGCTGGGCGATCGGGCGGATTGGTTGTGCACGTCGGATGCGGTGACGGCCGCCTGACTGCCGAACTTGCGAGGCGACCGAGCTATCTAGTCCACGGCCTGACGCAAGACGCGGCTGAACTGAAAGCGGCACGAGCCAACGTGGATCGAGCGGGGCGCTATGGCGAGGCGTCGATCGACCTTTGGGACGGAAATCGTCTGCCCTATGCTGAATCGATCGTGACCGTGTTGGTCGTCGAGACGGCTGGGTCGGTGAGTGACGAAGAGATCAGCCGAGTTGTCGCGCCGGAAGGCGTGATTCTGCAGAAGCGAGGCGGCAACTGGTCGAAGACGATCAAGCCCCGGCCAACCAACATCGACGAATGGACTCATTACCTGCATGACTCGAGCGGCAACGCCGTGGCGAACGACGACGTCGTTGGCCCGCCACGGCAACTGCAATGGCTCGGCAGCCCGCGATGGTCGAGGCACCACGATCGCATGGCGAGCATGAGTGCATTGGTATCCGCTTCGAATCGATTGTTTTACATCATGGACGAGGGCTCTCGGATCTCGATCCAACTCCCCTCGAAGTGGACGCTTGTCGCTCGTGACGCGTTCAACGGCGTGATCCTTTGGAAGAAATCGATCCCGACTTGGCACAACCATCTTTGGCCGCTGAAGAGCGGTCCAACTCAGCTCGCGCGGCGTTTGGTTGCGGTCGGCGATCGCGTTTACGTCACATTGGGAATTCGGCAACCGGTCAGCATTTTAGATGCCGCCACGGGCGAATTGATTCGCACGATCCCAGGGACGGAATCGACCGAGGAGTTGATTGTTCGCGACAACATGGTTTACGCCATGGCCAATCCTGGAGTATCGGAATTGGCGAATTACGAGCCGCTGCACAACGTAGGCGATCAAGGTCGAGTTGCCAGGGAGTGGCAATGGAATGAGAAACCGCGACGGATTGTTGCGGCCGACGCCGACACGGGCAAGGTCCTTTGGAGTCACGATGCGTTGATCGCGCCGCTGACGATGGCCTCGAGCAAAAACCGAGTCTGCTTTTACGACGGCAGCAAGGTTGTGGCGCTCGACGCCAAGACCGGTGAATCGCGATGGAATTCTACGGCGGCGAAACGTAGGCCTTCGCTGACGATGAACTTTGGCCCCAAGCTCGTTTTCTACGACGATGTCGTTCTGTTTGCCGGCGGCGATCGCTTAATGCACGCGTACGCGGTGGATGACGGCAAGGAAGTTTGGTCGGCGCCGCATGCACGCGGCGGTTACCAGTCGCCAGAGGACTTGTTGGTTGCCGGCGGGTTGATTTGGTCGGCGCCGACGACAAGCGGTCGCGACAGCGGCGTCTTCACTGGGCGTGATCCGAAAACTGGCGAGGTCAAGCAAGAGTTTCCCCCGGACGTCGAGACATACTGGTTCCACCATCGCTGTTATATCGCCAAAGCCACGGACAAGTTCCTGATGCCTTCGCGGACCGGTATCGAGTTCGTTGACGTGAACAAGCAGCACTGGGACATTCACCATTGGGTCCGAGGCGGTTGCCATTATGGAATCATGCCCTGCAACGGTTTGGTTTATGCACCGCCGCACAATTGCGCTTGCTATCCCGAAGCCAAACTCTACGGGTTGAATGCGCTCGCTCCGGCATCCTCAGCTTGGACGCCGCCGCAACAGGTGGACGAAGCCGGCCGATTGGAGAAAGGGCCCGCATTTGGTCAGCCCGTTGTTTCGAACGCAGCGGCTGGGGACTGGGGCACTTATCGCGGCGGGGCGGCGAGGCACGGGCACACCGAATCCAACGTGACCGCTGTGCTCGCTCCCGATTGGAGTCTGCAACTGGGCGGGCGGCTGACCGCTTTGACGACAGCCGAAGGAAAAGTGTTCGTCGCCCAAATCGATCGTCACAAAGTCCACGCCATCGACGTTAAGAGCGGCAAGACGTCGTGGACGTTTACGACGGGCGGACGCGTCGACTCACCGCCGACAATCGACAAGGGGCGCGCCATTTTCGGCTGCGTCGACGGCTGGGTCTATTGCCTTCGCGTAACGGACGGCGAGTTGATTTGGCGATATCGCGCGGCACCGGAAGACCGCAGAACGGTTGCGTTCGAACAGCTCGAATCGATTTGGCCTGTGCACGGCAGCGTGCTTATTGAAGGCGATGTCGTTTACTGCGTCGCCGGGCGTTCCGCGTTCCTCGACGGCGGCATGCGATTGTTAGCGCTCGACGCCAAGACGGGTAAGCAGGTTGGCGAAACCTTGATCGGCGATACGGATACCGAGACCGGCAAGCCGCTTCAAGACAACATTGCGACTTTGCAAATGCCTGTCGGACTTCCCGACATTCTCTCCAGCGATGGTCATTATCTCTACATGAAGTCGCAACGATTCGATCACCAGGGACGCCGACAGGGTCTCGGTCCCGTCTCGGGCAATGCGGCCGAACATGGCGGCGCGCAGCGCGGCGAATTCAAACACCTATTCGCGCCGATGGGATTCCTCGACGGCGATTGGTTCCACCGATCCTATTGGGTCTTTGGGAAGAACTTCGCGGGCGGCCACAACGGGTACTACCAAGCCGGCAAATACGCGCCTTCGGGACGCATCCTCGTGGCCGACGACGAGTCGGTTTATGGGTTCGCTCGCAAGCCGCAGTATTACAAGTGGACGACCACAATCGAGCACCAGCTGTTCGCCAGCGGAAAAGAGCCGCCCGAGGTGACGCCAAGCTTGGGCGGGCGCGGCAAAGTTTCCATGATCGACTTCGGCAAACCCAAGTCGCTTAGCCCCGCTGGAGTGCCGATTACGATCGAGGCTTGGGTCAACGCCGAGCGCCCGCAAGGCGTCGTGGTTGCTCGCGGCGGACCACAGAACGGTTACGCCATCGTGATCCGCAAAGGCGTGCCGCAATTGGTCGTCGCCCTCGATAGCAAGCGATTCGTCGCGCCCGGCAAAAAACGAATCGCCGGCAAGTGGACTCACCTCGTTGGCGTTGTCGACGATGGGAGTCTCCGCTTCTATGTCGACGGCAAGCTCGTCAGCCAAGCTCAAACCCCCGGACTGATCAAGGCCGACCCGCTTCAAGGTCTGCAAATCGGAGCCGACGATGCCAGCGGCGTCGGGAACTACAAGAGTCCCTTGGGATTGACCGGACTGATCGACGAAGTTCGCATCTATCATACGTCTCTGAACGACGAGCAAATCGCGCGACGATTTGAGGACAACGACTACCGGCCGGAAGGAGCGACGGTCGTTTTGGAATGCTCATTCGATAAAGCCACCGCGGCCGACGCATCTGAATTTCGGCACAAGGCCAAGGTTCAAGGCGCGACGCCAGTGCCAGGCAAATTCGGTCGAGCGATTCGGTTCCGAGCGAAGTCGGGTCCGCAGCCCGGTAGCTTTGTTAAACACCGCTGGGCGGTCGATCTGCCCATCTACGCCCAGGCGATGGTCTCGACACCGTCTGCGCTTTTCGTCGCCGGCTCGCCCGATGTGATCGACGAAGAGGAGACGTTTAAGAAACTGACGGTGGGCGACCCAACCGTCCAGAAGCTCTTGAAGAAACAGGACGAAGCGCTCGACGGTCAGCACGGAGGGATCCTGGTTGCTGTGAACAAAGACGATGGAAAACTGGTCAAGCAGTTCAAGCTCAACGCGCCGCCTGTGTGGGATGGCATGGCCGCAGCTCACGGACGTCTCTTTGTCACGACCAAAGACGGCAAGGTCCACGCCTTCCTAGGCAAGAAAGCAGAATGACAACTTCTGGCGGCGCGAGTATGCTCGGCGTAGCAAATCCCTAGAACTCCGCGCGATCTGTGCGTTGACGGCCAGAGAGACGACGACGCTGTGACTTTCGCCAACGGATCGCCGGCAGGCAATACCGACGCGGCGGCAACGAAACAATAGACAACGCGTCGGAAGACAATTCTCGAAGGCTCGTCGTAAACACCGCACTACCTCCAACTCGGGTCGGATTCTGATGTCCGTGGTCGTATCATGTCGATGTGGCGGTCAATTCCAAGCGAGCCCCGAGTTGGCGGGCAAGCAGGTCGCCTGTCCCAATTGTGGCGGATCGCTAATTGTTCCCATGCCGGTTCTCCAGCCGAATCAACCGACGAACACAAATCCCGGCGCGATCGCGACTTCGCCCAATCGACCGAATCCTCGAACCAAAACGCCTGGCGGGACGACGTTCAAGCCGCCGACGTTCACACCGCCAACCTACACGCCACCCACATTCAAACCGCCGACGATTCCGACGCCCAACATTCCGGGCGGGTCAAATCCGTTTGGCCCAGGCGGCGGACCTGGTCGAGTCGGGCCCAGTCGTGTCGGACCGAGTTTTCCTGGACGGACTGGGCCGTCCATTCCTGGCCGCACGGGCTCCTTTCCGGGGCGAACTGGGCCACCCTCCATTCCTAACCGAGTCGGACCTTCCCGCGGCGGCGCGGGAGCAAGGATTGGACCAGCTTCGAATTTTGGACCTGGCACACCGCGGCCGGGCGGCAGTTAGTCCGACAGCGCCTTGAGCAAGAACGGCTCAGTATTCGACTTGGCGTTGGTCGGTGGTGCGGGCGCTCACGGTTGTCGCGAGAACATCGCATCTCGGTGGATGTCGAATCGTCGACACCGAGGCGTCGTATACAAGAAGGAAAGACTGTTGGAGTGGCTTAGTGATAACACGACCATGACGGTGTTCGGGATCCTCTTTGCATTAGCAAGCATTGTGATTCCGCTAGCCGCAAGCGCGCACGCTCTGCTTTTTCGCCGCGACAAACGCACGACCATCGCTTGGATCGGGCTGATTTGGCTCACGCCGTTTCTAGGCGCGCTGTTGTACGTGCTTCTCGGCGTCAACCGCCTCCGCCGTCGCGGCGGCAAGATCAAGATCGCCGTTGAACAAGAGAAGCTTCAGTTTCAGCGAGCTGACCCGACGCCCGGCGCGACCGAGTCTCCGCCATCACCGTTCGCTGGCTACAAACCGTTGATGCACCTGGTCGAACGAGTGACTCGATTGCCGCTGCTGGCCGGTAACGAAATCGTGCCTCTTTGCAACGGCGACAACGCGTATCCGGAAATGCTCGACGCGATCAATAACGCCTCGACGTCAATCGCCATGGCTTCCTATATCTTCGCCGGCGACCGAAGCGGACGCGAATTCCTGGCGGCATTGGAAGCTGCGATGCGGAGAGGGGTGCAGGTGAGAGTGCTCGTTGACGACGTCGGCGCCAGGTATTCCCGTCCGACGTTTCTCAGCTTGCTCGAACGGCATGGCGTCCCCCATGCCGCCTTTCTGCCGACGCGGACGCCGCTCTCGATCAGCTACGCCAACCTCCGCAACCATCGGAAGATTCTCGTTGTCGATGGCAAAATCGGATTCACGGGAGGCATGAACGTCCTCGACCGATGCCGCCTTGATTGGAAACCCAAGGATCCGATCGTCGATATTAGTTTTCGCATGAAAGGCCCTGTCGTCGCCCACCTGCAAGAGACGTTTTCGGCCGACTGGGCGTTTACCACGGGCGAGCAGCTGCACGGAGAAACTTGGTTTCCCCAAATCGATACGGCGGGCGAAACATGGGCTCGGGGCGTTCCGGACGGACCGGATGAAGATCTTGGCAACCTGCCGTTGACGATGCATGGCGCGATTTCACTGGCGAAGAAACGAATCGATATCGTGACGCCCTATTTTCTTCCCGATGCAACCATCGCGGAATCACTGGTCGTCGCCGCGATGCGCGGAGTGCAAGTTCGAGTGATCGTGCCGCAGAACGTCAACATTCGACTTGTGCAATGGGCGTCGTCATCTGTACTGGACTACATCTTGGCAAGATGCTGCAAAGTCTTTGCGACCCCCCTGCCCTTCGACCACTCAAAGATTATGCTCGTCGATGACGCCTGGAGCCTCGTCGGTTCGTCGAACTGGGACCCGAGAAGTTTGCGATTGAATTTTGAGTTCAACGTTGAGTGCTATGACCGGGGTCTCTGCGATAAACTGACTCAGCTGATCGATGAAAAAGTGAAATCGTCCAAAGAGTTGACCGTCGATACTTTTGCCGAACGAAGCTTGCCCGTCTTGCTTCGCGACCAACTAGCGAGTCTGCTGACACCCTACCTTTGAGCGCTGCACGACACCCGGGAACCGCATCCTTATGCATACGTTGACGATCGCTTCATTTGTTTTCTTCACCGGCCTGGTCGGCGTCATCACATGGTTCCTGACTCGGAAGGACAAGCACGATTCCTCCGATGGTTATTTCCTGGCGGGCCGCACATTGACAGGCGGCTACATCGCCGGCTCGTTGATGCTCACGAACCTTTCGACAGAGCAACTGGTCGGGCTCAACGGCGCCGCTTACGCAGACGGAATTTGCGTAATGGCTTGGGAAGTGATCGCGGCGATGTCTCTCGTCGTGATGGGACTTTGGTTCTTGCCGCGTTACTTGAAGAGCGGCATTGCGACCGTGCCTCAGTTTCTGGAAGAACGATTCAATTCGACGACTCGAGCGATTACGTCGGTCATTTTCATCGTTGCGTACGCTTGCATTCTGCTGCCAATTATTCTTTACACGGGTGCCACCGCGCTCAATGGAATCCTCGACGTCCGACAACTAACCGGATTGCCAAACGACGCGACCGCGCTTTGGCTAACGGTTTGGCTGATCGGCGTGATCGGATCGATCTATGCTATTTTTGGCGGACTGCGAACGGTCGCCGTGTCTGACACGCTCAACGGTTTCGGCTTGCTCGTCGGAGGTGTGATGATCGCTTGGCTCGGCTTGGCCGCAGTCAGTCCGGACAATCCCTTGAAAGCATTTTCGGTGCTGGCCGAGAGTCATCCTGAGAAATTCAATTCGCTCGGAGGCGAGGAGCAGTCGGTGCCGTTTTCAACTTTGTTCACCGGCGTGCTCTTGCTAAATCTGTTTTACTGGACGACCAACCAACAAATCATCCAGCGGACGTTCGGCGCCTCGTCGCTAAGAGAGGGACAAAAGGGAGTCATGTTGGCGGGTGTCCTCAAAGTGATGGCACCGATCATTCTTGTCTTGCCGGGCATCATTGCCTTTCATCTTTACAGCGGCCAAGGCATCGCCAAGGACCACGCCTACGGTCATCTGGTGCAGCAAGTGCTGCCCCCTCCGCTTCGAGGATTCTTTGCGGCCGTGCTGGTCGGCGCCATTCTCAGCTCGTTCAATTCAGCGCTCAACAGCACGGCGACTCTTTTTAGTCTGGGCGTGTACGGGCGACTCATTCGCCCGCAAGCGAAAGAGTCGGAAGTGATTCTGTCCGGCAAGTGGTTCGGCTGCCTGATCGCGGTTGCCGCGATGTTAGGCGCTCCCATTCTCGCAGGCCAAGACAGTATTTTCGGCTACCTGCAAAAGATGAACGGTCTCTACTTCATCCCCATCTTCTCGGTGATGTTGATTGGGCTGTTTACAAAACGAGTACCCGCAATCGCAGCGAACGCCGCGCTGATTCTCGGCTTTGCCGCGATATCGCTTGGCTATTTCGTACCCGCTTTTGCCGAGTACGTGAACGCCATGCACGAGTTTCATTTTCTTGGTGCCGTGTTCGCGGCGTTGATCGGTCTGATGTTATTGATCGGAGTACTCGACCCGATGCCGAAGCCGTGGGTTCACAAAGACGTCAAGGCCGTCGACCTCACGCCCTGGCCTTACGCACTCCCCGTCGGTGCCGGCCTCGTTCTCTTCGTACTCGGACTCTACCTCTTCTTCGCCAAGTTCTAAGCGCCCCGTCGACATTCAGGATAGATGCCTGTCGCTTGCACGGTCTTACCTCGCCTCATCTTCCGCCACATTGCCACTTTCGATCATCGGCCATAGACTAAATCCATCGGCGCCCATAGCTCAGTTGGATAGAGCAGCGGACTTCTAATCCGCAGGTCGCAGGTTCGAATCCTGCTGGGCGTGCTTCAAAAACCCTGGTTTTTACGGGGTTTTTCTCGTTTCTTGGCTCGAGCGAATCATCGTAGAAACTCGCTCAAATGGCCTGTTTTGCCCTCTTTAGGACCCTATCCGCGCACAGAATGCGCACAAGATTCAAGCTCGGCGTTCCATCGGGATAACGTCGCGGGATTCGGTCGTCGATGCGAACGGAAGCGCGGCGACTGCTTGTCGCTTCGCGTGGTCGGCGGCTTTCGCGTAGACGCACATCGTCATCGCAAGGCTTGCGTGCCCGATGATTTCTTGAACCGCTTTCGGGCTTCCCCCGTTCTCAATCGCAAGCGAAACGAACGTTCCGCGAATCGAGTGGACGTCGACGGATCCGTTCCGCTTACCGTCCTCGATCCCTGCCCGCTTGCAGACGACGTAAAACGATCGAAGCAAATTCCCGGGATTCGCCCACGGGGTATTCGCACCCGTTACGAAAACGTGATCGCGGGATAGCCGTCCTGGTTTCGTCTTGCCGGCAACCGGTTGCCGATGCTCCGCTGCCGCTCGCAGGCGAACAACCTCGTCGAACGTTGCATCGTCGAGAGGAACTTCGCGTTTCTTTCCAGACTTCGCCGTAGCCGCTTGTATCGTGGCTGTACGGCGTTCGAAGTCGACATCCGAGAACTTCATCGCGATAAGTTCCCCGCGCCGCATGCCCGTCGTCATAAGCGTTAGGAACGCCGGCCGAAGATACTCGGGGCAATTCAAGAAGAACCGCTCGATCTCTTCGACTGTCATCGGGCGGCGTTGCTTCTTCGGCGAGTCGTTCGGAAGCGGCTTGATCGACTCGATCGGATTCGACTTGATTAGCCTTTGAGCGACGGACCAGCGAAGCATCGTCGAAAGTGCTCCCGTTTCCATGTTGACGGTTCGCGGACCTACCTCGAGCAAGCGATCGTTTCGACAGCGAAGAATCGCTTCGGGGCGAATCTGCGCGACCGTCGTCGCTCCGATCGCCGGAAGGATGTTATCGAGGTTTTCTCCGTATCGCTTCGCCGTCGATTCTCGGCAAGTTTGCGCGACGTACCCTACCCATAGCGACCGAATCTCGTCGATCGACTTGTTGTTATCGAGGATCCCAAAGTCGGCTCGGCTTGCTCGAGCTTGCATTTCATTCAGTAGGTCGCAAGCTACCCGGAAGTCGTTCGAGAGCTTCTTCCGAACTTGTCGGCCGTCCTTCCGGAACCAGGCGTAATACGCCTTCCCCCGCTTCTTCATTCCATCGGGTAGTTTTCGTTCTCTTGGCATGCTCGTCGTCCTTTCGAATTGGGAAGAGAACCCAGCTTTCGAGGACTGCGATCGAGCTTCGATCGGAAGCAACGGTAGAATCGTTGCGCGTTAGAATGGCTACTAGCCATTTCCGGTACCTCGAGTACTGGGGATTAGGTTAGAGCCGTCCCGGTGTTGACGCACCTGGGCGGCTTGCTTCGTTTCTACACGATTCGGCCGCCAGCGTCGAATTTGTTGAACGAGAAAGTAAAGAATGCTCGACTTAACCGATCGAGCGCGAGGCGGGTTCAACGGGCGCCACGGCAGAGAGAAAACGTCGCAAGTTGCGAGACTAACCAAACTCGCTATCTTGCCTAAATAAACTTCAGCCTAAAAATGCCTCTTCAGCGACATAGCTCCGCAGGGGGGGTCAGAAGGACCCGCTCCCCTCGGAAAAATTAAGCCCTACCGCATACACGCCTGTAGAAAGCCCCGCCAAGCGTCTTGCAGTCGAGCCGACTCTTGATCGATCGCACCGACGAAACTATTCAGTTGCTCAACATGGTTCTTCATCGCCACTATTTCGTTCCGAAGTCCGTGAACGGCGTTGGTCTCTTCGATCCGGGGCGTAATGGCTCGCTCGTAGACGTCGCAGCCAACCGGTCCCGCCTTTTGGAGTTGAACGGGCGAAGACTTCTGCACTTGCCTTCGAGCGACTCCACGGGCTCGCTCAAGAGCTTTCTCTAACCGAATGACTTCCGCCTTGCGGAACTCTCGCACTTCGTCGATTAGCCGCCCCTTGCGGTCGAGCAAACGTCGCCGAAAGTCGAATAGCTCCATCGACAGCAAGCGTCGACGACCGAAGAGATCGTCTAGTTCGCTCCAAAGAACACCGCCGCCGCCGGCCGGAAGGCCGAACGCCCACTCGGACATGTCCTCTAACTCTTGGAGCCGAGTATCGATCTCCGCCGTCTCGGCGTTGTGCTTGTCGATCTCGTCGAGAAGATCGTCTCCCGCGTAGGAGTTGATCGCCAGGCTGTAAGCTTCCGTGTTTACGTTTTGCATTTCCAAATTCCTTTTTCAATAAATGATTGAGTCTCTTCCTTGCTTCGCTACTAACTACTAACCTCATTTCCTCAGGGGTTTAGCTAGTTAGTAGTTAGTAAACGCCTCCGAACTCAGAACGAATAACATTTTCGGGCGACCTCCCTTCTTTCCGGATTCTGCATATTTCCAGCCACCAACCCCCATCGACTTCAAGCGATTGAGAGCCGCTTCCGCATCGGCCGATGTCGGGAATCGCTTACGCCTGGCTTGCTGCAATTGACTTGCCGTAACGGATCCGCCTTTTGAGTCGATCCACTCAATCAGCGAATCTACATCTCCATCGCCATTCGATTCGTCGAAGAACCCGTAGAGCCTCTTCGCTTCGTTCTTGAAGAAGTCGATCAATCGAATCGCTGCTTTCATCGATTCAAGATCGACGAACCCCTCGTCGATCGACGGATCCTCGCTCGCCCACCGGCTCAGATGATGAACGAGAGCCAATCGCAACGGATATTGCTCAAGCTTCGACCAGCACGCTTGGAGATCGCCGCTAAAGCCCTGTCGTTCCGCGTTGTGAGCGTTGTAGAAGTCGACGTACTCTCGCTTCGATTCGTCGTCTAGGCGGACGATAACGGGCTTCTCTCGACCCTCGTCGTCTAGTTCGAAGTCGAGTAAATAAAGTCTGGCAAAGATATTCGCAAGCCTTCGCTCGTCGGCCTGATCGATTCCGTTGTCGTTCCATCGTTTCGGCTTTGTTGGCGGATTCGCGAATAAGAATCTCGCCGCGAGTCCGTTTTCGAGATTCTCGCCCCGTAGCGACCGATAAAGAATTCCCGGTTGAATGCCGCCGGTTACCGCAACCGAAGCTGCTCGAACGAAGAGCGTCTTTCGATCGCCGGTCTTTCGATCGACCCGAACCGCGTCCGAATCGAACGCAGACAGCCAGAACGAGACATCGCCGCCCTTTCCACTCGAGTAACGATCCATCGAGTTGAACCAACCGGAAAGCTCATCTCGCGAGAGCAGAACGCCGCGAGGGTTATCCCGAAGCCGTTCGACAATCGCCTCGACGGTCACATCGTTGATTAGGAAGGTCGGCGCTGCCGGCTCCATCGGTTCGATCGCTTGCGAGCCCTTCGATCGAGACGCTCGCTTAAACTCTTGGAGTTCTCGACGGTATTCCGTTAGTTCCGATTCATAGGATTCGCTCGCTTGAATCTGGCGAATCCGAATCGGCTTCAATGCCGCCTTCAACGCTGGCGACTTGGCCGAACCAGAGTCGCCGACGATTGCCGTCCAGATCGACGGCGGAGCTTCCCACCCTTCTTTAACTTTTAGCCGGCGAGTATTGCCGATCGCCGCGCTTAAGCCTGAGAGAACCGGAAGAGCGACGTAAGACGAATCGCAGTCGATCGCCTTCGAAGCTCGCTCGACGAATTGTCGAATCCCTCGCGGAAGAGCATCGACGGGGAACGGCCGGAATGCGTTCGACGTCTCTCGCCCCTTGTCGGCGGCTTCGCTGGACGCTACGCCTTCGGCAACGGGAGTGATCGCCCTCGGCGTATCTAAGACCCAATTCATCGATGGTGTGCTCCCCACTTGGGAACGCCGACGAACGACGACGTGAAGGCAAGCGATCTCGCCATTTTCCAAGCTGTCTTTTCCAGCAAACCTTTGCGTCGATCGGCGGGAATCCGAACAAACAACTCGGCAGCGATCTCCTGTTGAACCGGAGCTACCCCAACTTCGGGAACCTCTAAAGCGTGAGTACCATCTAGGCCGAGCTCTTCAGCGAGTCGACGAAAAACCTCGTCGAGTCCGTCGGAGTCGGGCGAGACATCGCCTTCGCTGGAGTCGCGACCGAGGTTATATTTATGCAGCATGACTTCCCTTCCGTGGTCATGTAAGCAAGAAACGGAAAAGCCGTCGGGCGCCCCCTGGCGGCTCTTCTCTTGCGCGTCAAGAAGCTTGAATCATCGCGTCGAGGGCAAGCCGATCGACGAGGATTCGCTTCGTCGGTCGATGGGACTTGAGTTTTCCCGCCTCAATCAAACGACGAATACTCTTCTGCGAGATTCCCGCGTAGTGGCTTGCCTGCGGAATTGTCAAGAACCGCTGCGGGACCGAAGCCGCCTCTTTTAGGATCCGCTCTACGCGATCGAGATCGAAATCTTGTTGAACCATTTGCCTGGCTCCTGAGAGAAAAGAAGGAACTACAAGTTCCGACGGTCGTCAGGAAATCGAGGTAAATTCTTCGGGGCAGCGCATGAAAAAACGGCTATTCCCGTGAGGAAACGCCGCTAGAAGTTTCTATGTTTTTTCTTCGACGGTCAGAAATGACCCCGTTTTGGTCAATTGACCGAGTAGGGATTTACGGCATCGGGGCGGTGCGCCTCGCGAAGCGTCTTGATGGTTTCCCAGGTTTGCGATCCCTTGACCGAACCCGCGCTGCAATCCAGTTCCAATGCCCAAGCTCGGGCCGTCTTGCTGATTGCCGACTCGAAGTCCTTCACGCTCGCCTCAAGGAACTTAGCCCGAAAGCGTTCCTCGATCGTTGGCTTCGGCTTCTCTGGCGATTGCAGCGCGGGCTTCGACAGCCGATCGAGAAGATAGACCGATTCGTCGAGAGCGTCCTTTAGGACGCCGCTAAGACTCTCCTCGATCGCCCCGAGACATTCCGGCCATGTAATCGTGGAACATGCGTCTCGATCGCGAAACGGGCGATTCGCAAGAACGATTTTGTGGAAAGCTTGAACGCTTAACCGAATCGGCTTCGGATCCTCGCCTCGCTTCTCCGCCTCGCCGATGAGAAGCCCCGTCGCGACTCGATAGACTTCGGCGGTTTCGTGTTTCGCGGTTTCAGGATCCATTCCCGTCGCGACAAGCGTCTCAAGAATCATCGGCCAACATCGCCAAAACTCGATCGCTTTCGAGACGTCGCCGTTTTCGATCGCTTCGCGGAGAGTCCGCAGATCGCTTTCGCTCATAGTAGATTCCTTCCGTGACTCGGGCGACTCAACGGGCGCCGCCGGAGGAATCAACAACCACGGCGCCCGATGAGTCTCTGCGGAAGCGATCCGCAACCCTCAATCTAAATTGTCTTCGAGATCGACGATCGGTCAACATGCTGCGGGAGGACGTATCGCGTCGAAACGCGCACACAACGCGCACAAACAAAAAAACGGCCACGGAACTCGCTGCTCCGTAACCGCTTAGAACTAAGACAACCGAACTTCTAATCCGCAGGTCGCAGGTTCGAATCCTGCTGGGCGTACTCTTTCACATTCGCGAATTCAGAGCGACACGCCAGTTAGCTCTGAGGGCGATTTCGCGGAGCGGTAGATCTCGCCGATTATCCGCAGTGTCCGCAACACTTTGCGATGATCCTCGATTCGGGATGGCGCTCTCGGATTTCTGTTGATGAGCGCCACGAGCGAGGGTTGCTTCCGTCTGACCGAAAAATGACGCTCGAACTCTCGCGCTCTCGGTTTAGAACCCCCTTGCTTGTTAGAAAGCTGGTTGGGTTCGAGGGGCGGATACAACCTACCGCGAACTTTGATTCGAGCTTGCGGGTCTCAGCGAAAAACGAGGCACAGGGAGATCAGTTCCGAATCCTGCAGCGACCCATCACACCGACTCGAATCGCGCGATGACAAAATGCTGAAGACGATGCAACGCAGATTTGAGGAGTCGTCTACTCCGCGATGTGTATTCACGTCTTCAGGTACGCAGGTCCGTCGTTGATTCAGTTTTTCGGGTTCGATTCCCAACCTGCCAGCTTTCGGACGGCTGTGCGAACATTGAACCCCTCGGTCACATGCATATTGTGGCCGAGGGGTTTGTCGTTATCCGCCCAGGATTTCTTGAATTCCGTCGGAATCTTGTCCCCATTCTGACGCCGAGCGACAGTATTAGTGTTCGATTTATAGGAGCACTCGATTTGTCGGATCAAAAAGCCAAGTTGGCGTTTGAGATTATCGCACGCGAAAACTCGCGTATGCTGACGGCGTACCTGCGGACTTTGGTTGATGACGAGTCCGTCGTTGATGATCTGTTTCAGGAGTCAATGCTTGTTGCGTGGCGGAGGCTCGACGAATGTGACCTTTCGCGACCGTTCGGACCTTGGCTGCGGGGGATTGCAGGACGGCTTGTACTCGCACACTACCGGAAGCGAAGAGCGTTACCGGTCTTTCTAAACGAAGCCCTGCTCACACACGTGGACCGTCAGTTTGAGTCAATTTCAACGCGGCCCTGCGACACTTGGGATGAAAAGGTCGCGGCGATTCGAGAGTGCATTGCGGCCTTGTCAGGGTCGCATCGAGCAGCCATTGAGGGACGATACTTCGACGAGTTGAAAACATCAGCGCTGGCAGAACGCCTAGAAATCTCGTTCGAGGCGTGCAAGAAGCGTCTGGTGCGCGCCCGGGGCCTGCTGGCTGAGTGTCTCACTCGTAAAGGGATTCTGGTTCCGTCGGAGGCGAAGCCATGAGTGACAAACAAAGCGAACCCGAAGCATTGTCAGACTGGCTGGATGCCGACCAATCTGGGCAAGGTGTGGATCATGATTGCGCGGACAATGCAGACCGCGTTGCCGACGCACTTGTCGTGCATGGACTGTTGCGAGATTTGTCTCGACACGACAACGCAATTGAAGAACATCGTATTACACGACTGATGAGTCAGCTCGAGCAGCGGGAAAAGACGCATGACAGCCGCCCAAGTGAATGTTTGAGCACTGGTCGCAGGGGTGACAAGGCGGAGAAAAGCACCCGTCGGCGTTCTTTGGCTCTTGCGGGCGGCGCAGGTTTGGCAGCTTGTCTCCTGATCGCCTTTTTCGTCGTTCGCCCTGGCGCTCTGAGTGCTGCTGAAGCACTGGAGAGAATCATCCAGTCCGCTGCCAAGCAAGTCGACCGAACCTACGAAATCCATGTGCTTGAAGAATACCAGCAGCGAAGGAAGCCAAAGAACCTTTCGGAACGCCAGTGGCTCGCTGAGTCCAACGAGAACGTCGATGGAGCCGTGCTGTATGTCGGCGGTGCAGATCGGTACGTTTTTGTCCGCGCGTTGACTGATGGTCGCGAGAAGAAGAGCGGCTGCGATGGCGCCGAGAGCTGGGCTTTTCGGGAAGATGGCCCCGTTCACGTAAGCGACGATCTGACACGTTTTCGTGGGAAGGTTCCTGGACAACAGCAGAGCATTGCGTTTGCCGACCTCTATTCCCAACTCATGTCGCTTCGTGATGGCTACGACGTTGAGTTAAGTGAGCCCACGGATCGAGAAAGTCAGATTCGTCGCCTTGTAGGGCATCGCAAGTCTCGCGAAGTCCGTGGTCCCAAGTCGATCGAGGTTCTATTCGATCGTAATGACGGGACGATTCATCGCATGATTCTGGACGGCCTTCCACGTGGTCACGGGGGCCCAAAGAGTGTGGAATTTGTGCTGGTCTCTCAGGAATCACTCGACGACGGGTTCTACTCTCACGGATTTCACCACGATGGCAGGCGAAAGATTAAACGCGAGGAGGCACAGCCATGAAGATCGACGACATGGTAACCCGAAGCGAGGGATTCATCAAAAACTGCCTGGTTCTCACTCACTCGAAAAATAGGTTTCGCAGCTCGACTCTCCGAGTCGAGAATGCCCGACTCGGAGAGTCAGGCTACAGCATTAGGGCCGTTTTGGCGGTATGCGTTTTGGCTCTGCTGTGTCCAATGTCCGTGTTTGGGCAACAGCCAAAGGCTGATGCCGTGTTGTCCGCGATCGACCGCAATTCCGATGGGGTGCTGTCTGAAAGTGAGGTCAAAGCCGCACCGGCTTCGATTCGCAGGCTCGATACCAACCGTGATGGCTTTGTTTCCCGAGAAGAGGTTCGAGGGAGCAATCGGCGGTCAGCTGGGGGGAGCCGGTTGGGAGGCTACGAAATCCCACCGCCAGCCAACAATGTGCCGGAACACGACTACAACATTATTGTTGGACGGCTTACTGACCAGAGTGCGACCATTCGTGTGTTGCTTCACGACGAATCCAGAGTAGCGCTGACATACGGAACGAAGAGGGCTGATCACGCCAAACAGCTGGCGGTTCGAGCAGTCCGCGGCGGCGAGCCGATCGACTTCGTGCTCGATGGGCTGTCGCCGAACACGCGATACTTTTATCAGTTGCAGTATCAGACCGAAGAGCGGACACAACGAAGCGAAGAGTACAAATTTCACACGCAACGGACTCCGGGCAGTTCGTTTGTCTTCACTGTGCAGGCGGACTCGCACCTGGATGAGAACACGAGTGGTGATGTTTACCTGCGCACGCTCGGCAACGCTCTGGCGGATCAGCCCGACTTCCATTTTGCTCTCGGCGACACCTTCATGACGGGTAAGTACGTCAAGCCGGAGCTATCTGAGCCGCAGTACCTGGCTCAGCGCTACTATCTTGGCCAGCTGTGCCACTCGGCCGCCTTGTACTTTGCTCTGGGCAATCACGATGGCGAATCCGGAAACCGCGGATCGAATGTTTGGGCAACGACGACTCGCAAGCGTTTCTTCCCCAATCCGTATCCCAACGCATTCTTTACCGGTAACGAGCGGCGTGAACGCGAAGTTGGGCTGCCGGAGAACTACTACCAGTTTGAGTGGGGCGACTGTCAATTCATTGTTCTCGATCCGTTTCGCCACACGACAACCCGTAGCCGTGGTGGACCAGGTGGAAACTGGTACTGGACGCTCGGCGAACAACAGTATCAATGGCTGAAACAATCGCTTGAACAAAGTGATGCGAAACTGCGATTCGTGTTTCTGCATCACCTCGTGGGTGGCAGTGATCGCAACCAACGAGGTGGAGCGGAAGCGGCGCGTTTCTGGGAATGGGGCGGCCAAGGCTCATCGGGAGCAGGCGAATTCGATCGTCATCGCCCCGGTTGGGGAAAACCAATTCACGAACTGCTCGTCGAAAACGGCGTGAGTGTTGTCTTCCATGGGCACGATCACATGTTCATCAAGCAAGACCTTGATGGCATCGTTTATCAGTTGGTCCCGCAGCCCGGGCATCCGCGGTCAGGAACCAAAAGTGCAAAGGAATACGGATACCTTAGCGGCGAGATTCAAGGAAGCAGCGGCCATGTCCGAGTTCGTGTCAGAGGCGACTCCGCTCGTATCGACTATGTCCGAGCGTATCTGCCGGCGGCAGAGGGCGGAAACCGTCGGAACGGCGACGTGAGTTACTCGTATGTAGTGGAGGAGCGACAGTAATGCCCCTGATCAGATTCAAATTGCCGTTGCTTCGTATCTGCAATGCACTCGTTATCGTTGCCAGTTGCAGCATTGCAGTTCTTTGTCAGGCGGCCGAGCGTCCGAACTTCGTCTTCATCCAGGGCGAAGGACAGGGGTGGGCCAGCACGTCTGTGCAACTTGACCCAACTGTGCCGGAGTCGAAAAGCAGAGATTTTTGGACGCCCAATCTCGAGCGGTTGGCTAGGGAAGGCGTGAGGTTCTCGAACTATTACGCTCCATCGCCACGTTGTACGCCTTCGCGAGCGACTTATTTCACCGGCATCAGTCCCGCCAGATTGGGCATGACGTTTACGTCACCGGGGGGAGACACGGGGCGAGCTCTCGTTGAGCCGGTTGTCGTTCGCGAACTGCCGCGCGAAGCCACCACCATCGCCGAGCTACTGAAGTCCGCCGGATATGCCACTGCTCATTTTGGGAAGTGGCACGTTGGCCGCGCCGATCCGCGCGTTCACGGTTTCGATGAGTCCGATGGCGCCACCAGCAACAGTGGTCCCGAGAAATCCCGAAACCCAAACCCCAAGCAAGCGTATGGCATCACCGATCGCGGGATTGCGTTTGCGAAGCGGCAGGTAGCCGCGAAGAGACCGTTCTACCTGCAACTTTCGCACTACGGAGGACGATCTCAGGCAGATGCCAAGCCGGAGACCTTTGAGTCGGTCTTAAAACGCGGACTAGGCCGCAACAATCGCAACATGGCGGCTGCGGCAGTTGCATTGGATATGGACATCACTATCGGCGTGTTGCTCGATGCACTGAATGAGCTCGGCATCATCGATAACACCTACGTGATCTACACCGCCGATCACGGCACGCCGGGACGCAACGGACCGCTGCAGGGAGGAAAAGGTGGCTTGTGGGATGGAGGGATTCGCATCCCGCTGTTGATTCGAGGTCCGTTGGCCAAAGCGAACGCACACTGCAGCACTCTCGTGACGGGAGCCGACCTTGTCCCAACCGTTGCCGATTTGGCGGGGCTGAAGGGCCAAATACCTGCCAACGTGGAAGGCGGAAGTCTGCGAGACGTCCTGGGCGCACCAGAGACAGGCGCGGTGAGCCGACCCCACGACGTCCTGACCTTCCATTTTCCTCACTACGATAAAGATCCACTCGGTCCCGTGTCGGCGATTATCCAAGGCAACTTCAAGTTGCTGCGAATTTATGAACGCGATCGAAGCATGCTCTTCGATCTCCGACAAGACATGGGCGAACGCGACGATCGGGCAGCACGTAATCCCGAACTGGTTCGCAAGCTCGACCAACAGTTGACTCGCTACCTGACCTCAATTGGTGCAAAACTCCCATCCAAACGTGAATCCGGCAAGACGACGCCATCAGTCAGCAGCAATGGTCGGTCACGGGAGGACGTCATTTTGAAGGGACTCGATAAGAACAACGACGGGCAACTCTCGCGAGAAGAGGTCGAAGGCCTGCCGGCTTTGCTGCGTTCTTGGGACAAGGACAAAAACGGAACAGTATCTCGCGAAGAGGCTCGCGGGCGGTAACACATCTCAATGGAGCTCGAACATGAAATGGCTTTTTGGTTTCGCGATAGCGGTGGCGATGTTGACTCCGACCGACTTTGCGTTTGCGCAGCAGACCGTCAAAGAAAAGGACAAACAAAGGCCAGGGCAACAAGCTGATCGCGCCTCTAAGGCGCGAACCCAAGGCAAAAGAGGCGGAGGTCGGGGCGGACAAGGTGGTGGAGGGTTGTTTCGACTGCTTGATGCAGACCGTGACGGCAAGTTGTCGGCGAAGGAAATCGACGGTGCGATCGCAGTGCTGATGAAACTGGACAGAAACAGGGACGGCGTGTTGGATTCTGAAGAACTTGCCAGCGCGAGTCGCGGACGAGGCGGCGGTCAACGTGGCAAAGGTGGTAGTCGCAACCGGGAAGCGAAGGGCAAGAACCGGCAACGAGAGTCGGAAGGGAAGCAACAATGAGAATTGCCATGTTGTTGTTCATCATGGCCACTATGCAGAGCTCAAACAGTGTGGCGCAGGATGGCTCTCGATCTGAGCGACGAGAACGGGACGATCGGCGTGGCCAAAGAAATGAGTTGACCGAATCGGTAGTCGAAACCGGATATGTATTCATCGATGGTCATTACATCCGACCCCCGTACCGGATTCAGCATTCGGAATCTCAGGTTTCTGTCAATGAACATGCCTTTGATCTCTCAGTCTTTCCCGGGTGGGTGAATGAGAAAAAGCGACGCAGCGGTAGTCCGGGCGATCGTGGTCGACGGATCCATCGAAATCTGCGGGATCTGCTGGAAGGTGACGGCAGTGTTGCGCTGTTTGAAGACAAACCGATTCAGGCGTTTCACGGAAACGACAGTTACGAACTTCTGAACGTTCTCGTTAGAGAAGAAGCCAGAGATGCGTTCAAGAACGGAGAACGACAATGGCTACCGAGCGGAATCGATGAGTCAGCGTGGAGCACATGGATCAGCGGGTTCGAGTGCCCGGAAGAACTTGCATCACGAGCGGATGACTTGCTGAATCGGATTGAGGAAACCGAAAGCGCCAACGCTTTTCAGATATCGGCGCGGCGCACGCTGGAGAGTAGCGCCTACCCGTTGACTGTCGTCGGCATGCTGCTGGTGGTCATGGCGTTTGGGCATCTGCTGTCATTCAAGCCGGGTTCGGAAGGTGCATCGCCCGAGACGCGTACTGCGAAGCGTGCCGTCACTCGGTCTCTGGCACTTGTCGCCACATTATCAGCCCTTGATCTCATTTGGACGCTGCTCGTGTCGCGTGCGGGTGACATGAGAGAGCTGAATCCGCTTGGCGCCGCTTTGATTGACGATCCATTCGTACTGATCGCTTTAAAGTCGATTGCGACGCTGACCGCAGTCGCTCTACTGTTCGCCCTGCGGCAACACCGAGTTGCTCAGCACGGGGCATGGTGGGCATGCCTCATTTGCACGCTCCTGACCGTTCGCTGGCTGACTTTCAACTCGATGTTCGCATAGCGAATAAGCACATCCAAAACTCTAACCCTTTGGGAACACAATCGATGATAAAATCGCTCTTGGTGGGTGCGATCGGCATTACCCTTTTGTGTCAGGCAACGGTCATGGCACAACAACCTCCTCGCAAGCCTCGCATCGAAGACACCATCAAGGCGAATGTCTACGCGGACAACTCATTTAAACTGTACATCAACGGCGAACTTGTTGCGGTCGATTCGATTCCATTCGTTCCGCACAACGTTGTTTCGGTGGACGTGCTTCCGGCGTACCCCATGACAATCGCAGTGATGGCCATCGACAACGCTGATCCAAAAACTGGCATGGAATACGCCAACACAAACATTGGCGATGGCGGCTTCATCCTGAAGCTGGGCGACGGCACGGTAACGAACGCCAATTGGAAAGCAAAGAAGTTCTCGTGGGGACCGGTTGGCGGCGACACAAAGAACCCGCGAGTCAAGAACATTCCAATTCCCAAAGACTGGTACGCGATCGACTTTGACGACGGCAAATGGCCGGGCGCGAAGGAATTCACGGAAGAGGAAATTGGGCCGAAATCACCGTTCTTTGAACATGACTTCAAGGGAGCGAAGTTCATCTGGTCGGATGATGTAAAGCTCGACAATCTTGTTTTGTTCCGAACGGTCGTGAAATCGCCGCCCGACGGCAAAGATCGTCCAGACTTTCGTGGTCTTACGGACGTCGTTCCTCAACGGCCACAAAGAGGCGGACGTCGCCGCCCGAAAAATCGTTAGACCACCGACACATTCCAACTCAGCCACAAGCGACCACCATGAATCGAATACTCCTACTCGCGGCCGTCGTGGCCTTGTTGCCGCATTCGACGTTGGCTCACGAGGGTCACTCACATGCGCCTTCTGCCCAGACACAAAAGAAGATTTCCCGGCTCAACACAGAGAGGCCGCAGTATCACTTTGTCGCCCAGCGCCGTGTCGCCGAAGCGGGCCGCCCGGAGCTTGCAAAGCTGTTCGAGCCATTTGCGAAGAAGGTGAAGGTCCGATTTGACCGAAACTTCCTGTACGTCGAATCCAGCGGCATGCCGGATCATCCGATGATGATCGGCATCACAGCCTGGCAGCAACAGGTTCCGCTTCCTCAGCCGTACACCGGAAATAACGCATGGAGGATTCCTCTTCATCCTGTTCCCGCGAAGAACCCGCTGTCCGCCAAAACAAGTTTCTTTCGCGGAGCAATCGCTCTGGCAGCCAACGGCGTCCCGATCTTCAACCCCATCAAGAACGACGGCAGGACCGATACGTTCTTGGCGGGTGAGCTGGACCAGTGGGGTGGGCACTGCGGGCGAGCGGACGATTACCACTACCATATCGCTCCAGTGCATCTTGAAAAACTTGTTGGAGTCGGCAAGCCGATCGCGGTGGCGCTCGATGGGTATCCGATCCATGGCTACAACGACCCCAACGGCAAACCGCCAACAGATTTGGATTGGCTTAACGGCCACACCGGTCCGGACGGAGCGTATCACTATCACGCAACGAAAACGTATCCGTACTTGAACGGTGGTTTTTATGGCGAGGTGATCGAGCGTGGAGGTCAGGTTGATCCACAACCGCGCGCACAGGGCGTGCGTCCTGCTTTGCGCGGCCTGCGAGGGGCGAAGATCACCGGATTTGAGACGCCAAAGCCCAGCAGTTATGTTGTTCGGTATGAGGTGTTCGGTGAAAAGCGATCGGTGCAGTACACAGTTGCCGAAAACGGATCAGCAAACTTTCGTTTTGTTTCACCACAAGGCACGACCACTGAGACCTACACTCCACGTCGACGTGGTGGTAATGGAGGAAACCGTCGTCGAAATTCGGAGCCGCCTTCCCGACAAGATCAGCCGCAAAGAGATCCAGGGGCGATGAATGAACGTGGCAGACCGCCTCAGGACGGTGGTGGTGACCCCATCGTTCGAGCACTTGATACAAACGCTGACAACAAAATTGATAAAACCGAACTGCAAAAAGCGGCGGTATCTCTCCGTGCCCTCGACAGAAACAGCGACGGGAGCGTCACGCGTGAAGAACTTACCGCGAGTGGTCCCGAGCGCTTCAAACCAACCGCCCGGGCAGGCGCGCCTCGTGGCCCACAATTGGGCGAAGGACCACGTCAGCCGTGGATTCTTGTTCACAAGGATGAGATCGATCTCGATAAGAATAAGATCATCAGCCGGAAAGAGATTGTCGGCGAAGCAACCAAGGCATTCGCAGGCTACGACGCGAACCATGACGGCAAGCTTACCGCCAGCGAGTTGTCCGCGCGGGGCGGTTCACGTAGTGCAATGGGAGGATTCCTGAAAGGCCACTCGAAAGAAATCGACCGTGACGGAGATGGCGTCCTGACTCGAATCGAGGCAATCGGAAACGCAGAGCGAATGTTCAACAAAATGGACCGTGACAGCGACGGAGAGATCAGTCCAGCGGAAATGGAAGCGTCGCGCCGCCGCTAACTCTTGATCTCCCATCCCGGCCGCGCGACCACGTATTGGAATCGGCAGAGATCGAGAACAAATCCACGACAGTCTGGCGTGTCTCGTCGCAGCGACTGGTGTCAGTTGGCGTTTCGTCTAAGGGCGGCCCACATCCGCCGCTGCTTGCGCCAGTCGAGTGTATGGGCGATTGGTCGCACATCCGTTTCTTTGATCGTGTCCCGGCCATGCACGGTCCGACGCAAGAAGAGGATTTGTTCCTGGAGATCAGAGGCCAAGTTCAGGAGTGTCATGACTTGGGTCATGCGTGCCGTCGTGATTCGTCCGAAGTCGGCGAGTTCCGACTGGTTGGCGATAACGCCGTCGCGGATCAGTTGGTCGCAGCGGATCGCCAAGGCCATTAAACGGGCGATGCGGGGGACACGACCGACCGGCACGTCCCGCGCTTTGCCGTTGCGAAGCTGCTTGCGACCGTGTTGGTTGCGGGCGACGTGAAACTTGCGAGTGACCTTAAGCGTCTCGTTCATGCCGCGTCCTCCTGTTGTTTGGCGAGTTCTTGGGTTAGCGACTTGATGCCGCTGTGGTGAAACGTGAGTGAAACGATGCCACGCTCGCCGTCGTATTCGACACGCTCAACCAGCAGTTCCAGTACGCGAGCTTGTTCGCGCGGTACGAGGGCCTTCCACAGGTCCTCGAAGTTATCTAACGCCTCGCCTACCTCCGCATTATCGGCGAGTTCGCCATTGAGCGTGATCAACTCGTTGTCGATTTCGGTTAGTCGGCGCTCGGCGCTGCGAATGCGTTCCTGGGACTCCGCCAGGCCCGAAACACGTTCCACATCGTCGGCAACGGCGGCGGCAACTTGCAGTCGGGCGTTGTCGTCTCGCAGCTGCTGCTGAATTGCCTTGCGCTCATGGTTCAACCGCTCGATGACACCTTCTGTCTGCTGGCGGACCTGGCGGACGGTTTCGGCGATGACAGCGGGATCGCGGCCGATGCATTTGATCTGTTCGACGACGAACCGCTCGATCTCGCCAGCAGGAACGGAGGGCGAGGGACATTCTGACCAGCCACGCTGCTGCGCCGTGCCGCAGACGTAATAGCGGTAGCGGCGATTCCCCTTTGACGTGTAGGTATGCGACATTGCACATCCACAAGGACCGCAGCGCAGCAGGCCTCGCAGCAAAGCGCCGTGCTTGTTGCGGACGGCTCTGCCGCCGGTGTGTCCGTTGCGCTGCAAGAGCGTCTGGGCATGCTGGAAGAGATTGTCGGGCACGATGGCTTCGTGCTCGCCGTTGTGAACCTCGTCCTTGTACTTGATCTTGCCGACGTACGTGACGTTCGTCAGCAGCGAATAGAGACTATTCTTGGTGAACTGCTTGCCGCCCCGCTGCGTTCCCTTCTTGGTCGTCCAGCGTTTCGTCGTCCAGCCGCGGCGATTGAGTTCCGTCACGGTGGCCAACAGAGACTGGTATTCGAGATACAACTCGAATATCTGCCGCACGCGTTGGGATTCAACCTCGTTCACGATGAGCTTCGTGTCCTTTACGGTGTATCCGAGAATCGGCATACCACCGGACCATTTTCCCTTTCGACGGGAGGCGGCAATCTTGTCGCGGACGCGCTCACTGATCATCTCGCGTTCGAACTGGGCGAACGAGAGCAACACGTTTAAGACGAGCCTCCCCATAGAAGTTGCGGTGTTGAATTGCTGGGTGACACTCACAAACGATACATTGTGCTGCTCGAACACCTCCATCATGCGGGCGAAATCCAACAGCGATCTGCTCAGTCGATCGACCTTGTAAACTAAGACGCAGTCGATCTTGCCCGTTTCGATGTCGGCCAGCAGTCTCCGGAGAGCCGGCCGATCCATGTTGCCGCCCGTGAATCCGCCGTCGTCGTAATGCTCGGGATGGCACTGCCATCCTTCGTGCTTCTGTGATGCGATGTAAGCTTCGCCCGAATCGCGCTGAGCGTCCAGCGAGTTGAATTCCTGCTCAAGGCCCTCTTCGGTCGACTTCCGTGTGTAGATTGCGCACCGCACGGTTGGAGCCTCGAATTGTTTGTTACGGCGCGTCATCGGCTCTCTCCTTCCTTGTTCAAATTGAAAAACTTGTATCCATTCCAGTGCGAACCGGTGATTCTCTCCGCCACGGCGCTGAGCGACTTGAAGAGTTCGCCTTCGAATTCAAAGCCGTTAGTTACGACCGTTACCTGAATCAGTTGACCTTTGTAGCGGCGCGTTATCACGGTGCCGGGGAGTGGCACGCGCGAGCCATCGATGCGGCAGGCCATTGTCTTCGTTTGCTCCGCCGCATCCGGCGACAGCTTTGACGCGCGCGGCGCCGTAACCCGCAGGTCGGCGCCATTGGCCAATTCGCGCGCCTGCCGAATCGCGTGTTCAGTTAGGCCGCCCTGTTCCAGCGACTGCATCCGCCAGATCATGCGACGGATCAGCCATGTGCGGTTGCGGGCCCGCGTCGTCTCGTTAAACAGCTCCTCGTACCGTTCGCGCAGTTCACTTACGGTCATCCGCTCCAACGCGACAATTTCTTTTCCAACGTTCAATGGCATGCGTTTCTCCTTGTCTCGGTCTCGAATTCGTTAACCCGAGTGGACACTGAGCCTCGTTTCGGGCGGGAACTCAAGGCCACCGACCGAAAACTCGAGTACTTTCTGACGCTAATCTGGCCTGCATGACTGCGGGGACGGACCGTTAAACGCCGATGGTGGCAAAACGCAAGGTGGGCACAAAGCTAGGTGAGCCGGCGTTCGCCACGCCCCGACGGCTCACGACAAGACCAAACCAAATTGTCAAAGAACAAACCGGCATCTTGGGACGACCGAGCCAGAACCGTGAGCGGACTATGGCTTGAGCATCTGCTCCCGAATACGCTGCTCTTCTTGTTCCAACTTCTTAATCTGTGGCAGCAACTGTGCCGCCTCCGATTCGAGCTTTGTCGCCTTCTTCTCATACCGATCCGCCCGTTCGTTCAATTCGTCGGCGTGGGTCTTGTTCGCAGCGAATCCCACTTCGCGTCGATCACCTTCGGCGAATCGATGCGTATCGGCCGCGCGGTTCTTGATCTGAACGTGTTTTTCACTGAGCTCCTTGAAGCGTTGAGACACACGAGCCAAGCGATTCTGAAGATCTGGATCAGCACAGGTTTCCCACAGCTCACGGCGCGCTCGGTCTGCCGCGACATTTGCTTGCTTGATGGCTTCGATGCGACCATAGAGTGGTGTGGTCGTTTCTTCGTGGAGTACTTCAGCCTGTTCGAGGAGCCTGTCGGCCTCGGCGATTTCCCGCTCGATGCCCGCGCGCTCCTTGGTAAGTCGAGCAGCTTTTTCATACGTTGCCCGCAGTTCGTGCCGGCGCAACAAAAGTTCAACGGCGGACCGCAGACCGTCGAGGCTATTCTTGGTGCCGGCCAGGATGTGGTCGACGAGGTCTGGATCAGGATCTTTATCGTCGGCAATGTCGACCACGAGAGCGCGGAAGTCGGCTTCGCGCGCTTGCTGACGTTCTCGTTGCTTTCCTGCGATACGGTCAAAAAGAGTACTCAAGGTCATTGCGATTCCTTTCATTCGATGGCGGTTGGAACTATCAGTCACGGATGTCGCGTTCCCACAACTCACGGAACGGAGTTGGTGGCGGCGATGTCAGGATTTCGCGAAATGTCGCATCGATCATTCGAGCGGGCTCATTGCCCAGTGCCCGAGCGTATCGGCTCGCGTGAGACAAACCGTATTGCCAGCCACCGCATAGGTTGTTGGCGGCGATATGGATACCCGCCAGTCGCGTCCTATGTCGCAAGTGCAGGCAGGCGCGAATGAATTCGCTGCCGTGGCCGAAGTACGGTGGCAGATTGAGGCGACGTGGCTTCCGCGACACATTGGCGATAACAAGCGACTCGAACTTGATCTCGTCCGGGCTAACCCCAGTTCGGTCAGCGTACAGGGCAGGCCGATCGAGAATGTGAGCCAGTTCGTGCAGCACGGTGACCAGCGCAGAGTGCTCGACATCTTCGGGCAAGAGATCGCCTGCGATGGGATACTCGATGACCATGCACGGTCCGCGCCCGCGATACTTCGGGATGTCGTCCTTCAGATAAAGGTCAAGGCTCGGCGTGGTGAAGCCCTTGCAATCGATCGTGCCGCCGTTGTCTTCGGGCAAGTTGCATGTCGGCACGATATAGAGGGGCGTCGCTCCAAGGTCACGTTGGGCCACCGTGCGGCACAGCCACTCCACCCTTTCGAATAAGGCCGTCGCGTCGACGTCCTGTTGGCCCTCTGTCGCGTTCTCGTCTGTAAGTTGCCTCATCGATCGCATCTCCAACTTTCGGACTCTTGAAACAAACTGTGCCACCATTAGCGACGGTTCCCACGTGGGACACTTGAAGGCCATTTCTCGGAAGGAACCATTTCCGAATCCTTCACCAACATGGCCACTTGGCCTCCGTCACATACGGGTTGGCCAGTTGGCAGCCTTCCATTCTTTCCCGAGCAAAACACACACTCTCTCTCGGTTCAATTTGGTGGCCATCTTCTTTTTGTGTGGCCAGTTGGCCATCTTGAAGGCTGCCAAGACTGCCAACTGGCCAACTCTGCCATCACGGGGGATCGTGGCCATCTTGCTGGCCAGCTTCACCTGGCAGCGCCCAGGACCATTGCCCATCGCCGCCCTTCTTGGAACGGCCACCGATCTCTTTGAACGCGCGGCGCAGCGTACGTTCGGCAAAACCGTTTTCCTTCGCATCGGTCATCAGCTGGCTTGTCGGCACGGGACCGCTGGCCAGTTGTTCCCGCAACCACATGGCCGCCTCTCGACGTTCCAACCCGCGATTGCTGGTGGTGTTTGTCACCCGCAACTCGGCTGCGAAGGCGTCGTCTGCATGCAGCTTGACCGGATCGTTTTCCCAGGCAACGCGCCCTTCAACAATTCGATAGGCCAGCCCGTCCGGATCACGGGCAAGATTGAGCTTGGCGGGCAGGAACAATCGACGCTCCGGATCGTCGCTGTCCTTGGTGATCGCCCACACCGCCCGCGCTGCTGCCGCGAACGCCAGCGAGCCCATCGCTCGGTAGACTGCTTTAGTTCCACCCGACTTACTGAGGTGCGTCACGGACACGATCGCTACTCGATACCGACCAGCCAATTCTGCCAGTGGCGCAAGTAGTCCTCGCACATCACTGTTCTTGTGAGAATCAACTGCTCCGCAATAGGCAGCGATGGGATCAATCACCACCAGTCGTATGTCCTCGTTCTCGGCCAGTACTTCCTCGAGCCGCGGCAGATCGGCCTCGAGCGAGAAGTGTCGCCGTTTCCCATCTGCTTCGATGCCCTCCAGCGCGAGAATCCGCGAGTCGTCGGCACTCATCTTGTCGAGTCGTGGCGCAATGGTGTCGGCGAGGTCATCCTCGGCATTGAGCAGGATCACGTCGCCAGGTGTCTGCTTGAGCAGCGGCATGTCAGGCCAGGCATCTCCGCGCGAAACGCGGGATGCGATGTCCAGCGTTACGAATGACTTGCCCAAACCGGGATCGCCGGCAAGCAGAGTCAGCTTTCCCAGTGGAATACGTCCAGGCCACAACCATTCGAGCGATTCGCGAGTGACGACGACCAGGCTTTGCAGGATCGCGTGCGGCTTGTTGGGGTCGCCGGCAGCGATGGCCCGCTTCGCTTGATCCAACATGCGGCGTTGCCTTTCCGTGAGACAATCGTCGGGACGCGGCGGAAGGTAGATCCGCTCGGGGTCGATGTCGCGAGCGAGCCACTCGGCTACGCGATCCAGCCACGGCGAAATGATCTCGCGCCCGATAATCCCTGGCTCTACACCGGCTTTAACAAGTTCATCCCAGCATTGGCGCACGAACTCAAACCCGTGGACGCGTCCACGGGTCCGGGAAGCCTCGACCTCGTGTCCTTCCTGATAGATGACCTGCTCGCCGATCCATGGACCATCGCCAAAGAGGTCGGCCGAGGGCACAATCATCTCGGCCTGCTCGCGCGCCCGCCTCCGCTCGCCCCATGCGTGTTCGATGGCGGCCTCATCGACTTCATCCCATTTGACGGCTTCACGAGCAGCGGCCATGAAAGCTTCTCGATATGCCTGTTCAGCGGCCTGCTGCTGGGGCGTGCAAGACAGCCACGGGCCATCCTCGTAGAACCGAACATGACCTTGGGGGACCTGCATCATTCGTTCATTCACTCCTTTCGTTAACGGCAAACAACGGGCGTATGTTGTTTACCTACCGAGTAGCGCAGCGATCTGTCAGCAACACGGGCAAGTTGCCCGATGTTTGTTGATCAGCTGTGCCTCTATCTGTTAACTACCCGGTCGGCGCGCGAACTGTCGGCGAAGTGGCCAAAAGAATGTTCGCGGAAGGGACCATGGCGTGCGTGAGGCGAACGAAACGCGAACTCGCCAAGAACCGTTGTGGCAACGGTTTCTGGCTGCTAGAAAAACCGAGAGTGGTTACGAAGAGCGTTGCTTCCAGTGTGCTCTTTTACGTTTGCGAAATCGGAGCGACACGCGTGTTAGCTCTGAAGGCGAATTTGCGGTGCGACAGATGTCGCTGCTTATCCGCAGTGTTCGCAACACTTTGCAACGACGCACGATTCGGTCTGGCGCTCTCGGTTTCTTGTCGTAGAGTGCCCATTGGGAAGGTTGCTTCCGTCTGTCCGAGAATTCTCCCTCCGCTGGCACCGGAAACTGGTCGCGAAGAAGTTCGACTCCAGCAACAAACGCC
>CAZMNY010000042.1:0-76825 GCA_964567745.1 uncultured Pirellulaceae bacterium | reverse complement strand
CAGCAATCGAATGGCGACTTGTTTGTCATCGCTCTGCCCATTGCAAGCAAGCGTGTAACAACACAGCGACGAATGCCTGGGTTACGCGACCTTGGGCTCTGTAAGCATTGATGCGGAACTTACTGGGGTAGTCGAAATGTATTGACCATCGCCATGATTCCCGCCTTCAGCGCCGCTGGGAGTTCTGCCCAACTTTCTATGATCGTCAACAAGTCTGCATCAACTGCTGCGCCCTGTGCTGCGCGCTCTTCAGAATCCGCTTCATTCCCTGGGGTTTTGCCACTTCCTTCGTGACTCATAATCCCTTTGTCGCGGGTTCGAGTCCTGCCCGGCCTACTCGGACATTCTTGTCCACAACCGCACCAGGGTGCAGGCATGCCGGTTGCCGGAGTCAGTCCCGAGCGGCTCGCCCAATGGGTCGGCGATCAGATACGAGGAGCTTCGGCATGAGCAACAAACGCCCTGCGGTCGCCGCGGCGCTTTTGGCCGAGCTGACCGAATCGACGCCCGACCGTGTACGCCGCCGCTTGGACCGCAAGCCGGATGCCGCCAACGAATGGACCCGGGAAGCTGAGTCGGATCGAGTGATAGTGCAGGCGGGAAATGAAACGGTGTCGCTCCCTCGCGAAACAGTCCATCGCCTCGACGAGATTGCCTGTACGTCGATTCCGCCAGTTGAACAACATCCAGCGGCACGTCCGGAGACGCCCTCATCCTACTCCGTTGATACGCTCGTTTGGAGGTCTCGTTTTGGGACGAATGTCTCAGAATCGATCACGCATTTGCTTGGGCTCGCAATTGTGTGCCCATCTGCTTAGGCAACCTAAGTGACTATCCCAAAAAACCTTGAGTCGTTTTCTGCCTCGAGGTGACACGGTTTTGGCACCACGCTTGCAATTTAGACGCTCAGTCATCAGCCACCCATTTAATCTTTTAAGGAACCTACCGATGTCAAATCTTTTCTTTTACTCACACTTACTAAATCGTCACATCATCCCGTTGGCTTCCTGGACACGCCGTGCCATCGTCCCGTGCCTAGTTCTGGTCGTCTGCCTATGCTTGCTAACAAAATCAGCTTCTGCCAAGCAGATCTTTTGGTTCGTCGAAGATCTTGGCGACGGAACCGCGGCCGTCGTGGTGGAAACAATAGACCATGGAGACCATCCCGATGGATTTTGGTTTTTGATCATACAGATTGAGACTGGCCATCATTTTTATAGGGATTTTATCGCTGAAGGAAATCCCAATCCGTCTGACCCCGACTCCGGCCTGATGCCCGATCACGAACAAATCCTTAATGAGCTGAAAAAATTGGGAGGGGACTCCTTGGAACTCGATCGGGATCCGTTGAATAACTGGTTGATCCAGAATTTGATCGACCAGGGAAAAGTCCCGGGCGGAGCGATTGACCCGTGGGAACTGGGTGGCTTCATGATGGAGAACCCTGACGTTGGCGGTTTGCCGGGCGGCTTTGATTTGGGAATGCCGCTGGGTGAGATCATCAACCTGCTGAAGGGTTCTGGTAATGGTGGAGGGAGTGACAATGAAAACCTCGACTATGAAACACCGCCGGATTACGGCACCACGGGTCTGGAAGATTTTGGCCCTTCTATTCCCTGGGTTAATCCAATCCCGATCTGGATGTACTTCAAAACCCAAGAGTTACTGAACGATCGTTGAAACACGGACCGGCAGGACGACGTCGTGGGCGGAACGGCTCGCGCCGATACCCATGAAATGGCCGAGAACGGAAGAGCCGGGAATCGAGGTTCCCGGCTTTTTTTCGCCGCCGCCTGCCCGGCCGCAACTCGCTCGCCACGTACTTCAGTCTCGTACGCGGCTACAGACGCCAAGACATTGGCCAAGTCCGCGGAAAAGAAATGGCGGCGGCTCAACGGACATGAGCGAATCATCTCGCTCTTGGAAGGAAAGAAATTCGTCAACGGAGAACTGTAGGACGCCGCCTAACCGAAAATCTCAAACACGACTCTTGCGAATATCTCGTTGGCGCGTCTACGAAACCTGTTGAATTACTTTACTAAAGGAAGTTGCGTAGACGTAGACGATGATGAGGCGACTCGCATGCAGTCCGAATTATCGCCATAACGTCTTCCTTGGTTGCTTCCTGCAGGTCGGGCCATGCCTCGATGATCAACCGTAGATCGGTGCCGATTTGGTCCTGAAGCGCACTGAGTGCGCCGGATTCTGCGCCGCCTTGACCCAGAGTTGCTGTTTTCCCAGGGTTTGGCGCTGGTGGTTCGAATCCCGTGTCGCCCACTCGCACTATGGCGTTCCGCACTGAATACACCTTTGCTAGTGGATTTCAGCGAGTTGGAAGACTGACCTGGTCGAAATAAAGGTTGACGTTTGCTACCGGTTCCACAAGAATCAGGAGCTTCGCGTACAACGTCCTACGGAGCTGACTATGTTCGCTGATCGATACGATTCAAGTGCTGTCAGTCCAACTATTCGAGTCGGATCGCGGCGTTGGTTTCTGCAGACGGGCATGGCCGGGCTCGGCGGCTTGGCGGCCTCGCAATTGAATTCGCGATCGGCGGCGGCGGGCCAAGCATCGGGAGACAAGAAGGCAGTCATTCTGTTTTGGCTCTCCGGCGGGCCGAGCCACATTGACATGTGGGATCCAAAACCCAACGCGCCGAAGGAAATTCGCGGACCGTACGGCGTCATTTCAACAAAGCTGCCCGGCGTTCAACTGTGTGAGCATCTTCCGCGTCAGGCGGCCATCGCAGACAAGTTGTCGATTATCCGTTCGGTTGATTGTCGAGCCAGCAATCATACGCCGATCACGATGCAAGCCGGCAATCCGCTCGCTCGACGAACCAACGATGGTCGAGACGGCGGCGGCTATCCCTCGATGGGCGCCATTGCCGCGAAGTTTCGCGGCCCGAATCATCCCAACATGCCGGCCTTCGTTGGACTCGCACGGTCGTGGGGCTCCGACGTCTGGGAAGCTGGCGACATGGGCACCCAGTATGCCCCCGTCAAAGGGAACGAGTTGGCCGGCAAGTTCGCTCTACCGAGTGGCGTCGACATTCCCCGCCTACAAGATCGCGAAAACCTGCGAGCCAGTTTCGATCAACTCCACCGCAAACTCGATCAGCACCAGGCCCTCGGACAAGTTGACCACTTAACTCGACGAGCCTACGAAATGGTGCTATCGGGTGAAGTTCAAGACGCGTTTGATGTCGGCAAAGAGTCGGCGACGATGCGCGAGGCGTATGGTAACGACAGCATCGGGCAGAAAGCCTTGCTCGCTAGGCGACTCGTCGAATCGGGCGTGACGTTTGTCTTGGTCAGCGGCGCCTGGGGATACTTTGATCACCATGGCGATCAAGTGCGTTGGGGAGGCATTGAAAAAGGGCTCACGCCTTTGCTTCCACGAGTCGACCGCACGCTGGCGACTCTGATTGACGACTTGGAGCAGCGCGGGATGCTCGACAAAACACTTGTCATGATGATGGGCGAGTTCGGCCGCTCACCGGTCATCAACAAGGATGCGGGACGTGATCACTGGACGAACGTGATGTCGATGGTCATGGCGGGAGGCGGGCTGAATCATGGGCAAGTCATCGGTGCCACCGATTCACGAGGCGGAGCGATCGCCAAGAGCCCGGTTAGGCCTCAGGATCTTGCCGCCACAACGTTTCGACACTTGGGCGTCGATCTCGCCGCCTCTTGGACGAATTCACGAGGCCGTCCGATTCCCATCGTCACCGAACATGGCCGCCCAATCCCCGAGCTGTAATATGCTCGAATGCTCTGCGGCTCACGCGTTCTGCAGCGATTCGGCGCAGTCTTTCGCAGCGACCACTCGATTCCGCCCGAGCTTTTTGCGTCGAGCAACGCTTGATCAGCTCGGTTGACAATGACGACGACATCGCGGTCGGCCGGGTGCCATTCCGCGACGCCGAAACTGGCGGATAATGGAACCGGCTGCCCGTCCCAAACAAATGGGATCTGCTCAATGCATTCGCGACAACGCTCAGCCCAAATCAGGCCGCCATCAAGATCGGTGTCGGGGAGCACAACACAGAATTCTTCGCCGCCATACCGACCCACAGCGTCGCTATCTCGTCCAGCCACTTGTAAGCACTTGGCGACCTTTATCAGTGCTTGATCTCCGGCGAGGTGGCCGAAATTGTCGTTGACGTTTTTGAAGTGGTCGACATCAATCATGACGCATGAGCCGACTTTGTTTCGCCGAGCAGCGCGCGCCAGATCGCGTTCGAAAACTTCGAAGAATGCTCGACGGTTGTAGAGTTGGGTCAAGCCATCCATGCGAGCAGACTTTTCCAGCTCGCCAATAAGCCGGTGATTCTCAGCAACGATCGCATACCTCTGCACCGCCGCTCAAACTCGAGCCGCGACGATTCGCTCATTGAACGGCTTGGTGACGTAGTCGTAGGCACCGGCGTCGAGGCCTTTGACCGCATCATCTTCGCCCGCCATGGCAGTGACTAGAATCACAGGCACTTGGGCAAGCTCATCATCAAGTCGGATTTGCCGGCAGGTTTCCAAGCCATCCATCACAGGCATCATGACGTCCAACAAAATGACATCAGGATGGATCTCGCGGGCAACGCGCAACGCTTCCTGCCCGTCGAATGCCGAATAGAAGTCGTAGTCCGCCTCGTCGTCGAGACAGAATTCGAGCAAGCTGATGTTGTCCGGCGTATCGTCGACAATCAGAATCTTGGGCAATGGCCTTATCCTTACTTATTCGGTCCACCGCAACACATCAATCAACACATCAATCAACACATCACTCAACACCTCACACACGCGCCGCCTCGACGGTATGTCGACGACGCTTGCACGCCATCAGAATCGCTGCGACAACTTTCGCTGGCGTCAATTCGTTCTTGTCTAAAAGGCAATCGACCTGACGAGAAATCGCTTCACTCAGTTCGGCTGATAGCTCTAATTGCGTGATGGCGACTACAGGCAATCTCGCGTACGTCTCCTCGGAACTCAAAGCGTTCAGGCACTCCAGAGCATCGTCGTGTTGAGAATCGACATCGAGCACAATCGCCGTCGGCTCGTTACGACTCAATTGCTCTAGTCCTTCCTCGTTGTTGCTTGCTGACCAAGTTCGAATACCCCGATCCGCAAGCGACTGAGCCAGCGAATCTCGTGCTTCCGACTCACTCTGCACGAGCAGAACGCTTCCGATGTTGGACGTCACCGCATTCTCGATCATGGCCAACATGAGCGTTGTATCGACGGGCTTGGCGAGCACGCGGTCCGGGTCGAGGCCTTTTCGTTTGCTTGCGACGTCAGGCGACGACAAGAAGATAATTGGAATTCCAGCCGTCGCGGAATCTGAGGCGAGTGCATCCCTGACTTCCCGCCCGTTGCGACTGGGCATATTGAGATCGAGGCAAATCAAGTCGGGATTGTGGGCGTCGGCAAGCGCGATCGCACTGTCAAAACTCTTCGCGGCGATTACTTGATAACCGGACTCCTCCTCCAACGTGAGTTTCAGCAATTGGCGGCTGTCGTCGTCATTGTCCAAGCAGAGAATCAGCACGCCAACATAGTCTTCGTCGCTCGTCGCTTCCGGAGTCGCTTCGGACACTGGCGTCTCAACGGTCGTCGCTGGCGAAGGCTGCTGAAAGGGGAGCGTGACCGTAAACGTGCTTCCCTCGCCAACTTTGCTTTCGACTCGCACGCGTCCGCCGTGCATCTCGACGTATTGCATCGTGATGTAGAGTCCTAACCCCGTGCCGCCCGCGGAACGCGTCGGGCCATGTGACGCGGCTTGAGCTCTCCCTCGAGCTTACCCATGAGGCGTTTTGTAAAGCCGATGATCGAGTTCATGGGTGTTCGCAACTCGTGCGACATGTTCGCCAGGAACTCGCTCTTGACCTGACTCGCTCGGCGCGCCTCGCGGATCGCTTGGTCCAGCGCGCTTTCGGTTTCTTTGCGAACCGTGATGTCCTTGAGCACAACGACGAACTGCCGGCGTTGCCCCGATGGTTCCTTAATCGGAGCGCTCGAAATCGATACGGGTGTCGGCTCACGGCCCCCGTTCGCGGCGAATCCGTCGATGCCCTCAGGGAGTTGATCGATGAGCAAGTCCATCGGGTCATAGGCCGCCCCATCAATTGTCATCAGCAGGCGATTAATGTTGGCGCCGATCAATTCCGACTCCGGCAACCCGAACAATCGGCTGGCGGCGGGATTGGTTTTGCAAACAACGCCCAAATCGTCGACGACCAGCAGTCCATTCCACATTGAGGCCACGATGCTGTTGACGTAGTCCTTCGATAAGCGAGAACGAGCCGCATGACTGGCTCAAACGATACAGCCGGCGCCGACCGATTCTGAAGCGTCATGAATTGGCGGAGTCGTCGATCCGTTCGTTGCGGCACTGCATCCATTTGCGGGTTTGAAAGGGCAGCAGGATCAAGGCATTGACCGCCGCGTACCCGCAGACAGCTCCGATCGGGCCGTATTGAGCCCCCGCCCACCAAACGGCCAGGGCGATGCCTGCGCCGTTGAACGCGCTGACAACAAGCAAATTGTCTCGCTTGTGGGCGCGAACATAGTAGGTCTGACAGTGGGGGAATTGAGCGACGACAAACGCGATCACGAGAATGGCAGTCTCGAGTGGGCCAAGCATCCGGCGAGCCACTTCGGGCCACCAGTAGGGCAGTGTGATCACGCCTAGCCAAATCGCGGCGCCACTGAGCGCCATGGCCGCGACCGAAAGAGACGCCCAGCGCAGGAACAGCCGATCGAGTTTTTCGAATTCACGTCGAGCGACCAGTCGCCCCATCACCGGGGTACGCGTTTGAACCCAGGCCAACGCGGCCGTATGGGCCACGATCATTAGCGTCCAAGTGATCCCCATCCGACCTGCAACGACCGAGCCGTGATAATAGAACATCACCAGGCCGGAAACGTTGAGTGCGAAGTAATTGAAGATTCCGCCAATGGCAACTCGCCATTGCATCGGCCACAATTCAGTCCGCCAGCAAACCGTCGCCGCTTTGGGTGCCCGCCAAAACGGCGAGAAAAAGCGGCGATATCCAATCAAGAGAAAGACCAGCTCGCAAGCCAGTCGCATCCATGATGACGCCACAACGGCCCAAAGACCGCCACCACAGATGAGCACGCTCCAAACAGCCAGGTTTCCCAATATGGCCTGGTAGAGTCGAAATCGATTGACACTGGCAACCCGATCGCACCCTTCGAGCATGGCGTTGTATGGAAGCGTCCACAACATGAGGCCAGTCGAGACGGCCAGCAGACACCAAGGCTCGCGCCATTGAACCGACGCGTCCGGACGCGTGGCGAAGAAAGTGAGTCCCACAAGTCCGATGACAAAGATGAATGCGAACGAAGCGACCGCGTACCAGCGAAAAATAAGGCGGCCGAGGCTAATGAGCCGGCTCTGGGCATCCGCGTCGCCTTGGACGCCGCCCATTTCATCCAATCGCAACTTCGACCATTCGTGGCTGCTGATGTTCGTGACAACGATATTGAAACCCATCTCGAAGAAGGTCTGCATCGCCAGAACGTTGGAGAACACATAGTAGAACCCCTGCTGATTCTCCGAGAAGAACATCAGAATCAGGAATGTGCTGATCGCGCCGCCAGCAAACTGCCAACCGCGCAACATCACCGCATAGGCAACCGCTCGATCGACGCCGAATCGGCGCCAAAACTGGCGTCGCCTGTCGTCGGTCGAAGAGGAAAAATCCATAGCTCAGCTCAAACGCTCGAAAAATCGGATAGGGACACCCTAGGGCGGCCCGACTGCAAAGCATAGCCCCGAACTGAATCCCGCCGCGAGGCCAGTGGCCGATTCGCCCAAACTGGTTGTCACAGACGTCAAATGCGCTCTGAACGGAACGAGTTTTCGATTCATCACGCTGAGCATTGGCGGACGCCAGACTGCGGTCGACAAAACGGTGAATTCCGAAGTTTGACGAATGGGTCTCGTTTTTTGTAGCCTTCCCGTAGCGTCTCTGTGCTGAAAGTCAGCCCCCTAACAGGACAGGAACTGTCGGAACAGCCTCGCATCTCCACCCGGCGCGCCAACTTGAAAAGAATTTGACGATGAAACTGTTCGCTTCCCTGGTTCTCGCGTTTGCTGTCTTGGGTTCATCACTGCAAACCGCCAGAGCGCATCATCCTGAGAGCGAACCGGTCCAGCAGATCGTTAAGCAAGCCGTTGCTTATCTGCGGTCGGATGAGGGGAAGAGACACTCGAAACTCGGTGGACACGCCTTGCGGGGCCTGGCGATTCTGAAAGCGACGGACGACCATGACGACCCCGATGTTGTCGCCGAGGTCAATTACGTGGCTCAACTGGGCAAGCTGCCCGTGGAACGCCTTCGCTCGCTGGAGGCTTCGCAGTACAGCATCGGCATCGCGGTTATCTTTCTGTCCGCCTATGACAGCCAGAAGTATAGAGCGGAGATCGCGAACTATCTCGCGGCGTTGTTAGAGAATCAACGCGTTGACGGGAGTTGGTCGTACAACCATCCGAATGAGACGTCGGGCGACATGTCGCAGACGCAATACGGCGTCATGGCCTCGTGGGTCGCACTGAAGACAGCTGAGTTGTCCGTTGAATCCGCTGTGTATGAAAAGGCGCTTGGCTGGTTGATCCAAAAGCAGTTTCCTGATGGCTCGTTCGCCTACAAGCCTGACGCCCCGGGCGAAAACCGCACGTCCATTTCGTTGACGGCGGCTGGTGCCGCCAGTGCGTTAATCTGCGCCGATGCTCTGGGCCTCTTCGACAAGAGCAAGAGTGATCAAGACAATGGCGGGCTCCAGAGAGTGGCGCCCAAAGAAGCCAAGGTTGGCCCGAAACCCTCGAGCATTACCCGTGCGCAAGTCATGACGACTGTGGACCGAGCGAACAATTACTTCGACACTAATTTCAGTTGGCGGAAGACTGATTCGTTCTACTACTTCATGTATGCGATGGAACGATACATGACCTTCAAGGAACTCGCAGCAAACAATCGCGACGCCGAGTTCGGCGAAGACGAACCGGCTTGGTACAACGACGGCGTCGACCTGTTGGCTAAGCAGCAACAAAGCGATGGGAGTTTTAGGTCCATCAACGGCACGCAGATTGCAACGTCGTTCGCCGTTTTGTTCCTGATGCGTAGCACGCGATCCGTGGTTCCGATCGACGGCGTGCTGGGCGGCGGAGACCAGTTACCGAAGGATGTGGCGAACCTCACCGAGCGCGAGAGGGGTGTCGTGATCGTGCTCAAGAAAGCATTTGACTTCGACGCCATGATTCAAGAACTCGACAAAGGCGGCGAAATCGACTTGTCCGCTTACAAGGATCCCAAGATCGAGCGAGTCGACACTAGCCCGAATGATCCGGAAATAAAGAAGATCCACGAAGCGTTGTCTTCGCCTCGGTTCGAATATCGGCTGCTCGCCGTCAAACGGATGGCGGCAGATGGCCGACTCGAATCGGTGGCTGGCCTGATTTATGCACTCAGCGATCCTGACAATCGAATCGCCATTGAGGCTCGCAACGGACTCCGCTCCGCCGCCCGACGATTCGACGGATTCGGCATGCCGAATGAGCCGAATGCCGCCCAAAAGAGAGTCGCTCAGGAATCGTGGAGAAAATGGCTCCGAGACGTCCAACCGACGGCCAAGCTATTTTCGCCCTAACGGCGCTCAACGTCTGGCAAATGACTCCGGTTTTGTTGGAATCGGAAAGCCATTGACTCGGTTTTGGGTCCGCTGCGTTGCCAGCGGCGCAGTTCCATA
This sequence comes from uncultured Pirellulaceae bacterium, assembly GCA_964567745.1. GTDB lineage: Bacteria > Planctomycetota > Planctomycetia > Pirellulales > Pirellulaceae > CAZMNY01. Next base: position 67,051 of record CAZMNY010000042.1, on the reverse strand, counting down.
TTGATGTGGCTTCGCCCTACCCGTAACGTCACCAGGCGTGTTGGGCTAACATAGCTTCGTTGTATTTCCACACGAACGGGAACGCCTCCATGAAACTCGCCCCTGTCTTTGCGCTCATCCCAATCTTGGTCTCGACCGTTTGCCTTGCGCAAACGACACGCCATGCCTACTACGCGCCTCGTCTGGAAAACAGCAAGAGCGGCGAGGTGCATGACTTCCCGCTGGGCGTCTTATCGACCACCGGAAGATTGACGGACGGCGATCGGGCGATCTTGGTGCGGCACGTCGGGGATGGTCCAGGCAAGGCTGGCGGATTGCAGGAGGGCGACCGAATTGTCGCGGCCAGCGGGAAGCCATGGGGCCCGTATTCAAAACAGCTCGACGCGGGCTTCACCGGACCTCAAGCCGCACTCGCAACCGCACTCGACGCCGGTTGCGCCAAGCAGCCTCCACTAGTCGAACTGACGGTTTTGCGAAACGACAAACGCACGAAACTAGAAATTGCGTTGCCGCCTTCGCCGCGATACGCCAAGTCATTCCCAAATGATTGTCCGAAGGCGGACAAGTATCGCAACGGCGCCTATCAATGGATCGTCGATAACCAGCGAGCTAACGGAAGTTGGCCCGGGCATGTCGCGGGAGACGCGGTCGACTATCAAGGCGCATATGTCGGCATGGCGCTGTTGAGCGCGGGCGATCGCAAGTACCTTCCCGCCATCCGTAAGACGGTGAAATTCATTCAGGGCAGCGGCATCGCGAACATCGACCTGAAGAACCCTCGTGGCGGTCCGAAAAACTGGATTACCGCAAACGCGGCGATCTTTCTGTCGGAGTACTATCTGGCGACAGAAGATGAGTCGGTGTTGCCGGACATTCAGAAATGCGCCGATCTGTTGGCCAAACGGGTTTCAGGTAACGGCCGCATGGGGCATCGGTTCGAAGTTACCTACGGAGGCGGAGGGCTGACGATTATCAACGCACACGCCCACGTCGCTTGGGCGTTGGCCGAGAAGTGCGGCTGCAAAATCGACAATGCGGCTTGGAATCGTTCGCAAGCGGAAATCTTGAAGGCAATGACGAAAAGCGGCGCTGTCGGTTACTCATCGTCAGCCCGAGGCGATAACGACGCTCCCGCGCGAACGGGTGGTGCCGCCGTGGGACTATCGATCCGCGGGCAGCAACTGGGCGCCGCGCGAAAAATGGGGCGCTGGCTCATCGCCTACAACAACCGCATGCGGCACGCACACGCCAACTGCTGCATGGGACTCTTCTTCGGCACCGCTGGCATCAAGCATGGCCAAAAGTCGCAACTCAATCTGCATCTGAACAATTGGCTCAGCTACCTCGAGCTGAGCCGAAACGCGCATGGCTCGGCAAGCTACTTCGGCTCGAAACGAAACTTCGGCGGGGACAGCTACCTTGGTTTCGCCCCATTAGCCAACGCAACCGTAGCACTCATGCTCGCCTCGCCCGAAGATAATTTGTTTGTTTTCGGCGGACGCGCGAAGGGCTGGCTCAACTATCGGACTTGGCGGACACTCGATGGCAAGTATGAAATCGTCGCCAAGTTCGTGCGTCTTGCGGATGGTCAAGCCACGCTGCTTCGCAAGGAAGACGGAAAGACCGTCAAAGTGCCGCTCAACAAACTTTCGCCCGTCGATCAGGCGTTCGTGCGCGGCACCCGCTGAATCGAGTGAGCCTCAATGGCAGGCACCCGAGCTTAAGCGTGCGTTGGCGGAATGTGCTCAAGCGTGCCGGAGCTCGCGTCACTGAAGAATGAACTTGGCGTTCGGGCGAATGCTTCGCAGCCATTTCTTCCAAGCGTCCTGAGCGATCTTCTTTTGGGCGTCATTCGGCTCGTTCGGCATGCCAAAGCCATCGAATCGGCGAGCGATGAAGCGAAGCCCGTTGCGTGCTTCTATGGCAATTCGACTGTCAGGATCGGTGAGTGCATAAATGAGTCCGGGCGCCACATCGAGACTGTTTTCACCAGCCATCGCCCGTACCGCGACAAGTCGTTCGCCAAACTTGGGCGACGAGATTCGCTTGCGCAGTTTTTCCATTTGTGCGTCGCGCTGCCGAGCATCCACTTTGGGGATCTTTACGTCCTTGAGCTTGGCAAGCAGCATCTCATAGTCAGTGTCGTCGTCCTGCTCAAGCAAGGCCAACACGTCATCAAGCGCGCCTTTGATCTCGGTTCCAATGACTTCTCCATCTTCGCCTTCTCTCAGCGTCGACACGTCCTTCGGCAAACCGTATCCGCCGCGAACAAGTCCTTCCACGGCCGTTTCAAAAGTTGCTTTCGTGCTTCGCACGAGAAACAAGATCGCGAATGAAGTCGCCACTTGTTTGCCGTTGATGGAATTAAAACTTCCGTCCGAAGCCTGCTGCTTTTTCAAAACCTCGACACCCTCGTTGTACCAAGCCGGCTCGTCTTCGCCGTACTTCGCGTCAGGGTTTCCAGCAGCCATGTCCTTAAAGGTTTTGTAACGCTCCATCGCGTACATGAAGTAGTAGAACGAATCCGTCTTCTTCCAACTGAAATTGGAGTTGAAGTAATTGTTCGCTCGGCCCACAGTCGTCATGACGGCCGCCCGCGTGATGCCCGCCGATACCGGGCCAGCCTCGCCACCTTTTGGGGTCACCCTTTGCAGGCCGCCGCTGTTCTGAATACTTTTGCTCTTGTCCAACAAGCCGAGCGCGTCCGCGCAAATCATGGCGCTTGCGGCGCCGGCGGCAGTCAGAGAAATCGATGTATGGTTCTCACTCTGAGCGTCGGGCTTGTACGCGAAGGATCCATTGGCGTTCTGTTTTTGTATCAGCCAAACGAGCGCCTTTTCGTACACTCTCGGCTTCGCTTGAAGCTTGACCGACTTCAATGCCACCCAGGACGCCATCGCTCCGTATTGGGTTTGCGACGTGTCACCGGAAGGTTCTTCTCCCATTTGGACATACGACCAACCGCCATCCTGTCTCTGGTTGGCATGTAACGCCGCTAGAAAATTGCTGATCTCCGGTTTGTATTTGACCTTGTCATACGACGCCAAAAACATGACCGCAATGCCCAGGCTGTATTGTGCGGGCTCGAGCTCGCGCAGACGCTCGACAGGAAGTTTTCCGACTCGCGAAACATAGGCGACCTCCTCCAGAACAGCCGCGTCCTTGGGGTCATGCGTCGCCTTGAGAATCGCCATCCCGCGAAGCGCATGGCCACCGAGCTTGTTGTTTCGACTTCCCTCCGTTTTCAGGAAACCGACGGCCTTCTTCAATATCGCCTGAACTTCAGGACTCTCGGGATTGTACGCCTGACTGCTTTGACACATCGAGAACACGACGACCATGGCGACAACGAAAGTTCTTAACAGCTTCATCGATTCATTCCTGTGCAACGATTCAAGTTGCTGATCAAAACGGTGGCCAGGCGAAGAGCCCAACCCGAGTCAAAGCGAGGAGCAAAGGGATCCAAAAGCGTGCCGTCGAATTCAACCATGAGAACCGGCCGCAACACGGCAAATGGCACCCCCATTAGGGCGATTACTACCGCGCAGACCCACACAGCTAAGCCTACTCAAATAAGGGCGGGTCGTCAATGAAAGCCGCTCGTAAGTACTTACCGGGAACGACCCTGCGCAAAAACCGGCTCGACTGCATGACCATGCGGCGACCGACGGCTCCCGACGACTCAAGGAGCAGCCAAAGCGGCACCGCCCGCAACTTCTTTTCGGCGGTTTCGACGCGTGGACTTGGCAAGAACGGCGCAAAAAAAGAGCCCACGTTTCAAAGGCTCAAAATGACTGGTTGGTCCCGGCTCGCCTACTCGTTTACTGCCTACTGGATGGGCAAGCCGAGTCCCGCCCCAGGTCGGTTGCCCGAGGCTGGCTTGAGGTCAATCGTGAGCGTGCCGGCTTTCTCGACCTTGAGATCATAGGGTTCGGCATTGGGCAAACTGCCTGGATTCATCGGGTCCATTCTTAGGGCCAAGGTGTATTCGCCAGGCGGAAGGCCGTCGGGGCTGTCCTGACTGCCATCAGTCCAAAAGACAGCCGTTCCGTCTGCTGCCAGAAACCCTGCCACTTTGCCTGTGAGTTCGGCTTTCTTCGGCGTCAATGCAATCGACGCGGGCCCAGTTGGCGCTTGGCCGTTGATCGTAATTTTAGCGTCGACCTTAACAGCGCCGGAACCGCCCCCGCCACACCCCGACACCAAAGCGAAAACAACGGCAACTGAAGCTAGTCCAAGAATATTCTTCACGTTCAATTTAGCCTTCTATTACGCTGATTATGTAAAGGCAGGCTGGCCCACCCAGCCTGCTGCAAAGCCCTCTGCCGAGCTAGTTGTCTTCGGCAAAGACTTCCGCGCCCTTAAACGTGTTCAGCGCATACCAAACGCCTCGATAGTCGGTCGACTCCGTGATGAATCGAACCGTACCATCGGCCATTGCAAACTGACCGCCATCCGGGTGCATGCTGTGGGCGCCTGGCCATTCCGAGTTCAGGCCAAAGCAGTGCAAATAGGTCGCCTTGTAAGAATGCGGCGCTCGACGGAACCACTGCCATCGCGGAATACGATTTCCCTCCGGCGTGAGGTACTGATTCTGGTCGTGCGAATCAGAATATGGAACTGTGACTAAGGCAGGTCGGAAAACGGCTTCGCCTGACGTCACTCGCCGCGTACCGTGCCCCATCGTTTGGTGCCCGCCCGACTTGAAACCGAAAGAAGTCACTTCACCAACCGCAATCGTGTGCGATGTTCCGTCCAGCACGTCGGCGAGCCTAGTGGCCGAGGAGAGCGTGAAGATCCCACCGTGGGGATCGTTGTTTCGCTTCCACCAGTCATACCCCTCGGCGCCGGCGTAATTCGTATAGGCCATGCCGTGCGAGCCAACTCCGTTGCGGCTGATCTTTGGGTCCGACGGACACGTGAGTATTTTCAATTGCTTTGAAATGATTCGAACATTGTTGGTTCCATCGACCTGATTCCAAATCGGCAACTCGAAGCGAATCTTGCTGTGAAGCTGATCCTGCTCGAGGTAGGGCAGCATCATGGAAATCCAGGTGAAGTTCCGCGGCAGGCGTCCCGCATTCGGATCGTCGTAGATCCAGATCGATTCCGGCGGGAAAGTCAAATGCGAATCATGGTAGTTGTGCAGACCAAGTCCGATCTGCTTCATGTTGTTGGCGCAGCTGATCCGGCGAGCCGCTTCTCGAGCTGCCTGAACCGCAGGGAGCAACAGAGCCACTAAGATTCCGATGATTGCAATAACAACCAGCAACTCAACTAACGTGAAAGCTTGCCTCGACTTAGGTGCATTGGCCATACTCTTGTCCTTTGGATAACGACTCAGCAATGTGGGAAAATGTCTTGCCTCAGCTGAATCTGGAGTTTTCCTGATCGCGTGTTAGCATAGCCGATCGAGGAGAATTTCATGAGCGAGAAGCGAAATCGTCGACAGTTTACAGGCGAGCAGAAGGCTGCGATCGTCAAGCGCCACTTGGTGGACCAAGACAAGAACGCATGTCAAAAAACACACATGAATTTCCTAGGGATTCCGACTTCGGCTCAACATACCTGCAAACGATAACACAGGTGGTGGAAAATTGATAATTCACAAGATTCTCCATTAATTTACTCCGAGCGCCACATCGACCCAGACGAGTCGGTGGTCGGATGCTTGCAGCAAGTCGGACTGAGGCGTTTCGGGGAGCGGCCAAAAGACGCCGCTGCGGACCGTTTCAAGCGACTTGCTCGGCAGTACGTAGTCGACTCGCAAGTTGCCAACCTTCTCGACCGAAAAAGCGGCTGTGTCGAATCGATGGGGCCCGGAGTGTCGCTTGTTGGCGCCTCCAGCGAGCTCGGCGGCGCGTTGACCACCGCGGCTTTGCGGTGTGAGTCGATCGTTAACCGCAGCAGAACGAAGCAATGCTCTGGCAGGATTGTCGGTGCTGTCTCCATCATTTGGGTCGGCGTTCAAATCGCCCGCAATGACGAAATGCGAATTCGCAACCAAGCCGCCTCGCGCTCCCTGGTCGTCGTAGCAATACTCTCCCTTGCCCGTTGTCACATAGTCCGCCAAGAAGCGAATCTCGTCGCGATTTCGAACGCCGTTGCGGTCCTCCGGGCCGTCAAAAACAGGAGGCGTGGGGTGCGAAGCGATGAGATGGATCGTGGTCGTTGAGTTAACAACGATCGGCAGATCCCAAATGCTCTTCGAGCTCAATCGTAGTCGCCGCCAAATCTTGTCGGCGTAGTAGGGCCTGCCGTCAAGCGTGGGCGACTTCGCTCCAGGCATGTCGCTCCAAAGGAACTTCTGAAAGGTGCGAACTCGAGATCGTCGAATCGGATACCGCGAGAGAACGACCATTCCGAACTGCCCTTCGTGAGCGCCAAAACCGTAGCAGTCTTGCGGGCCGCGCACCACGCCATCTCCATCGAGATCGAGCCCGCTGGGCGCGCCGGTGTTGACAGCCGCAAGATAGTGGTGAGGCAGCCTGAGAGGCGGCGCGGCGGGCGACTGGATCTCGAGGTAACGCTTTTGAAACGCCTGAAGCGCGTCTCCGTTGCTGTCGAAATCAAACTCATTGAGCAAGACGACATCGGGCCGCACTCGCCGCAACACCTCGGCGACGCGACGGGCCCGGGCCGAGTCGCCGCGGCTGAGTTCACGCGCAAGCTGGCCTTCGGCCTTCCGATTCAGCGAAGTATTAAACGTCGCAATGCGAATGGTGTTTGGCTGTTTTGATGACAGCTGTTCTTGCGGCGATCGCTGGGCTGCGCTGTCGCTCGTCGCCAAAGCCGACACGACAAGAAAAACGATTGCGAACGAAAGGCCCTGTTTCGACGTTAAGTAACAATCAGCCATCGGTTTGTGGAGCTCCAAGCGGCGCTGTACAACGAGAACAATGCAATGCCACGCGACACGTTTATCATAGCCGGATGACGAAGATGATTGACGACGAAGCAGACAAGAAAGGGCGGATGGCCGTTTGGCGGCGCCGACAGGTCCTTTCGGTTGCGGCCGGCATGTTAGCGTTCACTGTATCGCTGTGGGGAGGATCGTGGAAAATCGCTTGGCTCGCGCAACTGGGGCTCGGCGTTTTCCTTCTCTGCGTACTCTGCATTCTTGTTTTCGGCTTTGCCGCCTACCGTCATCGGCTCAAAGGGGACGATCCTTAGGGGCCGAATCTAGTTGGCGCGGCAAAGCAGCTTCGTGTCAGACAAGTCTCACCCGTTCTTTGATACCTTTTTCCAAGGCTCTCAACGTGCCGTGATCACGACGAGACAACTCAATGTCGAGGTGAGACGAACATGAAAGTCGCCTATATTTTTGGAACCAATATGGCTTCCACGTTTCAACTAGGGACGATGATTCATCCTCAAATTGAAGAGGGGTTTCATGGCGCTGACGTTGTTGGCATGTTCTTTTTTGACGACAACACGTACACGCTCCGAAGCGGTGACGAGATCGGGGAGCGTTTGGCGGCGGTGGCGAAAGAAAAGAATATGCTCTTGGTGATGTGCGACCAATGCGCCGTCCGCCGAGGTCTCGCAGAGGGGACGCTCGAGCAGTGTGGGCGAGGCGACGTGAAGGCCAAGGGAGTCGTCGACGGCGTGACCGCCGGGTGTTTTCCGCAGCTCTATGAAGCTTTGGGGTCAAACCCGCCGGATCAAGTGATCACCTTGTAGCCACTGGCCATGTCGCGGATCACCACGACGGATGGCGACTCGCCGCGCGTTTACGCCGCGTCCAGTCCGCGCGACTCGCCCGCCCATTGGATCCAGTTGGAAACTTCCGCGAGATCTGGACTGCGCATGTTTCTCAACAATCGCTGACCGTCTCGGCTGCCAGCGAAGGGCAGCACGATGTCGAGCAACTCGTCGGCGTCGAAGAGTCCGATTTCATCTGGGTCGGTCAGTTCACAACCGACGAGGATCTGGGCATCGTGGCCGCGGATGTTTGGGATCAGGCAAGCCAGCTTGGCTTCCGCTTGCCAGCGTCCAATCGTTTCCGAGTTGATGTAACTTCGCCCGATTTGCATCGCTGCTTTTTCCGGATTGAGCCGGAACAGGTCGTCGACCGTCTTAACGCCGATCGCTTGCAGGCGTCGCGCCGTTTTGGGTCCGATCGACGGCGCGTCGACGATCGGGGCTTTGCGAGAAAGATGGAATTTGAGTTTCTGTTTGGCATCGGCGGAATCGGATTCGGGCCGCTTCCGCTCGGCCGTGTTCGATGAATTCGGGGACTCGGGCCTGCGTATCGTCGCCGGCTTCACTCGAGGCTTACGTTTTGGCCGCGAGTCTCGACGTTCCGCTCCCTTGCCGAATTGATTGCCGGGCGGATCAATCGTCTGCTTGTCCAGTTCCGACAACGGCACTTGCAACACCTCTTCGGCGTGTTGCTTGCGAATCAGCCGGTCGTCCTCCGGCAGCGAGTCGATCACTTTTCCAGTGCGTTTGAATTCTTCATAGATTGCGGTGACTTCACGGCGAGATACACTGTCGGTCAATTTGCGAGCGACCCAGCTGAAAGGAATCGTCAGCCGCGACAGATAGCCGACAATGGCGGCGCCTCCGCCCGGCGGCGTCACATTCGATTCCGCAAAGGCTCGCTCGAGAATTCGCGCGAAACCGACCGAAGCGTGGCCGAGCAGCCGCGCCAAGCAGTCGCGAGATTCCTGGTCAAGTCCCGCAGGCGGGTCCTTTTTGCCTCGCTTCAAGTCGTAATGGTCGATTAACATTTCGTAGTGGGGATGAGCCACTTCGGCACCAGCCACGACCATCTGCTCAAGCCAGTCATTCGATGTGGGAGCGTCAATCTGAGGGTACCCGCCCAGATCGCTCTCCAGCGAATCGCGTAAGTCATCAAAGCTCTTGGCGATGCTCCATTCCATCGCCCGATGAACAACGCCCTCGCGTTCGCTTTGTCCGGTGTGCATCGGCTGGATCGGATCCGTGTAGTAGTGACTTAACACTCCCGCGGCGTAAATCGCCTTGCTCCATTGCTTGTTGCTGAGCATGGTGACGGTTTCCGCATACCACTTCTTGGCTGCCTCGACCGCGCCTCCCCAATAGTTGTCGCCAACATGGAGAACGTGGTTTCGAAAGTCCTTGAACTTCTTGTCCGGTGCCTTCGAACCTTCGATATAGGTGTCGAAGTTGCGCAAGAACAGATTCCGCCATGGGTTGGCGTTCTTTTCTCTCAAATGACGGAGCGCGTCGATAGCCAGTTTGTGATGCGTGCTTGTGCATTCGCAGCGAAGAATGACTTCCAGGAGTTGCGCCATTGGTTCGCTCTTTCGGCGCTCGGCTGAGCGAGCAGGCCTTGATTGTGGATGAACAAGTCGGAAACGAATCGCAGAAGAAGCCGGTCCGCCTTTCGGCCGCGCCACGCCTCGATGGACGAACTAGGTCTTCCAAAGCAGAAGAAGCGAGTAGTTGATGTCGTTGGGCTTGCGTCCGCTTGGAGTACTGTCATAACGATCCGTGACGTCAAGCTTGAGGCTCAGGTTGTTTTCTTCGTCGAGCAAGAATTCCCAGGAAGAAGTTGTGACCAATCGATAGTCGGCGAAGTTTTGCCATTCCGGGAAGTAGTCGCTGGTGAATTTGAGTTTTTGGCGTTTGGAAATTTGACGTTCGTAGTCGAGGCCAAAAACGGCCTCTTGCGCCCAACTCTTGTCGGGCCCGCCAAATTCTCGCGAGGTGCCGGCACCGAAGCGGCTGGTCAATTCGGTAATGTCCGACTTCCATAGCCGAAAACCCAAACCTGTGTTGATCGACCAGCGTACGTCCCATGCCTTGAACTCATCGTATTCCAACGCACTCTTGGCGAAGACGGACCAGGGGCTCTCGCCAAACCCTCGTTTGAAGCCGTAGTTGAACAACGCGTTGTGCTGCGTTTCCGTTGTGTCCGTCGTCGTCTTGACGTAATTAAGATCGGATTGCCATTTGTAGTCGCCATCGACCAGCTTCAGGTCAAAGCCCGACTGAATGCTGAGCGACTCGGAGTTGCCCGCTGAGCCGTTTAGCCCGACTTCCACGCTGCCTTCCCATTTTGACTGGACGAACCAATAGGCGGACGGTTCGTGAAGGTAGTTCGCCGCGTTCATGTTGTCAGCAATCTCATCCGTCATCGCCTCGATGCTGTTGCTGTAGTCCTCGGCAGGTCGAGACACCGTTGGATCCAATGTGGCCGCGCCGCTTTGAAGCGGAATCGTCGCAGCGGGTGAGTCGGAGGGCGAGGTTGGCGCCTGAGCGATCGACGCGCCAGCTCGGTCTCCCAAGTCGTCGCCGCGCGGCGCCGCGAACGACCTGGGCGGCTCAGCCCAAGTCGGGCCTGGCGAATAGGGCCGCTGTGGTTGCTCGGTCGCAGGGCGATAATCATTCGCGCCCGAGACGTCTCCCCGCGTGGGCCCGACGTCGTATCCGCCTGGCCCCGTATATGCTGGCCCCGTATTTGTTGGCCCCGTATTTGTCGCACCGGAATAAGCAACCGTGTCATTTGGCAGCCGATAGCTCGGCCCGCCGAATTCGGTAACGTCGGGATGAGGCTGGTATGCCGGGACGGAATACGGGCTGTATGATAGTGATGGCTGGCCGTAGGCCGGGTAGGGTGATTGGGCCGTCGATGGCTCGGTCAGAATTCCAGCGAATGCCAGAACCAAGATCAATTGAAATTGTCGCATGAGTATGCCGCCGTCGTTCGTGCCGCGCATGCTGCGACACCTGCGGGCGTCGCGCACTAGTGCTGCGTTACGCCTTAGTTTTAGGGTGGCGCACCCGATTCGCCGTGGCGGGCGTTGACCAAACGAATTGTCGATCCCAATTCCAAGCTGTAACACAGCACTAGTGCATTCGTGAGTGATATTTTGGCAATGGTCCGCTGATGGGGCGGAGGCTTGTACCAATTTCTTCAAGACAAGGGCAAGGGGAGTTGTTTCACCTACGTATTCCCAGCCGAAACTCGCCGCGCGAGTCAAGATCGCGACGAGTGCGATTGTTTTCGGGTCCCATAAGGGCTGCGCTGGCATTTGGCGTGCTCGCTTGCCTGCTGACTGCGGCTGGCTGCGGTGCTGGCAGTGACATGACGGTCAGTTCACGACTCGGCGAGGTAAAAGAACAACGGGCTTTCCTCGTACAACAACAGCCTGCAGCCGACGCGTTTCTTCCAGAATCACGCGATGCCGAAAACTATTTCATGCCCGACATCATGGGCAATGGCGCCACGCTAGCGGACTTTGACCAAGACGGCGATCTCGACCTCTTTCTCGCAGGGAATCGCGGCAACCGCCTGTGGCTCAATGAGCAGGGCGATTTTTCGGATGCGACGGCGGGAAGCGGACTGGAAGATTGCGGTTACGCGACGGGCGCCTGCGTTGGCGATTTTGACGACGATGGCGATCTCGATTTGTACGTCACTTGCTACGAGTCAGATCATGTGTTTCGCAATGATGGCGCCGCAAAATTCGCCGACATCACTGAATCGTCTGGCGTCGACAATCCACTCTGGTCCACCGCGTCGGCCTGTCGAGATCTCAACGCCGACGGTCGCCCCGATCTGATCGTCGTCAATTACCTGCAATACCATGCCGCCAATCGCTGTGACGACGGTTCCGGCCGAGCCGATTTCTGCGGTCCCGAGAGCCTTCCTGGCCTCGTGGACAAAGTCTATTTGAACCAGTCGACGGCGGGCGAGGTCCGGTTTGAGGATGCCACCGTCCGCCTCGGCCTAGCGACGGCTCGCGGACCGGGCCTGGGATTAATCTGCCGCGATTTCAATGACGATGGTCGCATCGATTTGTTTGTTGCGAACGACATGAAAGCAAATCGACTCTGGCTTCAAAGTGACGACGGACGGTTTGTCGACGAAGCCGAATTATGGGGCTTGGCTGTCAATGGAGTTGGACGTCCCGAGGCGAGTATGGGCATTGCTTTGGGAGATTGGAATCGAGACGGGCGAGCCGATTTGTTGTTGACCCACATTCGCGGCGAGTCCAACACGGCATACGTCGACATCGACGGCTCATTTGCCGACCGCTCCGTTCGCACCGGCCTCGGCGCTTCGAGCGTGGGCCGAACGGGATTCGGCGTTGTCGCAGCCGACATGGACCACGATGGGTTGCTCGACGTGCTCGTCGCCAATGGCCGAGTGAAACGGAGTGCCGCAACCAAAGCGGATGACGTCGGAAGTTTTTGGCGCCGCTATGCCGAGACGAACATGCTCTTCATGGGCCAAGGCTCGGATTCATACAAACTGCTCAACCATTGGGGCGGCGACTTCACCGCGCAGACTGACACGTCGCGTGCACTGGCCGCGGGAGATCTGGATGGGGACGGCGACATCGACATCGTGGTCACCAACGAGGACGCGCCCGTCCAACTGCTGCGCAATGAATTCCCCAAGCGTGGACATTGGCTCATGCTGCGGCTAGTCGATGACAAATCTCGCGCCATCTTGGGAGCTCGAGTCGAGCTGCAGCTTGGCGAAGAAACCGATTGGCGGGAATCGCACCGTTGCACGAGCTACCTGACTCAATCCGATCCACGCGTGCATTTTGGTTTGGGAAACGTCGCCACGTGCAACAAAGTCAGCGTGCGCTGGCCCGATGGTCGCTGGGAGGATTTTCAGCTTGACGGAGAAGTCGACCGATTGGTGACGATTCGCCGAGGTCAAGGTGAGAGCCGAACGACAGACGCGACGTCAACGAGCCCGGCGGCCCCAACTCAAACAGCGGAGCCAACTCGATGAAACGCATGCCGATCGCAGGCGTCATTCTGCTGGCAACCGCCGCCGCGTTGGGTCTCGCCTACCTTGGGCTAAGGCCAAACAGCGACGCGCGAATCACGTCTCTGCCCGAGTTTCAGCGGGAGGGCGTGGCCAAGTCGGTTGTTCAGACCATTGACGGACTTGAGCAGGCGGTCGCCAAACGACCGACCGCAGAGAACTGGGGCCGCCTAGGTATGGGATATTGGGCCCATTTGGCAAAAGATCAAGCGCGGGAGTGTTTCGAAACGGCCGTTGAACTCGATCCCGAATCATTCCAGTTTCGCTACTATCTGGCTGTGCTTCTCGAGGAGACGGACTGGGGTTTATCCGCCGAGCAGTACGAGTTGGCCTTTCAGACTCGATCGGACTACCCGCCGATGCTAATGCGCTATGCCGAGTTGCTGTTGCAATTGGATCGTGCGAGTGACGCTGAGCGGCTGTTTGCGAAGGCGATGGAATATGCTCCCAAGTCGCCGTACCCGTTGATTGGCATCGCTGAAACGGCGGAGCAGGCCGGCGACAGCGAGCGAGCTGAAATCGTTCTTCGGCAAGCCGTTGAGTTGGCGCCTCGCAGCCGGCAGGCAAATTCGCTGCTCGCGAAACAGCTTCGCATCAATAACGAATTGGACGAGTCGATGCAGGTGCATCTTCGAGCCAGCATGCTACCTCATGACGCTCGGCGGATGCCCGATAAGTTAGTCCAAGAAGTGCAGCAGTATGAATCCGATTCGCGGCGCTTGGCCCAAACGGCTGATCAGCTTTATCTATCCGGTCAATTCGAGTTGGCGGCAAGCCAGTTTTTGAAACTGTTGAATGCAAAACCCAATTGGGCGAGGGCTCGATTGGGCATGGCTCGATGCCTTTTACAAATGCGCGAGCCAGATGGCGCGAAACGACTGCTGCGCGAAACGATCGAGGATTTCCCGAACGAGGCGGAGAGTCACGAGATTCTAGCGGCGGTGCACGAGTCCGTAGGGGAAACGCGTCTCGCCGAGCTGCAGTACCGTGATTGTATTGAGAAGCAACCGACTAACGGCAACGCACACTTCGCGCTTGGCCTTTTACTTGAGAACGGTGGGCGAGTCGAAGAGGCGATCGAATCATATCGCAACGCCATTGCCGCCGCGCCGCAATTCCCTCCCGCCCAACTGGCTTTGGGCGCGGCGCTGTTGACCGCCAAACGCCCCGAAGAAGCCGAGACATTCATACAGAACGCGGTCGACCTGGCCCCGCACGACCCGGTCCCTGCAGGCTTCCTAAAAAGAGTCAAGCAGGAGTTACACGCTATCGAAGAGCGCAAATCACCGAGCGGTAAAGCCGCTAACGGAAAAGCCGCTAACGGAAAAGCCGAGCCGAGCCGCTTTGAGGAGTCACGATGACTCGATTTCAAATGGCGACAATCATCGTGGTCGCCACCATTTTGATTTTGGCGACGGTCGTCATGATGACAGAGCCGGAGCAGACGGAATTGACGACCGAGCAGCAGGTGGCCCTTTGGACGAAACAAGCGAATGATGCGATCGCCAAGCCTGATATTGCCGCTGCGAAACAACTTTACACACGAGTGCTTCAGGCCGAACCGGACAACGGGCAAGCTCTTCTCGTGTTGGGCCAAATTGCCCGAGACGAAGGCGATCGCGAACTGGCAAGTAAGTTGTGGCGGCGAGTTCCGGATCACGGCAGCTTGCCTGCTGAGGCGCCCAAGAGAAGGCAAGGCGGAACCGCGCGATACCTTGAAGCGACGTTGCATTTGGAGGACCACGACCTTGCTGATGGCGAAAAAGGACTCCTACGATCCGTCGCCCTGAACCCAACGTACGTTCTGCCTCGCGATCGGCTCGTCCAGCTTTATGTCGCGCAGATGCGCATCATTGACGTTCGTCGTCAGCTCCAAGGCATACGCATGCTCCGGCCGTGGACGATTAACGAATTGGTTCTTCACGAGTCGATTGCGGCGGGCGTCACGGATGCAAAGAAGGGCCAAGAACTAGTCGCCTCGGCCGTCGCCGCCAATCCGGACGACTTGCCAAGTCATATCGCGTTGGGACGCTATTATCTGTTCGACTCGCGACACAAAGCGGCCGAACAGTTGTTCCGCTCGACGCTCAAACGGCGCCCCCGTCACGCTGACGCCGCCGGACTATTAGCCGACGCATTGATGAATCAGCTGGAATTCGAAGAAGCGGGTGAAGTGCTCGGCAGCCAGGAACTCGATTTGCAAGCCGCGGGTGAACACTACTGGCGCAGCCTGGGACGCTTCGCGACCGAGCAGACCGATTGGAAGACCGCTGAGCAAGCTTATCGGCGGCTGCTCGATGTCATGCCAAATGATCTGGCCGCCCAAAACCGCTATGCCGCCTCGCTACAGCGACTCGGACGCCGCGACGAGGCGGACAAATGGAATCAACTCGCTGCACTCGGGGATTTCATGCGGCGTCAAGCGAGCCGCGTCTTGCACGGAAAGAAGGACTCAAAGCTCCGCCTGCCGATCGTGCAATCCGTCGCTCGAACAATGGCCAAACTGAATCGCCGCGAGGAAGCACTCTGGTGGTTCGAACAGGCGCAGACGATGAACTCAAACGTCGAGACGCAAGCCGACGTGCGAATCGCCTTGTCGACTGTGCAGCGAGAAGGGCCTGGCAGGACGATTCCATCCGTCGCGGGAGAAAAGCTGGCCGCGATGCAACAAGCCAGCCGCGTTGCCTCTCAGCAGTCGGCGACGAAACAACATGGCCCGTCTATCGGGCCCGCCGATTCGACCAGTGAACCGAATCAGCCCAACGCCAATTCGTCGATCCAGACTCGAGTCAGCCTGAAGAAACGAAATCATCTTCCCGCGAAGCCTCCTAGCCGAAGCCGACTGGCGTTGCGTGATGTCGCGGAGGAGGTTGGAGTTCGGTTTAGCTACTTCAACGGCCAATCGGGATTGAAGTACTTAGTGGAAAGCATGGGCGGAGGGGTTGCGGTTTTGGACTATGACATGGATGGCTTCCCCGACTTGTACCTGGCTCAAGGATGTCCATTGCCCGCCAAGGACGCGAATCGCGAACATACCGATCGCCTCTTTCGAAACTTGGGTGACGGCCAGTTTGTCGACGTCACCGAGGCCGCCGGTTTGGGCGATCATCAATACGGACAAGGATGTACGTCGGCCGATTTCGACAATGATGGCGACCCCGACATCTTCGTCAACAACTTTGGCCGCAACGTGTTCTATCGGAACAACGGCGATGGGACATTTGAAGACATCACGGACGAGACCGGGTTGGGGGGCGAGCAGTGGTCGTCCGCCGTCACTCTTGCCGACTTCGACCGCGACGGCCTGCTCGATCTCTACCTGACAAACTATGTCGACTCGCTGCGGGTCTGCCATGCGGAAGATGGTCGCGCCGCGACTTGCGACCCGCACAACTTCGGTGCTGAACAAGACCGACTGTACTGGAATCGCGGCGACGGTCGCTTCACCGACATCACGAAGCAATCCGGCATCGTCGCGCCCGACGGCAAAGGACTCGGCACCCTCGTCGCCGACTACGACAACGACGGGTGGTTGGACATCTACATCGCCAACGATGGCGAACCCAATTTTCTATTTCAAAATCTCGCCAAGACGGGCAGCCCTCAATTCAAGCGTCAGGGGCGCGACGCCGGCGTTTCGGTCAGCGACCGCGGCGAAGCCGAAGCGGGTATGGGACTCGCCTGCGCCGACTTCAACTACGACGGGCTGTTCGATATTTACGTCACCAATTTTCATGGCGAATCGAACACGATGTATCTCAACCTCGGTGATATGTTGTTTCGCGACGCCACCAAGTCGACCGGCCTCTCGGACCCCACTTTGCCATTGCTCGGATTCGGCGCCCAAGCGATCGATCTGGATCTCGACGGTCGCTGGGAGTTGTTCGTCGCGAACGGGCATATCGACGATCTTCGCCATCGAGGCGATCCTTGGAAGATGCAAGCGCAGCTGTTTCGCGAGTCGGGGCGTGGCCGATATCGAGATGTCAGCGACGAAGCTGGAGCGTATTTCAAGAACGAACGACTCGGACGAGGCGTCGTGAAGTGGGACTGGAACCGAGACAATGACACCGATCTGCTGATCGTGCACCAACAAGACGCGGTCGCATTGCTCGACAACGAGTGCCCGGAAAAAGGCAACGCGCTCGTGCTAGAACTCGTCGGCGTTCAGTCCAATCGAGACGCAGTTGGCACCCGCATCGAAGTCCTCGATGGAGCATCGAAACGAGTCTATACAATCAGCGCCGGCGACGGGTTTTTCTCGCACAGCGAAAGACGCCTCCTCCTGGGAATCGACAAGAGGCGAAATGCCGACATCCGAATTCGCTGGCCGAATGGGCAATGGTCGGAATTCAAGAACTTGGCGGCGAATCAGCTGCATACGTTGATTGAGCAAGCAGATTGAACAAGTAGAACAATCGCTACGCATCCGATGAGTTGCCTGTTTCCCTGACGCGTCGGGGGGGGGGGCGGCGGAGTCCGAAGCGTGCAAGTGCGAAACGGCAAGTGAAAATAAGAACGACAAAGGTGATAGGAGCGTTAGATCTTGGTCTCGTCCGCGCCTCTGCCACCTAAGTTCGACGAAAAGTCTTTCCGTCTTGCTTCGCGCCCTCAGCGTCTCCGCGTGCGATCCTTGCTTTCGCGAGCAGAGTTGCTTAGATGTAACCCGCACAACGCAACCATCTCAGGCGCATCTGGGGCTTCCAGGCCTCCAGCCGCAGTTCGATCGGCGACAAACCGCGTGGAGACGATGACCTAACTGGGGACTAAGATGCGCGCGTTGGCCCCCGACTCTCACGCATCGTGCGCGTCGTGGGAGAAGCGGCTTTTGATGCAGCCGAGGCAACGCCGATCAGTTGCCTTTTTTCTCTTCGAGCGCTCGCTGCAATTTCAGCAAGGTGGCTGGGTCGATGTGCTCGGCAACCAGTTTTTCGGTCTGACCAAAGAGCCGCTTGATCAACCGTTCCGTTCGCGGATCGACCACGCCGACTTCGATGATCTCACCCTTGCGCGAGTCGAGTCGGTCTTTCATGTTGGTCTGCTTGGGAAGAGCTTGAAACCTCTCGAGCACGGTCTTGGCGTCATCGGTCCGGCCCGCGTCGAGCCGCTTCTGAAAATCCCTCGCCAACAACTTGCGTTGAACGACTTGGTCCATGATCTCGCTCTCGACCGAACGGACGTACGATTCCGCCTGAAGTCGCCGGTCGTCGTCTCTCATGAAAGCAACAACGCTGGGATGTTGCCCGGGAACTGTCGGCATTCGCGCCATCAGTTTTCCGCCGCTGCGAACATAGATCAAGCGGAACGGTGAGCCGTTAGGCTTGACATCAAAGGCGCCGCGCCAATCGGATTTGCCCAGGTGCTTCGCCGGGATTTTTTTGTCGTGCGGGTCTTTTTCATAGAAATCGTAACCGACCAGCGGGTGAGCGGCGCCGATTACGTCGGACTTCAGCAGAATCCGAGTCGACTCGCCGTTGGGTCGAATCAACACTCCGTAGCGTTGGGTTCGCAATCCCTTTCGCAAACCGAGCGGATTGCTGCGGCCGCCATGAAGCCAAAGCTTAATGTTCAAGGTCAGTTGATTCGCGGCTTCCTCCTCTTCTTCCGTCGGCTCTTCGGGCGTCTCCTCCGCCTTCTCTTCTTCGCCCTCCTCCGGCTCTTCCTCTTCCTTTGTCAGCTCTTCGAACTGCTTTTCGGTCATAAACCCAAGCATGTGGCAGACGGTCCATGGCGGGACGACGATACCGCCCCGGAGCGGTTGTCCAAGTCGGTCATTCCGCCGAACCACCGGCTGGAAGACATCGCCATCGGCAATCGAACAAATGGAATCGCCAACGAGCAAGCCGGACGACCTCAGTCGAGCGACGACCGCCTTCTTCTTTTCGATAATCTCCTCAATTCGAATCACCGGATTAAACGCCCGCACCATCAAGTTGGTGACGGTATCGGCAATTCGGTCGGGCGAGACGACGTTGGCGGAAAACTGCCTGCCCCAAATTCGGGTATGCATGTCCAACTCGCGGACGACAACGCGGAAACGGAATCGCTCGTCCGTCACCGCTGCCAGGTAGACTTTGTCCGCAACCGAAATCACGTCGTCCTTCCCAGCCGAGTCCGCCTCGATCAGTTGTTCGGGCGTCACCTCGTCCATGTAGTAAAGAATGTCGCTGGCGATTGTCTGAGGCGCCAAGCTGGGCCGGACTTTCCAGGCTGCCTTGCCGACAATCTTGCCTCGTCGCTTCAAATTCTTCGCAATGACATCAAAGTTGGCGTCGCTGAGCCGCGGCGACGGTTCGAGGGCGACCCAAACCCGCAAGTCGTACGGACTGTACTCCCACGATTTCTGAGCGTTCGCGACGCCGTTGCTCGTGGCAAGTATGGCGAGTGCGATCAAGCCGATTAGTGCTGTTCTTGGTGTCATGGATCTATTCACTTGTTGACGTTCGTCATGTATGAGTTCAACGATTTCAAACTCAAGCCGCACAGTCATTCACAACGGGCATTCACAACGGACTAGTCGACCGCTTTCGGCGAGACTTCCCAGAACTCGATGTTCTGATAGAACGACGACGGCCGGTCGCCGACGCCGCGCAAGCCTTCACGGTAAGCACAATGGTCAACGACCTGATAAAGCGGAAGCAGAACGAGTTCAGAAAACACCGTGTGATGGACGTCGTGCAGCCGACCACGCAATGTCTTCCAATTCCGAGCTGTCTCGAGTCGTCTCAAAGCTTGCCCCAAGTGGTCGCTGTCACTTCTGGCGACTCCGTCGAATGCAAGCAGTCGACGAGCATCGGCGACCGGTTCACGGACAACGGTTTCGACATAGAGGAAGTGCCAGTCGTCCGACGGATCGCGGGACATGCCGGGCGGCAACGACTTCGTGGTGCAATTGAAACCGATCAAATTCCATTGAGCTGCAATGGCCGCGGCGGCCAAGCTCGCCTGCTCGCCCGCTGGATGGGCGAGAATCAGCGTCGGCCGTTCGGGTGGCTCCGTGTTCGTTCGTTCCGACAACTGGGCGAACTCGACTTGAGCAAGATTTCCGAGCAGAACGGCGTGCTTAGGAAAATAGGGCAGCGGCACTGTTTTCTCGTTGTACGCGTAGGCCAACGGGTCATCGGCGTCGCGAGCTGCCGGGAAAGGTCCGCTAATCACTCGGGAACCCGGGCTAACCGCATTCTCTAACAACGTAGAATGGAGAATCCGCTCACGATCGATGGCATACAAAAGAGCTCGACGAAAAGTCCGGCTGGACGGAAACGGCTTGTTCAGGTTGGGAACTAGAAAATGAAGCGTGGGCGTTTCATAGGGCGAAACTTTGATGCCCGGTTCGCCCCGTAGCGAATTGACAAAGGATGGATAAATTCGATCGATTGCATCGATGTCTTGATCCAGCAACGCTTGAATCGCGAACTGGGTCCCTTCGTATTTTCGCTCGATGATTTCGGCCGGTTGCGTTGTTCCGGTGAACGGATAGTCCTTCCGCCGCATGTAACGGACCACCTCGCCCTGCGACGCGCCAACGTCATAGGCGCCGTTTTGCCGTGAGGGTCCGGGTGCGCCGTCGGCAGGTTCGTCGAGCGTCACTTGCAGCAACGACTCGGGGATCATGCTGGGCCGCCGCAAATCGATGTGGACCTTGTAAATGGCCTCAACTGAAACTCCCGACACCAAGTCCGCCCAAGCCGAATAGTATTGCGGGTCGTCTGGGTCCGCCATTCGCAACAATCGCCGAGCAATCATGTAACCGTCTAGCGGCTTCCCGCCGGCTGTTACCGCTTTGCGACTGACGATGAGCGTCAAGCGGCGAAGATCTTCACTTCGCTCATAGGTGCCCCAAGGAAATACGTACTCGCCGCCCTCCGGGCCCGCCTCGCGATATTCCATCATCAAGCGAACCAAAAGCCGACCCGCGCGACGACTCGCCCAGTTATCAATCGCGCTCGGGTCATATTCGCTCGCGGCGTCGAGCACGCCAACGGAAACGATGGGATACAACTTGGATGTCTTCTCGGCCAACGCGGCGCCGCCTGCGACCTGCGGCCAGATGCTCAACATTTGCCGGCTATTGAGATATGCGTCACGCAGTTTTCCGTCGGCGACGAGCTGGTTCACTTCATCGCGTTTGGCTTGCGCCAGTTTGTCGAGTGTATCCCGATACTTGGCCAGCGAGGGGAGCCGCGAATCGCCGTAGGCTTTGCTCAAACGAATGAGCATGCGTCGCATCGAAGTGTGGTCCTTCGCCTTGAGGTAATCGCCAAGCAGCCGCTCCACAATGACATTGACCGCCTCGGAGACCGATCGACCGCCTCGATACTTGAAGTTGGGACTGAGGCGAAAAAGCTCCTCCAAAATCGCGAACGCCCGATTCGGCTGATCGCTCATCATGGAGGCCGCGTTGACGTAGAGAAACTCGTGGACGCCGAGCGCTAGACCGGGCGTCTGAGGATACTGCGCTTTAAGAAACGCCAAGTGCCGGAAAGCCCTGTCATACTCTTTGGCTTCCGTCAGCTCACGAGCCTTCGTAAGCACCATCGACTCGAAAAACTCGAGCTTGGCAACCGAATTCCAACTCACCTCGTACTCATCAGCCGGTTCATCCAACTTGCGAATTCGCAGTTTTCCTCGCGGCTTGGGATTTGGCATCACCCGCGTCGGAAACCTCAGCGGAACCAGTTTGATAACTTGGTTTCCTTGCCGTTCCCCCAAGGTCAACACGTCAAACGGGTCTTCTTGGTAGATCTCTTTGTCATCCTGGGCCAGCGCGCACTGGCAGGCCAACAACTGGCAAGCCACGATGACCGCGGCAAGCGAAAACCGCGCGAGATTACGGCTCGAGAGGAACGCCATGGATCGATTCGCCCGGGCAGAAATTGTGAATGCTGTATTGATTCTCAAGGCACTTTTCATCGGTTAGGGAATCCGAGCTGTTTCGAGTCTCGGAAGCAGACGCAGGGTTCCGTCTAGTCCGGGAAAAACCAACTGATCCGCCGAGGCGATTGGAGCGGCTACGATTGGCTCATTGAGCGAAATCTTCTTTGTTACGCTGCCGTCCGCCGCTGAAATTCGCCAGACATCGCCGTCATAGAAAGCGACAACGTATTGGTCATCGTCCAGAACAGGCGGACCGGCAAGCCGCTTCTGGGGCAGAGAGCATTTCCAGCGAATGAAGCTTTTCACGGTTCCCACCACGACCAAATTCTCATCGCCTTCGGCAGCCTCACCGCCTGTGCTGTCTCCGTCCGTGCTGTCTCCGTCCGTGCTGTCTCCGCCCGTGCTTTCTCCGCCCGTGCTTTCTCCGCCTGGGGCTTCTCCACTTGTGCTGGCTTCGTCGGCGCTGGCTTCGGGCGCGGCGGCTTGATCCGCAGTTGGTTTTTCGGCCGGCGTCTTCGCCGCCGTCTTCTTGTCGCCCTCTTTGGATTTCGGCGGTTCGCCCAAGACATCTTCCTCATGGGCCGCGCCATCCAAGCAAATCAACCCCTCGGTATCCGACACGAAAAAAGCGGCATCGCCAGCCACCATGGGCCCTTGAACAATTCGGCCCTTGAGCGGCATGGGTTCTCGCAACCGTAAACCGACGACCGTCATCGGAACAATGATGTCGCCGATACGAGGCTTCTTTTCGTCGTCTTTCTTCTTGTTCGCGAGCGCCTTCAAATCCAACGGCGGTTCAACGTAGCGAACCGCGACAAAAGCATGCTCTCCAAGCGACGCGGGCGAGGAAACGATCCGTTGCTCCAAAACGCGATGAGACAACTCGGTCAAGTACGGCGCGTCGCCTCCGCTTGAACCGAGTCGATAGACGTTGTTGCGGTTGTCGGTGATCAGAAACTCTTGGCTATTCGCCCCGGCGGACGCGGCGCGAAACCAATTGACTTGGTTGCCCGCCGCGACCGTCGGGTAAAACGGCCGAACAAGGTATTCGCCATTTTCGGGATTGATCAAAACAACCTCGCCATTTTCCAAGCCGGCGACCAGGCCGCCAGCGGCGAGTACGGGCTCAGCCGTCGGAGCGGCCGCCGTCGTCATGCGATGTTGACTGATGGCGCCGCCAGAGGCTTTGTCGACAAGCACAAATCGACGCCGATCACTCAAACTGCAAACGGCGAGTTTGCCGTTTCCCAAATCGACTCCATGAAGAAAAGCGCCGCCCTTGCCATCACCGGCGGCGTCGCCGACAAGTGAGGCATGACCGCCATGACCGCCACCGCCCGCTTCGTAGAGCCGCCCTCGAGACGACACCGCGCGAAGCGCGCCGTCGGGCGTAAAGAATGCGGCCCCAGCCGAGGCGCCGATTGTCGTCTGCCATATCGGCTCGCCCGAATCCCCGTTGACGGCTGAGACCGTGACGCCGGTCGAACCCTCTGGCGTGCGCACGTGAATGACCGCGTTGCCAATTCTCTGCAGCGGAAAACGGAACACATCGCCTGGTAACTTGACCCAGCGACGCGACAACTCGGACTTCGCCACTTGAATGTTGTAACGAGTCAAACGATTGTCACCGATCCAAAGCGACGCTTTGTCGACCAATGCATAGGAGACTAACGAATCGGCACGATCGACCAGCAATGGCTCGACCGCATCGGTGACTGGATTCTTCTCGGCGGATGGATCGACATCGAGCACATAGATCGAACCCAGATCCGTTGTGATTACCAGGCGCCGATTGGCAATCACCGGGTCGACCACCACTCGCCCTTGAAGACGTATCGGCGGCTGCGCCGTTCTCAGCGAGAGGCCCTCGTCATTGATGCGGAGAATGTGCAAGTCACAAATCTCGGGGCTTTTGTTCTCCGCCACGAAAATGAACCCAAGCTGAACAACCGGCGATGTGACAACACTGCCGGCCTTGTGACCAAGGTAATAGACCTCGCGGCACTCCAACGCCTCGTGCTTGTCTCCGTCAACGTCAGTATCAGTCGTCGCATGAACGTAGAGGTTCGTGTGTTCTGCAAGTTGATAGATTTGCGGGCGACGAGTCTTAACGGTTGCATGAACCGCGACGGGTAACGGCGACGCGGCTCGTTTCTGCACCACGCCCGTGTCCGCCGCCAGTTTGACGATCATTCCACCGACGGTGGTCACCAAAACCTGCTCATCTGACGTCACGTGAGGGCCGAGAAATTTCTCGCCGATCGAGGTCCGCCAAACCAATTCACCGCTTCGCGGCTTGATGCAAACAACTTCGTTGTTCTTTCCGTCGTTGAACAACACATTGGCGTCAACTTCGACCGACGCCCGCACCGGATTCCCAAGTGCGTCGCCGACAAATCGTCGCCAGAGCATTTGACCGTCCTTGGCGTTGACGCCGTAGATCGCGCCGGCAGCGCGCACAAGCACGACGTCTTGATCGACGCCATCGACCGTGCCGCCCTTGTGAACGGCCATCACGACCTGATCGCCCGTCTCCGCCCGCTCATCAGTTGAGTTCTCTAGCGCAGTCGTATCGAGCTTGACTAGAGTCCGTTCTCGAGCTGAAACTTGAAGAAGCTGAGCACGCAAGACTTCGTTTGAATCGAGTCCGGGGTACTTGTCGAGCAAGGTGTCACGGACCTCATACACCTTCTTCATGTCGCCTTCGTCGGACGCCGTCTGAATGTCGCGCACGGCAGTTAACAAGTCGTTTTCCTTGCCGATTGCGTGACGGACAACGACCAAAGTCTCTTGGATCTGGTTGATCCTGGCCTGGATCTGCTTCTTCATCGACGTCGGGATATACGTCGCGTTATTGACAAGCTCCAACGCTTGTTCCGTCTTCTGCAACTTTTCAGCTGCAATGGTGGTGTCCGCGGTCGATTCCGCTTGAACTGAGAACTTACGCGCGATCTCGGGCAGCACGGACGCCAGCTCGGATCGAGCCTCCTCGAACGCCTCCTCTTCTTCAATTTCGGGCAAGACTTTGACTGCCATGTCGAGCGCCGCCTGAGCGTCATTGGCGTTCTGCCAGATTCGGCTCATGCCTTTGCGGACGTTGGCCAAACTGACGTTTTCGTCATTCGGATAACTCCGCAGGAACATGTCGTATTTTTCGATCGCCTGCGAATAGCTCAGTTGCTTGTAGTCGCGCTCCGCCTCGTTAAACAGCTCCTTCGCCGTTCCCTTGGTCAGCGAGTAGAACAGGAATCCTCCGGCGACAAGCAGCAACAACAACGCAGCGCCGCCGATCAACATCAACTTGGTGTCCCAGACACTGTCAGGCGCCGGCGGCGGCTTCTTATAACCCACCGTTTTCTTTTTCCGCCCGCCAAAGAGTCCCTTTTTCTTTTTGCCGGGAGCGAGCGCGCTGCCCGTTTGCTCGCCATCGGACGAGGGATCATTGAGCATGTCGTCAACGCCCGCCAATCCGCCCTGGGCGGATTCGATCGGGTCAAGCCCCAGCGGCGTGAGTCCGCCGAGCGGAGTGACTCCGCCCTGTTGTTGCGGCTGCTGTTGTTGCGGCTGCTGTTGCTGTGGCTGCTGTTGCTGGGCTTGCTGTTGTTTTTTCTTTCGCGATTTCGGCGGCTTCGGCTGCTCGCCGGCGCTTTCGCTCGCATCCTCAAGCAAGACGATATCATCGTCCGCGCGTTTCTTCCGCTTCTTCTTAGTCGGCTTTTCCGCGCCCTCTTTGGCCTGCCCAACCAATTTGGTGGCTTGAAACTTCGTCAGGTGCCCGCTTTCCACCAATTTCTTCGCGATGACTTCAGGCGTCACCACAACAGTCGCTTCCGCAACCTGTTTGCGAAGTTCATTGATGATCGACGAGTCCAAGAACCCCTGCTTTTCCAGCAAGTCCAAAAACTTCTTGGCCGGCATGTTAAACCTTTTATGACAAAAACGAATGATTACAGTGAGCGTAAATGGTATCGCCGAATCGCGACTAGAGATCTTCCTCGATCGTCATCAACTGAACTTGCTCCATCCCGACCTCGGCCCCGACGTCAAGGGCGATCACGACGCGTTCGTGAGTCGCTTCGCCATGCGCTTTCACCAGCAGTTTGTTGGGGACCGAACCGGGAGTCGCTTCGTCGAGTAGGCGGCGGAGCCTTCTGAGCAAATCGTGCTTGCCCGGCGCCTCTTCTTCAATGTCGGCAGTCAAAACCCGAAACGTATTGAACTGATCGATGATGACAGTGATTGTCTGGTCGTCCTCTTCTTCTTTTTCAATGACCTGAGTACTCGCCTGATTGTCAGCCGGTTTTGGAATCTCGATCGACTTCTGCAAGCTGAAGGCGGCGGTCACCATGAAAAAGATCAGCAGCAAGAAGGTGACGTCGACCATCGGCGTCATGTCCATGTCGCCTTCGATCTTGTCCTTCTTCTCTAAAAAGCCGAACGACTCGAGTTCCTCGTCGTCGTCATCGTCCTCATCGTCGTCGACGTCTTGAATCGGCGGTTCTTCGGGGGGCTGCTGAACGGGCGGAGCGTCGACAGCTTCTTCATCGTACGCTTCAGCGCCGCTGTCGGTTTCGTCGGCCGCTTCTTCGCTGCCGCCGTTGTTGCTGTCCCCGCCGTCACTGTCCCCGCCGTCACTGCCGGGAAGTCCCGCACCGCACTCAGGGCAGGGCGGCGCGGCGCCCGATTCGTCGAGCTCACGTTGTGCGCCGCACGCGTGACAAGAGAAAGAAAGTGACATCAATTCGTCTCCATCACGGCGACATGAAGCTGCTCAATCCCGCTGACCTTGCCGACCGCCTTGGCGACTCGGCCCACGTCCCTGTGCTTCACGCCTTTTTCGGCAGTAACGAGCACGGCGATCTTGTCGATATTGTCAGCCAGTTGGGCTTCAATGTAAGCGACAATCTCCGCTTCCTGCTCGGCTAAATCGCTCGATTTGAGGAGCCGAGTTTCGTCGCCGCTTGTGCCTTTGTAGATCTTGGCTTCGTCGTTCTCGCCCTCTTTGATCGTCACCAGAATCGAGTTCTTGATGCCGACCGCGGTGCCATTCTTGGCCGCAGGCAGAGCCACCGGCGCGGGCGTGTCCATCTTGGACGCGACCAGGAAGAAAATGAGCAGCAAGAACGTAATGTCGATCATCGGAGTAATATCCATCTCCGATTCATCCGGTTTCCGCGGCCGCGGTTTAATGTCGACTTCAGCTTCTTTTTTCGCCATCGAATTCGCCTTCTCCGATCCGTCAAACTCAACGCGCGACAACCGCTTGTCGCCCCGCTGCGTCTCGCACGATTAACGCGTTACCGTCAGCAAGTTGCGAAAGAGGAATGCTCGCTTACTTGCCTCGACCCAACGCCACCTTGAACGACTCGAGAAACATTGAGAGTCCGGCCGCGGCCAAGTCTTCCAGTTTGCGAATTCGAACGTTGATCACGGTGATCGCCATCACCAAAGGAATCGCGATCGCCAAGCCGCTGGCGGTCGTGATCAGGGCGACCATGATGTCGCCGGCCAACTGATCTGGTTTGACGTTTTCCATCGTCGCAAGCTTGCCGAAGGCGCCCATCATACCGATGACCGTCCCGAGCAAGCCGACCATCGGTGCGCTCTTGATCACGGTGTTCACCCAGGCGAGTCGGTCTTCCAGGTCAGCGAGGACGTCGCGTTGAAAGCGGTCCAGAATCAACTGCCTCGATTTGGCAAACCCGATCCGGCGATGCGAAATCGCCAACAGAGCCAATTGGCAAACGGCCCGTCGGTCGCCCTCGCATAACTCAACAGCCGAATCAAAATCACCCTTCTGCAACGGGTCATCCAAGGCCTCAAGAAACTCTTCTTGTTGCTCTTCCGTTCGAAACCGCTGCTGGGCGACTCGCGACCAAACCATTGTGGCGCAATAAGCGCCCCAGAGGGCAATTAAGGCCAGAACGACGTAGATGACATTGCCGACAATTTCCAGGACTTCCATTTAGGCGCCGCTCCCACAATTTCTCTGATGCTGCTGGTCAGTAATATTTATCGTTGCCCAATTAGTGATTCTGCCCAATGTACGCGGCTGGCCGCGTCAACGTTTTGGCTTCGGCCGGTCTTGGATCGAGATCACGTAGAACTCGTGGCCTCGCCCGGCCGCACGCACACCAAAAACGGTCTGCTTGAACATCGTGATATCCGTAATGCCCTTATCCTTCCGAAACTTGGCTCGCTCCATGCCGGCCATGCGGTTCTCCAAATCCTTTGGAATGAACTGCATGATCACGCGGCGAGCCGTCTTGATGTTGGCTTTGGTCAATAACCGCTTGTCATAAGCCTTCAACTTCCCCGTCTTCCAAGAGAAGTAGAGTCGCTTTTCTTCATCTCCCGAGCCCTTGCGGCTTCGCGGACGCGCGGCCCGCAGATTGATCGCGTAGTCCACTTTCGGCAGGCCGCCGCCGGCCGCGCCCAATTCGATCTTGAAAAAGTCCAATTGGTCGGCGTAGGCGTTGATCGTGCTGGTGTTGTATTTGATTTGCCATCGCTCCCACCTCGGGATGATGTTGTCGCCCTCACCACCGGGTCCCGATTGACGACTGTCACCCTTGCCTTTTCCCTTGCCGCTCACCGTCGCGTCGGTTTGAAGCGCATCAAGCTTCGCCTCTTGCGAACTCAACACGTCCGTCACCGCCTCGAGCGCGGCCTCGAGTTGAGGCTCAATCAGCTCGTCGAGTTCTTCTTCTCCGGGCTCCTCGAGGTCGCGTTCATACCCCTCGGCGTGCTCGCCGCGACCGGCGATCTCTTCGATGTACTCCACTTCAATCGGAGCTCGGCCGAAAATCAACACGGTTGTCAGCCAAACCAAAAACATCAAAGTCACAAAGAAGCCGACCATCATGATCAACGCCAAGAGCATGCTCGAGACTTGATCGTAGAGCGACACCTTGAGTTCTTGTTTTGGCTTTCGCTGCGGTACTGTCGCGTTCAACTTGTTCACCCTTGCCGTTTTGCGAGGCTGACGGTTCGATTGGCTAATTATCTCAGTCGTCGCCGTAAACCGATCGACTCGCATTCCATAGTAGTCCCAAAACCGCGGCTCACATTAACCGCATTTGCCAACTTCATGTTGCAACTGACAAATAGGCTTCTTAGTGCGGAAATTCTCGGCTCGAATTCTAAGAATTCGCTGCGGAAAGCGGAAGCATACAACCGCTAGGCAGTGTGCGAGTGGTCGCTGACCGAGAGCCCCGAGACAAGGCTTAGAATTGGGCGACGAAAACGGGATCAATCAAAAAACCGATCCTAATGGCCGCGCTGGCCACTGTCAAGCATTCCGACCGCACCGAAGTCCTTACCTTGACGGGAGTTTTGATGGCGGGAGGAAACCGCTCCCACCACCACCAAACTCTCCGACTTCAGCGAATCGAGACGACCTCAATCGGGGGCTCCGAACCGATCGGCAAGACGCGAAAGACCGTGTGGCGAATCTTCTCGATCCCCTGACTCTCCGCAGCCGCTCTCTCCACTTGCTCCATTTGGCTGATCAACTGCTCCGGATAGAACTGCAAGACGACCCGTCCCGTCGTCGTAACGCCCGCCTTGGCCAGCAGTCGCATGTCAAACGCTCGCAACCGCCGGTCCTGTGCCGAAAAGTAGATTCTGCTCTCTCCAGGCCCTCGCCGCCGCGCGGGCTTAGCGTCAGCAACTCGTGTCACGTAGTCGACTTGCGATTGTCCGCCACCAACAACGCCCAGTTCAATACCGAGCGAGTCGAGCTGTTTCGCATAGCCGGCGATGGTCGTCGTATCGAAGCGAACCTGCCAACGCTCCCATTTGGGAGGCATGCCATCGGGATTTCCTGGGCCGGGCGGGCCGATCTTACGACGGTCATTCCTGCCGCCCCCATCGCTGGAAACTGCGTCCTGTGAGGGCAGCGAGTCGAGCGCTTTCGTCGTGGTAAGAACGTCGGTCACCGCTTCGAGCGTGATCGCCAATTGCGGCTCGGGCAACGGATCGAGCTCTGCTTCGCCCGGCTCTTCCAGTGCCGTGACCGGCCCCGGGGCGCCGCCTCCAATTTCGTCCCAGTTACGCACTGGGGGGGGCAGGGGCTTAAAGATGGTTGAAAATAGAGTCAACCAAATGCCAAACATTAACATTACGCCGAACGTGACTATCACCAACGTCGCCATCAGGGCGCTCGAAACCCGGTCGTAGGGGCTGACGCGAAGTTGGTAACGGACCGGTGGCCTCAGTGCAGTAATCATTCCTTGCCTCTCCATAACTAGCCCAGTAAAACGGCCGACAGTTGCCTTGCGAGATCGGCCAAGAGACTGGCGGGAAAGCCTCAATTTCCCCACCTTCATGTTCCACCGGAAATTGTAGCGACTGAGAAGCTAGTCCTCAAACTTGACAAACATGTACCATTAGTACATATTTTGCCCACTTCCCAATTGAATCGCGGCTTAAGCAGTCGCTGACGTCCCTATGAAATTGTCACTCCAAACTGATTTTGCCCTGCGGATTCTGATGTACCTCGCGACCCAGGCCCAACGCGACAAAGTGGAGCGAGCGAAGGTGGGCGATGTGGCCGAGTTTTTCGGGATCTCACAGGCTCATGTGGCCAAGGTGGTCAATCGGCTCGGTCGGTTGGGCTTGGTCCGCAGCACGCGCGGCGTCGGCGGCGGCGTCGAGATCGCTCGAGCTCCATCGGCCATTGCCGTAGGCGAAGTCGTGGAGGCGTTTGAAGGCGACATGCGGTTGCTGGACTGCGTCAAAGCGGAAGACGAGATGTGCGCGATCCAGTCGTTCTGCAAGCTGCGAGGCGTTTTGGGCGAAGCGGAGCGGCGGCAAATGGAGTATCTGCGGGGAGTCACAATCGAGGACGTGCTGCCGACAGTTCGGCAATTGAAAATGGAGTAGCAGCTCGAGGCCAAGCGTTCGAGCTGGCGAGTAACTAACGATTCGAAGGAGACATCGATGAGCATGGCAAAACGACTAACGTTGGCGAGCGGGCTGGTAGCTTTGGTCGCAGTCTTTGCGGCGATGAGTACGGCGGAGGAGCCGAAGAAGGCGAGCGACAAAGCGCCGCCAGAAGTGCGACGCGCCCGCAAGACGGTCAAGATGTTGGACGACATCTACAAGACCGCGGTCGTCTTGATCACTGACAAATACGTGCATGAAGAAGACGATTTCCCGGCTGGCGGCGCGGCGGTCGCTCTGTTCGACGCGATCAAGAAAAAGGGTTGGCACGAAGTGCGAATTCTGGACGCGACGGGCGAGCCGTATGACAAGGCCAATGTCGCTCGCGACAACTTCGACAAACAGGCCATCAAGGCGCTCAAGGGCGGCAAGTCCTATGTCGACAAAGTTGAGAAGGTGGACGGGAAGCGCGTTTTGCGCGCAGCAACTCCGATCCCGGTCGTGATGAAGAAGTGTGTGATGTGTCATCCACAATACGCCGACGCCAAGAAAAACGAGCCGATCGGCATCCTCAGCTACAGCATTCCGATCGACGACGACTAGGTCTTGCCGAAGCGTCGGTAGTCGTCGGATTGGGCCGGGCTTGCCAATTTGCAGCGTTCCGTTTAGCCTAGGACCCTTCGCCAGAGCCAACTTGGCCAGTGCGGGCGGTCAGGTAGCTCAGTTGGTAGAGCACAGGACTGAAAATCCTGGTGTCGGGAGTTCGACCCTCCCCCTGACCACATCAAGAAACCCCAGTTTTCACTGGGGTTTTTCATTTCTTGGCTATCCGGCCGAACGACTTTTGCGTCGGCAAACTTCGGATAGAATCAGCTCAAGGCTCGGCTCGACAACGCGAATGACCTTGTATGTCGGTATTCCAAATATCGGTTCGAACCTTGTTGCTGTTTATGCTTCTTGTCGCGAGCTGGATCGCGACGTTTCGTTTCGCGCCGGGTGCCGCACTTTCCTTTTCTCCCGCCCTAGCTCTAGTTACCGTCGCATTCGTTATGCAACGATCATGGCTGCTGATTTGGCTGCCGTTTGTGTTGACGGCTACATCCCTCGCGTACGCTCGACTGCCGCTGCCTCCACTTGGCATGGCGATCATGGAAGACGCTTCCGGTATTCTCGTCTTAGGCGCCGCCGCCATCGGCACTCTGGTGTTGACCGCCTTCACCATTCCGTTTTCCGGCGAAGGGGCCGAAGCCAATGCTCTAGTTATCGTTGTCGTGATTGAGACGGTCTGCTGCCTGTTTTAGTGACCCGCTTCTCCGCGTCAACCAACCGGAGCAGTCGTTCGCTATCCCGATTCGCGGAGAGCACATTTGATGAGAGAATTCGCAGCTTGAGGCTCGAGGCGCGGCCAATTGAACGCGGCACATACAGCGGAGCGAGATACGCGACATTGACGAGCAGCACCAAAGCTCCGATCACTGCGACTCGCCGCCGCCGGGCGAAACACAAGACCGCAGTCGCGATCGCCGACGCGCCTGCGATCTGCAGCTTCCAATGCGTGGCAAGATCGCACAGATGGCTCCAACGGGCAGCGAAGGAGAGCACCGTAATGAGCAGGCAAAAAATGACCGCCATCAATGCCGCCAACGCAAATGCTTTGACGAGCCATGAATCGAGCGCGGGGTCTGTCTCTGTCGTGCTGGCTTGGCTCATAGGCGATATCGCGACGAACACGAGCCGCAGTCCATCATGAAAGTGGGCGACGTGGCGGCTTGCGGTTTTGACTCGCGTCAGTTCGTCATTCGGTCGGGGACTAAATCGGTCGCCGCATGGTTCCGCGAATAAGCTTCGCTCCTCGGAGTCGGTCTGTCGAATGGCTCAAGCAGTTGTTCGAGTGCGACATGGAATTCATCGTTCCACACATCGTTGTGGCCGCCTCCGACAAGCGAGCGTCCGAAGACGATGATATTCCGCTCGTGAACGCCTGTTCGTTTCGCGAGCCAAGCCCGGGCAGCCCGAGCGTCCTTGAGAATTCCCGATTCGTTGGGTTCGCCGCTGCTCCGTCCGTAACCTCGATTGTCGAACGTCATCACGGCCAAGTTGTGACGATCGCGTAAGACTCGCAAAACCGATTCTCTGCCTGTGATGTTGCCCGCGTTTCCATGGAGAAATAACGCGACGGCTCGAGGTCTTGCGGGGGCGACAAACCAACCGTGAAGTCGTGCGCCGTCGACCGATTCAAACCAGGCGTCCTCTTGATTCAACCCGACCGGATTCCAATTCCCATCAGGATAGGGCGTCGGTTGAAACAAAACGGATCGTTCGAACGGCGCGAGCGGCGAAATCGATCCGACATGAGCGCAGCCTGACCCAAGGCCGAGCAGGCAGACGAGGGCAATTGAGATTCGAGCGTATCGAACCGCGAGCGCATCGCACTGTTGGCGTGGCGACAGCATTGACGCAATCAACGATGGCATCGAACCAAAGAGCTCAATCGACCACGACGTTCCGCGGCTCACGTTTTGGGACCACCGAGGTTCAGCCGAATGGGCGAAGCTCAACCTAAATAAGCCAACCAAAGTGTCGGCGGTCGAGGTCTATTGGTTCGACGACACGGGGCGGGGACAATGTCGAGTTCCCAAAAATTGGTCGCTGCAATATCGAGACGGTAAGGAGTGGAAGCCGGTCGCGACGAATGACTCCTACGGTACCGGTTTGAATCGATTTAACCGCGTACGGTTTGATTCGGTGAAGACAGACGCGCTTCGACTGCACGACCAACTGCAGCCAAGTTTCTCCGGCGGGATACTGGAATGGAAGTTGCCAGAGTAGACAATGACAACGGCTAGACCGCCTCGACTCAACCCTGCTTCGGGCTGAGAAGATCCATCCAACGCTGGACTTGAATCGCGTCCGAGTAGGTCGCGCCCACGGGGACTTGGTCCTGCCCGCGCACGACTCGACAAAAGCTGCGAAGTTCTTCCGCCATCATTCCGCTCGGCGGATCCGCCCTCACTTCCAGCGCCAGCGGCCAACTCGCCTGCTCGTCCCAGACTTCGATCGGACGGGGGTTCGGCGAGATCCTTGCCGACCACCCATCGCCGAACACTTCCATCCTGTCGAATCCTCGAGGCGGCATTCCGGACGGAGTAAGATACGAAGCGGCAAACGAGGCAACGGGTCCGTCGGGCCATGTCAACTGAGCTAGGGCCAGATCGATCTCGCCGTCTTTGGTGCGATGGAACTGTGAACTGAACTCGCACGGCTCGGCGCGGTCGAGCAGGACTTGAACCGCGTAGAGATCATGAACCATCGCGGCGTGCAACGGGTTCTCTCCGGCGAAATCCTTGACGATGCTGGCCGGCCGATGCCGCACGCAATTGAGATAAGAAATCGCGCCCTTTTGTTTCGCCACCTCGCGCAACTGTTGAAACTCACTATTGAACAGCACAATGTGGCCGATTTGAAGATTGCTCGAATCGGTCTTCACGAGTGACGCGAGACTCTGCGCTTCGCCGAGGCTTCCCGAAATCGGCTTTTCTAGAAGCACCGTCTTGCCTCGTTCGAGAAGCAACTTGGTAATCTTCACATGGGTCGACGTCGTGCTCGCGACGACCCAGGCCTTCGCATCGGATTCGTCGATCGCCGTGCTCAAGTCAAGCCAGCCAGGTACGTCAGGAAGCTCGACAGCCAACGCGTCGAGACTCTCTTGCCGACGAGCGACAACGGCCACGAGTTCCGATTCCGCCAGGCGGGCCAAAGTCAACGCATGTAGGCGGCCAAAACGACCGAGCCCAACCACGCCGATTCGCACAGGTGCAATCGCGTTCTCGGCCATAGATTTCAATCCTTTCAATAGAACGGTCAGCTCGTGAGTCCCAGGTCGCTAAAGGTAGATACGCTCGCCAGAGCGAGGAAGAACTTCCGGTCGATTGTCAAACGAAACGAAACGTGACGAGGCAAGTCGAGTGCCGCTTCTCCACGTTCTGGCGAACGTAGCTACCACGATTCAGCTTCTCTACGTTGGAGCAATCGTAGCTGCCACGATTCGGGCCGACGCCGCATAACAGCCACACAAGCGTCAAAACCGGAACGAAACGAGCTCCGCTTGGCCAAGCGGCCGTGCGAGATCTCGCCGCAAACAATGGTAACGAATGTAAACGGCGACGTAAGTTTGTGAGTGAATTCGCATGCACTTCTGCAGAGGTCAGTTGAATAGGCGATGGGTGAATCCGAGCCAAAACGGGCGTGGCTACCGTACGCGATAAGCGGCCTGATACTGCTCTGCGTCTTCGCAGTTTCGCCAAACTTTCTTGGGTTCGACGCGAAGCGCGAGAGTCCGTTTGCTGGCGACTTCCTGCAAGAGTGGATTGGCAGCCACATTGTATGGAATCATGGCGCGGCAAGCCTCTATGACGTTGCTCTTGTGAAGAAACTGCAACACGATTCGCAACTGGTCGGTTTCGTGTTGGACAAAGACAGTTACTTTTTGATGGTTTACCCGCCGTTCTACTACGTGCTTCTGAGCCCGATAGCGATGTTGCCGTACGATGCGGCGGCCTGGATTTTCGCCGCCGTCATGGTCGCCTGCCTCTACGCTTCGGCCAAGTTAATGCGAAGCGCCGTGCCGGACTTTCGTCGCGACCGCTTCGCCTGGCTGTTCGTTGCCGCCATCGTTTTCGTTCCGCTGCTTGATAGCCTGACGAGCGGTCAAAAAGGGACGCTATGCCTTCTGATTTTGAGCGCGACTTTCTATTTGCTCAAGCAAGATCGTCCTGCGCTCGCTGGGCTCGTTTTCGGCCTGATGGCGTTTAAGCCGCAACTTGCGATCGTGATCGGAGCGGCCATGCTGCTCAAAGGGCAGTGGCGTTTCGCGGCCAGCGCCGTTGGCGCCGCGTTATTTCTTGCCGCGATCTGCCTCGCGTCAGGTTTCGATGTTTGCGTGCAATACTACGAGTTTTGTACGGGCGTCGGCGACTACGTCCACATCGGCGGCTACGAGTTGGCGAAATCGCATTGCCTTTACGGATTCCTGACTCTGCTCGCCGGTGGGCAAGCGACGGCGACAGTCAAGGTCGCGGCGTTGTCAGCCATCGCTGTCGTGTTTGCCATCCTGATGGTCTCGTTACGCGGCAAGCTCGACACGACTTCACGGCGATTCAACGTTCAGTTTTCGGTGCTCGTCATCAGCACACTACTCATCAGTCCGCATCTGTTTACGTACGACCTGACGATGTTGCTGCTGCCGATGTTTCTCTTGGGCCATGCGGCGCAAACCGACGCCGCCGCGATGGGTGCCAAGATGACAGGCCTGCTAATCGCGATGTTTGTGGTCGCTGGATTCTCGTACAACCTGGCGGCAATATCCGGCTTGCAGATGACGACTGTCGTGATGTTGGCAATCCTATGGGTATCGGTGAACAGCCGCATTCGCGGCGCTGAGCCAGTGACTGATACCGCATTAGGCAGCCCCTGTTAGCTGGGACTATTGGGCATCGTCATTCGGCTCGTTGCACCACGCCGGCGGGCGTTTTTCCAGAAACGCCGCCATTCCTTCTTGTGATTCCACCGATCCTCGCGCGGCCAGATGTTGATCGAACAGATCGGTGAGCGACTGGCCGATTGCCGACGCGACCTTCTGGTTGATCAATTGCTTCGTCTGGCGAACCGCCTCGGGTCCGCCAAGCAAGACTTGAGTCGCCAACTCGATCGCCGTGTCGTAGGCCGCGCCTTGATCGGTCGTTCGATTGACGAGTCCCATTTCTTTCGCCCGCTCGGCATCGATCAAGTCAGCGACCAGCAATAGCTCGCGCGCAGCACGAGGGCCGACTTGTGTATAGAGCAAGTCTGAGACGAGCGCTGCGACAAGGCCTCGGCGAACTTCGGGGTAGCCAATTTTCGAGTTGCTTTCAGCGACGACCAAATCGCAAGCCGACATCACTCCCGCCCCGCCGGCGATGGCCGCGCCGTGAACACAGGCGATCGTCACCAAGCTCGATTCATGCAACCCTCGCAATATCTCGTTGACAAGCCGCGCCGATTCGTCTGATTTCGAAACATCCGCAGCCTCGGCCAAGTCGAGTCCGGCGCAGAAAACGCGGCCTGCGCCGCGGATGATGATGACGCGAGCGGACGCGTCCGCCTCCAACTCGGCCAGACAATCACACAGTCGTTGCATCAACGCGTTGCTGAGCGCATTTCGCTTGTCGGGGCGGTTTAGGGTCAGCGTTACCACTCGCTGTTTTCGTTCGAGCAAGACGAGGTCGTTCACAAGAAACTCCACAAATCGGATTAGCCGTCGATAGGGCGACGGCAAGCGGAATGGCGATCTTCGTCGACGACGAGCCGCAATTCGAGCATCGCCGCGCCGAACGCTTTGCCTTGCGCGTCGATTCGCAACGATCGGCTGCCTCCATCGCCAAGAGCGCCTCGCAGAAGAAAATTCAGCGCCCCCAAATTCGGCAATTCAAACCGTTCGACGTTGCTTAGATCAAGATGTTCAAAATGCTGCGCAACCACTTCGCTTGTCAGCGACTCGCGCAATACGTCATACCCGGCAGGGGTAAAGGCGATCACGCCGACGTTGGCGTCAGCCCCTTTGTCACCGCTGCGAGCGTGCGCGATTTCAGCCAGTCGAATTTTCGCCATTGAGCAGCTCCACTTTCACGTCGACATCAGACTTATCGATGAGGCATGGCCAGTAGCCGAACACCTCTTGCACTCGCGGCCGTCCTCCCGCATATCCGGTTGTCCCTTGCGGTCCAGCTGTCACGAGCGGCATCAACTCGAGCGAAAACCGCTCGGCGACTTCTCGCCTTGAATCGGACACGCCCATTCGCAACACGGCCGCTTCCAAATTCGAGTCGGCAAATGTCGTGTGAGCCGCCGTGCCTTGAATCGTCTCCGCCAACCAACGATTCGGCGTCAGCCCAGCGGCATTGAGTCGAGCGACGGTGATCTCGGCGCAGCGTTTCGCCTTCTGCGCCGAATCGGCTCCAAAAATGGTCAACTCGCCTACCGCGCGATAACCGGCAGTATGAGTCGCGCTGACCTTGTAGCTCGACGGCGCTGGTCGTCCGCTCGCGCCGGTCACTCGCACTCGGTTCGCCGATTCTTGCGTGACGTTCAAATTGAGAAACGAGACCTCGACATCGGGGCTCAGATAGCAACCGGGGTCGCCGATCTCGTAGAGCAACTGTTCCTTGACCGTCCGCTCGGAGACTCGGCCGCCAGCTTCATCTGCTTTCGTCACGACGATTTGGCCATCACTGCTAACTTCCACGATCGGGAAGCCGATCGTGTCGGCACCCGGAGTCGTCAACCAATCGGTGCTGACGCCGCCGGTCACTTGCGCGCCGCACTCAATCAAGTGGCCGGCAATGGTTCCCGCGGCTAGACAATCGTGCTGTTCCGCAGTCCAGCCGAATTCGTGCACGCAGGCGGACAGCACCATGCTGGGATCGGCGACGCGGCCGGTGATCACAAGGTCGGCGTCAAGCTCCAACGCTTTCACCATTCCGTCGGCGCCGAGATAGGCATTGGCAGTCGTTATATCCTGAAGCACGTCGCTCAACGGCTGACCGGTTTCGAGATGTCGAAACTGATCGCGCGGTTCCGCCTTCAATTGGTCGAGAACGTCGTCGCCGTCAACGACAGCGACCCGTAGATGTTCGCAACCGGCGTCGCGCAATACTTCGCGGCAAGCCTCGGCACAACCGACGGGATTGAGACCGCCAGCGTTCGAAATCACACGCAGACGATGGCCCCCTTTTCTCTCTCGCCAGTGCGGCACCAGCAATTTCAGGGCGTCAACAAAGTCCCGGGCGTAGCCGAGTTGAGGTCGCTTGACCCGTTGCCTGGCGAGAATGGACATGGAAACTTCGGCCAAGTAATCGAGCGTGAGATAATCGAGGTCGGGTTGCTGACGGGCGAGTTCCGCCGCCGCGTCGACTCGATCACCCCAGAAGCCTTGGGCGTTTCCGATTCTGACGACGTCTCGGACGCCGCTGTTTCCGTTGTCTCTGCTCACTTACTCGGTCCCTTCGGTCGGTGATCGCTCGAGAAAACGTCACTCCCGCACTCGTCGGACATCTGGATTCATGGCGGCGATCTTGACTCAAACCTGCAACACGCCAGTTTGAAAATGGCTCTTGGGCGGTTGTCTCGCTGAATAGGCTAGCGCCTCGATTAGCACTTTACGAGTTTCATGCGGAGCGATAACGCCGTCGACCCAGCCGCGAGCCGCGCCGTAACGGATGTTGGTTTGGTTTTCATAGCGTTGTTCGATCTCATCCCGCAGCCGTTGACGGTCCTCGTCCGAAAGTTGAGCACCGCCCCGTTTCGCCTGTCTCTCCTCCAACGCCAGAAGCGTTCCCGCTGCTTGAGCCCCGCCCATCACGGCGTACTTGGCGCATGGCCAGGCAAAAATAAAGTGAGGGTCGAACGCTTTGCCGCAGAGTGCGTAATTGCCCGCGCCGAATGAACCGTTGACGATCACGGTAATCCGAGGCACGGTTGAGTTGCTGACGGCGTTCACCAGTTTCGCTCCGCTGCGAATGATTCCGCCCTGTTCGGAATCACGACCAACCATGAAGCCCCGCACGTCTTGAAAGAAGACCAAGGGCAGCCGAACTTGATTGCAGTCCATGACGAACCGCGCGGCTTTGTCGGCGCTGTCGCAATAGATGACGCCTCCAATCTGGCGCCCCTCGGTTTTCGACTCGCTGTGGATTCTCTGACTCGCCACGATGCCGACATCACGGCCACCGATCTTCGCGTAGCAGGTGACGAGCGTTTTGCCGTAATCGGCCTTGTATTCATCCATCGAATCTTTGTCGACGACGAGTTTGAGGAGATCGCGAGCGTCGTACGAACCGCGATCGTCAACGTCAATCGAGTCATAGACCTCGAGGGGATCGCGCGCGGGCTGCGCGTCCGTTGCCCCTTCGACGATGTAGTCCTCGGGGATCGCGTCGACAAGGCGACGCAAACGCGCCAAGCAAGCTTGGTCGTCAGGCTCGTGAAAATCGACCGTGCCGCTGACGCTCGAATGCATCTCCGCGCCGCCCAACTGCTCCTCATCGGCGACTTGACCGATTGCCGCTTTGACTAGCGATGGCCCGGCCAGATAAAGCGCGCTCCCCTCGGTCATCAGAATCTTGTCAGACAGGACTGGAAGATACGCGCCGCCTGCGACGCAGTTGCCCATGATCGCTGCGAATTGCGGCAAACCGGCTGCCGAGAGAACGGCGTTGTTTCGAAAGATGCGGCCGAAATCGTCTTCGTCTGGAAAGATCTCGTCCTGCATCGGAAGAAAGACGCCAGCCGAGTCGACAAGGTAGACGAGGGGCAGGGCGCACCGATAGGCAACTCGCTGGGCGCGCAAAACCTTCTTCGCCGTCTGCGGAAAAAAGGCGCCCGCTTTAACGGTGGCGTCGTTTGCAACCACCATGCAAGGACGACCGTGGATTCGCCCGATCCCGGTGATCACGCCAGCCGCCGGAACCCCTCCCCACTGATCGTACATCCCGTGACCGGCCCAGAGATTCAGTTCGAACAATTCAGCGCCCGGATCGAGCAACAACTCTATTCGCTCGCGCGCCAGCAAGCGACCGAGCTTGCGTTGTCGAGCCTGCCCCGACTCGCCTCCGCCCTGACGCAACTGCTGCTCCTCCAATTCGAAGGCGTCCGTGAGCTCACGTAGCGGGCTCGGTTCGTTTGCGTCTGTCACGGTCGTGGGTTTCCTTCGGAATTGTGTCGCATGCCGGACTAGTCTCAAGCGTACTCGTACACGCCTCGGCTGGTCTTGCGTCCGAGCCACCCTGCATCGACGTGCTGTCGAAGCAACGGGCACGGTCTATATTTTGAATCACCCAGTTCCTCGTGCAAGACTTGCATAATCGAAAGGCATGTGTCGAGTCCGATTAGGTCGGCGAGCGCCAGCGGCCCCAGCGGCTGATTGGCGCCGAGCTTCAACGTGGTGTCGATGTCCTCGGCCGTTCCGACGCCTTCCATCAGAGCAAAAAACGCCTCATTGATCATCGGCATAAGAATCCGATTGGCGATGAATCCCGGAAAGTCTCGTGAGAGCGTCGTCTCTTTGCCGAGCCGTTCCGCCAACGAAATCGTCGCCGAATAGGTCGCGTCGGATGTTCCCAGCCCCCGGATCACCTCCACCAATTTCATCACAGGAACTGGATTCATGAAGTGCATGCCGATGAATCGTTCCGGAGCCGAGACGGTTGCCGCCAACCGGGTAATCGAAATCGACGAGGTGTTCGAAGCCAGGATTGTTTGGTCTGAGCAAATCTGATCGAGCTCGGAGAACACGGATTGCTTTACCGCTTCGCGCTCGCTGACCGCCTCGATCACGAACGGTTTATCCCGATGCGATTCGAGGTCCGTCGACCAACGGATACGAGCAACAACATCATCGCATTGCTGTTGTGACAATATCTCTTTGCGCTGAAGGCGAGCGAGACTCTTGTCGATCGCCGCCTTGCCGGCATCCAGCGACGACTCAGCCACGTCGGACAGTGACACGGCGAGGCCGGCTTGGGCCGCCACTTGCGCGATTCCGGCGCCCATCTGCCCGGCTCCAACAACGCCAATACTCTCAATCATCAAACTACCCTTTGGGCTCCACTGAAAATGTCACGTTGTAGCGGCGTTGCTAACACGGCCCGCTATTCTTCCTGGCCAACAAAGCAAAACTAGCTCTCGCGGCGAACAATCATCGCCACGGCCTCGCCTCCTCCCAGGCACAGCGAAGCACATCCGACTCGCAGATCCAACGACTTGAGCGCGTATAGTAGAGTCACCAGGATTCGGGCGCCGGAACAGCCGATGGGATGTCCCAGGCTGATGGCGCCGCCATTAACATTGACTCGGTCAATATCGAGGCTTAATTCCTGAATCGCGGCCAGAGCAACCACGGCGAACGCTTCGTTGATTTCGAACAGGTCGATGGCGTCGAGATCCATTTTCGCTTTGGCCGCGGCGGCCCGAATGGCTCCAACGGGGGCGGTGGTGAACCAATCTGGATGCTGCGCGAAGGTGGCGTCGGCGACGATGCTTGCCAAAACCGGCAGACCTCGCTTGGCCGCTTCACCTCGAGTTGTCACGACAACGGCGGCCGCACCGTCCGAGATTTTTGAGGCGTTGGCGGCCGTAATGGTCCCGGACGAATCGAAGACAGGCCTCAGGTTGGGCACCTTGTCTGGGCGGTAGTTCGCCGGCTCCTCATCCGTCTCAACAACAGTGTCACCTCGGCGCGACGAAATGGTGACTGGCGTGATCTCGTCTGCCAGCCGACCGTCGCTCTGGGCTTTCTGAGCCAACTCGTAGCTCCGCGTCGCCAACGAGTCTTGTTGCTCGCGAGAAAACTTGAATTCCGACGCGCACAACTCACCGAGCGACCCCATATGTTTGTCGCCGTACGGATCCCACAGCCCGTCGACGATCATCGAGTCAACGAGTTTGGCGTCGCCCATGCGAACGCCGTTTCTCGCCGCCATCATGTGCGGCGCGTTCGTCATCGATTCCATCCCGCCGGCAACAACGCATTCGGCTTCTCCCAAGCGGACAAGCTGCCGAGCCATCATGACTGCTTTGAGACCGGAACCGCAGACTTTGTTGACCGTGGTGCATGGCGCGCCGTGTTCAATCTGCGCCCCAAGAGCCGCTTGCCGAGCCGGTGCTTGTCCGATTCCGCCTTGCAACACCTGGCCCATCACAACTTCGTCGATATCAGCCGGCGTCAAGACCGCGCGACGAATCGCTTCGGCGATGGCGACGCTGCCCAGCGCGCGCGCCGATTGGGAGGCGAGCGAGCCGAGCAGACTGCCAATCGGCGTTCTTGCCGCGCCCGCGATCACCACATCACTATCAGACATGTTTCCATCCTAGGAATTGGAAGAGTTCTTGTTTTCGCGCTGCCATTGGTCGTACAACGATCCGCTGCCAAATTGAGGAATATCCGTCTGATTCGGCACTCGTCCCTTGCCGAGCGCTTCGGCGTCCGGCGTTCTTTCCGGAATTGAGTATGCTTCGTTGGGAAGCGCGTCGATCATGCGGCGAGCAACTTGAGCCGTCGTACGCATCGACGCATCGATGTTGCATTTGAGGCCCCGAATGCACTGATCGCTCTCCTCTTGCCCGAGCGCGAAGATGTGGTCGACAAGCGTGATTTCATCTTGAAGCTGCTGCTCGTCGCCGCCACGCTTCATCGAACGATTGAGCTTGGAGAGCGAACACGTCATGGCGTACAGCCAAATCGCACACATGCTAATGCGATATTGCAGAGTCTGCTCGGTGATCAGGTTTTCGCCGTGGTCCTTGAACGCGACCTTGACGAGATGACTGAAGTCTCGGACTCGAGTCTCCAGCGTCTTCTGAAGCGGCAACAGTTTCGCGTGCAAATTGCGAATCTCCGGGCCCTCCGGCTTAACGCCGAGAAACAGCTGAGCGGCCAAACCGACGGAATCGGTGAGGTTGCCGAATGGTGCGGCCTTGATACCGAGCATGTGTTCGCCAAGCTGTTTTGATCCATACGCGAAGACGAAACTATGCATCACTTCGTTAGCGCCTTCGACGATGATATTAATTCGACTGTCGCGCCAAAGTCGCTCGACGATGTTCTCTGTCATGTAACCCTCGCCGCCCATGATTTGCAGAGCGTGGTCGACGGTTCGGAACCCCATTTCCGAACAGAATACTTTGCAGGCGGCGGTCTCAACCATGATGTCTTCGTCGCCTCGATCGACGATCCCAGTTGTCATGTAGAGAATGGCGTCGAGCGCGTAACAGTAGGCCGCCATCTTGGCCAGCTTCTCTTGCACCAAATCGAACTCATCCAACGAACGTTGAAATTGGTGTCGATAACGCGCCCACTTGCCCGCTTGTTCAAAAGCAGTTTGAGCAGCGCCGACCATTCCGGATGACAGCGTACTGCGACCGTAGTTGAGACAGGTCAGAGCGACGTTTAAACCCTTGCCCTCTTCATGCAGCAAATTCTTCTTGGGGACTCGCACGTTGTTAAAACGAATGCGCGCTTGCCAAGTTCCTCGAATGCCGCATTTGGAGCGGTTTCGCGAATAGATGTCGATGCCTTCCATGTCCGGCGTACAAATGAGCGCCGTCACGCGATCTTTGTCCTTGCCGGACTTTCGATCG
Source organism: uncultured Pirellulaceae bacterium (assembly GCA_964567745.1). Classification (GTDB taxonomy): domain Bacteria; phylum Planctomycetota; class Planctomycetia; order Pirellulales; family Pirellulaceae; genus CAZMNY01. The sequence continues at coordinate 23,340 of CAZMNY010000042.1, read as the reverse complement.
AACATTTTCTGTTTCGCCGTGACCGTGAAGAAGCCAGCCAAGGCGCCTGAGGTGGCCCATTTCTTCTCGCCATTGAGAATGTAATACTCGCCGTCCTCGCTGACTGCACAGCGAGTTTCCTGTCCGCCGGCGTCGCAACCGACGTTGGGTTCGGAGAGGCAGAAAGCGCTCAGTGTATCGTTGGCCATCCGCGGCAGAAAACGCCGCTTCTGTTCGTCCGTACCAAACAGCTTCAGTGCGCCGCAGCCGATCGACTGGTGGGCGGAGACCAGGACGGCCGTCGAACCACAAGCGGCGCCGATTCGCTGCAGAGCACGGTTGTAACTGGTGACGCTAAACCCGCCGCCGCCGTATTCCGTGGGAATGATCATGCCCATCACGCCGAGCGAAAACAGGCGATCGATCGCCCATTTGGGAATCTCTTGCTTCTGGTCGATCTCAAAATGAGGGTGCTCGTCGCGCAGATAAGCGTCCAGCTCCGCGAGCAGTTTGTCGCAGCGAACCGTTTCTTCCGCGTCGGTCTCAGGGTAAGGAAAGACCATCTCTTCGCATACTCGGCCCCAGAACAGGTTCTTCATGAACCCCATCGATTCGGGTTCCCGCCCGAGCATCTCCTCGGCTTGCTCAATCTGCTTGCGATCTCTTTCGGGGATGTTCTTTAGCTGCGAGAGAGTGTCGGACATCGTTTTGCTCCAAAGCGAATTCCAAAGCGAATTCTGATTGTCGGCGATTCCTGATGGGTTCGTTAAGTCGGGATTAGCCAGGTCACCGGATCGCCAAGGCGCCGCATGATGGCGTTGTTGAACTCCGCTCCAATGGCACCGTCGATTACGCGATGATCAAACGAATACGAGAGGTACATCATGTCGGCTGGCTGAACTTGTCCCAAGTCGTCGAAGATGGGTCTGCGGACGACACGGCCGACGCCCATGATGCCCACATTGGGCTGATTGATAATGGGCGTCGAGATCAAGCCGCCGATACCTCCGATCGAGGTGACGACGAACGTCGCGCCGCGCAAGTCAGCTAGCGCGATGGTGCCCTCGCGAGCCTGCTCGCTGAGCCGTTGAATCGACTCGGCAACTTGCCCAAGACTCAGCTGATCGGCGTTCTTGACGACGGGCACGATCAGCCCGTTCGGCGTGGCGACGGCGATGCCTATGTTGTAATGCGAATGCAAACGGATTTCTTCGGCGTCCGCGTCGAGCGACGCGTTGATAAGCGGAAACTCTTTAAGCGCCTCGGCCGTCGCTTTGACAATGAACGCGAGGTAAGTCAGCCGTATTCCCTGTTCGGCCAATTCGGGTTTGAGACGCGCGCGCAAGCGAACGAGGTCCGTTACGTCGCATTCGTCCATGAGGCTGTAGTGGGGAATCTCTGTCTTCGAGCGGACCATGTGCTCAGCGATTTTGCGCCGCAACCCGCGAAGTGGAATCGTCGATCCCGGCGTCAACGAACCGGTCGATCGTTCGCTCGAGGATCCACGGAAAGGCGCGCCGGACGTTTCCGACTCTGAGGCCGTCGGCTGCTCAATGGGGGCCTGCAAGTCGGCCATCAAGACACGGCCCCCCGGTCCGCTTCCGCTTACCGTATTGAGGTCGATGCCAAGTTCGCGAGCTCGCCGGCGAACCGAAGGCGCCGCTTTCGGCGAGGCGCCTGGCTTACTTGTCGCGACGGTAGACGATGCCGAGCTGCCATTTCCGGACGTGGGCGACACGGGTTGGGTAGCTCGCTTGGCGGCGTCGACCGCGACCGCTGCCTTGTCGCTCGCCTGTTCGCCGCCAGCTGAGTCGGCATATTTCAGTATGGGCGCCCCCACGGCGATCGACTGCCCTGGCTCGGCCATCAACTGCTGAACTCGGCCCGTGAACGGCGAAGGCAATGCGATGGCGGCCTTGTCGGTGAGTACTTCGGCAATGGACTGGCCAACGCTGACTTCGTCATTCGGCTCAACAAGCCAGTCAACCAACTCGGCTTCGAGAATCCCCTCTCCAAGTTCCGGCAGTTTCATCTCTGACATCGGATTAGCCTTGTTCGCTGGCAAGTTCTAGCATCGCGTCTTCGATATGATTCAGCTGCGGAACCGAGTTCATTTCGTAAATCGGGTTGAGCCCGATGCCCGGCAAGTGTTTTCCGAGCAAGACCTGAGGACGTACCGCCAAGTCGTAAAACAGCTCGTCGATGACTCGTCGCAAAAGGTGTTCGGCAAAGTTGGAGACTTGCGTATCCTCGTCGACAATGAGCAAGCGGCCCGTCTTCAAGACACTCTCGCGAATGGCCTTCCAGTCGTATGGGAAGATGCTCCTCAAATCGAGTACGTCAAATCGCATTCCATGTCGCTGCTCAAGCTGATCGGCAGCCTGGGTGCAAAGCGGCAACGTGCGGCCCGAACTGATTACGGTGCCGGCATCGCCTTCACGAGTGGGCCGCGCGCTTCCGATCGGCACGACGTACTCTTCCAACTCCGGCCACCTCGGCTCCCAGCTCGATCGATCGCCGATCGGCGCGTCGATCATCTCCTTGAGAACCGACGCATCATCCGGCTCGCCTGGAATCTTTCGATCCGAACCGACTCGAAGCAACGCTTTCGGGAGCAGCAGCATGACGGGGTTGGGGTCGATAATAGCCGCAAGCGTCAGTCCGTATGCGTCGAGCGGATCGCTCGGGAGGACGACCTTCCAACCCGGTAGCCGACTGGCCCAGCTTTGGAACGCATGCGAATGGTAGAGACTTCCGTGAATGCCGGAACCGGTCGGCATCATCAAAACGATCGGCATGTCGAAATTGCCGGCGCTCGACCATCGCTGGTTTCCGGCAACCTTAAGCATGTCGATTGTATTGAACGCGTAGTCGCAGAACTGAATCTCGGCCACAGGCCGGCCGCCCGCATAAGCGATTCCCATCGCCGTGCCGATGATGCCGCGTTCGTCGAGCGGCGAGTTCCAGGCGGTCTTCAATCCTTGCGTGACAGTAAACACGCCACCTAAGGGCGGCCCGACATCCTCGCCGAAGATGTCGGTTACGCCAAGTGATTCCTCACCATAGTGCAAGGCCATGCGTACGGCCTGTGCCATCGTCGCCATACGAGGCTACTCCGGTAATCCTGTGTAGTCTTCGGGATAAACAACGTCGACTTTGCTCGGTGCGTATGTGTGCTTATAGAGATCAGCTTCAGTCGGGTCGGGCTCATTCAGCGCCTGCTCAACCGACGCGTCGAGTTCAGCTCGCGATTCCGCGGCGATCTTCTCGACGAATGCTTCATCCATAATCCCAGCTTCAAAAAGGCGTTTCTCAAGCGATTCGAGACAATCGAGTTCATTGGCGTTCTTCATCGCGCCGCTGGCGCTTGAATGTCCGTAGAGCCGTGAAACTCGAGCCTCGATGAAATAGGGCCGTCGCTGTTCGCGGCACACTTTCATGCCGCGCTGAATCGCATGCCAACTCGCCACCGGATCATTGCCGTCGACCGTCTCGCCCTGCATTCCAAAAGCAAGAGCTCGATCGATGGGGCTGCGGTCTCCAAATTGCGACTCGTACGAAGTGGAAATTCCCCAGCCGTTGTTCGCGACTACAACAAGCACCGGCAACTCGCGCTCGTGCCGCGTGCTCCACATCAAACAGGAAGCGAAATCGCCTTCGGCCGTACCGGCGTCGCCGCCCATTACGATCGAGATCCCGTCGCCGCCCGAACGTTTCTGCACCATTGCCGTTCCGGGCGCCATCGTGTACTGGACCTCCAACACCGACGAAACCGGCATGATATTGGCGTGCTTGCGAGCGTAGTGACTGACAAAATTGCGGCCCATCGAGTTGACGTCGGTCACCCGCATCAGCATCTGCCGAATGCCCTCGATGAAGTCGAGTCCCATCGGCACAAGCACGGCGGTGTTTCGATAATGCAAATGCAAGTAATCGAAGGCCGGTCCGCCGCCTTTCTTGACCTGCATGCCAAGGCAAACGCCAAACGCTTCCTCGCCCGGCCCGCCGACCCAAAACAGTCCCAACCCGGTCTTGCTCATTTGAATCATCCGCTCTTCCATCGCGCGAGCTCGCGCCATGTGGCGGTAGATCTCCAGACTCAGTTCCGCTTCTAGCGATTCGTCGCCTGTTGTCAAACAGCCGTTGGGCCCTTGGCGCCGTTCGAGCTCCGCTGGTTTCGACATGACAACTCCTCAAGAACCAACTGAAGGACGGGCCGACCCGCACCTTCATGCAGCGAGAAAGGGAACCCTCGCGCCGGCAGGCCGACGCGTGAGGCTGCCGTTAACTCGTGACTAGTGCAGCGTCAACACAAAGAATTAGGATCCCAGTGTTTGTATCGTACGCCGCCAAGTCAAGTTACGCCGAAGCCAACCCCCATTTTTAGAGTTGACGCGGCACTAGTGCTGCGTTACAGCTTGGAATTGGGATCGACAATTCGTTTGGTCAACGCCCGCCACGGCGAATCGGGTGCGCCACCCTAAAACTAAGGCGTAACGCGGCACTAGGCCATTTTTTGAACGATCGACATCAATCAGTAGAATAATGTTGAACGTTCTCTGCGCCCGCGATTCTAGCCAGATCATCGAGCTCAAACGAGCGGGGTGAGGTGGCTTCGCTTGGCCATGACTCGTCTTTGTCCGGCAGAGTTGCCAGTTGAGACTTGTAATACGGCAACACGCCGTCATTGAGCATGTCCTCGGCGCCATTTAAGAATCGGTCCGCGTCGAACCAAGGCTCCACGAAGTTTTCCAACAACTCGTCCAGCGTGGCTTGCGAGTGGTGTTGCTCTTCCATGTCGTGATATCGCAAATACCCCAAATCGACTTGCTTCTCATGACCTCGATTGAAGATTTCCATGCCTTCGATCCAAGGCTTCCAAAGCGAATTTGCGGCCCAGTTTTCGATGGCAAACGATGCTCCACTGGCGATCGATTGGTCGGTGTTCGCGTAGTAGTCGAACGTCGCTGAGACAAACGCGCGCGTGCCTGGCAGACCGATCCAGACCTTGCCCAGTTCCTTGAAGCCGAGCCCCAGGCCGCCAGCCATGTTCCGCATCCAAGTGAAATGGACCGTGCCGGAATTCCATTGCCCGGTCAATTCGCCGTCAAATCCATCCTTGAAGGGAATCCCCTTTTCGTTGAGCAAGACCTGTAATCGCTCGGTATACGCCTCTTCGGTCGGCGCATTGGAAACCAATTTGGCCTGAGCGACGTCAAACTGAAGTGCAAAAACCGAAAACTGCTGGCACTCGTGTCGCGCTTGAGCTTCAGTTACACCTTGGGAGAATCGAGCCAAGTATCGATTGTTCTCCACAATCGGGTGACAAAGCACTCGAGCACAAACGTCGACCAAGAGTTGTTGAAACTCGATCCCTCGGTGTTCAGGCAAGCTGCCCACGCTGATCATCGAGCGAACTTTGGACAACACATCTTCGGCTTGCTCAACAAACAACTTGAGATGGTTGGGAACTCGGGCGAGATCTTGAAAAATCCCTACTCGTTGGAACAATTCGACAGCCGGTGTTTCCAGGGGCATCTGAACGAAGTTCGACATTCGACTTCTCCTTCTTGGGTCCCAGTGAGACGATTACCTAGCACTGCATAAATTCCGATCGATACCAGAACTGTATTCGGATATACAACTGTGAACAATTCAATTAGAATTAAATTCTGAAATAGATCGATATTTCGCACATTGGTTAAATAACGAGTAAAAAATGAACCTGGACCGAATCGACCACGGGATTCTGGCGGCAATGCAGAGCGATGGCCGAGTGTCGAACAAGGATCTCGCAGCGGAAATCGGCATTTCGCCTTCAACGTGTCTCGACCGAGTTCGCCGTTTGCGGCACATCGGCGCCATTCGAGGTATTCACGCCGACGTTGATCCGAAGGCGCTCAATGTCGGCATCCAAGCGATGATTAGCGTGCGACTGACGCAACACGCCGAAATCTCGTTTGATCGACTGAGACAAGAGTTGCTGGAGGTGCGCGAGGTTGTCGCGGTATACCTGGTGGCCGGAGCACTCGACGCCTTGATTCACGTTGCGGTCAAGAACGTCGACCACTTGCGCAAGCTGGTCGACGAGACACTGACATCTCGGCGTAACATGGCCCATCTGGAGACGTCGCTCATCTTCGAATACACACGAAAGCCGATTCTGCCGGACTACGGACGCGTCGATCGCAGGAGCAGCTAGCTCGAACGCGAGCTTGCAAAGAAGGGAAGCGGTCGGAGACGTCCAATTGCTGCCAGGCGACTCATTCGCATGATTCCCTCATCTGCACAGCCCCCCTCATAGATAGCCAAAAAAAACGCTCGCCGATCTGGCGAGCGTTTTCAATTTGGTCACGAGTTGAGCAGCGAAGGGGGCTCGCTTAGACAATCATGTCTTTGAGTGCTTTGAGCGGTCGCACTTTGACGACGTCACAAGCTGGTTTGGCGGCGAACATCATCGTTTCGCCCGTTTGCGGGTTGCGGCCTTCACGGGCCGGGCGGGCTTTCTTGTGATGCACGAGGATCTTGCAGAGACCTGGCAGCGTGAAAGCGCGGGGTCCGCGTTTTGCCAACGAACTGCGGATTTCATCGGTCATTGCGTCGAAAACGGCCGCGACGTCTTTCTTTGAGAGCCCTGTGGCTTCCGAAATATTCGCGAAAATCTGGGTCTTGGTAAGCGGCTTCTTTGCTGCTGCTTTGGCCATTGTGTTCCCCCTCCATGCTAGGGCACTGCGTGTCAAATCTGTCTAAAAACGACGTCTTTTGCGATACAACCGTTACAAGTTGTCCCTCATTGGGAAGCTGATTAGACCGATTGACTTCAGAATTGCAAGCCGACTTTGCCGAAAAACCCAGGAAAAACGGGGGCCAATCGCGAATACGAAACGCGAATGCCAGTGATTGACGCCGGTCGGTTTGGGTTTGCAACGTAGAATCCGACGAGGCCTTGGCGGCTTTTGCCACCAGCGGCGAAGTTAAACTGAACCGGGTAAAATACTCGGTTTGCCCCATTGGGGCGAAGAGAATAAGATCTTACCGAGCAATCACTTACACTCTATTGGCGGCCGATCGAGTTCGGCTCGAATCCGCCTGCGAGGCCAAGGCAATGAGCAGGAAAGGCATTTTGGTCCGGAGCGGCGCTTGTTGGCTCATTTGCCTTCTGGGCGCTTTGGCGCCGGCCCAGATTTCTAGCGGCCAAAACTTGTTTCGGCCTGCGCCCAGACCGCTGAAAATCCGCCTGATTCGAGCGCGAGAAGCCATTGACGAAGCGCGATACGCCGACGCCATTTCGTTGTTAGGCGAGATTCTCGTCGCTAACGAACGCCCCGACGACGACTCGGCGGGCCAAGATTTCTTCTACGACACCGAGGGCGATGCGACAGCCAGGCGAAGTATTAAGTCGCTTGCTGAACTCTGGATCGGCGAGTTGCCTAAGTCGGCCCGCGACCTGTTCGAATTGAAATATGGCGGCGCCGCGCGAGGGCTGGTCGAGCGAGCGGTCGAGCGGCGAGACTTCAGATTGCTCAATGACGTCACGCGAAAGTACTTTCACACTCGGGCAGGTCACGAAGCTTGCATGGTGTTGGGTCGGCGCCATCTGGACGAAGGTCGCCCATTTGCCAGCGCCATGTTCTTCGATCGAGTCCGCAAGTCGCCGGCAGGTGGCCAATTCGAACCGCAAGCTTCCTTGCTATGCGCAATGAGTCTGCAATTGGCAGGCATGCCCGAGCGGGCGGAGGAAGTATTGCGGAGTTTTCGAGATGCTCAAGCAAATCGAGAAATTGCGATCGGGTCGGATCCCGTTCGTCTGTTCAACGAAAACGAATCTCCCTTGGCTTGGCTTAACGAACACTTTGGGGATCCCAACCAGTTACGCCAGAGCGCAGCCATTCAGTGGGGCATGCACCGCGGCGGCACCGATCGGAATGCATCCTCAATAGGCGGCATGCCGTTGGTCGCCCATCGATGGCGAACGCACGTCTCATTCGACCCCGAGGACGAGCGCATTCTTCGCGACATCCGCCGTCAGAACGAGGTCCAGGCCTCCCCGACGATTCCCACGATCTCGCCGTTGGCGGTCGGAGACACGGTGCTGATGCGGAGCGCTCGCCGATTGTTGGCAATCGATTTCACAAGCGGCAAACGCATCTGGGAGTTTCCTTGGGACGACACGCCGGACGAGCAAGCTTCGGCGGCGATGAAGAGCCAAGTCATCACGAAGAACGGCTCGGTGCGGCATACCGAGTTACACGAACGAGTTCTACAGGACTCGCTGTACGGGCAGTTGGCGGCACAAGAAAACCTGGTGTTCTTTGTCTCGGAATTGGGATACGCGTCGTCCGACGCCATGCCGTTCTCGTCGCCGCTCGGCATTATTCGGACCATAGATCAAAACGGAACGAAAGCCTTCAATCAGCTGATGGCGCTGAACCTCAAACGCGAGGGCGCTATCCATTGGGTCGTCGGAGGTCGTCAGGGTTGGGACGAGCCGGAACTAGCTGAGTCGTTCTTCCTCGGCGCGCCGTTGCCGCTTAATGGGCGTCTCTATGTATTGCTTGAACAACGGGGTGAAATCCAACTGGCTGTGCTGGACGCCGACACAGGACAGCTCGTCTGGCGTCAGCAGCTGGCCCATGTCGAAGATCGCGATATCGCCACGGATCCCCGACGGCGTCTCGCCGGCGCCAGCCCAACCTACTCGAACGGCGTGCTGATTTGTCCAACCTCCGCCGGCGCCGTGGTAGCGATCGATCTAGCGACGCGATCGCTTCTCTGGGGACGGCAATATCAAACGCCCAGCGGATCGAGTTCGCGCGTGTCGCGTTCGCGAGCCGCATTGGGTTCATTGAGCCAGCGGTGGCTCGATGCAACCGTGACCGCGGCACACGGCAAGATCGTGTTGACGCCGGTCGAAACGGATGTTTTGCTTTGCCTTGATCTGCTCGACGGCTCCCGGGTTTGGTCGGCGCCTCGAAACGATCTCATTTACGTCGCCTGCGTCTACGACAACATGGTGATCGCAGTCGGGTCAAAGAATGTCAACGCATTCGACATCGAAGCTGGCAAGGCGATTTGGACGAGGCCAATCGATTTGGGCGGGGCAACGCCCAGCGGTCGCGGATTCCGCACCAAAGACCGCTATTTTCTGCCGACGTCCAAACGGGAGCTGCTCGAAATCGACTTGAAGAAAGGATCGATCGCAAGCCGAGTCGAAACGCAAGAACCGTTGGGAAACCTGATAGCGTTTAAGGACGGCATTATCTCGTCCGGAGTCGAGTGGGTCTCGTCATTTCATCAGATCGATCCGTTGAAAAAATCGATTGACAACCGTCTGAAAAAGGACCCGCTCGATACCTGGGCGCTGTCGCGAAAGAGCGAGGTCTTGTTGCAAGAGGGCAAGCGTTTAGAGGCGCTGGCCGCTCTTCGTAAGACCTCCAAGATCGCTCCGAACGACTGGCGAGTGCGCGGCTTGATGGTGAAAACGTTGCTCGAAGCGCTCGCGCACGACTTCAAAGATCAAAAGCAAATCGAAGCGGAATTGCGGCAATTGATCGACACCACAGCCGACCGCGCGGCGCTCTTGCGATTATTGGCGAACGGTCATGAAGCGGCCGGCGATCATGAGCGTGCCGTTGACGCGTTGGTCGAACTAGCAGAGCTCCCGCAGTCCTATCTTTCTCAGCTCTCCATCAAGGACGAATCGCTCGACGTTATTTCCCCAATTCACCGCGTCCAGCGCGAGCGCTGGATTCAAACTCGCATCGAGACGCTGTTGTCGACCGGCGGCGCCGCCAAGCGTCGTCTGGACGTTCAGCTGCCGCCTCGATTAACCACCGCAAGATCGGAAGGCATCGCCTCGCTCAAGCGGTTCGTCAGTCTGTTTGGCCCGCACGAAACGGCCAATACCGCTCGACTCGAACTGGCTGCCCATATCGCGGAACGCGGTCAACACTTGGCTGCGGAATTGCTGTTGTCGGAGGTGCTTGAGAAGGGCACCCCGGATCAAGTCGCGCTAACCGAAGGGCTGCTCGCAAAAGTGATTCAAATGAGCGAACGGCTCGCGGATGCTGCGGTGCAGTACCGCCGAGTGCGAGATCGTTACCCCGACACAATCGTCGCGGACGGTCTCAACGGCAAAGAGTTCTTCGCGCGAGCCCTCAAGGACTCAAGTCTCGCTCCCTATTTGGCGCCTCAAACCGCTTGGCCTCGCGGACGCACCGATATTGCCTCGTCGGAAGTGTCCGGGCAAATCATTCAGAGTTATCACAAGGTCTATCCATTTCGAATGACGTCGGTCGACGGACCAAAATTCAACGGTTTGCGGTTGGAATTGGATCAGAACCGGGCGATCATTCGCGTTTCCGACAACACCGGCGGGCAGTTTCAACAAGTCACTCTGAAAGAGCGACCGCGACTATTCACGAATACATCGATCACGTTGCAAGGCCGCACCTTCGGGCACTTGGCTGTCGTTTCCGTTGGCCCCAATATCTACGCCGTCGACGCGTTGAGCGCCCCGACCGAATTGGGTGGCCCGGTCATGTGGACGCAGAACCTTGCTTTCCCACTGGGGCAGGCGAACCGGTCGCGATCGACGATTTCCGCGATGGCGTCGACGAATGCCTGGCGAGTCAAACGAGGATTCGCTGTCGATCAAAACAAGAATCAGGTTGGAGTGATCGGCCCAATCACAGCGAGCGGGGTGACTTTCATGAGGCTCCGCGAACTCGTTTGCGTCGACCCGATCAGCGGCGAAACCGTGTGGTCGCGAACCAATTGCCCGGCCGGCGCGGAGCTGACGGGCGATGGCAGGCATATCGTTTTGCTCACGCCGAATTCCAATGTCGCACACATTTTCGACGCCCGAGACGGCAAATCCCTGGGCACCCGCTCGGCACCATCCAGAGCATACCGGCTCGCCATGCAAGGTCCCAACGTGCTTTGGTGGGACGACATTCCCGCGAGCGACGATAAGCCTCCGCAAAAAGTCCTCCGATTGACCAACATCGTTGAAGAGAAGCATCTTTACGAACGCCGCTTCGATGGAGTTTCGCTGGGGCGTGTTGTGGATGGCGAGGAGTTCATTTCGGTTGACGAGTCGGGACAATTTGAAGCTCTCTCGTTGCGAAGCGGAAAAGTGCTCGTGCAATCGCAGATCAAAGCCGATCCGAAAATGCGCGAGTTGCTGATCACTCGAGATGAGAACGCGTACTACGTCGGAGTTTCTGTTCCGGCGTCGGCACCCAAAGAAGTCTATATCACGTCCGCGCCTCCGGCTTCGCCACCGTTCTACGGACGGCTCTACGCGATCTCCGCCAAGAGCGGCGAGTTGTTGTGGAAGGACGCCGCGGACCTGGCCTTCTTCTGCTTGCCGGAAGAACAACCGAGCGATTCGCCGGTGCTGGTTTTCCTCCGGCACATTCGTGATCGGACTCGAAATCCCGGAGCGATTCAAACGTCGATGCTCGTCCTGGATCGCCTGGACGGTCGAGTCGTTTTGTTCGAGCCCGCCGCCACTCCTCAAATTGGCCGGTATCGCATCGCGGTCGGTCGCGACCGAAAGTCGGTTGCGATTACAATCCACAATCGCAGGTTCAACTTGAGTTTGACCGACGAACCCGCGTCTCCCGCTCCGCCGGCCCACGTTCACTCGCCGCCCGCCCGTGAAGTCAAACAGACGGATCTGGATAACGAGCCCGCCAACCCGTTTAGCCAACGCAATCCATTTCGCTAGCCGTTCATGATTCGGCACCGGGAGCCCGAAGCCAAGTGAATCAAGAGAAGACCTGGTTCGGTCGCATTTCGGATTGGGAAACGGATCCGGAAGAGGTGGCCAACACATTGACCCACGGCCTGGGGTTCTTGTTAAGCATCCTGGCTGCGGCCGCCCTGACCATCTGTGTGCTCGGCAAAGGCGACGCTTGGCGGGTGGTCGGCTGTCTGATCTACGCGGCTTGTTTGATGGCGGTCTACGCGATGTCGACCCTGTCGCACATCTGTTCCGATCGAAAACTCAAACACTTCTTCCGCACACTCGATCAAGGATGCATTTACCTGCTGATCGTCGCCACCTTTACGCCCTTCTCCCTGGCCTACTTGCGAACCGTTCCCTGGGGGCTGTTCCTGGCTCTGATGTGGGCCATTGCGCTTTTTGGATGCATTTCGAAGGTCTTTCTCGCCCACCGCGTGAACCGAGTCGCGATCTGGATCTACATCGCGTTGGGATGGATGCCGATCGCCACGGCGCCTTCTTTGGTTGGCATCGTCCCCGATACGGCTCTCTGGCTCATGCTTATTGGGGGGCTCTGCTACACCTTGGGGACGGCGTTTTTGATCTTCGACAATCGAGTGCGGCACTTTCATGCGCTCTGGCACCTGTTCGTGATCGCAGGCAGCAGCTGCCATTTCTTTGCCATCCGGCTCTATGTGGCGCCAGCTTAGCCCTGACGCGCAGCTGGATCGAGACTGTTTCGCACACGTCGGCCCTGCCTGCCCCTTCGTCACAAGCGGCAAACTAGGCAACTCGCGAAGAATTCGCAGGTCACTAGGAAGATAACGGCTGCGAAATCTGGTCAAATTGGCTGCCTGGAAGTATCTTTTACGAGTCGTTGCGGAATCCCAGGTGTTTTGTGGGATGAGGGCTCGTCCTGAATGCCCGCCAGCTCCTGATTTTGATTACGCTGGAAGAAGTGTCCGGACGTGCAACGAGTCGGACGAATCGCGAATTCACAACGAAACAAACCACCCGCCGACAGCGGGCATTGAGCCCATTTTAGGGGAAATTGAATGGCCGACGATAATGGCACGAAGCCCTTGGACGAGAATGCGGTACGCAAACTGGGCGAAGCCCGTGAAAAGATCTCCGATCAGCTGGCCCGGGTGATTGTTGGCCAACACCACGTGGTTGAGGAATTGTTGATCTCCTTGTTTGCCAGAGGCCACTGCCTGTTTGAGGGCGTTCCCGGTTTGGCGAAGACCTTGATGATCAGCACGCTCGCCAGGACTCTCGATCTCTCTTTCAGCCGAATCCAATTCACGCCCGACTTGATGCCGGCGGATATTACCGGCACCGAGATCATTGAAGAAAACAAGACCACCGGTGCCCGTGAACGCCGTTTCCTCGAGGGTCCCGTTTTCTCGAACATCATCCTGGCAGACGAAATCAACCGAACGCCGCCGAAGACTCAGTCGTCGCTGCTCGAGGCGATGCAGGAGCGGCAAGTGACGGTCGGACGCGTACGACACGCCTTGGCCGATCCCTTTTTCGTTTTGGCGACACAGAACCCGATCGAGCAAGAGGGAACGTATCCGTTGCCGGAAGCGCAACAGGATCGGTTCATGTTCAAGATCTTCGTCAACTATCCGTCATTCGCGGACGAGTTGGAGATTGCTCGCCGAACCACGCAAGCGTTTTCGGACGAAGTGGAGCGAGTGATGACGGGCGCGGAAGTGCTGGAGCTGCAGAAGATCGTCCGCGACGTGCCGGCCTCGCAACATGTGATTCGATACGCCTTGTCGCTTGTGCGTCAGACGCGAGTGAAAAGTCCCGGCGCGCCGGAGTTTGTCACGGACATGGTGGCCTGGGGCGCTGGCCCTCGCGCAGTCCAGAACCTGATCCTCGGCGGAAAAGCGCGTGCCTTGCTGCACGGCCGAACTCACGTTTCCACCGACGACGTCGCCGCCTTGGCCAAACCGGTCCTGCGTCACCGACTGGTCGTTAACTTTGCGGCCGAAAGCGAAGGCGTCACCGCCGACGATATCATTGACCGACTGATCGCCACGACTCCAGCCAAGGAAGATGAGCTGACGAACGATGCCCGATTCCAAAAGATTTTTGCATCCTGACGCGATCAAGCGAATCTCGCGGCTCGACCTTCGCGCTCGTCACATCGTCGAAGGTTTCCTATCTGGAATGCATCGCAGCCCGTATTTCGGTCAGTCAGTTGAGTTCCTTCAGCATCGCGAATACGCGGTCGGGGACGACCTGCGCCATGTCGACTGGAAGGTCTGGGCGCGTCAAGACCGACTCGTCGTCAAGCAATTCGAAGAGGACACGAACCTCCGTTGCACGCTGATGGTCGATGTCTCCAACAGCATGGCGTACGGCAAGGGACCGCTGAACAAGTACGAATACGCATGCACGATCGCGGCCAGCTTGGCCTATTTGGTGCTCAAGCAGCAAGACGCGGTCGGCTCGGTTGCCTTCGACGAAAAAGTTCGAGCCGCGACTCCGGTGCGCAGCAAGCGGAACCACTTGAATTCGATAATCGACTCGTTGGACGTCAATCGGCCGAAAGACAAGACCGACATGATGGCCATCTTTCGTCAGGTCGCCAACACATACCCGCGTCGCGGCATGATGATCCTGATTTCAGATTTGTTGACCGACGTCGACGAGATGGTGAAGGGTCTGCGAATGTTGAGGCAGCGCGGGCACGACGTTTTGGTTTTTCACGTGATGGATGACGACGAGCTTGACTTTCCCTTTACCGGCCCGACGCGATTTGAGGGCATGGAGTCGATCGATGCGCTCAATTGCAACCCACGAGCGTTGCGCGACGGATATCTGGAAGCGCTTCAAGAGTTTCTCGAGGAAGTCCGGCGTCAATGTGCACAGAGCGTTGTTGACTATGCGTTGATTCGAACGAGCGACCATTTGGACGCCGCACTGGCAACCTACTTGAGCAACCGTTTGGGAATGCACCATCGCAACTAGTCGCGGCTCGTCCCAGTTGCCTGGCGGGCCCCCGGCCGAAAGAACAAAGAGAGTAATCGAAAGCAGATATGGGCGGATTCACATACCCGGCTTTGGCTTGGGGACTTCTTATCGTCGGACTGCCGGTGTTGATCCACCTGATCAACGTCTTGCGCCTGAGGCGCGTGCAGTGGGCGGCGATGGAGTTTCTGCTGAAGAGCCACAAGAAGCACAAACGCTGGGTTTGGCTCAAGCAGTTTCTTTTGCTGCTGTTGAGAATGGCCGCCCTCGCCGTCCTCGTGATGATGCTCGCGCAATGGGATCCAAGTCAAAAGTGGCTGGCCAGATTGCAGCAACAGACAACGCACCATTTTGTTGTGCTCGACGATAGTTATTCGATGTCCGAGAACGTCGGTGGCGGCAGCGCATTCGATGCGGCCATGCTGACAATCAAAGGACTCGCCGCCGACGCCGGTCAGGAGACCTCGCCTCAACGATTCACTCTGCTACGTGTTTCGCGAGCAGCTCGAGCCCACCAGGACGGCCCGGTCGCGAGCAACCTCTGCGACATCAATGGCGAAATGCTCGACCAACAATTCGATGTCGTGTTGGAAGAGAAACAGCGAGGGTTCGACGCAACCCAATTGGCGGACGGACCCACGGCCGCCTTCAAGCTCGCTCAGCAGCTCATGGACAACGGCCTCGAGGAGAATCGGCGATTCTACTACGTCTCGGATTTCCGATCGAAAGAGTGGTCGCAAACCGCCGAGATTCGAGAAGCGCTCGACGCGGTTGAGAAACTCGGCGCCGAGGTGCACTTTGTACGTTGTGTCGATGAGCAGCAAGCTAACCTCTCGATCGTCGACGTGCGGCCGGCGGGCGACACGCGAGCGGCGGGAGTGCCCCTGTTTGTCAACGTAACTGTCCGCAACCAAAGCCAAGTTGACGCGACGCGAGTCCAATTGCGAATTCACACATATTTCTATTCGCCCGATATCGACAAGCAATCGCCGGAAGAATCGAAAGGGGAAAAGGAAGACGCCCCAGTCGAGTTGATCGACCTGATCCCGGCTGGCGAAGAGGTGGTGCGGCGCGTCCAGGTCTACTTCCCGCAGTCCGGCAAACATGTTGTGGAGGCGAGCCTTCCAGACGATGCCGTCAACACAGACAATCGCCGGTGGATCGTGGTCGAGTTCCCCGAGTACGAGCCGACTCTTGTCATCGACGGCGACCTTGACCGCCGCAACGGCTATTACCTGCAGTCGATCTTTCAGCCTGGCACGCGAGCGAAAACGGGTGTCGGCGCGGAAGTGCAATCTCCCGATTACTTGCGAGACATTACAGAAGACGAATTGCGTAGGTTTACGACAGTCTATCTTTGCGATGTCGAACGACTTGAAGACCGCGCCGTCAAGCTGCTCGAACAGTTTATCGCTGAGGGTGGCGGTGTCGCGATTTTCGCGGGACCTCGAGTCAATTTCCGACACTACACCGAGCAACTGTATCGCAAGGGCGAAGGATTCCTGCCGGCGCCCATCGGGCGCGACGTCGCGGTGCGGGCGCCCAGCAATCTGCAGACGCCGCACGTCACCATCGAAGACGCCTTGCACCCTGTTTTTCAAGAGCTATTCGCCGGCAGCAATCCATTCATTGGACTGCTGCGAGTCGAACACAGTCTGGCGCCGCCAAGCGACTGGCGAGCCGAAGGCGAAAACGGGCCGACACAGCTCGCTTCGCTGCATAGCGGCGAACCGCTCGTCTTCGAAAAATCGTTTGGCCGTGGCCGAGTGATTATGTTTCTGACGACATACGCTCCACAATGGAACGACATGGTTCTAGGCCCCAATGTTCTTATCGCACTCAAGCTGCAGTCGTACCTCGCCGAGCAGGCTCGAGCCGCGCGGATGGGAGACTCGTCGAAGGAAGTCGGCGAATCATTGACCGTTCGAGCGCCGACCTCTCAGTTCCGCAGAGACTGGCGGTTTTCGATGCCTACCACCAAGGGTGACGACCGGATTCTCGTCTCGGCTTCTGCTGAAAAGAAGACGGACGCCAAAGCTTGGCAAGCCGAATTCGGCGGCGAAGATCCCGCGCTAGGGCGCGGAGTGACTGATATCGGAGGCATCTACGAAGCTTGGCTCCCAACAAACGACGGAGCTCAACAGGTGCAGCGATTCGCATTTAACATCGACCCAGACGAGGGCAATCTCGAACTCGCCTCGACGCAGACAATGCTGAATGATTTGCAGCCGGTTAAGGTTGTCTTGCACGATGCTGGCGAGGAGCAATTGAGCGGTGTTGGCGGGGGCGACTCACGTTTTGATTGGCTATTCGCTTTGGTGGTCGCCGGAATGCTATTGATCGAACAAGCGTTGGCCTTTAGTGCGAGCTATCACCCGCCAGTGGGAGGCACCCGATGATTGGCTGGAATCTGCTCGCCGCCGAAACGGCCACGAAGGCCTATTGGCGACTGAACCGCTTGTACGCCATCCCCGAGGGTTGGCAGTGGTTCGCGCTCGCCGCACTGGTGCTCGCCGTGCTCGGCTACGTATTTGTGATGTACCGGCGCGATGGCGTCGACTTGTCGCGCGGCGTCAAATACTCGCTTGTCCTTTTCCGCGTGTTCGCGGTAGCGGCGCTTGTCTTCTTTTTCCTCGATATGGAAAAAGGCTCCGAACGGGAACTCATTAAAAATTCTCGAGTACTGCTTGTCGCCGATACGAGCTTGAGTATGGCGTCGGCCGATGTCGGCGACGACTCGCTCGCCAAGCGTCGACGCGTCGACGAACTTGTTGAGGCGATGGGAGACGAGTCGTTCATCGAAGCATTGCAATTGCAACATGACGTGCTTGTCTATCAGTTCGATTCGGAACCACAGCCGCAACTCTTGGCGTCGTTTCCGAAGTCGGTCGATTCGGAACAAATCAAGAGCGACGCCGCTGACCGTCTCCAGCGTCGCAAAGACGAATTCAACGAAGCTCGCCAGTTAATGATGGCCTCGCTAGGCGTTGCGGCCCTCGGCCTGATTCTGCTGATGGGTTGCGGCTTGCTCGCTCTGACCGCTTTGCCGAAAGAAGCCCGAGGCTGGTTGACGTTGACCGCGACCATCGTCTTGATCGGCGGCTGCTCGACAGCGTTTGCGGCGCATCTGCGCCATTCCGACTTCTCTTTGGCCTCGCTGCTCGGGATGGCCTCCTTGGCTAATGCGACCGCATCGGCGGAGCCATCCGACTCAGACACCTCCGCCGAGGAAGAGAGCTCGGAAACCGAAACGGACAGCGTGCCGTTCAAATTGGATTGGGCGAAGACACTCGCTCCCAAAGGCGTTGAAACCAGACTGGGCGACGCGATCTTGGCTTTAGTGAATCAGGAACGAGGCGGACCTGTCGCGGGGATCGCCGTCTTTACCGATGGAGGCCAAAACGCCGGAGTCGACGTCGCCACCGCGACACTCTCGGCGAAGGACGCCGGCATCCCCGTTTTCGCAATCGGCCTAGGATCCGACAAACGCCCCGTCAATGCACGCGTCGTCGATATCGATGCCCCCAAACGCGCTTACCCGCGAGACGAGTTTCCTCTTACGGGCTACGTGCAGGCCTACGGCATGGAAGGCAAGAAACTGACGGTCGAGCTGTACGCCATTCCCCAGACAGGCGAAAAGAGCGCCGACCAAGACGCCATCAACGATCCGCCGATCGAGACTCTGGTGGCCGATGCACAGATCATGCTTGAAGGCGACGGAGCGGTGACTCCCGTTCGTTTCAAATCAGACCAGGCGGACGAAGGCCGATTCGCCTACGTGATGCGAGTCGCTGCGCCAAAAGAGGACGCAGAACCAAAAGACAACTTCAAATCGGCGATCGTTGAAGTGGTCGACCAAAAGACGCAAGTCCTGCTGTTGGCGGGCGGGCCGAGCCGCGAGTTTCGATTCCTGAGAAACCAACTCCATCGCGACAGCGAAATCACATCCCACGTCTGGCTTCAATCCGGTAAGCCAGGGATGTCCCAAGAAGCCGACTCGCTGTTGTTTGAGTTCCCCTCGACGCCCGACGAGTTGTACGAGTACGACGCGATCATCGCGTTCGACCCGGATTGGATGTTGTTGACGGCGGAACAAATCGACTTGATGGAAAAGTGGATTGCGGAAAAAGCGGGCGGGTTGGTCGTTGTCGCCGGCCCCGTCAACACGCCCAATTGGGCCAACTTGACTCGTGACGGCGATCCGCGAATTGCCAAGGTAAAAGGGATCTATCCGGTCGTCTTTTACTCGTGGCGTTCGGCAACATTGAGCCTCGGTCGGTTCGGCGGAATCGCCGCCTGGCCTCTGCGCTTTTCGCAAGACGGACTCGACGCTGAGTTTCTTTGGCTCGCCGAGGACGCGATCGCCAGCGAAGCGGCCTGGTCGACCTTTGAAGGGGTTTACGGCTACTACGCGGTGAAAGACCCCAAACTGGGCGCCCGGGTTTACGCGAGGTTTTCCGACCCCGACACGGCGCTCGACGGCGACTTGCCAATCTACCTGGCTGGCCATTTCTACGGCGCGGGTCGAGTCTTCTTTCAAGCAAGCGGAGAGATGTGGCGAGTGCGGGCGATCGACGACACCTACTTCCAACAGTATTACACCAAGCTCTTGCGCTGGGCCGCGCAGGGACGGCTCTTGCGAGACTCCAAACACGGCGTCCTCTTGGTTGACAAAGAACGTTGCCTGATCGGTGACCATCTTTCGGTGAGCGCACTGCTTTACGACAGTCAACATGAACCGCTCAAAGTCGATTCCGTGATGGCGTCGCTGGCTCATCCCGACGGCACTCGCACCGAACTCGAGTTGCGACGCGTCAAAGAATCAGCTCGTGACGGAATGTACTCGACCCAATTCACAGCGACGACCGAAGGCGACTACCGCATCGAAATGATCCCGCCTCAATCGTCCGACCAAGAACTGCTCACACGCGTCGTGAGAGCTCGGGTGCCGGCACTCGAGACCGAACGGCCCGAACGAAATGACCCACTGCTGCGCGAACTCACGCAAAAGACAGGCGCGACCTATTTTATTGGCACCAAGGCCGCGGTCGCGCCCCGGTCACAAGCGGGAGGGCTTGTCGCCGCTCTGAAACCGAACGATCAGCCGAGTCTCCTGCCAGGTGTCCCGGACAGGCGTTTTTCCCTGTTATTGCGAACGTGGTTGTTGGCGCTGGTTTGCGGCACCCTTTGCCTCGAGTGGATCACGCGCCGGCTCAACAAACTCGCTTAGAAGGTCAACTCGCCATTCGAGACGCCAAACGACGCGTCCAACGCATCAACTCGGTCGAACTGGCCAATACCCGTTGAAGTCCGAATTGCCCGAATAATCTCCACTTTATCCCGCAAAACAGAATTCCAAAACAACTCGAGCCCATAATCGTCTTTATTGGTGACGGCAATAACGCCTACAATTCAGGGTGATTCATGGGTTGAACCCGACGGAAGTCAATTCGACCTCCACCAGATGCCCTTCGCCGGGCCCGTTCGCTGGGATGCCAAGGTAGCGAGCGGCGTTGTGGCGAGAGACTCACTCACCCGACCCAAACCCAATTGCGACCAATCGCATGGCAACCACCTACGAGCAACCAGAACTCGCCCAAGGCATTCAAGGGATATTGGACGGTGTCCGCCGTCGAATCCGAGCATACGTGTTCGCTGAAGGCATGGCCATTTTGTTGCTCTGGTGCGGAATCACGTTTTGGATTGGCCTCGCAATCGACTATTTTCCGATTCTCGTTTGGGCGAGCGAGCTGCCGTGGGGAGTCCGAGCGTTTGGACTCAGCGCGATCGGCGGAGTGGCCGCGGCTATCGTCTATTGGTTCATTTTGCGACGTGTCTTTGTTCGCCTACCGGACGCGAGCATGGCAATCATTCTGGAACGCCGGTTCGGCCATTTTCGAGACGGATTGGTGACAGCCGTCGAGATGAGGCCTGGCGCTCAAGGCGTCGATGCCGACATGCTCGCCGCCAGCGCGCGACACGCGGCTGAGGCCGCTGACGATGTGTCGATCGGACGCGTATTCGATTTGCCGCCGCTTATTTGGAAGTGGGTCGGCTGTGCCATCTTGCTCGCGCCTATCGGCGCTTTTGGAAGCTACGCTCCCGACTCGATGAAAGTCTGGGTCGATCGCATGTATCGACTCAAGGATACACCGTGGCCGCGCAGCGCCGAGATCGAGATGGTGGGCGTCGAGACTGTTCGTCCGACTTCGGCTTGGAGCGAGATTCTTCCAACCGCTCCTGTTGCGTTCCGAGACAAAGTCGTAAAGGTCGCCAAAGGGGCCAACCTGAAAATACGAGTGAAGGCGAATGCGGAAGCGGCAGTCATCCCGGACTATTGCACGATCTACTATCGCGCTAAAGACGGCGGCCGCGGTTACGTCAACATGCCAAAGTCCGGCTCGCTCGACGACAAGCAGCAGGTCTACGCTTTCGACGGAAAACCGTTCCGCGGCGTGCTTTCCGAATTACGGATGGACATCGTTGGCTTCGATCACCGCTTGCGCAACTACCGAATCGAAGTTGTCGCCCCGCCCACGGTAGTCGCAACGAACTTGGCGTGCACGTTCCCGTCCTATCTGCAAGACTCGGAAACCTCAGCCTGGTCGCCGCGAGAGATTGAGTACAAGTCGACGGGCGTTAAACTTCCCAAAGGCACGCGAGTCGACGTGCAGTGCCGCACGAACAAGCCATTGCAAGCGGCGTTTGCGGTGCGTCTCGAATCGGGTGAAACCGTGCAGACGGAATTGATCGAGCCGACCGTCTTTAGCATTCCGATCGTGATCGACAAAGACGCGGTGACGCTCGAAATCATGCTGCAGGACGCGGACGAAATCGTCAGCGAGCAGCCACTCAAGATCTCCATTCAAACGATTCACGACCAACCGCCGAAAGTCGATGTCAGGCTGAGTGGCATCGGGGCCGCCGTCACTCCTGACTTTGTTGCTCCCGTTGAGGGAGTCATCGTCGACGATTTTGAGGTTGCTCGAGCTTGGTTCGATGTCACTCGGGGCGAAGATCCGAAACGCAAATACCCGTTGAAAGTGGAAGGCAATGGCGACGTCAATGACCGCCTGGACTTCCGGCTGTTGCGATCTGAAAACGGCGGTCTCCGTATCTCGCCTGGCGACAAACTCCGGCTCGTGATTCAAGCGGTCGACCAATACGACCTCGAAGGTGCCGACCCGAATCAAGGTGCCAACGACGGCGTGCTGCTCGACGTCGTGACCTCAACGGAACTGCTGGCCATTCTTGAGAGAAGAGAACTGAGCTTGCGGCGAAGGTACAAGCAAATCATCGAAGAAACGACCCAACTGCGCGACATGATGCTCGTCATTCGAAGCGGATACAAGAAGAAAGATGATGGCGAAGCGGGCGCCGACCCGCGCGATGCGGGCGCCGATCCGGGCGATTCGGAGGGCAAGACGCCCGAAGAGCTCCTCGAACGCCGCCGAATCCGAGTGAGACACGGGATTTCTCAAAGCCAGAAGTTGGCCCAAGAAGTCCTCGGCGTTTCCCTCTCTTTCAGCGATATTCGCGAGGAGCTCGTCAACAATCGGGTCGATACGGAAGACCGCAAACAACGAATCGTCGAGCAAATCGAGCAGCCATTAGTCGCGATTTCGGAAAAAGAGTACCCAAAACTGGATATAATTCTGGAACAGCTGGAAAAAGACTATCAGGACCCGGCTTCGAACGCCTCGGCGGATGCCGCCGTCGCCCAGGCAAACCTGATTCTTATCCAGCTCAACCAAGTCCTGGAAGCCATGGCGGACATCGAATCATTCAACGAACTCATGGAGCTCGTTCGCGGAATGATTCAAGAACAGGAAGACCTCATCAAGAAGACCGACAAGAAGCGGAAGTCGGACTTCTTCGATTGACCAGATCATACGAGGGAGCGATTGCTATGAAGATACGAGTCTTGCCGAGCCTGTTTGCGCTGCTCGCTATCGCCTGTCTATGCACCGTCTCGATCCGCGGACAAGACAAGGCCGCAAAATCGCCGGATGAGAAATCCGCCGCTAAACCTCAAGACTCGACAGACAGGGATGAGGTCAAGAAGGC
The DNA here is from genome assembly GCA_964567745.1 of uncultured Pirellulaceae bacterium. Lineage (GTDB taxonomy): Bacteria > Planctomycetota > Planctomycetia > Pirellulales > Pirellulaceae > CAZMNY01. The sequence goes on along the minus strand of CAZMNY010000042.1, from coordinate 578 downwards.
GAAAGAGTCGCCAATCGATCGTCGGCAGGCCGTCCTCGCCGGCAAATACGAGCGGCTCGAGACGATTCTGTTCAACAAAGCCACCCTCGAAGCTTTGGAGAATCCGCGACGCGCTTCGCTGCTCCGCAAAGCGTTGCAGCAATCGCAGAATCGGCTGACCCTCGAACAGCTCAAGGCTGCCGCAGCCGGGCTCGATCGGGGCGAATACACGACCGCAATGGGCGGGCAAAAGAACGCGCTTTCGGATCTCAAAGATCTGCTGAAACTGCTGGCCACTGAAGATCGCAATCAGCGAAACAAGTCGAAGCAGGATGAAATCAAGGAACAGATCAAAGAAGTCAATAAACTGATCCGACTGCAACGTAGCGTCCAAGGCCGAACCGAAGGCGGTGAAGACGCCAAGCGACTCGCCAAAGATCAAGAGAAAGTCGCGAATCGAACCGGCGATCTCGCCAAACGCATCAAAGGCAATGAGGAAACGGAGGACGGTGAGCCGAAAGACGGTGAGCCGAAAGACGGTGAGCCCAAAGACGGCGAACCCAAAGACGGCGAACCCAAAGACGGCGAACCCAAAGACG
>CAZMNY010000041.1:0-79937 GCA_964567745.1 uncultured Pirellulaceae bacterium | reverse complement strand
AGCTTGTCGATCAGGCGGGCCAATAGTTCGCTGTGGGCCTTGTCGCGAATCTTGGAGGCCTCCATGCGTTCGCCGGGTGAGTAATGGCTCACATTGTGGGCGCTGGGTTTGAGATCGAGACTCTGCAGGAGACTCTGACCTGGCATGCGATAGCTCAGCGCGCGGGTGCTGTCCGTTTGCAACGCGGCAACGATGAGATCCTGCATGATCTCGATCTCGGCCTTTCCCTTGAGGCCGGCTTCCGGTTCGTCGAGGGGAGCCTTGGCCTTGGGGACCTCGAGCCAGGCTTCTTCCTTTTTGAGGCGCGTCTCGATGTCGCGGATGCCCTGGAAGTATTCGTCGAGCTTGTCGGTGTCGGTTTTGGTGAGACCGCGTTGTACGCGTCTGGCCTGGGTGACGACAGCGTCTAGGACGCTGCGGTTTTCGGCGATAGCGGCCTGGCGTTGTTCCAGCGGCATGTCATCCGGCGAGAAGAGCTTGTGGAAAACCTGAACCGGGTCGTCGTGGCCTGCGACCGGTTTGCCGCGTTGATCCCATGCCAGCGAGAGGCCGGGACCGTGTCCCTCGAGACTGGCGGCGTTGAACTGGATCGAGGAGAAGCGAGTGTCCTGCCCCAGATGCCTCGCGACGACCTGGTCGGCCGAGATGCTGTTCGCCATGTTCTGGCCGGGGACGGAATAGCGATTGGCCCCCGTGAGCCAGAAGGTGCTTCCCCAGTGAGCTTCGTTGGTGTATTGGTTCGCACATCCCTGCACCACAGTGATGTCGGACTGGTGACGGGCCAGCGGCGAGAGCCCCTCTGAGAGTTCGTAGTCGCTGCCGGTACGGGCCCGGTCAGGAAACCAAGTCTCTTTGGTCACGCCGAAACCAATGCTGAGAAAGACGCAGCGTTTGGATGGCCTTGCGGGCGTTTTACCTTCGGCCGAAGCAAAACGGTGAAATCCAATCGATTCCAACGCGGGCAGCGCGATCAGCGCTCCTGTTCCGCGAAGAAAGTGACGACGATTGAGTTGTGTTTTCATAGCAAATCTCTCATCGAGTTACTTGTCGTTAATGACCTGATTCTGCACTTTCCAAACGGCGTCTTCGTCAATCGAAAACGAACCCATCGTCTTCCGTTCCAGATGATTGACCAAGCGTTTGAACTCCGCAGTCTCTTCGGCACTCGGAACTTCGGTCAGAAAGATCGACCACTTTGGCTGACCCCAGAATGTCTCTTCGTAGGTGTCACCTTCCCGCTCGACGAGCAGCAGCCCGGATGTAAGATTGCCTCCGACATCTCCGAACAGGAGATCAAGTTGTACGGAGTCGCCGCTCAGTTCGATCCATTCGCTGCAGGCGAAACCAGCCCGTGCAATCAGACATGGCAGAGCAGGATTGTCAGTCCGCGGAATTCCAAGTTCCCTGAATGAAGAATCACGTCGCGATCCTTCGAAGACAGGCTTTCCATCAATCGCAACCAGCAAGTGATTGTCCGCGTAACCCCAGAATCGATATCGTCCCGGTCGTGGCGGAAGCACTTGACCGTGATACCACACCATCCAGCCGCCTTCCCGATGGTAAGGCGCGAGGCCCGTCCGATCAGGGAACTCGTGAAAGGCTCCCGCGATGCCGCGGAAACTGAGCGCCTCACCTTGCTTGAATGCTTTCAGGCAAGCGCGATCGCGAAAATTCGACTGGATGAGCGGCAACAGTTCGCGTCCAATCACATCTTTCGCGAGATGATCTTTCGCAATCGAGCTCCCGTAACCAAGAACGAATCCGCGCAGTGAACTGTCACTTGGCTTGTTTACCTCGAGAGAAAGCTCGGGCAATGCCAAAGAAACACGAGAAGGCGTTCGCTTTTCGACTTTGCCAGTTCGATCAAACTTGGCAAATTCGCCTTCGTGCATCAGGTCTTTGGCCGTACCATCGTGATCGTCAACCGAAATCTGCCCATCGAGCACGAGCACCTCTGCCCCCTTGGGGCTCGCCGTAACAACAAAACTTGTTCCGAGATCGACGAACTTCCGTTGAGCTGTGTCAACAACAAACCCGACGCCTTGTGGCGGAACGACCAGCTTGACCTGCCCCTCATGAAGCGAAACGTGCTGGTTACTGTCCAGCTTCATCCGCAGCGGGGCCGTCGCGACGACATGCACACCGGTTTCCCGAAACGCAAGTTCGATCAACCCTTGTTGCACTGAAAGCTCTTCGCCCTCGAAAAGTTCCGCACCATCCACGACAACACGGTCCTCGCCGACATTGCCTTCACCCTCGATGCGAATCACCCGTGCGATGCCGAGTTTGGTTTCCGTCGGCGCTTCATCCGAAGCACGGAACCAGCCAAATGCACCAACAATCAGCGAAGCCGCGATCGCGCTCAAGGTCAGCCACGTGGGAATCACACGCCCAACACGTCGAGGAGCCGCCTGGTGGTCACTGGGCATTGCCATTGCTTCGTCCGTAGCAAGTTGTTGCCACTTGGCATCGATCGTCGCAAGTGATCGCAACATGGCCCGAGCTTCAGCGCTAGTGCGCAGCAGCCCCTCAAGTGATTCGAGTTCCTCTGGAGTAACTGCGCCATCCAAATAACGATGCAGTAGATCAAGTTCATTTTGTTTCATGGCGTGTTGCTTCATGATTGGGCTCCCGCCAGAGCCTGTTCCATACAGCGATGCAGTTCCTTACGGATGCGCGCGAGGAGTTGATACAACGAGCCTTCCGTTTTCCCGAGTTGCGCGGCGATCTCGCGAATAGTCGTGCCCTTTGTGTACGCCGCCAGCGCCAATTCGCGTCGCTCACGTGGCAGTTTTTCAATGCACTGATCTAACGCCCGAAGTTGCCGCTGACGCAGGGGCAATTCCTCGGCCCCCTCGTCGGCCAACAGTTGAATAATATCCTCCGCCAACACTAGGCGATCCCTGGCAAATCGACGTCGAGCCGAAAGCAATTCGTAACGTGCAATGAGACAGGCCCACGCACCAAACGCCGAATGATCATCGAGCGTCGAAAACTTCCGCAGCGCTGCAACACTCACTTCCTGCATCACGTCATCCACTTCCTGAGTATTCGGGCAGCAGGATCGCACAAATGCCCGCAACTCCGGCTCGTGCTGTATCCACAGCCGCAGGAAGGTCTCATGAGGATCCGGTGTGTCATTTTCTTGGTTGGGGATGGGTGACATAGTTGCTCCTCACGTAACCGCTTCCGCTCCCCACAAAATTCAACGCAAGAATCTCGTGAATCTGGATTGTCCAGGAATGATGGACGTTTGCCAGGCACGAGCTGGGCTTGCCGCGTAGCCGCAAGTTCAAGCGAACGTGTCGCTTAGCGCGACAGATCTCACCATCAAGGCTGCCGCTGAGACCGGTTGCCGCGTCCGTCGACCGCAAGATGTTTCAATCATAAGGCCGCAGAGCCAATCCAACCGTCCTTGACACGAGTGTAGTAACAAATCGACGTAAACTCACTCTGCATCGTGCATCGGTCATCGTCCTCAATGCGATTTTCGCCCAGAAAAGAAAGGACGCGAACTACTTTCGGCGCAGGGTGGGAAAACGTCGCAGACCCAAAACACGCTGAAATTTACTCTCGGTCGCTCTTCACCTCCTGCCCGTATGCATCCGGTTTCATCAGTGCCAACTGTTCGGCGCCAATGTCTCTACGTCTGTTCGTTCAGCGGGCAATGCAGCGAAACGAAGTCTGCTATTGATAGCAGTTCTTCGAGGTCCACTTTCCGTAGACCGGATTCAACAAGAATCTCTTGCGGGGCGAACGGGTCGTATGAGATCGCATGCGTGTGCGACGGACTGGCGGTAACTTAGCCAAACCGTAGCACCATTGTGTACTCTGGGTGCTTCTGGCTGCCACCTCGATTAATGAACAAGTGATCGTCGGCGCAAGCTTCGATCAATCTCGCGCGAAGTTTCGAGATCGCCTTGCGTACACTTTGATTGGCTTTCCTGATCTGCTCTTCGCTGATGTTCATCTCGCGACTGGATTCCTCATGATTCACGGCGCGCTGGACTTCGCCGAGACTACACGCCCGGCCGAGCGGTGAGGCAAGCAGCCAGAAGAGTCGGCTGACTTGGGTGTCGTCGCCCAGGTAAATGCGTTTTCCCACACACCACGCAATCCGCGGATCGTGCTCGTCGCGAAAAATGCTTGCTTCTTCAGCAGACCTGGTCGATGCGGGCAGCTTCGACCTTTGGTTCGTCTGGATAGGCAACTCGCCACGTTCAATTCGACGTCGGCGTAGCTCGCGTTTCGTCCAACCGATCGCCCAGCGGTAAATCTGCTGTAGCGTCATCGATTCTGGTTCCCGCTCTATCTCTACCGCCAGTTCCTCCCAGCCCTCAAGATTCGCGGGCAAATCGAAGCCGTACGTTTCCAACTCGGACCGTAACGATTCCTTCGACTGTTTCAGCTCGGCTTCCAACCGCGTGAAAGCCCGGTCCTTTTCAGCGCGTAGTTCAGCGAGGTCGTCTTCGATGACCCCTCGCTGCTCCGCCGCCATCTTCAGCAGAGCTGAGTCTACACCAGCCAGTACCTGATTCAGTGCATCCATTGCGTGACGCAGCGGCAACACCGTCGCTTGGGCGCTCGCCGCAAACATGCGCAACTTCATCAAGGCATTCGCCAGCGACTGCTTTGCCTCGGAATCGGACTCCATCGCAGCCATGAATGCCTTGCCGGCCTCGATCTTTGGTTTTTCTCCGTCTTCGTTCACTGCCTCGTTTCCATCATCTCCGCTTGCACTAGGAACGACGTCATTTTATCGGCTGTTCGCCCAGGCCGACACGTCGCCCTAAAAGTTCCCGCGAAAGGGTCACGTTGTTCCCCGGTCAAGGTCACAGAATTCCCCTCTTAAAGAAATAGAGGGGCGGTTGGCGGATACGTGGTATTCGCGGCGTGCCCGAACGTGACCTATCGTGAGGAATTGCTTCATGACTCAGCCCGAAACGCTGCTGACTGTAGGCGAAATCGCCCGTCGGCTCGGCCAGGAAGTCCACCGCATCGAATACGTGATCCGCTCTCGAAACATCCGGCCCGTCGGCTGGGCGGGCCATGCCAGGGTGTTTCGCGACGCCGACCTCGACCGCATTGCCTCGGAAATACGGCGGATTGCCGAGGACCGGGGTGAAATCGTTGCAACAACGGTTGGGGAGCAGCTATCTCATGGCAAATGATGGCCAGACACAAGTTGACGGAGCGACGCGTGCGGCCGCCGAGCAATATGTCAACCGGGGCTGGTCCGTGATCCCCATCCCGCATCGCAGCAAGAATCCCGGCTTCAAGGGCTGGGAACGGATGCGGTTAACGGTGGAGTCGCTCGATGACCACTTCAACGGCAGGCCTCAAAACGTGGGCGTCCTCTTGGGCGAACCCTCAGACTGGTTGATCGACGTCGATCTCGATCATCCCCGCGCTGTCGAACTAGCCCCGCAATTCCTGCCATCGACCTCGGCCGTTTTTGGTCGTGCGGGCAATCCGCGCTCGCACTGGCTCTACCGTGTGACCGGCCCTCTGGCGACCAAAAAGTTTCGCAGCAAATCGGCCGGCATGATCGTCGAGGTACGCTCGACCGGGATGCAGACCGTCTTCCCGCCCAGCACTCACGAAACGGGCGAAACGATCCGCTGGGAAGAGGAAGAGCACGAACCCGCCGAGGTCGAACCCGATGCGCTGATCGACAGCACGAAGAAGCTGGCGGATGCCGTGCGCGTCGAACTCGGTGAGAAAGCACCCCCGAAAGAAAAGGCGAAGCGGCCCGAATCGCCGCCTCCGCCGAAGCGGGAGTCCAAGCCGGTCGCGATGGATGAGCGATCCACCCGCTGCCTGGCCGCGCTGTTGCGGATCAAGATTCTAGACAAGCGTGACGGCTCGCACCGACTGTTCGTTGCGGCATGTCGTGCGGTCGAGCACGATCTCGACGACGTCAGTGCTCTGGCCACCATACGCCAATACTGTCAAGAGCAGCCGTTTCCCCGCCGCTGGAGCGACGACCAAATCCTCAAACGGCTGCGCGATGCCGAGAATCATTGTCAACGTGGTAAGGCGCTGCACGTCGCTTCTGATGGATGCATCGCACTCGGTAGCCGGGAACCGGTTAACGGCAGGTTGGTGCTCTCTCCCAGCCGTACCTTGCCGACTGCCGAGGCTTTCGTCAACGAGTTTCACTTGCATCCCGATAGTCGCACGCTGCATTGCTACGCCGGTCTGCTCAGCGCGTGGCAAGACAATCGTTATTGCGAACTCGAGGACAACGCCGTCAAGCAGCAACTTCAGGCGTGGCTGCACGACGCGCTGCGGTATCACTACAACCAGCGGACGAAAACGCTGGAACTGGTCGACTTTCAGTCCAATCCATCGACGGTCAAGGCGGCGCTGGACTCGATCAAGTCCTTTGTTCATCTGCCCGCAGCGACGCCGTGTCCATCTTGGCTCGACCCTGCTCAGGATGCACCGCATCCCAAAGAGATCGTCGCCTGTCGATCCGTGCTGCTGCATTTGCCGACGATGCGGCGTCTACCGCCCACTCCACGCTTCTTCACCACCTGCTCCTTGGATTTCGACCCCGATCCGAATGCCGCCGCGCCGATGGCTTGGTATGAGTTTCTGCATCAATTGTTCGACGGGGACCTGGAGTCACTGGACCTGCTCCAGGAGTGGTTTGGGTATTGCCTGACCGGCGACACCTCCCAGCAGAAGATGCTTCTGATTGTCGGCCCTAAACGCAGCGGCAAGGGAACGCTGGCCCGCGTGCTCGCCAAGCTGATCGGCGCCGGCAACGTCTGCGGGCCCACGACTTCGAGTCTCGCCGGGCCGTTCGGCCTTCAGCCGCTGATCGGCAAGAGCCTGGCCATCGTCAGCGACGCGCGATTCCACGGCGAGAACATCGCCACAGTCGTCGAGCGTCTCCTGTGCATCAGTGGCGAGGACACGCTGACCGTCGACCGCAAGAACATTACCAGCGTAACGCTCAAGCTAACGACCCGCTTCATGTTCCTGACCAACGAGTTCCCTCGCTTGAGCGATTCAAGCGGCGCGCTCGCCGGGCGTTTCATCATCCTACGATTCACGGAGAGCTTCTACGGCCGCGAGGACACTGGACTGACCGAACGATTGCTCGGCGAGTTGCCAGGCATTCTGAACTGGGCCGTTGAAGGCTGGCAACGTCTCAACGAGCGCGGGCGATTCGTCGTGCCTTCCAGCGTGCGGGATGTCGTGGAAGAGATCGAAGACCTTTCGTCGCCCGTGGCAGCTTTCGTCCGCGACGAGTGCGTCGTCGGTCCGAGGCACCGTGTCTGGGTCGCCGACCTATACGAGGCCTGGAAGTACTGGTGCGAACGCGAGGGTCGCACGCTGGTCAGCACCAAGCAGTCATTTGGACGAGATCTTGCTGCAGCCGTATCGGGCATTTCTCGTCGCCGTGGATCGGAAAATCAGCCGTTTTACGAAGGCATTGAACTGAAAGGGGAGCAATCGTGATCGACGCTACCGCAACAGACCGTCACACAACCGTCGCAAGCAAATCTGCTTCTGCGACGGTAACCGACCCTTACGCCACTACGACTTACGAGCTTACCGTCGCGCACCGTCACGACATCCCCCACTCCTTACGCATGTGCGCGCACGCGCGCGGAAAGGATCTGCGCGCAATGGGAACTGTCGCGACGGTGCGCGACGGTAGCCGGTCCGAATCCGAATTCGATTAGGTACTTCCCGGCGGATCTTTCTTCGAGAGGCACGCGGGAACAGCCGCAAACCTAGACAGAGTTTGTTTTGTGTGTCCGTAGACACGCTGTGGCGCTGCGTGCGGCAAACGGATGTCATTTTTGCACCAGGAGAAAAGGAGTTTCTCTCATGCAGGCTACGAAGCAAAACCGCGACTTGGGACCGCGCGAACGACTTCTCGAACTCGCGAACCTGTTGGCGAACGGGGCCCGGAGATTACGAAGTCTGGCAATGTCGAAGGATTCGTCCGCAAAATCTCTCTAGATCGGCAACCCGATGGCTTGACCTTCGGCCTAAACCGAGGCTCAGTGTCCACTCGGGTTAACGATTCCGAGACGTCGAGACAAGGAGAAAACGCATGGCATTGAGCATTGGAAAAGAAGTCGCCGCGCTCGAGCGGATGACCGTGAGCGAACTGCGCGAACGGTACGCGGAACTGTTTAACGAGACCACGCGGGCCCGTAACCGCACCTGGCTCATCCGCCGCATCATCTGGCGGATGCAGTCGCTCCAGCAGGGCGGCTTGTCTGAACGCGCGATTCGGCAGGCACACGAATTAGCCAATAACGCCGACCTGCGGGTTACGGCGCCACGCGAGGCAGAGCTATCGCCGGATGCGGCCGTGCGTACCAAGAAGGTGGCCTGTCGCATTGAGGGCAGCTCGCGCGTACCGCTTCCCGGCACGGTGATCACCCGCCGTTACAAAGGCCGATTGATCCAGGTCAAAGTCTTGGCAAATGGCTTTGAGTTTGAAGGTGAGCTCTTCAAGTCGCTCAGCGCCGTGGCGAAAAAGATCACCGGCTCGCACTGGAATGGATACAAGTTCTTCAATCTCAACAAGACAGGATAGAGCCGATGACGCGCCGTAAGAAACAATCGGAGGCTTCTACCGTGCGGTGTGCCATCTACACGCGCAAAAGCACCGACGAGGGACTCGAGCAGGAATTCAACTCCCTGGACGCCCAACGTGATTCAGGAGAGGCTTACATCGCATCGCAACGGCACGAGGGATGGCAGTGCCTGCCAGACCGCTACGACGATGGCGGTTTCACGGGTGGCAATATGGACCGGCCCGCGCTTCGTCGGCTATTGGCCGACATCAAGGCCGGGAAGGTCGATTGCGTGGTGGTCTACAAAGTGGATCGCCTCAGCCGCTCGCTGTTGGACTTTGCGAAGCTCATGGAGGTGTTTGACACAACGGGAACGTCTTTCTGCAGTGTGACCCAGCAATTCAACACCGCGACCTCAATGGGACGCCTCGTCCTGAATGTACTCCTCTCCTTTGCCCAGTTCGAACGCGAGATGATCAGCGAGCGGGTCCGCGACAAGATCGCTGCCTCCCACCGCAAGGGAAAATGGTCCGGTGGCATGCCGATCCTCGGATACACCGTAAAGGACACAAAGCTGGTTGTGGACAAGGTTGAATCCCATCGCGTGCGGCAGGTCTTCGAACTGTATCTCGAATACCAATCGCTGCTGGCCACGGTCACAGAGTTGAACCGCCGCGGCTGGACGACAAAACGCTGGACGACCAAGAAGGGAACTCAGCGCGGTGGCAAGCTATTTACGAAAAACAGCCTCTATTCGCTGCTCACCAACGTCACCTACATCGGCAAGATCAAGTACAAGGACGAGGTCCACAACGGCGAGCACGAAGCCATCGTGCCCGACAAGCTCTTCCAGCAAACCCAGACGCTCTTGCAACGCAACGGCCACACTGGCGGCAGAGCCGTCCGCAACAAGCACGGTGCCTTGCTGCGAGGCCTGCTTCGATGCAGTCCTTGCGGGTGCGCGATGTCGCATACCTACACGTCGAAAGGAAATCGCCGCTACCGCTATTACGTCTGCGGCACGGCGCAGCAGCGTGGCTGGTCAGAATGTCCCTCGCCCTCCGTCCCCGCCGGCGAGATTGAGCGGTTTGTTGTCGAGCAGATCAAATGCATCGGGCGCGATCCCGCTGTGATTAGCGAGACGGTTCGGCAAGTACGCCGGCAGTCGGAAGAAGGGATCGAGCGATTGAACCACGAACGGGTTGCGATTCAAAAGCAACTGCGAGACGACAGCACACGCCTGCAAGTCGCCTCCGCCATGGCCGACGATGTGGAACGTGTGTCCAACCTGGCGGAAACCCAGGAACGCATTCGCAGAGTTGAGCGCCGACTGACTGAGATCGACAACGAGTTGATCACGCTCAGTGGCGAACTCGTCGATGATGCAGTCGTAGGCGAGGCGCTGGCCAACTTCGACAACCTGTGGCAAGCACTCGTGCCGCGTGAACAGGCCCGCGTGCTGGAACTGCTGGTCGAGCGCGTCGAGTACGACGGCGAGCACGGCAACGTCTCGCTCACGTTCCATCCCTGCGGCATCCAGTCGCTAACCAAGGAGCTTGCCAACCAGCAGGAGGACGCCGCATGAACGAATCACTCAAGGTCACTCGCAAGTTCCACGTCGCCCGCAGACATCACGGTCGCAAGCAACTCCACAGCGGCGCGGCTACTGACGTTCCAGCAGGTCGCGTCCCCCGAGTCGCCCGCGTGATGGCCCTGGCGATCCGTTGCGACCAACTGATCCGCGACGGCGTTATCGCCAACCAGTCCGAACTCGCTGAATTCGGGCAAATCACGACGGCTCGGATGACGCAGATCATGACGCTACTGAACCTCGCTCCCGACATTCAAGAGCAGATTCTCTTCCTTTCTCGCACGCAACGTGGCCGCGATCCGATCATCGAGAACGATGTCCGCCCGATCGCTCAGACCTTCGACTGGAACAAACAACGGCGGTTGTGGTCAAATCTGCAGCGAAGCGTGGAGCAGATCGAAGCGAGTTCGCGGTAGGTTGCGTTTGCCCCTCGAAACCAACCAGGTTGCTAACTTACAGCGGCTTCTAAACCGAGAGCGCGAGAGTTCGCGGCCAGTATCTCGCCGAGACGGAAGCAACCCACGCATGTGGTGCTCCACGACAAAAAGCCGAGAGCGCGGTTACGCTGCGAGCGTCATCGCAAAGTGTTGCGAACACTGCGGATAGCGGCGGCATCTACCGCGCCGCGAAATCGCTCTCAGAGCTAACCCGTGGGTCGCTCCAAGTTCGCGAAAGTAAGAAAGCACCCCCGACAGGACTCGAACCTGTGACCTATGCTTTAGGAAAGCATTGCTCTATCCAGCTGAGCTACGAGGGCGAGGCGAGTCATTATAGGCAAGGACGGTTTGCGGTTCGAGGCGGGGCAAAACGCGACGCGACGGTGACAACTTCGACGCAATAAAAAACTCCCCGGTCGCAATGGCGATCGGGGAGTTTCGTTGATTGTGCTTAACCGGTTCGGTTAGCGTTTGATGATGGTGACATCGGACAGCTCTTTTATTTTGAGCAAGTCCGCTTCCGCTTCGGCCTGACGACCGAGTTTGCGGTAGGCCAAAGCGCGATTGCGATAGGCCAACGTGTCGCCCGCATTCAAACTGATCGCCTTGTTGAAGTCGGCGATCGCCTTCTCCATGTTGCCCGAACGAGCAAAGGCGACACCACGGTTGGTGTAAGCCAAGTTGCGCGTCTCGTCGAGGTCGATCGAAATCGAAAAGTCGGCGAGAGCAGATGTCATCTGACCAGCGGCCAAGTGGGCGCAACCTCGGTTGTAGTAGAGGTCGGCATTCTTGGTATCGAGTTCAACCAGACGATCGAAGTCTCGAATCGCGTGGTCGTATCCACCCTTGGCCAGATACGCACTCGCTCGCTGTCGGAGGTAGTAATCGTTGTCGGGGTCTTCTTCGATCAAACGGTCGTATTCAACGACAGCTCGGTCGTAGTCGCCGCGATCGATGTAGTCGACAGCACGTTCGCGTCGACCGGCGTAGCGATCGCCACCGTATCCACCGCCGCCATCACCGTCTCCTCCACCACCGCCGTCTCCTCCACCACCGCCGTCGCCTCCACCACCGCCGTCGCCTCCACCACCGCCGTCGCCATCACCACTGCCGTCGCCTTTGCCGGGCATAATCCGACCGGGAGCGTATGCGGGCGTGCCGGTGGCCGCCGTCGATTGGCTCTTTGCCTGTTCTCTCAACTCCATGGCGATCTCTTCGATACGCTTGGCATTTTCTTCCGCCGACTTGGCGGCAGTATCCGAGTCAAGCGCCGTGAGTTGCTTGTTGATGTCGAGGCTGCTACGACTCACTTCTTTGAGCTTCTCGTAGGCTTCCGGGGCCGAATTCTTGAGCGCCTTCATGACGGATCGAGCCTTCGACTGGACTCCACGCTGGTCATCACGCAATGCCTTGGAGGCCGTCTCATCAAAGTCTTCGCATTCGCACACGTCTTTAGCAATGGTCCGCTCATCTTTGGCGGCTTGCTCTAGCTTGGACGCGACGCTGCCAAGATCGGGACCCGCTTTCTTGTCCGAGCCTTCAGCACCACGAGGTTCGGCGAAGAAGACGTTCTCGCCCAAAGCAAATGTCTGGGTCGGAGCTTCGATCGAAAAACCGTCTTTGGCATTCGTGTCGCTGCCAATGTACTGATCCTTGGCCGTATCCAAGTTGCCGTCGCCGTCGATGTCGCGATAAAAATCGACCGCTTCGATACCCTCTTTGACCGGTGTCTTAATCTTGCCGCCAGAGAAAACCGGTCGACCATTGGCGCCAACCTTCTGAGGCATCCCCAGTTGCAGCTTGGCAAGGTCTGCGATCAGCGTGATCGGCTCGCCTTTAACGACTGTTTCCGGATAGACAGTGAGAGGCGCTTGGCCGCCGATCACAGCGGGGCCGACTGCCGCTCCAACACCGCCGCCGATACCGATGGAAACTCCGCCTCCCGAGACGCCGTAACCGCCGCCACCGGTGAGGCCCAGAGCGTAGTCGTGGTCCCAGGCGATCATTTCAGCGTATTTGTAATCACGTTTGGCCAAACCGAGCGCCATCATCTCAGCGGTCATCGGGCCGGTGGTTGAATTGAGCGGCTGCCACGGCGAAACCTTGTTGTTCTTGGAAGCCATTGCTTCCCATTTCTTCTTCAGCTTGCTGCGAGCTTCATCGAGAAGCACTTTGCCTTCGGGCGTGCCCGCCAGAGCTTTCATGTTGTCCGCTCGATTGCGGAAGGCCGACGCCAGCTTGGCGTCGTGGTCAATCGCCTTGCCGAAATCGTTGTGAGCTTTGACTGGTTGGTCCGCCGCGGCATGCGCCTTGCCTCGGCCGTTGTACGCATCGGGGTCTTTCGGGTTGAGTGTCAAGGCCTTCGAAAAGTCTTTGATCGCCGCTTCATGCTCGCCCTTGGCGACGCGCGCCATTCCTCGACGAGTGTAATGCTTGGGGTTGTTCGGATCGGACCGAATCGCGGCGCTCCAGCGGTCGTTACCCGTCGTATCGACAACGATCTCTCGCGATTTTGCCACGTAGCGGTCGAGCACGCTGCCAGACGCTTTAGCCGTCTCCACAAAGGAACGGTCGGCTTCGCTAAGTCGAGCCAGCGGAACGGTGTAGATTTTCCCGTCCCCGGCTAGCCGCAGAACAACTTTTTCGCCGATTCGCTGTACGAAATCGGCTTCGATTTTCTTGTTCGTCGAAGCATCCGTCCACTCACGGGCCTCAACGCCGCTGACCAGCACGGCCACGACTAGACAACTCGACAAAGCCCATTTCATTGCCACGTTCCTCCGTTGGAGTTCATCTCGACCCAGCGGGCGTCGTTGCCGTCCGATTGGCCTATTCATCCTACGCTGTTGAGTATATCAGGGCACCTGAGCGCCGGCCAAGTCAGCCATGCGATTCTACCTAAGTCCCTGCGAATCGCCTTGAACCTAAAGGCCTGCCTGTGTCTTCGTTTTCAAAAACTGATTTTCTTCCCCAAAAACTCGTCAAAAACCAGCATTAACCAATAAAACGAGTCTAATATCCAGAATACACCTGTCCGCCAACACAACCGTGCCGGTAAGTCGAGTAAAGGTTTGCACTTGGAAAAACTAAGATTCTGTCACCTGCCAAAATTAGAGAGCCTTAAATCGGAACGGTTCCAAACAACCCACCGCCCCGCCTATTGGGCTCAAAACCGAAGGCCTCGCCAAACTGAGCGTCTAAGTCATTTTCGCCCTAATCCGTTTCGCTATAGCCAGATACGGCTATGAACGTCAATTGTCTACTGCACAGTGGCTTTATTCCACAGTGGATCCGACCTGCTCCGCTGTTTTGGCTAGTGCCACGTCAACTCTAAAAATGGGGGTTGGCTTCGTCGTAACTTGACTTGGCGGCGTACGATACAAACACTGGGATCCTAATTCTTAGTGTTGACGCTGCACTAGTGCTGCGTTACGCCTTAGTTTTAGGGTGGCGCACCCGATTCGCCGTGGCGGGCGTTGACCAAACGAATTGTCGATCCCAATTCCAAGCTGTAACGCAGCACTAGTCCGAAATGAGAATGCCAAATAGGGCACCGCTGTCGCAACCGCACGTGATTTGGTCTTCGCGAGGAAGGCCAATTGTTGAACGAATTGGCGACGGCAAAGTACTCGTCCAGAGACAATCTCCTGACGATCCGACCGCGTGCAAAATACCGGCGTTGTCGCCAAAGTAGACTCGACCCGACTCGTCAATCGCCGGTGTCGACTCCGAAGCGCCACGGGCCTGGTACTCCCAGAGAATCTCCTGCTTGGGGCCATCGATGCAGAGTAGTCTCCCGCGATCTTTGCGACCCCGCTGAAGCTGGCTGACGGTGACATAGATTCGGTCGTCTCGATCGAGAACTGGGGAACCCAGCATTTGGCCGGCGACATGGACTTTCCATCGACAAATTCCCTCCATGTCGAATCCATACAAATGTTCGTCTCTTGCCGCGACGACCAATTGAGGTCGGCTGGAAAGGGCCAGCGCCGAATTGATGAACCAATCGGTTTTCCCTCGACCGCCGATGTGGTCCCACATGTTTCGAGCTCGACGGCTGCCCAAATCGAGAGCGTAAACGAATCCGTCTTCGCCTCCGAGATAGAGCAAGTCGTGACGGACGAAGCCGCTGCAATCCAGTTTTTGCCGAGTTCGAAAATAGCCTTTGCGAATTTGGCCGCGATAGTCAACTCGAGTCACGCCGCCTTCGTATGCCGAGACATAGTAGTTGCCATCGTCGTCAACCGATGGTGTCGACCAGCCGAGCGGTTCACCGATTTCGGCCGGGTCGAAAACGCTCTGCCCATCCAAATCAAAGGCGTGCAGCTTTCCGTCGCTCGCGTGGACCGCCACTCGCTGATTCTTGGGATCCCAGACAGGTGACGCGGGAATCGGGCTCGACAGTGTTTTCCGCCAAAGCGTCGTTGCCTCGTCGCCTTGCTGAGCTTGCAGCGCGTATAGTTCTTTTCCGACCGCTGCAAAAAAACGACCCTCGCCGGCGACCGCGATTCCGTTTCGCAGCGGACTTTGCGCTTCCCCCTGCCCCGGCAAAAAGTCGGCGATGCGCCACAACACGTCACCCGCCACCGGCCCGCTCGGCTCCGCCGAAGGCGACTCGGGAGGCGTTTCAATCGCCGCGACGGGCGCAACTTCAACGGACGCAACTTCAACGGGAGCTGGTTCCACAGGCGCCACTTCAACGGGAGCCACTTCAACGGGTGTCGCCGCGGGAGGTTCTGGCGCAACTTCGATCGGCGCGGACTCGACTTCAGCCGCCGGCGAAGCCGGTCCTGCATCGACAACCTCGGTCTCGACCACTTCAGCCTCAGCCGGCTCGACCTCCTCTGGCGACACCGGTGCTGGCGGCGTCGGTGGTTCGGCGGGCGGCGCACTCGAAGCTGGGATGGATGGCGGCAACAGGTCGTCGTTCACCGCCGCAGCAGGCGGGCTTGGCGGAGGCTGCGACACAATGGCCTGCGCTGAATGAGCATGCGGCGCCGGCTCGGCCTTCTCGTCTTGCTTTGGCGCTACCGGCTCAGCAACGACTGGTTCGTCAGAAACTGGCGTTGCAGCAACTGGTTCGTCAGAAACTGGCGTTGCAGCAACTGGTTCGTCAGAAACTGGCGTTGCAGCAGCCGGCGCGGGTGACGGCGCAGGAGCAGCGGGCGGAGGAGGTGTGGCCGCAATGGGTGGAGTTGGCGTGGATGCGGACGAGGAGGGCGGTGTCGACGGGGACGTTACCGTCGGCGCCGGTGTGGGTGGCGAAATCGAAGCGGGCGGCGGACTCGATGCCGGGGGTGCGATGGTCGCTGGAGGCGCGATCGACGGCGGGGTCGGTGCGGCGGGAGTCGGAGATGGGGGAACGGGCGTCGGAGGAGTCGGAGTCGCCGCAGGCGCAGCCGATGCCGGAGGCGGAATCGAGGCGGGGGGCGCAATTGACGCCGGCGGAGATGGTGCCGAAGCGGGATTTAACGGTGCCGGGCTGCCGGGCGGCGGTGGTGCCGACAACGATGGACTCGCGGGCGCAGCGGACGTTGGCGGCGCAGGTTTGGCCGCACCGCTTTGCACGCGAAAGAGTCCGATTCGAGCAGCGCCGCATTGGGCGCAACGGAGCGGCGCTGAAACGCCTTTTACTTCAAATGCACATTCGGCACAAACGAATGTCTTTGCCATCGATCAGCGTCCTGGGCGTAAGTTGAACTTGGTTTGCACGCGGGCACCGGAGACGAACCGCGCCGCTTGCCCCGCGAATGCTCGGGCACAACTCAGCACGTCCTTACGTCGCTAGCCGCTTGCTATTGAACTGTCACGTTGGCTTTGGTGTACGGCTTTCCATTCTCCCGGAGAACAACCCAACCTTGAACCTCGGCGACTTCCATACCGCCCCGCGTCTTGCAGTGGTGGCGGGTCGAGTCGAACCGATCGCCCGGCTGCACCAATTCGATGCGATTGAAAACGCTCGCGCTTTCACAGAGCGAGTGCAGCGACTCGATCAGCGACTGACGAAACAGGTCGTGGGTGGCCGCGGTCTCAGGTCGCCAGCGGTAATAGGCTTCGCCGATATCTTTAAGCATCTGGGCCATCCGATCGGGCGTCGAGTTTCGGAAGACCAGCATGGTCCCCACCAGAACGCCCGCTGCCGGCTCGCCGCAACGCAGTCCGGCAACCAGCGCCCGACGGTCGGCGTCGATCCCAGGCAATGAAGTCATTGGATCACCCAGCCAAATCGACTCCCATTCGCCGGCGCCTGCTGAATTGCTCTGAGCCTGCAGGAATTGAGGTTGTTGCTGCGAGGGCTGTTGAGCCATCACGGCAAAAGGCGGCTGAGTCGCCTGGGCCGCTGCGACCGCAGCCTGGGCCGGGTGCGGCGGAGGGCTGGCGTCAGGCGGCACCGCTGGCGGCGGCTCGGCGCTACTCGCTGGCGCTGCTGGCGACTCCGCCCATTGTTCCGGCGGCTCATTAGCTCGATCTGCCTCGTCGGGATCGGCGACTTGCATCGCGTCGTCGAATTGTTCGCCGTCGTCGACGCTACTCTCCTCAGACTGACTTGCCGATCCTGGTGAGCCGGAGTCCTTCGTCTCGTCAGCCTGGTCCGGAAGACGCGATTCGCTTTCCATCGTCGAGTCATCATCAATCGACATGGCTTTCGGCCCGTCACCCGCAGCACGCAGGGCCTCGACCGCAATTCGATGCGTCTTCCTCAGTTGTTTTTCAGTCAGCTTCAGTCGCTCACTCAACTCGGCAACGACGCGTTCGAGCATCTGAACGCCTTCGCCTGATCCGGTTGGCTTTTCGCTGTTCATGAATTGAACCTTGATTTCAAATTGGCTTGGTTCTGAGCGACGGGTTATTGGCCGATGGCACCTAAAGCAAACAGGTCTTCTCAAACACTTTCCGCAGGTCACTCAGCGCCTTCGATATTGTCGAGTCCGCCGGTGTCGAGGAAGAATCGTTCGTCGACAATCGTTCGCCACTTGAATGTAACATTCTCGCCCAGGATCGCGGGCTCGCCGGCGACAACTCCGGTCACCGAGTCAATCTCCAAGTGCTCTTCACTCTCCTCGTCGCTGCGGACGCGACGGATTCGCACTTTCACGTCGATTTCGCCAATACGATTACCCGCGTCCATTCGAATCACGTAGACCGGGTTGGCTTGCACCTCTTCGTCGCCGACCATCTTGCGACCGATCAAGACGCGTTGCGCTTTGGTCGGGAATTCCGTCCACTCGTCCTTGATATCATCGCCGACCGGCTCAAAGAGAATGCGTTCCGACCGAATAATCGACGTCGACTCGGTCATCACTCCCCAGAAGTACGTATTCTCCTTCTCCTTGCCGCTCATATTGAAGACAAACTGCGGCAACATTCCGTTGCGAGCCAGGAACTCAATCGCGGCGCCGACGACCACGGCGCTTTTCGGGTCGACAATCACGCCGGGCGCGTGCCCTTTTAAGTCCTGGTAGGGATACCAGTTTCCGGCGTAATGATTGTGCATCGGAATAATGCGAGAAGCCGGCAAGGGTATGTACGTACCGACCAAACGTTGCAAGTACTCCAGCTTCGTCGGTTGACCGGCAAGCAAGACAATGTCAGCTCGATTGTCGACGATGCGGCAACAGAAATCGAACAGCAAATCGTCGAACACTTCGTGCACCAACTGCTCAAAGTCGGCTTTGTGGTACGTCAACGACATCGGCTGCAATACGTTGTAATAGCCAACTCCACGCAGCTTGTTACACGTTTGCTCGAGCGACTCCAGCGCGGCCGGATCGACAATGTCTGGATCGGTGTGGGAGAGTTCTTCGTCCTCAATGCCATCGACGGCCAGCTGCAAATAGGCCTCGGCAAGCGGCACAAAGATCCTGTTGACCCAGCCGATTCGGCTTGTCGTGAATCCACGGTTGCGAGGCACCTCTGGGCCAAACAGAACTTGGACGTCCTCTTTCTCAATGCCGATCGTATCGCAGAACGTGGGGACGATGATCTTCTCGAGCAGGCGTTTGACGAGCTGGTCGCCCGCAACCGAAGCGCCGTCTTGCTGCAGTACTTTGCCTTGAATTGAATCATCAATTCCGGGCTCGTAGGTGTACTTGGCAATCATCAGATCCGTCGTACCGCCGCCGATGTCGATGCAGGCGATCCGAAGTTCCTGCTGGCCTTTGGGTGTTTCCAAGGCATGAGAACTTGATGCCGTCGCGCCGCCGCCGCCCGATCTCGGTGACCGGCCTCGATTCCGTCGACGCCCGGCAGCGACCGCCGTTTGAGCCGCTGCGGATTCGCCCGATTCGCCGCTCGACTCCTCACTGACCGGTGTCGGCGCAGGAGCACGGCTCAAGGCCGAAAACCACAAACGCGGATCGTTGCCCAACATCTGCAGCTCGCTCCAGATGTATGTCAGGTGAACCGCGCTCGCCTCGTCGATGCTCAGCTTCAACTTCGGCTTGACGCTTTGCGACTTGCCGAGCGTCTTCGTGAAGATCTCGATCGCCTTTTGCACCTGCATCTCGAGCCGCTCACGCTCTTTTTGAAACATTCCGCTGGGGAAGGTCAGAGTCACGCTGTGCAGCTCGCGCGATCGCGATGAATCGGTCGTCTTGCTCCGGTATGCGGGCGAGTTGATGTGGGTGTACGCCTGGCTTATCAACTCATGCAGCGCCACCGTCATCAGCACGCGAGGCGCGTGCATCGGCTTGGTGGGAGCGACAGGGGCCAAGTCGTCATCTTCGAGAAAGTCCTTTTCGATCAGCGTGTCTCGATCGTCCTCGCGCAAAAAGCGAAGCATCGACCCGTTCAGCTTGGTCGTGAAGACGCCGCTACCGCTACGATCGTGCGGATCGGCCATGTACCAGAAAGCGCCCTCGAGCCAACTGCTGTCGTCTGCCCAAAGGTATCGCTTGGGCGAACTGACGCCGGTCCGGAAATCACCAACCAAGTGCATCAACTGGCTGACGTCATAAACCTCTTGCCCCATCCGGCCGAGCGACAGATCGTCGAACAGCGGCGGAATCACGTCGACGTCACGTTCTCGAGTCACCTGCCGCTTCTTGAGCACTCCCTTGACCGTCTCTCGAAAGAACTCTTTCTTCGACTGGGTCTGCGGAGGCAAATAGGGTGAATTGCACCAATGGGTCTTTGAAGAAATCCATCTCGCGCTGGTCTTGCCGACCTCGACGCCTTCATCGTTCCAGGCGTCAAAGTTGAAACGGTTCATCAGCTCGAACGGAGTCATCTTGGGCTCTTGAGCCACCTCGCCCGACATCTCTAACAGCAGGGCGCCCGTCCGACTGTTGCCAAAGTCGACGATCATATGAACCGGTTTCGCTTCACCGGCCGTCGCGGCCGAAGCGCGCAAGCAAATGTCGATTTCGGGAACTCCGACCAAGGCTTGGCCATCCAAGTCCCTAATCTTGTCGAGCGTCAGATTGAAATCGCCACTTAGCTCGGTCGGGTCGCAGAAGAAACCGACTTCGCGATCGCCCAACGTCGTATCAACGGCGATAAACAACTTACTGGCGTGCGACTGAACGATCTGCCACTGAATATAGGGGTACTCGATGAGTTCCGGTTCTTCATCCGGATCTTCGGGCTCAACGCCAATGCATTGACAATACTGCCAGCCGTAGCCGATCTGTGCTGTCGTATACCGCCGCCCCGAAGGCAACGGAACGCAAATGGTTTGAACGCCCGTGTTGGCGAACAGAGTGTGCATGCCTTGGTTTCATCCTGATTGGCAAAGTGGTGGGCAGTAGTATTTTTCTTAGCTGCGGCGATCGGATAGCCGAACTGATTTTGATTGGCGGCGAGTTCGGGACTAGTCGTATTCCTCTAGCAATTCATAGAGCTCGGCATTGCCCGGCGGAATGTGAATCTCGGTGCCGGCACCTCCCGCCAAAGTATCGCGAAGCCGACTTCGCCAGCGCGAAACAAAGGGCCCCATCAGGCCGTAGTCTTCCTCATCCTCAGCCGGTTCTTCAGCAGCGTGACCGACCAAGCCGGGATTGGTCATCCAGTCGTTAAGCAAGATCCGCACGTATCGCCGTCTCGCTCGACGTTTGGCCGCTTCGTCGCGAATCTTCAAACTCACCACCTTCAGCAGTTGCTCGTTGATCGTGGGGAAGACGTCTTTCGAGCAAAAGAAGTCACGCATATAGCGAGTCATCGCCGAAAAATCCTCTTCGCTCAGCCAAGGCCCGCTGTTGGGTGCCTCACTCACCGACTGCTTCCAGGCGTTGGGCGCCGTCACCGTGGCCCACTCGTGCAAGAATTGCTGCAGTTGCGAGGAGAAACGTTTCTCCATCGAGTCGGGTCGGCCAGGCGTTGCGGAGGAGGGCATGTCGGCGAAATCGGACAGATTCCACTGATCTCCCTCGTCAAAACACATTGAGGACTGCAGCGCCTGGACCCGCTCGTAGATCGCTTCTTTGTCTGAATTCAACCATTCCATAACGCGTTCAGCACAGGCGAGCCGCTTTTCTCGATCGACGTTGGAATCGGGATCGACGAGCCAGCCTTCGGACAGCTGCTTGAGCCGGATATAGGCGTCCTTGATTTCCGTTTCCAGCTGATCCTGTTTCTTCTCGGCCGTCGTCACTTCTCGCCAGCCGGCACCGATCAACGACATGCAGCCGTCGTCGTCGCGCATCGCCGCTTGCCATTTTTCCTTGGCATTAGCCACATGACGCTCGACGTAACCGCTCCGCAAGAACGCCTGCCCTGCGCGAAGCCACTTCTCTTTGCCCTCCAGCTCCTGAGCTTCTTCGTTGGCGTCCCAGGTTCCGGGATAGCGAATTGGATAGACGTTGGTGAACGGCTTATCTTTGCCGCCAAAGTCGGACATCACCGTGCCGAGGGCGTCGACCAATTGCGCAAGTCGCGTCTCATACAGCCCAGGCATGGCGTACTCGTCGCGATTACGGAACTCTTCGTCGATGCCGGTCACGCCCAGGAACAACGCCGGCAACTTGTCCTTAACCTTCGCGGGCCAAGTATCGTCGCCATATCGAGCTCGCCCCCACTTGTCCATGTGGAATTTCATTTGGGCGGTCACTTCCAAGTTGCCGCCGCGTGCCAACAACAATAGCGTCTGAATCTGCAGCTCTTCGGTGTAACGCTCGAACAAGTAGGCGACCTTACCTCGCTTGACGATCTCCATCTGCTCGTCCAAGGTATCCGCCGCCGTGCGTTTGCCCTGTTCGGCGCCCTGCCGTCCGGCTCGCATTCCAGGCACATCGAGAATATCAATTTGTTCGATGACCTTCCGCCAGTCTTCGCTCAGTCGATGAGGCAAGATCGGGACGACCAACTCGAGCATCGCGGCTTGAATTGTCTCCAACGGCTCGTCGCCGCCGCCTCGGCCCGGTTCGTAGTGCAATGCGTGCCAGCCGTTTTTCTCGACCATCCGAATGTCGGCCCAATCGACGTGTTTGAAACAGCGCGACAAGTTACGGTCATGGACCCGTTGCCTCTGGCTGTCGAGCAAGAATCGAACACCGGCCCAATGAGTCAGGATGGCCGGGTCGCGATCCGGACTGGCGATCTTGGTGAGAAACTTGTTGATCCGCATGAACATTTCGGTGAGCGAGTTCCAGTTATCCCAGAACAGGCTGGCGGCGACGGCGATATAACCGTCCTCGCTGAGCGGATATCGAGAGAGCAGTCCGTTGACGACTTTCTCTTTCGCCGGGAAGCCGCGACGGTCGGAGCCGTGCATGTACGCATAGGCGTCCAACAAGTCCATCCGCCACTTCCGATCGACTTCCGTCGCCGCATACCGCCGACCAAGCTCATCGAACATCGCCTCCAGCTCAGGTTGAGTCCACGCGTGTTCCGGCGTCGCGCATTCGACCGTGAATCCTTTGGCCAGGACTCGCAGCCATTGAGCTCGAGTCAAAGCGCGGACGATCACGGGATAGTCGGGCGCAGTGCTGGCGGCGATACGATCTTTGGTGGTGAAGCGAGTCACCAAGGCCGTCGCTTCATTGGAACCGCTCTGCGGGTTGAGATCGTTGTCGAACGACAAGTGCTGAAAATAGGCGGGCTCGCCATTCTGTTCATCGCGACCGAGCGGACTGTAGTCGTCACTGCTCGGCTCGAGAATCCGCCCGACAAACAGGCTCTTGCCAACTTGCGACGGCCCGTAGACCGCGGCCGCGACGGGTACTTTGGCGGAGCTGTAAAGATTGGAAGCCGCTCGCCGGAGTCGCGTCAGTTCGAATTCATCGCTCTGAGCAATCGGCATCAAGTCCTTCGCCCGTCGCGATTCGTTGTATTCGGCGACCCAGTTCGCTAGATCAGTAGCTAAATCCTCCGTCGTCTCGGCTAGACGGATAATTCTCTGGTCGCGATCGTCGGGAAATCCCACTTAGTTAGACCCTCCAGAGCTGCACTGGAAACAGAGCAGCTCACATCCTCGAATCGAATTCTAGAAACGGCTCAACCTACTGGATAAGGCTGTCGTCCGGTAGCTTTAAGTTTTTGCTAAATCGCTTCGTTTCCTCACCGATCCGGCGTTCCACAATCAGTTCAAAACTTCGGTCAGCCGGCTTGGCGAACGGCTTGGTGGTGATGGCCGGTGAGAGACCGGCGGGGGCTGTGATCCATGGCTCGTTGCCTGGGCTTCCCGGCGGCAGGATTCGGTATTCGCCCGCCTCGGCCACCATCAATCGAAGTTTCGCAAAGATCATTCCGCCATCAGCATGGTACGAAGCACTGGCGATCTTGACCGGCTCGATCAATTGTCCGTTTTCGCCAAGCGCCAATTGTATCGATGCTCCGTCGAGTTCTCGCACGGTCAATACATCGTCTCGGCTCAACGGGTTCTCGAGGAAATGGTTACGAATTCTGGCCTGATCCCAACCGCGAAACTTCTCGCCGTTGACGCCCATGATCCGCATCCCGGGTCGCAACCCGCTGCGCATCAGAATGTGATCGTTCGCCAATCCGTCTGAAATCGTCAACCCGTCGCCGCGAAATACGATGCCGCGACCGATATACCGTCCAGCATTGATGTCGTGAATCGAAACGGGCGGATGAGCGAGGAAACCGTTGTCAAGTTCGATGTGGGTTGTCGAGCCGCCTTCCGCGAGCAAGACGCCGTCGGCGCCAACCACGTCGACCATGATCTCCGTCGCCAAGTGATTGTCAATCCGAGCGGTCAAGCGCTGCGAATGCGGCGTCGGCGCAATCGCCGACAAATAGCCGCTCCGGCGATCAAACCCAATGTACTCCGCCAACGGCTGCGATTCCCAATTCACGTTTGAGGGCGAGATCTCGATCTGCCCGCCGTCCGGCTTCTTGGCGAAAATACGAACTAGACGACGCTGTCCCGGTCGCATGACAATGCGATCGTTCTCGACCCAAATCCGCTCGTACTCAACGTCGGCGACACGAACTTTAAGCGTCTCGACTCTGTCGCCCTGCTTGTAAGTGACAATCGCTTCGCCAGGACCTCGCCCGACAATGTGCTCGTTGTCCAACACCTCGACGACCTTGGGGTCCGACGATGTCGCCACCACGGTGTCGATGTTGTTCGTCAGCAACTTCACGCGAAAGTACTCGTAAATCGAAAGATTGATTTCCTCGGGCGAGATATCAAAGAACCCGGGCCCGTATAGCCCTTCGCCGGTCACGCTGAATGCGCCCTCGCCTTTCAGGTCGCCAATCGACGCAACCAGAGCTCCCTCTCCCGACTTGGCCGCTCGCAATCGTTGATCCTCGACACTCGCCAAGTCAGCCGGCGCGACCGACGTGTCCAAGCGAGTTGACCAGGCGAATCCGTACGATTCGCCGTTCTCGCCAATGCCGGTCACAATCCAGTCGCCATATTGAGCTTGCTTGAGCACGCCGGGTGTTACGCTCACGCCCAACGACTTCAATTTGAGGTCGCTCACATCGACTTCGACTTCCGCCGTCACTTCTTTCGAAAAAGCACTCTCGCGATAGGTCGCAATCAGTTTCGTCTTACCAACCTTGGCGCCCTCAATCACTCCATCGTGAAGAATCGCGATGTCATCGTTGTCCAACGACAACGTCGCTTCGTCCGTAATGTCAATCTTGTTGCCGTCTTCCGTCTCGCCCATGACGACCACCTTATGAGTCGAGCCGATCATTAAGTTGGCTTCGCTCGGTTGCAGCGTGATCGCCACTGTCGGCTTGGCCTCGGTGACCTTCACTTTCATGTCGGCGATCAGGTCGCCAAAACGCGCCGTGAGCGTTGCGTCGCCAACGCCCCGCGCACGGCCGACGTGCGACTCGACGTCCATCACCCGAGGGTCACTGGACAAAAAGACGACATTGTCGGAAACATCCGAGCGGAAGAAGAAGAACCGAGTTCGACTGACCTTCAGGTCGACGCTTGAGCCGTAGGGTCCGTCCCAGCTTTCAGGCTCGACGCTGATGGAGCCGCCGGAGAACATCAGCAACAGTAGGAGCAGCAGAGCCAAAACGATCGCGCCGCCGGCGAATCGTCGACCGCGGGCTCCCGCCAGTCCGCGACGCCCGACTGGCGTGGTCAATTTCTTGCAAACAGGGCAGACTGCTTTCTGTCCTTGGCGGTGAGCGAACAGGTGCTGGCATTCTTTATTGCGGCAGACAAGGCCCCTTGAGGGATCGGTGTCCGCTCGTTGATAACCCCAACACCAGACCAACTTCCAGGGCCGGCCGTTGGCTCGGTACTTAAACAGTTGACAACTGACGTCGTTTGCTTCTGGGTCAGCGGCGATGCTTCGCAGCGATTTCGTCGCGACACGTTGCAGCGTTTGTTCGGATGCCGTCTCGGGACGCGCTTTGCGCAACTTGTTTTGCAGCTCCTCCCAATCATCCTTGAGCGACTTGTCTAGGTCGCTGGCGGTCACTGGAACGGCTACGTGCTCGACAACTCGCTCGCCTTCATAGCGAACAAAAACGCTCGCTCGATCGGGTCCAAGCCAGACAGGTTCCGCAGCGTAGTCGCCGATCCAACGGCACAGCGTCGCGTAATTGGCTCCGGTCGCGTCGAGCATTGCGAGGCCGGGTTCGGTCGCTGTCTGCTGAAAATCCTCGGCACCCTCAGAGAGGTCGAGATTGAATAGGTGATTGGCCATAGTTGGCTTCTGCTATCTGTAAGCGGAACCGCGTGTTGGAAACTGACCGATCGAAGCAATACGTCTAACGAGGTCGCTATCTGTCGGACTCAATTCCGCCGTAAGGTGGGGCGTCCAACAGACACTTTTGATTCTATCTTGCATACGCTGGAGGAATCAAGGATGACCAACCCGCGGTTTTGCGATACAGGCTCCGAATAATTGGGTGGCGTTTGGTTTGCCGGTTGCGACAAAACGGATAAACATCGATTGGTTCTCACCATTCGTGAATAACGCGAAACGAAACGACAACCCATAACAGAAACTCGCTGCTAATCGACTTGTACTCGAACGACACGCGCCGATTCGCTGCGCACCGTAAACGCACGGCATTCGCGCGCCGTTGTTTCACGCGCGCAAGTTATGCAATTTCGATGAGAGGCGTCTTCCATGTTGAACAAGCGGCCAAACCTAATTGAGCGCACTGGATAAGCCCGTGGGGTCTTTCACTCGGCGCTGCCCGAGAACCTGCGACACTCGGTGCGCCGTTGGTGAATCGGTTATCAACGTTGCCCCGAAGGGGCAACGCACAGGCACCCGTCAAAACTCACAAACTAAAGCGCTGACATTTGAAAGCTGGACGATCTCCAAGCCCTAGTGCAGCGTCAACACTAAGAATTAGGATCCCAGTGTTTGTATCGTACGCCGCCAAGTCAAGTTACGCCGAAGCCAACCCCCATTTTTAGAGTTGACGCGGCACTAGCTTGAATCGAAGCTAGTCGGCTAGCCGGCGAAGACGAGTCCATGTCGACATGAGCGTGTCGATGATCGTGGGCGATTCCGCCACGGTGTCGGTCGGTTCAAGCAAACGCAGCAGAAGAACGGTTGTGTCATCATAGCGGATGAGATTATCGTTTCGCATTTGCCGAATGCGCTCTTCAAATTCGTTGGCGGGAATGTCCCAGAAGTCGAGCAGCTTTGGATCGCGATTGTTCTCGAGTTCGCGAACAGCCCATGCGGCCAAGGCGTCGGTCGTCAACACAATGTAGTCGCCGGCCGCGCAAGCGCCGCTCGTTTCTAGCCAACTATCCCGGGCCTTTCTCTCGGCTGCTTTTGCACTGCCAATCGTCGCCGGGCTGGCGGTAAATTCTTCACTCTTGGTCAGTGGAAATACTTGCACCACTTGTTCGTCATGCACGTGAAACAAACAGCAGTCGCCAATGCCGTGCACGGTAAACTTCCATTCGTTTCGCCGAGTTTGCTCGTCGCGAAACAGATTGAGCCAGAGCAGAGTCGCGTGTGCGCCATCTCGAAGTTTCGCTTTCTGGTGCCAGGCGAGCTCGTCTTCGTCAATTGGCTCATCCCAAGCCGCGCGCAACTGGCCGAGCCAATCACTGAAGCCAGGCGACTCGGGCAAGATCGGTTGCCGTACGGTTGCCTCGACCAATAGCCTGGCCCAGCGACCGGCAAACAACGAAGACGAAGCGCCGTCGGCGATCGAGGCGATTCCCTTTTCCGAGTCGGTTTCGAAAGCGTCTTGGTACGCTTTGCGATCCTCAAAATCCTTGGGAATCCAATACGATCGGTGATCAAAAATCATGCTCGTTTGTCGCCAGTTATTGCTTAGCGAAGCAACATCGCGGGCCGCGTGCCCATGTCAAGAAACTTGACCAACACGACCATATCCGCATTGAACGCCATGCCTCGCGCGCCCGGTTGCAATGCAATGCCCTCGGCCAGCGCGCTTTCGTAAAACGGAGGCGGCAGCTCGCTCGACATCTCGAACAGAGTCTCCGCAAGGTTGTCCGGAAACGCGACGCCAGGCGACGGAAACGTAAACGGCGTCGACGCCTCCATCGAAAGATGGCAATTGAACAACAACAAATTGCCGTCACTCGTCGCCAGCGATCTCAACGCCTCGGCATACGGCCGCGGATCGCTGTCTTGAGACTCGCCGTCCGTGATATGAACCACCATCGGCGGAAAACTGTCCGGGTGTTCGGCGATCCAGGCGGAGATAAGCAGATGAGCTTCATGCAACACATGGCACATCGGCGTGCTGCCTTCAGCAATCGCGTCGATCCAAACTGGATTGTCGAGCGGCGCTTCAATAATCTCGCCCGTGTCCTCATCTTCGATACGCTGAGTCACGGTTTCGATGCGAGCGGGTTGGTTGCCGATATCGGTAATCGAGACCAACTTGCGTCCAGCGAGCGGTCCTTGAAGCACCGGCTCGATGATTGGCTGAGCTTTGTCGTCGGTGCGATAACCAATGACGCCGACGTCGAGCCAGTCGCGAATGCCGGAATCACCGGCCGCTCGAATCGCCATGTTGTGCAGCCAAGCATTGACCGCTTCGGCCAACTGATCGCACTTCCTTTGCCCGCTACCGCCCAATGGCTCAACCATCGAGTAGGATTGATCCAGCAAGAACAGGACGCATCCCTTATGGTCCCGGCTCATTTCGCGTTGATACGACAAGGCAGCAATCTCCCAGCCTGAAACGTTTTACTCGCACGCTACGATACCGTCGTCTTGCTCCTCATTATGCAACCAGCCTCCGCGCCTTGGCAAGCGGGCGCGACGAGTCTCGACACCATTGCGCACTACGAGCGCGTGATCGACCAGCGCCGAAGTATCCGCGCGCCGACCAATTCGCACCTAGCGAACGAATCGATGACAACCAAGCGAAGAGAACTACCGCAATTCACTCGCTCGGATCAGCTTGACTTTGGGGCGACCCGCCCAGGCCTTCACGTCTTTGCTCAAGACCTCCATCGCTTTGCTCAACTGGGCGTCTTTGTTTTTTGGCATGTCGCCCGGCTGCGGCCAAACAATGTGGTGCGGCACGCATCCGTTGAGCTCCATATCTTTGCCGTCGAGCAAGAACCAACCTCGAAACGGCATCCGCAAAAACCCGACGTCGGAAATCATCGTTCCGCCCGTACTGATCACGCCGCCCGCCGTGGGAACGCCAACAACTTTGCCCCGCCCCAGCGTCTTGACCGAGTGGCTAAAGATTTCCGCATTGCTAAAGCTGTTCTGGTTGCAGAGAACCACAATGGGCTTCGACCACGTTGCATAGACTCGACGATCGTGAGGATACCCGCGCCCGCCTCCGCGCGGCACGGTGATCGCGTGGCTCGGCTGAGTCAGGATGGTGAGCAGATGGTCCGTCGTCGACCCGCCCCCGTTTTCTCTCACGTCGATGATCAAACCGTCTTTACCCGAAGCCTCCGCGAACAGCTCGCGTTCGAAACGATAGAAACTGGTCATATTCATTCCTTGAATATGCACGTAGGCAAATTTGCCTTTAGAGGCTTTCTCGACGTCTTGTTGAGAATCATAAATCCACTGTTCGTACAACAGCGAACGCGCCGAGCCAAAGCTAATCGGTCGAATCATGACTTTTCGCGTCTCGCCTTTTTCGTTCTTCACCTGAAGGACGATGTCGCGTTTGAGATCGCCATTCAGCACCGACGTCATTTCAATCGCCGGGTCGACGTCGGTTCCGTCGATCGAGAGAATGACCTCGCCGCTGCGAAGACGGCTGCCTTCTCTCGTTGCCGGGCTATTGCGAATCACGTCCTTGATCTTCAGGCCGGGCCCCATGAACGCGTCATCGTAGCGAACGCCGAAATGGGCCGTCGTGTCTCGCCATTTAGGACCGCCGGTCGAACCCGCACTGCCTCGCATGAAGAATCCAAGGTGTGAGCCGTTGAGTTCTCCCAACATCATATTGACGACAGCAGAGAGCGTCGCGTTGTCGACAGCCTCAGCGGCCATGGGCGCGTACTTGCGACGAACCTGCGCCCAGTTTCTGTTGTTGAGTTTCTCGTCGTACCAGTTGTCTCGCATTTCTCGCCAACACAAATCGAAGACGACCTTGTTCCGCGCTGCGAGATTCAATTTCTGTTTCGCGCTGAAGGCGTAAGAAGTCGACTGCCCAGTCGAACTGAGCGAGGACGGCTTGCCGGAAACAAGCCACACGATCTGATTGCCTTGCGAAATCCATCTCGGATTGGCACCGACCGTCGTGCTAAGTAGCTTTGGCGTGTTGCTCGACGGTGGCGAAATGGTGTAAAGCCCGCGTTTGCCGTTGATGCTCGCGGCGAATGCCAGCTTCTTCG
Organism: uncultured Pirellulaceae bacterium; assembly: GCA_964567745.1. Taxonomy (GTDB): domain Bacteria; phylum Planctomycetota; class Planctomycetia; order Pirellulales; family Pirellulaceae; genus CAZMNY01. The sequence continues at coordinate 50,171 of CAZMNY010000041.1, read as the reverse complement.
AGTCGTGCGACCAGAAGAGCCCGCCTTCGCTGGCATCGCTGATCGAAATCCGTTTGACGCGCAGTGCGAGATCGTCGAAGTCGATTTTAACCTCGGGAAGTTTCTTCTCAGCCGGTTTCTCAGCAGGCGCTTTGCTGTCCGTCTTCGAGTCGTCGTTTCCCTTGGGCTCAATCTTGCCTGCTGCAGGTTTGCCTGTGGGTTTTGCAGCGGGTTTCGCTGGTGCCTTTGCCGGGTCAGGCTTGGCCGGGTCAGCCTTTGCTGCCGGAGGTTTTGCCGCCGCTGGTTTTGCGCTCGGCTTGGAGGGCGTCTTGCGAGTCTTCTTGATTTTCTCGAGCGCCTGCTTGATGAGTTTGTCGCGCGAGGAGATTTCGCTTTCGGATTTCTGCAATTGCACGTAATAGATGTCGGTCTCCGAGCCAACTCGTCGCCCGGTGAACGCGATCATTTTGCCATCGGGCGACCAAACCGGGCCAAAGTCGTTGTCGGGGTGCCGCGAAAGATTGAACGGAGCGCGCGACCCGTCGATGGGGTGAATAAAAATGTCGCGATTGAAATCGTTGTCGCTCACGGCGTATACCATCCACTTGCCGTCTGGCGACCAATCGAAATCGGGCGAATTCCAAGACTTCAGCAAACACTTGGCGTTCTTGCCGTCGGCGTCCATGAGCCATAAGTCACCGCGTCCCTTGAGGAATGCCAACTGCTTGCCCGTGGGGCTCCAAGTAAGCTCAGTTTCCTGTTCGCTGTCGTTAGTAACTTGGGTCAATGCGAACTCGTCATTCTGCCACCAGTATTCGTCCGAGTTCTTGCGACTCGCCTTCCATATATCGCTCTTCCCGCCAGTGTCGCTGACGTACCAAATCTCATCTCCTTTGGGCGAGAACGTTGGGGAGCTCTCGAGTTCAGGCGTGTCGGTGATTTGTTTGGGTTCTTTGAGCACGGTATCCATCACCCAGAGATCGCCGCCGGCGACAAAGGCGACTTCCAGCCCGTCTCTTGAGAAAGCCGCCGCCGAGGCTGACGACAACACGTTGTGGGTTTCGCTTCGCTGAATCTCATCGCCGCGGTGAACGAGACGGATCCGCGTGGGCCGCTGAGGTTTGTCGACACTGATTCGATAGAACTCGAATCCGCGGCGAAAGACGATCACCTTTCCGTTCCTCGAGATTGTCGGCATCAGCACGGAATCATCGTCGACAAATTTGGTCAGTTGCTTCTCTTTGCCGCTCTTGAGGTCGCGACGGTAGATATCGAATGCGCCGCCTTGGGCGCCAACGTAGAAGAACTCCTTGCCATTGGGATGCCAAAACGGATAACGGGCGCCCTGCTCTGGATTGGCGAGCATCGTGAACTTCTTGGTCTCCAAGTCGTACATCCAGACCTGACCCGCCTGGCTGCCCTTATATCCTTTGCGGTATCCGCGAACGCCCTCGCGCACAAAGAGTATTTTCTTTCCATCGCGAGACATTCGACCTTCGCTGCCATACGCGTCGAACACGATCTCTTCTCGAGAGCGCGGGCTTGGCTTGATTTGAAAGAACCGTTCTGATTTGCGCCAAAAATGATCTCGGCTGGCGCGAATCAGCATCGATTCGTTGTTCCATTGCTCAAGCGAGCACCCGTCGGAATGAAACGTAAGTTGTTGAGGGACTCCGCCGCCAACATTGACGACGTGCACCTGCGACGCTCCGCTGCGGTCGCTGATCAACGCCAGTTGTTTTCCGTCCGGCGAAAACACAGGGCGGGTGTCGCGGGCGCTGGAATCAGTTAATCGCCTTGCGACACCGCCGTTTGCGCCCGCCAGCCAGATATCGCCGTTCCAAGAAAACGCCAATCGCTTTCCATCGGGCGACAACGCGGGATCCCGTGCCAATCGAATCGGCTGATCGGCACCATCTGCAAGGACGCCAGAGAGTAGCAAACCACACAGAGCCAACAAGGGTGCGCGCAGAACAGTTTTGGACATAGTGTTTCCAGACAAGAAAATCTCAAGGTGCGGAGCCATGATGAAGTCAGCATTCAGTTTAAACGCGGCCGATGCGCAAGGGCACAGTGGAAAAGCGAAAAATCTGCGAGCGTCCGCACGTATCGAACCGTCGTCTAGCCCATAGGCAGGCGGTAATATTCGACTTGAGCACAGAGATCTTGCCTGCGGCGCCGGGGCAAACGATGCGACTTAATGGGCGGCCTTGCCTTCGGCCACGGGTTAAACGAGTAAGCTCGGGGTGAGTCGGCTATAATCCAGCGTCCGTGATGACCAGACCAACACAGTCCCTCATGCGAGGATTTTCTCAATGGCCCGAAAGACGAATCTCGTACGCTTCTTCCGTCAGCTGACACTTGGCTGCTTAGCTCTGTTTCTGACGGCGCCATTCGCAGCTGCGGAAAAACCGATTGAGTTGGCGACGGTTAAAGACCCGGGCAAGATTAGCGGTGACGAGCCGCTCGCCAAATCGTTCTCGCCCGTCTCTGCAGCTCGCTATATGGAAACGGCTGCGCTGCACTGGCAGAAGAGCCGAAAATGTGCGACGTGCCACACCAACATGGGATACTTGTTCGCTCGCCCCGCACTCAGCGAAGCTGGAAACGATTCCGGCGAAGTCCGCAAGTTCTACGAAGAGTATGTCACGAAGCGATGGGCCAAATCGGTCCCCAAGCAGGGCGTTTACGCGGTGGTAGTCGCCTCGGGGCTCGTGTGGAACGACGCTCAAACAAGCGGCCGGTTACAACCCACTACGCGTCGAGCTCTCGACATAATGTGGAAGACGCAAAACGAACAAGGCGATTGGAAATGGCTGCTTTGCGGTTGGCCTCCCATGGAATCGGACTCTCACTACGGAGCGACATTGGCGGCCATCACGGTCGGCATGGCGCCGGACAACTACGCCGAAACGGCCGAGGCCAAAGCGGGATTGAGTCGTCTCCGCAAATTCCTTGAATCGAATCCCCCGCTCGCGTTTCATCACCGAGTCATGCTGGCCTGGGCGTCGGTGCGGGTCGATGGTTTGATGACGGACAAGCAACGCGACGCCGTCCGCGATCAACTGCTCAAGAATCAACGCCCAGACGGAGGCTGGTCCACGCCGCAAATGTTCGCTGGCTGGGACGCGTTCAAGAGGAAAGACGACTTGCCGCATGACACGAAGACGAGCGACGCATACGGCACGGGCCTCGCCCTGATTGTCTGCCGCGAACTCGGTTTGCCCGCATCCGATAACCGACTTCAAAAAGGAGTCCGTTGGCTCAAGTCGAACCAGCGCGAAAGCGGCAAGTGGTACACGGCATCGCCAACCAAAGATAGCCGACACTACATGACCAATTTCGGCACCGCGTTCGCCGTGCTCGGTCTGCAAGCTTGTGACGAATTGCCGGGTTGGCCGGTCAAGACACTGGCATCGAAGGAGTGACCGCCAATGCTGGACGTCTATCGAAAGTTAACGCAGAATCAGTTCAGCGCAGCCCTCTGTACTTTGAATGCCTGCATCGAAGCTTGCCCCTATTCCGCCTGGAACGCGCCTGTTGGCGGTCGCATCTTTTGCCAAGTCGCCTTCCACACGCTGTTCTTCGCCGACTACTATCTCCAACCCAACGAGGAAGGTCTCGAGCAACAACCGTTTCACCTGCAACACAAGGCGATGTTTCGAGACTACGAAGAGCTGCAAGATCGCGAACCCGAGTCGCTTTACGACAAAGCGGACGTGCTCGAATACGTGCAATTTGTCCGCGGAAAAGCGGATCGCGTGATCGGTTCCGAGACGGAAACCGTACTCTCCGGCCCCAGCGGATTCGAGCGCCGCAGCTTCACTCGCGCAGAACTGCATCCCTACAACATGCGCCACATTCAACACCACGCCGCACAACTCAGCCTGCGCTCGCGGCTCGACTTTGACATCGACATTCCCTGGTTCAGAACGGGCTGGACCGAGTAGGCACGTCGCCTTTCGCTCCGCGAAAGCAGCGTCGTACCAAGAACAAGCCGAGCGTCTTACCTCCAACGCGTGAGAGACAGGGCGAGAACGAGACGCCACGCGCGGCAGGCCGACTCACCAGCCCTTTTGTCAGCGACGCTCCCGAGTTGCTTTCTATCGTTGCTGGTCAAAATGATCCGTTTGGCGATGCTGGTAGGGCGCATTGCCAGTCGCGCCACTTTCGCGGAGCGAAAGGCGACTATGACGAAAGGCGACTATGACTTCTCGCCACGGCGGAAGAGGCTCCAGTTGCGTGTCTTTTTGGGCGCGGTGAGTTGGCCCAAGGGAACGCAGGGCGAGTAGATCTTCTGGAAGCCCAAATCGAAAACGCCCCATACGGCGACGTGGTGGTCGGCCCATTCTTCGTTGAAGGCAATGGAATGTCCTTCGCCGTCGGCCAGCCATCCCTTGCGGTAGACCATGGCGGCGTACACCGATTCGATCAAGTCGATACGCGTCTTCTCATCCGGCTGCTTATTGACAACGGCCAACCAAATTCGAACGGCCGCGAATTTCTCCGGCCAGTTCCAAGCCGCGTGAAAACCGCCAGTCTCCGTTTGTGCAACGGCAAACGAACTTAGTGACTCGACGAAGACCGGCGCGAGTTCGCTGCGCGTCCACGTCTCGACAATGTGTTCGTGATGCGGGGACTTGGTGCAGATTTCGCGGAGCAAACCGAGGTCGAACTGTTCGACAAAACGCTTGCGATCATTTCCCAACAATGATTCGAGCAGTGCATTTTTCTGTCGAACCGTCTGCTGAATCTCCTCGTCCGCAGCTTGCTTCAGTTTCTCACGGATGTAGCGAGGAAGCGCAATGCCTTTGAGGCACGAGGCTGTAGTCAAACGCCTGGCGGCTTCAGAATCACCCGACTCGAGAGCGTCCTCGATTCGCTTGAATATTCGCGAGCGTTCGAGCGCCGACGCATAGCGAGGACGCCACACGTCAGCCTCGCGACAATCCTCAAACAACTCGACGTCCCAAACATCGAGCAAGCCTTGATCCGCAGCATCGGGAGGCAGCGAGGCGAGTCCCTTTATCTTGTTGAGCAAGGGAATCCTCTTCTGCGCCATTTCATACCGAGCGCGAAGGTCGTCGCCAGCGAATTCCGATTCGCCAGTTTCCTCGAGTCGACGCCACAGCTCGATGACTTGCTCCTCCGTTTTCGCCGAGGACGCTCGGTGGGCAAACTTCTGATGCGTCTTCACTCGCTTGAGCGCGGCTTTGGCGCGCTCTTCGACTAAGGGGTGGTAATCCAGCGTCAATTGTTGCGCGACGCCGAGTAGCGTCTTTTCGGCTTCGGCGCCCTGCTCTTCCGCCAAACTTTGAAACCGCTCAAACTGGGCGACTCGAGCCAAGGCGGCGTCGTAATGGGGCCGCCTTGCCTCGGCTTTGGGCCAACCGTCGAAGTGCTGGGCGACCCAAGACGCTATCATCTGCTTGTCTTTTTTCAGCGATGGATTGCCGTGAGCCTGCTTCATGACCGCTTCCCACGCGGTGAAGAACCGTTGCCGGGCAGCGCGTTTCTCGACTTGAGGTTTTAGCGGAAGCGCCGTCTCGTGGCCGCCGGCTGCTCGAATCAAACGCCAGATCGAAAGTACTTTCGCATCATCCGAATCCGTGTCGACGAGCAGACTCCGGAGTTTCGAAACCGATTCAAGCTGCTGAAACTCGTGCCGCAACGGTTCGCCGCTCGGACGTCCAGCCAGAACACTCTCGTTCTCTCGCCAAGTCTTCGTGAACGCATCCCAGCAACGCAGTTCGAGCGACGACTTGAGTACTTCAACGACGCGGGCCGCCTGCTCGGCCATCAATGCTTTCTCGGCGATGTCCGCCGCCGCCGCATAGCCCTGAAGCAACTCCGGTTCATTCAGCCTGGCAAGTTCTGTTTCATCGCCCGCGTCAAACGCCGTTTGCATCGCCTCACGGAGGTTGACTCGGTGTCGGGCCGAAGCGACATGGGCATGGTACTCAGGCGGAATCTGTTCGCCCGGTCGCAAACGTTCGACTCGCCGAACCACACGATCCCAATCGCCATTCTGAATGAGTTCGGTGAGCGAACTCGACCAGAGCAAAACATCGTCAACCGAAGGCGTCTGATCCGTGGGCGCGGCGGCGAACTGGAAGAGATTGTGGACCAATCCGCGAACGATCGGATCGGGCGAATTCAATAACGTCGCGTAAAGACGCGACTCGGCCGGCGATTGAAAATCCTCGAGACGGAAAAGAAGCTTGTCGTAGTCCGCCGCCTCGACAAACTCAAACCACAGCGAAGGCTGCGCCGCAAGCGCACGCAACACCGTGTAGATCATCAAGGCGGAAAAATTATCCAGATCGGCGCACAGGACCGTTTCCGCGTTGCGCTGAGGGTGTTGGTAGGGCGGCAGGCCGATCTCCAAATTCTTTCTGCCCATCAGATCGGGCACGGCCAAGCAATCGTAATCGACCAGTTTGAAATGCCCGTCACGCGTTACCATCACGTTGCCATGCTGCAAGTCGCCATGAGCGACACCGGCCTCTCGGAGCTCCGTCACCAACTGTAGCCAGACATCGGCGCCAATCCGAAGCGCTTCGCGATAGTCTTCCTTGCAACGCGCCTTGACCCACTCGAAGAGCGTTAACCCATCGACCCAATCCATCGTCACCAGCGGGTACATCTTGCCGTCGGACGCAGACCGCACTCCCTTTTCCGCATAGTGGAACGGCAGCATGCAGTGAAGCGGATGCTCCTTGAAGAACTCGCTGCACGCGGCGTATCGTTCACGGCGTTCATCAGCCCGCCGATTGAAGACGCGAATGGCCAGCTCGCTTCCGTCGGCACAAAAGCCGCGATAGACCGTGGCGAAGTTACCCGATCGAGGCCGCGGCTGACCGAGGTGATCGACTTCCACCTCACACGCTTTCAAATCTGGATCTTTGAACGCAACCTTCGGGTTGCGAATCACGCGACTGAAGTCTGAAATTAGAGGCCACGACATAATTCAATCTTCTCGATGCCGATCCAAGCAAATCTCAATCGCAATCCATCCGTCCAAGCGGCTTGCCCGAATTTCGTCGTCGCTCAAACCTGAAATGCAGAGCTGGGAAAGTCGGCTGCAAATATCAGGAGTATTTGCAAGACAGGAACGGCCCGTTGCCGCATTCCCATCATGACTGACACTCGCGGTGCACGGCAAGCCCTCAACTCAGCCCTAGACGACTCCAAACCCACGGTTCCAACGGCGCTGACATGTCTCCACCAACAACAATAGGATGGCTCCGACAACAAACCAGTACCACAACGGCCAGATGACTGGCATGGCCGTGCTGCTGGGCTCTGTCGTCGCTTCCGGTATATCTTCGATCGACTCAATCATGGCGCCGCCGCTGGCCAAAGAAGCCGATCGCAGCAAATCCAAATCGGCCCCAACATGCCGATACTCAGATGAATAATTGGTGAAATATCGCCACCCTCGCGTATGCTCCACCGATCCCTGACCGATGAACGCCCGCCCTGAAATCGATGACCTCGACCCGTCAATCGGAATAGCCGCCACGTAATGCCCGGGCGCGATCAAGCGAGCTGGAATCCGCTTCGAACCGTCGCTCTCAAGCGTAACGTATACCGTCCCGTCCGAATCCCATTGCTCGCCATTGCGAACGTCAACGTGCAGCTCAAATTGCGAGTCGACAAATCGACCGGTGATGCTGATCGGTTCGGGAGCCGATTTGCGCTCCACTTTTGACACCAGCGAGCGCCAGAATGATTCGAAACCTGCCCACCGAGTCCACGCGGCGTCGAGCAGCGTCTGGCTGTCACAGACGATCGAGGCAACCATGCCGGCTTCGTGCTTTCGCCAAACAATCAGCGGTTGTCCATCATCGGTAAGGTAGGCCAAAACCGTGTCGTCTTTCGGGCTCGTTTCCACAACGCCGGTCAACGGCGGCGACGACTTCATTGGAACGTCTTTCAGCCCGCCTTCCATCTCAAACACCGAAAATCGCGCCGGGCCAATTTTCTCGACGGCTTGACGAGCCGCTCGCACAAGAATGTTCGGCAACTCATTCGCGTCATCACAGTGATAGTGCCGGCCCGAGGCGATGCGAGCAATGTCTTGAAGCACAAGCTGCTCGGCGCCGGTGCTCACTGAAACCGTCGCCACCGAAATCCCACTGCCCTTGAGTCGCTCAGCGACCTCGCCGAAGTCACCGGGCGAAGAGACGCCATCGGTCAGAAGAATCAAGTGCTTGTGCTCAGCGTCGACTTGCTCCAGCGCCAATTGAGCTCGTTCGATCGCCGGATACATATTCGTCTCTCCCTCGACCTCTAGTCCAGCGATACGAGAGAGCACGGCTTTCTTATCGCCGCTCGCCGCGATTTCGCTGAGCCAACGCGAATTCGTTCCGAAGGCCAGAACGCCAACTTGATCCGCCTCGTCGAGCAGCTCCACCGCCTGACTGGCCGCTTGCTTCGCCATGCTCAGACGATTCTCGTATTGCATCGATTCCGACTTGTCGATGACCAATACCATGGCGAACGATGGACGCGAAACCTTATGCGTTGACGTCGACTCACTCACTGGAAGCCAAGCCTTCCAATTCGACGAAGACAGCGCGTCAGCGCCATAAACGTCTCCGCCTCCGGCCACGATCAGACCGCCGCCAGTGGCAACAAACTTTTCGATAACACCCTGTTGTGCGCCAGTAATTTTTGCGGCATCGGCAAGCAGCACGAGGCAATCGACGCCCTCAAGCGTCTGCTCGGATATCTCCGCGACGGCTGAGAATTCAGGCTGCAGTCCCAGACTCGATAATTGAGAGCCGAGCTTCTCGCGCTGCGACGTATTCGCATACACGACGACAACCCTCGAGCGCGGTAAAGCTCGCCATGCCGCTCGAAATCGATTGTTGCGAGTCTCGCGATCCGCGTCGCTGGCCAGTTCAACGTCGATCGTAGCCTGTTCGCGGCCATGAGCCGCCACGGTTGTTCGAATGTCCCTGCGTCCCGGAGTCACCGATAGAGACTTCGCGATCGGCTCGTCGTCCACGCGAATTGTCAGAGTCGCCTCCGCCGCTACGTTGGACTCGATCACGACATCCACGTCAAACGACCGGTCAGGACGGTTCGGCGTCGCGAGAACATCGACGATTCGCATATCGCTGCCTTGCGGCGGAGTGAAAGCAAATAGAGGTCGATCGAGCTCTCTGGCCGCAGCCAAGAAATTGCCAGTTGTCTCACGGCCATCCGACTTGATCATCAATGCCGACGCACCCTGGCTTGAGCCATTTACAACTCCGCTCGCCAAATCGCTCCGGGCTTCGACAAATGCAACGACGCCATCCGCCTTGACGTCCTTCGCATAGTCCGGCAACGCGTCCATGCTTTCACTTTTGTCTTGTACGAAGAATGTCGATCCAGGCCGGCTCAACTGGTCGAGCGAAATCGTGACGATGTCGGCCAAGGCGATCGACAGAGCAGCGGCCAGCAGCATCTGAGTCGCGGCCAGCCAACTCTTTCTTGGAAGCGCAGATCGCATCCAACAAAAACAAATCAACGCCGCGAACGGCAGGAAGATGGCGAGGCGAACAGGGGCGAGTAGTGAGAATTCCATCTTACTCGGTGCCTCCAATCGCGCAAGCCACAGTTTCGGCCGCCCACAACAAGGCAGCGATCGCGAGAAACCAAATGTGGATTGGCTTGGCCGGCAACCGCGCGGGCTCAATCCCGATCTTACCGTTGTCCGCCGCCTCGTTTTTTGAGGAAGCTATGTTGCTCTCCGTCGCGGAGACGAGATTGGCGTGCCAAGTTCGCACGGTGCCATTCGGCTCGATGACGCGCCATGCGCCTTGCCGATCGAGCGGGCCGAAGATGACCTCTCCATCCGATACGGCTCGAACTGAATCGTCAGGGGCTCTGATCTCATCAACCCCACTGGCGAATCGCACATTGGCGCTCGTCGAATATCCAAAACGAATTTGCTTCGACTCGGCCAGGCCGAAATACGCGGGATGGAAATCCAACGCCAACTGAGCCTGGTTGTCGATCGCCAGATGATCTTCAGCAACGACGGCGACTTCAATCAGACTGCCGAAGCCGAACTCTCTTCGCACGACGGCGACGCCATCGACCAGAACGGCTTCATCGTCTTCGCTCGAGCCGCCTTCGGTTCGCCAGCGAACGGGCACCGTGCTCTCACCGTCGTCGCCAAAGGACTGCAACACTACAACGACTTCGCCACGGTCAGATTCAGTCGTCGTGGCAGGTCGCGTCGCGATGGAGGTGATGCCAACGTTGCGAGCGTCTCCAGCAAGAACGCGAATCTCCGCCTCCTTGTTGCCTTCGCTGCCAACGGCCGCGTCGGTGAACACCAAGACGCGTGACGCATCGGCGGCGCCAGCAAGACCCTTGGCCATGGCGATGCCGCGTCGGATGTCACCCGCCGCGTCACATACACGGGCCGATTCGACTGCTGCGTTGAACGCGGCAAAATCATCGGTGAACCGCTGAGCGACATAGGGTTCGACGCCAACAACGATGAGCGCCGCTCGGTCGCTCTCGCCGAGATTCTTGACGAGTTCGAGGATTTCGGTTCGAGCTTGATCGAATCGCGTTGGCGTCACATCGGTCGCTTGCATGCTCGCGGTGCCATCGAGCACAAACACAAATGAACGTTTCGCGATTTGGGTCGGGCCGATTGTCGGCATCGCCAAGGCCAATGCCAGGAACACGACGATCAAAGCTCGGCATACGGCCGCCACCCACGGTCGAATCCGAATCCATGGCGGCCGATGTTCGAGCGCCCTCTTCCAAAGAAACAGAGTTGCAGTGTCCTGCACGCATTTCCTGCTGCGGATCGCATAGATCAAGAAGATTGCGAGCGCCGCCAGAATCCAGGCTAAGGATTGCGGATGCCTCCAATTCATTGCGTCCTCCCGATACGTGACGTTCGGGTAAGGACGGAGAGGACATCGTCAAAACTATCATCGACGCTGACTCGAGCCCAAAGCGCTCCGGCGCGATGGCAAACGCGGCGTACGCCTTTCAAATAGAGCGCGACTTCGCGACGATAAGCAGCCAAGTCGGCCTCGCGAATCGTCGTCGTCAAGGCCGAGCGGGATTCGATCTCTTCGAGTTGAAATCGCCCTGCGCCACGCGGATTCACTTCGTCGCTCGTATGCAGCTGAAGCAAACAGACCCCGACGCCAGCGGCTGACAACACCTGCAACCCTTGAACCAGGCCGCTCGACGTCGGCTCGAAAAAGTCAGACAACACCAAGAGCGTCGCCGATCCTCGTCGAAATCGCAAATACGAACGCGCGGCCTGAGCCAGTTCGAGTGGTTCGTTCGCAGGCGTCGTCTTATCGAGCCGAAGCAGCAGGCGGCTGAGATCATCACGTCGTCGTATCACCGGCGCGATGCGAGTGGCTTCGGAGGCGACGGAGAACATACCCACCGATTCGCCTTCGTTCAGCGCTTGAAGCGTTAACAGAGAAGCAAATTGTTTCGCCCAAGCAAGCTTGGCGCCGTCGCCGACCATCATGCTCTTGGAGTGATCAATCCAAATGTCGAGCGAGCGAAGTTCGTTGCCAAAATACTGCTGAACAACAAGCTCGTCTAGCCGAGCACATCGATTCCAATCGACGCGAGCGAGATCGTCTCCGGTGCAATAGTCGCGGCAGCCAGTCGGTTCGATCGATGCTTGCACCGCCAGCGACGGGAACTCATTCAGCCAGCGCTTGCGCCACGAGTCGCCTGCGCGTCTGCGCAGCCAAGGTGAAATCGAAAGTATGTTCTTGCCACGGACGGACATATCAAGCTTCTATGAGATTTCTTTTAGGATCGCGTCGACAATGTCGGCCGGATTGACCGAATCGGCATGGCCGTCGTAGTTGAGAGCAAGTCGGTGTTTGAGCACCAACGGGGCCACTTGCTTAATGTCGTCGGCTGTCGGCTGATTGCGGTTCGCCAGCAGGGCTAGTGTTTTGGCGCCTAAGAGCATCGCCGCACCGGCTCGAGGGCTGACGCCGACTTGCAGGTATTGGCGACAGATGTCCGGCGAGCTTTTGCGATGAGGTTGCGTGGCGCTGATGACGGCAGCAGCGCACTTGGCGGCATCGGTCGACGCTGGAACGGCCCTCACCGCAGCTCGCATGGCAAGGACCGCATCGCGATCGAGCACGCTTTCCACAGTCGCAGACCCGTCGCCCGACGCCTGCATGACAATCTTCTCCAACGCCGCGTCTTCGGGTGTTTCCAAACGCACGTGATAATGGAATCGATCGAGCTGCGCCGCCGGCAGCGGAAAGACGCCATCTGAATCGGAATCGCCGCGAGTCGCAGCGACGAAAAATGGATCGGGCAAGTCGTACGATTCGTTCGCAACCGAGACGCGGTCGTCCTCCATACCCTCCAGCAGAGCAGACTGCGTCTTGGGTGTTCCGCGGTTAATCTCGTCCGCCAGCACGATGTTTGCGAACAACGGGCCTTGCTGGAATTCAAACTTTCGCCGCCCATGACTTTCGAGCACCACGTACGTGCCAATGATGTCTGCTGGCGTTAGATCCGGCGTGAACTGAATCCGCCGATACGACAGAGAGACACACTGCGATAGCGTCGTGACGATCAACGTTTTTCCAACGCCGCTCGGTCCCTCCAACAGCACATGCCCGCCACAGGAGAGGGCGAGCAAGACTGTCTGAATCGCCTCACTTTGCCCCAGTACTCGAGACTCGATTTGCTCTTGAAGCGTCTTGAAGTTATCGCGAAACGCGGATGCTTGCTGTGGATCCATGAACGCACCAATCGGGATTAAGTTCAGTTATGTCTTGTTGGCCATACTTGAGTTGCACTCTGACTTGCGCTGACGTGGCAAGTCCGAAGTGGTCGTTATTTTGTTTCGTTTTCTGGGTCGCATTGAGGATTGTCGCTTCGCTTCCGCAGGATACTTGCGGCATTGCGGCGATTAAACACATCCGCGTCACGAAGCGCCTCCCGGACCGCCATGTCATCAATGGAATTGAGATCGAGCGGGAGCTCCGCGAGCAACCACAATCCCAAACGTCGCCTTGGCGCATCGTTTGACGCGATAGCTCGCTCCGATTCCTGCCGCAAACTCTCGTCGCTCTTTGTCCAGAGTGCTGGTTGTTTTATCAGGTCGCCATTGATCGAAAACCACTTCTCGACCGTCGCGCCGGCTCGCTCTTTCCAAACTTGGTCTTCTCCATTCCAACTCGACCAGAGCGTGGTCAAGGTGACCACGCCCTGACGCGCGAGAAAGGCGAGAGCCCCCGAAGCGACTCCCGGCTCGTCACGCGAAATCATGGGCCAAACGCGTTCGACGGCCTTGTGTTGGGTCGCGATTTGCGACGCTTTAGGCGGATCCTGGCTCGCATAGCGAAGGGCGGCGAGACAGGCTGTCTTATCGCCACCTCGATCCAGTTGCTCCAAGATCGTCTCCACGGCCGACCAACCTTGCCCTCCAACAACTCGCGCCGCGGCGCGGCGAACATCTGCGTTCGCATGCCCCAACATCGTCGACACCTTGTCCAACGGCGGCGCCTTGATCTTGCTCAGCCGTTCGAGCGATTGCAGGGCGGCGAAAACGGCGATGGGATCGTCGGCGGAGACGATAGCGAGCAGTCGCGGATAGGCCTCGTCAACCTTCTTCAGAATTACCAAAGTCTCCGCCGCGGCGCAGGCCAGCAGCAAGTCGTCTGACTTGGCGGCATCACTGAGTTTCTTAACGGCCGCGTCATCCGCCTCACCGATTCGACCAAAAGCGCGAGCCAAATTGCGTCGCACATCTTTGTCGTTTGTGGGGTCGGTCAGGCCAAGCGTCATTTTGGGAATCGCGCCCGACGCCGATGGTCCGATTCGGCCAAGCGAGTCGGCCGCATACCATCTCACGACGAGATCGCGATCCTTCAGCGCTTCGGCCAAAGCGGCGGCGTCGGCCGGTTTATCGCCGGTATCCATTCGGCCCAGAACGTACGCGGCTCGCCGGCGTATCACGGCATACTCGTTGTTCGCCAACTCGTTTCGCCACTGATCGGGTGCGAATTGCTTATAGTCCGCTTGCCCAAGTGCATCCTTTGGAGAAACCACGATCGTGATAGCCAAGACCAATAGCAAACTCCGCCGCCAACAGGGCGCGAGGCTTGATTGAGTAGCCTGGCCGCGAGTTTGGTGTCGTTCATCTTGGGAGCGCAAGGTCATCACTCCATTCTAAGCACTCCGGCGAGCATCGCTACCGGCGTCGCTCGCGTTTCAAGCGGTTTTCAAGCGCGCGGTCGGCTTCGCACACACACAGTCCTTGTGCCGAGAGTCGCGCGGCGTTACGAATTGGCGCCGAGCCGATGCTGCGGATTTGCTTCGAGATACGATTGAATCTGAGCGTCCTTGCCGATCGCGTCGCGGATAAACTCAACGGCCAAGTTCAAGCGGTCCTCTGGTTCAGCCGTGCTCAGACGCAAGAAGCCAAACCCGGCTTCGCCGAAACATTCGCCGCCCAAACAGGCGACGCCAACTTTCGAGTCCGCCGCTTCCAACAAGAATAAAGCGAAACCGTGCGAGCTGATTTGATGTCGCTGGCAGATGGCCTCGATGGACGGAAACACATAGAAGCTGCCGCCCGGCATCAGGCACTCAATGCCGTCGATACGATTCAGAGCCGTTACAAGCGATTCGACTTTTTTGCGAAACGCCATCATTCGCTCGTCGCGAATCTCATCGTCGTCATTAATCGCAGCGACTCCGGCTAACTGCGTGAACGGCGGAACGCACGAGAGCGCTGTATTGGTCAGAAGCGCGAGCTTGTTGGCGTTTTCCTCACTGCTCGCGGCGAAGCCGAGTCGCCATCCGCTCATGCTATAGGACTTGCTGAAAGTGTAGGCGGCCACGCAGTGGTCAAGCATGTCTGGCTCGGCCAACGGCGTATGATGCTCGCCGCTCCAGGCCATTCGATCGTACGGCTCATCGCTAAAGAGCGCGATATTTTTTCCGCGAATGAGACCGGAGAGTTCCCGCATGTCTTGATGGGTGGCCACGCCGCCGGTTGGATTGTGCGGACTGTTTAGAAATATCGCCTTGGCTGAGGAATCGCCATCGATGAACTTCTCGACGTCGTCCAAGTTGGGCCGGAAGTCGCGACGGTGCTCGAGCACCGAGTAAACGATTCGCGCTCCTCGACGGAGAATGTTTGGCGGGTAGGTCGGAAAATGAGGCGTGAAAACCAGGACGCTGTCTCCCGGATCCACGAACAACTCGCAAAACAACTGCTGAAAGGTCTTGGCACCGGCGCCCGCAACAATATTGTTCGGTCCGACATCGACTCCGTATTCGCGTTTCAAATAGTCCGCGGCAGCTTCGCGAAATTCGGGAATCCCAGCCGACGGCCCGTAATGGCAACGGTCGTTTTGGATGGCCATGACTCCAGCGTCCACGGCGGACGGAGATGAAGCAAACGGGCTGTCGCCAATCTCCAATTCGATAACATTCTTGCCGTCGGCGATTTGACGCTTGGCCAGCGCCAATACTTCAAAGGCCGATTCGGGGCGGCACGAATTCATGAATTGACTGTAGGACGGTTGCATGACGAGACGCTCAAATCGAGGATGGTTACCACTGATTCAGCGTAGGGTGACGCGAATCGACTAGAAATCCGCCTGAGGACTCAGTTCTTCCTACGCTGGATCGGCCGCCAACATTTTTTCGAACTCTGCTTCGGTGAGCACTTTCACGCATAGTTTTTCTGCTTTGGCGAGCTTGCTTCCCGCCTTCTCACCGGCAAGCAGGTAGTCGGTTTTCGCAGAAACGCTCGACGACGTCTTGCCGCCGTGCTGCTTGATGGCGGCCTGGGCTTCACTACGCGAGTAGTTTTCAAGCGTCCCGGTGACAACAAACGTCAAGCCGGAGAACGGGCTATCTTCGCTGTCCGACGGCGACGGTGCTGCCGCGACCAGCGAAACGCCGCTCGATCGCAAGTCATCGATAAGCGCACTGCCTGTATCACTGTGAAGAAAATCGAACACGCTCTGTGCAATCACGCCGCCGATCTCATCGACTTCGTCGAACTCTTCGAGCGCCGTCTTGTGCATGGTCTCGATGTCTCCAAACCGCTGGGCGAGAATCTCCGCAACACGTCCACCAACGTGCCGAATTGACAAGGCATTGAGCAGACGCTCAAGGCCTCTGGACTTGCTCGTCTCGATTCCGCCAAGCAGTTTTTCGGCTGAACGCTTCCCCATTCGTTCGAGTTTCAGCAGGCCTTCGAGGTCGAGTCGGTAGAGATCGCCTATCGATTTAACAAGACCAGCATCATAAACCTGGCCGACGACTTTATCGCCTAGGCCCTCGATGTCCATCGCATTTCGCGTGGCGTAGTATCGCAGTTTCTCTTTGACCTGAGCTGGGCAAGCCGGGTTGGTGCAACGAATGTAGACGCCGCCTTCGTCTCGGCTCAGCGACGCGTCGCATTCAGGGCAAGCGGTCGGCGTGGCAAACGGCGCCGAGCTTCTCTTGCGTTCGTGTTTCTCGACGCGAACAATGTGCGGGATGATCTTTCCAGCCTTTTCGACGACAACGGTATCGCCTTCGCGAACATCCTTCCGCTCAATCTCGTCAAAGTTGTGCAGACTTGCTCGACTGACCGTCGTTCCCGCCAACTCGACAGGCTCGAGCTCAGCAACCGGCGTAATCGCTCCGGTCTTACCGACTTGCAAGGTGATGGAATTGAGCGCCGTGATGGCTTCATATTTTTCCCACTTGTAGGCGACCAACCAGCGAGGACTCTTCGATCGGGCGCCAAGCTGCTCGCGTTGCTCGAGGCGATTTACCTTGAGCACTAATCCATCGACCTCGAAATCAAGTTCATGCAGTCGCTCGATCGTCTGCTGACTGTATTGCACGGCCTCGGCGAAACTGGGGAAGCCCTTGGCCATCGGCGTGGCGGGAAGACCGAACTGGCCGATGAGCGAGAGGAAATCCGTATAAGTCTCCACTCCGACGCCTTCGCAGAGCCCCATCCCGTGGCAAAACATTCGCAGATTGCGCGACGCGCAGATCTTCGGATCGAGCAAACGGATTGCGCCAGCCGAAACGTTTCGTGTGTTCTTGTAGGTCGCCTCGCCTTTGGCCGTCTGCTCTTCATTCAAACGCACAAGCTCATCGTTCGCCATGTAAACTTCGCCACGTACCTCGAGCACAGCGGGCGGCGAGTCGGTTAGCAAGCGGAGCGGCACGTCCGCGATGGTTCGAACATTGTGGGTAATGTCGTCGCCGACGACTCCGTTGCCTCGTGTCACGGCGCGGGTCAGCACGCCTTCTTCATAAATCAGCGTCGCGGCCACTCCGTCAATCTTGAGCTCAACGACCCATTCAAGATTCTCGCCCGGCAATAGGCCGGACGTGCGATCGCCGAACTGCTCGAGCTCTTCAATGCTGTACGTGTTGTCGATGGAGAGCATCGGCATCCGATGCGTTACCTGTTCCAAATGCGGAACAGGCGACTCGCCAACGCGCTGAGTCGGACTGTCAGCAGTCACCAAGGATGGATCGGCGGCCTCCATCGCCTTCAACTGATCCATGAGCCGGTCGTAATCAAGGTCGCTGATTTCCGGCGTCGCGTCGACGTAGTATTTTTGGTCGTGATGCCGGATCGTGTCGCGCAGTTCGTCAATCGACATGGTCTTGCTTTTTTTGCTCATGAACTAGACGCTCGGCTCACGTTAGCGATTGACTCGACTCGATTCCCATACCGTCGTATTGCCCCATGCGGCAGACCACTACGTCAGCCACCGGCGTCGGCCCACTACGGCAGCGGACCGCATTCGGGAGCTGGCCCGTGTCCGGCGGAATTGGGCACCAAGCAGATAAATTTCAGAGGGCTCGCGCCGGTGTTGCGAAACTGATGAACCTCATTCGGCGCAACATAAACGACGTCGCCAGCTCGCAGCGGGTGAGGTTCATCGTTTTCGTGAATCTCTCCCTCGCCTGCGAGAATATAAATCTCATGCTCATAAGGGTGATGATGTTTCGGCGTGTGGCCTCCCGGACCCACTTCGAATTGCCTCATAGCAAAATTTGGCGCGCCGTCTTGCGAGTCGACAAGCCATCGCACTCGGCACTTGTCCGCTCCCGGCATGTCGACATCGTGCTGCGAAATCGATTCGTTACTCTGCACTTTCATCTTGCGATTCCCCTACCTTGTTTTGATTCGATTCGTCACGGTTGGTCGTCGTCGGTTTGGCTGGCTTGCCCATCCAGAAACTGTCCGTACTTATGGCCGCAACCGTCGTCACCATCAACGTCCCCAACTCCACGAGAAATATGGTGACGCCGTGCTCGTCCAAAAACGACATTAGAGACGACTCATCGGCATTGTCGACCAATTGCGGAGCGGCGCCTCGAAAAGCCATCACGCCGTAAGCCACGGCGGTAAAGAGAAAGGCGATGCCGACCAAAATCGAAAGAGGATAGAAAGGGTTGAGTCGACGAAATGCCATGATGGTTCGAGGTCCGTCCACGAGAAAATAAATGCGTGTGATTCGGTAGCAAGGATTGACAACGAGAGTTGAACGCAATCAGGCAGTATAGCGAAATAAAGTCGCCTGAAAACGGAGCGAATGACGGACGCCAATGACGTGAGCGGTGCCTGTCCTTTTTCAACGACGGAAGAATAAGGGGCGCGCGGAGTCGCAGTGTCGAGGAGTCGAGGAGTCGAGGAGTCGAGGAGAACGCGAAGACGAATGACGAACAAGCAGCTTCGCTCGCTTGGCGTCTGAGCGTGAGCTCCTGTCCTTCTGGAATCGGGTTAGCGTTCCCGACTACTCAGCGGCAAGCCAGCCAACTATGATGACTGGTTTGCCGTGATCCAAAACAGCTGAGCATATGATAACCGGCGGCCGAACTCATCGGCGTGCAAAGATACATGACATTCCATTGCAACGAGATACGACTTGAGGGCGTGGAGGTTCATAACCTGCAGTCCGTCGATCTGACGATTCCCCACGGCAAACTTGTGGTCCTCTGCGGGGTCAGCGGCAGCGGCAAGACTAGCTTGGCGCTCGACACGCTCTACGCCGAAGGACAACGGCGCTACATCGAGAGCTTCTCCGCGTACACTCGACAATTCCTCGAGCAGCTCGAGAAGCCGCAGGCGGAGAAGATCGAGGGAATCCCGCCAGCGATCGCGGTCACCCACAAACACACGTCTCGTTCAAGTCGATCGACCGTTGGAACAGCCACGGAAACGTCGGACTACCTTCGTCTACTGTACGCGAAAATCGGCCGTACGATGTGTCATTCTTGCGGGCAAGAAGTTCGGCCGGAGAGCCCACCGACCGTCGCCAAGCAGATTTCCAACTTGCCCGATGGCGCCAGATTCATGATCGCCTTCGAACGCGAGTTTGAAACCGACCAGACGGGAGCGGAGCTGAGTTCGTTGCGCGAAGATGGTTTCGTGCGAATCATCTCCGCAGGAAAACTCCATTCGCTCGCCGACCTCAACGACTCTCTTGAATCGACCGAACAGCGCATATCGATCATGGTCGTCATCGACCGGCTTGTGGCTGGAAACGCGGCAGCCGAGCGACTTCACGACTCGCTCGAGACCGCGTTTGCTCATGGCGGCGGGCGATGCGTCGCATTGGTCGACGCCGCCGTCGATACGCCGGCACTCGAAGCAAAGCCTCTGCTCAGCGCCGACGGGCGAGAATTCAAAGTCTGGGGATTCAGCGCTGTGATGTCGTGCGAACCATGCGGACTCGAATACCCGAGCCCCGAGCCTCGACTGTTTAGCTTCAATAGCCCGCTGGGCGCTTGCCCCGATTGCGAGGGATTTGGGAATATCATCGACATCGATATCGATCTCGTCGTTCCCGACAGGCAGAAAACGATTCGCGATGGAGCGATCGCCCCCTGGAACACGCCGGCCTACGCGCACGAGTTAGCTGAGCTGATTGAGTTGGCCGACGATTACGACTTGCCGCTTGACGTGCCTTGTCAAGAACTTGAGCCGCGACATTGGGAGTTGATTAGGAAGGGCGTACCGGAACGCGAATTTGGCGGATTGGACGGTTTCTTCGCATGGCTTGAGCGGCGCAAGTACAAGATGCATCTGCGAGTCTTCTTGAGTCGCTGGCGGAGTTATCGCCAGTGCCAAGGCTGCAGCGGCGCGCGTCTTCGGCCGGAGAGTTTGGCGACGAAGATCGGTGGCAAGAGTATTGCCGAAGTGGGGCAAATGCGAGTCGCAAACGCTCGGGAGTTTTTCGACAGGCTGGAGTTGGCGCCGCGCGAACGCGAAATCGGCCGCATCATGCTTGAGCAAGTCGTTTCGCGGCTTGGTTTCCTCGACGAAGTCGGCCTTGGCTATCTGAGTTTGGAGCGAACGTTGAGGACGCTCAGCGGCGGCGAAACACAGCGAGTCGCTTTGACTTCGGCGCTCGGAAGCAGCCTGGTTAACATGCTATACGTTTTGGACGAACCGACGGTTGGGCTGCACCCCGCCGATGTGGAACGTCTTGTCAGGACCATTCAGGGATTACGAGACCGAGGCAATACGGTCGTTGTCGTGGAACATGAGGAGGCGATGCTGCGGGCGGCGGATCGATTGATCGAGATCGGGCCGGGAGCCGGCGAACGAGGCGGCACCGTTGTATTCGAAGGCGATCTGCACGAGATGATGGAGCCGGACGCGAGTTTGACTGGTGAGTTTCTCACGGGACGGCGCGGCGTTACCGTCGGCTCAATGCACCGCGAGGCTGGTCACGGTTGGATTCGACTGACGGGCGCGCAGGGAAACAACCTGAAAGATCTAACGGTCGAGTTTCCTCTCGGTGTTCTTTGCGTTGTCACCGGCGTAAGCGGTTCGGGCAAGAGCACGTTGGTTCAGAATACGCTGTACGGTGCCCTCTGCCGACGAAAGCGAAAGGACGGCCCCAAACCCTATCCGTACGACGACGTTTTCGGCGACGGGCAAGTCGATGACATTGTGCTTGTCGACCAAAGTCCAATCGGACGTTCGCCGAGATCGAACCCAGTGACCTACATCAAGGCATTCGATCAGATTCGAGCGGTCTTTGCGGATACGGTCGACGCCAAGACTCGCAACTACACGGCGGGACACTTCAGCTTCAACGTGAACGGCGGTCGTTGTAGTCACTGCGAAGGGGACGGCTACGAAAAGATCGATATGCAGTTCCTGGCGGATGTATATCGTCGTTGCCCCCAATGCGCCGGAATGCGTTATCGCGATGAGATTCTCGAAGTCACTTATCGAGGGCGCAATATCGCCGACGTACTCGAAATGACCGTACGTGAGGCGTTTTCATTCTTCCGCGGCCAAACAAAAGTACAAACCAAACTCAAGCGATTGATCGACGTCGGACTCGACTACCTACGCCTTGGCCAACCTGCCAATACACTGTCGGTCGGTGAAGCTCAACGACTCAAGTTGGCGGCGTATCTTTCCACTGCGGCTCGAAATCGCACACTGTTCATTCTGGATGAGCCGACCACGGGCTTGCATTTCGCCGACGTTGTGCAGCTGCTCGACTGTTTCGATGCGTTGCTTTCGATCGGGCATTCCCTGATTGTCGTCGAGCACAATTTGCAACTAATTAAAGCGGCGGATTACATCATCGATCTTGGGCCGGGCGCTGGTGACAGCGGCGGTCAAGTTGTCTGTCACGGCACGCCTGAAAAAGTCGCTCGTCAATCCGATTCCGCAACGGCTCAGTTCTTGGCGAGCGTTCTGGTCGGAGGCGACGAATGAGCGAGTTCGAGGACAACTTGCGAGTCTTCTTCGGCGACTTGAACGAACAGACCGCGAGAGTCTACGCGACGCTCGATTCGACGCTCAGCGAATGCGGCGGCGATGGCTATCAGCTGTCGGGTGAAATCCGCGGCCCCTATTCCGTCGCCGGCGCCACCTTGCCGGCGGTCGCCCAGATGAGCGATTTGCCGGGCGATTCGTTACTGTGCGCTGCGGTGGTTACCGACCCTTGTTTCTGGATAACCGATCATCCGGCTGTCTACCGAGTCACCGTCCGGCTGAGTGACGCGGCAGGCAAAGTCCAGCGCGAAGCAACCCGGCAGATCGGCTTCCGGCCGTTAGGCGTTCGCGGGAGAAGTTTTTACTTTTCTGGGCGGCGATGGGTCATGCGAGCGATTCACTTGGGCAGGTCAGAAGAGATGGACTTTGCGAGACTGCGAGCAAGCGAGACGACTGTTATCTGCGAAGACATCGACCTCGATTTTTTCTCGGAGGCGAGCGAACAAGGCGTCCGCATTTTGGTCGACCTCAGGCAGCATTCCGATCCGGCCGCAGCGTTGACGCTCGCAGCCAACTTCCCGGCTGCGATTGCAACCATCTTGAACCGGGACGCGGGAAGCTCATTCAATTGCGACCCTAAAACACTGGCGCGCAACGTGATGTTCATCGCAGACTGCGACAGTGACCACTTGGCTGAACATTCGACCGCGAACGGCGTCGATGCCCGGGAGATGCCGAATTGGGCGGACGCGGTTTGGCGGTCGGCCGAGCAGATCGGTACTGCCGAGCTCGACCGACCGACAATTGTGTGGAGCGAGGGAAGCGGCGACGCCGAGGCGCGGCGCGGGTCGATCGATCGGCTTCAGGCGCAGTTGGCGCCGACCGGCCAATTCGCCGGCTATGCAATCATCAACTGACGTCTTCGATGCTGGCGATGATTCGATCGATCACTTCATTGTCTGTCTTCGGGTTGAAGAACACCGCCTTCCACGCTGGGATCTGCACTCCGTTGGGGCAATAGCCAGTCGACGTCGTGAAACTCAACCTCGCGTCCACCGCGGAGTCGAGCGCCGCTTCGCGTTTGTCGAACAGGCGCCGCACCTCGTACAAATACTGCTCTCGCTCTTCATCGCTCAACTCGCCCGCGCAGAGTTTAGCGAAAATCTCCTTGGCGTCTCGACCTCGAGACATCACCCACCAACAAACGTTGGGACCGGGCGTGTCCATGTTGATCACTTTGCAGTAACTGAGTGCTTCGATCTTCGTCTTGAGTTGATTGGCTTTTTCGATTGCATTGGCGACCAACATGCGATAGCCGGTCAGACCGATTCCGTTGAGCGACGCCATGACGGCGTAGGGACCGATTCCGGGTCGTGAGCATTCAAGCGTAAACAGGGCCGGATCGTGCCGGAAATCGGCCTCGCAAAAATAGGGGACCTCGGCGGGCGTACGCGATAAGCGAGCAAGATCGTCTCGCTTGCGAACGATGAAAGCACTCGACGGATAATGGCCCCATCCCATTTTATGAAAATCGATTGTCACTGAATCGGCATGCCGAAACCCAACGGTGGCCGTCTGAGTCCGCTCGATCAACTCCAACGTTTCCGGCTCAGCCTTGAGCGGGTTGTTTTCGACATCGTATTCCGTCAGAAAACAGCTGACCCACCCGACGGCGGCATCGACGTGAAGGTGAGGGCATGTGGTGCCATGCTCCTTCGATTTGCGTTCGATGATATCTTTGATCGCTCGAATATCGTCGATTCCAAACGCGTCGGTTGTTCCGAAGGTGGCGATGACGAAAGCAACGAGCTCGCCGTCTTGATAGAGTTCGTCGAGTTTGTCTTCGAGCAAGTCGAGTCGCATCGACATGCTTGGATCGGTCGGAATCGCATGCAAGTTCTCGACTCCAATGCCGAGCCAACCGGCCAACGTGGCGTTCGAATAGTGACCGGCTTCCGAGACGATTCCCGCCAACGACAAACCTCGCATCCCTTTCTGCATGGTGCCTGGCGCGACTTTCTCAATGCCAAGTTTTCCCCCGTACAAATTGGAAATCGTCCCACCGATCGTGAAGACGCCCCAGGGGGTTTCCGTGTGGTAAAAGATCAGATTGGCCAGAGCGGTGATCGACTTAACTTCAAGCTCGTTTGACCTCAAACAGTATTTGTCCACACAAAGGTTTGGGTTCTTCAGCAACGCCGCGATCGAGCCGATAAGCGACGCGTAGTTGGGCGGTCCCTTGACGTTTTCCAGGTGAAGTTTCGACTGCCAACTATCGGTGCCCCAGAAGAATGGGAACACGGCATCCCGCGCATCCTTCAAGTTGCCAGGCAAAGTGTGGATCTCAGGATTTGCTTGGGCGGTCTCGTAGTTTCTCGACATCAAACCGCCAGGCGGCAGTGATTGTTCGGCATCGAGAGCAGAGAGCATTTCGTCAAATATCTGGGAGAGTTCATCGCGCCGACATGTGAAGAACATCTCCGTCAGTTCGTTCAGCCGTGCTTGATCCATCGTTTCTGTTGCTCCACGACAAGGCCCGAATCCCAATTCAGCTCGCACCCTTTATGCAGCGAACCGACCGTTGTTGTCTAGGAGGCTTGGTGATTTGTCGGGGGGCAAGGAGCTGAGCGGCTACATTGTCCCCAAGAACGATCCGCCGTCGATCAGGATGTTCTGGCCGGTAATGTATCCCGACTTAGCGCTGCAGAGATAAGCGCAGAGGTGGCCGAATTCCTCAGGATCTCCGAAGCGACCGGCTAGACTCTGCTCGATTTTCTTCTTCCTTGTTGCTTCGTCGAGCAACATCGCGACACGCTCGGTGTCGAACGAACCAGGCAACATGTTATTGATCGTGACGTTGTTTCGGACCAGATTTCGCTGTCGAGCGAGTCCTCCGATGAAACCGGTTAGACCACCGCGAGCGCCGTTCGAAAGGCCAAGAATATCGATCGGCGCTTTGACTGCCGACGACGTGATATTCACAATCCGCCCGAAGCCTCGGTCGACCATTCCGTCGAGCACGGATTTGATCAGGAAAATCGCAGTCAGCATGTTGGCGTCGAGCGCTGCGATCCAATCGTCGCGATCCCAATCGCGAAAATCGCCCGGAGGCGGACCGCCGGCATTGTTGATCAGAATGTCAGGCGTTGGACAGGCTGACAGGGCGGCAGCGCGACCGGCATCGGTCGTGATATCCGCCGCGACGACCGTCACTTGCGCTTTCGTCTCCGAGCGAATCTGCGCGGCCGTACTCGACAATGCCTCTTCGCCTCGCGCCACGATCGTTACGTCAACGCCCTCTTTGGCCAGCGACAACGCACATGCTTTCCCGAGTCCCTTGCTTGCTGCGCATACCAACGCCTTCCGTCCTGAAATACCCAGGTCCATCCAATCTCTCTCCCGACAGGTGTTCGCAGCCGAACTTTTTTTCGATTCGATCCGCGTTCCGGACTTCGGCCACGCGCTCAATTGACGCTCAGAACAGACGCTCGTTCTGCTTCAAGATTTGGGGGCGAGTCTGTTGATTTGGCGACATTGCGATATTGCGAATCTCAACCATCGACTCGGGCCGCGATTGTACGACAAACTCCTCGACAATATCAACGGGCAAATCGTGAAACACGATCGTCCATTCATGCCCATCGAATGACGCCGACGTAGGACGATGCTCGGTCCCGCATTGGTCGACCGCGATAACTCGGAGGGCGTCCGACGAGTTGAGGTAAGAGAGCGTCACGACGGCGTGATCGGTGTCCATGCACGGCGACACGGCCAACTCATCACAGGCGTCGCGGCCGCTCGGATCGACCGTTTGCTCCGTTGTCCACTCTGTTTGCGAAACGCCCAAACCAATGTCGGCGGCTTGCGAATCGACGTCCGCGTAGAGCGACCGCAACGCATCGCTCGCCAATGCCTCTGCTGACGAAACCTGGAAGAGCAGCTTCAGCCCGTTTCGCAGCGAGACAGATTCGAGATTGTCTGGTAGGCAATCGAGCGGCGAACCGTCGGGACGCCAGCAGCGGTTGGCGTGATTCGCATCATCCATGACGGCGATCAATTCATAGCCGTCGTCAAACACAAGCCGGCTTGGAATTTCTAACGCCGACGACATTGCTCGACCTTGAGCGAGTTCCGCTTCGACTGCGTTCGTTGGCACGTTCAAGTTCGGCGCCTTTGCTATCGGCGTCGTCGGCAGCGAAGGGGACGGCCCCAGCGAAAGATCCGATGTCACTGGCGTCAGTGTCGCCGAACAGCAAAGGGCGGCGAGCAGCGCGATGGACGCGATCATGCATACTGACGAGCGCCCGGACGAGGGTCCGAGTTCGGAGGCGGATGGAGACAGAATAATTTCGATGCGAGTTCGAAGCCCGCCGCCAGTCGCGCTGGCTGTTAATAGAGGTCCGCGCAACCAGCCCGCCTCAGCCGACCACTCCACCAAATATCTTGCGTAGTCCGTCGCCGTCGTCGCTCTGACTGCGGAACTGTCGGCCAGAATCTCCTGGTCCCGATCCATCATTCGTCTGAGGCACCAGAAGAGTGGGTTGGCGAAGAGCAACGGCGAAAGAAAACGAACGAGCATCAACATTTTCAGATCGCCGCGGCGAATGTGCTCCCATTCGTGTGCGACCGCGGAACGGATCTCAAGACTATCGTTCCGCTGTACAATTTGCCGTGGAATCAAGATTAGCGCGCAACGAACGCCAGTCGCCAAGGGCTGGCCCGACGTCGACATTCTGGTTTCCGCCGATGCCTCGACTCGCTTTGCCTCAACTCGTAGAGAATCATTGGCGTTCGACGATTCTCGCACCAACCTGGCTACGGCAAGGCACCCGAGCAACAACCAAATGACGATGCCGATCGATCCAATGATGTGGGCGAATATGAGCGCCGTTGAAAGCCAATGATTCGATGGGCTCGAATTCAAGTCAGCGATAACGGGCGTCCACGACAATCGCTGCCCGTGCGGTATCAACAGAACTGCTATCGCAGTCACGGCGACCGCGATCATTCCGGCTCGAGCAAGCAAAACGCGCTCCGCCGCGACGGCGGATAATCTCACGCCCAAAATCGCAACGCCTAGAAGTAGGGTGGCCGACGCCTGTACGTCGATATACCAAGAAACAACAGGCGACAAAGCAGAATATATGCTCTCAATTCCCATCGCTGCTTCTCAATTCCGATCGCATCCTCGACCTGAGGCAGCGACGAATAACCTGCCGGGGTCGGCAAATGGGCGCCGATTTTCGTTCGCCAGAATGACTTGCTGACGACTTTCCACAATCCGGATGTTTCGTACTGTTTTGGCAGGGGCGTTCCGAACTGCCGCTTAGCCATCATCTTCGGCTCGTTCCCGGGCCGCTGATATCATCTCCGACAACTCGTCCAGCTCTGCTACAGACGGTGCCTTCGACTCGAGAGCCCGAACCAAATACTGACTCATCGCACCGTCAAATACCGAGTCCAAAAAGCGACCGGCCAGCGACCTCAGCGTCGACTCCGACTCGACCACCGCGTGATAGTGATGTGTCTTACCCCGACCGCCAACCTCGCGACGCACCAGCTGCTTACGCTCCATGGTTTGCATCAAACTCAGCACCGTCGTGTAGGCGAGCTCGGTGGGCTCCTGAGACTGCAATTCAACCAAAATCTCCCGAACCGTACAGCGATTGTGACGCCAAAGGATCTTCAGCGCTTGAAGCTCGCGAGCAGTTGGTAAGCGGTTCATGACCACGCAGTCGAACTCAGTTGGAATGACTCGATCCAATGTCCATCGGGTCAATCGGCCGCAAGAATGGCCAACCGACTGGTCTTCAACATAACATACTGACGCGTCAGTAGGTTGCCTTTCGAGCGATCGAATCCAAAAAATGAATCGCTTGGGCGCTACTCGTTTCGCGGAGCGCAAATCACCAGCGGGTGAGGGCAACTGTCATCGACTTCGAGTGATCACCGACGGGCGTTTTTCGGTCACAGGATGGTATTTGTAGACGGTTCCTCGCGTGAGACTCTTGTCGAACTTGTGAATATAGACTGGCTTGGTCCGGTCGATCGCTCCCATGATGAGAGTTCGAGCATCGGTCATCACCCAGTTTGTTGCCTTGCCGTTGTGCCGGCCGTAGGCGGTGTAGTCAGGCCGGAAATCGAGTATGGCACCGTCTGTCTTTCGAAAAATGTGCGACAAGAGAATCCGCTTGGACTTTACGGTCGGATCGGGCAACGTGGAGATCCCTTAGGTCTCCATGGCCTTCTTCTGATCTTTGCTCTCTTTGGCTTCGTCGATGTTGCCTTGGATGGCGGCCTCTTTCGCGGCCGCGTCGAGTTTTTCTACGTAGGCGGCCGCGATTTTGTTCGCGGCTTCAAATTCGCGTTTGGCCTTTTGCACATTTTCATTTTTTGGGTTTTTGAGCCAAGGCGGGCGACTGCCAGGAGGACGCGACGATGGCGGTCATGAGAAAGAACCGGATCATCCCAACTTGATATCGAGCTATTTCGAAAGTCCTTTCAAACGTTCATGGAAGTGTCGAAGAGTGAAGTCGGCCACGGCTATCGTCGCAGTCTATCTAGGCAGCGAAGCCTCTGCAATTTCTCATCATCTTCACATCAATTTCTCCATGTTTGCCGTCGACGGTTGTTGAGCGAATTAGCAGCGAGCTACGAGTTGGAAAGGAGGCCGTGACGACGATAGAAGCGAACAGCATCGGCGATCATTTGGTCGAGTGACACAACCGGTCGCCACTCGAGCTCGTTCTGAGCCCGAGAGCTGTCGAAGTAACGATTGCGGAAACCAATTTCCACCATGAACCGAGAGAACTGGGTCAAGCCCATACGGCCGACGGTCATATCGTGAAGCCAAGCGGCGAGGTAAGCGGGCGGAAACACGAACTTCGGGATAACTCGTGATGGACAGGGAGCGTCAAGTGCTTTCGCGATACTCGCGAAGACATCGGCGAGCGGACTGTTGTGGGCGGATAGGATATACCTTTGCCCCGCCACGCCTTGGCTCCAGGCCGCCCAATGACCTCGCACGCAATCGTCCACGCCGACCAAGCCGAGTCCGCCGGGAGGCAGCCAACTCATGCGACCTTGTTGCATACGGCTAAACATCACGCCCGTGTTCA
Organism: uncultured Pirellulaceae bacterium; assembly: GCA_964567745.1. GTDB lineage: Bacteria > Planctomycetota > Planctomycetia > Pirellulales > Pirellulaceae > CAZMNY01. The sequence goes on along the minus strand of CAZMNY010000041.1, from coordinate 21,335 downwards.
TTTTGACATCGCCGGCGCCGTAAATCGTGGACGGATTTACGGCGACGACATCGAGCCCCGAGAAGCCGAACGCGGCGATTTCGGCTTGACGTTTACTTTCCATATATGGATTCGTCGCGAACCGCCGATTGAACTCCGACTCCTCGTTGAGTGGTTGGCCGTCGAGTGGAATTCCGATCGCTGCGGTGGAGCTGGTAACGACGGCGCGGCCGATGCCTGCAGCCGCAGCGCCGGCGAGCACGGTTTTGGTTCCCTCGACGTTGACGCGAAAACACTCGGCTCGATCTTGAGGCAGATAGGAGATGAGTCCGGCAACATGAAACAGACCATCGCAACCCTCCGCGGCTCGAGCCACCGACGGTTTGTCCGTAATGTCGCCAGGGCATGACTGCACATCGAGCCCATCGAGCAACGGATGAGCAAGCGGAGCTCGCCGGACAAGAGCGTTCACTCGATGCCCCTGCTCAATCAGCATACGGCAGAGGTTGGCGCCGAGCATGCCTGAGGCGCCGGTCACCAAAAACCTCATTCCGTCGGCCCCTTATCAGTCTCTTCGTCACCCTTGTCTTTATCGCGATTGTGTTCATCACCCATGTGTTCATCAGGCGGTGCCAGTCCGGCATGAAAATCGTCAATGAAGTCAACCAGCTTGGGCCACTTGTGATCGACTGTCATGGCGTGCCCCGTATCTTCCAAGTGGTGAAGTTCTTTCTTGGTTGCCGCGACTTGTGCGAAATAGATTTCGGCGGCTTGACTGTCGATGACTCGATCGTCGGGCGAGAGGATCATCATCATCGGCGTCGTGAACTGGGGTCCGGTCTTCCTGTTTTCTCGGATCAAGGCGAACGTCTGGTCGAACAAGGGTCTCGCGGAAAACGGAGATCGATAAGGATAATCGGCGTCGGTCACCACTTTCGCATCGAGCCCGAACGGGGATTGCGTGTACTTGGTCGACAGCAGCAACCGATTGGCGATTTCGTGCCACGTCTCCGGCGGCAGCAGCGGACTGCGATCAGAAGCGACTTCAACTGCAGGTGCCAACAGCACGACTCCATCCGCAGCTTGGGGATTTCTCCGCAAGTGATGAATCGCGATCGCGCCGCCAAGCGAGTGTGCGACCAGGACGACGCGACGGTGGTTTTGCTTGAGCACCTTCAATTCTCGCTCGAGGGCAAGCAACCATTCTTCTCGCTTGCCACTCGCGTAAACCTCCGTCTCCTCAGCGAATCCGGGGAGACGCATGGCATGGCAGACATAACCGCGTTCGGCCAGAGCTTCTGCCATCAGGCGGTAACATGCGGGCGAGTCGTTAATGCCGTGAAGAAAAAGAATGGCGTCGTCGCCCGCACCCAACTCATATGCTTGGCAACCGACTTGCACGCCCGACTCGTCGCGCTCGATCGTCGCTTCCCAACTCCGAATTCGGGCTGCGATGACGACCGAGTAGATAAAGTCGCCCAACAGCCACAGCACGACCACCGCGCCAACGACTATCGCGATTCGCCGAGTCCGATTCTTCATCGCGCCGCTTTCACCGTTTCCGGTCCGAGTCAATTTCCAACTCTAATTCTCAACCTCGAGAATTCTCCAACAGTACCAAGAGGCCAAGCTGCTATACGGACGCCAAGCCACGGCGATCTCGCGGAGTGCTGGTCGGTCACCTGACGAATCGAGGCCGTATATTTGTTGCATGCCCTTGCGGACGCCGAGATCGTCTTCTGGAAAGACATCGCAACGCGAGAGCGAAAAAATCAGGTACATCTGCGCGGTCCAACGGCCGATTCCGCGAACGGCGATCAATTCCTCAATCACCGCCTCATCGTCCATCTTGGTATGGCGGTGAAAACGCAATTCGCGAGCCTGCGTTTTTTCGGCCAAGTCGAGAAGATAGCCCGCCTTTTGATTCGAGACGCCCAGCGACCTCAATTCGTCCACCGAAAGGCCGGCGATTGATTCGGCGGTGAAGGGACCGATTCGATCTGTCAGACGCGACTGAATCGTCCGCGCCGCAGCGCCCGAGATTTGCTGCGAGAGGATGGAGCGAACGAGCGATGCGAAGCGACCGCGAACGTGCGGGATTCTTGGCGCACCGACCTTCTTAATCACGTCCGCCATTTTCGCGTCGTTGCGTTTGAGTCGCTTAACACCCGAACGCAGTATGTCGTCGCCAAAGCCGCCCATGGGCTATTCTCTTTCGTTGTCTGATCGTTGCCCGCAGGCGTCGGAGAAACTCATCGAGCGACGCCCCCGCTTGTCGGACCTACAAATAGAATCGATCTCGCGAACGATTTCCATCGTGGTCTCGAAGCAGCGGATCCTCAGAAGTAACTCCTTACGACAGCCGGCGTCAAACGGCCGCCCTCGCCTTTGACTCAACCAACGATGTATCACACGATAGCCGCCGATTCGCCAATCGAGGACGCCTTCCGGCGCGGAAATTGACGTCGACGAATTCACGCGGATCGCGCCCGCCTCACGATCGTAAGCGGGCCGAGCCGCAACGCACTCGTGCAACGCCGCGCTCGGATCAGCGGAGGTCCACGGCGCCGATCGACTGACCGTTTCCGACCCGTCGAGGTGAGCCGACATCAATCGTCGTCCAAGTTCCACCATCTCTTCGAAGGCCGAGCCTCCGATTGGCGGCGGCAAGGGACAAAAGTGAGTTCGCAACGCATGCTCGTAATCTTCACGGTACGAGTTGGAATGAAACAAGGCATAGTAGTAGGGCCAAAAGTCGTCGGAATCGTTTGCGACGACGTTTTGATCATCCCACCAGCGCGTCTCGAGCCAACACGCGCGAAGGTTGTTTCGGCTCCCGTTGATGCGAAATGGCGCAAGAAACGGCGCGCCATGTGCGCTGTAAAACAGTCGGTCCGAGACAAGGCAATTCACAGCAAGGAAATGATCATACGTTCCTGGATTCGTGCTCTGCCTCATGAACGCGAGGCCCGTCTCCGCTTCACCGAGCATGTGCCTCATGACGTCTAACCGAGCGCGGCCCAGAAGCGCCGGATCATAATAGACGTAACGAACGTCAAGCGGCGCTGTCATATAGGGTCGAACCAGATCGGCTCGAAACGATGCCGCCTCGCGTTTGCGCTGAAGCCAATCGGGAACGTTCGCAAGTACGTCGACCTCCCGACCCGCAAGCCACTGTTGCATGCGTTTCCGCAACGTCGCCGGGCATGAATCGACGAACAATTTGTCGCATTTCGTCTGGACTCCCGACGAGTATTGTTCAACCGCAGTTTCGATCGTCGACAGCGATTCCGTTGCCCCACGCGCGACGCTCGTACTCGCGCCCGCTGTCTCGCTGGGCGAGAAGAGGAAGCTGGGTTCGCTCGGCGCCAACTCGATCCAATCAGAATCATGAACATCCGCCAGGCGTTCCAATTTCTCCCGCCGCGCGCCGCGGACGGCTTGATAGAACAGGCGCCCGGTCCGAGGTGAGGCGAGATCAATCGCCTGACGATGCCGATGAAGAACAAGGATGGCGACGCCTTGTCGGATGCCGAACACATTCTCGTCCGGGATCGCGCCAACCGTCTCCCGCTTACTTACGCCGCCGTGCAGATTGATTACTTCGATACGGTCAAATGAGCGCAGGAGCGAGCGGCGAAGTATGCGCCGAGTGATACTGTCGAGGAAGGAATTATTGAGCACGAAGGCGACCATTCCCTCGCCGACTTCTTCAACTTGATGCTGAGCCCAACAGAGAAACTTGATGAAATCGTCGTTGAGGTTGTGCTTCTTTTCGCCGAGCCCTTCTTTGTATCGCTGAAGAAGCTTGTCGAGCCAGGGAAACGCGTTACGTCGGCCGAAATTTGCGTACGGCGGATTGCCCAAAATCACCAGCCGTTCGACGTCGACTTCCACATCGATTGCCTTGTGCAGTTCTGGCGCCGAGAGACCAAGCGCGTTGGCACAGCCAACGCGAATTCCCGAATCGAGCAGCAGACCAGCGCTTGCGGCGCTGCCCGAGTCCAACTCCAGCCCGCGAACGATCGCTTGGGGCCACCGCGAGGCCGCTTCTTGAGGAAACAGACCCGAACCGCAGCACGGATCGAGCACAATCGTCGACGCGCGATTGCATTCGGGTAAAAGCCGGTCGACTCGCTCGGCTATACATCGCACTATCGGAATCGGCGTATAGTAGGCCCCAAGCGACCGGCGCCGCGCCCGATCACACGCCTTGGCTATCGTTTCGTGGAAATAGAATTCCGCCTGCCCGCCAAACGAATATGCACCCAGTTTATGTCGCAACGGCTCGACGAACTCCTCACCAAGCAACTCAAGCATGTCCGGCGGCCATGGCAATTTCGAATTCAACGCGATCACGCGCTGGCATCGATCGTCGAACTCCGCATCTGGCCGACTGGCGAGGATCAACCAACACAGCAAACGCAAATGCAAGACGAGACGCGAGAGAGTGTCGCAAGTCAGATCGCCCGACGCCGGTTCGCGCGATGAGGGCTCAATGAGGCTTGTCGAGTCGTGCTGGATTGACTCGAGCGAGCGGCGGAGGTCTGCATCGGCGCTGATAATCTGCGACCACGTGTCGATGCACGCAGGCACCCGCTCTGATAGTTGCTTCAGCCAGACATTGATGCTCCGCATGGCGCCAGTACCAATCGAGACAGCCAAGCGAGACAGCTAAGCGCAACTCACATTTTCAAACGAGCGAACTCGCCGAATTCCCATTGATGCTCAACGATCACTCCGCTAACCGTATCGGCTCGAATGCGTCGCTCAGCTAAAAAGTGAAGTGATCGCTTCCGCCTTGACGAGCTCACGAGGTTGATTCAAGTGGTTGAGCACAATGGAATCGGGTTTGATGCCAAGCGAATGGTACATCGTCGCCAGCAACTGGGTCGGGTGCACCGGATCTTCCAGCGGGGCCGAAGCAGTTTGGTCCGACTTGCCGTACACGGCGCCTCGTTTGACGCCGGCGCCGGCCAGGACTCCAGTGTAGCAATAGGGCCAGTGATCGCGGCCATCGCTGCTGTTACTGTTGCCCGAAGTACTAACGCCTCGCTGCGGACTTCGACCAAACTCGCCGATTGCGACAACCAGCGTATCGTCGAGCATGCCGCGCTCGTCGAGGTCGCTGATCAACGCCGAGAGCCCCGAATCGAGCATCGGCCCGGATTGAGTCTTCATTCGTTTCGTTAACCCGGTATGGACGTCCCAGGAGTGGTTGTCCGAGTTAGCGACTTTGGGCCAAACGACTTCAACGACTCGAGTCCCAGCCTCGACGAGTCGTCGAGCGAGCAGCAAACATTGGCCGAACGTGTTTTGGCCGTACCGATCGCGCATCGACTGCTTTTCCTTGCCCAAGTCGAATGCATCACGTGCTCGGCCTGAGCTAATCAGACTAAGCGCTGACGCGTAGTATTCGTCGAGATCAAAGTCTTTGACCGCCTTGTTGATGTCGGGCATGCCTTTGCTGATCATCTCGCGCAGTCGAGCCCGACGATCCAAGCGATTGAGCGACAGTTCGTCACGCAGCTTGAGATCCTTTACGTTGATCCGATCCATCTTCTTCATGTCCAGGTCGCCGCCCGGCGGGAAGAGATAGTACGGATCGTAGGCGCGGCCCAAAAAGCCAGCTGTGCCCGCTTTGTTTACGACGTTGCTCTCTTGCAAAGGCCGCGGCATCATCACGAAGGGAAGCATCGCTTCGGCGGGCGGCTTGAGTCGCACGACTTGCGAACCGAAGGTAGGGAAGTCTTTCGGCGACGGCGGCTCCAGCTGCCCCGAAGGGCTCACTTTGTCCGCGGTGTAGCCGGTGTGCATTTGGTAGATCGCGGCCGTATGGTTAAAGAGTCCGATGGGCGTGTAGCTCATCGAACGAATCATGGTCAGCTTGTCCGTGACCTGTGCGAATTTCGGCAGCAATTCCGTGACGTTGATTCCGGGCGTCTTCGTGGGTATCGCTTTGAATACCGATTTCACGTTGTCCGGCACATCCGCCTTCGGATCCCATAAATCCAAGTGACTTGGGCCGCCTTGCAGGTAGACAAAGATGACGCTCTTCGCGCGATTCCAGCCTGGTCCGCCGGTCGGCTCAGAGGCAGCTTTTGCATTTCGCAATTGCATGACATCGGCAAGAGTCAGCCCCAGCATGGCCGACCCACCCACGCGAAGAATGTCTCGACGCGTAACGCCCAGGTGGCGATCGCAAACATCTTTTCCGGGTTGGCCAGGAACTACGAGCATGAGATTATTCTCCGTTGCTATCTGCAACTGCGGTCATGACTTAAGACGAACGAGTATCTGTTATTGTACTCGACCTGTCAACGATTTTCGAAGCCCAGTCGTTCGCCCACGAACGCAGCATTTCGACCTATGAACGCCTTACGCGGAGGAAGCGAGTTAGGCAAAACCGAAAGTCTGGCCTGTTCAAACGGACTCTTTGCCTGAGGTTTCGCGTATGATCATGTCCTCGTATTCGCTGGGAGTGCAGAGTGCCGACGAAAAGCGTTGATTCGATGGATAGCTCGAGTGAGCCGCATGATGGCGGCCGGCTTACGCGTTGGCTATCAGGATGCGGACCGACAGCTTTTTCCGTTTGGGCAATCGGCGCCGCATTTTGCGTCTATTTCTGCATGTACGCGTTTCGCAAGCCGTTCACGGCGGGCGAGTTTATCGGCAGCGTGTCGCTGTTAGGAATTTCCCTACCGTACAAGACTGTGCTGGTGATCGCTCAGGTCCTGGGTTATTCCTGCTCGAAGTTCATCGGCGTCAAACTCATATCCGAGACCAAGCGCAATCATCGCGCGTTGGTCATCGTTGTCGCTATCTTATTGGCGGAGGCGGCGCTGGTCGGTTTTGCGGTAGCTCCGAAGCCATACAACGCGTTGTTTCTGTTCGCCAATGGCTTGCCGCTCGGCTTGGTTTTTGGATTGGTCCTCGCCTATCTGGAAGGCCGTCGATTAACCGAATTCTTGGCGGCCGGATTGTGCGCCAGCTTCATTCTCTCATCGGGCGTCGTGAAGTCCGTTGGGCGGGCGATGGTTCTGAATTACGGCGTGAGTGAGGTCTGGATGCCGGCGATCGTCGGAGCTGGATTCTTGTTGCCGCTGCTAATTTCGGTTTGGTGTCTCAAGCAAGTCCCGCCACCGGCGCCGGCGGACATCGAATCGCGTTCCAAACGCCGCCCAGTCACGAGGGAGCAGCGATGGACTTTTTTTTTCTCCCACGCGACAGGTTTGAGTTTGCTGGTGGCCGTCTATATCGGCTTGACGGTGATTCGCAGCTATCGTGACGACTTCGCCGTTGAGATTTGGCGCGAGTTGGGCGAAAGCAAAAAACCGGAGATCTACGCTCAGTCCGAATTCGTCGTGATGCTGGTTGTGATCGCGTTGAATGGCGCCGCGATTTGGGTTCGATCGAACCGAGCCGCTTTCTTCGGCTCGCTCTGGCTGCTGACGTTCGGATTCGTGGCGGCTGTAGCGTCCGTCTTGCTTTACTATTTGGACGTAGCCTCGCCGTTCGTGTTGATGGTGGGAACCGGCATCGGACTATACGTACCCTATGTCGCTTTTCACACGACGGTGTTTGAACGACTAATCGCGGCATCGCGTTGGCCCGGAAATATTGGCTTCCTGATGTACATTGCCGATTCAACCGGATATCTGGGCTACGTCGGCGTGGTGCTGGCCAAGTCGTTGGGGCGAGAATCACAACACACTTTGACCTTCTTTCTGATAGGCACCGTTGCGATCTGCGCCGTGTGCATGTTGATGACGCGAATTGGCGCTCTCAGTTTTCAAAACAGTATTCGCGAGACGCCGAGCGATTCCGCGAAGGGGAAGAACGATGAGTGAGTTGGGCAGAGTCGCCTTATTCATCGGTGCGAATCAACCGCTGACGATGGTGCAGAGCGCGCTTCCCGAATTGTCAGAGCGAGAGATACTTTGCCGAGTCGAAGCGTGCACGATTTGCGGGAGCGATGTCAGCACCTTCACCGGGCGCCGCAGCGAGCCGACTCCCTGCATACTCGGACACGAAATCGTCGGTCGCGTGGTCTCGATCCATGATGAACTCCACGACATTTCCGGTCGCCGAATCAAGAGCGGCGATCGTATCGTCTGGTCCGTTGCCGCGAGTTGCGACGCCTCGGACATGTGCGACCGCTGTCAAAGAGGTCTACCGCAGAAGTGCCGCAAGCTGTTCAAGTATGGACACCAAGCGGGCTCACCGGAACAAGGTGTATTTAGCGGAGGAATGGCCGAGTACTGCCGACTTGTTCGCGGAACGCAAGTCTGCTGTCTGGACGATTCCAGTCAGAAAGACTCCTTGCCGAGCGAATTGGCGGCCCCGGCTAGTTGCTCGACTGCGACGACGTTCGCCGCAGTGAGAATTGCGGGTGAGCTCGCCGGACGTCGCATCTTGATTCTCGGTGCCGGCGCACTCGGGCAAACCGCTGCCGCGATCGCATCGGTCCGAGGCGCCAGTGAGATTATCGTCTGTGACCCCGATTCGAAACGCCGTGATTCCGCGATTGCCATGGGCGCGACGCGAACCCTCAACCCGGAACAATGTGCTTCCCTCCGAGAACAGATCGACGTCGCATTCGAGATGTCAGGCTCCGCTGACGCAGCTGAAGCGGCCGTCGAGTCGCTCGATGTGGGCGGAGTGTTAGTGCTTGTCGGATCCGTGTCTCCTTCGCGCAAAGCAGAGATTGATCCGGAAGCCGTCGTTCGGCGGCTTTTGCGAATTGAAGGCGTCCACAATTACGCGCCAGGCGATCTTGTCGACGCGATTCGGTTTCTGACTCACGACGCCAGCCCGTTCCCATTTCACTCGCTAGTCGAAGCGGAGTTTTCGCTTCAGCAAGCCAACGAGGCCATGCAATTCGCCATCGCCGCCAAGCCGATTCGAGTCTTGATTCGACCGTAAATGCCTCTCGGCTCAATCGTTTAACCCGTCGCCGCAGGCAAGGTCAGCACAGATTCGCGTTGCAATTCCGCAACCTCGCTTCCGCGATGAACTTCAGCGCGCCTTGCCTGCGGCGACGGGTTAAACGGGGTTAAACGAAGCGTGGGCGATTCTCGATCAGCAGGCGTTACAATGTGTTCGGCACCTTAATGCACGTTCCCGAGCGAATCGGCGAAACAAAGGCAGCAGAGAAAATCGAACTCATGTCGGAACGGAATTGGGATGTCATCATTGTAGGAGCGGGCGTCGTCGGGCTGGCGCATGCTTGGTCGGCGGCGAAGGCAGGCAAGCGGGTTCTGGTATTCGAACGAAACCATCGCGCTCAGGGCGCCTCGGTTCGCAACTTCGGCATGGTCTGGCCAATCGGTCGAGCAAGCAGGCTCGAATACGACACTGCCATTCGCTCGCGCGCTGCATGGCTCGAACTGGCGCGCGAGGCGGGACTGTGGAGTCAGCAGTGCGGCTCAATCCACCTGACCTACCGCGATGATGAAACGAGTGTGGCCCAAGAGTTTGTCGCGACGGAGCAAGGTCGTGAGGCCAGAGCGGAATGGCTGGACTGCGATGAGGTGCTGCGACGCTCGCCTGCGGCCAAGCGCGAGGGCTTGCAGGGCGGCCTGTGGAGCCCGATGGAGGTGCGAGTCAACCCGCGTCAAGCGATCGCAGCGATTCCGATCTGGCTTGATAGAGAATTCAACGTCGAGTTTCGCTTCGGACATGACGTCGGCCAAGTGACTTCGAATCAGGTCGTTACGTCGGCGGGCGAACAGTTCGAGTCGGAGAAAATCATTGTTTGCGGCGGCCACGAAACGCGTGTCATCTTTCCGAAGCTCTATGATTCGCTTGGCTTATCCCAATGCAAGCTTCAAATGATGAGCACGCGTCCCCAACCAAACAGATGGGATTTAGGGCCTCACATCGCCAGCGGTCTCACGTTTCAACACTACTCGTCATTTGACGGTTGCCCGTCGCTCTCATCTTTGCGTGACCGAATTGAAAGCGAAACGCCGGAACTGAATCGATATGGAATCCACGTTCTCGCGTCGCAAAATGAACTCGGGCAAGTCATCCTTGGCGACTCTCACGAACACGGGCCGCAAGTCTCGCCGTTTGACAAGAGCGAGATTGAGACGCTTATCCTTCGCGAACTCCGGCGCATCATCGATTTGCCTGATTGGTCCATCGAATCTCGTTGGCACGGCGTGTACGCAATGCATGACTCAGGAACAGTCATCGAGGAAACGCCCTGCGCCGACGTTCACATTTGCATTATCGCCGGCGGCGCCGGAATGACGCTGGCGATGGGATCGGCTGAAGCGTTCTGGAATCCCGCCGAAGGCAAGAGGGCCTGATACTCCTCTTGCGACATCTGCTTTCCGCGGGGCGCGCCTATCGTTTAGCCGATTCGCCAAGCACGCGGTTGAGGCGACGCTTGATAATCTTCGCCCAGAGGTTGTAACCTTCCTCGTTGAGATGTAGCCGATCGCCGACGAAAAGCTCGTTGCGCGGCTGGCCTTGATCGTTCAAGTAATGGGCCGCCGTCCCGATCCAGTGAACGTGGTCGAGGTCGGAGCAAATCTCGGCGATCGCCGCGTTGATGCCTTGCGTCTTTTGCCAGACTTTAAACCGACTCGCAGTCGGTGTTACGGCAATGAAGAAGATCGGCGTGTCAGTAAATTTGCTTCGAATGTCGCCGATGATGGCTCGCACGTCTTGGCTCACCGCTTGCGGAGTCCGATCCGTGGGGCGGCCGCTGACATCGTTTCCGACAAAGATCGCAATGGCTCGAACTTCATGCGGATGGGTCAGTCGCTTTGCGTAGACGCGCAAGTCAGAATACTTGGCGCCGCCATAGCCGCGACGAATAACAGGATAGGGCGCCATGTCTTCCGCGATTGTCTCCCAGCGCCGAACGCTTGAGCTCCCCAAGAACAAGATGGCATCACTCGGATGATCTTCTTTCTTGTCCAGTTGCTCGAGGGCTTGAATTGCCTTCTCCCAACGTTCCGAGCCAGGTTCCGCCTTACGCTGCGCGTTGGCTTGCCCTGCGACCTGAGACAAAAGGGCCAGTACAAGCAATGGGCTCGTTAAGTTCATCGTTGGATTCTCCTCGTTGGGTGGCTCGGCATTATAACCGCGCGCCGGGCAGGATGCTGCGAGCGGAGACGAGGCGGCCAAAGAAGAAAGAGACGGCGACGCAAACAAACGAAGGCTGTCGTTTGAGCTGAAGAATTCAGCCATTAACAGCCTTCATGTGAGTCTGATCAAGATTAACAACGGGGCGCGATTAGATGGTCACGCCGACCGCTTTGGCTCGCCTGCGCAGCAGAATCTGAAAGGTCGTCGCCCGTCGTTTCGGCGAGACCTTTTTGCGAACGTACTGGAACGTTTCCATGACGATTTTGCGAGTCAGCTTGTTATGCTCGACGTAGTGCACCGTCTTCTTCACAAACGCCCTGTCGCCAGGAGTTCGTGCTTGGAGTCCGTTGAGCAGCGTGTCTTGGAGTCCGGCGACGTTCGCCGCATTTGCCGAAGTCGAGCGGTTGGCGACCGAAAATCCTTGGAATAGGAGAACACACACGACCAGCAATGCGAGAATGAGGTGAAACTTGCGCATGACAGTGCCCTGAGTTGTGCGAGGAAAAGTGAGGGGCGTAGGTACAGGAATTTCGCGACGGCGGCAAGGTCGATTCGGCGAACGCTAGCAGGGGAGTTTTGCGGCAAATGCTGGTTTCATGTGGGCCAGTCAGGCTAGAATCTGGCCATGAATATCAAACAAATGAGCCGTCGCGAGTGGCTCGAACACACAGTTCCCGCAGCCGTTGGATTGGCCGCCGTCGGCCCTAGCCGTCTAAGTTCAGCTGAGGCTTTGAAACGAGCGGCGCCGGTTCGATTAATCACGCGCGGACCTCGAAAGCACTGGTTCGGCTACTACGACAAGCTGCAATTCGATCCGTCCGTTCGCTACGTGCTGGGGATGGAAGTCGGATTCGAGCATCGCTCGCCAAGGGTCGACGACGTCATCAAGGTCGGGATGGTCGATCTGCAAGACAACGACCGCTGGATCGAACTTGGCGAGAGCCGCGCCTGGTGCTGGCAACAGGGATGCATGCTGCAGTGGTTGCCCGGTTCGGAAAACAAGGTGTTGTGGAACGATCGTGTCGGTGACAAATTCGTTTGTCACATCCTGGATGTCGTGACGAAAAAGAGACGGACGATTCCACACGCGATTTACTCGGTCAGTCCCGACGGCAAGACAGCGGTGGCGCCCGACTTTCGCCGCATCAACGACGTCCGACCTGGCTATGGGTACGCCGGTCCGCCCGATCCGCACTCGGACGATCTCGCGCCGACCGATTCCGGGATCTTTAACGTTAACTTAGAGTCGGGCGAGTCGAAACTGATCATCTCATTGGCTGACATCGCTCGACTCGGCGCGATTCCCAACCCGACACTGGGGATCAAACACTACTTCAATCATTTGCTGTTTAGCCCCGACGGAAATCGCTTCATCGCGCTGCACCGCTGGCGATATCCCAACGGAAGTCGTTTGACGCGAATGATCACCGCCAATCCCGATGGCGGCGATATCCGGATCGTTGTTACTAATGGTTATACGTCGCACTTCATTTGGCGAGACTCAAAGAACATCTTGGCCCAGTCGAGACATTTCTGCGGAAATGACAACTGGGCGGACTTTCTGTTCGAGGACGTCGATGGCGGCGGCAAGGTTCAAGAGATCGGCCATGGCGTGCTCGATCCGTCAGGTCACCTGAGTTACTTGCCCGGGCTCGAATGGATTCTCAACGACACGTATCCGAAAGGAAAAGCGAGACTGCAGACGCCGCATCTGTATCATGTCAAATCAGGTCGTCGGATTGACCTGGGCGATTTTCATCTGCCGAAGATTTACACCGGCGAATGGCGAGTCGACACCCACCCTCGGTTCAGCCCAGATGGTCGATACGTCTGCATCGACGCGCCGCACAAGGATCAAGGCAGGCAGCTCCATCTCATCGATATCAGCGGCCTGACATCCGAATAATCGGAATCTAGTCGTCAATTAGAAGAGGGCGAAGTACGTCAACAATCCAGCGAAGAAAATGAGGCCGAGTATCACCAAGGCAAGCGCGACCGCCCACCCGCTGCTCGATGAGCATTCCTTCGTCGAGACTGTCGCTAAGACCGTTTCCAGGTCGACTTCTTTGCCCATCCGATCGTGAACCGTCAGGCCATTTTCGGCGAAATGTTCGCGGAGTTTCTCAGCCGCTTTCTTTTGGCCGGCCGGAATGCCGATGGCGATGCCACAACCGATGCCAGCGCCCATTCCGGCGCCCATTCCGCCACCAAAACTGTCCGCGAAAAACATGGCTTACTCCGCTATGAAAGGTCGTCTTTCTCTTCTTCGTCGCCCATCTCGCTTTCTTGAAAACGGCGGACTCTTACAGTTCGGGCGTGACCTCTTCAGTTATGGGGCGGACTCGTTGAGCATTTTCTTGGCCTGAGCGCCCGCCTCAGTATCGCCGTCAGTCCGAACGAGGGTCTCGAGAATACGCTGAGCTTTCTTGCGACCGCTGGGCGAAGACGACGAAAGTGATTGCAAGGCGGAGTTAAGTCGTTTCATTGCAGCAACTTCCTTCTTGACGGTGTCATCCTCGGCGAGCTTTCGAATGGTCTCGGAGAGATCGTCGGGAAGAGCAAACCCCTTGAATTGGCTGCGGACAGCGGAGAATCGCCGATAGGCTTCAAATTTGTGCTCGGCTTCAACCGCTTTCTCGGCAAGTTCAACGTCGCGCGCAATTTGCTTCTGCACGTAGTCGTTTAACCGTTCTGCGGCCTCTTTTACTTCCGCCTTGGGCGATTGAAGACGCTTGCGAACGGTCGAGGAAGCCGCCGAGTAGTTGCCAAACTCAACGGCCTGCCACGCATTTCGCAATTCGAGGGGCATTCCCTCCGGATCGACATTCCAACTCGCACCTCGCAACGCACGATCCGCAGCGGCTTGAAGATCTCGAGCGCTAGCTCGTTCGACGCGGCCTTCCGAGTTGAGGATGGCGGCGGCCCAGATATTTTGCAGACTGATTTGTGTGACGCCCAGTTGCTTCTCGAGCGCGCGATTTGTGTCGACGATAATCGGAATCGTTATTCGGTTCTGCCGAGCGTACGATTGAACACGCCCGCGCGAGTTGCCCGAGTTGACAGCGATCAACACGACTGGCTTGCCGGCAATTTTGTTGGCGACCGCCAACAGCTCGGGCCATCGGCCCTTACACTTCGGTCAGCCCTCTTCGTACAGATAGAAAACCGCCGCCTTGCCTTTGAGCATCTGTGTGGTCAGCGGCGGCGAATTGAGCCAACTGCTGGGGCTCGTTGGCAACAGCAACTGACTAGGACTGGCTCCCGTGTTCGATTGCCCTGCTGCAGAATGGGTGGCGGCCAAGACGATCGCACACACAGCGAGCGCGACTCCGTGGTTGCTCAGTCTCTTCATTCGTTCCACCTTCTCATCTGTCTCTCGCCTCGAAATAGGCGGCTAACGCGTCCGGTTCAATCGTAACCTCAAACTGCATTTTAGTGTCAGGCGAATCGCAAAATTGCTTGGTCCGCGCGCATCGAGCTCGCTAGGAATACTAAGATATTGGTCGCAACGCACACCGATGAACATCAACCACGGATTCTTCAAACGCGAAGGACACTGACATGCGACACCTGCGATCACCGCGCACCGCTCTTCTTGTGGCTCTCCCGCTGAGCTTGATCTTCTCACTGCCGATGCTCCAAACGACCGCTCACGCTCAGCCCGGCGGCAAGACGGTTCTGCCTGGCGCGCGGCCGAGCATTGACGCTGGAAAGTATCCATCCATACAAGCGGCGCTTGACGCGGTCCCGCCAACCGGCGGCGTCGTGCGGCTTCCCGCCGGCGAATTCAAAATCTCGAAACCGCTGATGCTGAAAACGGGCGACACCCGGCTCGAAGGCGTCGGCGGAGCGACGAATATTATCAACACGAACACGAAGGGCTTGCCTGCCCTGATCGTCGCCCACGAAAAAGGCCTCAAGGTGCCGAAGGCGGATCGCTTGTGGCGAGTCAATCTGGCCAATTTTCGAATTACGGGAAATGAAAAAAGCGGACACGGTATCGAAGCGATTCTGATCGAAGAGATTTTTCTGCAAGGCGTTTCCATCTCGTACAACGGCGGAGACGGCGTGCGGCTGACGAGCTGCTATGAAGATCCGCGTGTCAGCGATTGCCTGTTCACTTACAACAAGGCGGTTGGACTCAATATCTTGGGCGGCCATGACATCGTCGTCTCGGCGAATCAGTTCGAGGAGAACCGCGACGCGTTGCACTGCATGGACAGCTTCAATCTCTGCATGACCGGCAACAACCTCGACGACCATCTCAATCTCGGCGTGTTAATCGAAAACACCTACGGTTCGGTATTGTCAGGAAACATGATTGAGGAATGCGCAGCAGCGGCCGTTACGCTCGACCGCGATTGCTACGGGACCACAATCAGCGCCAACGTCATCGCCCACAACGGCGCGGGGGTCAATTTGATCGACGCGCATGGCTGCGCGGTAAGCGCCAATACGTTCACGATTATGAAAAAGGACGCTTTGCGAATTGGTCCGGACAGCGGCCGCATCACGGTCACCGGCAACAATTTTTCGAGCAGCTATCTCGGCGACGGCAAGATCAAGCGACGAGAAGGGGACCGCGAAGCGGGCGGACTCGTACTCGAAGCAACCAAAGACATCACGGTGACTGGCAACCTCTTCTCCGGGTTGAAGCCGAAGGCAGTCGAGCTGCGAGACGCCAAGAGCACCGGCGTCGTGTTCGCCAATAATGTTATCGTCGACAGCGAAAGCGACGTTCCCGAGTGAGATGGGGACCGACGTTTCCCCGAACGGTCCCGAAGGGGCAACGCGCAAGCGCCCGTCAAGACTCACAGCTAAAGCGCCAGCATTTGAAAGCCGGACGATCTTCTAGCGTCGTGGGGGTCGTCGTGACTATCCGCGTCGGCCCGCGCACCTGGCTATACCCGTCTTGTCGTGACCTAGCGACTAAATCAACAAACCGCGCGGGCTCGTTCAAGAGTCCGCCGACAAAATCGTTGAGCCTCGCTACGACCGAAACGCAGTCTCAAACGTGGCTCGCGTTCGGCGCCACATTTCGTCCGACAGTACGTGGCCCGTGTCCTTCTCAATGAAATGGGTAAAACGCTCGCCAGCGCCGAGCTCATCGTAGGCTGCTTTAATACGAGTTACGCCCTTCCTGACCTCTTCGATTGGCGAACCCCCGTCTTTGTCGCCGAAGTTCATGTGCATGTATCGAGGCGCGATGAGCGCCGCGATATCGGGCGTGTCGCCGTACTTGTGGATTCCCGGAATGAAATTGGGAAAGCAGTGAAGCAGTTTCGTTCGATGGATAGCGCCGTAGGTCGGCAAACAGCAATTCCCGACGAGACACTTCAACCGAGGCTCCCAGGGGCCAACGAGCCAAGTGTGAGTCGAGCCCATGGAATGGCCGTAACAGCCCATTCGCGAACTATAGACCTCCGGTCGCGCCGCCAGACAGTCGACGGCCCGCCGCATGTCGAGGATGTTCTTCCAGGCCATCGAGCGGCCAGCGACAACTTGCCGCAAGAACTCAAAACGCTCGTAAGCGCCGTTCTTGAGCTTCTTGTCCGGGTCTTGCCGCTCCTCAAAACAGAGCGCGTCCGGGCAGATTACTACGTAGCCCAGCTTGGCCAGCGCCAGTCCCGTGTGATGCATTGGGTTGCCGGCGAGTCCCGCAGGCTCGCTCTTTCCCAAATGCCATTGCCCCGCATGCTGGTGCCAGACAGCGACGCCAGGCGATTGGCTGCCCGCGCTCGCGCCGTCGGGAATGAGCAACACGGCCGGCACTCGGTCTTCCGGTTCCACCGAGTAGTTCACCCACAGCAGTCGGTAGCCTTCCTTTTGTTCCTCGCGGAGGATTTTTGTATCCAGCGGGCAAGGATCGGGCCAATCTCCGCCAAGACATTCAAGCAGCTTCTGCTTAAACTTTTCGCGTGGAAGTCGCTCGGCGTTTGCAGGAGATTGGGCGTTTGACATCTGACCTGACTGTGTTGCAAATCCCACAGCCGCGAGGGCTGAAGACTTCGTTAGAAAACCGCGTCGATCCAGCATCGGTGGCCTCCGGTTTGACGTTGCTCACCAACGCATTCTATAGGATCGGCCAGCGCGCATCTAAGTTTGGCCCGGTGATTTTAGGCCGAAGTAATTTTAGGCAGAAGTGAATTCAAAAGGGCAGGCCAGCGTCTATTTGCTCAACCAGATGTCTTTTTCGTCGAGCCGACGTTTGACTTGTGGACCACTTAGCCAGGCTCTGGCCTCCCCATCACCAAGAAGATAGCAATCCCAAAACGCGGTGCTAATGGCTTGAATTGACTTGTGATGGTTCGGGTTGCGGTGTTGTCGCCCCAACAACGTGCGGTCGGAGAACGCCATATGCTCCGCGTTGTCCAGCACCAACTCGAAGGCATGCCCGCGCGATGGCAACTGCTCGAAAACCAATCGCCGCTTCTCAGCTGTCGTGCGGCCAATGGCGCTTTTGTCTTTTGTCCCGGTCATCAACAGCCAAGGTAGTTTCACCTTGGCAAAGTTCTCGGGGCTGGCGCCGAATTGAGGCGGACTGGGGCTGAAGGCGACGGCTGCTTTGATTCGCTTGTCAGAGTGGATTTGCCCGCGACGCCCATAGCTTTGCCCGCTCACCGCTTGAGTCGTCACGGCGCCGAATGAGTGGCCGGACATGCCGATTCGAGTCAGGTCGAAGCGACCCGCAAATCGCTCTGCCGCCGAATTCCATTTCGCAAGTTGATCCAACGTCGCGGGCACATCCCTTACTCGGTCGAGAAAACTCTTCGCCCCCGCCGCCTTGGTCAGCGCGGACATGCGCTGCCTTATCGGCGCATCTCGCCAGACTGTCTCATCGCTTCCCCGATGTTGCATCGAGACAACAACGTAGCCTCGGCCCGCCCAATGCTTGCCGAGGTAGCCGTTGTTTTTCCGCGACCCGCCTAAGCCGTGACTAAACAAGATCACGGGCGCCGCCTGCCTCGAGTCGGGCAAGTAGATTCGCAGCGGCACTGCGCGTTTGCTTTCCCCATACTGGAATTCCGTATCGACCACCTTGACGTCGCCGGTCGACTTGAGCGGTTCATATGCGGCGAAAGTCAAACCAGGGAGCATCGTCCCAAGCAATAGAATCGTGGTCGTGTTCATGCGCCTTATCCGTTATGGGCTCGCCTTGGCTTCGGTATCCTCGAAGTAAATAAAGCAACCGACGGGCTTCGTCACTTTCGTGAAGACTTCCTTACCGGCGATAACGGAATCGATCGCGTCTCGAAGATAGTGCTTCGACGCCACTCGGCGCTTCTTTCCGTATCCGGCATAAAGGTCGTTGATCAGACCTCGATAGCGAACAGCTTCAGAGCGATCGATCACAATCGCCTCAGGCGTCACCTTGGCGCCTGTTAATCGTCCCAGTTCCTGGCTCGAGTCGATGACGATCGGCATCGTGATCTCATAATCAGTCGCATGTTTGCGGACATCTTCGGAAGTGACATTAGCCGAACAGTGCACCATGAAGCACGCCACGCCGCGATCCGCGTAGGCCTTTTGCAATTGGCGAAGCGAGGGCTGAAATGCGTTTGCGATAGGGCAGTCGGTCGAAATAAAAATCAACGCAATTGCCTTGACTTCCTTCTCGTTGAACGGTTGATGCACATTCTTGTCGACATCCGTCAGCTTGAGCTCGCGGAACTGAGCAGCCGTTTTTTTCTCCGAGCGACTTCGTAAACGTCAAGCGAATCCACTGGCGTTCCAGTTTTGGTTGATAACGGAATGGGGTCAGTGCAAGTATTGTCGGCAAGTTGACGAAAGGGGACAAGAAAACTTCCGACGGCCGAATTTTGGGAATGAGAGTGTCGGTTAACCGGCTTCAAATCGGGTACAACGGTAGGCGTCGCTCAGCTTCGCAGGAGCGACTTCGTTGACTAATTTTCCCTTCGCGGAAGGAAACCGTCATATGCGCATCCACTGGATGATTGCGTTATTGTTGTTGGCCAATGTCGCCCAGGCCGAAAAGCCAACGCCGCTGGCCAAATCGCTCATCTTCCATGCGTCATTTGACGACTCCGCAGATGCCGACAACGCGCGAGGCGACAGGCGTATCTACACGGCGGCGTCATTGAAACGCGAGAAAGTAACAGCCGGTCTGCCGGACGAGGCGGCACGCTGGGATTCCAGGACGGGACGATACGGCGGCTCACTCGCGTTCACCAAGAAGAGCCCTCAGGTGGTCTTCTTCAAAGGTGAGGCCAACTTGCCAGCGACTAAGAAAGGGTTTAGCGGCACCTATTCGTTTTGGCTCAAGCTCGACCCCGAAAAGGACCTGCCGCCAGGCTACGTCGATCCACTTCAAATCACCGACAAAAAATGGAACGACGCCTCCTTCTTCGTCGACTTCACAAAAGACAAACCGCGAACGTTTCGACTTGGCGTCTTCTCGAACATTGACGTCTGGAATCCCAATGGACGAAAGTGGGAGGATATCTCCGAACAAGAGCGGCCCTTGGTCAACGTCAAACAGCCGCCGTTTTCGCATTCCCGCTGGACGCACGTCGGAATCACTTTTCGCGATTTCAATGAGGCTCGTCAAGACGGCGTGGCGACGCTCTACCTAGACGGAAAATCACAAGGCGACATCCGCCGCAAACAGCTCTTCACTTGGAGCCCCAAACGGCTCGCGATCATGCTGGGAATCGGATACGTCGGCGGCTTCGACGATCTGGCAATCTTTGACCGAGCGTTAACAGCAAGCGAGATAAAGCAAATCTTCGAGGTGCCCAACGGCATCAAGTCGCTCGTTAAGAAGTGAGCTGAGCCGCACGAGAAAATGAAGAGATGCAAACTGAAGACGCAAGCGTGAACGGTGTCGAGCCGGCAAGGCGAATTCAGAACAACTCGGCAATGGGCTTGCCCGCGCCTTCCACCACGCCGATCGGCCGTCCGCTTGTATCGAGATAGGAAGCTTCTTGCGACACGCCCATGTGCTGAAACACGGTTGCCGCGAGATCGGCTGGCGTGACCGGTCGATTCTTTATGGCACCGCCTTGCCGGTCGCTTGCGCCGACAACCTGACCATGCTTCAATCCGCCTCCGGCCAAGCACATCGACATGATTCGAGGCCAATGGTTGCGTCCGCCGACAAAACCCTTCTGAGTGCCGATGATCGGCGACCGGCCAAATTCGCCCAGTGCGAGAACCAAGACATCGTCGAGCAAACCGCGTTCATCGAGATCACCAACGAGCGTGGTGAGTAGGTGATCAAAGACGGGCAGGAGCGGCTTGAGTCCCGTGGAGATGCCTCGAAACACATGATTGTCTCCGTGGCTATCCCAGTCGCCGGCGTTGATCCCGAAACTCAAGTCAATCGTCACAAAGCTGACGCCCGACTCGACGAGCCGTCTCGCCAACAAAGCTTGCTGACACCAGAGATGCTTGCCGTAGCGTTCCCGCGACGATTTTGGTTCGCCAGCCATATCGAATGCTTTGCTCGCTCGGCCGCCGAGCACCATATCGATAGCTTGCTGCTGAAAATGATCGAACCCGTCCATCGCCCCGGATCGATCGATTTGGCTGCGCAGTTGGTCAAGTTGTTTGTTGAGACTGCGACGTTCCCGCAATCGTTCCGGACTTAACTCATCCGGCAAGTCAAAGCGAATCGCCTCGGCGGCTTCCGCGGCGACTCCTCTCAGTCTTCCGAATCCTTGGTACGCCGGCAGACCGGCCGCGCGATGTCCGTTCATCGGATCGTATTGCATTCCCAAAAAACCGCCGCCAGGGACGTGGGCCGGATCGCGATTGAAGGCGACGTAGGCGGGCATGCCAGGTTGGTTTGCGCCGCGAAACTTGGCGACGATCGACCCCATGGCTGGATAGAGATCGCCTTGCGAGTTTCTTCGCGGCGACGCGTTGCGATTGCCCGTCTGCATCACCTTGCCGGGCGAATGATCGCTGCCTTGGGCGTCGACTGAACGAATGATGGTGAACCGATCCATCATACTCGCCTGTTTCGGCAAGTGTCCGCTGACGCTGATGCCCGGAACCGTCGTTTGAATCGTCGCGAACGGCCCACGGTTGTCGATCGGCATCGCGGGCTTGGGATCCCACGTATCAATCTGGCTCGGACCGCCGGCCATCCACAACAGGATGACGCTCTTTCCTTTCGATCGAGTGGGCGTGGACGCATCGGCGCGACGGCGAAGCAATTCGGGCAGACTCAAGCCGGCAAGGCCGGACATCGATGCCGCTAACATGTTCCGCCGCGTAAAGTGGATCAC
>CAZMNY010000040.1:1478-79962 GCA_964567745.1 uncultured Pirellulaceae bacterium | reverse complement strand
CCCCCTTTATAAGTTTTTTAGGTTGACCAGTGGCGACACCGGTCGACTTAAGGTGGACACGACTCTCAATGCAAACAAAAGAGACGCGTGAAGCTTCGGCTTCACATACCATCAAATTGAATAGATAAGCCCGTCAAGGTTAGCCGACCTTGGCGGGCTTTTTTTATGCGCGCATGCCAAAACCCCAAACTGTGTTCGTAAGACGTCTTCCCGCCAAACTCGAGCCCAATGCGACGGTTGCGGACCTCGGGCTTCGCCCGACTTCTGGCGAAGCCGGCTACGACGCCGTAGCTGAGTTCGCCAGAGCTCTGGCGTTTGTCCTCGCTACGACGGCGAAATTTCGTAGCGAGGTCAGGCGGCTTCCATCTTTCCTGGGGCTTTGATAATCTCTGAGGTTGCTGCGACGTATCGTCGTCGTTGTGTTAGCGAAATAACCTCTGAGTCGTTGCGAAAGAACTCTCATGAAACAGGCGATCCCCGGCGTGTCGCCCGCGGAAACCGAAGAGACAACGGTGATGACGGTCTATCCGTCGATCGCATGCTTTCCACTGGGACGCTGGATCGGCCGAATGTGCAGCATCCGCTTTCCCGATATTCACATTCTTCGTGCCGGGAATCTCATCGCGTTGGCATGCGCACCGATCGCGTTGGGGCTGTACTTTTTTCGGCTCCATCCATGCGTGTACGGCGTCTCGCCCTACGGCGTCAATTACTGCCTGACCAATCGACGAATTCAGGAGCGCCGCAACGAACTCCATATGAATTGGGGACGGATCTTGTGGGGGGCCGGTTTGGCCATCGCCTTTGGCCTCCTTGGTTTTTTCATTCTCCCCGTGATTGCCATGATCGTCGTGAGCTTGCTCAACTTGGCGTTCCATCTTGAGCTGTCCGAGGCCACGGCGGGAACTGTCAACGTGATCGCCGCGTTGCTCGGTGCGTTAGGCGGAGCGGCCAAGGGATTTGTGATCGGCACTGCAAAGATTCTTTTCGATCAAGAAACCAAGAGTGTCCATCTCAATCGGTTCGATTCGGTCGATATCGAGACTCAGCCGGGCCAAGCTTTTTATTACGCGGCTGATCTTGTTTTCCGAGACGGAAACATCGAGACCTTCCGACTGGAAGCGGTTTCTCGACCCGAGACGTTCCGGGCAACTTGCTTAAAAGCAAGACTCGCGTTTGTTGGAGTCAAGGAAGCGCGTCAACGTGAACTGGCCAGCACGTAAGGCCTGTACGTTCGATCGGGTTGGGCGAGTGAAGCCGTCAGATTGTTCGGCTGCCGACTATCGAGGTCGACTATTTGAGGCCGACGGCCGCTGCCCGGTCGAGCACATGCCGCAATGCTGTTGCGACCGCGATGCTGTCCATCGATGGGATTTTTTGAGCCTGTTGAGCCGCCTGTCGCGGGGTTACCGGAATGTGCACGAAAGTGCTTTTCGTCTTCAGGCTGCGCTGACGTGAGATATGCTCGCACCAGTAAAAGGCCGCGTTGCAGCAATATTCGCCCGCGTGATGGGACACCGTAGCTGGAATGCCCTGGCTGCAGATCTCACTGACCCAAGTTTCCAGCGGCAACTGGCTCTGGTAGGCGGCCGAGCCCTGATCCTCAACGGCAAACGGCCGAGTCGGCGAGCTCGGCTCGATTCCCACGTTGACCGCTACGCGTTCGAATTCCAACCCGCAGGCGTGTTGGCTCTGCCCCAGCAAGATCACCAAGTCGTAGTCCGCCGTCAAGTCCTCCTCCAGCTTCTTTCGAATCGCCTCGAATTCAACCGGGTAGAGCCTGGTCACAACGGTCGGACTCTCAGGAAGGTTCCGAGTCAATTCGACCAACGCCGGCCAACTTGAATTCGAGTCCCAGGTTCCAAATGGCTCAAAAGCGGTAATCAAGACGTGGGTCAAAACGGGATCCTTGCTGATGGTCCTATGAGTGTGCACAAAGATACGACATTGTCGCGCGACGAGTCGGGTCATCTTTGGGCGGTAGTCTAAAGTCGAGTTGACGCCTGAGCAAGCTGGTTTGAGGAAGTCGGGGTGGAATGCGTGAGCGAGGCAAAGTAACCTATCTGCATGAACGGTCCCGCCCACGATGGCTCAGCCTGCAATAGGCGTTGAGCTTCCTGCCTCTTGAAGGAACTTCGCGATGCTCTCGAACCGCTGGATTGCGGCCGTTTCCTTGATCGCCATCGTCTGCTCGGCGAGCCCTGTTTGGGCTCAGGGCATTTTTCCGGACAAGAATCTGGAAGCGGCCGTTCGGAAGCAAGTGTTCGCCAAACGAGAGAGCAAGGACCCGTTGGTCGCGGAAGATGTGAAGAACATCGCAATCGTCGAGGCGAAGGGCAAGGGCATCAAGAACTTGGCCGGTTTAGAACATTGTGTCAGCCTGGCATCGGCCGACCTCGAGGACAACGAGATCGAAGATCTCAAGCCGCTGAAGGGGCTCAAGCGAGTCCAGTCGCTCAATCTGGCGAAGAACAAGATTGCGGACATCGGCCCGCTGGAAGGCCTTTCGGCTCTGCAATATCTGCACCTGGCCAACAATCAGGTCGCGAACCTGAAGCCGATCGCGGGCTTGGCAAACCTCAGGTCGCTCTACTTGTCGAAAAACAAGATCAAAGACGTAAGTTCGTTGTCCAAGCTGGAAAAACTCTGGTCGCTCTATTTGGATGGCAACCAGATTGCCGATCTGAAGCCGCTTGCCAAAGTCACGAAGGTCACTTCGCTCGATATTCGAAGCAACGGCCTCTCGAATCTCGATCCGCTCTCGGGAATGACCGAATTGAAGTACCTGATGCTCGACGGAAACAAAGTGTCAGACCTGAAGGTGCTCGTGGCCATGGCAAGAAAGGATGCCGCCGGGCCAAAACGATTCGCGCCGTATTGGCGAATATTCCTGACCGGCAATCCGCTTTCAGGGGACGCCAAAACGAAGCAAATCGACGCGCTTTCGAAGTTGGGGGCGCGGGTCACGTTCAAGTAGTTGAGCGAGTTAGGCTGGTCAGACGGCTTTGCCGGTGACTGGCGCGCCGCGTTTCTCGATCGCTTCATCAACGAGTTGCAGAGTGGCGTCGTCCAGTTGCAGCGACATGGCGCCAGCCGTTTCGCGGATTTGATAGTCTCGCTTGGCGCCGCATAGAGCCGACGTGATGCTGGGCTGGTGAATGGTCCAGTAGACGACCAGCTGTGCCACGGTGCAATTTGAATTGCCAGTGATTTCGCGAAGCTGATCGACGAAGTCTTGATTCTTGCGCCACTCTTCGCCTTGAAACATCGGGTACTTGGCTCGTCCATCGCCCGCTTCAAAGACGGTGTCTCGCGCCAGCCGCCCTGCCAGCAGTCCTTTCATCAGAGGCCAGTAGATCATCGCGCTCGCACCGTTCGTCTCGCACCAAGGCAATACATCGGCTTCCAATTGACGTTGAAGCATGTTGTACGGCGATTGAACTGCGCTGATCGGGCAGACGTCATGAAATGCATCCAATTGCTGAATATCGCAGTTGGAGGCGCCGACCGATCGAGTCAGTCCTTCGTCAAGGATTCGTTTGAGCTCGCCTGCGGACTCGGCGATCGGAACCGTCGGGTCGGGCGTGTGAAGATAAAGCAAGTCGACTTGGTCTGTCGCGAGTCGCCGCAGGCTCTCTTCAACTTCGGCGCGAATCGTCTCGGGTCGGCCGTCAATGACTCGCTTTCCATCGTCTCGCCAGTGGAGCCCCGTCTTGGTGGCAATCACGACTTGATCGCGGACGTCGGACAATTGAGCGGCGATGAGGCGTTCGCTTTCACCGGCAGCGCCGTAGCAATAGGCCGCGTCGAAAAAGTTGACGCCGGAATCAATTGCGGCCTGCAACGTAGCGAGGCTGTCGACATCATTGACATGCAGACTGGTCATCCCGGCAATGGGCCAGCAGCCCAACGCGACCGGTGAAACATAAATGTCCGTCTTACCGAGCTGGCGGCGTTCGGTCTGAGGCGACATGAGGCACCATCTATGCGCATAAAAAAGGGCTTCACAATGGAAGCCCGTTAAAGCTGAGTGACCCCTACGGGACTCGAACCCGTGTTGCCGGCGTGAAAGGCCGGAGTCCTAGACCGCTAGACGAAGGGGCCTGATTGTCGCCAAGTCGAGTGCGTATTTGAAATGCGACTCGATCATCCGTCAAGTGGGGTTTTTGAGCACCCAGGCAACAGAAGGCAAAAGAGGTTGGTCAAAAAAAGAGAAACAGGCGTCTTACGAGTTTCCAGCGGTCGATTCGTTGGCGTTGGAATCGCCTTCCGCTTGTTCGTTACGCTTGATCGCCTCATAGACTTCGCGACGGTGTACGGGCACTTCTTTCGGCGCCTCGACGCCCAAGCGGACTTTGTCACCACGAATCTCGACCACAACGATCGTAATATCGTTGTTGATAACGATACTTTCGTTCTTTTTTCTAGAGAGGACCAACATGTTCCATTCCTTTGTTCGGCAGGCCGCAACCACAACGGCCATAGGTTTCGATGCGGCAGTCCGCACCGTGGGAACTCGTATCCCCTATATGGGTAATTCGAGCTCCCGCCTTCATTTCACTCTACGTGCTCGCTTAAGCGAGTCAAGCAAAGCCTAGCAGCGAAGTGTTTTTTTCGAGCGAAATCCCCCAATGCCGTACGTATGACACGACTTAATTCCCCAATTTGCCCTACCCGCAGTGTTTATTATATTGCAGTAACCTGTTCGTGGAAAACGGCTTAGGAGAAGAATCGATTCTCAGCTTGTGGGTGGCTTGCTGCCTTTGCTCAGCCCGACCTCTACTGGCATCCTCATCTCGTTTCGCGGGGCGAAGAAAAGACGCTTTGGTATCTCGCCTGAGATTATGACCCTAACCGCACACCTCCGCGCAGTTGTGTGAGGTTGCATTCGATCGGACCAACCAAGAGGGCGTTGAGTCAATTTTCGACGACCTGTTGTTGTTGGTCATCGTGAGTCGTGTTTAAAGACGCGTCATGGAATACCGATAGCGACCTCTTCTGAAAAAGGCGGAGGACCCTCCGGTTGCGAAGCATCGGGTCCTATCTATAATTCCGATGTTTGCGGACGAGTAACGCGCTCGTGATTGTCGATTCCGCATTTCGTCTGCTGCACTTTGCTCAGAAACGGTCTTTCATGTTCCAGTGGCTTTATAATGTCTGGTCGGCGGTCGCGACCGTTGGCCAGGGGTTGTCGGTGACGATGCGAAACTGGTTGATCACGTATCGCCAGGATCGAGGCACCTTCACTGAAAAATTCGAATATCCAGAACTTCCCGTGCCGGTCTCGGCCAGGTATCGCGGTTTTCACCGATTTGACCTGACGACATGCATTGCTTGTGATCAGTGCGCGAAGGCTTGTCCAGTCGATTGCATTTATATTGGCAAGGAAAAAGTCGAGGGAGGAAAGGGCTTTCAGGTCACGACCTTCACGATTGACTATAGTAAATGCATGTTTTGTGCGTTGTGTGTTGAGCCCTGCCCGGTGGACTGCATCTTCATGGGCGCAACGCATGACTTGAGCTGCTACAGCCGAGATGGATGCATTGTCGATTTCTCGCGAATGCCCGTCGATGTTGCGTGGGGACGTAGTACGATCAATCCAACTGCGGTGGCCGAGTCCAAAGTGATTGCCGAACCTGTTCACGGCGGCCCCAATTCCTAGTTGTTGCGATTTCTAGCTGTTGCGACGAAGAGCCGATACATCTTGAGTTGAATCCACGACACGGCCCAGCAGGTGAAACGATGGAATCCACCAAAGCAAACGCCCGGTTGTTTTCGGCCGACGAGGCCAATGCGATGCTGCCCTTGATCCGCGCAATCGTCGGTGACCTCGTGTCGCTCGCGAACGAAGTGGCTGAACGTCGGCAGCGGCTCGACCACCTGAGCGTCGGGCGAAACGCGGATGACAAGGATCCTTACTCGGAAGAACTGGCTCAGATTGAGGCTGAGTTGGAGAAGGATTCGAAGCGACTGCGCGAATTTGTCAAAGAGTTGGACGATCTGGGCGTCGTTTTGCAAGGCGTTACCGAAGGGCTTGTCGATTTCCCGTCGCTCGTTGACGGCCGATTGGCGTATCTCTGCTGGAAATACGACGAGCCAGAAGTGATGCACTGGCACGAGTTGGATGCCGGGTTCGCGGGCCGGCAACGCCTCACCGCCGACGTCACAGATTCATCGGGCTCGTTTTAGTACGCGTTGGTCGAGTCGAGTCGCGTCATTCTATTGCTTGTCGAGCTGGCGGGCGGATTCCGCCTCGTTTTCTGCGCTTGACGGACCTGGCTGCGGTTCTCAACCAATGGCCCGAACCCTCCGCGCATTCGATTCCGCCGGTTGCAAAGATCCTCGGTCGTCCTACAATGCTGGATCATTAGATTGGGCCAGCCGTAGTGCGTCCGGTTGACGCGTCGCTGCCCCTTCCGCTTGCTCGAAAGAATCGCAGCCATGTCGGACGCTGTTGCGTCATCGCTCGGAATTGTCGCTTACCTTGCACTTTTCGCTTCGGTCGGCCTCGTTTTTGTCTTTGCCAATCTGCTGCTGGGCAGTTTCGTGCGTCCGTCTGATCCCAACGACGAAAAGATGGAGATCTACGAGTGCGGCGAACCCTCAATCGGGTCAGGCTTTGTTCAGTTCGACTTGCGATTCTACGTGGTGGCCCTGCTGTTCATTATCTTCGATGTCGAAGTCGCGTTGTTCTTTCCGTGGGCTGTGATCTTCGGGAAGGCGAACAACTTGGCTGATCCTGACCTGCCGGTTGTGATTCAGCAGGCAGATGGGCTCGCCCTGACGACTCACGCCCGCTCGCTTGTTCAGGAGATGGGCGTTCGCGATCCGGCCCTGCCGACACGCGTCCCCGCTTCAATGCGAGACCGAGTCGAGTCGCGCTTCGGCGCTGCTTCCGCTTCGGCTCCGATTGCCAACAAAGAAGTCGCGACGATGGTAATACGCCAGTCGGCCAAAGACTTCGCTTGGCTAACGGTTTTGGATATCGCCGTCTTCTTCGGCGTATTGATGGTCGGGTTTGCCTACGTTTGGAAACGCGGCGACTTGAATTGGGTGCGGGCTATTCGGCGTCAACGGTATAGCCGTCGCGTGGATGATGAGGAAGCTGCCCCAAGCGAACAGTTTATCTCTGCCTGATAAGACCTATCGTATCGAGTTTGATTGCATTGCATGTCGCATGCTTTGGTTGCAGCCAACTCATAACCCGTTTTGAATTGTGAAACGACGAGCAAACGATGAGCTTGATTGATCGCCTGAAAAAAGAATTTGGCGAAGCGATAGTCGACGTGGATCTGGACGCGATCGACCCATGGTTTGAAGTGTCCCCAGGCGGGCTGCGCGACGTCAGTGTCTTTCTCAAGCAGGAAAACGACCTCCGGTTCAACATGCTCAATAGCATTACCGTGGTCGACTACCTGCATACCGATCCCAAGAAAGCTGCGAAGGCCGATTGGGAGCCGCACTTGGAAGTTGTGTACCACCTCTCAAGCATTGCAACGAAACACACCGTTGTGATGAAGGTCAAGCTTCCGCGGTGGAAGGATGACGAAGAGGGGCAGTTGCCCGAGTTGCCTTCGTTGATGGACATCTGGCCTGCGGCGGATTGGCACGAGCGTGAAGCCTACGATCTGTCTGGGGTGAGGTTTGTTGGTCACGCTGATCTTCGCCGCATCCTCTGTCCGGAAGATTGGATCGGACATCCGCTTCGAAAAGACTACGAAATGCCGCTTGAGTACCACGGCATGCGAGGCCGCTAGTCATTGTGGTTGGTCGAGTGGTTGGTCGTCAGCCGTAAGCCGCCTGCGTATTGCTGCGGCTCGCATGAAACTTGGTCGAGTCGCTGTTGTTTGAATAGATCGAAAGAATCAATCCCTATGGCAACCCAAGTCGACGATCCTCGGATTATTGAGTTCGACGTCCGAACTGATGAGATGCTGATCAACATGGGGCCGCAGCACCCAAGTACGCACGGCGTGTTGCGGCTTGTGTTGCGAACCGATGGCGAGATCGTCTCGCAAGTCGAGCCTCATATTGGCTACTTGCATCGATGCGCCGAGAAGATCGGCGAGAACCTGTCGCCCAGGCAGTTCATTCCGTACACCGACCGTATGGATTATCTCGCAGCGATGAACATGAATCTCGGCTGGTCGCTGGCTATCGAGAAGCTGCTTGACCATTCCCTCTCGGAGAAAGCCAAGCACCTGCGGGTGATCATTGCGGAAATGGGGCGAATTGCCAGCCACTTGGTCGCTATGGGAACCTACGGTCTGGACCTTGGTACGTTCAGCCCGTTTCTATACGCCTTTCGCGAGCGCGAGAAGATTCTCGACCTGTTTGAGGAAGCTTGCGGAGCTCGTTTGACTTACAGCTATTTGACGCCTGGTGGAGCGACGGCCGACCTGCCCAAGGGTTGGTTGCAGAAATGCGAGGCATTTCTCGTTCAGTTCGAACCCATTATTCAAGAGTATCACGATCTCCTGACAACCAATGCCGTGTTCGTTAGGCGAACTGCGGGGATCGGCGTCATGCCAGCCGAAATGGCCATCGCCTACGGTTGTACCGGACCTGTGTTGCGAGGAAGCGGGGTCGATCATGATCTCCGACGCGACGGCGAAGAGCGTTACACGGAAATGTACGACGGTTACTCGTTCGACGTGATCGCCGAGCGAGATGGGAAATATCCGGTCGATCCGGATCGCGAATACCCGGCGATTCCCAGGAACGCGGTTCTGGGAGACTGTTGGCACCGTTTTTATGTTCGCATGCTCGAGGTGGTGCAAGCGATCGACATCGTTCGGCAAGCGATGGATCGCTACAGCTCAGCCTCCGGCGATTGGGGCCAGCCGATCAAGCTGACTCAGCGGCTCCCCAAAGGCGAAGCGTACTTTGAAACCGAATCGCCGCGGGGCCAAATGGGTTTCTATGTCGTCAGCGACGGGACTGCGATTCCATGGCGCGCGAGGGCGAGGAGCAGTTGTTTCTGCAACCTTTCCATAACGGCCCAACTTTGCCAGGGTTGCCTGATCGCCGACATCCCTTCGATTATCGGTTCGCTCGACGTGGTAATGGGCGAAATCGATCGATAAAGGGAATTGCCTGTAGGGCAGGAAAACTGGCGTTGGGGGCTTGTGGATCCTTCGGGCATTGTGCAATATTTCACGATCTTTGTGGGCGACCGAATGCTTGCTAGCAGGCTACAAATCACTATTTCTTAGCCAGCGTTAACAACGGTCAATTATTAGTCGACGCGATTGGCGTCGAAGGACATCGAACTGTGGCCGAATTCTTCATCCAGTCATGGGGACTGCCAACACCGCTCGCCTACGTGGTAGCGGCGCTTATCCATTGCGTATTGATTGTTCATGTCGTCGCCGTCGGCGCGGTCGTCTTCATTTGGATGGAACGCAAGGTCTCTGGACGCATCCAGGATCGACTTGGCCCGACTCGTGTTGGCGGCCGCTTTGGATGGATGCAAGGCTTGGCGGATGGAATCAAGCTGATCTGCAAAGAGGACTTTGTTCCTCGAGACGCCGACGCGATGCTTTTTCGCTTGGCGCCGTACATCAGCTTCGCCGCTAGCTACGCTGCTTTTCTGGCCTTGCCGTTTTCCGACGGCTGGTCGGCTCAGTGGGTAAACACGGGCGTCTTCTTTATCCTCGCGGTGCTCGGACTGGAAGTCTTTGGCGTCATCCTTGCCGGTTACGCTTCGGGCTCGAAATGGTCGCTCTTTGGCGCCATGCGAGAGGCGGCTCAAGTCGTCAGCTACGAAGTCCCCATCGGCATGTGTGTCGTCGTCCCCGTGATGATCTGCGGCACGCTCGACCTACATACGATCGCCAATCAGCAAGCCGGCTGGTTTACCAATTGGCTTATCTTTCATGATCCGGCCACATTCATTTTGTTCTGGGTCTACTTTACTTGTGCCTTAGCCAGCGTGAACCGAGCCCCATTTGACTTGGCTGAAGCCGAGAGCGAATTGGTTGCAGGATTCCACACTGAATACTCCGGGATTCGCTGGAGCATCTTCTTCATGGCCGAGTACGGCTCGATGTTCCTCGTCAGCGGACTTGCCGCCTTGCTGTTCTTTGGCGGCTGGCACGGCCCGATTCCAATCTTCGATCTAGTCGGATGGCCCGTATATCAACAAGCCGATACCGGTTTCACTCTGCTCGGATATATCGCGGCGTTGGCGGGCTGTGTGAACTTCCTGATTAAGGGCGTGATCGGTGTGACCGTGATGATTTGGGTTCGCTGGACACTGCCTCGTTTGCGTATTGATCAAGTGATCACAACCTGCTTGAAATATTGTGTCCCCATTGCGGCCGTTTGTTTCATCGGCGCCATGTTTTGGACCATTTATGACATTCCGTTTATTAACGACTTGGCACCCCATCGAGGCCGGACGCGAGCTGAGGTTCGTGAAGGTCGACAGATTCGAATCAACAACGCGACGGGCGGTCTGGATAATTCCGACGCCCGTGAAGATGGGGAAGTTGCCTCCCGAGGCGTCGAAGGAGGTGAAGGATGATGCTGGCTGCGATTGAATGGCACTCGGTGTTCTTCATGTTCTTCGCGTTGGTTGCGTGCTGCTTTGCGGCTGCCGTTTTGTTTACCAACAACATCGTTCGGATGGCGTTCTATCTGACGATTTGTCTCGGCTCTGTTGCCGCTCTGTTCATTTTGGCCGGCGCTGAATTCGTTGGCGCCATGCAGTTGATGATCTATGTGGGCGGCACCCTCGTGCTGCTGATTTTCGGCGTGATGCTCACCGCCCAAGAGCGTTTTGTCTCGATGGCAACGCCGCCGGGCGAATGGGTGATCGCGGTGATTGTCGGCGGCGCCCTGATGGCTCTGTTGCTGCCTGTGGCTTTCGGGGTCGAGGATTGGTCGTCGCCGAATGAACAACGTTCGGAATTGACGCTTCAGGACACTGAGTCAACTGCGGCGCTTGGATTCGCCCTCGCGGGTAATCGCGTTGATAAGTTGTCCGAAGATAACCCGACGCTGCGAAAAGGAATGTCCGGTTATCTGCTCCCCTTCGTTATTGTCTCCGTTCATTTGCTCGTCGTCCTGATCGGCGCGGGCTATATGGCTCGAACTCGACGTCGCGTCGACGCACAAGGCTCATGAATCCGCTAACCGATCCGATTACCGTTTCTCATTATCTGGCCGTTGGCGCCGTGCTTTTTGTCACGGGCGTCATTTGCATGGCCACTAAGCGCAATGCGCTGGGCATCTTGATGGGAGTCGAGCTCGTGCTCAACGGAGCCAACATCAATTTGGTCGCTTTCGGCAGTAAATATTTGCGCTCGGAATCGCTCGGTTTGGATGGCTCATTGATGGCCCTGTTTGTGATCATCCTCGCGGCGGCTGAAGCGGCTGTCGCGCTGGCGATCGCACTGAATTTTTATAACAACCACTCCACGATTGACGTCGATCGTGCTGATGAGCTAAAAGGCTAATGGACTACTACTCCTACATCCCGACGCTCTTGTTCTGCGCGTGGCTGATCCCCTTGGCCTCGTTCGCAATCCTTTTTACGTATGGCAAGCAGCTTTGCGAGGACAAGCCGATTGTCGGCGGTTACGTGGCCACGGCCGCCATCGTCAGCTCGGCGGTTCTTTCGTTCTTCTCGTTGTTCGCCTGGGTTCAGCACGACTTTCCCGAATACGACAGCCACTTCGGCCAACACGCTTCCATCGAGCCTGAGGCTTCTCGGTCTGACACGTTAGCTCAAGCGAATCCGGAACCTGCGACCGTCGGCTCTCTGGCGACGGGCGAGACGCTGGCGTCAAACGACGTCGACTCGGACAGCCTTCTCGAGCCAAACAGCGACTGTCTGGATGAAGAGCTGACAGACGATTCGACGCCTGCTGAACCATCCGCGAGCGATGCGCAAGGCCACGGCGACAAAGCCCAAAAAGCTGATACCGCACACCACGGTAATGAAGGTGCCTCAGCGGATGGCAGCGAGTCTCATGAAGGCGAATCACACGAAGGCGAATCCGACACAGGCGATCATAGTCATGAAGGCCATGACGCCAAACCGTATCAGGCTGGCGACTATTATCAGTTGGCCTCATTTGGTTCGCTCAGCCTCTCGATCGGCTATTACATCGACGCGCTGACGATCACCATGTTTTGCATGGTGACCCTCATCGCATCGTGCATTCACTTCTATGCGATGGGGTATATGCATGACGAAGAGTCGGACGTCACCGATCACGAAGTAACGCTCTCCGACGGATCGCACTTGACTCGCCCTGGCCGCTTCTATCGGTTCTTCCAGTACCTGTCGCTGTTTTGCTTCAGCATGTTGGGAATCGTCTTGGCGGGCAATATCGCGATGGTTTTCATCTTTTGGGAACTGGTTGGTATCTGCTCCTACTTCCTGATCGGTTTCTACGTCGAACGTCAAAGTGCATCGACCGCCGCCAACAAGGCGTTCATCGTTAACCGTGTTGGCGACTTTGGAATGATCATCGGCCTGATGGCATTGTGGACCGCTCTGGGCACCTTCAACTTCGGAGATGTTGATGGCCGGCAGGGAATCTTCAGTGCAGTTCGGCCCGCAGCGAATAATCACGAACTGCAAACTCCGGACGGAATGGTTCGCTTGGCGGCCGAAGAGGAAGCCCGAAAAGTTGTGGCCGGCATGGAGCGAGGCGCGTCGAAAGAAGCTCAGCGAGTTGAAATCGACAAGCACATTGATGAGTGGAGAACGGATGACGAAGGCCGTCCGGCCTATGGGTATTGGCTGTTAGTTGTCGCCGGAGTCGGCATCTTTTGCGGTTGTGTTGGCAAGAGTGCTCAGTTTCCGCTTCACACGTGGTTGCCCGACGCGATGGAGGGGCCAACGCCCGTTTCCGCGCTTGTCCACTCGGCAACGATGGTGGCCGCCGGTGTCTACTTGGTCGCTCGGTTCTATCCTGTCTTCACGCCCGAAGTCTTGTTGGTGATCGCGACGTCCGGCTGCCTGACGCTCTTTATCGGTGCCACGATCGCGATCACGGCGACGGATATCAAACGCGTCTTAGCCTATTCGACGATCAGCCAACTCGGCTACATGATGCTTGCTTTGGGCGTCGGCGGATGGATAGCAGGTGTGATGCACTTGATCACGCACGCCTTCTTCAAAAGCCTGCTGTTCATGTGTTCCGGTTCGGTCATCCACGCTGTTCATACAAACGAAATGACCGAGATGGGAGGGCTTCGAAAGAAGATGCCCATCACGGCTTACACGATGCTGATCGGCTGTTTGGCGATTTCTGGAGCGGGCGTTCCGTTCCTGATCGGATTCAGCGGCTACTACTCGAAGGACAAGATTCTCGAGCAGGCCTATTCGTTCGCGTTCGCGAACAATCTTGGCTTGAGTTCCATCTTCTTTCTGGCTGCTGCTGGCGGTGCCGCGATCACGACGTTCTACATGTTCCGTCTGTGGTTTATGACCTTCGCCGGCGAACCGCGTGACGAGCATCGCTATGACCACGCACACGAGTCGCCGCCCGTGATGGCCTACCCGCTCATCGTGCTTTCTGTGTTCGCTATCGCTGTTGCATGGGGTTCGGCTCAAGCCATGCTGGCCGGTGGCGTTGCCCTCGTCGCGGCGATGGTCTTGCTCATTCGTTCGTATGGCTGGCCGAAGTTTACTGCGTACCCCGCTGTGATCGTCGCCACCCTCGTTATATGGCTCGCGATTGGGTCGCCGGTCTTGGAAGTCCGACACGACGACGTGCCCGAGCAAGCGACGGAAGGCTGGGGCGCGCTGAGCCATGTCGGCACCATTCTGGCAAGCTATGCGGCTGAAATCCTTGTCACGATTTTGGCGGGGATTGCTGTCGCGTTGGTGTTAACTCGGTCAACCATGGGCACCGAGTCGGCTCGAAAGAATGGCCTGGTCCTGCTGGCCATTGGCGCCGGTATCTTGCTGTTCACTGGGATTTGGGGCTTCAAGCCGCTCATGCTCGAAGGGCTCTTGCAGCAGGCGTATCCGGACGGTGCTCTTCTCGGTGCCGAAGCGAGTTATTTCGCCTGGATGCAATGGACTTGGCCAAGTGAACCTATCAGCCACGACTACGCAGTTCCGATTACGTTGCTCGCTTTTTCCACCGCAGTTGTCGGGTTCACTCTGGCGACATTGATGTACGGCGTGAAATACTTGAACGCCGAAGATGCACGTCGTCAGTTCGCGGCGGTCCACCACTTCCTCCGAAACAAGTGGTGGTTCGACGAGATTTACGATTTCCTATTCGTGCAGCCTTGCAAGTTGGCTGCCAAGTTTATTTCCGGCATCGATCGACGGTTGATTGACCGACTCGTTGATGGTCTCGCGTGGGTCGTCCGCTGGTTTAGCGACGCGTTCGAATTCATTGCGGACCAGATCGTCGTCGACGGCTTTGTGAATTTGATCGCCCGTTGGGTTCGCGCAATCGGTCTTTCGTTGCGAGTGCTCCAAACGGGAAGTATCCGCCAATACGTGATGTTCATCGCGATCGGTGCCGTTGTATTGTTCTTGTTGATTACGTTCTTCCTGAACCCCGCGTCGTTGGCGCAAGGGTAAGAAACTTATGCCCGACTCCACAAACTTTATCACTGCTATCGTTTTTCTACCGGCCCTCGCTGCGCTAATCCTCGCGGTCTTGCCGAAGTTTATCACTAGCGATGACTTTGTGCGCTATTACACATTGAGCGCGACGGCTGCAGTTTTCATCATGATCTGCTCCGCCTTCCTTGGCGGCGGCGACTTTACGTTTGCCAAAGAGGGCGCTAGCGCCGCCTCTATGCAGCACGTTTTCAACATGGCATGGATTCCCTCTTTCGATATCTACTACTCGATGGGTGTCGACGGGATCAGCTTTCCGCTGCTTGTCTTGACTGGCTTGATCACCTTGTTGTCGATGGGCGCTAGTTGGTCGATTACGAAACACGTCAAAGGATATTGCATCCTTTTTCTCGTGCTTGAATCTGGAATGCTGGGCGTGTTTTTGGCCCTCGATTTCTTTCTGTTCTACGTCTTCTGGGAAGTCATGCTGCTGCCGATGTATTTTCTTATCGGTATCTGGGGTGGACCGAGACGTGAATACGCCGCCATCAAGTTCTTCTTGTTTACGTTGGTCGGCAGCGTGTTGATGTTGATCGCGATTCTGATGCTGTATTTCAACAGCGATCTTCGCGAAGTCGCGAAGGTTTCTGATATCCAGTCGGCGCCCGTCTGGCTGGCGGCCTCGGACGAACTACGTTTGAACTTGCCCGAAGCCACTGTGGAAAAGGCGAAGCATGCTATCGAGTCAAGCGAAGACTCATCGTTCGCGGTCGTCGATTGGTACGAGTTGCATCTTCACGATACGGCCACCCGCCGCGTCATTGAAGAATTGGCGAAAGGAGAGGAAGGCAAGCCCGTTCACTCATTCAGCCTTTTGGCGCTCGCCGCTCAAGGACAACATACGAATTCTTTCAGCAAAGACCTTCAATTGTGGGCCTTCATACTGCTGTTCATTGGCTTCGCGATCAAAGTGCCCTCGGTGCCGGTTCACACCTGGTTGCCGGATGCTCACGTTGAGGCGCCAACTCCGATATCAATGATCCTGGCTGGCGTGCTGCTGAAGATGGGCGGCTACGGCATCCTGCGGATCTGTTACCCGATTTGTCCGCATGGCGGTTATGAACTCGCCTACGTTGTCTGCGGGATCGGTGTGGTCAGCATGCTGTATGGCGGCTTCGCGGCACTCGCCCAAAAGGACTTCAAGCGAATGGTGGCTTACAGTTCGGTGAGCCACATGGGTTACGTCGTGATGGGGATTGGTGTCTGGTCGGCAACGAGCCCGTATTACAACAGCGACTATTGGAACATGGGCGTGCAAGGCGCGATGTATCAGATGATCGCCCACGGAGTGAGCTCGGCCGGCATGTTTTTTGTGGTGGGCGTCGTGTACGACCGAGTCCACCACAGAAACCTAAACGAATTCGGCGGCCTGTTCGGAAAGATGCCGGTCTACTCGGCTCTCGCCGTGGGACTCTTCTTTGCCGGCCTTGGCTTGCCTGGATTATGCGGATTTATTGGCGAAGTCCTGGTTGTGCTCTCCATTTGGAAGTTCAGCCCCTTGCTTGCCATCCTCTCAGCTTCTGTTGTCGTGATCACCGCGGCCTACATTCTTTGGGCGTTGCAACGCGTCTACTTGGGCGCCGAATACAAAGGGCCCCATGAAGAAGCACTTACGCCATCGAATACGCGTGAGCGAACCATCGCCGGCGTGCTCTTGGCCCTCGCAATTCTGATGGGCGTGTTTCCAAAGCAGTTTGGATTGGATTACATGAATGAGACCATCACGCGGCAGGTCGAAGACCTCAACGAATGGACGCGGAATGTGAAAGAGGCCGAACCCCAGGTTGCTGAGGAAGGCGAGGAAGGCGAGGGCGACGCGGCCCAGGCCGGGCTCGATCCTCGACAAGTGCAACCTCGACAAGTGCAACCTCGACAAGTGCAACCTGGACAAGTGCAACCTCGCAAGGCGCGCTCTAACGCGAACCAAGTCGGTGCCAGGGAAACAGCCTCTCCGCTACCCAACCTTACGGCAGTCGTGAATTAACCCAAGTCGATGCGCTCCAGCCTTTGCTGGAAGGAATAATACGGTGGAGTTACAGGAACTCATTAGCAATCTGATCGTCGACACCAAAGGGCTCGGCGAGCGCCTATGGGAATTCGACCCGACGTCCAGCGTCGCGGCGTTTCGATCGGAGATTGTGCTTTGCATCACCATGGTTGTGATGCTGTTGTTGCGGTTGTTTGAGCCGCTCAACAAACTGGATCGCGTTTTTGCCCGAACCATCCCTGGCGGTATGGCGGCCTTCACCGCCTTTGCCGGTGTCTTTGTTGCGTTGGCGCTTAGCGCCCCGCTCACCAGTTTGATGGGCGGGCATGTCGAGCGAATGGAGATTTTCACCGGTATGCTCGTGTTCGATTCGTTCACGATCTATATCCGTTCGATCTTGCTGCTGTTCGCCTTGCTTTTCATCGTGTTCACATCGATCACGGGTTTGCCTGACCGACACAATAGCGCGGACATTTTCACGCTCGTCTTGGGCGCGACGCTCGGTATGTGCTTAATGGCCTCGGCGAACCACCTGATGATGGTTTTCATGGCCGTTGAGATGGCGAGCGTGCCGTCCTATGTTTTGGCCGGCATGATGAAGGGCAGTCGAAACGCCAGTGAAGCGGCGCTGAAGTACGCTGTCTACGGCGCCGGTGCAGCGGGCGTGTTGCTCTACGGAATCAGCTTGGTTGCCGGGGTCGCCAATTCCGCCCACCTGCCGACCGTCGCCATCCAGCTTTCGGAGCGACTCGGTGAAATGCCCGCCACCGAACAGATGGCGATCGTGCTCGGTTCATTAATGATCATGGCCGGTTTGGCGTTCAAACTCTCGGCGTTTCCCTTTCACTTTTGGGCGCCGGATGTCTTCGAAGGCGCTACGGCTGAGGTCGGCGCTTTCCTGAGTGTGGCTTCGAAAGCGGGTGCCCTGGCGCTGCTGGTTCGAGTCACGCTCGGCTTCTCGACACCCGCGCCTGAAGACATGCAACCTGGGGGAGCAACTCTGCAGGCGGCGGCCGTCAGTGCGGAGCCGGGCGAGAGCGCCATGTTCAATCTTGAGGATGAGCCCGCAAGCAAGTCAGTCGAGGAACAACCCGGCGCTGAAAACGGCGCTGAAAACGGCGCCGCGGATGACCAATCAACAGACGAGAGTCAAACAGTCATCGAAGGTTTGGCACCTTCGCGAGCATTCATGGGACGATTGATCGCCCTGTTCGCCGCCCTTTCGTGCACGTTCGGCAACCTCGCGGCTTACGGTCAAACCAACATCAAGCGGCTCTTGTCCTACTCGACGATTGCTCATGCCGGCTACATGATGATGGCCGTTCCGCCAATGATTGCGTTGATTGGCGTCGATTCTGCGGCAGCGGAAGCTGCGGTCGGCGGTTTGGCCATCTACATCGCGATCTACTTGTTCATGAATTTGGGAGCGTTTGCTGTCGTGGCGTTCCTGCGAAACCAAATGAACAGTGAAGAAATTGCGGACTATGCAGGATTGATTAAACGATGCCCTGGTGTCGTCGTTTGCTTTGCACTTATTCTATTCAGCCTGGTCGGGCTCCCACCGTTGGCTGGATTCATTGGCAAGTTTGCGATCTTTGCCTCGTTGGCTCAAGGATTCCGTTTGACTTCGCAAACCTATCTTTTGGCGTTGCTGATCGTCGGCGGTATGAACACGGCTATCAGCCTGTTTTACTACTTGCGAGTCGTGAAGGTGATGACGATGGATCCGGAGCCCGAAACGCGGACCCCTTTCGCCATCAACTGGCCGCAACGCGTATTCGTATTCGCCCTCACTGTGCCCGTCGTCATCTTGATGGTCGGGTGGGAGCCGCTGGTAGCGATGGCGAATGCAGCTTCCCAAAACCTCATGTAGGCGAGAGATGACAACTGCGATGACCTCCGTCGACATTCTCAATCGGTTGTTGGTGATTCATAGCCGATCGCTGGCGATGTATCTGCGCGACGCTTGTCCTTGGGCTCGCCCGCAAGACAGTGCGGCTCAAGACGTGCTGAACAGCATCATTGCCAGCAACACGGAATTTGCTGATCGTTTTGGCGAAATGGTGATTGCTGACGGCGGCGCGGCGGCGCACGGCGAGTTTCCAATGCAGTTCACGGCGCTTCATGATTGTGCGTTGAGCTACCTCATTGGCATGGTGCGTGACGCCCAAGCGAACGATATCCGGTTGATCTCCGACTGTGTCGATAAACTCGACGATGATCCGCTCGCCAAAGCACTTGCACAAGAGTCGCTCGGTGCCGCTCGCGCCCATCTCGATGCCCTCGACGAGGTCGTATAGTCGGGCCAGCAAAGTTTCGACGGACGGCGTGGACGCTGCAAGCTTAGTCCCGCGAGAATTGCCGTGCATTTGATCGACACCCACGCGCATCTCGACGACGAGCAATTCGACTCGAACCGTGACGATGTCGTAGCTCGCGCCGATTCGGCTGGAATTCGCCGAATCGTCGCCGTCGGTTGTACTCGTGAGTCGAGCGAGAAGTGTGTCGCATTGGCGGACCGATACTCGACGATCTGGGCGGCTGTCGGCATTCAACCCAACTATTGCGGCGAAGTCGAGCCTGGCGACTGGGACGCGATTGTCGAATTAGCCAAGAGGCCTCGAGTCGCTGCGATCGGTGAAACCGGCCTCGATCGATATTGGGATCATGCTCCTTTCGAGTTGCAGGAGCAATACTTCGAGCGTCATCTTCGGCTTTCGCGCGAAACTCAATTGCCTTTCATCGTCCACATGCGAGATTGCGGCGACGACATTGTCCGCATGCTTACGGCCGATGCCCAAAATGGACCGCTGCTAGGCGTGATGCATTCGTTTACCGGCGACGAGGCGCTAGTCGATGCGTGCCTCGAACTCGGCATGTACATCAGTTACGCGGGTATGGTGACGTTTAAGAAATCGACGGACTTGCGCAATACGATCAAGCATGTACCGCTCGACCGCCTGTTGGTCGAAACCGATTCGCCCTACCTGTCTCCCCATCCGCATCGCGGCCGTCGCCCCAACGAACCGGCAATGGTCGTACACACTGCGGAATGCGTCGCAGCGGAATTAGGAATCGCGGCGACAGACTTGGCCGCGCAAACGACAGCGAACGCGGAGAGACTCTTTCGTTTCGATCGCGGATAACATTACAACTCGAATCAGAAATCCAACCGAGGAGAACGCCATGGTGAAGACCGCCAGTACGATGATGCCGCTCGGAACGCAGGCCCCCGATTTTTCACTTGTCAATGTTGACGGCACAACGGTGTCACGCAACGACTTCGACGAAGCGAGCGCGCTAGTAGTGATGTTCATCTGCAACCATTGCCCATTTGTCAAACACATCGCCTATCAATTGGCGACGATCGGAAGGGACTATGTTCCGCAGGGCGTTGGGATTGTTGCGATTAATTCCAACGACACCTCCAAGTACCCAGAAGACTCGCCGGAGCAGATGGTTCACGAGGCGGAGAGTCGAGGCTATATGTTTCCGTACTTGTTCGACGAAGACCAAGCCGTGGCCAAGGCGTATCGGGCTGCCTGTACGCCCGACTTCTTCGTCTTCGATCGCGACCATAAGCTCGTATATCGCGGGCAATTGGATGACAGTCGTCCAAGCAACGAACTCGAAGTGACGGGAAACGACTTGCGAGCGGCAATCGATGCGGCCGTGGCCGGTGAATCGATGGATGAGGCTCAGCAAACGCCGAGCATCGGCTGCAACATTAAGTGGATTGAAGGCGATGAGCCCGGCTATTTTGATCCGAAAGGCGTCTCATAAACGGATCGGGCCGTAGAATACAACAAGCCGCACTACGAGAGTCGTGACTCTTCGCTGAGTTGCCGAACGATTTCGCTGCGTTGCCCCGTCTTCTCGAGAATCTGCCGTTGTCGTTCGGACCAGCCTGGACCGTCGGCAATCGCTTGCACGCTTTGCAGACGTTCTCGGCAGCCGAGTGATTCGGCGACTGGCGATAGCCGTTGGATGAGCCACTTGACCACTTCGCTCACGGATTGCACTTCGTACGTCGCGGTGTTAACCAACTGGGCGGATGTTCCAAACCGGCACGCGCGCCACTTGTTTTGTCGAACCATCATGGGATGACAATCATGTTGGTAGGCGCCTTCGTCGATGTCATCGGAAAGCGCCTTGACGAGCGACTGGACCAAGGCGGTAATGCCCAGGACGTGATCGAGATTGCCGGGCATGTCGCAAACTCGCACTTCCACGGTGCCAAAATTGTGGTGCGGCCGGATGTCCCACCAGATTTCACGGATTGAGTTGATGAACCCGGTTTCCACCATGTGGTTGACGAGCCAGACGTATTCGCTCCAATTCCTCATCAGCGTCGGCAATCCGGCGGTTGGCAATCCTTCCATGATCTTCGAGCGATGTGAATGGAGGCCTGTGTCGCGGCGCTCCCAATAGGGGCTGCTGGCGGTCAAGGCGAGCAGCGTTGGAAGGTGCTGCATCATGCGGTCGCAAATCATAACCGCCTTGTCGCCCGAATCGACACCGACGTGGACGTGAAGGCCAAAAGTAATCAGGCGTCGGGCCATCTCTTGAAGGAGATCGACCAAGCCAAGATATCGTTCGTCCGTCGTGACCGTCTGGTGGCGCCAGTCCGAATCCGGATGTGTGGCGCCCCACCATAATCGAAGTCCAAGCGAATCCGTTACTTGCTCAAGCGCGATCAGTTTTCCGTGAAGGTCCGTTTCGGCCTCACCAACGCAATTGCAGACATCGGTGATTATCTCGACACAGCTCTGCATGAGTTCCGGCTTCGCGAAGGGGCGAACGGATTCCGGCAGGCAGCTGAGGACTTCAGTCGCGGCGTTGGCAAGACCCATTGTCTCGCCATCGACGAGTCCCAATTCGAGTTCTACGCCGAGCGATGGTCCTTCATTCCCATTAAAGACGAGCTTGCTCATAGGACCCTCGTTAGGCTAATTGAGAAACTTCGGTTTACGGTTCCGACCACAGAACCGCGGCTCGAGCAAGTACGCTCGCCCCGACGCGAAGCGCGTCTTCGTCGATGTCAAACATTGAATTGTGCAGCGGGGCGTCACCCACGGCGGCCGATGCGCAGCCGACGCGCATCATGGCGCCCGGAAGATGGTTTAGGTAGTAGGCAAAATCTTCGCTACCCATGCTTGGTCGCTGAATCTCCTCCACCCCGGACTCGCCGATCACTTCTCGGCTGCAGCGGCGGAGCAGGGCGATCAGCTCGGGATCGTTTCTCACCGACGGTGCGCTTTGGCCAACGCTAAACAATATCCGTGTCTCGGAAGTTGCGGCGACTCCCTTAACCAATCGCCGGATGTGATCCAACGTCTCCTCGCGGGCTTGATGCGAGAGCGTTCGAATCGTCCCTCGCAGCAAGACGGTTTCGGGAATGACGTTGGCGTTCTCGCCCGCTTGAATTTGCCCGATTGTGACCACCACGGCGTCCTGGCTATCCGTGACCCGAGGGATAAAGAGATAGAGCGCGTTGACGAGTTGCGCAGCCGCCGCGATCGGGTCGTGAGTCTCGTGAGGTCGGGCCGCGTGCCCTCCGCGACCGTCGATTTGAAACCGAATCTCGTCGCAGCTCGCCGTCAACACTCCGGCCCTAAGACCGACTTGCCGCACATGCCGCGTCGGGTCCATGTGAGTCGCAAGAATCGCTGTGACTTCTTCGAGCGCGCCGGCGCCGATCATGGCCGTAGCGCCCTCGCATGTCTCTTCCGCCGGTTGCAAGATCGCCCTGATATTGGTTGGCCAGGGCAAAGCCTGCTCGTTGGCGACGTCGGCCAATGCGGTCACGGCGCCAAAAACGAGCGACGAGTGGGCGTCGTGGCCGCAGGCGTGCATCACGCCATCGCATCGACTACGGTAATCGACCGTCTTTTCATCATGAATCGGAAGTGCGTCGATGTCGCCGCGAAGAGCAATTCTCCTCGCGTCACCGCCCATCATTGCAAAATCCGCCAAAACGCCGCGACCTTCCGGGCCCATTCGAACCGAACAGGGCTCTTCGGAAAGCAACTGATAGAAATGAAGGCTCGTCGCCTCTTCATGTCCCGACGGTTCAGGATTGCGATGGAGATGGCGCCGCAATTCCACCATTTGGGGGAATCGCTTTTCAATCGCGTCGTCGAGATGCTTGCGCCAGTCCATCGAATCAATGTCTGTTAGGCGGAGTTCAGAGTCAAGTCGTCGCCGTTTTCCATCACGACTGGATGCTTGCTCCCCGAGCCTGGCGTCCGGTGACCGATCGAGAATGCCCGGACCCGAAGAATTGGGTTGCGGCTTCACGCCCGGTTCGCCATAGTTTCATTGTGGGCTTGGCCTGTTGATTCAAGTCGGGCTCACCTTGCTCGAACTCGATTAACGCTTCCGCCCCGATTGATGAGTACGCATGTCAGAACTACAACGCCCCCAGCGGCCAGATCGTCGAAAGGGAAGCTGGGTTTCGATTTGTTTCATCGTGATCGTCGCGACCGGATTTATTAGTTTCCTGGCATTGGCGCCCATTGGACGGATTGGACTCGCTTTCATGGTCGGCGGGCTTGTGTTTCCGGTGATCATTGGGCTGCACTACTTTACGTGGGGGCGCCTGATGACGCGGATGCTCGAAAACGAGAATCGTGAAGAGACGCCCGCCAAAGGCGATTGAACGGCATGCTATCGAAGGGCAATACTTTCCAATGGCATGCTATCGAACTTCGATGTTGCGCAAATATCGGCCATATTCGCCGCCGTGGACCGAGGCCAGTTGTTCGAGCTGGACGCGATCGATAAACCCTTTTCGATAGGCCACCTCTTC
This sequence comes from uncultured Pirellulaceae bacterium, assembly GCA_964567745.1. Classification (GTDB taxonomy): domain Bacteria; phylum Planctomycetota; class Planctomycetia; order Pirellulales; family Pirellulaceae; genus CAZMNY01. The sequence continues at coordinate 56,562 of CAZMNY010000040.1, read as the reverse complement.
CAGGCAGGCGATCTTGAGACCTTGCCTTTGCTCTATGGCCTGAACGAAGTTGGCGGCTTGCAGCATCGCTTCCGGTCCGCCAGCATCCATCCAGGCGCAACCTCGACCTAGCCGAGCCACTCGAAGTTTGCCGCGGCGGAGGTATTCGAGATTGACATCCGTAATCTCGAGCTCGCCTCGCGGCGAAGGGCTTAGGTTGTTGACGATGTCGACGACGTGTTCGTCATAGAAGTAAAAACCGGGTATCGCGTACCGAGAGGACGTTGCCTCTGGTTTTTCGCAAAGGCCGACGACGTTGTCATCTTTGCCGAATTCAACAACGCCGTAAGGCCGCGGGTCGCGTACCGGATAGGCGAATACGGTGGCGCCATCGTCTTTTGAAGTTGCTTCGCACAATGCGGCATGAAGCCCTTGACCGTACAGAATATTGTCGCCCAACGCGAGCGCCGTGTTCGCGTCGCCGATGAATTTGGCGCCGATCCGAATTGCCTGAGCGATTCCGTCCGGTGAGGGTTGCCGAGTGTATTGGATCGAAATTCCCCATTGCTCGCCCGAACCCAACAGTTTGCGAAAGCTGGCCTCCTGGTCGGGCGCGGATATCAATAGGACTTCACGAATGCCCGCCAGCATCAAGACAGAGAGCGGGTAGTAGATCAGCGGTTTGTCGTAGACAGGAAGGAGCTGTTTCGAAACGGCCCTGGTCGTCGGATGAAGTCGAGTGCCAGCGCCTCCAGCAAGTAGGATGCCCCGATAAATCGTCATCGCCGATAGATCCTCTCAACTGGGGCCGTCACATAGGGTTTCGTCGAGCCAACCGTGCGATCTATCGATTGTAATTGTGGAATCAAAATGGCCAATCGGGAATTGAGAATCATCCTGGACCTGATAATCGTGGCGAACATTTACAATATGCCGATTTTGTTGGCCAAGACGGTCAATCATAGCCGATGAATGCGATGGCCGTATATTTAGGCCACCATTTGCGCTAACGTGAAAATGGTTGTGGCAACAAAAAGAGGCGATAAGCGATGCAAATCGAAACTACCCATTTTGACGCCGTTCAAATCGACGCGGACGATATCCTTCTCTTCCCACAGGGGTTGATCGGATATGTCGAGTCGCGGCATTGGGTGTTGCTGGCGGACGGCCAGACCCCATCCTTGGGTTGGTTGCAGAGCATTTCTGACGCGGAACTCGCGATTCCCGTCGTCAGCCCGAGACGCTTCATCGGCAATTACCAGGTCCGCGTTTCTCGCCGTGACATCGCGCCGTTGGATTTGAAGAATCGCAGCGACGCCCACGTGCTGGCTGTGTTGAGTCGCAATGGGGATCAGTTGACTGTCAATCTGAAAGCCCCCTTGCTCATCAATCTCGAACTCAATCTGGGCCGGCAAGTTGTCGTGAATGACGATCAGCCGATTTCGCTTCCGCTGGCCCCGGCTGGACATACCTACCGGAAATCGGCCTAGCCGAATCTGACCGGACCCACGGTCGAGCCTCGCGAGCTTCGCACACCGAGCGGAAAGCATCCGTCTGCCGTGAACTTTTGGCCGAGCTCCGTGTGCCCTGGTGGACATCGTGGGTGCCATCTCTTGTCGTTCTAGGGTAGTTGCGCGGATCGTAACGTTGCGACGGCTCAACGATCCTATGCCGATTGTTGCCGCCGACGGTGTTATGCGAGTGTCTTCCGTCTGGATGTGCCCGTAGCGAATAGGTATTTGGTGCGTTTCGGCTCTGCACATTTGTCGCCGCCCGCATAACAGGACGAATTCCCGCGAAGTTGATTCTCAGGTCGTCCATCGCCGATATCTTCTTTCACGCCAACTTGGTGGCGAATCGGGAGTTTGGCGGGTCCTAGCAATTGCTGCTAATTCGATCCGAGTTGAGTTGATCGAAGAGGCGCCTGTTAGAGATGAACCGCAGTCGTTCAAGCCAGTGCTTGAATGAAGGTTCCCGGCACTTGAGCAAAGGAGGCCACGATGCTGGTCCTGTCGAGACATCGCGATGAGAGCATCATGATTGGCGACGACGTCGTGGTGACGATTGTCGATATTCGGGGTGACAAAGTTCGCTTGGGAATTGATGCGCCGCAGGACATCCCAGTCCATCGGCAAGAAGTTTATGACGCGATACAACGTGAGAATCAGAAGGCGAGTCGGGTGAAACCGGATGACACTCGCAATCTGGGAAACGCTAACAAAACGAATTCATGACGTATTGTTACGCAGACTTGTGGGCGAGCGAACGAGGCTTCGGCCTCCATCGCAAGCAAAGAGGTGTGATGTATTGGGCAGAGGGAATGGCAAGAAAGTTTGCCTAATCCGGCGCGACCCTCAAAGACGTGCTATATCCCTTTGACGGCGAATTGTGAAGACATGGCGGACGGCCTGATTTAGAGGCGCAGTCGACAGGTTTTACAACGGCCACGAATAGAAGAAGTTTCGTTGGTTTTAATGAGTCAAAGGGCTGGGTCCGTGCGGATCGCAGCCGGCGCCGCGCCAGATGTCGATGGGGGCAATCTGGAAGGCAACGACGTAGTCCTCAATTAGCGAGAGGGGTTCTCTGGCATGACCCGCATCAACACGAATGTTTCGTCACTAATCGCGCAGACCACTTTGTCGCGCACTAATGAACAACTTCAAATCTCGCTGAATCGTCTCAGCACGGGTTTGAAAATCAACACCGGCAAAGACGATCCTGCCGGATTGATTGCAAGTGAAGCGCTGCGAAGCGACATCACGAGCATCAACACCGCGATCGACAACACCGAGCGAGCGAATCAGGTTATCGCAACCGCCGATAGTGCTCTCGGTCAGGTCAGCAATTTGCTGAACGACATTCGCGGGTTGGTTACGGAAGCAGCTAACTCCGGCGCCTTGAGCGACGATGAGATTGCGGCTAACCAACTGCAAGTTGACGCTTCGCTTGAAGCGATCAACCGAATCGCACAAACGACCACCTTCCAAGGTCGACGAGTGCTCGACGGAAGTTTGGACTTCGTGACGAACGCCAACTCCGTTGACACGTTGAGCGACATGCAAGTCAAGCAAGCCAACTTGGGTCCGACTGGCGCCGTTACCGTCGACGTCGACATCACGAGTGCCGCCACACAAGCATCCGTGACCGCTTCGCAAGGCGCCGCCTTCAGCGCGAATTCGGCCGCGACCGCGACTGTCACGCTCACCGCGGAAGGTACTCTGACCTTCGCAGCGAGTACCGTCGAGGTCCGAGCTGCGGAAGCTGGCACTGACTTCTCCGGTTACGTCTTCTCGCTCGTCGACGACAGCACGGCTGTCGGAGCCGAAACGGCAGAGATCGATACCGACGCCAAGACCGTCAAGGTGCACGTGAACGACACGGCCGCGACGACGGCCGCAAACGTTGCTGCCGCCATTGGCGCCCTCGACCAGTTCTCCGCCGCCGTTGGCACTGCGGGAGCCGTCGACGGATCCGGCGCGGATGCGGCTGTGACCGAAACGACAACCGCCGATTCGATCACGATCAACGCGTCCACACTTGGCCCTGACTTCAACAACTTGGCCATCAGCATCACGGAATCTGCTGCTGTCACGACTGGTAACCCAGGCGCTCAGTACAGCTCCGCGAACAACACGCTGAGCATCCTCGTGAACAACGCCGGCGACACGACGGTCGCCAACATCGCGACTGCAATTGCTGGCTTGTCCGAGTTCAGCGCATCGTCGGCAACGGGCGCCAACAGTGACGGCGACTACAACTTCGGAACGGGTGACTCCGATGCGATCGGCAACACCGAACTGACCGGTGGCGCCGTGTTGAACGACGATCTGACGTTCGAACTCGGCGGACTCAGCGGCGTTGAAGTCTTCACCTTCGAATCGGGCGCCTCGATCAACCAACTCGTTGACGCCGTCAACTTGGTGAAGGATGCGACCGGCATTCAAGCTGAGCAATCCGCTGGCGTCCTGACGCTCGAGTCAGTCAACTACGGAAGCAAGCAATTCGTCAACGTCGACGTCATCTCGGAAGGCACCAGTGGCACGTTCGGAGATAACATCTCCGCTGCTCGCACCAGCGGTACCGACGCCAGCGTGGTGATCAACGGAGTCGGAGCCACTGCCGATGGAAACGCCGTTTCCTTAAACACGGCCACGCTCGATCTGGCATTCAACTTGCAATCCGAGTCGACGACAAACTTCGAGTTCAACATCACCGGCGGTGGAGCTCTGTTCCAACTCGGTCCCGATGTTGTAACGAATCAGCAAGCACGATTGGGCTTGTCGAGCGTCAACACGTCGAAGTTGGGTGGCAAGTCGGGTCGCTTGTTCGAACTGGGCACGGGCAACGCTCGAGCTCTCGACACCGACACGACGGGCGCCTCGAAAATCGTGGACGAAGTCATCAACAAGGTCACGAGCCTTCGCGGTCGACTTGGCGCCTTCCAGCGAACGACATTGGAAACCAACATCGCGTCGCTTAGCGACACGGTCACCAACTTGGTTGCAGCCGAAAGCGCCATCCGCGACGCGGACTTCGCTAAGGAAACTGCAGCCCTGACTCGAGCTCAAATCCTGGTCCAATCCGGCACCTCGGTTTTGGGTATCGCGAACCAGAACCCGCAAAACGTGTTGTCGCTGCTGCGATAACGCTCGATCGAGTTCGATTCGAACGAGACTTCATTCTGAGCCGGCTCGCATTCATCGCGAGCCGGTTCTTTTTCTTGCGTCGTCAAGCACGAAGTGAACTCGGCCAAACAAGCTCGCCAGGCAAGCTCGTCGGGAGATACCGGACGAGTCGGGCGGCAAGCCTGTCAAGATTTGCTGATTGTAGGGGCCGTGTTGGCCAGCCGCGAAGATCCGCCAAAGATTCCCTCGTCCGCGCCAATTCGCTGTTCCGACAAATAGAAAGAGACGAATTGCCATTTTGCACGTGAAACAAAGCTACCTTTTGGAAAGGCGCTGCGAACTTGCGCGCCCGCCGATCGCACCGTGCGTCGCCCCAATGATGTAGCCACCCTGATCCCGCACGTGTCGATCCACGTCGGCGGCGAACTCACACGGCATCCAGAGTAGCTTGGGCGAGCACTATGTCGAGAATTCAAACCAATGTCGGCCTGATTACCGGTGTTCCCATCGCGGAAACGGTCGAGCAGTTGCTGTCCATCTCGGCCCGGCCCCGCAATCAACTGAGTAACCGGCTCCAGGGCTTCCAGGATCAGCAAGTCGCCTTCAATGACCTGATGGCCAGCATCATCGGCCTTCAGTTGGCCTCGGACAAGTTCGGCGCGGATAACATCTTCTCGGAAAAAGCCGTCTCCAGCTCGGACTCGTCGATCCTGTCGGTTGTCAAGACGGGCGAGCCTCAGTCCGGCTCGTACCAATTTACTCCTGTTCGCCAAGCGTCCGCCCAACAGTTCTTGAGCAACGGATTCTCAAGCGTTGACGAAGCGCTCGGCCCCGGCGCCTTTACTTTTCGTACTGGCGGGTTTGTGGACCGAGGCGCCGACTTGGCCGACCTCAACAACGGACTCGGCGTTCAGCGAGGCCAAATCAAGATTACCGACCGCGACAGCGAGAGCGCGACGATTGACCTGCGCTACGCTCGATCAATTGATGATGTCATCAACACGATCAATTCGGCCGATGGACTTGGCGTCCAAGCCAGCGTTAGCGGCGGATCGATCAAACTGACGGACTCAACTTCCGGCCCCGGCAATCTTCGAGTCGACGAGGTTGCGCTGGGGAACACGGCAAGCGATTTGGGCCTGGCCGGCATCAACACGGCTTCGGCTGAGGCGACTGGAACCAATCTTGTCTCGATCTTCGACGACTTGGTCCTGAGCCAACTCAACGACCGTAGCGGAATTCGATTCAACCAAGATTTAGACGACATCCAAGTCTCGTTGGCCGATGGTTCGACGTTGTCGGTGGACTTCGGCGACTTCGCCAGCGCCGCCGGTAAAGCGACTGGAACCACAACCGCGACCAACGGCATCGACGCGTCGGTCACATTCACCGCGGTTTCAACTGGCGGCGACTACGATGGCGTCAACATTCGATTTGTGGACGATGTCTCGGTAACGCAAGGCTCAGAGACGGTTGTCTACGACGACTCGGATCCCGACAACAAGATGCTTACGTTCAACATCGATGCCGGTGCGACGACCGCCGGCGACGTCGTCACCGCACTGGCTGGCGATCCGACGGCAAGCTTGCTGTTCACCGCGCAGAGCGACGGTGCGGGGACGGGCTTGATCGATACGACCGACATCGCGGTAACAACGGGTGGTGCCGCAGTTGCCGCGCCGAACAACCCGACCGTCGGTGACCTCCTACGAAAACTCAACGAGGTGGATCCAGCGAAACTCGAAGCGCGGATTAGCTCGGATGGATTACGGCTCGAGTTCGAGGACAAGACATCGGGCGCAAGTGCCTTTGAGATCACAAGTCTGTTTGGCGGATCCACAGCCGAAGACCTCGGCATCGCGCTGAGCGGCAGTGGAGTCGAAACGGGAACTCGACTGATCGGCGGCCTCAAGTCATCGCTGCTGAGCAGCCTCAATGGCGGGCAGGGCCTTGGCTCGCTCGGTGCTTTATCGATAACCGACCGAGCTGGGGCGAACGCATCGGTCGATCTGTCCTCGGCAGAAACTCTCGCTGATGTGATCGATGCAATTAATGCCGCTGGAGTTCAGGTTTCAGCTCGAGTGAATGACGCACGCAACGGAATCTTGATCGAAGACGAGTCGGGCGGAAGCGGAGCGTTCATTATGACCAACGGCGACGCGACAAACACGGCGACCGCTTTGCAGATCGTCGCCAACTCAAGCGATTCGTCCGTCAATAGCGGTTCCCTTGACCTGCAAGTCTTCCACGAAGATATCAAGCTTGATTCGCTCAACGGAGGGCAGGGCGTCTCCAACGGATCATTCACGCTCACGGACACGAACGGCCAAACCGCAGCCGTCAACCTCTCGGTCCTCGAACCCGAGACTGCGGGCGATGTCATCGATGCGATCAACGCCCTGAGTATTGGAGTGGAAGCTCGAATCAACGATTCGGGAGATGGCATTGCCATCGTCGACACCGTTGGCGGCAGCGGAAAGATCAAAATCACGGACAGCGGCTCGGGTGTCGCGGCGGCCGACCTCGATATTGCCGGCGAATCGACGACGAAGACGATAAGCGGCACTCCGACGGAAGTGATTGAAGGCGCCACGACAAATCGAATCGAGATCGATAGCGACGATACGCTTCAGGATTTGGTTGATAAAATCAATGCGCTCGACGCCAATGTTAGCGCGTCGATCATTAACGAAGGCGCCGGTTCAAAGCCGTTTCGACTCTCGCTTGTCAGCGGGACGACTGGGTCGGCTGGCGAGTTGCTCGTCGATTCCTCGGCGGCTGGGTTTGATCTTCAAGAAGTCGCCAAAGCCCAAGACGCTCTGTTGCTCCTCGGCGCCGAGAGCTCCGGCGCCGGCGTGCTCGCCTCATCGACGACCAACGTATTCGACAACGTGATCGACGGCGTTCAGATTACATTAGAAGGCGCAACGACATCGCCTGTTGACGTCAGTATCAAATCGACCGACGACGGTCTGCTCCGCGACGCGAACCTGTTCGTAAACCAGTACAACGCGCTAATCGACAAGCTTGATGAGTACACGTTCTTCAGCGAAATCGATAACTCAACTGGCGTGCTTTTCGGGACAAGCGAAGTGCTGCGCGTTGAATCCGCAATTGCTGACCTTGCAACGGACCGCCATTTCGGACTTGGCAAGTTTCGCTCGCTAGCCGAGCTGGGATTTGAGGTTGGTGACGACGGAAAGCTGTCCCTGGACGAAGAACAACTTCAAGATCGCTTTCTCCGCGACCGCGATCAAGTCAAAGAGTTCTTCACGAAAGAGACCACGGGATTCGCGGCAAAAGCGAATGCAGCTTTCGAACGCCTCGCGGGCATCGACAACTCGCTGCTCGGCAACCGAAATCAAGCGTTGCAGGCAAAGATCGATTCCGGTAACAAACGGATTCAGTTCCTCAGCGAGCGACTGGAAGTCGAACGAGGCTCATTGCTCAAGACTTTCTTCGACCTTGAAAACGCGATTGCGAAACTGCAAAACAATATGACTGCGATTTCGGCCATCACGGCCTTGCCGCCGTTAACGTCAAGTTAGTAAACCGCCACTCGCAGCCTTCCGCGACGCCGCGTTCTCGAGCATTCATGACAGACGCTCTCACGCCTCGTAGCCGAAACGCTCAATCCAAGGTCGAAGCGTTGGTAGAATTGGTGCCAGGTGTGCTTCATAGCGGCGCCAACGGTCTACGGCCGATTGATAGAGGGGCTGAGTCACTTGATCGCGGCTCGCAGTGGCAACTGCTTTGCGTCTCGCTCGGTTGTGGAAGTCGAGCATGGCCTCATCAAATTCGCAGCGTAGGTCCCCGCAAATGTCGCTCAAGACGGACCGTGGCTCGGCCACGAGTCGTTCGTAACGAATTGGGTTCGAGACCGCTTCGCAAATCGCGCTATACGATTCCGTCAACTCCATGGTGTCACGGAAAGCGATTGCGGCCGATTCGGGTGCGTAGAAATGCGCGACCATGCTGTTGGGTTTGAAATCCTGCATCAAGCAACTCAAGCAAACGTCCGCAGGATGGCGGACGATCATGAAAAGCTTCGAGTTGGGAAACACGGATCGAATTAGCGGCACGTAACGTAGATGAGTCGCAGAAATATCGACGAGAGGTTTTGTCGTCGGGCTGTCGGTGTGTTTCGCCGCTTCGCGGAAATAGGCCGACTGCAATTCGCGACGTTCAACATTGGAAAGCCCTCCCAGTGCCTGCGGATACCCCGCCGGGAGGCAAAGTACGTCACTCCGCAACGACTCGAGCATTGGGGCTTCTTGCAGGGTCGTCAGTTGCGGATGAGCGTCGAGCATCTGCGAAAGCAAGGTCGTGCCGCAGCGAGGAAAGCCCACCACGAATGAGATAGAACGAGCCTCAGGCAAGTCCTCACTCGTCCCAGGTCGGTGTGCCGGCAGGAGCTGAGCGACTCCGCGATGGGCGGCTATGTCGTCCAAGTACGATTGGGCGTCGACGGAATTTCGATCTAGCTCTGCGGCAAGTTGATTCGCTTCGAGCAGGGTTCGGTAGGCCTCGTTGTACTGCTCCTGGCGATCGTATGTCCGTGCCAGACTGAAGAGGAGCGTGCGGCGTTGTTGGTCATCTGTAGCTGAAACAAGATGCTGTTTCAAAACGTTGATGTCGGCGACTGCGCCTTCCTGCGTGCTGGCTGATTTGGTGTTGTGCGATGAGGAATTGTCGTCACTGCGATCGGACGTTGGTGCTTCATTCGCGGGCGAGCCCGTACGTTTTGTAAGGCCGGCTAGAGCTCGTTGAAGTTCGGGATCGGCGGGTGACTGGGCAAGTGCGGCTTCGATTTGCTCCTTCGCCAGCTGCATCTTCTTCAGCGAAACATAGACATTCGCTAGATTCCGCCGGAACGAAACGCTGTTGGGTTCGATCTCAATGGCGCGTGCGTATTCGACAGCAGCTTGTTCGTTCAATCCTAACGCGGCCAACGAGGTTCCTAGGTTGTTGTGAACGGCGGCGTTGCCGCTTCTCGTTTTTAGCGCACGACGCATCCAGTCAATAGCTTGCTCGTATTCGCCGCGTTGATGCTTCAACACGCCCATCAACTGACAAGCGTCAAAATGGCCCGGCGTACATTCGGCGATTCGCGTCAAGGCAAGCTCGGCCTCATCGAGTCGATTTTTGCGTAGAGCATCGACGCCTGCCGCCAAGAGCTGGTCGATAAGGTCCGTCGATGCGGTGACGGCTGGGATAGGGGGCGTGAACGTCGCAGATTGTTGTTGTGGCATTGGTTGGCTGTGGAGGTCTTGATGTCGTAATTCGCCAAGTCGTAAAGTCCGCCTGACCAGTCCAAACTAACACTCCGTTTGGGCGTGTTTTTCGGAGAGCGTCGAGACTCGCGACCGATCTTCTTATCTCGTTAAGTTGGCACGGTCGATGATGCGTAGAGGGGGACAGAATAGTTTCATCGACACGAGGGGTTGGGCGAGGTGAATAAGAAATCGCAGCGACAACGCAGGAATCGCAAATCCGGACCATCGAGTGGTGCGGTCAAACGTCTTCTCGACCGCTCAGCGGAAACGCCCGCCGCCGGTCTCGCCGTTAGCTCAATGTCAGCCGCACCATCGCGTGCAACTCGCCTCAAGGCGGCGCAGGCGAATCCGCAACGTCTTGATGTGGCTGTCGAAGATTCGGCCGACTCGGCTCAGTCGCTAGAAATCGGCATGGCGGCGTTGCGCAGACGACGGTTTTCTGAGGCTCGTGATTTTCTTGAGCAAGCGGCGTCGAGCCGCGACCACTCGGCTGCGGCGCACAGCGGTCTGAGTTTGGTTCGGCTTGGGCTCGGTGATCTTCCAGGCGCAGAGGCGGACGTCGAACGAGCCGTCGAGTTAGGCTTGGCCAGCTGCGGCGACCAGCTTGGTTTTGGCGTGGAGATGTTTCGCGAACAGGATTTTGTGCGAGCGGAGGCGAGCTTCCGGTTGGCCGTTCGAATCCAACCCCAGATGTGCGAGACTCATAACAATTTGGCCAATGCATCGCACCGACTCGGCAAGTTCGAACAAGCAGTCCAATCCTACAACGATGCTTTGCAGATTCAGCCACGCTTCGCCGCAGCACTCTACAACCGCGGCGTGGCTCTCAAGCAACTCGGCCGGTTGGATCAAGCGTTCGATTCGATTGAGAGTGCGATTGGTGTCGATCCGAATCACGTCGACGCGATGTGCAACCTTGGCCAGATTTCACAACGCCTCGGGCGACTCGAAGAGGCGCTCACGTGGTTTCAGAGGGCGGCAGGCAAACGGCCCGAGAATGCGGATTTTGCCTTGTGCATCGGGAACGTCTGTTTAGAGATGGGGAGCCAAGAGGCCGCTGCCCAGGCGTATCTTAAGTCACTTGAATTGCGGCCGGACCACGTCGACACCTGGAACAACCTGGGCGCCTGCCAAGTTCGGCTCGGCTGCGACGACGAGGCGCAGGCGTGTTTTGAGAAAGTGCGTGCTTTGGCGCCAACGTTCACGCCTGCGATCGAAAACCTTGCCGATTTACATGTTAGGCAAGGACGTCTCGAAGCCGCAATCAAGTGTTACCAAGACGCGATTGAAATCAATGACTCCGCGCACATGATCTGGATGAAAGAAGGACGGCTGCACACGAGGCGGAAAGACTATGTCGAGGCCGATCGTTGTTTCCGTGCGGCATTGCGCCTACGGCCTGGCGACGATCAGCCGCTCGCCGAGTTGGGGATGAGTTCATTTCGACGGGGCTTGACCGAGAATGCCGCGGCCTACTTTCAACGCGCGATTGACGCCAGTCCAACCAATACCGTGCACCGTCTTCATCGAGCGTCTGCGCTTCCCGTAATCTACGACGACCTCGGCCATATCGAGAGGACTCGCGAAGAACTGATCGAAACAATCGCGGAAATGAGCCGGCTTGGCATGCAGCTGAATCCGTTTGAACATGCGACGGACACACTCTTCTATTTGGCATACCAGGGACGTAACGATCGAGACATCCAAACTGACGTGGCTGCCCTTTGGCGAACGATTGACGCGACTCAGGGTAGAAAATGCGATCTCAGCCGACCGCTTCGAGTTGGTTTCCTCACACGATATCTGACCGACCATACGGTTGGCATGTTGACCGGCGGATTGATGGCGTTGCTCGATAACGACCGATTCCGCACTGTGACACTGGCGCTCGACGATGGCCACCCCTGGTTCCAAGCCAACACGGACGAGTTCCGCGTCTTGCCCAACGACGCGCGCCAACTTGCTGCCACTGTTGCTGCTGAGGATATCGACGTGCTGGTCTACCCGGAAATTGGAATGGACCCGCTGACCAACATTGTCGCTCGGATGAGGCTTGCTCCGGTTCAATGTGTCATGTGGGGACACCCTGTAACAACGGGCATGCCTTCCATCGACTATTTCCTGTCGAGTGAACTGCTCGAGAGTGACGAAGCCGACTCGCACTACTCCGAGGAATTGATCCGGTTGAAGTCCTTGCCCGCCTACTACTTTCGACCCTCGCCGCCAAATGAGTTCAATAGCCGGTGCGAACTTGGGTTGCCTGAGTCGGGCGCGCTCTACGGTTGCCCTCAGTCGCTGTTCAAGATTCACCCTGACATGGACGTTGTTTTCGATCGCATTTTGGATCGGGATCGCGCCGCACATGTTGTCTTGATCGAAGGCAACCAGCCCAACTGGACTGAGCGTCTGAGGCAGCGGTTCGCTCGGACGGTGAGGCATGTTGATCGGATTGTCTTCTTGCCTCGGCTCAGCGGTCAAGATTTCTACGGATTGCTCGAGGCCGTTGACATTATGCTGGACCCGTTGCATTTCGGCGGTGGTCGGTCGAACTACTTGACGCTGTCGACAGGCACGCCTCTGGTGACTCGGCCCGCTGAGTTAATGCGAGGGCGAGTTGCGTTGGGGATGTACAACAAGCTTGAGTATCAAGCGTGTGTCGTGGCTGACGTCGACAGCTACGTCGAGAAGGCAATTCAGCTCGGTCGAGATTCGGCTTTACGTCGGCATGTTGGCGATGAGCTGAGCCAGCGAAGCGATGCTTTGTTTGAAGAGTCGGCCGCTATCTCCGAGTTTGAGCAGTTTCTCGTTTGGGCGGCAACGCGAAACGCGGATTCGTAGGCGAAGCTCGGACATTCGCTACAACCCGCACAGGTTGCGTTAGTTGGCCTTTGGTGATTCTCCCTAATTCGGCGTGTCGATACTGTTGATCGCCACCACTCGATTCCATTGGAGAGTCCACGTGCAGGATCCACGCGCCGCCTACTTAGAATCGCAAGTCTTGACGGCAACGCCGCAGAAACTTCGCTTAATGCTCATCGAAGGCGCACTTCGCTTCTTGTATCGAGCCGAAGCTGGATACGACTCGGAACCGATCGACCGGGCGATGGTCAGCGAGAGTTTGACCCGTGCGAGAAACATCGTCGCCGAATTGCTTTCGTCGGTCAAAGATGAAGAACAGGGGCCGAACCAACAAGTCGCCAGTTTGTACTTGTTCATCTTTCAGCAACTGACAGAATCGCAGCTGCGTGGTGACCGAGCTCCTCTTCGCGAGATCACGGAGATTCTCACAGTCGAACGAGAGACTTGGCGGCAACTGTGCGAGAAATTTCCCGATGCGCCCGACCCGGCCGAAATGAGAAACGCGCAGCCTCAGGAGATTGTCGCCACAACGCCTGCCATTCCGCCACGTCCGCACTCGCCCCATCCGGCCAACGGCGCGGCGAATGCGGGCACCGAGTCCGGCGGCTTCTCCATCGAAGCCTGATCGGCGTCGCGGAGACGAATGGTTTCGAGAATCAACCGCGACGCTCTGTTCGAACGCGAACGCTCATCGTCGTCCCCGTGCCGCCCTGCGCGCCTCGCCGGTAGTCTCTTGCTCGCCATTTCTCGCAAGCTCTTGTGAGCTCCACCCCCCCCCCGACTGATCTCGGTACGAACCGAATACCATGTGGCATGGCCGCAGAGTATATTGGAGCGACTTTCCGAGACTTGCTTGGCATCCGTTGCTCATGCCCCCACCGAGGCAAAAATGCATTTTCCACGATTACGTTTCTTGCTTAGTGTCGCCTTGCTTTCCGGCCTGGCGGCGGACGCCATCGCGGAAGACTACTTTCTCCACGAGTTTCATCGCCAAGAACTCACATCGGAGTATTACAGCGAGGGCGTTTCATTTGGCGACGTGAACGGCGATGGCGAAAACGATGTGGTGCACGGTCCGTATTGGTTTGAAGGACCTGAGTTTAAGAAGTCGCATGAGATTTACGCTCCGAAGCCGCAAAACCGAAATCGATACGCGGACAACTTCTTCTCTTGGGTTTACGATTTCGACGGCGACGGGCGCAACGATGTGCTCACAGCCGGTTTCCCTGGCACGCCGGCCTACGTTTATCACAACACGAAAGACGAGGGCCACTGGCCCAAGCACGAAGTGTTTGATTGGGTATCCAATGAGTCCCCTCATTTCGTCGACTTGGTGGGCGATGACGCGCCCGAGCTCGTTTGCACTCGTGATGGTCGATTTGGCTACGCCCATTTCAAACGTGGTCCGAGTGCGTTGAAGACGTGGCGGTTTCAGCCGATCAGCGAGAAAGTGGCGCCGACTCGATTCGGACATGGGCTCGGCGTCGGCGACATCGATGGCGATGGCAAACAGGACATTCTGACAAGCGGCGGTTGGTTCAAGCAGCCCGACAATCTGGGTGGCCCTTGGGCGTTCCACACGTACGTCTTCACCAAGCGAGGCGGCGCGGAGATGCACGTCTACGATGTCGACGGCGATGGCGATGGCGATGTCATCACCAGCTTGGCGGCGCACGACTACGGACTCGCTTGGTTCGAGCAAGTTCCAAATGATGCAGGCGAGATTGACTTTAAGAAGCATCTGATCATGGGCGAAAAGCCCGATGAAAACCGCTACGGACTTGTCTTCACCGAATTGCATAGCGTTGCCATGGCCGACATCGATGGCGACGGTCTAAGAGACATCGTCACTGGCAAGACATATTGGTCTCACCATAAGCAGAGTCCGTTGTGGGATGCGGGCGCCGTCGTCTATTGGTTTAAGTTGGAGCGTACAGACGCTGGCGTTCGCTGGGCGCCGCACCGCGCCGATGGGATCGCGGGCATCGGCCGGCAAGTTACCGTTGGCGACCTCGACAAAGACGGCTCTCTCGACATTCTTGCCGGTGGTATGAAAGGGTGTCATGTTCTCATGCACTCGAGTAAGAAAGTCGATCGCGAAACTTGGGAGTCGTGGGAGCCCAAGCCGCGGCGCGAGCTCAAGAACGGCTTGCAGCCGGAAGAAGCGGCGAAGCAAATGACGGCGCCGCCCGGCTTTCGAGTTGAACTCGCAGCGGGAGAACCGCTGGTGCACCAGCCAGTCGCGATGGCCTATGACGAACGTGGCCGACTCTGGGTTGCCGAAGCGCACACGTATCCGATCCGTGCGCCTGAGGGCGAAGGCAAAGACAAGATCATCATTCTGGAAGACAGCGACGGAAACGGTTCACTCGACCGCCGCAAAGTATTCGCCGATGGATTGAATCTGATTAGCGGACTCGAGGTCGGATTCGGCGGCGTGTGGGTCGGAGCGGCGCCGTATCTGATGTTCATCCCAGACAAGGACGGCGACGATCGACCCGATTCGGATCCCCAGATTCTGCTCGACGGCTTCGGCTATCAAGACACTCACGAAACACTCAACGCGTTTATCTGGGGCCCCGATGGCTGGCTCTACGGTTGCCACGGCGTGTTTACGCATTCCAAAGTTGGAAAGCCGGGGACCGCCGACGATAAGCGAGTTCCGGTGAACGCCGCTGTCTGGCGTTACCATCCGTTGCGACACGAATTCGACGTGTTTGCCCGAGGCACCAGCAACCCATGGGGCGTCGATTTTAACGATCGCGGTCAGTCGTTTATCACGGCCTGCGTGATTCCGCATCTGTGGCATATCGTGCAAGGCGGGCGATATCATCGGCAGGGGGGCCAACACTTTAACCCCTATCTCTACGACGATATCAAGACGATTGCCGATCACGCGCACTACGTTGGCAACATTCGTGACCACGCTTGGTGGGGGCATGAACCTGCCGTGCCGTCCAATACGTCTGCCGCTGGTGGAGGTCACGCTCATTGCGGCGCCATGATCTATCTCGGAGACAACTGGCCGGATCGATATCGAAATCAAATCTTCATGAACAACATTCATGGAAATCGCGTCAACAACGATACGCTCGCTCGACGAGGCTCTGGATACGTAGGCAGCCACGGCCCCGATTTTCTCTTCGCGAACGACCGATGGTTCCGCGGAATCAACATGCGGTATGGGCCTGATGGCTCGGTGCTTCTGATCGATTGGTACGACAAGAATGCGTGTCACCGACGCAACCCGGAAATCTGGGATCGTACTAACGGCCGTGTCTATCGCGTGACGTACGGCGAACGAAACTCGGTCGAAGTCGACCTGAACAAGATGACTGATAACGAGCTGGTTGGTATCCACACCCACAAGAACGAATGGTTCGTTCGCAGCGCCCGCAAAGTGCTCATGCATCGCGGCGCCGGCAAGTCCGTACAAACGCAGCTACGCGAGCTCGTTCAATCCGAGTTGTCGACGCCGGTTCGGCTGCGAGCACTCTGGACTTTGCATGCTCTAGGGGAATTCGACGAGCTGTTGGCGAATCAGCTGCTGCGTGATGGTGACGAGTTTGTCCGAGCGTGGACGATCCAACTGCAGCTTGAAGACTCGACGATTTCGTCGGAGCTTCATGAACAACTGATCGCGCTGTCCGAGCGAGACGAGTCAGCGGTCGTCAGACTTTACCTTACCTCGGCCGCCCAGAGATTGAATCATCAGCAGCGTTGGCCGATCTTGGAACGGTTGGCGATGCGAGAAGAAGACGCGGAGGATCACAATCTGCCGTTGATGATTTGGTACGGCGTCGAACCGCTGGTGGTCGAAGACGCGAAACGCGCTTTAGCGCTCGCTGCAAGAACTCCCATTCCTCGCGTTCGTGAGTTCGTTATTCGACGCGCGGCAAGCGAACCGGCCTCACTGGAACAACTTGTTCAATCGCTCTCGAAGGGCACCGATGCGAGCTGGACTGAGTCGGTGCTGGCCGAAATGTCGCGTTCGTTCGAAGGGCGAGTTGGCGTGAAGATGCCGGAGGCTTGGTCCGAAGCGTACCAAGGACTGCTCAAGAATGCCGACGAGAAGATTCGGAATCAAGCGGATGCGTTGGCGGTCGTTTTTGGCGATGAACGCATCTTCCCACGGCTGCGAAGCGTACTGGCTGATTCAAACGAATCGGCGACGAAGCGGCTTCAATCACTGGGCATACTCGTGAGAGGACGAGACAAGTTGGCGGCGCCGTCGCTGCTCGCGGCGCTCGACACGGATCAACTCCGCTCGCCATCGCTCAAGGCGCTTGCCGCGTTTGAGGACCCGAGAATCCCGACGTCGATCCTAAAACGATACGGTCAATTGACCTCAGCGCAGAAGAGCGACGCGATCAACACGCTTGCAGCTCGACCGGTGTTTGCCCATGCCATGCTAGACGCGGTGGAAGCCGGACAGATCCCAACGACTGATTTGCATGCGTATCATGTTCGCCAGCTGACGGGCTTCAAGGATGCCAAGTTGGCCGAGCGTATTCGAAAGGCTTGGGGCCAGATTCGCGAGTCATCTGTAGAGAAGAAGGCAAAGATCGAGTCGCTCAAAAGTCGCCTTGGCCGGCGGAGCATGGCAGCCGCCGACGTCAGTCACGGCCGCCAGTTGTTTGACAAAACTTGTGCGTCGTGTCACACGCTCTTTGGCGTTGGCGGCAAAGTCGGACCGGACATCACCGGATCGAATCGAGCGAACTTGGAGTACATCCTGAGTAACGTCGTTGATCCAAGCGCCGTTCTAGGCAAAGACTATCGCATGACGAAATTGGCGCTCGATGACGGGCGCGTGGTTTCGGGGCTTGTCCAATTGGAGACCGATAGCGCGTTGACGATTCGAACGATCAATGACACCGTTGTGGTGCCCAGGGCGAGAATTGAAGAGCGGAGCCTGTCGGAACTGTCGATGATGCCCGAGCGCTTGTTGGAGTCGCTATCGCCGTCCGAAATCCGAGACCTCGTGGCCTACTTGGCCAGCCCGACTCAGGTTTCGCTGAAAGGGCCGAAGTCGCCCATCGATCCGAAAACCAAACGCGTGCCGAATGCGCTCGAAGCGGAGAAGCTCAAGATTATTGGTAAGACGGGCGGCTCGGCTCGCAGTCAGGCGATGGGCGGGTTACGCGACGACGCTTGGAGCGCTGAAGATCACCTTTGGTGGACCGGCGCGCAGCCAAAACAGAGTCTGACACTCGAAGTGCCAGTCGACGCTGACGACGACTACCAAGTCCAGCTGGTTTTGACTCGTGCTCGAGATTACGGAATCGTGCAGCTTTCGTTGAACGGCACGAAGCTAGGCGGTCCAATCGACTTGTACGATCCCAAAGTTATTACGACTGGCGTGATTCAGTACGACAATATTTCGTTGAAGAAGGGGCCTGCCAAACTGCAAGTCGAAATACTTGGCGCGAATCCGAAAGCCGTCAAATCGTACATGGTCGGAATCGACTTCATCCGACTTATCAAACAAAAAAAGAAATAGGCCAAGAACAAGCAATGGACGACCACGAGTTCAACGAATTGACTCCAGAGGAAGAACGGGTCATCGTTCAGAAGGGCACGGAGGCGCCGTTTGTTGGCGAATACACCGACTTGACGGCGCCCGGCGTCTTCACTTGTCGACGGTGTAACGCGCCGCTTTATCGTTCCGACGATAAGTTCCACAGCGGTTGCGGGTGGCCCAGTTTTGACGATGACGAGGAGGGCGCTGTCAAACGTGTTCCCGATGCGGATGGCCGGCGAACTGAGATTGTTTGCGGCAATTGCGACGGCCATTTAGGGCATGTGTTTCTGGGCGAAGGAATGACTGCCAAGAACACGCGACACTGCGTGAATTCAATCTCGATGCGGTTTGTGCCGAAAGGGGAGAGCGGGCCGGACGTGATTCCCGGCTAGTCGGTCTTCGCGGCGGTTGAGATGAACCCAGAGCCTGTGGCGCTTTCATTCTGGCGGGCGCTGACGGATTCAGCCGATGTGTCTCGCAGCTCGGCTGGCGCCATCTTGTCCCGACACGTACATCGCGTATCATCGCTTGTACCGTGAGCACAGAACCCACCTTGCATGTCGTCTTGCACCAGCCCGAGATACCTCAGAATACGGGCAATATTGGCCGCACGTGCGTTGCCTTGCAAGCGAAACTTTGGCTCGTTAGACCGCTCGGTTTTCAACTCACCGAGGCCAATCTTCGCCGCGCGGGATTGGACTATTGGAAAGACCTCGATTGGGAGGCGGTCGATTCCTGGCCTGATCTCCGGGAACGACTGCCGGGACGTCCGTTTTGGTTCTTTACGAAGAAAGCAGAGCGGCAGTACACGACGGCTGAGTACGCCGACGGCGACGTCTTGGTCTTTGGAAGCGAAACACAAGGCTTGCCGGATTCGATTCTTAATCAACATGCCGAGCAATCCGTCTCGATTCCCATCATTGGCCCAGTGCGAAGTTTGAATCTCGCCTGTGCCGTTGGAGTAGGCATCTATGAAGCGCACCGTCAGATTACAAAAAACTAAGTCAACAGAAACACGGAGCACAACGTGGCGAGATTCGAAGCCAACGACTTAAGCGAGTTTGCAAGTCAACTGCTGGAAGCGGGGGGAACGACGGCGGAGGAAGCGAGCATTGTTGGACCGAGCTTGGTCGGCGCCAACTTGCGGGGCTACGATTCGCACGGTCTGATGCGGCTGCCGTTCTATCTGAACATGCTCAATGTCGGCGATACCGTTTCCGGAATCGAACTGGATATCATGAGTGAGTCGCCAACTCGAATTGCGGCCGACGCCCACTGGGGGTTTGGTCGAGTGCAATGCGGGCGGCTGACCAAGCGTTTAATTGCCAAGGCCAAAGAGACGGGAGTCGCTGTCGGCACTTTGATCCACGCGAGTCATGTCGGTCGATTGGGCGAATACTGCGAGCTGGCTGCCGATCAGAACCTGCTGTCCATCGTCATGGTCAATACGCACGGTGCGGCCCGCCGAGTTGCGCCGCCTGGCGGTTGCGAACCGCGACTCGGCACAAACCCCTTGGGCATGGGCGCGCCGCACAAGGACGGCCCGCTGGTTCTGGACTTCAGCACCAGCGCCACCGCGGAAGGCAAGGTCCGTGTGAAACACATTGCCGGTGAGATATGCCCCGACGGTTGGTTGATCGATAGCGACGGCAAGGCGACCAATGATCCTGCTTCGCTTTACGCTGAACCGCCCGGCTGCATTCTCCCGATGGGAGGTCCGCAGGCATACAAAGGCTTTGGCCTCGCCCTGATGATCGACATCTTCTGCGGCGCCCTCTCAGGCGGACTCTGCTCGAGAGAGACGCCGGAAACGCCCAAGGGAAATTGTGTCTTCATGATGCTCGCCGACCCCGATAAGTTCGGCGGCGCAGATCACTTTGCGGCGGAAGTCGAACAGTTGGCCCAATTCGTTCGCGAGTGCAAACGAGCCGAAGGCGTTGAGGAAATCATGCTACCGGGCGACCCAGAGCGCAAGACGATCGCCGCCAAGACCGCGAACGGCGTCGACTTTGACGACGAAAACTGGCACCAATTGGTCGAGCTTGCCGAGAAGTTAGGCGTCGCGACGCCAACGGCGAAAGCGGGTTGAGCGGTCGCGGACAAGAAACGTCGTAGAGCTTGTCTCGCCAGAGATTGTCTTTGCCCACGATTTTGCGCCGGCGAAGCGCGTTTGGAGTTCATGTCGAACCAGCTCCCGTAGCCTTCGGGTGCGCCGATAAGGTTGGTCTTTGTTTCATTCCTTCGGCCGTCATTATTCCTTGTTCGATATTCGCTTCTTCTTTCTTTCCGTCCGTTCTATCCTGTCCATCATGTTGATCCTGTCAATATTTTTCGCCCTTGTTTTGACAGGATGAAGGATGAAGAAGGCAGAGCGTCGTCCTCACGCTTCCCAGGGTGTTACCTCGGTGCTGATGAGATTAACCCATAGCTGAGCTCGAGCGTTCTGGCGAATGTGGCTACCACGAATCCGAATTGTCTGTTCCGCTGAAATCGCCTAAAGGGCACCGCCAAAGATGGTGACGAGTCCTTTGTAGATGACGCCCAGTTTGCCGTAGAGCAGCCAGCCGCCTGTGATCAGCATCCCCAAGGCGGAGAGCCAGAGGAACGCGTCCCACAGCATCGTCGGCGAAATCCGGCTATCGCAACGCTTGTATCGGAAGAACAAGGCGGCGCCGGCCAACATTGGCAACATCAACGCCTGCATGACTCCGCTCAGCAGAACGAGAGCTGCCGGATTCGGGAAACCGATGTACATCACCAAACAGACCAAAGGCAACAGTCCACTGAAAAAACGAACTCGGCGGCGATAGGCATTCGGATCGTCTGACGCCCAACCAAGCACTCTCAGCACGTCGGAAATCACACGAGCCTGGCTCGCGTTGGCTACGAAATAGGTCGAGTACAAGACGGCGAAGGCGCCGAACAGGAAGACGGGAGGTGCCCAACCGCCAAAAACCGGTTCGTACATGACGGCCAGAGTTCGCACCATTTCGCTCTTCTCGGGGATCAACTGCGACCGACCTAGAATGGCGGCTCCCAGCAAATAGAAGGCGACCGTTGCGAAAGTGTAAACGACCATCGAGCACCATGCGTCCCACCGCATCACTCGCATCCAGCCGCGGGCTCGTTCGGCCCACGACTCGCTATTGTCTTTCGGACCGGTAAACCTGGCGTAGCCTTTTTCGATACACCAATACGGATAGGTCACCAATTCGGATGCGCCGACTCCGATGATGCCAAAAGTGGCAAGCGCGGTGGCGACCGCGGTCTTTGCTTCAGGCGGCAAGCGGAAGCTCAGACCGTTAACGATGTCGTCCGCACCGACGGCCCAAGTCGAATTCGATTGCAGCAGGATCAAGTTGATAACCGTGATCGCGGTAAAAGCCGCGACCATGACCGTTGAGAACGACTGAATCAAGCCGTATCGACCCATCAACAGCACGCCGCTTGTGATGAAGGCAATAATCGCGGCCCAGATTTTCGCGTCGGATGGAGCTTTAGGTTTTCCCCCAGCGTCGTTGAAAGCCTCGGCTCCCATCTCATCGATGTACTTGGCTTTGGCTGTCGAGATCAACTTGTCCAAATCGGTTTGCCGAGCGAGCAAGGCCTTGTAGTCACCCGTGTCAGTCTTCTTGAGTTGTTCGGCTCGACTGATCTCGGCCGTGAGCACTTTGCGCTTAGTCACATGGTCGACGAACGCATTGTACTCTCGGCCTTCTTCCGTAAGCGGACAACTAATCGAAAGAGCTTGACCGACGCCGCCGACGATTCCGCCGAGTTGGCCGAGGCTGGCCATGAACATGAGAAACCAATACCAGACGATCCAGTTTCCGCGCCGTCCGAGCCGAGGGCCGGGGACTTCATTCAGGCCGTCCATCGTCGTGCGACCCGTGACGATCGAATAGCGGCCGAATTCGACTTGCACGAGCACCTTAATGACGCAGCCGACAACGATTAGCCAGAGCAGCCAGAATCCAGCTTCGGCGCCGGTTCGCGTCGTGGCGATAAGCTCGCCGGAGCCGACAATCGATCCGGCGACAATCAAGCCGGGGCCAAGTCGCGAGAGGATGCCAAACAACGTCGTTGGAGGCGCCTCAACTGTGGAAACTTCGCTCGGCTTTTCGCTGGTCGACCCGCTCGTCGTCGTGTCACTCATCGTAGCGTCATCCTCAGGCGAACATTTGCCAAAGAGATAACGGTACCGCACGCCCGGTGCGGTGAAAAGAGTCACGCCAACGAAAGCTAGACGCGGTATTCGTTAGCCGACGCGGTTCAAGACTGTCTCAAGCGTTTGGCGGAGTACATTGCCGCTATTTCGGATCCCCTGGATTTCTTTTGGCCAGAGGTCCATTTCCAGGCGATCGACAACGCCGCTGCGGCCGACGACGGTCGGAACCGACAAGGCCACGTTGCGAATGCCGCAGCAACCATCTTGGACGCTGGAGACCGGAAGGATACGGCGGCGATCCAACGCGATTGTGTCAATTACGTCGCGAATGGCGATGCCCACAGCGAATCCGGCACCGCCCTTTTTGGCGATGACTTCCGCCCCCGAACCCTTCGTCCGCTTGAACAGCTCATTCGCTTTGTTGGGCGACCAGCCGGGGAACTTGTCCAAAGGCAACCCGCCGATTGATGCACTCGACCAGATCGGAGTCATACTGTCGCCGTGCTCTCCCAGAATCAATGCATTGATTTGAGTCGGCGGCGCCCCGAGATCTTGCGCAATCAGGCTTCGGAAGCGAATCGTATCGAGCTGCGTACCCAGGCCAATGACTTTGCAATGCGGCAACTTCAGACGGTCAGCGGCCAAGTACGTGAGAATGTCGACTGGGTTTGAGACGACGAAAATGATCGCGTCCTTTTTCAAACCAGCGGATCCGACCTGTTCGAGAATCGAAAGGAACAAATCCGTATTGCGGTTGATCAAGTCCAACCGCGATTCGTCCGGTTTGCGGCGAAGTCCGGCGGTGATGCAAATCACGTCGCTATCGGGCACGTGTTCGTAACCGCCCGATGTGATGAGCTGATCGGCCGTGCTTGGTCCGCCGTGAAGCAAGTCGAGGGCTTGGCCTTCGACGAGTTTCTCATTGAGGTCGATCAGCGCGATGTGCCGAGCGACTCCGCTGCATTGCAACGCGAACGCTGCCGATGAACCCACAAGTCCGCCGCCGCCGATGATACTAACTTTCATGATTTGTCCTCGTTTGACTTTCGCCACTCGTCTTTCGCTGTGGCGTTTGACGCCACGATGCTTCCGCCGCTCGTCCGATAAGCGCCTACGATTGTTGAGCCAACGCCTGCATCACTCGGTTCGTTATTTCTTGGATCAAGGCTTCTTGACTGTCTCCGCTTGCGGGCACCGAATTGGTCTTGTCTCGACCCATCGCGGGCGGCGCCTCAAACGCGTTGCGCGATACGCCGGTTTCGCTCCAACTGTCTCGAAAGATATCGTTACCGCAAATGTCACAGTCTTTAAACTCTTCGGTGAGTCGAGGGTCCATGAAGCCCCACTTCTTCTTCAAGTCGAGCAGTTCGCGTTCTTTCTCTTCCGAAAAATAGGTCACGCCGCCGAGTCCTTTGGCGAGCATCAAGATTCGGCAGTACGCGTCGAGAATCTCGGTCCACCAATAAGCGCGTTCGACATCCTCGCCGTAACTTACCGTTCCGTGGTTCGCCAGGATGATGACGTTGGTTTTGTCGACGAACGGCTGGATCGTGTCGGCGAACGCTTGTCCGCCGGGCGTTTCGTACTTGGTGATCGGGATGTCCGTCAGGAAGACTTCGACCTCGGGCAACACGCACTGTGGAATGGGTTCGCGAGCGACAGCGAACGCGGTCGCGTGAGGCGGGTGGCAGTGCACAACCGACTTGATGTCGTCCCGCTTGCGATAGATCTCCAAGTGCAGAAGAGCTTCGCTGCTTCGCTTTTTCCGGCCAGCCAATTGCTTGCCGGTGAAGTCGATCGTGCAAATATCGTCGGGCTTTAAGAAGCCTTTCGATTGCATTGTCGGCGTGCAGAGAAACTCGTTCTCCGAAATCCGGACTGTAATGTTGCCGTCGTTGGCTGCCGCGAATCCTTTGTTGTAGATTCGCCGACCGATTTCACACATGTCTTTTTTGACTTGATGAACGTTGACCATGAGTTGACTTTAGCTCCTGTTGTGGAGATCAATTGATTTGTGTTGTATCGCTTAACTATTGCTGTTTTCGTGACCGGGCTCGTTGCACTCTAGATGTCGCCAATGTCGACATCGTCGAGCAGCGCGGCGTTGTAGGCATCGACCGGTTTGTAGTCAGGACGAAACGGCTGAGCTGCTTCGCCGCCTTCACTCATTGCAATTCGACTTCCCACGCCGGCACCCAAATCGTCCCAGACGGCGATTGTCTCTCCATCGGCCCACTCGCCCCGCAAGTTCTCCAGCGTCAGCGGGATTGCCAACTTGAGACGCGAGCCTTCGAACGAAGGTAAACAGCGATTGAGCGTGACTGTGCCAATCACTTCTGCAATTCTCATCGCGTTATTCTCCGTTCTCTCTCTTGCTCGGGTCGAGCAACGATCTGTGTTAAGAGTTCTTGCTAATCCGCAGTAAGGAACGACTCGAGAGCGCCGTTGGACGCGCCATGGGAATCGACAACAAGCAAATTCGCATCGAACTCGCTTCTCGCCTCGCCGACATCTCGGCCATTTGTCGCATACACCGCCCTCAGCCCGTGTTGACAGGCGTGATAAACGGTCGCGGCCGGCGCCGACGTCACAAGCACGCCTTGCCCGCCACTGCTTAACTGTTTCGCTAATCGCGGCAGCACGGAAACCAATCCGCCGTTGATCGTGGCATGGCCAAAACGCTTGACTGCGTCCCATCCAGGTCCACTCGCCGAATCCACTCGGCCAATCGTCAACTCGCTCCCTCGCTCACGCTTTTTCGATTCCGCTTGAGTCTTCGCGCGATTCGCGAAGGCTGGACTCGAGTCGCATCGCACGAGCGTCAGGCCTCGATCTTTTATCTCATCGACCACGGCCGGAGTGACCACGGCTCGGCTCGCCACGATCACGCGTTTGGCATCGTCCCCGCACTCTCGCAGACTCTCCAAAGTGACCACTCGCCCCTCAACTCGAAAATCGGACGACGAGGCGCACTGCGTCTCGCGCGACGTCGAGCGATTTGCAACACGGCTTAACACTTCGCGCACGATTCGCTCGATCAACGCTTCATCTAGCGTCGCGTTCAACAGGTTCGCATTGTGAGCGGTTCCGCTCATGTTCGCTCTATTCGCACTTCTACGCGTCTTGAATGCCGATAACCGTCCAACGCACCGGCGTCGCCTCGACGCCAAGGAATTCTCTTGCACCGCGCCCGTCGCTCGAAATCATCACCAATTCGCCACGGCCGGCGCCGACCAAATCGACAGCGAGCTGCGGTTCGCCGTCGGCTGCCAACGCGCCTTCAGCGCCGTCGTCCGACAGACACGGCTGCACAACCAGCAGCTTAGCGCCGGCAAGTGATGGGTGCTTGATGGTGGCGGTGGCGGCACCGATGACACGTCCGACTCTCATTCTTGCGATTCTCCGACGGACACAAAAAAACAAAACGAGGCGAGTTACTTACCGAGTATCCAGAGGTCGTCGATCATCGAGCAACGTCGTTCGCGAGTGAAGGTGAGCGGCGTTGTGACGCCTTCGCCCGTCGGTCCCGCGATGCTGAATGACAGATAGCCTTCGCCGCCGAGCCCTAGGGCCGCCATGCAGGGGCCGTTCTTGACAAACAATGTTGTGTCCAAAGCGCGACCCATCTTGGTCATGTTTCGAACATCGTGAGAGTGAATGATCGCGGTGTGGCGGAAACCGTGTTCGTACTGTTTTGCTTTTGCGATGGCCGTATCGACGTCAGGGACGCGAACAAACGGAATGAATGGCATCATCTGCTCGACGGAAACAAATGGGCTGAATTCGTCGGTCTCGCCAAACAACAATTCGACGCCTGCTGGCGCATTGCGGCCGGCAAATTGAGCCAGAACGGCCGCGTCTTGACCCAAGCATTCCTTCGACGCCGCATCGTGCCTGTCTTCACCCACTTGGATGATTGCCGATTGTTGGAGTTTGGCAATTTCAGTTTCGGTGAGCCGCATCGCGCCGGCTCGATCCATCGCCGCCATCATGCGGTCAAAGACGCTGGCGACCACAAAGACTTCCTTTTCCGCGATGCAGAGAAGGTTGTTGTCGTAAGCCCCGCCTTGAATGATGCTGCGAGCGGCCTGGTCAAAATCGGCCGTTTCGTCGACGACTACGGGCGGATTGCCGGGGCCGGCAACGACGGCTCGTTTTCCGCTGTTGAGTGCTGCGCGAGCAACAGCGGGCCCGCCTGTGACGCAGATCAACGCGACTTGCTTGTGTTTGAATATGGTCGCGGCCGATTCCAAAGTCGGCTCGGCAATCACGCAGATCAGGTTGTCGATGCCCAGGTCTTGGTAGATCGCTTCGTTGAAACGGCGAACGCCCTCCGCGGCGACTCGCTTGCCGCTCGGATGAGGGTTCACGACCAGCGTATTGCCACCGGCAATCATACTGACTGCGTTGCCCGTGATGGTTGGCAACGAGTGAGTCACGGGAGTGATCGCGCCGATAACGCCAAACGGTGCATGCTCGATCACCGCTAGTCCGCGGTCGCCGCTGAAGACTTCGCTTCGCAAAAACTCGACGCCCGGCGTTTGCATGCCTAGCGTCTTGAGCTTCTCGATTTTGTGCTCCAAGCGACCAATCTTGGTCTCGTCCATTTCCATTGTGCCGAGCTCGACGCATTGGTCGATGGAAATGCGACGGATGTGGTCGATGATCCTCTTGCGATCCTCCAACCCTCTCTCCGAAAGCTGCTCAAACGCCTCGCGCGCCGCTGCGACAGCTTCGTTCGCATCCTGAAAAACGCCGTGGCGTCCGCTATATCCGCCGCCGCCAATGTGCGCGCTTTGACCGACTTCGGAGAGCACTTGAGCGACAACATTGCGAATCATCGATTCGTCGATTTGCATGACCATTCTCTATTCTGGGTGGTTTAACAACGGCTTCCCTGACCGCCCACTCGCTCCATCTGGCTAAAGGAGGTTGTCGATATTTCCGACGTTTTCTCCGACGCCTCGCCTCCGGCAACGGGTTAAACGATGTTCACTAGTCCCGCTTGAAGACACACGCCTGATCGACTTGAACTCGATCGACAATACCGACGATGACCGTATCGATCGGCATGTTGCGCGTCTCGGTTGTCAGCCGGGCGCTCGACCCTTGAGTTATCAAGACGAAGTCACCCTCGCCGGCGCCGAGCGTGTCGACGGCCACGAAAGTGCGTCCCGTTGTCGTCAGCGATTCACGCTT
Organism: uncultured Pirellulaceae bacterium; assembly: GCA_964567745.1. Lineage (GTDB taxonomy): Bacteria > Planctomycetota > Planctomycetia > Pirellulales > Pirellulaceae > CAZMNY01. The sequence goes on along the minus strand of CAZMNY010000040.1, from coordinate 28,932 downwards.
CTTGGCCTCCACACGGTATGGCTCCACCACGAGCAATTTGTAGCCGACCAAAGTGTCGACCTTTTGCGTGGCGACAAGCGACCCGGTGACTTTCGCGACAAACATGACGATCGTCCTTCTTACCTGACAACAACTTGACTACAAGACTCACACTCAGTTTTGCACTCTGTCGCGTTAAGCGGTCAAAGCTGCTTTCGTTTGACGAGCGACAATCAATTCTTCGTTCGTCGGCGCGACCCAGACTTGTACGCGACTCGAGTCCGTGCTGACTCGACCCTCGCCTCGGAGTTTTACGTTGAGCTGTTCGTCGATCTCGATTCCGAGTTCGCTAAGGTCGCGACACACGTCGCTGCGAACTTGAACGCCGTTCTCTCCGATGCCTCCGGTGAAGGCGATGACATCCGCGCCGCCGAGTTCAACTAACAGCCCACCCAAGTAACGCCGCGTTTCACTGATGAATACATCCAGAGCTAACTGAGCCCTTTCGTTTCCATCCGCGGCCGCTTTCTCTAAATCGCGAACATCGCCACTCACTCCACTCAGTCCGAGCAGGCCGCTGCGGCATGCCAGATCATCGAGTACTTCATCGAGTGACTTGCCCGTCGCCTTCATGATCACGGGGATCGCGAAGGGGTCGAAGTCGCCAACACGATTGTTGTGAGGGACGCCCGATTGAGGACTCATGCCCATCGATGTCGCCGCACTCACGCCGCCTCGCATCGCACACAGGCTTGAGGAGCCGCCGAGGTGAAGCGAGACGACTCGCAAGTCGTCCCGGCCGATCAACTCGGCCATCCGCACGCCGATATACCTGTGGCTTGCGCCGTGAAATCCCCATTTCTTCACGCTCATCGACTCGCCCCATTCGAATGGGGCCGGGTAACGCCGCAGTCGGTCTGGGACCGTCTGGTGGAAACCTGTCTCAAAGGCCGCAATCAAAGGCATCTCGGGCAGCTTCTCCGCCAACAACCGCATCGCTGCGATGTAGGGCGGATTGTGAGCTGGTGCCACTTGGCTCATCTCATTCATGGCTTCAAGCAAATCGTCGTCAACGCGTTGTACTCCGCTCACTCGCCCGCCGTGGACAGCCTTGAACCCGATCGCGGCGACTTCGGAGACATCCTCCAAGCAACCGGTTTCCGAGTCAGTCAACTGTTGCAGGCACAACTTCACCGCCACCGCATGGTCAGGCGCTTCGGTCGTCAGCTGTTCGCGACGATCGCCGATTTCGACGAAACAGTCGCTGCTTGCCGAACCGATGCGTTCGATTCCTCCGCGCGCCATCTGGCGCTCGTTGTCCATATCGAACAGTCGGTACTTGAAGCTGGTCGAGCCGAGGTTGGCGACGAGTACTTTCATTCGGTTTCACTCCTTCTATCGCCTTGCCGAGGATTGGTAACTTGGCTACGCCGAAAAATCGTGCGGCGTCAAACGACGTTACCTTCATGAGGAGCTTCGCCGAGCTTCACAGCTCTCAGCTTCTCGGTGTCGACATGGGCGAGAACAATCGCTTCGTCCGTGACAAGATCGATGCGACCGCCAACTTCTCGGCGTTCGATCGATCCCTTGTTGCTTAACCGACGTAGGACTCGACCAAACCTTCGGCAGGTCGGGGAATCACATGGCTTCCGACCAAATCGCCGACTTGGCTCGCCGCGTTGGCACCCGCTTCGACCGCAGCTCGAACGCTGCCGACGTCGCCGCGCACGACCGTCGTGACCAAGCCACCGCCGATGTCAACTCGCTTGACGATCTCCACGTTGGCCGCCTTGGCCATCGAGTCGGTCGCCTCAACCAGGCCGACCAATCCGCGTGTCTCCACTAATCCAATTGCGCTATTCATGTTTGTTTTCCTTGTGCTCTTTGCTGTCGAACGACGTGGTGATGACTTGGCCATTTAGCCGCCCTTTTTCAGATTGGCGATCACGTTGCCCAAGTCCTCATGCGGACGAGGAATAACTTGAACGCTGACAACTTCGCCAACTCGGCCGCCCGAGTTCGCACCGGCGTCGGTGGCCGCTTTCACTGCCGCAACGTCGCCCGTGACAAAGGCGGTAACGAGGCCGGCGCCGACCTTGTCCCAACCTAGGAATTCGACATTCGCCGCTTTCATCATCGCGTCGCTGGCTTCGAGAAGGGTGATGAACCCTTTCGTCTCGATCATGCCCAACGCTTCCATTGCTTTCGCCATAGCTAGGGGTCTCCCGTTAATGACTTGTCGTTGTTTCACATCCGTCGACTACGCTGTCCGGATGCTGAGTTTCAATCAAAAAATACGCTTCTCGTGGTTCCAAAATTCAACGCGGGTTTAGTCGCTTACTGCTTACACTTGCAAGCTTCCTCTTGCGCGAGCAACTCAACCTTGGTCGCTTGGTCGAGGAAGGCCGCGTTGCCTTCGTCGGTGTCCAAGTGAACTTCCAACTTGCTCGTCTCATCCGCACGAACCAACAGGTCCTCGTACACGACAGTGCACTGAGGCGATTCGATTCGCAGCTTGACGAAATCCTTGTTCTTGACGCCGTAGTGTTCGCAGTCACCGTGATTGATGTGCACGTGCCGAGCCGCTCGAATCACGCCCTCGTTAAGCTCGACAACGCCCTTGGGCCCGACCAGAACGCAGCCAGGCGTTCCGGAGATCTGGCCGCTGTGGCGGACAGGCGCGTCGATGCCGAGCGAAATCGCATCGGTAAACGCCAATTCCACTTGACTGTGATCGCGAGTGGGGCCGAGCACCCGCACGGTGGGTAATGTTCGTTTTCGAGGGCCGACGATCATCACGGTCTCCTCGGCTGCAAAGAAACCGTCTTGATACAACGGCTTCATCGGAGTCAGCGTCGCACCGGGGCCGAACAGCGTCTCCACGTGAGCGTCCGTCAGATGGACGTGCCGAGCGGAAATGCTGACAACCAACTCGGGTTCATTCGACGCAGCCGGTGCGACAGATCTAGGACTGGATGAACGCATGACAATCTGCCGGACGATGTTTTCGACAGCAGATCGATCGAGGCTAGGCGCCGTGCTCATACCGCAATTCTTTCGTTGTTCAGTTGATTGGCTTCTTGGATTCGAACTAACAAAAACGCGCCGCGATTCGCGACCAAGGTTCGTTCGCTAGGTCGCACTCGCCTCGCTCGACTGGCTCGTTGACTCGCCGCTCGCGTGGCTGCGCTGTTCGCCCGTTTCGGTTTCTGTTGGCTCGACCTCGACTCCCGCTTTCGCAATCACGAGTTCCACGTTGGCGCCCGCGAGCACCTCTCGCCACTCTTCATCAATGCCGTCATCGACGACCAAGTGGTTCACCTCGTCTAGATCGCAAAGGCGAGCCAAGCTGGTGCGACCGAATTTGGTGCTGTCAGCGGCAATCACAACCTCGTCCGCCGCTTTCATCATTGCTTGCTCTGTTTCCACCAACAGGAGGTTGCTGTTGTAATAGCCGCGTCGATCAATGCCCGCCGCACTCAGGATCGCTCGACGTACGCGAAGAGAGTTCAGCATCTCGTTCGCATAGGGCCCCAACGTGACTCCAGTTCGTGTATGCATGTATCCGCCGAGCAAAACCAAATCGACGGTGTCGCTGCTGGTAAACAAGTTCGCCACCGGCAGCGAGTTGGTAACGATTTGTAACTGTCTGCCAACAAGTTGTTGGGCGATCTGGTACGTCGTGCTTCCACCGTCTAGCAGGATCGTGTCTCCATCCTCAATCAAGCGGCACGCCGATCTGGCAATGCAGCTCTTCTTGCTCGCCTCCGTTTGTTGCCGGTTATCAAAGTGCGGCAGCTGAGGAGACGGGCCCGTGTAATACACGCCGCCGTGAGTCCTGCGGGCGACGCCAATTTCTTCCAAGTGGTCCAAGTCCCGGCGAACCGTCGATTCGGAAACGGCCAACTCCACGGCCAGGTCAGGCAGCGCGGCGAATCCGCTCTGCCGAACCAAGTCAATCAACCGGCTTCGTCGTTCATCCGTGACGGGCACTAGCAGGGCTCCCGTTGTTGGGAAATTGCCTGAAAATCTTATATCCGTCTATATTTTGCGCGTTTTATGCCATATTTCAATCACTAAACGATAGAAAACTATCAGTTTATGGTTGGTTTGTCAGATCGGCTAAAATGGGAGGTCCACGTTGTGAGCGCAAGTCTAGGCCATGAAACGGGTGTCGTCCGAGAGCCGCCGCGACAATTCGAGGCAAGATCGCCATAATTCTTCCGGCCAATGCGCATTTTTGAGGCTGGCGTCGGGCGATCGACTTGCGACGGTTACCTCGATCGCCCGTTGCTTCGATGGCCGGATCGCGGTTCTTGATGCGTGTTTTGGCGTCGCTCAGCCGGTGGGGCCGCGGTGTCGTTGCCAAGCATCAACGCGGCGAATTGTCGATGCTTCGGCGGTCTGTGACGTTGCCTCGAAGCCGGTTGTTGAGAAGAATACGGGCTCGATCAATCTCTATGCAGTTGGAGTAGCTGGTGGAAATAAAACGACTTGCCACACGCGGCGTGAAAATTGGTTCGGTCACAATCGGGGCCGGTAACCGGATTGCCGTGCAAAGTATGACGGCCACCCACACCCAAGACGTTGAGGCGACGGTCGCTCAGGTCGACGCGTTGCATCACGCTGGAGCGGACGTCGTTCGAATCGCAGTCGATAGCAAGTCGGACGCGGCGGCGCTGGTCGAGATTCGCGCGCAGACCGAGGCGAATCTATCGGTCGATTTGCAAGAGAACTATCGCTTGGCCGAGTTGGTCGCGCCTCATGTCGACAAGATTCGATACAACCCAGGCCACCTCTACCACCACGAGCGTGAGAAACCTTGGACGGACAAGGTCAAATACATCATTGGCGTCGCGGGCGAGAACGACTGTGCGATTCGAGTCGGCGTCAATTGCGGCAGCGTCGATCCCGCCAAGCGTGATGAAGCGGGGGACGACGATCCTCTGGCGCCGATGTTGGCCAGCGCGCTCGAGCACTGCGAACTGCTGGACTCGATCGGATTCCATCGTTATTGCGTTTCTCTCAAAGACTCGGACCCGAAGAATGTGATTGAAGTGAATCAGCGATTTGCCGATGTCAGGCCGGACGTGCCGTTGCATTTGGGCGTGACCGAAGCCGGCCTTCCGCCCGACGGCGTGATCAAAACTCGCATTGCCTTTGAACAATTGATCGGCCGAGGCATTGGCGACACGATTCGCGTTTCGCTGACTGTGCCCAATTCGCGGAAGCCAGAAGAGATCGCCGCCGGTCAAGAGATTTTGGCCGACATCGCTGCGGGCCGCGTGCGCAGCGTCGTCGACTTCGGCCTCGATACCTTGAACATCATTTCCTGCCCAAGCTGTTCACGGGTGGAGAACGAAGCCTTTATCGAGTTGGCGGAGGAGGTCAAGCGAATGACTGCGTACGCCAGCGAGCACGCCGTGACAATTGCCGTGATGGGCTGCCGAGTTAATGGGCCGGGCGAGACGGATGACGCGGATTTGGGACTCTGGTGCGGCCCGAACACCGTCAACTTGAAGCGCCGAGGGGACACGATTGGCGCCTTCACATACGAGACGATTCTGCCCAACCTCAAACGCGAATTGGATCGACTCATCGAGTCGCACTCACGCGCTCGCTGACATGGCCCATTGGCGCTCAACCGTCTCGGCTTCGAAGACCCAAACTCGTCATCCTCTCGCCAACGCGATAAACGGTCCGAGGGCGCCTTTTTCGAAGTCAGGCGGTCGCGGCCGAACCGTTTGCCGGAAGATCGCGTTTTTGGGCCGTTTTTTGTCATCTGGGGCAGTTCATTGGGGGCTCGCTTCAGCCTCAATGAACCCGCTCGCCGTCAACTCAGAATTCGACTTAGCGAGAGTTGAAAATGTCGCGATCGCTGGAGTACAACGGCAATTAACGAGCGGCCCTTTGCCATAAATCCCACCAACGGATTGGGATTCCCGTCTAAGCTGGCTGACTCGCCTTCTTGGTCAAATGATCATCGCCCCCGCGCCCTTGTTGCTGACAGTTTGGGTTCGCATCGTGCGCTGATTCAAATTCTTACTTGGAGTTATCTGCGTTATGAAAACATGCCGATTTGTCGTTGCCTTTTCACTGGCATTGTCCTTTGTCGCCACGGCGGTTGCTCAAGAGCCGCCGAAGCCCACGGAAGCTCATAAGGTGCTGAGGAAAGAAGCTGGTGCCTGGGACGCCAAAATGAAGATATGGATGCCCGGCGCGGAGAAGCCTGAGGAAGCGACTGGAACCGAGTTCAACAAGCTTCTCGGCGGGATGTGGGTCGCGTCCGTATTCAAAGGCGAACTTTTCGGACAAGAATTCGAAGGTCGCGCGGCGCTGGGCTACGATTCGCACAAGAAGAAATATGTCGGCTCATGGATCGACAGCATGGAGCCGCACATGAGCAGGATGGAGGGGACCTGGGATAAGAAGACATCGACGATGACATTGATCAAGACGGGTGTCGATCCGGAGACCGGCAAGCCTCGCATCGGCAAAAACGTCACTGTCTACGACGGTCGCAACTCGCGCAAAATGACATTGTTCATGAAGATGCCGGACGGCGAGTTCGTCAAGTATATGGAGATCGTCTATACGCGTCGGGCCCGAAAATCCGGGGCAAAGAGCGATAAGAAGACGGACAAAAAGACCGACAGGAAAACGGGTAAGAAGTCTGACAAGCAGACCGACAAAGCGCCTGCGAAAAAAACAGCTAAATAGCTAGCCGGTCAACTACGTGTTGCGTTTGGGTTCGCTCGGCAGGTCGTCGCCGGGCGGGCCTTTTCTTGTTGCGTCGTGCGTCATTTCGAACATTCGGGCACCGTCCGCGAAACGCGATAGAACGCGAACGCTCCCGCCCGCAATGGGTGGGAGCGTTTCTAGCGTGAGCAAATCGGCGTGTTGCCGTCACCTTACTCTTTACAGTATCGGTCGAGCCAATCGAAGAAGACCCGGTGCCAGAGCACTCCGTTTTGCGGCTTGAGCACCCAGTGTCCTTCGTTTGGGTAATAGAGAAAACGCGATGGGACGCCCTGGACTTGAGCTGCTGTAAACGCGCCCATTCCCTGTGTGACAGGGACTCGAAAGTCCTTCTGCCCGTGTACGACGAGCAACGGGGTCTGCCAGTTGCCGACGAAACGGTGCGGCGAGAAACGATCGTAATCGCGCTGCACTTCCGGGCTCTTCCAATACGGTCCGCCGAGGTCCCAATTCGGGAAGAACAGCTCTTCGGTCGCGCAGTACATCGATTCCAGATTGAAGACGCCGCAGTGCGAAATCATGGTGCAGAATCGTTTTTGGTGGTTGCCCATAAGCCAGTAGACCGTATAGCCGCCGAAGCTGGCGCCGACCGCGCCGACGCGTTTTCGATCGATGTAGGGTTCGGTCATCATGTCATCGGTTGAGGCGAGAATATCTTGCATTGCCTGCCCGCCCCAGTCGCCGCTGATCTGGTCATTCCACTCGCGGCCAAACCCGGGAAGCCCGCGTCGATTGACTGCCATCACGACGTAGCCCTTGGCGGCCATCAGATGGAAATTCCAACGATACGAGAACCACTGACCAATTTGACCTTGCGGGCCGCCTTGGCAGTAGATGATCGTCGGCCACTTCTTCGACGGGTCGAAATTCGGCGGGTAGATCACCCAGTTGTGAATCTGCTTTCCATCGCTTGCTCGAACCCAACGCTCTTCAATTTTGGGCAGTTCGAGTGATTTGTAGGCCAGATCGTTGACGTGGCTGACAATCTTGTGCGATCCGTCGTTCAAATTGAGCGTGGCGAGTTCTGTCGGACGCAGCATGCTTTGACGAGCGACCAACATCGACTCTCCGCCGGGCAGCGCGTCGCGCAGACTCCAGTTGTAACGACCGTGCGAAACCTGAGACGTCTTGCTGCCATCGAGATAGATACGAAACAGCTGCGTTGTGCCTCGCCATTCCGATTCGAAGAGCATCGACTTTGAATCGGCCATCCAAGTTGCGCTGTGGGCAGTTTGGTCGAGTCCGACTGTCAGCTCGCGAGTCTGCGCGGAGGATCGATCGTAGAGCATGATTCGATTGCGATCCGATTCAAAACTTGCTCTCTCCATGGAATCGAAGGCGATATATTTTCCATCGGGCGAGTAGACGGGACTCGTATCGTAGCCGGGACGTCCGGGCGTGATACAGCGAGTACGACCGCCGTCGACGCTGACCAGATAGATGCTGCTGTCAGTCGACTCGGCGGGATTGTTTACCATTTTTGCCGTGTAAGCGAGCTCGGCGCCGTCGGGCGACCAATTGAAGTGTTCCGCTCCGCCAAAGGGAGCTAAGGGGCAATCGGCTCGCAAACCCTTCATCAAGTCGACTGCGTCTTGAGCCCTGCCGCCTTCAAGCTTTGCGATGTGCAAGTGACTGTAGGCGTAGTCGTGCCATGCGTTCCAGTGCCGGTACAACAGCGAGTCGATGATTCGCGCGTCGGCCTTCGGCAGATCGGAATAGAGTTCGTTGACCGTGGAGTCCATCTTGATGTCAACGGTGAATGCCAAATGCTCACCGGTCGGTGAGACCTTCAAGTTGGAGACGCCTTGTTTGACGTCCGTGACTTGTCTCGGTTTCGCTTTGACATTGCTTGCGTCGAGCGTCCAAACCTGAGGGCTCTTGTTGTCACGGCCCGCGCCCGCGGCGACGTAGAACAGTTGTCCCGCTGTTGTGGCCCGACCCCATTGCAGGGACGACGCGCTGGGAAGAGTCAGCGCGATGCGATCTGTTCCGGTGGCAAGCGAGAGCAGGTGGATCTCAGAGGCGCCGGCATCCTTCGCAAGATCGTAGCGGCGAACCAAATAGGAGACGAGCTTACCGTCAGGCGAAACCGAACCTCCGCCGACACGTCCCAACTTCCAGAGCAATTCGGGACTCATTCGAGTCTCGACCGCGTTGGAGGTCGCGACAGTAGAGGCCAATGTCATCAAAAAAACTAAAACTGCCATAACCGGACGCATGTCGACTTCCTCATGTAGCGATGGATGAAACTCAAGATGGGCGTCAATCCTGAAAGTATAGTCCGCTCAACACACCTCCGCGTGGATTAAGGCGACCAATCTCGACGTCAAATTGCCCAACGGATGGGGCGGCGGGCAATGCGTATTAAGCGACCGCCTCGCGCGGAGCATCGAGTTCCCATGAACCATGCAAGAACATGGCAGGAAAATGGTGGCAGGAAAATGCTAGTGCTCGATTTTCCGGCCCTTAGCTTCGTGCCAAGAACTGAGTCGTGACCGGAACGAAAATATGGGAGACGTCCATTTGTTTGTCATGCAATAGAATGGTCGCCTCCCATTTCGCGAAGGATGAAACAAGGGAACCCCGGGAATATGAGGACGACGCTCTGGCTTCCTCATCCTGTCAATCATGTTCATCCTGTCCAAAACAAGGACGCAAAGAAGGGACAGGATCGACATGATCAACAGGGTAAGACGGACGAAAGAAGGAAGGGAAGAAGCGAATATCGACAGGATAAGATGGACGGAAAGAAGGAAGGGAATGTCGAATATCGAACAAGGAATAATGAAGGAACAAGGAACGAAAGACGGACAGAGCGTCGACCGTCGTCCTGACAGAAAGCCTCACGTCGCAACCCTACGGGCGTTCGGCGGCAAGCTCGCGGAGGTAGGCGAGCATTTGCTTGGCGGCGCGGGGCTCGTCTTCGCCTAAGAATTCCGAGAGCGGTTTGACCTTGCTGGACATTCGCAGACGAGCCAGATAGTTCTGCAGCAGCTCGCGGCGCTCAGGAGTTGAGTCGAGTAGGAATCGCACCCAGGCCCAACATTCGGCGTAGTCTTGAGCTCCCATCTCGTCGGGATCTCGCATCAATTCAAGCCGCTCCAAGTCGGGCGACCAACTGCCGTCGTTGTAGGCCTTGGCGAGCATGTCGATGTGCGGTTGATTCATGCCCTGATGACTGCGAGGCACCTCGAAGTATTCGGCGAGCCCTTCATCGAGCCAGAGTGGAATGTTGGGTGAGAAGGAATGCAGATATCCATGCGACGCCTCATGACGCAGATCATCGGCGACATTGTGTCCCCAGAAAGCGAACACGGAGAGCTGCGTATCCGTTTCGACAAACCACGCGCGTCGATCGGGCAAATGCGGAAAAGTGGTTCCCACGAACTGTTCGTACTTGTCACGAGTTTCGAAGAGGAACAAATGGATCGGTTCGTCGGACAAGGGTGTCGCGAGTTCGCGAGCGATATCCGTTCGCAACGCGACGAGTTCGTCGACCAAGCGGTGGCTCTTCGGCAAACGGAAATTACTGTGGATGACCATTTGATCGCGCACCAGTGTGGACGCGGTCGGCAGCTTGGGCGCTGAGCGCCAAGTTGTCGAGCATCCGAATGCGGCAACAAGCAAGATGGTCGTGAAAACAACCCGCTTCATGCGGGATAACTCCTGCTGCAAGGATCTTGCAGCTATCGGTGCGCAATAAAAACGGCGGTCAGCTATGCCAACCCCGGCTCGATTTGGGGGCGGATTGTAGCAACGTGGACGAAGGGGCAGAATGCCAAACTGGAATCGAGTCAAGCTGTCGACATCGATGCTAGCGAACGCGTTGGGCTTGGCGCTCCATTTATCGACGCCCACCAGCCGAATCGACCTGACTGATCCATCTTGCAACTAGAGATACTGCAGAAGATTGAGTTGCAGCGTTTGCCCGATCAGCCTCAGCGAGGCCTCAAAGGCGGATTGTCTTGACATCAGATCGGAAATCGCCTCAACGAGATCGACGTCGATTTCGAGCGAGAGCGTTCGTCTCAGCTCGACATCCTCGTCCTCAAGCCGGACCCTCAGCGAATCCAAGGCGTTTTGTCGCGCTCCGATTTCCGCCCGACTAAAATTGACTCGGCGAAAATCCGTATCGATCGCATTGACGAGTCGCTCAATTTCGGCGAGGTCCGACTCGTTTAGCGCGGTTCGCAGTTTTAGAAGCGTATTGAAGACGCTTTGCACTTCGAAAGGATTCACGTCATCGGCTTGAAGTACTTCTGGAGTGCCGCCAGCGAGGGTGAACTGGCCGCCACGGACGGGGCCGGAGCCGTTGTTGGTTGCGTCGGTTTCCAAGTCGAGCGTAGCATTGAACTCGGCCACAGACCCCAACGCGGTGATGACGGTGTTAGCCGAGGTCACGCCGACTTGCACGTCGATCGTGAGTCGCTTCGCGCCGGAATCGTAAGAAGCTGTTGCGACATCGCCTACAAGCGTGTCACGAAACTCAACGACAACATCGTTGTAGGCAATGCCTGCGTCGACCGCTTCAATTTGAATGAACGAATTCAAGGTGAACGGCGGCGCGAATGCCGTGACGACTGAGGCGCGTTCAGCGGTGGAGTTGAGTGTGCCGTCGGAAGTGAGTCCAACGATACCAGTCGCTGGAATCAATCCGGTACCGTCGTTGCCCGGATCGCTTGTCAGGTCGAGCTCCGCTTCGAACGGAATGTTGACTGCGTCATTGATCGCGTTCACGACATCGTTGGCGGTTGACTGTGCCGGATCGATCGTTATCGTGAGTGTTCCGGCACCGGAGTCATACACGGCCAATCCTTCGGCGGTTGTTCCGCTTCCATCGATGACGATTTGCACGCCGTTGTGAAGTGTGCCGGGCTGAGTTGAGGTGACCTGGAAGGCGTTATCGCGATTGTCCGGCGTCGTGAACGTGATAAGAGCCGAGGCCGCAACGGGCGCTGGGCCGTCGGTCGAATACGCCTCATCTTGGCCTTGTTCGATCAGGCCGAGGTCCCAAGCTGCGGAGCTGGACGCTGCTTTGACGACGGAGAGTGCGACGCCGCCGGTGGGATTGCTTTCGACGATTTGGATACCGTTGCCGCTGCTCGCTAACTGCGCGATGTCTTCTCCGGCGGCTGTATTGATCAGAGAGATCACGTCGCCGACCGTGACAGCGGTGGAGATGTTTACGTCGACCTCGACGCCGATGCTTCGCCGGATGGTAAAGTCGACGTCTTCATCGACGCCAACGCCGCTTCCGTGATTGAGATCGGATAGCAGCGTTGCCTCTGTGAAGGTTCGGACTCCCAACTGAGTTGCGGTTTGCCCGCCGTTCTCACCGATATACAGGTCGGCGCCGCTGAGCCGCGAACGTATATTGATCGACGAACCTTCGGCGTTAATCTCCGCTCGCACAAATGCGCTGGAGCCGTTGAGCGTGTCAAGCAGATCCTCAACGGTCTCCGCATCGCTGATGTCGATCGTGTGGGTTGTCTCCCCGTTGGTAATCAAGAAGCCGGATGCCTGGTCCAGCTCGGCCCCTTCGCCATTAGCGGTCGTGGCCGTTGTGTTGACGTTGACGATTCCGGCACCAGCGGGAACAAGCCCTGAAGCTTCGTCTTTTTCGTCGAGTCCAAGGTTGAACAGAGCCGTTACGTCGGCTGCGGCTTCGAGCGCGGAAACGACATGGCCGGCCGTCGTACTGCCGGCGTCGATGTGGATGAAGATGGTATTTTCATCACCGCCGGAATTCCCCGTGTTTGTTTCGAGGTTGCCAATGTCCGCGGCGCCGACCGTCGCCGTCGCCAGGTAGCCCCCGTCAGCCGGATCGGAGGCGTCGTACGTGGCGGTGAACGGCGTGTTCGCGTCAATCGCAGCGATCACATTTTGAATCTCACTGGTGCCGCCCGAATCGATTTCGACCGTTAGCGTCTGGTTACCCACGTCGAACGACGCCGATGCGCCGGCGCCGTGAGTTCCGCCAGCGACTACGATGCGGACGCCGTTGAACGCGGCCCCAGCGGTGTCGGCGGTGAGAATCAGATTGTTGTTCAGTCCGCCAAAGGCGAGCGCCGCTCGGGACGCCGTCGCCGTCGTTTCCAACCGAGCCGTTTCGGTTCCCGCCAACAGGCCGGGAGCGGCTTGAAGGGCCTCGTCGTCGACGTAGTGAATGTCGTAGTCGTTGTACTCGGCCCCACGGAGCTTGGCTTCGAAGTAGATGTCGTTACTGAGTTCTGGTAGTCCTGGAGCGGCGGCGCCCGATCGGAGAACTGCTGTTGCTTGCACGCCTAGCAGGTTGTCCAGCGGAGTTGTGTTTCGCAAGATGGGATTGAGGTCGTCTCCGACCAGCGGGGCGACGCCGACGCCGTTCGCTTCGAAGATGCCGAGTTCCGCCGCCGTGGTGCCACCGCCGACTTCGCGGATATTCAAATTGCCGCCACCCTCGACATCCAACTCGACCTGCAGTCGATTGCCAATCGCTCGAGCCGTAATGCGACGACCCTCGGGCGGGTTTGCCTGTAGTAAGTCGACAACGTCCCCGACGGTCTCTGCGCCGCTGACATCGATCGTGCTGCTGTTGTTTCCGTCGGAAACGAGAATGCTGGTTGTGGTGATCCCTTGACCGCCGCGCAGGTCAATGAGTCTCGTCTGTTCTGTGACGATGGGGTTCAAGTCTGCGAATGACTGAACGCCGTCGGAGAATGCGCCGAAGACCTCTTGTGCTGTCACGTTGGATTGGAACAGCATGCCGATGTCAGCGTAGCTCGGCAACGATCCGCTGTCGCCATTGAACGCGATGAACGCGCCTTCGACTGAAAACGGCGTCACGCCGGCGGCCGTGCCGGCGAACAACGAGCGATCGCGAAACCGTCGATTTGCGTCGTTGAGCAATTGTTCCACTGATCTTCCGATTTCGGCGGCGGCGCCGTCGCGTTCGATATCAGTTCGCGTATTGTCGACCATTGACAACGCAAGAGCTCGAATGTCGATGATCAGGTCCGAGACGCCTCCGATAGCGGCGTCGCTTGCGCCCAGATTGGATTGGGTCGAATTGAGGTTTCGAATCGATTGAGTCTTCTGCTCAAGCAAGCGTTGCAGTCCGATGGCTCGAACCGCAGCCGGCGCGTCCTCGCTAGGAACCTGAATCCGCCGTCCCGTGCTGATTCGATCTTGAATGCGAAGCAGGGACAATTGGTCGGATTGGATTTGCGCTAAGAGTCGACGGTTGACCAGCGCGTCACTTGAACGTAGGACGGGTACGGGGATGATCGATGGCATGGCGGGGGCGGCGCGGGCCGAAGGCCGTGGCGCCGTATGGAGATGGTGGGATGATGGTTGAGCCTTAGACTGGCTCGCGTGGTTTTGTGTTCGCGCGATTTAGCGGCTTGTCAGTTCGTTGACGGATGTCACAAGTTGACCATGATGTCGAGCAGTTCGGAAACGGTTTGGATGTATCTCGCCGAAGCCTGAAACGCGCGTTGGTACGACAGCATTCGTACTGCCTCTTCGTCGATGCTGACTCCACTGACGCCGAGGTGTTCGCCTTCGAGCGTCGCCTGAAACACGCGAAACCCTTCGGCGACCGAACGCGTTACCGCTGAGCCTTGCACGGTTTTACTCACAAAACGATCGTAAAGAACGGCCAGCGTTTGTCCGTTTTGCGACTCGAGCGGCGCGTTGTACAGATCCGCCAAAAGCACGACGTTGTCGACATCGAGACCAACTCCGCTGCGGCTGGCCGCGAATGTTGACGGGTCGTCTTTCACAATGTTGTTCACCCCGACGTCGGACGACGATGTGCCGGTGAAAAAGGTATTCAGCCCAAGCGCTGCAAGAACTCCGCTCGTATCATTCGCAAACGAGAACGAGAGATTCGCCGAATCGCTCTCAATTTCAACTTCGCGCGAGGGGGTGATCGAGGCGGAGATTCCGTCGATTGCATCGATTGCCGCAACTAAGTCATCCAAGCTGGTGTCGTCGTCGATACCGTCCAAATTGACCAGGATATCCGTGGTGTCGTTGAGGCCCGTTTGCCTGTTGTGCACGAGCACCTCGAAGGATCCATTGGTCGGCGTGAAGGTCAGCCCCGCTTGGTCGAGCGCTGCGGTCGTATCGTCGACGGCGTAATCGCCAACCAGGCTGTCATAGCCAATCAGACCCTGCCCGCTGGAATACGACTTGTTGAATTCGAAGATAAACGTTTCGGTGAATTCGCTTAGGCTATCGATAAATCCGCCTAGGACATCGTCTCGAGCCGAAACCAACCCGGCCAATTCGCCGGACGAAGTTTGGATGGCCGAGTCAGTTTCCTCGATTCGAACCTCGGCCAACGTCAGACTCCGGTCCGTCGTCGACTTCGTTGTCATGGTGCGGCTTGAACCTTCGAATACGAGATAGGTGCCGCCGGAGAAGACGGTCACCGAACTCGATGGCTGTTCAATCGTTCGGATGTCGATAACTTTCGAGAGTTCGGCGAGCGCGATCTTGCGCGCGTCGCGGAGGCCGACCGCATCTGACTTGCGCGTACCGCCGCCTTCCTGAGCGACGATCTGAACGTTGAGTCGAGCAATCTCGCTGGTCAGTTGGTTGATCTTGTCGGCCGATGCAATCACACGGTCGTTCAGATTTGCTCTCAACGAGCGAACTTGATCGTCGAGCCGAGTGATGTCGGCAGAAAGGGTCTGGCCTTGGAGCACGGCCAAGTTGCGAACGGACTGATTCTCCGGCTGGTTGAGAATCTCGTTGATGGTTGCAAAGAAGTCAGTCAGTGAAGTGCTGATGTCCGTATCGCCTAGCTCGCCGATCAGGGCTTCTAGTTCGAGATAGACTCCCTCTTCCGTTTCGCCTTTCGCCAAGTCGCTGTTGGCGCCGCGAAGACGCTCCTCGAGAAACTTGTCGACCTTTTGGACGATGCCTTCGACACGAACGCCGAGGCCTAAGAGCAGGTCGCCTTTCTTCTGGGCGCCTGCCGGCGTCAGATTGATGTCCTGGCGGATGTAGCCAGGCGTGCTCGCGTTGGCAATGTTGTTACCGGCGACTTGGATCCCAAGCTGGGTGACAAGCAGCGAGTTCTTTGCCAGTTGAAGTGAACCGAATAGGGACATGCCATTGACTCGAAATGAGTTCTATCGCAGATCGCCTAGGCTTCCTGGTCCATCAACGAGCCGCGTGTATGAGTTGTACCGCCTGTTCCATATGTCGGCTTTCTGCGGCCTCCAGTAGCGATAAACTCAAGCATCTGGGAAACATGGAGCAAGGATCTTTGAGCGAGCACCCAATTTGTCAAACTTTGATGCTGAAGTAGCCGAATTCGCTGCGAGGCTTGCTCCACTTGATTGCTTATTCTGCCCTTGCCGTCTGACGGTAATACTTCCGCCAGTTCACCCAGTGTCCCGCTGGGCAGTCCTTCCTCGTCGGCGATCGCCAGCAACTCGGCGCGGCGGTCGTGGCAGTCTTTGAGTCGTTGTCCCAGATCGGTTTCGCGGACTTGAATTTCGTCAAGCCGTTCGAATTCGCCTTTCGCCATGCATTCCCGTTTCTTCGCCAAGACTTGCAGCAATTCGGTTTGCACTTCGGAGAGTTGGCTGAGGTAGTCGGCCAATTGCGACTCCAGGCTCGATTGAACTGGTTCCGAGTCGGCCTGTTGGCGTTGCGATTGATTGTTGTTCATATGGCTACGATGGTTTTCTTGGCGTCGAGTGCTTTTTTAGAGTGAGTGCTTGTGCAGGTGATTCGTTCTGCCGACGGTGGCGTTCTTGCCTGTGGCAACGGCGTTAGACGGTCACGTCAATATTTTCGTCTGGGTTTGGTCTTGGGTCACGCTCGCGGGTTGGTCATGTTCATTTGGAACAGATCGAACATGGGGCCAGTGAATTGGTCGGAAGTTGCTTCGGCCATTTCTTCGACGAGAATTTGGTCCATCTCGGCCTGAAACACCTCTTCGGCTCGTCCACCGTGCATGTAGGCCGGTTTGCCGACCGTCTGCCGCATCGACTTGAGCATCTGTGAGTAGAATGTCTTTCCGACGAACTCGTCAAACTTTTCGCGAAGCTCGGACGAGGATTCTCGCTTGGCGGTCTGCGACGGATCGACCTTCTGTTGCCGCAGTTTTTCCACGACGAGTCCCTTGGTCTCAAGTTGCTTCGAGTCGAATTGCCCTGTCGTCTGGTTTGCGGACAATGGCGGAAGGAAGCTCGCGGGCGAGATGTTCATCGTTCTTCTTAATGTTGGATGGGAATCAGTCGGCAACTTGCCGTCGGCTACTCGATAATCAGCTTGCCGTAGATAGCGCCCTGGCGATCGAGTGTCTTGATGATTTCGATTGTGTCTTCCGTTGAGACGCGAAGCGCGTTCATCGCAGCGACAAGGGCCTTCAGCGACTCGGTGCCTGTGTCCGTGGAGGGGCTGAGCGGCACGAAT
This sequence comes from uncultured Pirellulaceae bacterium, assembly GCA_964567745.1. Classification (GTDB taxonomy): domain Bacteria; phylum Planctomycetota; class Planctomycetia; order Pirellulales; family Pirellulaceae; genus CAZMNY01. The sequence goes on along the minus strand of CAZMNY010000040.1, from coordinate 11,778 downwards.
TGGCTATATCGTTCGCCGCCGACTTCAATCGTCAGGCTCTTGTGCGAGATGGCGACCGGAAGAATCTCGACGCGATCACCGATCGCGATCACGCCGGACTTCTGGTTGATGAGGATCCGCTTTTCCCGCGGCAGTTCTTGCATCGGGATGCTTGTCAGCGTCGAGACGAAGAGGACAACGTGCCCAGAATACGTATCCGGAATTTCGACGATGACGGTCTTCGCATCGATGGCTCGAGCCGGTTCCGTATCGTTGAATTCTTTGTCGTTGTTGATGGCGAATTCGACTTCATACGCCATGCCAAATCCCGCATGCTTGTCGTCCAGCACGAGTGTCACATAACCTTGATTGTGAAACGACTGAGGGACGTCTCGAACCAGCTTGGCGCCGGCCGTGATCTTGCCGGTGGTCGGTTGAGTTGCATCTTCGATCTTGATCGGGCCGAGCGCTTGAGCGAAGACTCGGTCGTCGCGGGGTGAGAGAGGCGTGAGCGGGCAGGCCAGAAGTTGTCCGCCAGCAAGACTCTTTGCCGCCAATGCGCTGATGCGAACATCAAGCTCGCCGCCCGCTTGCCCGCCGCCGGGGCGAATCGTCGCGGTTACGTGAACTAAGGCGACGTTCTTGAGGTTCTTGAGGCTCTTGGCGTCGCCCGCTGAAACGCCCATCAGTGCGAAAGTCTGACTCAGGGCCATAATCGTTGGCGTTTCGCCGTCACCCGTGCCGGGCAGGCCGACCACGAGCCCCATGCCATGCAAGGTATTCGACTCTTGTCCCTTGACCCGGCAGATGTCGCCAATGTCCGTGGCGTGCAAGATCGTCGGGCTGCTGACGGCGAGCAGCGTCATCGTCATCAAGAGTCGTCGCATGGTTGTTCTCCTCGTTTTCGCGTCCAAAGGGTTGGCGAATGGCCGCGTGTCCTAAACAGATTCGTTTGTCGCTGTCGTGAGAGCGGAGCGTCTTAGAAGGCGTCAAAGAGATCGATCATTCGCGTCAGCCAGCCCCGCTTAACGGCGTCACGAACGTGCCCGCTGTTTTGGCGATCGACTCGGAGGCTGACAATTCTCTCGCTTTGCACGCTTCGGTCGTTGGCCACATCCCGAGGATCGACAACGCCCGACAGCGACACTTGCATCAATTCGTTGTTAACGCGAACGTACTTGTGGGCTTCGAGGACAAGATGACCGTTTGGGCGAATGTCGGCGACAGTTGCCTGGATCTTGAACTGCACGGCTTCACGCGACTCGAGCTCGTTTTCCGCACGATAGGTTTGGTTGAGCTGGCCGCTAATTTTCGGATCGCCGTCACTCTGCGGCGATGGTTTAATCGTGAAGAGATCTTTCAACACGACCATGTCTTGCAGAACGCTGTTGTAGAGGGCGTTCTTGCGGCGTTGGACGTCGGATTCAAGCGTCGATTGGGCGCTTTCCTGCACGACGACGAATATGGTGTCCTCCAACGCGAACTTGCGAGGCGTTGTCGGAGGGACGTAAGTGAAGCTCGAATTGGCGAGCCGAGGTCCGTTGTCGCGATAGCCGGTGAAAGCGCGGCCCTGATTGCCATAGCCGCGCGGATATGTCTGTCCCGACTGTGGCTGACCCGTCCGCGGTTGCAGTTGGGCATTGGTCGAGTCCAAGCAGCTGAACGCCGCGATCAATCCCAGAACAATGCAATAGAACGGCTGATTGGTCATCGTTGCTGGACTCCGCTCTGATAGGAGGTTGTGCGGAAGGGCTGAGGGGAGCGAGCGGTGCGCGAGTTTTCTCGCCGACTTGGCACATAGCGAGCTCGTCGGCTCTGCTCCGACTTGCGCATGGCAGCTTCGCTGGTGCCCTGCACGAAAACCTCGGCCTCCTGGAAGCCGATGATCTTTGCGGCGATTTTGTCTTTCGTGCCGACAACTTCGAGCATGATCGTGTCATGGAGGCTGCCCGAGGAGAGCGACTTTGCCGTCGTTCGCACTCGGATCTTTCCGGCGCGAGCGTAGACCGTAACCGTATCCGAACGCTTGACGAGGATCGGAGCTCGAAGGGATCGGTGTTGGATGACTTGACCCGGTGCCATCGAGCGAGCGACTTCCATTCCGATGACCGACTCGACGGTCGTGGCCATCTCCGGCGTCTTTCGCGTCTTGAGCGGCTCGAGCCGAACATCGTCTCTTCCGATTTGCATGCCTTGCTTTAGAGGCCGAGTCGAGACGATGACGAGCGGCGCGCCAGGCTGGGACCCGGTGCCTGGAATCGCTGCTGTCGCTTGACTGGCCATTTGTCGGCTATTGTTCTTCAGCAGGATCTCCGAGGCACCGCTCAGGCGGTGCTTGACGGGACTCACGCCGCGAAGAATCAACAACTCGCGAATGCGGGTCCAGTTGAGTGTCCGAGAGTTGAGGCCGACCGGAGCGACAGCGATCTCAATACGTCGCAGTCTCGCCACTTCGTCCGGGGTGCCGACGATCTCGGCGATATCCCCGAGTCGAACGATGGCGCTCGTGTTGCGAGCGATCGGGTAGAATTTGATCTCCGCCGCGCGCCCGCAAGCGTTGCCGGTGATGATGGCAATGAAGAACAGCAGCGTCTTGATTTGAACTCGTCTGCTCATCGGATTTCCAGTTTTGATGACTCGGCACCGTGTGTGGCTGACAGATGATGTGCCGATCTCGTAAACCGAAGTCGGCACACAAGGCGATTAGAAGCGTCGCAGGTTGGCGATTTGCTGGAGTATCTGATCGCCCGCTTGGACTGCTTGCGAGTTGAGTTCGAAGGAGCGCTGAGTTGTGATCAAGTCGATCAGCTCTTTGACTGGCTCGACGTTCGACGCCTCCAGGTTTCCTTGTGAGATACTTCCGACGCCGTCGGCGTTCGGATTGCTCAGGACCGGCGTACTCGAGGCGCCGGTTTGGGCAAACAGGTTCTCACCGAGCTTGAGAAGACCGTCCGGATTAATAAAGCTGGCCAACTGAATCTGGCCAACTTCCGTCAGCCCTTCGACTCCGTCTTCCCGATAGAGCACTTTCCCGTCGGGGTGGAAGACGACTTCCGTGGCCTGGGGCGGAATCGTAATGCTGGGTTCTAGTTTTCGGCCGGTTTGAGCTGAACCGACGACGAGCTCGCCGAGGTTGTTGAGGTCGAGGTTGCCGGCTCGCGTGTAAAGTGTTTCTCCGCCCGCGTCCAAGACTTGCAGAAAACCATTGCCCTGGATCGCGATATCGAGTTTGCGACCGGTCGGCTCGACGGCGCCTTGCGTGAAATCAGATTGAACGCTCGAGACTCGTACGCCTAGGCCGACTTTGGTGCCGACCGCGGTCAAGTTTCCACCGGCGTCCTCCACGCCCGGCTGGACGTGATTCCGGTAAATCAGGTCTTCGAAATTCGCTCGATCACGTTTGAAGGCGGTGGTGTTGACGTTGGCCAGGTTGTTGGCAATCACGTCCAGCTTTGTTTCCAAAGCATCCATGCCTGTCGCGGCTGTGTACAACGTTTGAACGCTCATAGATTTCCTTCCTTGGATCTCGGTTGAGATGCGTGCCGAATGAAACGGTTAGCCGAGAACTCGACTAATCAGCGAACCGGTCATGCTGTCTTGGTTTTGAATCATTTTGATGTTCGCCTCATAGGCTCGAGACGCCGCGATCAGTTGGGTCATCTCTTGAGTTGGCTTGACCGCTGACATTTCCAGCGAGCCGTTGAGCACTTGAGGCCGTTCATTGGGCGCCACGAGTTGTTTCACCGGCGCCAGAGATCGAAATAGGTTTTCGCCAACGCGAGCGAGGTCGCCGAGCGATGCCGGTTTGGCCAGCCCCAGCGTCATGCGCGCGCCGCGTTGCATGAACCGGCCGTTGTCATCGACCGACCAGGGCAGAGTTGGATCGAGCGTGATCGGTTCTCCGCCGTCCGACAAGACAGAATGTCCTTCCTGAGTCTTCAAGCGTCCGGTGCCGTCAAAGATGAAGTTCCCCGCTCGAGTCAGATGTGGCTGGCCATCTTTCTCGATGACAAAAAACGAGTCGGCGTCCTTCAGGGCGAAGTCGGCATCTTCTCCGGTCCGCTTCAATGTGCCGGGCGAAAAGTCGGTGGGAGTTTCGGCGAGGTAAACGCCGCCGCTCATGTCATCAATTTCTTTTGAGCCAGGCGTTGCCTGATTTTGAATGATCGCCTCGCTTTGGCGGGCTTGCAGAGAGGCCATCTCGCGTTTGAATCCGGGCGTGTTGACGTTGGCCAAGTTGTTCGAAATGACTTCGATTCGCTGTGACTGCGATTCGGCACCGGCAGCAGAGAGGTAAAGTCCGTAGGCCATCATTCGACTCGTGGTTGAAAAGTGAGATCGTTGTGGCTCTACGGCTAAGCAAGTACCGGGCCAAACATCTGCAGGGAATTTGCATCGGCGCCACGCTAGCGGTGCCAACTGCCTGAATATGCTCGGTTTGCGAGTTTTGCTTTAGGCCGGAGATCGAGACGGCCGGGCGGTGGACGGGGGAGGCAAGAATTGCCGATCGGCGCCGTCTGTCTCTGAATCCGGCAGAATCTGCCGAGAGGCGTCGCCGAATCAGCGACAAACATCAACGATGGGACCGGTCGTCCATGGCAGCGATTCGGAGACAGCCGGGCCGCCACCCCTTTCGCGTCGGCCGCTGTCCTGCGAAAAAGTGCGATTGCACAACCGACGCGCCGTTGCGCCAGACGCCAAGCCGAATGAGTCGCGATGGTTCACAATGCAGCACTCGCGCACCCGTTGGGGAAGGACTTTATTTGTGGCTATTCGAATCGGAACTCGCGCGAGTCAGTTGGCGCGATGGCAAGCCAACTGGGTTTGCGAGCAACTTCGCAAACGCAATATCGATGTGGAAATCGTATTGCTTACCACCGAAGGCGACGTGAGCACGGCTTCCTTGGGCGAGATTGGCGGGCAGGGCGTTTTCACGAAGTCGATTCAGCGGGCGTTGCTGGCGAACGAAGTTGATTTGGCGGTCCACAGCCTGAAAGACTTGCCGACCGAGTCCATCGATGGTCTCGCTTTGACTGCGACGCCCCCTCGTGAACGGTCCGGTGACGTACTTGTCAGTAATCGATTTCAGTCGTTCAGTGACTTGCCGTCTGAGGCTCGCATCGGGACGGGCAGCGCTCGCCGCTCGGCCCAGCTAAAACATCACCAGCCGTCGCTCAACGTGCTCGATATTCGTGGCAATGTTGATACGCGACTGCAAAAGCTGGACGACGGACAATACGATGCGGTGATTCTGGCCGAAGCGGGACTGCATCGGCTCGAGTTGACTGAGCGAATCAACGAGGTTCTGCCGAAAAGTTGGATGTTGCCTGCGATAGGACAAGGCGCCTTGGGCTTGGAGACTCGCAGCGACGACCCGCAAGCCCAAGAGGCCGCCAAGACGCTGAACGATACCGACACGCTTGCGGCGGTCACCGCCGAGCGATCAATGTTGCGCACGCTTCGAGCAGGTTGTTTGGCACCGGTTGGCGCGTGGTGCCGTCTCGAGTCGGAAACGCTCGTTCTCGACGCCGTGGTTTTGGACCCGCAAGGCACACAGCGCCTAGCGACCCAAATAGCGGGCTCACCGAGCGACGCTGAACAGATGGGCGAAAACGCCGCCAAGCAATTGCTCGCCGACGGCGCGGAGCCGTTGATCAGGTAGGTCGCGCGAAGCACCGTAATCCTAGCGCGAGTAAGAGTAAGCACTCTCTTAATCCTACTCTTGATCTTAATCTTAATCCCGTCCGCGCAAGCAATGGCTGAGGTGGCTACAGTTTACTGGGCGCTGCTGAGTTGCTCGGAATCCTAGACATCTGAGGTTTTGACAAGTGGTTTTCAGGCATTTTGGACGTTTCCATTTGTAGGTTTCAAGAAGGTGATGATGTCTTGGCGTTGCCCGTAGGCTACGTTGAGGTTGGTCGTTGGCCGACAGGTGCGCGGGGCGACGCGGATGATCTGGGGAAGTGTCGAGAGCGAGGGAACGAATCTTGTGTTTCGGCCTTCTCGTTCCTTCTTCGATATTCGACATTCCAGCATTGCTCTGAGACCTCGCCTGCGGCAACGGGTTAACGAGGCCTTCCTCGCGTGAGCCCGTTTCCAGCTCGATGGCGAGCGGAGATTCACGGACGCTTTAGGCTCCGCCTTGGTCAGCTTCGTGGTCTGGATTGCCGCCTGCCTGCTCTTCAGTCTGCGCTGGCTCATCAGAAGATCTGGCGACGGTGTCGCTGCCAGTCGTTTCGGCCGAGGTCTCGTTACTCCTCGCGGCAGCTGCTTTTGACGCCGTTCCGTTTCCCGAAATCCGCGCTGCCACGGCTCGTTGGATCTCCATGTTGATGGCGTTGTTTGCCTGTTGTTGCTGGGGCGGCACGACAACTCCACAGCTAACGACAAATTGGATTGCTTGATCGATTGTGATATTCAGATCGATCGCTTCGCATTTGCGAACCGTGACCGTGAAACCGGTCGCTGGCATGGGCGATGTCGGCATCAGCACAGTCAACACGGGTTCGTTTGCCGCGGATCGAATGTCGAGCATTCCCTCACCAGTCACAAAGCCGATCGACCACATTCCGCGACGCGGATATTCAACCGCGATCACTCGGTTGTATTCCACCGAGCGTTCCGCGACGAGAAAATCGGTCACTTGTTTGACGGACGAGTAAACGTTGCGAATCAAAGGGAGGCGGGTGATCAAGGCCTCGAGATTGGCGAGCAGAATCCTGCCAACTCCGGCGGCCATGAACTTGCCGAGGAAATAGAGCAGCAGAACAAAGACGCCGACGAATACGGGGAGAACCTTCGAACGTTGCATCCACTTCACGGTGACGTAACGGCTGTAGTACGCCTCAGCCGTCGCCGGGACGATCGAGCCGGGGTCGCGGCTGACAAAACTGAAAATGTCACGGGGCAGCCATTGCTCGCCGACGGGAACGTAATGCTTGTCGTTGTACAGCAGAGAAATCGGCTCTCCGTCGACATCGACATCCACTTGCGTTTCCGCTTCCGGAAACTCCTCGAATTCCCGAATGTCTTGAATGCTCGCCACGATCAAATAGCGAGTCATGCTTTCGATCGGTCGGAGCACATAGGTGTCGACCGTGTTGAGCGCCCAGAGAAAGAGCACGATGGTGAGCAGCGGCGGCAACATGATGCCAAGGCCGCGCAAAAGGGCCAACCGAAACGGTCGCGGCCCAATCGGCGAGCTTGCCGGGCTCTCTTTGTCTTTCGAGGGGGATGACGTCATTTCGGTATCTTCGCGTCGATCTGGGTAGTGACTTTCGATTGCGACCGCATGTTGTTTCGCCCTGTTGCACCATCCACACTGAATTGTGGCAGTTTGCCACTGGCAGGGCGATAGCGATTCGGTTCGTTCGCCTCTATTGTCGACCTGTACCGCGAGCGGCGACGAGAACTTGAACTCGGGCGGCGCCCGCCTTACGTAGTGCTCTCGCGGCGTCACTAGCGGTTGCGCCTGTCGTCATTACGTCGTCGACAAGCAGTATTCGTTGGGCTGACAAAGAGTAGCCCGCAGATACCCGAAAGAGACCGCGTACATTCTCAAACCGTTGATTCGGGGACAATGTCCCCTGTTTCATGGACATTCGACCGACTCTCAGGATTCGGTCATTTGTTGGAATCGACAAAATCCGTGAAATCGGGCGGCACAACGATTCGGCTGGGTTGCCGCCTCGTGACCAACGACGGCGCCAATGACAGGGCATCGGAATCACGCAATCGAATGTTTCCGCGAATTCTGTGAGCAACCATCGCGAAGCAATCCAGGTCCCCAACGCTTCGCCCAGCGGCTCGTTTTGGCCCGACTTGAGTTGCAGAATCGCGGCACGCAAAAGGTCGCTGTACACGCCACCAGCAAACGTGGCGTCGAATCGATAATTCCTCTCTTGGCAGCGAGGGCAATGTTGCGAGGCGACGTTGCGGCCAGGTGCGGCGCATCGCTCACACATGGCCTGGGCGAGAGGAAAACCGGCGAGACAGCCGTCGCAAAACCGTATCGAGACGCCCGCGATGACATGTCGACGAAACCTGCTGTCGCCGCAAAAGGCGCAGTGCGAGGGAAACAATAGGTCGACTGCTGGATCGATCCACCGACTCCATGGCGTCGTCACGGCAACCATTGGTGGCTTCCACCTCCAACTTGAATCGTTCTCGTTTACTTCGCCCGCTTGTCCATTTTCACTGCGCGAGCCATTCGGGCCAGACTCGCCCGTCTCGGCAAGAGACCACTCCGAGCCGTAAGTCGTTGCTTATGCACGAAAAGACGCGATTCGCGATTTGCTCCGTTTCGCTGCAATTGCTCGGGCGACGAAATGTCCGCTGCGGCGGCTCGCGGCACAGCATCTGAGACGACTTCGGCCCGACGCAAACGACCTTGACCGAGGCTCGCTTGGCCCACTATCCTCCCCGTGCCAAACCCGGCGCGGACAAGCTGATGACACTGATGGACCGATACATCCTGCGAATGTACCTACGCGTGCTGGTGATATGCGCAGTCAGTTTCTGCGGGATGTTCATCGTTGCGGACGCTTTCAACAACCTCGACGAGTTCATCGGTTACGGTCGTGACCAGGCTGGCGGGGTGTTGGGTGTCGTCTGGGACTACTATCGGCCCCGCGCGCTGACGATTCTCGACATGGCGGGCGGTCTGCTCGCCTTGATGGCGGCCGTGTTCACCGTGGCCTGGTTACAGCGAAGCCGAGAAATGACAGCGTTGTTGGCGGGCGGCGTGCCTGGGATACGCATTGCGGCGCCGATGATTGGGGCCGCTGTCGCTGTCGCCGTCCTTGGCATGGCGAACAGAGAACTTTGGATCCCCAAATTCCGTGATTCGCTTACGCGAAACGCGCAGAATTGGCGGGGCGATCAACCGAGACCCGTCGAGGCGACTTACGACTACGTGACGAACATCTATTTGGACGGACAGGAGGCGTTCCTCGACGAACGGCGGATTGCCAGTCCCAATTTTCGACTCCCCCGTTCGCTGAGGCATATCGGCCGCAAGCTCGTTGGAGAGAACGCGTACTGCCTTGAGGCGACCGATGAACATCCGTCTGGATTTCTTGTCGATGGCGTAGAACAGCCAAGGCAACTGACGACTCAGCCGTCCATTTCCGTTCAAGGCAAGCCGGCGATCCTAACGCCGGTTGATGCCAAATGGTTGAAGCCGAATCAATGCTTCGTGGTCTCCGACGTCGATTTTCAACTGCTGTCAAGCGCCGAGGCGTGGCGCCAGTACTCGTCGGCCAGCGAGCTAGTTGAAGCTCTGCACAACCCGAGTTTGGACTATGGCGCCGGAGTTCGAGTTGCGATTCACACGCGACTGGTTCAACCTTTACTCGATGTCTTGCTCGTGCTCATCGGTCTGCCGCTGGTCATGACTCGCCGCAATCAAAACGTTTTCGCAGCCGTCGGCAAATGTTTCTTGCTTGTGCTGGTCTTCACTGCCGTCGTTATGGGATCGCAACAAGCGGGCGCGGCGTATTTGCTTCGACCAGCCCTGGCCGCGTGGCTGCCAGTGATTATTCTCTCACCCACTGCCGTGTTCCTGATGCATTCGCTCTGGGAATAAGCAGAGTTCTTCGCAATTGTGAACCGGCTGGTCGCGCGGTCGTTCGAACCTCAACCGCTCGCGTTGTCGGCAATATGGACTTCCGCTAGACGCGGCCAAGCGACTGTCCGAGCAAAGAAATCAGCGCGTTAAGTTGACGATTCCGGACGCGTCTTCCAAGTCAAACACCGACCAGGTCTGTCTTGGATTCGGATAGACGTTGAGCCGCAGAATGCCTTCGATGCTGACCGGTTTCGAGCGATAAGAGGCCGTTTCGTTCTTTCGCATGAAGACTCGCAGCAAGTGGTCGGCCTGTCCGCCGGGACCAAACTTGCACTCCGTATTTCGCAGCAGTACAAACTCTTTCATTCCCTTGATGCGATCGGAAGCCATCACGAATCCCTTGATGCGAACTCGCTTGCCGTTTAGCGATTTGGCTCGATCGGTCAGCATGAATGGTCGGAACGCCGCGCCAACGGGCATCCCCAAGTTCACGTCTTCAAACGAGATCTCGATGACATCGCCCTCTTTGCCACCTCGAAATAGTTTGCCCTGGCGTCGTGAATCGGCTTGAGTCGTTTTCTTGTCCGCTGGCGCCTTCTCGGCGTCTGTCGTCTCCGCTGGCTTTTCTGCCGGCTCGACCGGCTCACCTTTCCCCGGCTTCTCTTCAGTTGACTTCTCGTCCTTAGACTTCTCGTCCCTAGACTTCTCGTCCCTAGACTTCTCGTCCCTAGACTTCTCGTCCCTAGACTTCTC
>CAZMNY010000040.1:0-1378 GCA_964567745.1 uncultured Pirellulaceae bacterium | reverse complement strand
GTTCGCTGGATCGTTAATTGGCGCCGTGTCTGTCGTTTTGTCCGCCGCTGCTTCGTCCTCAGTCACATCGCCAGACTTCGGTGTTTCGTCGGCCATGGGATTGCCGTCCGCTTGCGGCTCGATGGCCGAGGGCAGTGTCGAGCCGACCGACTCCTCGAGCGTCGTGGGAGCGCCGGGCGGGTCTTCTGCCGAAGGAGAATTTGGCGTGCAACCCAGAGCGAGCAGGAAGGCGGCGGTGAGGGCGAAGCCGCAAACGATTAGACGCATCGGGGTTCCCTTTGGTGACTGGCAATTGAGCGCGCGAGGGCTGGAAAGGTATGAGCCGCTCTCACGTGTTCATCCTACGGCACCTTGGAGGTCAGGAAAACAGTAACCTGTTCGGCTTCCGTTAAGGGGTAAGAAAGATACGCGGACCGGGAATCGGCTTTGCTTTCGCAAGTCGAGACCTCGACGAACTTGGCCGACAGGTGCCGCGTTCCGCCGTTGCGACTTGGCCAGAACGATTACGAAGCGGCTCGATGGAGTCTTCGTTGTTGCGATTTGCAAACGATTGGTCGACCAATTTCGTCTAAGAAATACACCTCGAAATCGTTGAAATTGGGTGGTTATTTCCGGGGATTCTAGATTGTTGGGTCGTTTTACCCGTTTGCGGAATCTTAATCGGCCAGCCAGAGGCGGAAATGTCGGGATTGGGTGGGGAATTCTCTGGGGATCGCATATTTCGATTTGGTGAAATGAATTCTCGACTTGTGATGACGAATCTGGCATAATCAGGGATCAATAAGTGGCCCATTATGGGGAAAATATGGCTACCCATGCCGGCTTGTATCCGGCCGCTTTCCCGTCCTCGGATCTAAGGTGGAATCATGCGTTGGAATGCAGCGATGTGTTTGCTGATGTGCTTCTTGTTAGCACTGGCAGCCGGTTGCGAGGATAGCGGTTCGGTTGCGGACAAACCTGACGACGACAGCTCCGCAGAGACGCAACCCGAAGATGATTCATCGGGCGGCGGTCCTCCCGGCGGTGCAGACCCGGGCGGCGCTCCTGGTGGAAGTGAAGGCGGTCCTCCTGGCGGATTTGCTGGCGGTCCTCCGGCACCTGGCGGTGCACCTGGCGGCGCTCCTGGCGGGTTCGAAGGCGGGCCTCCCGCTCCTGGCGGCGCTCCCGGTGGATTTGCAGGCGGTCCTCCCGCTCCTGGCGGCGCTCCCGGTGGATTTGCAGGCGGTCCTCCCGCTCCCGGTGGAGCTCCTGGTGGATTTGCTGGCGGCCCTCCCGGTGGCGCTGGCGGCCCTCGCGGTGGTTTTGAAGGCGGCCCTCCCGGTGGATTTGCTGGCGGCCCTCCCGGTGGCGCTGGCGGCCCTCCCGGTGGTTTTGAAGG
>CAZMNY010000039.1:64973-81725 GCA_964567745.1 uncultured Pirellulaceae bacterium | reverse complement strand
ATCAGCCGATTTCCCCCCTCCGCCAGCCCCCCGCTCAACTCTCGTATTATTTCCAGTGAGGACTGTCCTCCATTTTGATATTTCCGATTTCCAGTGAGGGCTGTCCTCCATTTTGATATTTCGGACGGGGACTGTCCTTAATGGAGTGATCAACCCGAAGAGTCAGGCGATTTTCTTTTCGGCCTGGCTGGCGATGTCTGGTGCGGCACTTGGTAATGGTCGGTCCCGGTTCAAGATGTCCTGGCAGGCGGACGTGAGTTCCTCGCTGCTGATGAGGCAAATCGCCTCGTTGCCTGCGGTGCGTCGTTCGCGCGACGTGCCTTCGTGGTATCGCTTCTGCAGGAGAACATGATGGTCGCCGTATGGGCCAGATTGCTCAGCACGCGTTGGGCCGTAGATTCCTACGCAAGGAATGCCAACCGCTTCGGCAAGGTGAAGCGGACCGGTGTCGGAGCCAACAGCCAGTTCCGCTTGCCGAAGCAGCGAGGCCAGCTCGCGAAGATTGGTTTTCGGCGCCATGACCGCAGCCCCGGCAGCCATTTCGACAAGTTCGCCCGCCCAAGTTTGCTCCTTCTTTCCGCCCCAAGCGATCACGATCGGAATGCCGTGTGAGTTCATGATGTTCTTTGCAGCCTCCGCGTAACGATTGAGTGGCCAGCATTTCGATGGCCATGCGGCGCCAGGATTGAATACAAGAAACGCATCAAGCCCTTGAGCTCTACGCCACGCGGAAATCATTTGCTCGGCTTCGGCGTCGACCGGCACCTGAAACTCAACATCGCTCTGCACCCGATCTCGCTCGCCACCCAATTGGCTGTAATTAAAACCAAGCGGAATCAAGAGTTCTTTCTGACGTTCAATGATGTGAGTCGCCTTGGGAGTGATCCTGCGGTTGTTCAACCACGTACTCCCTTCGCGACCAAGCGGTCTAGACAAGCCGATTCGCTTTGGCGCCCCGCTGAACCAAGCGGCAATCGAACTCTTCAATAGACTCTGAGGATCGATCGTCACATCAAACGAACGCCGCCGTAGCTCGTTCCTGAGCCGACTCACCTCACGAGCCGATCGCAAATAGCCGCGAGGCGTCTCGATCACTTCATCCAAACATGGGTGGCCTTGTATGACAGGCGCGCAATTGGACTGCGTGAGCCAAGCAATGTGAGCGTGCGGCAAAAGCCGACGCAATTCACACAACATCGGCAGAGTCAACACGCAGTCGCCGAACGCACTTAGACGCACAATGAGTATGCGAGGAGCCGTCATGTTTGATTCCTAGTTCCAATCTGCCATTGAATAAACGCTGACCGCCGTCCCAAACCGTGCGACTCATCTAACATCAACCAATCACCCGCACGACTTTCGAAGGCGAGCGACATAGTCCTGAGATCGCATGTACTCCGATGCGTACCCGCAAAGCCTCTCAGCCCGTTGCTTCAAGTACGACCAGCGAAGGTGATACCAAAACTCAGAAGCCCTCAGCAGAGCGAGTTTCGACTCGCGATACGACCGCTTGTCGAACTCGACGATTGCGTTGTCGTTTCGCTGAAATAACATCTCCAGGTTTGGATACCGCGGTCCTGCAAATGTATGAACCAACTCAAAACCGCTTCGAGCCGCAATTGCTGTTAACGTGAGCGGCGAAAAAGTGTGGATGTGAGCAAAGTGGAACATCTTCTTGCGCCTGGCAAACGGAGCCGAAAGATTGGGGCACTCGATGTAAAGCAACCCGCCCGGCGAAAGCATGTCGCGAATCGCCTTGAGCGACCGGAGGGGCGAACTGAAGTGCTCGATCACGTGAATTAACAGAGCAAGATCATGGTCATTGCTCGCGGCAACTCCGCTCAAGTACAAATTCTCAACCGGCGCAGCCAGCTCGTTTCGGCCGTATTCGCAAAAACCAACATGAGGCTCGATGCCCCACGCTTTACACCCAGAATTAGCAAACCGCTTTACTGTACAGCCGATCCCCGCTCCGATTTCAACCACGCGACTACGCTCGTCAACACGGTCTCGCAAACGCCCGAAAATTCGTTCGGCGCTATTCCACGCCCGCATCACTCTGCGATCGCTCGGCGCTGACTCGCCGTGATAATCCTGTCTGTATCGCTGAGTGTAAAAGCTCGCCAGTTCCTCTTCGCTCGGAATCGACGCGTGGCCGATCAGGCCACAGTTGCGACAAAGAACGGTCTGAAGAGGCTGGCCTCGGCGGTCACGATTCGATATTGGCTCAAACGACGTCGATTGACAAAGGTCGCACGTTCTCTGATCGCTTGACGTCAACGCCGACATTGCTATTCCTTCTTCTCACCGGCCGCATTGCCTCCACTCGGCGCGGCAGTCGACTCATCAGGATTCGACTCGGCAGGACTCGACTTTACGAAACTCGATAGTTGCACGGGTTGCCGAAGTTGAGCAGGAGGGTCAAACACATATTCGTCGCCATAGGCAACGCGAGGCTCCTCGTCAGGCTTGTCCTCAGAATCGCCCAAGATCGATGAGACCTGAAGCTGTGAACCCGCAAACTGAGTGCCCTCGAAAATCGTTCCACGCTGAAATGGACCAGCCCCAAGAATCCAAAAACTACGAGCGTCACTCATCGCCATTTTTACGCCCGACTGCCAGATGGGGCGCTTCGTCTTTTGATCGTAGGCAAAAAGAGCGACCTTTGCGCCGCCCAACTGGATCGTTCTTCGTGCTAATGACAACTCCGGAATCGCCGGTATCGTCGGTGCGTTGGGAACCAATGAAGCCGCCGTACTTATCGTGCTACTCGCCGGTACTCCATAAGTAATGTCGTGCTCGTCCGTGCCCAAAGTACCCACACGCGCTTCCACAACCACATCCGCCTCGGTGGACGACTCAACCAACCTCGCGTGCGACGCGAACATTTGTTGGCGAAGAGAACTGATGATATAGTCGGCGTTGACGAATCCCATCCCTTTCACGATTTTCAAATGCCGCGTATCGAGAAAGACTTTTCGCCCGGCGAGCACGCGAAAATCAACCTGTTCAATCGTGCGATCCACCGCGTTGGACATCAACATCTGGTCAGTGATCTGCTGCGTCTTCGTCGCTCCACAACCAACTGCCACCACGACAATCAGCGATTGGCCAATTAGAGTACAAAGACGGTTTACGTTCATGAGTTCGCACGAGTTGATTGTCAGAACAACGACACAACTGTTGGCTGAGAACAGACGCATCACGCCGGCGCGTATGGCGACCGAATGGTGTAATCGGCGGCGGAGTATATCGAAAGAGGAGCGATGCCAAAATGGGTATTCTTCAATTCCCTAGACTTCATTTGACGCTAACCTGCTTGCTGCTAGCACTTTGCTTTTCGCTCACTGTGCAGCCGCCAATGCAAGCTATCAGCCAAGAAGTCGCCCAAAACGGTAACGCGAACGCTCAATTCGACGAGCCTGCTGCGAAACCGACTCAACAAGGTTTGCAAGCCAAAACGGCTGGAATCGACGGCCAAGAGCGAAAGACAGCGGCCCACGGAACGAAAATCAAACCAGGACTTACCGAGCAAAAGTCGACTCATGGCCAGGTCGCCTTTCTTCCGCTCCAGAATGAGACTGAGCTGCCCAAACGCTATCAGCTGAAAGCGCATAAGTTTGAGTTCGTTAAGACTCCGCACCGTAGCGTGAAACGGGCCGTCGACATCAGCCTGGTCCAATTCCCGTCACCGGTCGTGACGCCGCATGCGGCAAACAACCAAGTGCATTGCGAGTTCTTCCAACCCATTGGCGATGATGGCAATCCAATCAATTCGACTCCCGGTGTTATCGTCCTGCACATCCTCGGCGGCGACTTTGAATTGGCGCGAGCATTTTGCATGGCGGTTGTCCGCCGCGGCTCGTCAGCGCTGTTCCTCAAGATGCCCTATTATGGTCCACGCCGCACCAAAGGCGTCGACCGAAGAATGGTCTCCGAAAATCCGCGGCATACTGTCGAGGGAATGACGCAGGCAATCCTGGATATCCGCCGAGCGACGGCCTGGCTTGGGGCGCAGAAAACAGTGGACGAACACAAGTTGGGCGTGTTCGGAATCAGCCTGGGCGGGATCACCGGAGCCTTGGCGACGGGAGTCGAACCGCGACTGCACAACACTTGCCTGATGCTCGCCGGCGGTGATGTCGGTCGAATCATCTGGGAATCCAATGAAACTCGAAAGGCGCGCGACGCCTGGCTGGCGATGGGACGCACGCGTGAAGAATTTGAACAGATTGTCGCCGACGTCGACCCAGTTCACCTGGCCCATCGCGCTCGCGGAAGACGAATTCTCATGCTCAACGCGAAAGACGACAAAGTCGTGCCGCGACAAGCGACAGTCGCCTTGTGGAAAGCATTCGACGAACCGCCGATCGTTTGGTATGACGGCGGCCATTATTCCGCAGTACGCCATATATTCGACGCGTTCAAGCGAGTCGGCGACTTTTACGAGACGGCGGAAGCCGCCCCGCAAGCGAAGTAACATCGGCCGGTCGAATGGCGCTGTTCAATTCGCGCTGTTCGACTCCCGTCGTTTGAATGGCGCTGCTCAGTTGTGCTGAATCGTAATAATGTCGCCGTCTTGGATGACGTATTCGCGATGCTCTTTTCGCACAAGATTTGCCGCTTTAACTTCGCGTTCGCTTCCCAATCGAAGCAGATCGTCGCAGGTCATCGTTTCGGCTCGAATAAAACCTTGGGCCAAATCAGTGTGGATGTTCCCGGCGGCTTCCACCGCGGTGCCGCCTTGGCGAATCATCCACGTTCGAACTTCCTTCTCACCGGCGGTAAAGAAAAGCATCTGGTTCGAGACTTCCATAATCTGCCGGACCAAAGCGTCACGATCGCCAGGGGCAACCCCCATTTCCTCGCAGAACTCGGCGCGATCCTCAGGCGACATTTGCATTAAACCGCATTCGAGCGCCAGTGGAATTGCGACGAGCGTCGTATCGGGCGAAGCGGCCTGATATTTCTCGAAATCAGTTTCGTCGTCAGGCGTATTGACGACAACCATTCGAGGTTTCTCCGAGAAAAGCTGAAACGAACGAATTGCCTTCTGCTGATCCGGATTGAGCTCTAAATCCCTCAGCGCCGTCCCCTCCTCCAATGCCGCGTGAATCGGCTCAAGCGACTCGAGCTCTTTGACAAGCTCATCTCGATTGGGCCGCGGTTTACGCACTTGATCCTTCAGCCGCTCGACACGCCCGCTGACGATATCGAGATCCGCGATGAGCAAATCATCTTCAAAATTAGTTAAATCCGTTTTCGCGTCGCTCCCGACGTACGCGCCGACAACGATAATCAGACATCCGGCTTCTCGTATCATCGCAAGCTTTTGTGCGCTACCCGAGTGGTCTCGGCTAAGACCGGGCGTGTCGACGAGTTCCAATGAGGCAAGCGTGACCTTCTTAGGCTTGTAGATTTCGCAGAGTTGGGCGACTCGAGATTCCGGCACGGCGGTCATCGCCGACTGCGTGAGATGGGCTAATGCCGGATTGGGTTCTTCGTCCGTAAGCCAATGAAAAAGCGTGCTTTTTCCGGCACCCTGATAACCGACAATGCCAATCTTCATCTTTGTCTACTCGACGCATTAACCGTTCGGTGTGTGACTTCGCAGCGATACAGATACTCAAGCGACTTGTGTTTAGAAGCCTTGGCTTGCCGGTTCAAGTGGTCGCGGCAGTGGTCGTGGCAAACGCATCGTCTAAACATTGGAGTGCTTGTTCTATCGCTTTGGATTCGTCGTTGTCCAGGGCACGACCGCCAAAACGAGCTTCATAGAAGGTGTTGATCACTCGATCGAGCGCTTCGAAAACAGGCCGGTCGGCCTCGTTTGCGACCAAGGCGACTCGAATCGCATCGGCAAACTCGCGGGGCGTTTGGTGGCTCCGCCGACTCAACTCTCTTTTTGCTGCCAGGGCTTCGAGTTGATTGTAGAAATCAATTGATGAACGTCGTCGTTTTTTTCGACGCCGTTTCGCTGCTCGACGCCATCGTCGTTTGGGGAGGTTGTTGAATACCGCCCAACAGGCGATCGCGAGGAGCGCCGCAATGGGCAACCCGCCAAGTAGATTCCAAGCCCAGACGGGGAGCACCGATTGCAGCCATTTTCTAAATCGGGATTGAGGTTGTCTCGCCGTAGGTGAGGAATTGAAACTCGCCGAATCCTCGCCGCTCGATTTTCGCGACACCTCCATCACATAGTCGCTCCAAAGCGTCCGAGAATAGTCGAGCACTTGATCGACATAAGCCATCGCGCCCTTGTCGAACTCGCCGCGATCTCCACCCGGCGTCGGATCAAGACGAAACCAAGCACCAGCATCGGAATCGAGGTCGCGGCTCTCTCGATCGCTGATGCCGTCAACATCCTCAGGCCGAAGATAAGCCTCGACCCATGCGTGGGCGTCTCGGCTACGGATTAGGTAGTAGCCGCCCATCTTGTTGTATTCGCCGCCCCTGTAACCAACCACGACACGAGCTGGAATGTCTTGACTTCTCAACATCAGCGCCAACGCGCTGGCGAAATGACCGCAAAAGCCAGTCTTATGATTCGCGAAGAAATCCTCGACAGGATCGATACTCGAGTCCGACAGCTGACGAATATGTGACGTGTCGAGTGAATATTTGAAGCGGCGGCCCAACAAATATCGCATTAATACTTGGCAACGATACACTCGACTTGTCGAGGTTGCCGGATCGTTGGCGATCAATTGGTCAGACACCCTCTGTATCGTCGGGCATACCCCGGGTTCCCATTTTTTCCCGAAGACGTCTTCGATGCGTTTCTTCAGTCGGTCAGACGAACCCTGGGTTTGGATTCTGTTGAATTGGCGAGTGATCTGCGATTGGGCGCCGGCTTGAATTCCCGTCGTCAGGATGGAATAGCGATGGACTTGCGGCGTCGGCGATGCATCCAAGGAGATCTTCTTCAGCATGTTCGATGTGCTGTCGACGTTGACCCAAGGCGGCGAATGACTGTCCCCATAAAATGGCGCGACACCGAACAACACATCTTCCGAGGAGGGTCGCAGCGAAATCTCTTGACGGACAAGGTCGGTTGAATCTGAGAACGATGCTCGCGACGGCAGACGCTTCCAAAACGCATTTTGACGCGAAACCGTCCAAGATGGATCGCGTGATCCAAAAGAATAATTAGCCAACGCGGCGCCTCGAAAATACGGCTCGCCAAAAACTTCGTATGGCTCTCCCGTTCGAGCGTCGCGAAAGGTAACACGCATCACGACATCATTACTTTCCGCCAATCGATTTAGAGTTCGAAAACTGACTTTGCTGTTAAAGCCAACCTTTCCCGCTCGGCCGGAGCCCGGCACCCAGCGGTCACGTCCCAAACGCGGCGAGAAAAAGAAGAAGAACACCGCGAACGCGAGCGCGGCGCAGGCCATTGAGCCAAATTGAGCGAGTTGGTTGCGATTGAGAATGGAAGCCGACGCCTCGCGCTGGCCAACTTGCGCTCGACATTGGATGACACCGCCGAACGCTCGGCGCCATTCCGCGTCGTCGTTCTCTTCGTCTCGGCCCGTCAACTGAGTCTGCTGCAGTTTCTCCAACCTCAATGACTCGCGGTGCATACTGTACATCATGACCGCATAGCTTCCGGCGATCACGTACGACGCGAGCAAGAGGCTGAAGGCCTGCCCCACGTTCAAGAGCGCGGCGACGACAACTTGTAGCACGCTGAAGACAGCCAAATGAGAATAAACGCGAAGCGTCTTCTCTTGGTACATCAACGCGATCTGCACGAAGATCAACATGTTGGCGATCGCCGCCAATTGGTCTTCGCTTGTGTTTTGCCAAAAGCCGTTAAGCGAGATGACAGCGGCGGCAATCATTGCGGCGTATGAAACTCGACGGTCGAGGACCAGCCACTTGAAAATGTCAGTGAGCATCACGGAGGATACGCCAGCGAACAAGCTGGCCGCGACGATGATCAAATCACCCTGCGCGAAACCCAACATCCATGCCGCAAGCGTCGCGGCCGTGATCAGGCTAATCTGTAATCGACGTTCGACCATGTTACGACCTGGCTCTAAGGGGCTGCCTTCGCCTTCTGCTGGACTTCGTTTGTCGCGCCGGCTGCGTCGTTTGCGGGCTGCGCTGCGCCGTTTGACGAAGCGTCGCGGGCTGCGGTGCTGGCGTTCGACTCGTCCGTTTCCGGCTCGTTCAGAACAAAGTACTCCTCACGTGCCGGGCTTCGTACATCGACCCAGTGAGCTCGCCGAGCCGTTGCCGGCGACATCGGCACGGCGCCTTTGGAACGTGTACTCAACACGACCAGCGGAGAGTCGCCACGTATGCTGTCGCCGAGCTCGACAATGCGATTGGCGACATCGGTTGTCTGTCCCGGTTCAATGAGTGCGAGCGTCCTGAGGATTGGTTCGGTGGCCAGGTTCGAGACTTCGCCCGTCCAACGTTTGGTTTCGCCCGCACAGACGACGACGTGCACGCGATGCCCTTCGTCGGCAATCAACGAGACGACCGCCGTCGCCGCGAAACTCACCGCCAACTCGACCCAGCCCAAATCTTCATCCGATGGATCGTCGGGCGACCAGAGATCGACGATCACGCCAACTTCTCGGCGCTGGGGCTGCTCGAGCTGCCGGATCACAGGGTAATTCAAGCGTGCCGACGATCGCCAGTGGATCCACCGACGGCTGTCTCCTGTCCGCCATTCGCGGAGCGCAAAAAAGTCGCCCTCGTTGCCATGTCGGCGTCCGCCAGCCGTCTGTCGCCCAACACTGCGCGTCTCGATCGCTTCGGTCCATTTCTTCTTCAAAACTCCGATACGCGGCAAAGCGAGAATTCTGTCCGAGTGATAAAAGCGAAGCCAGCTGCGAAACAATCCCAATGGAAACTGAGTGGAAACCATCATCGGCCCGAACGTATATTGCCCTCTGCGCGGCAGCGTCGCCTGATACTGAGCAACGGCGGCGCCACCAGGGCGAATGTACGGCACAATCAAGCATCCTAGGCCGACGTGGCTGTCGAGCGACAACATCACGGTGTCTTCAACGCTGACGGCCCAAGTCCCGAGATAGTCTCGATTGTTTGTCAGCTCAATCGAAACCATGAATGGCCGACCGGCGGGGACGATCTCTCGAAACTTCCGTTTCATACCGAGTTGGCGCAGCGTCAGTGCAACGAGCCGCCAATGGATGATTGCTGGCGCGACCAAGAGTCCGGCGAAAACGACGAGCAAGTCAACTTGTCGAAGCGCAGCGCCGCCAAGAATAAACAGCACGACCAAAGCGTAATAGACGCCCTCGCGAGTGATCGTTGTCCGTTGCCGCCCAAAAATCATAGCAACCGCCAATTAACTGAAGAGCCGTCAGTCCGCCGCAGGAGGCGCGCCCGCACCTAAACCGGAGCATGCACAGTCGCGACTGCTCGCTCGATGATCGCCTCAGATTCCTCTTTCTTCACGCCGAAAGCCACGTCAGCCGCGATGACTCGGTGAGCCAAAACAGAAGCCGACAACTGTTTGACATCGTCTGGCGTCACGTAATCGCGTCCATCAATCGTCGCCCAGGCCTGGGAAGCTCGATATAAACTGAGTGCGCCTCGCGTGCTTACGCCGACTCGAAGCTCGCTTGAGTTTCGAGTTGCTTCGACGATGTCCAAGATGTAGTCATAAATCGAATCGTCGACCGACACCGATCGCACGCTCGCTTGCAGCTCAACGATCTGCTCGCTGCTGACCACAGGTTGCAGCGAATCGACGGGCCGACCGTCACGGTGTGTGAAGAGCACAGACCTCTCGCTCTCGCGGTCCGGATAACCGACGCTGATTCGAAGCAAGAAGCGGTCGAGCTGGCTCTCCGGAAGCGCGTAGGTCCCTTCGTACTCGTAAGGGTTCTGAGTGGCGATGACCATAAATGGCGCGGGCAATTCGTACGTCTCGCCATCGACGGAAACCTGTCGGTCGCTCATGGCCTCTAACAACGCACTTTGAGTCCGCGGCGGAGCTCGATTGATCTCGTCAGCGAGAACGATGTTGGTAAACACCGGCCCGCGGTGGAAAACAAACTCCGCGTTTCTGGCGTCGAAAATACTGCCGCCGACGATATCGCTTGGCAGGAGGTCGGGAGTAAACTGAATCCGGCAAAACTCGCCTTTGACGCTGCGAGCGAGGGCTTTGCCGACGAGCGTTTTACCGACGCCCGGAACGTCTTCCAACAAGACGTGCTCGCCGGCCAAGAGACCGACCAAACACATGCGAACGACGTTGCGTTTTCCCAGCACAACGCTGGAAATCCTCGACTCCAGCTGCGCCACCATGCTTTCAGTGCTTGACGCCATTCCCGCTCCTGATGTGTCGTGCGAGTGAGATCGAACTTGGGCCGAACCACAAAGTTGCTAAGAAAGAACTGCTTAGAAAACGACTAGTTGAGTTGAGCCTCGAAATCGATGATTTTCCCAGACTTCGTGGCGGAGCATCAATGGAATCATTTACCGCTCAGCCTACAACGGGAAAAATGCGAATTCCGGACAAATTGGGGGTAGCTGGCAGTCACGAATGTCCAGAGACATAACCATATGTTAATGCGCCGGCCGCAGGTTGTCGCCCGTAGAGAAAACCAGAGTTTGAACGTTTCAAGTTGAGATCCCCCCTCGCTGGCGGCTAGACTGAGACAGAGGCCGAGAATTGCCGTTCGTGGTCCGATGTCATTTTATTATGGCTGGAGTTGAATCACCGGCCGTAATCACCCAAGAGCCGGAGACGATTGGCAGACGACGAATGACCTATGACTTTTTCGCCGACAACTTCGATGTTTGATTCCCAATCCGGCCCAAACGGTTCTGAATCCGATTCAGATCAGTGGAATCTCCCAGCCGACGCGCCGATCTTGGATTTGACCTCCGACGAACCCCTCCCCGAACTGGGACCGCCGGCCGACGCCAATTCGGATTTCGAGAACTTCGATTTCCACGCACCTCAGCGTATCGGCGTCGAACGATCGGCAAGCGGCGAGCTCTGGCTAAACGGCGACGTGCTGATGTGCCCTTGCCCCGACTGCCAGGCGCCGATGACGATTCGGCTGTGGTTGATGGTCGCCGACTGTTGGAGTTGCGACGCCAGTATCGAGTTGACGGAGCAACAAGAACGCGAAGCCCGCGCTCTGCTCGAGCGATCGAAAAAGAGCGCGGTAGCGGCCGCAGCTGCACCGGCCGCGCCAACACGCTCGACGCCTCCGACACCGGCCGCGGAACCGGCAGCCGCGCCGCCTCCGCCCCCAGAGCGAGCGGCGCCGAATCGACGAAGGCGACGCCGACGCGTTCAACCCGCCCCGCCCGCCGGAGGCACCGCCTGGGCTCGACGCTTCTTTCGAGACACGCCGGCATGGCTTATCAGCTTGATCTTCCACCTCGTCTTGCTCACGCTGCTCGGCATCCTCCACATGGCGAATAAGTCGGAGGACCGTTTTATCACGCTGACCACGGCGATTAGTCGCGATGTGCGCGAAGGCGGCGATACTTTCGAAATGGATCCGGATGACGAGTTTGTTTTTGATCTGCCGATTCCAGTCATCAACCGCCCAAGTCCGCGGACACGCGAAGCCATGATTCGCGCGGATCAGGATGCTCGCGAATTGAGAATCAACCCCGACAGCAAGAACCCCAACTTGCCGAAACTGGATGTGGTAAAAAGCCAGATCAAGAAGACGGGCGAGTTGCGGCGAGCGCTCGTTGCACGCGATCCGCGCGTTCGTGTGGAAATGGTCACCAAGGAAGGCGGTACGACGCTTACCGAAGCCGCAGTGGCTCGAGGGCTTCGCTGGCTCGCAATGCATCAGGCCGAGGACGGGCACTGGAGTTTACACCGGATCGGAAACGGACGAGGCTGTCGATGCGGTGGTGGCGGCCTGCGATGCGATTCAGCCGGCACGTCGCTCGCCTTATTCCCATTCCTCGGCGCGGGACAGACACACCTTGTCGGCAAATATAAAGACACCGTAGCCAAAGGTTTGCGATGGTTAGTTGAGAACCAAGAAGCCAACGGCGATCTCCGAGCTGGCTCGACGGGCAACGCAGGTATGTACGCCCATGGGCAAGCAACCATCGTACTGTGCGAAGCCTATCTCATGACCGGCGATGAGCAGATTCGCAAAGCGGCGGAAAAAGGAGTCGATTTCATCGTGGCGGCGCAACACGATGGCGGCGGTTGGCGATACAGCCCGAAACAAGCGGGTGACACAAGCGTTCTCGGTTGGCAGCTCATGGCGCTTCAAAGCGGCCGTGCTGCCGGTCTCGCGGTCCCCGAAGAAACTTTCGGTCTCGCGAACAACTTCCTCGATACCGTTGAACGTCAAGGCGGCCGTTACGCCTACCAACCCCGCCAGGGCCCCACGGCACCCATGACCGCCGAAGCGATCTTGTGTCGCATGTACCTTGGCTGGAAACGCACCGATCCCGGCATTCGCGAAGGCATCAACTGGCTACTCGACGAACAGATGCCAGCCAAACGCAGCCCGAACATCTATTACTGGTACTACGGCACGCAGGCCATGCACCACTACGGCGGACGCGCATGGGATCGCTGGAATTTGAAGATGCGAGACATTCTCGTCGAATCGCAACGCAAAGACGGGCACGCGGCAGGCAGTTGGGATCCCCGTGGCCCTCACGCCAGCGCCGGCGGACGAATCTACATGACCTCGCTCGCCGTCTGCTCACTCGAAGTCTATTACCGCCATTTGCCCATCTTCCGGCAAATCGATATCGATTAGGCAGACATCTTGTTGATGTGAATTGCGCCGCAACCGCTAGCCAATTAGCGAGAACCGGGTCTTGCCCGCCCTGGCGCTCGGCGCGGTGCGTCTCCCATCGGCGTGAGCGTCTTCGCAGCGCCGGGCTTCGTAACGCCAGGTGCAGCCGTGCCAGGTGCGCCTGCGCCAGGTGCGCCTGCGCCAGGTGGGGCGGCGGCCGGCTTACCACCCGCTCGCTTGATCTCCAGCGCCGGTGCTGCGGGCCTAGGCGGAACGGCTTTTCTTGGATCGACTCCGGTGTCGACCAACATGTAGCCGGCCCAGAAGAATGGATGGCTGGCCGGAGGACTTTCGCCCGGCGAAGCGCCTTGGACTCGAGGTTCAACACTGGGATCGAGCGGAGAATCGAGGCTGAGATCGAGACTGCGCTGCCAGGCCAACGAAGCGGATTGGTAGGGCAGCTCTTGCACATATTCGCGGACCAACTTCTGGCTCGACGCCCCGCCAACTCGCCAGCGGCTGAGCAAGATCGTGCGACTACCTGACGCCATCATCCCGCAAATACTCAAGAAGACTTCCGCCCCGGCGCCGCCTCGACGAAGACTGTTTTCGGCCGCGGTGTGGTAGCCCGGCAAAGCGATCTGTTGAGGTCCGCCCCAAGGCAAGGCCAACCAATCACCCAGAGTCGATCCCGGCTTGCCGCGATCCAGTTGCGCCGGCGACCAGGCATAGGGCAGTCGATCGGTGTCCTCAATATCAGCGAACACGACCAATTGATCCATCTGCTTGGCCATCACAGCCGAGGGAGCTTTCAGCCTTTCCGGGAGCCGAACGCCATCGGTTGCGGCGAGCAAGTCAGCCGCCGCCTCCTCGACAAAGATGTCTTCATCTCGAGGCATCATTTTGCGGGCCACGACAGCCGTCCTGGCCGAAGGCGAGAGCCTCCGCCGATCGGGTTCGGCGAGCGACACGGTCGGCGCGTAACGAATGCGAACTTTGCTTGACAAAGCCGATTCGCCGCCGCCATCGGCGACTTGAAGCAACTCAAAGGGCAGATACCAAAGCATTCCGTCGGGGATCACGACGAGCTCGTCATAGGGATCCCAAGCCGCCGCCTCGGCGTCCGGAATCAGCATCCGCATCAACTCGCGTGCAGGCTGTTTCCACTCACTCGATTTCAAATCCTTCATCGCCACGGCTTGGTTCTTGTCGTGCAAGCCAATCGCCTTCAAAAGCGATTTGAGTTCCGCCTTCACCTTCGTCGCTGAACCGATTCGCCACTGAGCGTACTTTTGTTTGCTCATCAAAAATGCGTAGACATCGCGGCTTGTCGAATAAAACGAAAGCACAACCTGTCGATCGTGCATTCGCTTTTGAAACGCTTTTGTGTTGAGCGGCTGAGGAAAAACGAAGTCGGCCGCAATTCGCTGCAGAGCCATGGCCTGCAACATCAGTTCTTGCTTTCCGCTCGTGTCGACCAGCGATGCTCTCATCGCCGCCAGTTCCTGTTCTCCGTCGCCTTCCGCCTCAATCAACGGCCGAGCGGCGATTTGCGCGCGAATCTCAGAGGCTCGCCGGGAAAGCGCCGCGTATGCAGGATAGCTCGTCAGGATATCGCGACGTTGCAACATCGCCTTTTCAGTCAGAGCCGCCTCAGGCGCTTCCAAGACCCAGCGCAGCGACAACAGCCGACCGCCCATCGGAAGCGAGCTGTAAAAACGGCGTCCACGAATCAGATCGGCAATCTCAATCGCCTTTTCATGTTCGCGGCGTTTGATGGCAACTTCGAACCAATGCTCGAGCGCCACAACGTGGGGCGAAAGCACCGATGAAATCGTCTCCATCGGATCGAGCGACCAATCGGCCGCTTGAGGGTCGCTGAGGTAGTTTTCGTACAAACCCATTGCGATCCGATCGCTGATTTGATTGGACGTGTAGAGTCGGTCCGCCAACCCGGTTTGAAAAAGCCGCAGCGACGATTTGTTTTGAAATGCCATCGAAGCTCGAAAAGCCCGCGAGCCGGCCGACGTGTTGCCTCGCTGATAGTTGGCAAGCGCGAGCAGATAGTTCAGTCGAGCTCCGTCGGTTCCCGCTAACATCTCCGAACGCCGCATGACGCCACGCGACTTCTCAAGCATTGCGGTACCCGGGGCTGTGGCGCCCGAATGAACCAAGTTGGCGCCCGCGACGAGATACATCCTCGCTTCCAGCGCGCGCGAATTGGAATGTGCCCATGCCGCAATTGGAATCAACGGCGGATACGCACCCTGCTGACCGCTGACCATGTGAGCCAAGGAAGCCGCCGACATCGCGTCACTCATCAACTCAAACTGACCATAGGCCGCCGCCGGAAAAGTGGCCTCGTAGAAAAAATTCGTTGCGGCGTTGTACTGTTGTCTTCCCAGCGCCACACGCCCAAGCGTTAGCAAGGCGATGGGAGTCAACGGGTGATCGTATTGGCCGAGGATCCGCAACCCCTTGTTGAGCTCGGATACCGCTTGAACTGGCTTGTTCGCCGAGGCATAGCCAATGCCGACAAGCGTGTCGATCCAGGCTTGCGACCAATGATTTGGCGGCGCGGGCCGCCGAGAGAGGACGTCAAGCAATTGACCGGTCAGCGGATCATGTTGGCAAGTCGCCCCCATGATCTCCATCCGACGATACATCGCCAGCGCCGTGCATCTCGCGATCTCAACCGCGTTGATCGAGTAGTTTTCAGATTGGTTCAGCAACAGGCCCTGGCCCGTGTTGACCGCCGCTCCACCCTGAAGAATCAACATGATGCGAGGAAATTGTCCAGGACGAGGCGATCGCTTGCTAACGCCCCAAGATATATCTGGTCGAATTCGTCGCTGTAGCGGCGAGATCACCTGGGGAAACTCGACTCGCAACATCCAGTTTCGATGCACCATGAACAGCTGCAAAGCAGACGTGTACTGGTCCAGCGCTTGAGCGTGCTCGCCCATGCGATAAAGATTTTCACCAATCATTGTGTGATAGCAAATCGAGTCGATCCATCGACCTTCTGTACTGCGGACGCCACTTCGAGCGGCTTCGCGAAAAGCCTTGGCGGCGGATGCGTAATCACCGTCGGAATATGGCCCAAATGCAACTTGATAAGCCGGGCCTGGATACGAACCTCGCTGCCCGAAGGCAAGTCGGTCGAGCGGTCCTAGCAGAGAGAAAAGAGCCAAAAGGCAAATGGTGATTTTCCAACGCCATTGCGGTATCGCTCGCATCATTCCTCTCCATTCCAAGTGCCACAACGCGATTGCCGAGGCTGGGCCGCGGACCTGCGAATCGTTCGCGCGACGCTGGCCGCCCGACCGCCAAGACGCAGTCCGCTGCGTGCCAGAGGCAAGTTACTGCGTCGATCTACGATGGGTTACCCGATAGCCAAAAGGCAGCCGGAAAAGTGTTTTTTTGCAGTGGCTGCAGCGCAATTGCTAGCAAACCAATGAAGCAGATGTGGCAAGGCCATGATACCCAATTTCGACGCTATCGGGCAAGTTTCCAGGCCTGTCGAGGCGCCTGGAGGGAAAACTCGAGCAATTGGCGGAAAAAGTGCGAGTTACGTGAAAGTTGCCGGATTGCGCGGTCGATACTGGTCGTGATGATTGTTCCGGAAAGACTGAGAGCAACGGTAATCGCTCGACCCACGACCTAAAAAGGTCCCCCCTACTTTTGGTGCTTCTCAAACGATGGGAAGCACAACCGGAGAGACGGGAACGATGAACGGCAAAACTTGGATCAGCAGTATTAATGGCTTGTTCTGCGCGGTGACGCTCGTCACTGCCCTCGGCGCCACAGGTTGCCAAATTTCAGAATCCGGCCAGACGCTGCCAAGCCCTTGGTACATCGACGACGATGTTCAGTACTACGCACCGGACACGGAATTCAAGCTGCCTCGAGAAGCAGCTGCAATGGCGGCAGCCAAAGCCGACGCGGCCTTGCGATAGGTCGGTGGATCACCACCTCGCAAGGTTGGCGCCCGAGCTAAGAATTCGAGGTGCCACGGCTGTCTCGCCCG
>CAZMNY010000039.1:1573-64873 GCA_964567745.1 uncultured Pirellulaceae bacterium | reverse complement strand
TCGTTCGCTTCCCGTCGTTCGCTTCCCGTCGTTCGCTTCCCGTCGTTCGCTTCCCGTCGTTCGCTTCCCACAGTGCCACGACTCCTCTCTGCACGCACACTTGCCCCGGCATCATCTTGTTCCCGCAGCTAACTAGCCTCTCTCGACCGTCCGTCCAACGTTCTGCTCTAGGCAATGATCAAACTGCTCTAGGCAATGATCAAAGCATCAGGTTCTTGGCCCGGACGATCTGACAACCGCTGACCCGACGAATCAAATGCCGCATCTCTAAAGCGCTGATCGTCGCGAGAACCTGCGGAGTCGGCAGTTGCGATCGCTCAATCACGTCGTCGATATTGGTCGCTTCATCTTTCGTCTGCTCCAGCACGGCTCGTTCAACAGCGTTTAACTTGAGCTCCACCGGATTCCGGATCTGAGCTTCACCCTTGCCGCATCGAGCTGGGTGGGCCAGCGGACCTAACTCCTCCAACACGTCGTCCACCGACTCCACCAGCTTGGCGCCGTCGCGAATTAAGCGATGACAGCCGCGAGCGGTGGCGGTGTCAATTCGGCCAGGAACAGCAAAGACCTCTCGCCCCTGCTCACTGGCCAACCGAGCTGAGATGAGCGCACCCGAGCGAAATGACGCCTCGACGACGACCACGCCCAAGGTCATCCCGGTGATCAACCGATTGCGACGAGGAAAACTTCCGGTGTATGGCGCCTGAAACGGCGGGCTCTCGCTAATTAAGGCGGCCGACTCGACGACTTCGTCCGCCAAACCGCCGTGTTCCGGGGGATAGACGTTTAGCACTCCGCCCCCAAGCACGCCTATCGTTCGGCCGCCCGATTTCAAGGCGCCGCGATGAGCGGCGGTGTCGATGCCGCGAGCGAGTCCGCTGACGATGGTCATCCCCGCCCCAGCCAACTCGCCAGCCAACCGTTCCGCCACCCGACGACCATAGGGTGTTGCCTGACGAGCACCGACGATCGCAATTCCGAGCCGGTCCGATTCGGTCAGGCTGCCACGAACAAAAAGGATCGAAGGCGGGTCGACGATTTCGTTCAATAAAGGCGGATACGAGTCCGAGCCCTCCAAGAGCACTTCAACTCCGTATTGCTCGCAAGCCGATAGCAGCCCCGCAGCCTCTTCGGACTCAGCCGAACGACGCAGCCCGGCCACGACCTTCGCGCCAACTCCCGACACGCCTCGCAATTCGGCCTCCGACGCTTGCAACACCGACTTGGCGTCTCCAAACCGTTCAATCAAAGCGCGGTACATCAATGGCCCAACGCCGGGCGTCAACGAAACGCGCAGAGTGTCGATCTTGAGAGCGGATGAATGGTCCGGCGCCGAGGCTGAAGTCATGATCATTTCTCTTTTCGAGTCATGCCAGACCTTCAGCGTTGGGCTCAATGGAGCGAACGCCCGGCGGGTAAGACGCGCAACGCAAATTGCGAGCTCGAAAATCACAGGCAGCCGAAGCAACTCGCGTCGACGCGGATGCGATTGGAGCACAACGCCGACGAGGAGATCGGCAATGCGAACGCGCCGAAAGAAGTCTACGACCGAGCCCGCCTATCGTCCAGATTGCCCGGCGGACTATCTCGTCAGAAAAGTCCGAGCTTCCGGCGACATCGTCATGCTGTTGTCACAGCTGGTCGGCAACCCGCTACGCATTGAAGGAAAAACGGCAAAGCATGCCAAGCCGACTTCGAGATGTTACGCTATCGCTTCGCGATCTCATCCCCTTCATCTCTCAGTGGAATTCACCATGCAGTCATTACGCCTACTCGCGCAGCAAGGCGCCAACAGCGAAGTCAACCAAGGCTCGACAAGAACCCGATGGTCTTGGGCGCCATCTTTCTCGTACTCGGACTCGTCATCGGACTGTGGGGTGTCTACGAACTCTCCCAAGGCGTTTCGCGCGACAAATACGGCAACCGAGTTGAAGGAAGCATGGGAAAGTTGCTGGCGATTGTTCGCATCGTCGCTGGAGTCGGTTGCTGCGGCTTTGCGTTGTACAAGATGGCCTTCGGGTAAAGCCTCCAAGGCATCAACATCCGGAAGCGCTTTAGTCACTAACTGCTCGCTAGCCGCTGGCTAGCCTAGTCCGAGCGCAGCGATTTTCTGGCCAGCTCCATCGGCACGTCGCCGACCAGTTCCACGCGACCGATTCGGTCAGGCAAGACGAAACGCAAACGGCCGTGCTCGACCTTCTTGTCGCGAAGCATCGCCTGCAGCAAATCGTCGTCGTCGAGTCCGTCGATCTTGAGAGGTAAGTGCAAGGCGGCAAGTAAATCGCGTTGCGTTTCGGTCACAGCCGAGTCGACTCGCCCCAGCTGCTCGGCGAGCCGGGAAGCACAGAGCATGCCGATGGCGACCGCTTCGCCGTGAAGATATCGACCGTAGCCAGCCACCGACTCAATCGCGTGGCAGAACGTATGGCCGTAGTTCAGAATGGCGCGAAGACCGGTCTCCTCGCGTTCATCGTTCTTCACCACGTCGGCTTTGAGCTTGCAGCACTGCTCAATCACTCGGCAAAGCACGTCGGCTTGGCGAGCGTTAATGGCTTCGATGTTCTGCTCGAGATAACTGAAAAAGTCGGGGTCCATAATGACGCCGTACTTAACAACTTCTGCCAAGCCAGCTCGATATTCGCGTTCAGGAAGCGAGTCGAGCGTCGCGATGTCGATGAGCACACCGCGAGGTTGCCAGAAGGCGCCGACCATGTTCTTCGCCTGAGGCAAATTGACTCCAACTTTGCCGCCGACGCTACTGTCGACATGGGCCAGCAGCGTTGTCGGAACCTGAACGAACGACACGCCGCGTCCAAACGTGGCGGCGATAAATCCAGCAAGATCGCCCACCACTCCGCCGCCAACCGCGATCACGACTGACTTGCGGTCCGCGCCGCATTCGAACATGCGTTGCCAGAGCGACTCCGCGACGGAAACCGCTTTTGTCTGCTCGCCTGGCGGCACGACAAAAAGTTCCGACTCGGCGCCGACATCTTCGATGCTCGCCCGAACCGTCTCGGCGTACTGACGTACATTTTCGTCCGCGATCACGACGGCATGGGTCAGCTTCAACCAATCCTGCACTCGACGACCTGCATCGGCCAAAATATCTCGGCCGATACAAATGTCGTATCCGCGATCACTGAGCTCAACGCGAACGATCGACTCGGCTTGGTTCACAGCGTCCTCGGCAAAGTCAATCGACAGTACAGAATGACTCTCAGCCGAGATTGGGGCCGCAGAGTCGGCTTGGAGGCGACGTCGTTAAGACGAAACTCGCTCGATGTCATCCGCCGTAGCGTTGATGACTCGACAAAAACCGGTGTGGACTCGGACGTACTCGATGTCGGCGCAACTTTCGGCGTCAGCGTGCAAGCGGCCTTCGATTTCAGCTCGCTGCTCATCGCCAAGATCGGAGTACTCCTCGGGCCAAAACGTATCGGTCTCCATTACGAGGGCTTCGCGGTAGGCGTCAAAATCGTCCGACATCTGAGTTACTCCGGCGAGCTGCGTTGTTCACTTAGGTTGGCGGCAAGATGGCAGTATACTTTCTGCTTGACGGAACGAGAATAAGGCACAGCGACAATTCGTTTTCGCGAAGTCGCCGCGCCAAACGAGCAGAAAAGAGCGTCATCGCATGTCGAATCAGGCCGGAAAGATCGTGGTTGTGGGGTTCTTCCTCGTCGCCGCGATGATGGGCGTTTTCTCAATTTGGTACCTTCGCGGTTTGCGCAATGAGGCGATTGAGTTTTGGGGCAAGCCAACCGCCTTGGTCATTCGGGACGCCCCCCAGGTGGAATTGCTCACCATCGTTGCGGCCGACGAAGCCGAGTCCGACGAGAATCGGCTGGCGGGCACGGACTATGCCATCGGCAATATTCGCGTGATTGACGGCGAGCCGGGTCTGTACCATTTGCGGCTCAATCTCCTGGACAATGGCACGTTTCGCTTTGAGTCGCAGCCGACAGATTCCGCGTCGTGGGACGCCGCATTGCGGTTCTCTGGCCCCAAGATCGGAACCGCCACTGTTGTGTTTTCCATCGAGCAGGGACAGCTTTGGCACCTCGAGTCGGGACGCAAAGCCGACATCAGTCCGCAGATCGAGTTCATATCACACTTTCTCGAAGACGCCGCGGACTAGCGACGCGTCGAATCTCCACTCCGCACAGCCTCAATCTTCGCCCAGCTTGCCCAACCGGCTCGTCAATCGGAACCTCATGGGTGGCGTCGATCGTGACCGATGGATCGATAATACGGGATGTTCCGTTTGAACCACCCCAACCGATGCTTCCATCAAGTTGCCAACGGTCGGTCAGACCTCCTTCTTCCAGGTCGCCGACTTCCGATCAAGAGGTTGAGAGATGCGCTCGTTTTCCATCCAGCTGTTTGTCACTCTGTCTTGCTTCGCGTTCACCGCTTCGGCATTCGCTCAACAACCACTTGTGCCCGGAACGGGCCAACGCGTGCCCGATGTGGGGGACAACTTTGAAGAACAGGATTGGAGCTTTAATTTCGAGCTGCCGAAGAGCTCGAAGAACATCAATGGTTTCGGCGGCGGGACGGGCGGCGAGTCGGCGAACGACCATTGGTACGAAGGACAAAAGCGTGGTCAGCCGGACATCATCAAGACCGTCCCCACTCCCAAAGGCGGACTCGAAGGCAGCGCGCGTTCGCTCCTCCTTCGCTCGCTGCACACAGGCGTAAGAGGGCGTCCAAGTTATAAAATGCAGCAGGACGATTTCATCGCGAACGTCAAATACCGGCTTGGCGGAGACATCTCCACATCGCGATCGCCCAGCGTCACGACTCGGGTCTTTCTGCCGAAGATTGCCGAGTGGGAACGGCGCACGGGACCCCACTTCGCATTTCGGATCGCGGTGACGACGACGGTGCGCAAGCCTGGCACGTTGTTCTTCCCGGGCCGCGCCGAGGACGAAACGTACTGGCCTGGTTTCTTCGTCGAGTTTACAACGAAAGAAGACTCGGGATTGAGCTACGACACCGCCCACTTGCGAATTCGAGCCGACAGCGAAGGGGGCGATTTCAAAGGGCCGCAAATCACGAAGACAGGTTGGTGGACCCTTGGCATGTCGTGCTCGCCCGATGGCATGATCCACTATTATGCTCGCCCGGGCGTTAAAGACCTTACGGACGAAGACTACATCACGTCGACGTATCCCTATGGCGCACGAGCTGAGAAGTTTCGAACGTTCTTCTACAATGTCTGCAACGGGGACGACGGCAAGACTTGGTCGACAGCCTGGATCATCGATGACCCGAAGGTCTACTACAAATAGCGAGCAGTAGCCGCTACGTATCGGAACCACCGATATCGACTTTTGACCAGTCGATGTCGGGTCCGCCGCGATTGAATTCGGCGAGCACCTTTTGGGCTTTCTTGAGGTCCTCGCTGCGTACGATCACATGGACTTCGCCAGGCGCCTCCGCTCGGAAACCTGCCGTGAAACAGCCGGTTGTCGACGCTTTGATCCCGCACGCCGCGAGCGCATGAACGAGCGGGGCCGCTTCAAAATCGCTGGCAAAGTTAGCCAGCGTGACTGGATTCTGCGGGTCCGTTTTCATGATCCAACCTCCCTCTCAATGCCAATAGACACTTCGTAAGGCGAATGTCGTCACTTCTTTCGGCGCCTCGCGTATGGACGAAGAGGAAAGACGTTGGCGCGTTTGGCGTACGCCTCCCAAAATTTGGCCATTTCGTCGGTCCGCTCGGGCTGCTCCATGGCGAGATTGAATCGTTCGGTTCGGTCCTTTTCGAGGTCGTATAGTTCCCATTTGCCTTTCTCACCGGCGGCGACCAGTTTCCACTTGCCGACACGGACAGCTCGATTCCCTTCGTGCTCCCAGTAGATCGCTTTTCGCCCGAGGTCTTCGCCCGCAAACGCCGGGACCAAACTGACGCCCTCCATAGGCTTTATTCGTTTGCCGTTGCGATTCTTGGGATATTCCGCGCCGGCAACGTCGACGCACGTGGCCATGATATCGATCAAGTGTCCCGCTTGTGATTCGAATTCGCCGGCGCGTTTTACCTGCTTGGGCCAATGAACGATCAATGGCGAACTGATCCCACCTTCGTGAACCCAGTGTTTGTAGAAACGAAATGGCGTGTTGGACACATTGGCCCATGGCTTGCCGTAGGCAATGTACGTGTCAGCCGGGCCAGGCATGACGCCTTTGCCGGTCTTTACCGCTGAGCCGCTGCGAGTCGTTGGCGGCTGCATTGCCGCCTGCAATTCCGTTGGCTTGATCGGCTTGAGTTTCGCTCGTTGTTCCGGACTTGGCCGGACGGCGCCACGACTGCCGTACTCTTCGGCGCATCCGCCGTTGTCAGCGAGGAAGAGGATCAGCGTGTTCTCAGTCAGCTGCTCATCACTGAGCTTCTTAACGATGCGGCCGATGCCTTGGTCCATTCGATCGATCATGGCCGCGTAGACTTCCATTCGGCGGATGTGCCAGGCTTTGTCCTTTTCATCGCGCCACGAACTGACTTGTCTGTCTCGCTTCGTCAATCCCCATTCACGCTCAATCAGTCCCATCTTCAGCATGCGCAGATAGCGTTCCGAGCGAATCGCATCCCATCCCGAATCGTAGCGCCCATCGTATCGCTCAATGTCTTCCGGCAGCGCGTGCATCGGCCAATGAGGCGCTGTGTAGGCAACGTACAAAAAGAAGGGGTCGTCCGGCCGAGATTGGCGATGCTTGTCGATAAACCGAATCGCATTGTTGCTAATCGCGTCGGTGTAGTAATAGTTCTCTTCGTCCGGAACAATTTGCGAGTTCTCGCGAGTCAGCGTGGCAGGATCGTAAAAGCTGCCGGCGCCGGTAATCGTCCCATAGAAACCGTCGAATCCGCGTTGCCGAGGCCAGTTGTGCTTGGGGCCCTCCGGCTTGGTGTGCCGAGTGATATGCCATTTGCCGGACATGTAAGCGCCGTACCCCGCAGCGCCCAAAACTTCCGCAATGGTCACACACTGTTGATTGAGATCGCCTCGGTAGCCGTCGTGACCATTGTCCGACATCATCCAACCCACGCCCGCTTGATGAGGATAGAGTCCCGTCATCAAACTGGCCCGAGTCGGGCAGCAACGCCCCGTGTTATAGAACTGAGTAAACCGCAATCCGTTTTGGGCGAGCCGATCGAGCGTCGGCGTGTGAACCTCGCCACCATAACACCCAATGTCCGAATACCCCATGTCATCCGCCATGATCAAAACGATGTTGGGGCGAGCGGCTGCGTTGGCTCGAGCCGGCTCGACTAACAAAAGCGACGAGGCCATCGTCAGCAACACGACTGCGACAAGAGTCTTGGATGCGAGTTGGACGTGAAGCGGAAACGGAAAACGAGCGACACGAATTTCGGCATTGCAGTGCATCATCTTTTTCCTTTGATGTTGTCGTCCATTTCGCGCCGTCATCATATCATTTCGAGGAAGCAAAAAATCGGATGGCATGCGCAGAACAAGGCTGTCGGTCAGCCATTCTCGCCGGGCCGACACGATTGGTCAATTGCCGCCAGCTATGGCCAGAATACCAGCACCAACACGCCGCCGATCAGCGCGACGCCGAAGGCGATGGCGATTCGCTTGAGAAGATTTCGGCACCTCAATGCAGCAATGGCGACGCCTTTGAACACGAGATTCGACAGAGCCCCAACCAAGATCATCCGCCACCCCGTGTCGACATCGAGTCGCTCTTTGTTGATCAATTGAGCTGTCGAGAGTGTAATCGCGTCCATGTCGGTCAGTCCCGACAACGCGGCGACGGCGTAGAGTGCTTCGTTTCCGAAATTCTCTTTCACGACCGCCACGGCGAACAAGACGCCAGCGTAAAGAAGGCCGAATAGAATGGCCGCCTTGAGCTCCGAAGGATCGTCGTCCAACGGTACGTGCACGGCCTCACCGCGATCGGACATGTAGAGCACGGCGGAGATAGCCGTCATCAATACCATCATCACACCAAGCGGCGGTAAGCAGTGCAAACGTTCGCAGGCCGGCCACGTGAGGCGCCGTCCATTCCCGTTGCAGCCCAACGAGCAGTCCCAGGCCTGCCGCGATGGCGAGTTTCTGAACGACGACGAATTCCATGACGGCGATCATCGGCTATCGAAGTGGGCACAAGTAATGGCGATGCACGGCAATAGCAGCGAAACCACAAACCGTTTGAACAAGCGTGCATTGAGCGCCAGGATAGTCGGCGTCATCACTCATGACAATGGCTCGTTTCGGCATCGCCAGTTCACGACGTGCGTGTCTCGAGCGAATTCAAAACGCATGCATCCTGGCTACCTTCGCGTGCCGATCGAAACGGCTAGAATGAAGCTTCGAAAACGAAGCGACGTTTAGAGCGACTAACAAACACGGCTCGCGATCTTCTTTGATTGCTCGCCAAGATTCTGATACGCAGCGCGGGACAGTGGAGGTGTCTGGTGATGAGGTCACACCAACTCGACGCCAAAGAGACGTTGGAGCGTCTGGGGTCGAAGCTTGAAGGCCTGGATGAAGACGATGTCGTACAGCGCCGGGAACAATACGGCACCAATGAGCTCGTCGAAAAGGACCAGCGCGGCCCGTGGCGAATCCTTTGGGAGCAGTCTTGCGAGCCGATGGTCTGGTTGCTCGTTGTGGCTGCGGGCGTCTCGATCTTTATCCATGAGTATCTAGACGCCAGCGTCGTTGGAGCAATCGTCGTCCTGAACGCGATACTCCGTTTTGTGCAAGATTACGGAGCCGAGAAAGCGATGGCGACGCTCAGAAAACTCGCTGTACCCGAGGTCAAGGTGCGGCGAGGGGGCGAGGAAGCGACGACCAGCGCCGTGAATCTCGTACCTGGCGACGTCAT
The DNA here is from genome assembly GCA_964567745.1 of uncultured Pirellulaceae bacterium. GTDB lineage: Bacteria > Planctomycetota > Planctomycetia > Pirellulales > Pirellulaceae > CAZMNY01. The sequence goes on along the minus strand of CAZMNY010000039.1, from coordinate 56,017 downwards.
CTTGCTCAAAGCAGGCAATCGCGTGCCTGCCGATTGTCGCGTTCTCGAAAGCCGCCAACTGCATCTTGAGGAAGCGGCGTTAACAGGCGAATCGCACGCGGTGACGAAACATGTCGAGCCGCTGGAAGATTCCAACCTTCCGCTCGGCGACCGAAAAAACATGGTCTTCATGGGCACCGATGTCAGCTCCGGGCGCGGCGAGGCGGTCGTCACCGATATCGGCATGCAGACCGAGTTGGGACATATCGCCGGCATGATTCAAGGAGTCCAGTCGCAACGGACTCCTCTACAGCGCCGCCTTGCCCGGATGGGATTCTGGTTAGCCGTGGCGGCGGTTGTGATCGTTGTCGTCGTCTTCGTGCTGGGCGTCATGCGCGGCCAAGAACTTTCGCGGATGCTGATGACGGCGCTCAGCATGGCGGTTGCGGCCGTTCCGGAAGGACTGCCGGCTGTGGCAACGATCGCCTTGGCGTTGGGCGCAAAACGCATGCTCCGCCGCAACGCTCTCATCCGCAAACTGCCCGCCGTGGAAACGCTCGGCTCGGTCACCGTGATCTGCTCGGACAAAACAGGAACGCTCACCGAGAACCGAATGCGGCTGAGCGTCTTGTGGCAAGTCGACGGCCCGCCTGACGGCACTCAGATTGGCGGCGCCGAATTCGACGTCCAGCGACATCTCGGTAGCCGCGGCGTCATCCAGGACGACAATGACGAGCGGCTGCGGATTCTCATCGACGAATCGCCCGAGGCCTTGGAACACGATTTCATTTTTCTCGGCATGGCCGGTTTGATGGACCCGCCGCGGCCAGAGGCGAGAGAGGCGGTTGACCGATGCAAGTCAGCCGGAATTCGCCCCGTCATGATCACAGGCGATCACGCCTTGACCGCCGAGCGGATTGCCGGTGAAGTCGGGATTGAGCACAACGCGATCACCATGACTGGGCGGCAGCTCGAAAAAACAAGCGATGACGAATTGGAAATGCCGTCGAAGACATTTCGGTTTACGCGCGAGTTTCACCGGAACACAAGCTGCGAATCGTTGAGGCTTTACAGGCGAAGGGGCATGTCGTCGCGATGACGGGTGATGGCGTCAACGATGCACCTGCGTTGAAGGCGGCGGACATCGGCGTCGCGATGGGCATCACGGGCACCGACGTTTCCAAGGACGCTTCTGAAACCGTTTTGCTCGATGATAACTTTGTCACGATCGTCAATTCGGTCGAAGAAGGACGAATCATCTACGACAACATCCGCAAGTTTCTCAAATACACAATGACGAGCAACACAGGTGAAATCTGGGTGATGCTTGTCGCGCCATTCCTGGGGATGCCACTGCCGCTCGTTCCCTTGCAAATCCTCTGGATCAACTTGGTCACCGATGGGCTGCCTGGCCTTGCGATGGCCGTCGAGCCAGGCGAATGCGACACGATGCGGCGGCCTCCTCGCAACCCAAGCGAGCCGATTTTCGACCGAAGCATGGTGAACGACATTTTCGCGTTCGGAATCCTCATGGGTCTCGTGTCGCTCGTTGTTGGATATTGGTATTGGAGCGATAACCCGACCGCCGTTTACAACCCCTCTTGGGGCACGATCGTGTTCACGGTTCTCACTCTTTCGCAGATGGGCCACGCCCTTGCCGTTCGCGCATCGCGCGAATCGCTTTTCAAAATCGGTCTGCTTTCAAACGTCGCCATGCTCGGGTCGGTTTCGCTAACGCTGGCTCTCCAACTGGCGGTCATCTACGTACCTTTTCTGCAGCGACTGTTTCAAACAAGAGCCCTGTCGCTATCCGAATTGGCCATTTGCTTTGTGCTCAGCACAATTGTCTTCTGGGCCGTGGAAGCACACAAACTATGGATGCGACTCGCTGAGAATTCCCGAAAAAAGAAGCCCCGCGAAAGTGATGCGCTCGGTTGGTCACGACACGGCACACCCTTGTCGAAAATTTGAGGCGTCAAAATGCCGGAGTCACTTTACCGTCGAGTCATTGGCGCTCGCCTGGACCTACTACCAGAACCGATGCGGCGGTTCCACGACTCGGCCACAGGCGGCTCGGCCAGCGGACGCTTCGTCGTGACTCGAGGCGGAAGTGTAAAAAACCTCTTGGCCTCGTTAATGGGCCTCCCACTCGCCGGGATAGACGTACCACTTGAGTTAACCGTCAGTGCTGACGAACACTGCGAAAACTGGGCACGTTCATTCGCAGGGCGAACAATGAAGACTCGGCAATGGCAGTCGAAGGAATTACTGATTGAGGCGGGCGGTCCCATGCGTTTCGCCTTCGAACTCAACGCTCGCGACAGCGGACTCGAGTTCAAACAGGTGCGAGCGTGGTTCTGTCTCGTCCCCTTGCCACACGTCGCCGCTCCAAGGATTCAGGCGTCCGAAACAGCTTGCGAGAACGGCTGGAACGTGATCGTGCAAATGTCCCTGCCAGTGCTGGGAACGATGATTCGATACGAAGGCCGAGTTTCGCCCAGAGACGCGTGACCGTTTTTTTCGCCACACGTCGCGATTACTTCGCCGGCTTTTTTGGCTCCGTGACCGTAACGGTTATCAGCTTGGACCAAGCTGCAAATTTCTCCTTCGACTCCGCCGCTCGTTTCTCGGCGGCTTGAGCAAGCCGATCGGCCGTCGTTTTGGCGCGATTGGCTTGCCCCAACCTACCGGCGGTTTCTTTGGCAAGCTTCTTGGCGGCGTCCAGTTCGACTTGGACTTGCTTCAGTTTCGCTTGAAGACCGACCTTCGCATCCGCTGTTGCGCTTTGCAGCTGTTGCTTTGCCGAGGTGAGACGCTTTTCAATTTCGCCCACCGCGCTCTGCTGGCTCGTCGCAGAGGCGTTCAACTTGGCGATTGCCTCTTCAATGCGACGTTGGTCTGCCGCAGCCAATTCGCTCGCACGAAGATTGTGCCGATACTTTGCGACGCCGACTCCTTTTAACGTGAATTGGTAACGCCCGGGTTTGACCGCAAAGAGCCCAGTCGGTTTGAAACTAAAAGAAAGTTTGCCCTCGGTTTCGTTTTCGGCGATGTCCAACTTGGGCGGATTTCGCAACAATCCGTACAGACCAAAAGGCTCGACCGTCATGCTCCCAACTCGTGAGCCGTTTTCAATGATCTTGACCGGGATCTCAATCGTCTTGCCGACTTCCACTTGAAACTCATTCTGCCCCGCCTCGAAAACAACCGGCGCCGATTCGAAACCGTTGACCGAAAGCGGCGTACTTTGGGTTAGCCTTGAGCGAACACGAATCGAATCGGCAAAGACGTGTCCCCAAACCAGTGAAGCGAATCTCGCTTTGCGGACCAACGCTGCGCCGCTGGCCTTGGCCGTGCCGACGATCTCGATCTCGCCAGCCCACTTGGGCGCGGCCTTCGAGGCCGTAATGACAAGCACGCCGCGGTCTGTCTGGCCGCTCAATGTCAAAGGCTCCGCAGTGACGCCTTCGGGCAGCCCTTTCGCAGAAATTACGATGTCGCCTTCAAAGCCGTCTTGCCGAGGCGCGAGCACGCGAATTCCCCATCGGGCACCTTGTCGCAAGTGTGGGGTGACCGAGTAACCCGTTCGATTCGTGGGCAAGGGGTGTTCCGTCGTCGCGATCAGTTGAAAGTCAGGCGAAGGCTCGCGAATCGCCAAGCGGTATCGAGCCCAGTCGCCGCCGCCGCCAAATTGGTTGATGATCGTAACCGAGTACAATCCGGACTCGTCGGCGACGAACTTCAAACTCGAGTCGCTCGTATCCGCGTTGATGGAATCCATACCATGGACGCTGAAGAACGAAGTCATGTCGTCGTTTTCGGCGATGAGCTTGCGTTCGTTGGAGCTTTCATCTTTGTCATTCGAAACTCGATGCACGGCGAGAAACGTGTCGACTTGAATTCCCATTCGATCGGCGATCGCCTCGACGCAGTAGGTCTTTCCTTTTTCGGCTTGAAACTGAAACACATCTTCATCGTTCGCGCGGTTGAAGCAGCCGGAGATTTCGACTGGAACGGTCACAGCCTGAAGCGACGATTTCGAGTCCTCTCGAGCGACTTCGGCAGTGGCGAATCCGATTCGCACGGAATTAGAACTGCCGAGTGAATAGTCAAATCCAGGCAGGATGCCGTGCCGCGGCTGCCCAGCGAAGAAGGCGGTTGGGAAGTGATCGGCGGACGGCGTTTGATGTTCGACCACAAGAGACTCCAACAGCCGCCCATCGAAGCCCTTCACTTTGCTGAGCGATCCGCCAGGCAGATTGCGGCCATACAACGTAAACGATTCGGTTCGTCCGGCGATCGCCGCGGGCGGTTCGAGAAAATCGATATGAGGGTGTTCAGAAACTCGAAGCCGGTAGAAATGATCCGCGCCGCCGCGGTAGAGAATGTCTGAGACAGCCAGATAGTAGACGCCGCCGGTTTGCCCGGTGTTGATCTCCAAGAAAGGATCTCGCCCGAAATGCTCTCGGTTCCGACCAACCTCGCGGCCCGAGTCGTCGTACACGACAAGCAGCCCGTCGAGTCGCGAGTCGAGGCGTTCGGCGTGGACGTCGGCCAACAATCGACGACCAGCACTCGCGTCAAACTTGTACCAGTCGATTCCGCGAGCCGACACGGCGCCGTTGATGACTGAGCCGATTTCGATCGCCATCGCCTTTTCACGCCTTGAATGGTCGCCCGTCTCATCGATCTCTTTCGAATCTGCAGCGGCTATGACAAATGGCCTGGCAGTCGAGACTCCGAAGTAACCGATTGCTCGAACCTCGTAAATGCCGGGCGGAACATCACCAGCCACCTCAACAGAAAACTTGAGTCCGTCGTGTCGGGGCGCTGGGAAGAATTCATCGGCGGGTAGAGTGACCCGAGCCGCCGTAATCCCACGATGACTGAAAACGAGTCCGCTGAGATCTTCGAGGTTCTTTCCCGATAGCGTTATCGTCGTGCTTTCACCCGCTCGGCATGCGCGAGGTTGGAGGCGGCTGAGGTCGGCGGTGGGCAACTGCGCTCGCGCCGTCGCTTGCATCGCGGTCAGGGCGATCAACAGACACAACTCGCCCCGAATCCAGATCGATTTCATGGGTCTGTCTCAATGATTGAAAAGAAACTCTTTGGTGTTTACGACGACCCAGATAATGTCCTCGTAAGCCTCTCGATTCGCCTTGTCGTACGATGGCGAACTCTTCGGATCGGCGCCCTCGCTCGACGCTCGCTTTCGTTTGCGAGCGATGTGAGCTAGCGCGGTTTCCATTTCGTTCGCGTTGGGTTCGCGGGACAATGCATGCAGGTAGACGTCGGAAATCTGCTGACGATCATCCGCCTGCTTCTCGCGAGCCCAGAGGTTGGCTCTTCCGTTGGGCGCCGAGAGAATTTTGTGCATCGCGTCCGAATTGATCAGATGCAAGCTCTGGCCGAGATTCGCTTCCGCCGTCCGCTCGCACTCGCAGGCCGTATCCATCTGCGGTCGGCCAAAGACTCGCAAAAAGAATGACTCGCGGTTCGACGAATCATCGGGTAGCGCAACAGTTCGAATTCCAACGGGCTGATGATTGAAGTTGTTTTCGGCCCCTGCAACCGAGTTGATCGCGTCGAGCATCACTTCGGCCGGCAACCGGCGAGGATAAAATCTCGCGAAGTTTTGTTCATCGTCCTCGTTGTGTTCGTTGGGGAACGAACTGAGTTGATACGCTCGACTGTTGCAAATGTCTCGACAAAGTTGTTTCAGGTCGAAGTTGGATTCAACAAAAGAAGCGGCCAATTCGTTGAGCAATTCAGGATGCGTGGCGGGGTTCGTGACCCGCATGTCATCTTCCGGCTCCACAAACGCTCGGCCGAAGAAGTGCTTCCAATAACGATTCACCAGGACTCGAGAAAAATAAGGATTTTCCGGCGAGCATGCCCATTCGGCAAGTTGAACTCTTGGATCGCGATGCGCGGGTATGTCGATCGGTTTTGCGCCAAGCGGTGTGGGACGCAGCTCTTTGTTCGTTACCGGATTGGTGCTGACCGCCAACGTGCGCTTGTGATACAAGATGTCGTCTTCCGGCATCTTGCGAATCTCTTTGCGGCCTATCGTCGAAAAGAACGCGGCGAATCCGTAGTAGTCGTCCTGGCTCCACTTCTCGTACGGATGATGGTGACACTGAGCGCACTGAATTCGCACGCCGAGAAACACTTGAGCGATGTCGGCCATCTGATCCTTGGGATCCTGAACAGCTCGATACCACGACACGGCCGGATTCGTATTCGGTTTACCTCGAGCGGTGATCAACTCCGTCGCGATTCGGCTGAAAGGTCGATTTTCGTTGAGGCTCGTGCGGATCCAGGCGTGGAATCCAAAAGTCTCGCGAGCCACTTGCTCGAGGTTGCCGCCGGCTTTATTGCGCAAGATGCCAGACCACTTGTTCGCAAACAGGTCGGCGTAACTCGGACTCTCCAACAACTGATCAATCTTCTTTGAACGTTTGTCCTTGCTTGTCGAGGCAACAAACTCGCGAGCCTCGTCGGCTGTCGGAAGCCGCCCGTTCAAGTCCAAAGTGACTCTGCGAAGAAACGTTGCATCGTCGCAGACTTCCGATGCCGGCAAACCGAGCACTTTCAGTTTCGAGAATACGCGTTCGTCGATGAAGTTACTCGGGTGCGGAAGATTCGGAGTCGGCATTCCTAGCGGAATCGTCGCCATGAAAGCGCCGACCTGATCTTGGTAGCGGACCATGATCGAAGTCGTTCCCATACGTTCGTTAAATTGAACCAATCCCCGATCATCGACTTCGCAAATACTCGGTTGATTCGCCTTGTAGCGGGCGACGCGAGTAATATCCCTTGTCTGGCCATCGCTAAAGTAGGCCGTCACGGCTATCTGTTGGGATGCGCCGCGATTGACAACCTGGTTGTTCGGAAAGATCTCAATCCGCTCGACAAATGGTTCATCACTGGGCCCATACGGCATACCCTCCTGAATCCACCGTCGCAGGGTTTCGTAGGCCAAATCATTTCGCTCAATTCGAACGCCTCCGCCATGCGGCAGGTCGCCGCAAGCTTTCCGCAAGAACAGACTCAGCTCGGGCACAGCGGGAGAGACTCGCCGTCCGCGCGACTCTTTTGTCAGGTACTCGTGATCTGACTTGGGTTCAAATCCGAGCAGAGACAGACGAAAACTGTTCTTGCCCGAGGGCGTACCGTGGCAAGCGCCACCGTTGCAACCAGCTCGAGTTAGGAGCGGCAAGACGTCGTTCGGGAAGCTCACGGACTTGTGCTGCTCAAGCGACGAGACAATCACGTTAATGCTCGCTTCACGATCGCTTGACCGCGCGGTGATGACAGCGTCGCCATTTTCTAGCGGGCGCACAAAGCCGCGCGAATCGATTTCCACGATCGGTGGCGCGGAGGTGAAAGTGACTTCGCGAGTAAGATCGTTTGACCGCCCGGTCACGTCCGTCGTCATGACAACGAGTTGTTGTCGGTCATCGCGGTGGTTCAACGTAACAACATCGCGATCCCCTCCGCCGCGAAACTTGATCGTTAATCGCGTCGCTTCCGCTGCCCACGCGGCGCAGACGCACTGACTCGCAATCAGAACGGCAACCGCGCAGCCGATACGCCGTCCGAGCGCGGCAGCGTTAAACTTCGACGAGGTAGAGCGGATCGCGTCGATCATTTGGCGCATCCTTCTAGGTAAGCCGAATCGTCTCTTGGCTCCGCGAACGAGGCCCTTACGCCTGAGAAAATAGACGCATGGTTCACGAGCGGGAGGGCGAATCAAGTCTGGCGAGTCGACGGGCTTAGCGGCGGGAGGTTGGCATGGCTTGAGGGCGGGGCGAGGCGAAATGCCGGTCCAGTACGATCAAAAAAATGACTCGACCGCATTTGCCGTTCACACTTTGCTCATTTCATACGATACTCTAAGTGTACCCGGGCTGGGAATGCAAATGATTGCCGCTCAGCCCGAACCACAAAATGCTGGAAATTTCAGACCACGTTGAAGCTCAACGCGTCGCCAAGTTAAGCGCTGCTTAGCGATCGATCTGCAAAAGCCGAAGCGAGAAAGCGAATGACCTCCACCTTCAATCGCAATTGCGTAGGCCCGTTTCGACGTCGCACGTTTCTCGAACTGGGCGGCTTAAGCGTTCTCGGTTTGGGGATGGGCGATTTTCTCCGTTATCAGGCCGAGGCTAAAGCGGCCGGTGACGACCTCAGCGACACGTCCGTGATCTTCGTTTGGCTGCCCGGCGGGCCACCACACATGGAAACGTATGACATGAAGCCGGAGGCGCCGTCCGAATACCGCGGCGACTTCAACCCAATCCAAACGAACGTGCCGGGCATCGACGTTTGCGAATTACTGCCAATGCACGCCAAGGTGGCGGACAAGTTCACATTGATTCGCTCGATTCACCACAACTTCGCCGATCACGGCGGAGGGCATAAGCGACTGATGACCGGCCGTGTGCCAGCGACTCCGACCGGAACGATCAACGACTCGCCCGCAGTCTCTTCCATCGTCAAGAAGATGCTGAAGACCGGCCGCAATGGCATGCCGGTTTGTGTCAGCGAAGTGGATGGAAGCCGAGCCGGCATCGATACGTTTGCGATGGGGCCAGCCTATCTTGGTGCCTCGACAACGCCATTCATTGTCGCCGGCGATCCGAGCGTGCCCGACTTCAAAGTCCAAAATATCGGCGTCAAGACCGAGATGGAAACACGGCTCGACGATCGGCTCGCAATGCTCAAAGGCGTCGATGATTTTCGTCGGGACGTCGACAAGAGCGGAGCGATGAAGGCGATGGACGCGTTCAACCGGCAAGCGGTTGAAATGTTGATGAGCCCTAAAGTGCGCAATGCGTTCGATCTCTCGAAAGAACCCAAGCAGCTGCGCGAGCGATACGGAAACCATGCGTTCGGACAACGGGCGATCCTCGGGCGCCGACTTGTCGAAGCAGGCGTTAAATTCGTGACCATGGTTTGGGAGAATCCATTCCCCGGTAAGTCGATGCCTCAGGCCGCCACTTATAACTGGGATTCGCACGCCGTCAACGCCCACATTTTTGAAGATTGCAAGTGGCGAATTCCGCCCTATGACCAAGCACTGAGCGCGCTGATCGAGGATCTTTACCAACGAGGACTCGACCGCAAAGTCTTGCTCGTGGCGACGGGCGAATTCGGCCGCACCCCGCGTATCAACGCGCAGCGAGGCACGAAGACTGGCGTCACGCAACCTGGCCGCGATCACTGGCCCAAGGCGATGTCCGTGCTTGTTTCCGGCGGCGGCATGAAGACCGGGCAGGTCGTCGGCACCACCAACGACAAAGGCGAACATCCGATCGAACGACTACTGACTCCAAACGATCTTTGGGCGTCCGTTTATCAGCATCTTCGCATCGATTACAAACACGTTCTTCGCGACTTGCAGGATCGCCCGATGCCTATCCTCCCGTTCGGCGATCCGATTCAAGAGATCGGGCCAAGCTGAGTCTCGCTACGTCTCGCTAACCAAGCCAACTCGCGACGATCTCCTCGACTTCGTGCCCTTCAAGACGATCGTGCGCTAACAGGTTGTCGGCTACCGCGGCAATCGCCGCCCATTGACGCTCGCCATCGAACAGCTTGTACAAGTCGGCTGTCGTCTTTTCCAGGAACGCGAGCCGCTTGCGTTCGTCGACAATCCACTCGGTCACACGCCACGCCGTTTGCCAATCGGCTGCCCATTCACTGACGAATCCCGGATGAAGCGGCTCGCCTCGATAAATCATCTCGGCAACCGGGCCGGACAAAGCAAGTCGAGCGGCGTTGACCAGTTCTTCTTGACCGCCGCCTAGACTGCCGGTTTCCCACGCCACTTCACTTTCGCCATGCCGTTGCGGACCGTCGTCTCGATCCGGAACAATGGTCACCGATCGCACTTGAGCGCCGAGCCAGACTGCCATGAAGGCGTGTCCTGCTTCGTGATAAGCCGTATTCTCAGGCAAACTGTTCTCTTTTCATTTGGCGCACGTTGCTGTTTCTGCGCCCGATAGCTCCCGACGAGTGCGAGTCACATTCATTGGCGCCCTGCGCCGCCTAAACGCAAACGAGCTGCACGACAACGGGAAACAGGGGGAAGACTGTGAGTCCGATTGAGACGTGATGGCCTCGGTTCGTGCCATTCTGTCGAGTGCGAGGAAGCGAATGCAAAGTGGGGAGTGTAAAGTGAAAAATGGACGAGTCAGCCTATTTGTAATGACCACGACAAGATTCGAACAGGCTCTAAACTCTCCCAAAAAATTCCGCGTCGCCCCGCGCACCTGTCGGCCAACGGTCAACCTCATCGTAGCCTACAGGCAACGACCTAGGTGTCGGTGCTCCAACGGCACATCGGCACTGGCAAGCCCGGGGCACACAAAATCAAATGGCCGTTCAGGCTCGAACGGGATCGCACCTGCCGGACCAACGGCCAACCTCAACGCAGCCTACGGGCAACGACCCAGCTGCCTACCTCGAGACAAGTAAGCGAAAAAACCCAGACATCATCGCCTTCTTGAAACCTACAAATGGAAACGTCCAAAATGCCTGAAAACCACTTGTCAAAACCTCAGATGTCTAGGATTTATGAGGCTACGCCTTAGAATCTCGTTAATCAACGCTTCGCAACAACTTGTCAGTTGAGAAACAAGAATGAAAATCCAAGACCAACACCGCGCCTCGAGCATCCGATTGGCCTGCATGCTTTGCGCGGCGACAGCGGCTGTGATCTTCGCTCGGCCCGCCGTGGGGCAAGGGAAGCTGGACCTCGGCGACGTGCGTGAAGATCGTGTGATGATACCGATGCGGGACGGCAAACGTCTTTCCTCGTTCATCTATACTCCGCAAGGCAAGGGTCCTTGGCCTGCTCTGTTCGAACAGAGATATGCGAGCCTCGAAGGACGGTCGACACGACAGACGGCCGCCAAGCTTGCCAGCGAAGGATTCGTCGTGGCGATGATTAACTTTCGCGGCACCCAAAAATCGGAAGGAACCTGGGTTGGCTACCGCGCCTTGCAGTGGGGTGAGCTGCAAGACGGTTACGATGCCTGCGAGTGGCTTGCGAAACAGGATTGGTGCACAGGCAAAGTCGGCACGTTCGGAAGTTCTCAGGGCGGGTACGCTCAGAATTACCTCGCCGTGACTCAACCGCCTCATCTGGTTTGCCAATTCATGACCGATACGGGACTGAGTCTGTTTCATGAAGGCTATCGTATCGGCGGTGCCACGCGGCCTGAGCGGTTCAAAGGCATGGACGCGATGGCTCGAAACCCAGAAGACAATCGTCGTTTGCTGGCCGAGTGGTTTCGCCACCCAACGTACGACGCGTATTGGCAGGCCGAGGATTGCACTCGGCATTTTGACAAGATGAACACGCCCTGTTTCACGATTGGGAGCTGGTACGACTTTATGAACCAAGGGTCGATCGCCAGTTTTCGCGGGCGGCAACATCAGGGCGGAGAGAATTCACTTGGCAAACAGCAACTGATCATCGGACCCTGGCTACATGGCCGCCGAAATAAAGGCAATCGAATTGGTGAGCTTGTCTATCCGGCGAATGCAAGTTGGCCCGTTCACGATCAAATGGTGAAGTGGTTCAATCACTACCTTAAGGGCGAGAAAAACTTGGTCGACGACGATCCGCCGGTGAGATACTACGTCATGGGCGCCGTCGGCGAGGCGGATGCGCCGGGGAATGTCTGGCGGGAGGCCAACGATTTTCCTCCCAAGACCAAACCAAGCTCGATGTTCCTTCACGCTGGCGGCGGATTGTCCTCGATGAAGCCGGCGACCGACGACGGTTCCACCAGCTATGTCAGCGACCCGCTTAAGCCGATGAAGATCCCTGGCCGTGCGTTTCCAGGAGCGCGTGATGCGAGGCCGTTCGAATCACAGAGCGAAGTTCGCACGTTCACGACGGAGCCGTTGAAGGAACCGGTTGAATGGACTGGTCGCGTGAGAGCCGAACTGTTCGTCTCCTCGACAGAGAAAGACACCGACTTTATTGTTCGCATTAGCGATGTCTACCCAGACGGCCGCTCCATCCTGATCGTCGACTATCCCTGGCGAGCACGTTATCGCAATGGGTTCGATCGCGAAGAGTTGATGGAGACGGGCAAGGTTCATCGAATTGCGTTTCCCATCGGTTGGATGAGTCAGATATTCAATCGAGGCCACCGCATTCGCGTCACGGTCGCGAGCACAGGGGCACCGCTATACGAGCCAAATCCGCAGACCGGCAAGCCGTTGACGATCGAGTTCCCCGAGGATGCGGTCAAGGCCGTCAATACGATCCATCAAAACAAGCAATTTGCTTCTCGCATTATTGCGCCACGAAACGACCAGTAGAAACAGCGCATAGAAACGCCCGTGCGGACGAGCAACCCTAGGGCGTTGCCCGTAGGCTACGTTGAGGTTGACCGTTGGCCGACAGGTGCGCGAGGCGACGCGGATTATTTTGGGAGAGTTGAGAGCTCGTTCGAATTTTTCTCGGCCATCACGAGTGTGCCGGCTCGTCCATTTTTGACTTTGCACTCCCCACTCGACACCCGAGCCGCCGATTACCGGCCCATTGCCCGACGCGCGACGCCCAGCCGTTGCGTCAAACAGCATCGTCTGCGTCGTCAGGCTGCTGGTTTCTTTTCTGAACATGAAGTATCGAACGTACGTCCGTTTGGCACTGATTCAGGGTCAGCGAAATTGCGGTGGCTTCCAAGTTTGTGATTCCGACACAAACCATGGCAAGGCGGAACGGCCAGGCAGCCCAGCCCGCTAACAAGCAGACGATTCCGGCACCGACCACGACCCAAACTCGTTTTGCCGCCCATGTGTGATAACTCGGCAGTCGTCTAAACTTGAGCCAACTCGCTAACCAGCTGAGCAGGTAACTGCCGATAGCGACAAGGATCCACGGCAGCTCGTCGAAAACCATCTGCGGGTTGACCGCCGCGACGGCCAAGAGCAGCGATGAGTAGAACACGGCGTCAGCAACCGTATCTAAGCGCGCGCCGGCTGCCGACTCTTGATGTAACTTGCGAGCCAAAAGCCGTCGAGCCATTCGGTGAATACGAGCACGACTGCGAACAGGCCGAGCCAAATCGTCTGGCCGGCCATGGCCAGCGCCACCAAGCCGGGTGAACCGACAATACGAATGCTCGTGACGACGTTGGGCCAAGTGAGCCAGTGCGGGTCTTTCGAACCAGGCTGTTCCGTCGACTCATCGTACTCGTGCGATTCGTTGGACATGGCAACAACTACGATATTTATCATTCAAACCAGCGCCATCGACGATCATTGGGATAATCTTCGCCAAACGTTTGACTTTCATCTCTTCGCGTTTGGCCTCCGCGATGTACTCAGCGTACTCGCGCTGTTTGCCTGGGGTTCGCGACGCGAACCCGGCTTTGGCCTTTCTGTTCTTCGTGAGAGCCGAATGAAGTTGAGCTGGAACGGTAACCGATTTTTGCCGAGTTGGTTTGATTTCCGAACCTTGCTTCTGCAGTTCGATCGCCTCTTTTACGTACGCCTTGATCCCTCGGCTCTTTATCTCTTTTTTCGATTCAAATCGCCATTGCCGCAACGCTTTCGTCTTGCCTTCTTGCGCGTTTATCAAGACGTTGTTCGGGTCCGATAACAAAGCGCCCTGATGGAACCAAAGACCGACATACGATTTGAAAGCGCCCATCCCAACCACGTTCTTGCCATCGTAAACGTAGCACGGGCCGCCCCACTTTACGGTTTCCTCGAGCTTCGTCGAGTTCAAGATCTTCGAAGCATGACGAGCTCATCCGCCCACTCTTCGGCCCTTTCGATGTATGCAGCAACCGTCTTGTATCGCTTCATAGCGAAATCTCCATCGAAAGCCTCATCGTTAGCACGTCATCCAAGCATCGCCAAGTGACAACGAGCGAAGGGCCGGTTGCAAGAAGGGCACAAAGGTTGAACAATCGACTAGCGACAAAGAACTAAGTTAACTCGGTCGTGAAATTGCGGTTCTCTGGTTCTACTTGGATTCGTTCGGTTAGCGACATCAATGGACGGTTGCCTCGAGCCGAACACTGCTTTTGCGTTGGAGGAGCCCCACGATGATCGATCGCATCGGCCCGACTAGGAGGCCGGCTGGTAATCCACGAGGGTACCACGTGTGGCGGTCTCTGCTATTCATGCACTGGCCCGTGCCGATTGACGTGCTGCGGCCTCTCGTGCCAGAGTCGCTCGAGTTAGACTTGTTCGACGACGTCGCGTATGTCGGCGTTGTGCCGTTCGAAATGGAAGGCGTCCGCCCTCGCTGGTTGCCAAAGTCGCTCTCGTTCAGCTTTCTAGAAACCAACGTTCGTACCTACGTTCGGTATCGCGATAAACCGGGCGTGTTCTTTCTCTCTCTCGAAGCAGCCCACGGGCCAGCCGTTTGGGCGGCTCGAAAATTCTGGGGATTGCCCTATTTTCATGCGGACATGGCCGTCCGCCGCGATGGCGACGACATCTACTACCGTACGGAAAGGAAGTGCGACGGCGCCTTTCACCGAGCGGAATACCAGATCGGCGAATCGCTTGAGCCCTCATCGCCGGACTCGCTCGAGTTCTTTTTCCTCGAGCGATACCTGCTGTTCGTCGAGCGAAAAGGAGGGCTCTATGCCGGTCAGGTCGCACACACGCCCTACCCGGCTCAACTGGCCCACGTATCGAGAGTCGAGGACAGCCTCTTGCTCGCGGCGGGCGTGACGGGCTGTGAAGGCAAACCGGAATTCGCGCATTACTCGTCTGGAGTTGATGTCGAAGTTTTCGACCTTAAACGCATGGACGCCTAGCGCCGCGCGTTGTTGCATGCCGCTACTTGCTCGGCGTAACTTGAGAGTTCTACGCCTTCTTAAGCTCCGCCTCTCGACAAGCTAGTGCTTGAGCCGATAGGTTGGCGTCCGATGTCGAAAACAAACCTAGAGATTCTGGCGTACGAACCGAGCCCGTTGGGCATGCTCTGTTTGCGCCGACGCGAACTCATCTCTCAACCCGGGACAACGGTAACCGAAGTCACGCTGAACCACGAGTTCTTGATGAGCAGCCTCTATACCGACTCGGAGAAGGCGCTCGCGCAGACGGCTCTGGACATTCATGGGGGCGATCGCCTTCGCGTGATCGTCGGCGGACTCGGACTCGGCTACACGGCTCACCAGGCGTTGTCGTCAGAACGCGTTGCCAACGTTGAGGTGGTCGAACTCCTGCCGCAAGTGATTGATTGGCTCGAGCGAGGTCTTGTTCCGCTTTCTAGCGAGCTCGTATCGGAATCCCGCTTGTCGCTGACGCAGGGCGACGTCTACGCGAGACTTGCCTCCGAGCCCAGCGATCCGGTCGATCTGATTCTGATTGATGTCGACCACTCGCCCGACGAGCGGCTGGGTGAAGAGAGCCTGCCGTTCTACAGCGAGCAGGGACTTCGGGCGGCTCGCAGACATTTGGCGCCAGGAGGCGTTCTTGGCGTCTGGTCGTATGCGGAGAGTTCGCCGTTTGCGGACGCGCTCCGAGTTGTCTACGACGACGTTCGAGTCGAGCCGGTGGCATACGAGAATCGTTTGGTTGACGAACGGCGAACCGACTGGTTGTTCTTCGCTCGCGGATAGATGGCCAATGGGTTTCGAAACAAAGCTAGAAGCCGTCAACGCCAGCCGCTACGTGAATGGACAGCCGTTGCTGAGCGACATTTGCTTGACGCTCGGAGCTGGCGAACGTCTTGCGATGGTCGGGCCCTCGGGTAGCGGCAAGACGCTGTTGTTGAGAGCGCTCGCGATGCTCGATCCGCTCGACTCAGGCGAAATTCGCTGGCAAGGCGAACGAGTTGAAGGCGGTCGGACGCCCAGCTTTCGCAGCCAAGTGACTTATCTTCACCAACGTCCCGCCCTGTTCGAAGGCACGGTCGATGAAAACCTCCGGCGACCTTTTTCGCTAGGAGTGCATCGAGAAAAAAAGTTCTGTCGCGAATCGATGATTGAGCAATTGAACTCGTTGGGGCGAACCGATGCGTTCCTCGACAAACAGCAAGCGTCACTTTCGGGCGGCGAGGCCCAGCTGACTTCGTTATTGCGAGCCATGCAGCTCGATCCGCAGATCCTGCTGCTCGATGAACCGACCTCCGCGCTCGACGCCGATGCAACGCGTCAAGTGGAGTCGCTCGTATCACGGTGGTTAGACCGAGCGAAACATCGCGCCTGTATCTGGGTGACCCACGACCCGACGCAGGCAGAGCGAGTCGCCGATTCGGTTCGTCACCTGGAAGCGGGCCTCCTGTTAGGAGCGAACTAGATGCGAGAATACATTGAGCTCGCGTATTGGCAAGTCGCGTTGGCAGCGTTGTTGATCGTGATCAATGGTGCCATTTCGGTCGCACTGCAGCTGCGAATGGAAAAGTTGCTTGTTATCGCCAGCCTGCGGACGATCGCTCAACTGCTGCTGGTCGGCCTCGTTTTGGATTGGGTGTTTGGACTCAACCGCTGGTACGTGATCATCGCCTTGGCGATCTTGATGACTTCCGTCGCCGGCGTCACTGCGGTTGGCCGTAGCGATCGACGTTATCCCGGCATTTGGCTAAACACGATATTCTCCGTCTGGGCCAGCGCCTGGTTGGTGACCAGCTTTGCCTTGGTCGTCGTCATCCAAGGCGCCGACACTTGGCGACAGCCGCAATACGTGATCCCTCTCTTAGGCATGGTGCTGGGCAATACGCTCAACGGCATCTCGATCGGCCTCAATTCGTTCACCGAAACGATCGTCTCTCGGCAAGACCGGATCGAATGCCTGCTCGCGCTCGGCGCGACCCGATGGGAGGCTGCTCGCGAACCCATTCAGCACGCCGTTCGCACTGGCATGATTCCGATTATCAACTCGATGATGGTCGTCGGAATTGTCAGTTTGCCAGGCATGATGACGGGCCAACTCGTCACAGGCATGGACCCCGCACAGGCCGTGAAGTACCAAATCGTCATCATGTTTCTAGTCGCCTCAGCCACAGCGCTCGGCACTGTTGGCGTTGTGTTGCTCAGCTTCTTGCGACTGTTCGGCCCCGCCCATCAGTTTCACCGAGAACGCCTAACGGCCAAGAAACAAACTTCGTGACTGGCTCGTCCATCGTCGCTAGGGCATCGTGGCTCGTCCATCGTGGCTGGGGCATCCTGCCGCAGTTTTCGTTTCTTCAATCGCCCTTTCATCGCGATGCCTTCTAGCGGTTCCGCGGCAGCTGGAAGCGATGGAAACGCCAGCCACACGACTTCCGGTGACGGTGACCATAGCGAAAGCGTCACTTTGGAAGCTCCAGCCGCGGCGTAGTGTGCACATCTTCGATTCCGCTACGCCGCGGTGATCGATGAAAACCGGCACCCCGACCTACTCGCCCACATTCGCCCTGCGGCAAGCCAAGCAGAACAGGCCGACTTAAACGTCGACTCCAAAGACGTCGCGGCTTTCGTTAACTACATGCATGTCGATCGAGAACGCCGTATAGCGAAGCGAAGTCCGCTCGAAGCGATCTTGCTTGTCACCCCGCTCGACGACGATCAGAAACCGATGGGTGAGCCGTTTCTTTGCCGCACAGCCGATTTCTCCAGCTCGGGCGTGCGCATCATTCATACCGAACCGATCGACGCCAAGTGGCTCTCGCTCGAACATCTCACGCCCCAGAGCGATCAGGTCCGAGTGTCGTGCGTGTGACGCGCATCAAGATCCGCGAGAATAGTTGCGAGATCGGCGCCAAATTCGTGAAAGACGCGGACCAAGTGATGAAGTTCGTCAACGAGGCGTTGAATGATGGACTTCCGCCATCTTCCATCCTGCTTCCGCAACCGCTGCCCAAGACCAGTGGCGACGACTTGATTGCCGCGATGGGCGAATGGTCGCTCGCTAGAGCCAAACGCGAACTCCGCTGATCATCGTGGTCGTATCCGAGGCACCGACGTCGTACAAGTCGACCCCGATATAGACCTCGCCGCCGTGAAACAACACGCCAGCCGTCGAGCGAAGATGTATCAGCGAGGAATTGCCGAGCTTTCCCCAATCGAGCTCGCTGGAGAAAACCCAGGGCGATCTCGGGAAATAGTCCACCGCGTAGGTGAAATTGAATCCGAAGTTTGAGTCGATGTCGTCGGTCAACCAGTTGACGCCAACGCCCGAGCGAAACTGCCAGTGTTCGCTTTGGGCAAAACGGTAGACAACGTTTAAATCCCCGACAAAAAGATCGTCCTTGAACCCCGACTGTAGTTTCTCAGTTCGATAACCGATCTCCGAATCGATCCCCCACCGCTTCGTAGACTCGAACAGTAGTTTCGTGTTCACATTGGCGACATCGTTGAACGAGTCGGCGTATTCCACGCTCGCCCGTGACGACCAAGGGAATGGCTCTTCCGGAAGCCACGGGTGGAACATCATGTGGCCTTCGAGCTGGCCCTTGTACGGGTACGTAGGGAAATACCCCGGCACGTCATAGTCGTCGTCCAAGATCGCGACGGGTCCCCAGAACGGCGCGGTTAGGCCCGTACCGATGACGACTCCCAGCCCCGCCCACAATTCGAAGTCGTTTTCGTCGTCATGATGGTGATGATCGTGATAGTCGTAGTCGCTGTGTCGCCGATGTTCGTCGTGATCGTCGTCGTCGCGGTCTTTGGCCTTGGGCGCGCCGGCGCGACGCACAGTGTCCCGCAGTCCTTTTAGCTCTTGCCCAGTCGCCGAACTCGACCACAAGACCGGTAGGGCGGTCGCTAGAATCACGCAGAGTAAATGACCGTAAGAGACACAGCCCGAACAGTGCATGGGCCTGGATCGATTGCCAAGCTCTCGCCAAGTTGTTGAGTTCATAAACGACTATCCTCGCCAACTGTGCGACGTCGAGTTACGACAGGTCCGGATGGATGATTCGCCATTTTTCGATGATGACGTGTAGCGAGATTTTGGCGGGCGGGCAATAGCAGAATCGAGCGGCGGAATCGTGTCCGACCGGGCACCCCTGGCGAAGTACATCGTGGCTGGGGCTTCCAGGCTTCCAGCCGAAGTGGAGTTTGCCGTAGCGTTGAATCTTGTTCACCGAACGAGAAAGCTCATTGGGGTCGAAGACATGGGGAGCGCATCCCCATTCTTTCCTCACTCATCGTCTTCGTCGTCAGGCAAACGAAGAAGCTGTTCGCGCTGGACTGAATTCGATTCGCCAATCCGGGCATCCGCAATGGCCGAACGGCTTGAAGTCGGAAGGCCGATCGCGGCCGCAGCGGTCGACTGCGACACGATAACTCGATTGTCGTCGGATCGCACAAGTCGGACGCCGCCGGCGCCTTGAAACGACTTCTGTCTCTTGATCCACGGGTGGCGAATCACAGTCAAGACTTCAGTGGAGGTAAGCGGCGATTCGATTCCGAGCACGGACGAATTGACGGCGCTGTTGACGGTGTCTCGAATCAGTAGGTCGCGTTGACATAGCCTCATCGCGTCGGCGAGTCCAACGGCGCCCAAATTCGTCGCCTGCTAGCGGATCTTTGGGAAATCGCCCTTCATCGTCGCTGCGGCACCGCCAGCATCTAACTTCGAGCGGAGACGACTGAACGACTCGCGGAAGACAGCGATCGCCAAGAGAGTTGATTCGAGTTCTTTCGGGACCTTGGCGTTGGGGCGATGTTGCTTGAAATGATCCGCTATTTTCGTGGAATCGCCGTTGGCTGCGGCAACGCCGATCGCCGCTGCACCATCCGCCGGGAATCCCGCAGCGATGAGTTGTTCATTCAGCGCGATAAGGCGGCGCCAAGAGCGTCTTTCAAGGACGTCGACTTGGACGCACCGCGGATCGAGGCGGGCCTAACTCTGGCGGCGCAAGGCCGGGAGTCGACTGAGGCGCGAGCGCCCCGGGAGGGCTCGACGGTGCATTCGGTCGCCGCGGCCCGCTAGATTCCCGCAGCAGACTGATCGTAAGATCATCAAACATCGCGTCGCCGAATCCAGCCAGTTCCAATCGCACCACCAAGTAGTCGTCTTTTGCCGCGGCTCGGTAGAGCGTGAACTCTTTCCACCCGGGCGAATCGGATATGTGTTTGCCGAACGCGGGACCGGTAAAACTGTCGTGAATCACCACGCCTCGGCTTCCGGCAAACGGCTTTGAGGTTCGCACCCAACCATGAATACGAGCGACTTGGCCTTGCCGCATCGCCACCGGCGCCGACGAAACGCTAAGCCACGGTTCGTCGCGGTGCTGCTGCATCATCGCCTCGTTCGGCGCCGCAACCAATCGCAACGCTCGCCTTCCCGATCGCGGACCGCTCAGCGACAACTCAACCAGGCAATTCGCATCGTCCTGAGTTGCTAGACTGCGCTGCCAACCGGATTGAAGCATGTGCTCGAGGTTCTCGAAACTACCTGCGGGCAAGATGCTCGGCCCCCAATGCGAGTTTCTCATTCGTTGCGAAAGGCCCCAGTGTTCGGGCAGCAGGGCAAAATCCGCGACCAGCGGCGCCGAGTTGGGTGATGAGAAGGCGGATGCGGCTTGCTCCCAGTGACCGCGCCGCAAAGCCGCGAGCGTCGCCATCGCTCGGTTGGCCAACGCCAAAGACCAGTCGAGGTCATTAGCCTGTATTCTCTCGCGACTCTGATCCAACAGCGACCGGGCTTGCTGAATGCGAGCCTCGGATTGAGGCAGTGCGACGCCAAGCGCGGCTAGGCGTTCCAGGATCTGCCGAGTTCGGTCCCAGTGCATCTCCGTGATCTCGTATCGCAAGTGGGCAATCATCGGCCCTTGCTCAAGCAGAACTCGCCCTACGTGCTCCATCACCCGCGAATTTTGCGTGAGCAGAATGAGAGACGTCAACTCACCATCGTCGAGCTGAAGCCGAAACCCGCCCGGAACTCGGTGGCTTCGCATCGGCTGCATCGTCGTGAACGTGATTCGATTTGCTTCGGCCGATGTTGAAATCGAAGACGTCGTCAGTCCGATCTGCTCCCGTTCAGCGGAGCCGATGACGAATTGCTGGTTCTTGGCCGTTCGAGTTATCAACAGCAGCTGAGCGCGCTCGGTCCGCAATACGCTCGCCCGAACGTCCTCGTTCTGAACCGAAATGTCGCCTTCGCTCACACCGCCCGCCACCCACGGTTCAATGAGAGTCAACTCACGCATCAACAACTCAAGCGATTTCGCCCGCATTCTAGTCGCCGCATCTTCGCGATCGAGTGGCGAGCGCGAGCGGAACACGAATCCTCGAACGCCGGACGCCGCAGCGTGAAACGCCAACGCACGAATTTGGTCGGGCTCGACATAGGTGTATTGAAGCGACTGCCCCGCCTGATGTGCGACCGCTTGCTCGATCAAAGGCGAAGCGAGCTGAGTGGGGATGGAAGCCCAAATCGGGCCGGCCAATCGCGATCGCTGCGGCTCGTCCCGCCACCATGCGCCTTGTTCAGCCAGTCCGTGTTGAGATGCAATGACAGGCCGATCGAGAAGAAACACGTCAGCGCTGCGTCGATAATCCCAAGCGTTGGTCTTTGGCCCGGCAAGCAACGGTCGATGTTGCTGCGGATCTCGTCGACGCAGCTCCTTCGACAATCGACGAACCGACTCAACTTCTCTCGAGCCCAACCCTTCGCCCAATCGCCACACGAGAATGCGATCGTGCATCCGAGTGATCTCGCGAGGCGGTGGCGGCGCGATAAGCCAAAGTTTAAGCTCTGCCGCCAACGCCAACTGACTCGGTGTCGCAGGTGCCGGCAACATGATCGCGTTGAACCCTTGCTCCTTCAGCCAGGCAAACGGTTCACCGTTGTATTCGATCACTTTGGCTAGCCAAGGCCGGTCGGCTACAACAAACAGGTCGCCTCGAACTCGAACGGCCTCCTGTTCGCCAGAGCCGGCAAGAGGAACGCCAACTTGGTTTTGCGCCGGCCGCACCGAATGGTCAACAAACTTCGGCGGCGGAAACGATTGATAGGCGAGGTCGTCGAGCCAAACTTTTGTCGTCCCTGGGCCGCCGTAAATGTTGACCACGAGTTTGTCGACAAACGCCTCGCGACCATCCACAAACGAACCGAACTCGCGGCGCAAGCGAGGGATGGACTGGTCGAGCAGCTTGCGAATTCGTGGAATCGTAAGCATCGTCCAGACGCCAGCGTTTTCAATCGCGTCACCAGGAAGCAGTGTGGTGAGCGGCCGACCGGTTTTCGGGTTGATCGAACGAGGCAACACGACTCTCGCAAGAAACTGAATCCCAGGCCGATTCGACTTGATCCAAATTCGAGGCTGAAACTCTTCGAGCAATCGAGATGAGGGAATGCCATAGGTCAGATAGGCGTACGATCCGTTTTCGCCCTTGATCTCGATGTGCTCCGCCCGCTTGCCAGTGCGGGCGGCGCCCCAGATCCTTTCGTGAACGGAAACTCGCAAACGTGGGCAGTCGGTACCGTACATGACCCACGATTTGGCGGGCGACTCAAACGAATCGGTTTGCTCAGCCCACAGTCGTTCCGTCGACATCGCGGCTAGAGCGATCGCGGCGATGACCCCAACGGCGGCCAGGAATCGCGAGCAGGCGAATTGAGTTGCCTTTCGATGTTGCTTCACGGCAACACATGTTCCTTATTTCTAGGGGCTGTCGCACTCTAACCACACGCCCGATCATGCGTGTTGCAATCGACGTAACGCGGGCTTGTATCAGGATTTGCGACCTACAGCTAGATCAAAGCGGTGGCGTTTTGGCCACATCGCATTTGAGCAGGCAATTTATCGATTTCAAGTAAACCATTTCCACCAAAGGAGTTAGCAACACGACATGGATTTCCGAGCCGACAATGGCACACATGGTGCATTTGAAGGGAAGCACATCGACCGATTCTGCACCAAGGAAAAACACATGTCCAAAGGCACCCATCGATTCCAGTGGCAAAACGAAGAACTTCCCAAGGATTTTATTGAACTCTCGAATCTGGTGGCCTCACTTCCCGAAAAGCAGAAATCCTCGCTTGAGCCGGTTCTGCAACGGGTTGTCGAGAGCACGCGACGGCGTCGGCGAATTCTGCAGCTAGTCCAAGAGGCGTTGTCACAGCTACGCCTGGATATGAAATACCTTGTCTTTGACTTGGAAGCGACACGGCGCGAACGCGACGAATTGAAAGCCGGCACCGATGACGAGGAAAACTTGGGCGATAATTTCGGAACCGATGGCTAGACGGCCATCGCGTCAAGCAAAATGCGGCCAAGAACATGGCCGACTCTGAGGACGCGGCGTTGCGTTGCGATAGCCGCACAACTGGCTTAGGATAGATTGGGCGGCATTTGCCGAGATTCTCAATCCCTAGAGTGCTTCGCTTCATGTCTGACTGGTCCATCGATAAGTTTGCCCACCGGGTCACTGAATTGGGTCTGGTCGTCAGGCGCGACCTCGACCAGGCTCGCAGCGTTTCGGCCGCCGGCGATGACGAACTGCAGCAGTTCATCAAGACGCTCATTGGTCGCGAATTGATGACCAACCTGCAGGTCGATCGAATCCTTCGAGGCGAGCGACATGGCTTCTTCTTCGGCAAATGGAAAGCCAAATATCTGATCGGTACGGGCTCGTTTGCGCGCGTTTATCGCTGCACCCATCGCGAGACGGACGAAGTTCGCGCGGTCAAAGTTCTTCGCAAGCGATACCGCGAAAGCCTGCCTGACCTTGAGCAGTTTCTGCGCGAAGGTCGCATGGGTGCCCAGTTGAGGCATCCCAACGTCGTGCCAATTTACGAGGTGGTTGGAGATTCCCGAGCCCCGTTCATGGTGATGGAGTTCGTCGAGGGCGAGAATCTCCGCGACCTTGTTCGAGTTCGCAAGTCGTTTGACGCGATGACGACAACTCGCATCGTCAACGACATTACTGCCGGACTGACGTACGCGGCGGAAAAGGGCATCACCCATCGTGACTTGAAGATGTCCAACGTGTTGATGACCAGCATGGGTCGAGGAAAACTGGTCGACTTTGGTCTTGCGGCCGCCAGCAATTTGAAAAATGAAAAAGAGTACGCCGACTGCCCAAACGCCCGAGCCATCGACTATGCGGCGTTGGAACGCAGCACGGGCGTGCGGAAGGATGACGCTCGCAGCGATCTGTTCTTCACTGGCTGCATCATGTACCACTGCCTGACAGGCAAACCTGCATTGCTAGAGACCAAAGACCGCATGATGCGGCTCAACTTCGCTCGTTTCCGCGATATCGTCCCGATCGGGCAACTGCTCCCGGACCTACCCCTGCCATTAATTCAATTCCTGGCGCGGGCGATGGAATTGGATCCGAAGAAACGGTTTCAGACGGCGGCGGAGATGAATCACGAAATCAAAGTGATTGCTCGGCGACTCGAGACGAGAGCATCGGTGCCAAGTACCGCCGCCGATTCAAAAGCGGAGAAGTCGATCGATCAGCCGACCGAAGCTGAGAAGATGGCGGAAGAGGGCGATGGCAAGACCGTGTTGCTTGTCGAATCGCACGCACCGACACAGGATTTACTACGCGACCAACTTAAGAAGCGCGGCTATCGGGTCATGATCATGGGCACTACCGACCGCCTTTTTCCACGCTTCGAGAATGAAGACAACGTGGCCGATTGCGTCGTCTTTTGCACGACAGAGTTGGGCGATGAGGCGGTCGACTCATTCAATCGTTTCGGGGCGGAAGACTACACCAAGGACATCCCCGCCATCCTAATTGTCGGCACTCAAAGTCAGGCCGACTCAGCGGAGACGGCACAGCACCGAGCTCTCTTGCCTCTGCCCATGAAAGTTCGCAACCTGCGATTGGCTTTGCACAAGTTGTGCGCGACCGCCGGATAGCTCGTGGCCAATTCACGGCCGGCTCGCTCGCGGATTCCAACATCTGGTTCGGCTGGCGAGTCCTTCTTCCGTCTCTAGCTCAACAGCTCCGAGCGAACTTCGCCGTGCACGTCGGTCAAGCGAAAGTCTCGTCCAGCGTAGCGGAACGTGAGACGCTCGTGATCGAAACCGAGACTGTGTAGCAGCGTGGCTTGCAAATCGTAGACGTGCACTTTGCCGTCGACGATATGAAATCCAAATTCATCCGTCTGGCCGTGTTGCAATCCGCCCTTAAAACCGCCGCCCGCCATCCACATGCTGAAGGCTTGCGGATGGTGGTCGCGTCCTCTGGCTCGGCCCAACGCGGGGTTCGTCTCGACCATCGGAGTCCGCCCGAATTCGCCCCCCCAAACGACAAGTGTCTCGTCCAACATACCGAGTCGTTTGAGATCTTGAACGAGCGCCGCCGACGCTTGGTCGGTCGTCTTGCAATTGCGTTTAACATTGCCTTTGACGTCGCTGTGCGCGTCCCAACCTTGATGGTAAATATTGACAAAGCGTACGCCCCGCTGCACCATTCTGCGAGCCAACAGGCAGGTCCTGGCAAATGAAGGTTTCTCTGGTTTGCAGCCGTACAGCTCAATCGTCTCCTTCGACTCATTACTGAGATCCATCAACTCGGGCGCCGACGTCTGCAGTCGAGCGGCCATCTCGAACGAGGCAATTCGTGTGGCGATTTCCGGGTCGCCAACATCGGCAAGTCGTTGCCGATTGAGACCGTTGACCAAATCGTAAGTGTCGTCTTGAGCTTGCTTGCCCACGCCTTTCGGACTAGTGACGTTTAAGATGGGCGGCCCGCTGCTGCGGAACGGCACGCCGGTGTAAACCGTTGGTAAGAAACCGCTCGACCACAAAGCCGCCCCGCCGCTTAATCCGCCGCCGCTCGACATCACCACATACGCTGGCAGGTTTTCTGTTTCGGAGCCGAGTCCATAGATGACCCACGAACCGAGGCTCGGTCGGCCCGGCTGAGAGAACCCCGTGTTCAGCATGATCTGGGCGGGGGCGTGGTTGAACTGATCCGTCGTCACCGACCTGACGAGACAAACGTCATCAACGATCTTGCTGAAATGCGGCGCAGCGTCTGACACTTCGGCCGCCGATTCGCCGTGACGAGTAAACTTGAATCGCGGCCCGAGCACCGCTGCGTCGGACCGAATGAAAGCGTAACGCTGGTCGCCGATGATCGATGGCGGCAGCGATTTGCCTTCGAGTTTGGCGAGCATCGGTTTGTAGTCGAACAGTTCGAGCTGACTCGGCGCACCGGCCATAAACAGATGAATGACAGCCTTCGCCTTGCCTGTAAAATGAGGCTTCTTTGGCGCGAGGATTCGAGACGCTTTCCCCTCGGCTCGCGACTCTCGTGCTGCGCCCGGCAGCGATCCGCCGAGCAAACCAGCCAAGGCGGCTCGCCCAACGCCAAGCCTGCACTGGTCCAGAAACTGCCGACGAGCCATCAGGTTTGCCGTCGCCTGTACGTTACGTTGAGTCATGGGCTTAATTCCGAGTGATATTTTCGTCGAGTGCAAATAGCGCCCGCGCGAGCAACGTCCATGTCGCTCGTTCCTTCGCATTCGCTTGGCCCGTCGACGCGACTTTGGTGCCGTCGAGAGATCCGTCCTCAATCCGTTCTCGCTGCAATTCGACAAAGGCGATCAGTCGAGATCGTTCCGATTTGCTTGGCGGCCGAGTCAGGATTCGGCGAAAGATGAACTCGGCGCGTTTAGCGTCACGATCGGAATACACGAAAGCCGCGTCGCCCAGGTGCTGTGCGATCTCGACAAACATGACATCGTTGAGAAGCGTCAGGGCCTGCAGCGCGGTATTCGATTGGTTCCTTCTCGCCGTACAAGATTCTCCGGTCGGCGCGTCAAACGTGTTAAACATCGCGAACGGCGCCGTCCTCTTGGCGAACGTGTAGACGCTTCGCCGAAAACGATCCTCGCCTCGGCTGGCGTTCCATTTGGGCCGACCATACGCAGACTCCGTGACGCCCGCCGGTTGAGGAGGTCGCACCGGCGGCCCAAAGGCTTTAAGCGACAACCGCCCCGACGAAAAAAGCACCGAATCTCGTATGACCTCCGCCTCAAGCCGAAACCGAGGAGCTCGCCCCCACCAGGTGTTGCTCGGATCCTTCGCCAAGCCTTGCTCGGTTACTCGACTCGACTGACGATACGTACTGCTCATCACAATCGTCTTATGCAGTGTCTTAAGCGACCAGCCTTGCTGCATGAAATCGACCGCCAGCCAGTCGAGTAGTTTCGGATGGGTCGGTGGTTGCCCCTGCAGTCCAAGGTCGTCTTGGGTGGTCACAATGCCCCGTCCAAAAAATGCGGCCCAATGACGGTTCACGGTAACGCGAGCTGTCAGCGGGTTTTCCTTGGAGACAAGCCAGCGGGCGAAACCAAGCCGGTTTCGCTCGGCCTTCTCCTCGTAGTCATGCATGAAGTCAAGCACGCCCGGTTCGACTCGATCCTTGGGCTGGAGGTATTCGCCGCGGTGGTGAATGTGTGTCGGGCGACGGTTTTCGTCTGGTCGCTCCGACATTACCAACGTCGTGCGAACGGCGGGTCGCTTCAACAGCTTGCGAATTGCCGCCGCTTGGGGCTTTGTCTGTTTCGCTTGCATGAGAAACGCTAACTCAAGCCGCTTGCGATTTTCTGGAGAGAGCGAATCATCTCCTCGATCGAGTATCTGTTCGACTTCGAACGGCTGGTCGCGGGCAACCGGCGGCTTATCAGCGTCGGTTGCGGCAATGCGAAAGCGACCGAGCGCGCTCCCAAAGTGCCGGCCAAAATCCAGTTGGATCTCGAGTTGCTTCGCGTTCTCGATCGGTTCGGCCAAAATGAACACAGCCGAATGCCTTTCGCCTTGACGCTCGTGAACGGACCAACCGGTTTGCAGGTCCCCGTCGATGGCTAGTTTGGCCGAGACCGGATTTCGCTCGTTCGCGTAGCGGTTCTTCGCGTAACTCTGTGAGGCGTCGGCGATTTTTCGTTCGACGCTGTCCGCCTTGATCTTAAGTTCGCCTAGAAAGAAATCCCCGATCGTCCCCTCGTAGTACGTCATCCCCGGCCCACGAGCCGGCAGCCGTTCGTCAGGCAATGCTTCCAGACGAATCGCTGTAATTTGGCGAGGCACATTCGAATAGCTGATGCGATACGTGTCGTGTTTGGCCGAGTCGCCCGAAGCAAAGATGGAGCCATCGGGTTGCTTCGCCAAATGAGGCAGATTCGACTTTAGCGTTGACGCCTCAAGCACCGTCCACCGATTGTTCGCGCGATTCGCTTTCCACCACGCTTCAAATTCGTCGTTGAACGCGGCCTTGTCGGCTGGCCACGCTTGCTTCAATTTGTTTTGCAGTTCAGCAGCGCGTGCAAGGTTGTTCTTCCGTTGCTGCTTTTGCGCGTCTGTTGGTATCTCCAAGTAGGGCTCGTCCGCGTTGTTGAGAAACGCCATCAGCTGATAGTATTCTCGTTGCGAAATCGGATCGTATTTGTGAGTGTGACATTGCACGCAGCCCAAGGTAAGGCCGAGCCAAGTTGTGCCGGTCGTAGAAACTCGATCCGTCATCGCATGGAAGCGAAACTCAAGCGGATCGATCCCGCCCTCTTCGTTCAGCATTGTGTTGCGGTGGAAGCCAGTCGCAATCCGTTGGCGTTGCGTCGCGTTTGGCAGCATGTCGCCCGCGAGTTGTTCAATCGCAAACCGATCGAAAGGCATGTCCTCGTTTATGGCTCGAATCACATAATCGCGGTAGGGCCAGATGGAGCGGTCGCGATCTTTCTCGTAGCCGTTCGTGTCGGCGTAGCGAGCCAGATCGAGCCAACGCCTCGCCCAACGTGGACCATACTCCTTTGACTTGAGCAACTCGTCGACGAGCTGCTCCCAAACCGCGATTTGAAATTGGCCGTCGGGCGCCAGTCGTTGCGCCCAGGCGTCGGCAACTTCCGGCGTCGGCGGGAGACCGATCAAGTCGAGATGCAATCGCCGAACAAGCGTCAGCGCGTCCGCACGTTTCGACGGTGCGAGCCCGGCTTTGACGATGCGATCGTGAACGAAACGATCAATCTCGTTCGTCGCCCACTCCCTTCCCGATTCCGGTAGTTTCTGCTTTGTCGGGCGAACGAAAGCCCAATGTTGGCTCCATTTCGCACCTTGCTCGATCCACCGGCGCAGCGTCTCAATTTCCTTTTTTGAAAGTGGCTTTTTCGTTTCTATCGGCGGCATGATCGTATCGGGATCTTCGGACGAGATACGTTCGTAAAGATCGCTTTCGTCTGGCGAGCCAGGTTTGACTGCGAGGCTGCCGTCACGATCAGAAAAAAGCCCTTCCCTCTGGTCCAAGCGAAGGTCGGCCTCGCGGGCATCGCGGTCCGGACCATGGCAACGGAAACAGCGGTCCGAAAGAATCGGTCGAACGTCGCGGTTGAAGTCAATCTCTTGGGCTGCTGTTGAGCGGCATGTCGCGAGCAGAAGCAAGGCGAGGAACGAGCTAGTCACTCTTAGTGTCGACGATTCGATCATTTTGCAGGCGGGAGTTGCAGGAGGGAGCGAGTGAACGCGAGGCCAGCGAACTCCTCAATTCTACCATCGAAACGCCGCCAATTGAATTGACGTCACTCGCCCGATTCGCGATTGAAAATCAACTCAAAATGTCGCCGATTGTCGGCGGCGTTGACTCGACAGGACTCGACCAACTGGGCGGCATTCGTATTGCGGAGAAGGAATGCGAGTCGGCGGAGTTCGCCAGATTCCGTAGGCAAATCGTGACGCGCTGACGTATTCATCAGGCGAATGGCCGATTCGACACTTCGCAAGTGTCGATAGGAGGCCGCCAGCGAATCCGCCACGTCCGCCGCCAGACAACCTTCGTGAGCCAGCGCGGATAACGCATCGATCGTACCCGGAGTCACGACGCTCGGATGATCTTTGGCGTTGCGGAGTTGCAGCATTTGGACGATGAATTCGACATCCATCGTTCCGCCGGGCCCGCGTTTCAGATTCAATTCAGACGCCGTCTTCTCGAGACGGTACCGCATCTCGCGAATCTCTCCAGCAAACGACGGCTGCCAAGGCTGCTCCAGAACGATTTTGCGAACCGCTTGCATCGTCTCAGCTCGAGCAGCAACCGAACCATAAACCGGCCTCGCCTTGCAAAGCGCCTGACGCTCCCACAATTGGCCGCGACCCTCATGGAAATAGCGTTGAAATTCGCGCAGCGATACCGCCAACACCGCACTCTTGCCATTGGGTCTCAAACGCGTATCGACTTCGTACAGCCGACCGTTCGAACCGAGCTGAGAAAGCACTTTGATGATCCGCTGGCTGAGCTGACCGAAGAAATGATGATTGGAGGTCGATTCTCCATGCTTGCCTCGCGGGCAAGTCGATCCATCGGAGCCGTAGAGAAAGACAATGTCCAAGTCACTGTGATAATTTGGCTCGCGGCCGCCGAGTTTTCCCAAAGCAAGAATCACAAACTCGCAAACCTTGCCCGAACCAAGTTGGTCGCCGCAAATCGGATCGCCGTAACGAGCGGCCAGCGATTCGTACTCGCGAATTGTCACTTGCTGAAGACAGGCCTCGGCAATATTCGACAACGCTTGATGGGTGCTGCGGATATCTTCCTTGCCAAGCAGATCGCGGACGCCAACTCGCAAGTGCGCTCCGTCTTTGAAGCTGCGAATAATCGGCGCGATGTCTTCCGCGCCGCGAAACAAGTCTTGTAAGTGCTCGTCGAGTTCCGGTAAGGAGGGCAGCTGGTCGAGCACAAGCGAATCCATCAACTCGTCAAGCATGCCTGGGTTAGCTGTCATCAGGCCAGTCAAATAGTGACTGCACGCACAGAGCCGGACGTATAAATCGAGCGACGGCCGATTCGAGCTGAACAGCTCCCAAAGAACGCCCTTGCCGCCGAGCGAATCGCTCACTCGACTCAAGTCGACAAGCGTTGCATCGGGGTCGGGAGTTTGCGAGATCGCCTCAAGCAACCGGCGAGCAATCGAGGCTAAGAAATGACGGCAGCGGCGAGTCGACAGAAACGAAACTGTCTCGGTCGACAGAGCCATCAGGTTTTTGAACGCTGTTTGAGGGTTCTTGAAACCGTACGTTCGCAAGCAAGCGTCAACAACATCGTCGCGCGGGTTGGGGTCCAGCACGAGGTCGGCCTCGAGCTCTGCTTCGCTATCGTCGGCAAACGCGTCGTGAAGCAGATGGTCGAGAATGCTTCGATTTTGCGATGTCGCGGCCTGTAGATCTTCGCGAAACCGAGTCAATGCGCGGCCATCGTCGTCGTCATACCCAGCCCGAATCGCCAGCCGGCGAAGCTCGGGTTCATCGGCCGGCAGCGTGTGAGTTTGAAGATCAAACATGATCTGCAACCGGTGCTCAACTCGTCGCAAGAACGAATAGTTCTCCTCAAGCGAACCCCTCTCTTCGAGCGTCAATGAGTTGGCTACCGACAACTGGTCGATTGCTTCAAGCGTATTGCCGGTGCGCAACTGAGGCAGATCGCCCGCATTGAGCAACTGAAGAAACTGAATGACAAACTCGACGTCGCGAATGCCGCCGCGGCCTGTCTTCAAGTTGCTCGCGTCGCCACCTTCGCGGATTGAACGCTGCTCGATTCGACGCTTGAGCGCCTTGATCCCGCCGATGTCAGCTCGGCTCAGATAACGCCGGTAGACCCATGACTCCAAACGGTCGAGAAACCAACGCCCCAGCTCGAGCGAACCAGCCACCGGCCGAGCCTTGACATAGGCTTGTCTCTCCCAGGTTCGACCCGCCGTATCGTAATACCGCAAAGCGGACCGAACTTCACAGACCGCGGCGCTTTGATTGCCATGTGGGCGTAGACGAAGATCGACTCGGTAGAGCATTCCGTCGCCAGTCGACTCAGTCAACAACTTGATCATTCGCCGCTGCAGTCGATCGAAGAACTCGCGGTGACTGATTGAGCGATCGCCGTCCGTCGAATTGCCCTCTTCACACAGCAGAATCAGGTCGATGTCGCTTGAATAATTGAGTTCCTCGCCGCCGAGTTTCCCTAAGGCGAGGACGACAAACCGCGACGGTTCGCCGTCGCTACGCCGAGGTTCGCCGTACTTGGCCGCGAGTTTCCCTCGCGAATATCGCAGGGCCGCTTCGCAGATCGCATCGGCCAAGTGTGAAATCTGCTGAGTCACCGTCACCAGTCGATGCCGCCCGATGAGGTCGCCGTAGGCGATCCGCAACGTCTCTCGATGCTTATACCTCCGCAGACTCGACATGACTTGTTCGTCGTCATTCGCCCCTGCGACCTCGCTGCATATCTCTTCGATCAACACGTCCCGCGTCACCGGCTGCCCCGACGTCATTCGGAGCAGATCAAAGCTCTCCGGATCGCGAACAAGAACGTCGCTGAGATACTGGCTCGCCGAAAAAATCTGCAACAAGGTCGGCAACGTCTCTCGTTCGCGCTCCATCAGCGATCCCAAAGCCAAAGGGTTTGGCGATGCAGAAATGAACCGGTCCAAGTTATTGATGGCCCGGTCGGGATCACTGACCAGCGGCAGATGCTCCTCGAACTGGCCGCAAATCCCCGCGACGAGCTCCAACGTCAGACCGGCTTGCATCATCGATGGCAAACAACCGACGACCTGGCTCGGCCGAGCGACGCCCAACGACTCTAACCACGACTCCGCATTCGCCGAGCCCTCGAGGTAGCATACGAGCTTTTCAACGTCAAACATCATTCCCTGGTTCGCGCGTTCCGGACAGGCAGTTGCATGGTGAAGGCCAGTATAGATCGGCCGATGGAATGGTGCATGATTATGTCATCTCGACAAGCGGAGAAGCCGAGGCTGAGCAACGTTCATAGCAGGCGAGAGCAGGGCTCAAACTTTGGCCAAGAAACGATCGACGACCGTAGTTGAACTCACATGAGAGTCCAACTATGGCCGACGTATCTCTTGAACGAATCGAACTTAGTGGAGGAATCAACTCCACTCGTCAAGGAATCCACTCGTCAAGGAATCCACTCGTCAAGGAATCAGGCAGAGTCAAGCAAGCCAGCTAGTCGAGGAATCCGACCAGCTCTTGACTACGGCTTGGCTGCTGCAGTTTTCGAACCGCTTTGGCTTCGATCTGTCGAATTCTCTCTCGAGTCACCTTGAAGATGTGACCGACTTCTTCCAGCGTATAGCTGTAGCCGTCGCCGAGCCCGTATCGCAACTTGATAATTTCGCGTTCGCGATAACTGAGCGTCTTCAAGACTTTGCCGATCCGGCCTCGGAGCATCTCTTGAGTTGCGCCGGTGGCTGGGCTTTCCGCAGCACCGTCGGGCAGCAAATCGCCAAAGTGGCTGTCTTCGCTATTGCCGACAGGTCGATCGAGGCTAATCGGGTAACGGCTCATCGCCAAAACTCGGCGAGCTTCGTCAACCGTTGTCATCGCTCGTCGAGCCGTCTCTTCCAAAGTCGGCTCGCGTCCGAGTTCCTGGAGCAACTGTCGAGAGACGTTTCGCACTCGCGACATCGTTTCGACCATGTGCACGGGAATTCGAATCGTGCGGCTTTGGTCCGCGACAGCTCGAGTGATCGCCTGCCGAATCCACCAAGTCGCGTAGGTGCAAAACTTGAAACCGCGTCGGTATTCAAATTTATCGACCGCACGCATCAAGCCGGCGTTACCCTCTTGGATGAGGTCGAGGAAGCTGAGTCCTCGATTGCGGTACTTCTTGGCGATGGAGACGACAAGTCTGAGGTTACCTTCGGAAAGCTCTCGTTTGGCTTGTTGATAAACCGCGTAAATTCGGCGCAGTTTTCGAACGCGTTTTCGCAAACTGTTCGGCGTCTCTTGGGTTGCAATCAAGATGCTGCGAAACTCTTTAAGCAACGGGGCTCGCTCCGCAGCCGGAACGCGATCCGCTTTCATCTTGGCCAACCGACGTTGCAAGACGTCGACGTGGCGGCTGAAATCGCGCAAGACGTTGATTTGCGGTTCAATTCGCTGAGTCCGCAAGCCAAGTTCTTCGACAAGTCGAACCGCTCGGCGACGACGACGGGCTAAACGAACCCAGGCCGCTTTTCGGTTGCCTTTGGTTTCGCTCTTGCTCAATGCAATCCGGTAGTCGCGGCGGTTTCTCTTGAGGAGAATGTCGACCGTCTCAAGGTTGTAAGGCAAACGCCCGAGGATCTGTTCTTTTTCCAACCGGTCGGTTACCGAAACTTGCACGGTCCGATCAAACGGCAACTCGCCAGCGTGAACTCGCTTGAGAACTTTGAACGCGGCTTGAATGACGTAATCGCATTCAAGCAGTTTTGCTCTGAATTTTCGCCGTGTATCTTCGATGCGTTTGGCAAGGCGGATCTCTTCCTGCCGGGTCAGCAGCGGAATCTCGCCCATTTGAGTCAGATACATGCGGACGGGATCGTCGGACCAACTCTCGTTATCCTCAGCGGCGACGAGCGGTTCATCGCCGTCTTTGAGTACAACTTGGCCAGGCGTCCGGGTTCTCGAACCTTCGCTGTCGTCACTTTCTTCTGTTGTGGTCGTCGCTATCTTGGCAAAGCCATCATCATCCTCTTGCGGGGTTTGTGTGGCATCGTCTTCGAAGTCGTCAATGAGTGCGTCGTACAAGCTAGTACTCCTACACTGGGTCTTAGGTCGCCAAACGATACGGGAAAAAGGGGAAGCTCGATGCGCTGGCCTCAGCGCGGGCGATCGTAGCTATTTTGGCACCAGCGACGTGTCCCGTTCCGTCTTGTCGCGGTGATGTGAGAGGAGCGTTGTAATGCGAGTTTGTGAATCGTGTTGTAAAGCAATGTCATGCTTGGAACGCTGACGGTCCCGCAATTCTACCACCCCAATCTTTCCGCGACGGATGCACGATCCATTTGGAAAGAGATTGCGATTAGCGAAACTCAACAGTCGCCTTCAGCCTTACCTAATTCGAAAAGTCCAGTGCTCGCCGTGTCGACGACGACGGTTAGGCAAACACCACAACAATCAAGTTCTTTGCGTATCCCAACGCTCAGCCAAAACAGACTGGCGGAAGCTCCACATTCGAGCGCCGGACACAGACTGCTTGGATCCTCTTCGGAAACAAAGACAGAATCAGTGATGTAAGAAACAGCACGGCAATCCGGCCGAGCTGTGAAGGCGGGCGTTGAGGCAGGTACCCCCGTGCTTCAAGTCCCCCTTGCAGGTGTGGTCGCGACCGTCCGCTTGGCGTGTTCTTATCGTGCGCGACGAGAAACGCGACTCAAAACAATTCTAACCAGCCGGGATGCTAGGTCCACCCTGAGCCATCCTCTTTCCGCAGAAATATTGCGGAAATTCGAGAATTCGAGTAGCTCGCCAACGGAACAAAACGCCCCAATTCGCTCGCTTGCCACCTGAAGCCGCCAGGTGCCAAACGCTCCCGCCTCTAGCCTCGGCTCGCCAAGCTCGCTAGTTTTAGCGACACATCCCCAGCCACCAACCGCCGGCCGCGGCGACCATCAACACTTCGAGTCGGATATGTGGAACCACTTGCCATGAATCAACCCAATCTAGACGGTCAAGTCGCTTTGGTTACGGGAGCAAGTCTCGGAATCGGCCGAGCGGCAGCGGAAGCACTGGCCCGAGCGGGCGCCAAGGTCGTAGTTAACTATCGGAAACACGCCGAGGCGGCCGAGGACGTGATCGGGAGCATCCAGGCAGCAGGCGGTGAGGCGATGGCCGTTGCCGCGGACGTCGCCGATTACGAGCAAGTCGAAGATATGGTGGCCCAGGTTGTCGACCGATTCGGCCAACTCAGCATCGCGGTCAGCAATGCGGCTTTCAGCGAACGCGAAACGTTCTATGAGGCTGATATGAATGGGTTTAGACGCACTGTCGATGTCACGATGTGGGGAGCATTCCACACGCTTCGAGCCGCCTCGAGACAGATGGTCGCTCAAGGAAATGGCGGCGCCATCGTGCTTGTCAGCTCGCCGCACGCCTACACGCCTGTCCCCCGTTCGATGGCGTACAACATGAGCAAGGCGGCCGTCGAACAGATGTCGAGAACCGCAGCCATCGAACTGGCCGAACACGGAATTCGAGTCAACGCTCTGCAGCCAGGATGGACCGATACGCCGGGCGAGCGAAAATTCGCCACCGAGGAAACTCTCGAAAAAGCCGGCGCGAAAATCCCTTTGGGCCGACTCGGTACGCCCGAAGAAATGGCCCAAGGTCTGCTCTTCTTTTGCGACCCCGAGCAGTCCTATGTCACCGGTGCCGCGCTCCTGATCGACGGCGGAATCACTCTTCCCTGGTGGGCCAATCGAGGCTCCGCCGCGCCCGAATAAGCGCGCTGAGGACAGGCTGCGAACGGAAAGCCCAAAACGAAACTTACGAACGGTCATTTTCCATTTCGCGACGGAATTCGTCGGTCACTTCCGACCAACCTCCAACCCATCGCAATCCCGTCGCCAGCCGAATCGGCTCCATTGTCTCTTTGCAGACCACGACCAGCAGGCGCCGCAACAACGCGCCAGCCGTCATCACGAAGACTTTGTCCGACTCGCCGATGCGCCACGATGACCAGCGACTTAGCCTGGGAAATTCGCCGATCAACATGGCCAGCCGAGCGTCCTCTTTGTTGACCGGCTCGAGCGTCCGACAAACCTGACACCGACCGTGGCGCACGACAGAGGGCGAGACGGGCTGCGAGCACATGTTGCACTCAACGAGCTTCGAGGTGATCAGACGATTTCCGCTGACGGGACAGTCACTCAAGAATTCCGCCTCGGCCCAGTCGACGCCGGCTGAACACTTTCGCAACTTGTGTCGAAGAAGTCGCCGACCCGACTGAGAGCAAACCTCGATCGCGTCACTCGGCGAAATATCGCCTTCATCATCGAGCTCGACAGAATACGACGATCCTTCCACGCCATCAATTCGAAATGGGGGCAACTCGCGATGACCGTCCGCGATCGCCTTCGCCCAACCATCGAACTCGACCGTTAGCGATTGTTCGTCGATCTCCGCAACCACTTTGCCGCTCGCCCAACAGCACCACACGCAAGTCGCCAAAACAACCTTGGCGTCGTCCCTCGCCGGCGGCGGCGACACGGCGTCCGAAATGGGCGGCAGATCGATGTGAGAGAGCAAGGAGAGGCCCGCCTCATCGACAACTCTCTCGCCGACGTCCTGGCCATCGGACGTTGTGAATCGGATCGATACTTCGCGCTCTGCGCCGTCACTCACACAAGCCAATCGCCAAAGCGGGACCCAGTCGAGCGCGCAGCCGCCCAAGTGAACGTGTCCAGCCTTAGCGCTATAAGGCGCCAGCAATCGGGAGGAGAACTCGTGCAGACGCTCAGGCTGGTTGTCCGGCGAAGCGTGGCTCCAGCCACCGTCATTGGCGGCCGACAACAGTGCATCCAACTTTTCGCCTGGCCATTGCCACTGATCCGCCGGCCCCGAAAGAATTTGCGGCGCCGGTTCATCGTCTGCGTCAGAATCAACTTCGTCGGCCGCACCATGCTTCGTCAGCCATGCGACTTCGATCGATGAATCGGTCTCAACCACCGTCGCGTTTAACGATTGAGCCGCGAGTGGAATCAGCTGTGCGGCAATCTCACAAGTCAGCGATGTTTTCGCGGCAGGACTCTTTGAAGGGCCGCCGTCGGGTCCGTTCGAGTTGGCGTTACCTGGAGCCGAGTCGCCTGCCGAAGTATCGTCGGAATCTGCATTGTTGGGCGATGCCTGAACCACGACGGCGCCATTCTGTGAATGCAAGTTTGGGGCGAGTCGACTTGACCGGCGCACTCGAGGCGGGCCGGCACAATGTGCAAGTGTACGGCGGACTGTCGTTTGCGCAAACCCAGAATCGCGGCGCAGGCAACTCGTTTGGCCCGCCAACGCGGACGCGGCCATTGGATGTTGCGAATACTCGCTGCGCACAACGCGGCGCATACGACCTCGCCTGCGGCATCGGGTTAAATCGACGATATTCGAGATGTGCAAACGACAGTCATCGCGGACGCGACTATTTGCCTAACTTTCGGAGCACAAAGACGGTGTCTTCCGTTTGCGTGTTCGGCTCGATGGGCTTTCGCAAGTCGTAGGCGAAATCATAAATCGCCGCGATTTCCAGTGCCGGAACTTTCCTCAACAGGCCATAGAACTGATCGACGGTATAGGTTCGAAACGCAATGTCGTCCGCCAACTGAAACGACTTGGTCGGCGTGTGCACATAGTACGACATGTGGAATCGTTCGCTGCGTTTTTCCAGATCACGCGCGATGAGATGCATATCCATGTTCACGCACAAGTGACCGCGACGAGCGGACCAGGATTCTTCATCGGACGGTCGGCACGAAGTCGGCGTCAAGTGTATGCCCAAGACATAGACGCCGCCGACCCGAATCGCGTCGGCCATACGTTTCAAGTGGTCGAGCGCATCGCTTTCGCTTGGCAAATGCCGAAAGCTGTTAATCATGTTAAACGACGCGTCCGCCTTCCGCTGCAATCTAAAGTCCGTCATATCTCCAACGAAGACGGACGGAGCATGCCCCCGACGCTCAAGCCGCTTGTTGCAGTAGTCGACCGATTTTTTATTTAGGTCCAAACCGGACACTTCGTAGCCGGCGTCAGCCAATCGATATAGCAATCGGCCTGTCCCGCATGCCGGCTCGAACACTCGCGACACTTCACGAGGCATGTGCTTTGAAAAAACGCCTTCCAAGAAATCAAACTCTGCTTTCCAGTCGGATCCAAAAACGAGATCGTAGTAATTCGGGTAGTCATAGATATCGCCGTCAACTTTTTCCATCGTCTCTCCAGCTTACTCGCCTGTTTCAAAAACGTTTTCGCTCAGCTATCGCTACTTGGTCGCTCGACTGCTTCCTTCAGCGAAATGATTTTCAATTGGATTTTGTTAATCAGATTGGCGCATTGGGTCAAGAAGATGCGAAACACGTGATCACCGCGCAGCTCCTCTTCCGTGAATTCGTGAAGCACTTGCAATTTGATATCGGTCACTTGATTGAGCAACTCGTACAGTTCAGGGACGTCGTCCGATTTCATCTGAGCCTTCTCGATTCGCAACGTCCTTTCGAGGAATCGATCGAGGTGTTCTTTTTGCGCAGAGAGCGCGACTTCCGTCTCGCGCTCCTTCAGCAGACGCCAGCGACGCCAGGCCAGATAAATGCCTGCGCCGATGGCGAATAACAATTCTTTCCCGGCGGCAAGCGTCTCCATCACGTTGGCCATGAATCCGATGTCGTCCGCCGGATAAAAGTACTTGTGCGAGATCGGGTGGAAGACCGTCGAGACGTACCGATCGGCGTCGGCTCGAGCGATCAACATGGGTGCCTTGAGCTTCAAGTTCTCCTCGTGAATCGCCAGCAGAGCGGCATGGATGAGCCGATCTGACGCGGAGCCCGAGGCGACAAGAAATGACGTCGTCGCGACCGTTTCTCGATCTTCCGCCGGAACGAAAGGCCGCGTGCCGAAGGCGCCCTTGGGAATCACCGCCGCGCGAAAAAAGGGATCGAGCATCTCGATCGCCTTCGCGTTCTCCAACGGCACGATCCGAAGCTCGCCCGTTCGAAGCAGCTCGGCGACATCCCGATTGCCCGCGCCCGTCGTGATGATCGAAGCATCGATCGACGAGTCCGCGAGAATTTCCATAAAGTAAACTTCGACGGGATCAATTTCCGCAATGCCGATGTCGAGGCGCGCAAGTACGTTGTGAGAACTCGCGTGCATGCCCGAGCCCGGCTTTCCGATCGCAATCCGCTGCCCAACCAAATCCGACGCCGTCTGAATGTCGCTGTCGCGGCGCACGACGATCAGCAGCCATTCTGGATAGAGTGGAGTGACAACGGCGGCCTGCTCGAGCGGCACCGAGCCGCCTTGGATGATGGCCAAGTCCGCTCGCCCCTTCTGAATGCGAGTGAAGTTGTCGATCGATCCATCGGTCGTTTGAAGGTCCGTCTCGTGCCGCAAGCGGCTCGCGAGCGACCGTTGCAAAGACTCGCCAATCTCGTGGTACAGACCGCCTTCTTCCCCCGAGGCAATCCGTATCCGCCAAGGCAACCGCTCGCGGCGAGCCCACCACACGACGAGACTCAATACAATCAAACCCAGTATGGCCCATGCCAGCCAACGCCCCATTGTCTTTGTTTGCAGCATCAACTCGCGATCCCTCCGGCAAGCAACAACTTGTCCCTATCGATCAACTGCCACGAATGGGCGCAGCTATCGGTAACACAGTCTAGCGGTCTGCGGCAGGTTTGGGGGTATAGTGTGCATCTGGCTCGACGCCGAATTCTCAGAAAAGAATACGAGGCCGAGTTAGAAATACGTCGCCGAGATTGAGCGCGGCTTTGCCACGTTTGAGATTGAGCGAGACGAAGTCGGCCTTTCGTTGGCCAAGAACGAAATCGTCATTCGAGAAACACACTATGCGAATCGCGCAAATTGAATCTTTCCCGGTGCGGATCCCGCTCAAGCCCGAAAGGCGGATGATCTCGGCGCTCGGTCGACACGACGTATCGGACTTTGTGCTTGTCAAAATCACAACCGAATGCGGCGCGGTCGGCGTCGGCGAAGCGACTGTGACAGCTCGATGGAGCGGCGAGACGATGCGCGGCACCAAGGCCCTGATCGACTACCATCTCGCGCCAACGGCCGTCGGCTGCGATCCGGCCAACATCGAAGAACTCGACCAACGAATGCGAGCAGTCGCGATTGGCAATCCGTTCGCCAAGTCGGCTATCGAGATGGCTTGCTGGGACCTGGTCGGGCGTGAAGCCGGCAAACCTGTCTACGAGCTACTCGGGGGCGCGGTCCGCGATCGCACGATTCGCTGCCGCTTCTCGCTTGGCGCCTACGCGCCCGAACTGGCCGCCGAACGCGCTGCGGCGCTCGTCGAACAAGGCTTCCGGACAATCAAAGTCAAAGTCGGCACGAACCCCGACGAAGATATTCGTCGAGTCCGTTCGGTCCGCGAGGCGATCGGCGAAGACAACTCATTGACCATCGACGCCAACGGCGGTTGGAGCTTCGAGGACGCGGCTCGGTGCCTCAAAGCGATGGAAAGCTGTCGAGTGGAAATTGTCGAGCAGCCGTTGCAGCGCGGCGACTATACCGGAATGAAGCGACTTCGCGTCGAAACCGGTTGCCGAATCCTAGCCGACGAAAGTTGCTTTGAGTTGATCGAAGCCATCGAGCTAATTCAGCACGCCTGTTGCGACGCGCTGACCGTCTACCCGGGCAAACATGGCGGCATCCAAAAAGCCGTCCGTATCGCCGAACTGGCTGAACAGCACGGACTGCCCTGCACGATCGGCTCCAATCTGGAGTGGGACGTTGGCGCTGCCGCCATGATGCACTTTGTCCTCGCGACAGCCAACGTCACGATCAACAAATTGCCCGGCGATTGCCTCGGGCCGTCGTATCACGCGCGATCCATCGCCACCAATCCCATTCAAATTGATGGCCCCTTCGTCACCCTGAGCGATCGGCCCGGTCTGGGAATCGACGTCGATTGGGACTGTGTCGAAGAGCATCGAGTCAGCGACTGACATCGCTTGGCCTTGGCACCATTTGCCGATTGACAGTGGATTGCGGTTGTGGCGTCACCCACCCAAACGATCTAACCCGACGATATTTTCCGCCCAATGGCTGGCCTGATGGTGCCATCTGTCCCACGACCATTGGGGAAACGCCTTGCCATCCCGCCTTCGCAATAACCGCAAACCGTTTACTTCAAACCACTTACAGACCGACATCGATAACGGTTAAATTTTTGGCTTTTTTTCCTTGCCTCGATTGGCCGATAAGGTTAAAAATTTAACTCACTTGACGAGGGCGAACGGGGTTGAACGACGCGCCTTCGCGAACTTTGGGATGGAGATGACTCACGTGGCTCACAAATCCACGCAAGACGAACTGCAGACGCTCAGTCGCCGCGAGCGCCAAATCATGGAAGTGGTATTCGCTTTTGGCGAAGCCTCGGTGAACCAGGTTTGGGAATCGATCGCGGATGCGCCGAGCCGTACGGCAGTGCGAACTATGGTCCGCATATTGGAAGAGAAGGGGCACCTGACTCACATTCAGCAGGGTCGTGAGTTCATATACCGTCCCACACAGCCTCGAGACACCGTCGGGCGCTCGGCGCTCAATCGCGTGCTCGACACGTTTTACAATGGTTCGCTTGCCGATGCTTTGGCGGCCCAATTGTTTGATGACAACGAGCCGCTTAATGACGACCAGTTGGAAAAACTGGGGAAACTAATCCAAGACGCAAAGCACCAGGGGCGATAGCGATGGCGAATTGGATTTGGGAATTTGGTTATCTGTGGTGGAACGTCGTTGTCTTGTCAGCGGCTAAGGCGACATTGTTGCTTGGCGTCGCCGGCGTGTTGGCTCGATTGATGAGTCGTCGATCGCCATCGGCCCGCTGTTGGGTCTGGGGCACGGCGCTTGCCGCAGCGGCCGCCATGCCTTTGGTCGCAACGTTGACGCCGAACTGGCAAATCCTTCCGCCGTGGCTCAACGCGCGAATTCTCTCGCCGTCGCTCGGTAACTTGTCCAGTACAGTCGGGCTTGGCGAGCTCGCTTCGCCCGCGCTTTCTTGGCTGACCGGTCTAGTCGCCATCGCATGGCTCGCGGGAGTCGCATTGCTTTTCGTTCGCTCCTTGTTGGCGGCTTCGCTATTGAGACGATGGGCGAAAGGAAGCGATGTCCTTACCGCGGATCACGAACTGGCGGTCACTTGTCGAGAGATTCAAAATGAACTTGGCATCCGCTCTGCGGTTTCCATTTTGCTCTCACACCGAGACGTCGTGCCGATGACTTGGGGATTGTTTCAAACTCGACTGTTGCTCCCCCGCGATTCCGAGAAATGGGGCAAGCAACGGCTACGAGCGGTGTTGCTTCACGAACTTGGCCACGTTCGCCGCCGCGATGGGCTGGGCCAAATCCTGGTTCAGTGGGTTTGCGCTTGTTACTGGTTTCATCCGATGGTTTGGTGGGCGTGTGAGCAACTGCGATACGAGCGTGAAACGGCATGTGACGACGTCGTTCTGTCGGCGGGAGTCAAGGCGACGGATTACGCGGAGAGTCTATTGCACCTGTCTCATCCTTTGTCGAACGCTTGGCGCATTCCCTTGACTGCAGTGGCCATGGCGGAGCCGAAAGCGCTCGAGTCGCGGATTCATGAAATACTGTCGGCGGATCGACAACGATCACCGCTGCCATTGGCCCAAGCCGTTGTCGCCTTCGCTTTGATCGGCGCAAGCCTGTTTGGCTTGTCGGTTCTGGCGCCGATCGAGACCGGTGCGATGAATCGCCTGCCAAATTCCAACGTGGCCGAATTTTCGCCGAGTCCCCAAGCGATCGAATCGAACCAATATGTCCACCAGCCGCTCGAGCTCTCGCCGGAATCGCTGATTTCGATCGATGGGAGTATTGAATCCGAGTCGAAGACGCGGTTTGCCGCGGCACCCGACATCGTTTCATTTCGACGATCGAGTCGAGTTGGCAAGAGTTTGACGTCGAACCATCATGAGCCGAGCTTGCTGCTGCAACTTGACGCGGTTCGAGCTCAGGCGATGTTGGCCGATGTGATTGAACCCGAAAATGACCAGGCCGGCTCAAAACCGTCGACTGATTCGCCGCTTCGAAGAGCAACACCATCGACGCGCATCCGCACAGCGGGCGGATTTCATTCGCCTCCGGCACCTCGCCGCAATCCTTTAGACACACGGGACCGAGTCTCCCAGACCTCGCCTCGCGGCCCAACGTCCCTATCCGACCGGAGGCCGATGTCGCTTTGAGTAACACTGCGACTTTTTACTAGCTGATTTCCCATGAGCTGTCGGCAGCCTCGGTTGCCATCGAACAATCGCGATACAATTCCTTCGTACCGACACGACGAAATTCCCCGCTGGGCGTCACAACCCAGGCGGACTCCACCGTTAAGGAGCATTCAATGCGAACGCCGATTCACACAATCTTAGGCGCCCTGTTGGCCGTTGGCCTGCTCGGCTCAACAGCGACTGCCGATCTCACCGGACCGCGCACCGCGGACCAGAGAATCGTCCTGGTCGTGTCGAAATTGATTCAGCGCGAGCATATCGCGAAACCAGAGCTAAACGACGAGATTTCTCGCCGAGTCACAGAGAAGTTTGTCCAGGGCTACGACCCGTTCAAACTCTATTTCACCAAGCCGGACGTCGACGAATTCAACAAGAAGAAGGACCAACTCGACGACCTCCTCAAAGAAAAAGACCTCAGCTTTCCGTACGAAGTTTTTCGCAAGCTGCTGACGCGAATCGAAGAGCGGGTGCAGTTGGCGAACGAGTTGCTTACCGCAGAGATCGACTTCTCGAAGGACGAGGATTTCACGACGGAGCCGGACGAGATCGAATACATCGAGGACGGCGAAGCGATGAATGCTCGATGGCGTCGCAGAGTCAAATACGACCTGCTGCAGCTCAAGGCGGACGACGTCAAAATCGACGAAGCCAAGAAGCGACTGCGCAAACGATACGCACAGTTTCTCACTCGCATGAAGCAAACGGACGACGACGATTTGGTCGAGCGATACTTGAATCAAGTCGCTTCCTGCCTCGACCCGCATTCGTCCTATTTCTCTCCCAGCACGCTTGAAGATTTTCGCATTCGCTTGGGACTGAACTATCAAGGCATCGGCGCCGAGCTCGAAGAGAAAGAAGGCACGGCGACAATTCGGCGGATCATTCCTGGCGGTGCTGCCGAGGCGGCCGGCCAACTGAAGGCCGGCGATCAAATCGTCGAGGTCGGCCAAGGTGCCGAAGGCGAGATGGTCAAGGTTGTCGAAGAGCGACTCTCGGACATCATCGACAAGATCCGCGGCCCCGAGGGCACGGTCGTTCGCATGGGCGTTATTCCAGCGGGCGAGAAGGAAATGAAGATCTACAGCATTACCCGAGCCAAGATCACGCTTGCCGATAACGCGGCTAAGGGGAAAGTGATCGAGCAAAAAGGGAAAGACGGCACGGTC
The DNA here is from genome assembly GCA_964567745.1 of uncultured Pirellulaceae bacterium. Taxonomy (GTDB): domain Bacteria; phylum Planctomycetota; class Planctomycetia; order Pirellulales; family Pirellulaceae; genus CAZMNY01. Next base: position 11,195 of record CAZMNY010000039.1, on the reverse strand, counting down.
AAAGTCGGCGTCATCGATCTCCGCAGTTTTTACGTCGACATGAGCGGTGCTCAGCAAGGCAAGGCCGACTTTACCAGCACGACTCGAGACGTCCGCAAGATTCTGGACGACTTCCGCAAAAAGGAAGTCGACGTCGTGTTGCTCGACCTACGACGCAACGGCGGCGGTAGTTTGTCGGAAGCGATTCGACTAACGGGCTTGTTCATCGACGTCGGACCGGTTGTCCAAGTGAAGGACTCGGCCGGGCGGATCGAAAAGTATGACGATCCCGAATCCGGAATGGCTTGGGATGGCCCGTTGGTCGTTGCAACGAGCCGCTTTAGCGCTAGCGCGAGTGAGATTCTTGCGGGCGCCATTCAAGACTACGGCCGCGGCATCATCGTGGGCGACCCCACAACGCATGGCAAAGGCACTGTCCAGAGCTTGCTTGAACTCGGTCCGCGTCTGTTCGGCTTTCGCACCGGAAAGAACCTCGGTGCGCTAAAAATCACCATTCAAAAGTTCTATCGCCCCAACGGCGAAAGCACTCAACGTCGTGGCGTCAAAGCCGATGTAGTGATCCCCTCGCTTACGTCTCATATTTCCGAAGGCGAAGCCGATTTGGACTACGCACTGGCGTTTGACAAGGTGCCCGAGGCGGAACACAAGAATTACTCGATGCTCAGCAACGAGCTTGTTCGCAACCTGACCTCGGCATCAGCCACGCGACGCAAGACTTCGAAAGACTTCAAAGAGTTGTCGACAAGTATCGCCAACTACCTCAAGCAGAAAGACTCCCACAGCGTGCCGCTCAATGAGAAGGCCTTTCTCGCTCGACAAGACGAAATCGAAGCTCGCCGCAAGGAGTTGGAGAAACTCCAAGATAACAAAGAAGACGACTATGATTTTCTCTTGAACGAGATTACTGCGGTCGCCGGCGACTACTATTCGTATCTTGGCGACAAAACGAAAGCGTCACCTAGATAGTCTTCCAATTGACGACCTGGAAGACTTAGCGGGGTTGCCGCTTGCGTGCGGGCCGAATGCACAATTCGGCCCGCTTTTTTTTTGCGTCGCGTCCAACCGGTGCTCGGGGGCGCCCGGAGCCGGCTGTTCTCGGTACAATCACACGCTTGTTGTCGGAGGCCAACGTAACCGTCATCTGCGAGCGAGAACGATGAACTCGAGTGACCGCGTGTTGAAAGTCGCTATCATTGGCGGTGGGATGTTCTTCGATGACATCATTGGACAGAGTTTTAAGGACTTTTTGCGAGGCGGCATCGGCGGAGCGCTCACGAGCATCGGCATGAGCCACCTGGCGGACGACATCTCGGATATCAAGGTCGAGCTAGTCGCGGTTGGCACTCGCAGCAAAAAAAGCCGCACGGCCGGCAAGATCGTCGATTGGTTTGCCGCCGACTTCCCAGACCAACCGATGACAGCCTGCTATGGCGAGACGGTCTGGCGAGACATCATCCAGCACAATAAACCGGACGTTCTGTTCGTCGCCACGCCCGACCACGTTCACACTGAGCCGATTCTCGACGCGATTGACGCCGGCTGCGATGTGCTCACGGAAAAGCCGCTCTGCTTGACGGTGGCCGAGGCCGACGAAATCACCGCCCGAGCCGAAGCGGCAGGTTGTATCGTCGCGGTCGACATGCACAAGCGATACGACCCCTTCCTGCGCGAGATGATGCAGAAAGCGCCGACCGCATACGGTCCAATCAACCGCATTCGGGCCGTTCTGGAAGAGCCGCTCGAAGTCAGCAGCGAGATTTTTGCATGGGCCGAAAAGAGCAATCCTTTCGCCTACGTTGGCTGCCATTGGCTCGATGTCGTCCATCACTATCTCGACGTCAAGCCGGTCTCGGTCTTCGCCACCGGGCAAAAAAACCTCCTGCTGAATTGGGACAAGAACCACTTGGAAGTCGCCAAGCGACGCGATGTCGATCCAAGTGGATTCCCAAAGCAGGGCGTCATCAACACCTGGGACAGCATCGATGTCGCCGTAACGTACGACAACGGCATGCGAGGCGACTACAACAACAACTGGATTAATCCCGCCGAGTTTGAAGGCGCCGTTAACCAGGAGCTCGAAGTCTACGGGGCGTATGGCCGAGGCATCGTCGATCAGCAAGATCGCGGATATCGCGAGGCGATTATCGGAGACGGATCGCGAACTCGCAATCCTTCATTTGGCGGTCGTATCCATCACCAAGGCGGCCACCTGGAAATATTCGGCTATGGCAAAGCGTCAATCGTTTCCGGGCTGCTGGCGATCATGAGGCGACGCTTCCTCGGCGCCACTCGCAAAGAGCTCGACGGAACCTACCCGACGGCAGAGAGTCAGCGCGACGTGGTTCAAGTGATTGAAGCCGCTTCGATCGTTGCAGAAAAGAACTATGAGCATTTTCTCGCCGGCCGCGGTGCCCCGGTGACCGCCTTGCTCAGCCAAGATGAAATTCAGATTATCGAACCTCAGGGAGACCAAGAGATACAGTGACCAAGAGTTACAGTGACCAAGAGATGATGTTCGCCAAACCTATTCTGCTTTCGTTGCTCAGTCTGTTCTCGATCTTGTCTTGCGTCCTTCTGGTTGCGGCGGACGAGCACGATCACCACGAGCACGCCGAAGAGGCGAAAATGCCGCCGCCTCGCATTTTTCTCGACAAGAGCCCGCGAATCGTCGCCTATCAACTCAAGCGACTCGACAACGCGAGGTTGCTGATGGTTGAGCGGAAGACCGACGGCAAGAAATACAAGCCGATTTATCAAGCGATTCTCACTCGAGCAGGAATGTCGAACCAACATCGCGAGCACGCGATTAAGGCAATTGCAGCAATCGACAAGAACGAGCCGATCTCGGTCCTTCTGCAGGCGATGGATTCACTCGACGGCGACGATCGAAGCGAACGCCGAGTGACAAGGCAGCTCGCAGGCCTGGTCCTCAAGAATTCGAAAGAGACTCTGCTGACTCATCTCGAGGCAATACTTGCCGCATGCAAATCAGACAACCCGGTCATGCGTTCGGCTGGCTACGCGTCACTGATCGCCGCGGAAGAAAGTGAGCGAGCGAAACAGTTGTCGGGCAATAGCGAACAAGGGACGCTCGATTTCCTAGGCGCGATCGTGATGAGCAAGGCCAAGTTGCGTTCCGAGCTGCGTCCGGCCGTCGTGGGGCTGGTCTCCCTCTCGCACACCGAGCCAGTGCGTCGAGCTGCCGTCGGGGCGTTAGGCTTCATCGAACGAGACCAGGCCGATACGTTTTCACTTGCGGCCACTCTGTTCGATAACAAGGGAATGCGGGATGCCGCGGTCAAGACGATGCTGAGGATTCCGAGCAAAGCCCGCGACGCGAATGATGCGACGGTGCTGCTTGGAAAGCTTGTCAAACATGCTGAGTCGACGCCGGCCGCCAAGCGAACGAGCGACAACTTCATCGACACGATGCAGCTTGCCGACCAATTGATGGTCAAAGCGCCAATTGAAGAAGCGAAATCGTATCGCGAACGCCTACGAGCGGTCACGGTTCGGGTGGTTGTTGTTCACACGGTTGAAGAGGAGATGCGTTACGACATTCGCCACTTCGCGGTCGAAGCGGGCCGGCCCGTTCAGATCGTGCTGAACAACGAGGATCTCATGCCTCACAATCTTGTCGTGACCGCACCCGGCGCACTCAAGGAAGTCGCGATGGAAGGAGCTGCCGTCGGCCCGACCACGTCAGTCAGCGGCAAACAATACGTTCCAAAATCAGACAACGTGTTACAAGCTACGCCGATGGTCGCGTCCGGCCAGCAATTCCGTTTGACGTTTACCGCGCCGACTGAGCCGGGCGAGTACCCGTTTGTCTGCACGTTTCCTCGCCATTGGATGCGAATGTACGGAGTAATGATCGTCGTTGACGACTTGGACGCCTTCGCCAAGAACCCGATCGAACCGAAAGACCCGACGGGCAACAATCGTTCCTTCGTCAAGCAGTGGACGATTGAAGACCTCGCCGACAAGGTGGCTGAGGGCTTGCGAGGCCGATCGGCTGAGATTGGCGAGCGTATTTTCACCCAGGCCACCTGTGCTCAGTGCCATAAGATGAACAAGGTTGGCGGAGCGGTGGGGCCTGAACTGACCGACGTGCTCGAGAGATGGAAAGGCGACCGAGTCGGTGTCCTTCGAGAGATTCTCGATCCGTCGCACAAAGTCGATCCCAAGTACGCCTTGCAGCTCGTCGCGACTGAAGATGGTCGAGTGCTTTCGGGGGTGGTTGTCGCCGACGATAAAGAATCAATCTCAATCGTGGTGAATCCCGAAGACCCCAAGCCGATCGTGGTCAAGAAGGACGAGATCGAAGAGGTCATCCGGTCAACCAAATCACTGATGCCCAAAGCGTTACTCGATCGTTTTACCGAAGACGAGATATTCGAATTGCTGGCTTATATCACGAGCGGTAACGGCGCGGCACCATAGACTATTATGTCTTAACTCAACAGGGCTCGACTGCATTGGCGCGATCGATGAACGACAACTCAGGTGCCCAACTCGCGCGGACCGGCTTCAGTTTCGCTTAAAAGAGCTGCTAATCTGGGTCACTTGCCTTGCTGTGATTCTCGCGATCGCCAAATTGGTTGGTGCATTGGGCGTCCTTGAAGTCGCAGTTTTTCTCCTCGTGCTGCTTTCGGTCGGGCTCGCAAGCTTGCTTCCCAATCGTCTGCAATTCTGGTCTTTGACCAGGCTTGCCGTCGTGCTGGTATGCACCATGGCGCCGAACTTGCCATCCCGATGGCTGATCGCTTGGTCGCGAGGGCTCAACTTGAAGGGCGTCGTCGTTGGCTCGTTGGCAATTGTCACCGCCGCAGCAGCACTGGCTCCCTCCGATCCGCCGACGATGTTGTTCGCCTACGTCCCTCTTCAATTCATTCTGCTAGGCTACGCCTTCATTCGTCGAGCCCCGGAGAAGAGCGAGAACGATCAAGAATAGGCTAGTGCCGCGTCAACTCAAAAAATGGGGGTTGGCTTCGGCGTAACTTGACTTGGCGGCGTACGATACAAACACTGGGATCCTAATTCTTAGTGTTGACGCTGCACTAGTGCTGCGTTACGCCTTAGTTTTAGGGTGGCGCACCCGATTCGCCGTGGCGGGCGTTGACCAAACGAATTGTCGATCCCAATTCCAAGATGTAACACAGCACTAGGGCGAATATTTTCGTTTACCCCGTTGCCGCAGGCGAGGCTGCCCTCGCACACCGATCGTCCATGACGACGCACCTTGCCTGCGGCACACGGGGTAAACGAATACGCGCGAGCGGGGTATTGTGGACGCAATGAAAAACCCAGAGCTCGCGGATGGACGCAAGCTCTGGGTGTCGATTTTGGCTTCTGCGAAACGCCTACTTACCGCTCAGCATTCTTGCCTTCTTGACTAGTTCGAGGAACTCGGTGCGATAACCGACCTCATCGCCCTTGGCCGCTTCGCTTGCGATCTCGAGGACCGCGTCGAACGATGCGTCGCCTTGGAACTGCGAGCCGCGAAGGAGCATGCCGAAAGAGGCGACAGCGGCTGTGAAGCGGAAATCGATATCCGCTTCACCGAACTTGATCACTTTGTCCTTCAGAGGAAACTCAACCTTGGTGCTCGTGTCGCCATCCGGCTTCTTGTACCGCATCTTGAGCGTGAGCAACTCGTCGGCACCTGCTTCCTTCGTCAGCTTGCGCGGCCGCTGGTATTTGAGCGAGTCGACCTCGGACAATTCCGGCTTCTCCTCGGCGCCTTTCGGCACAATCTCGTAAAGAGCCGTGACCGCGTGGCCGGCACCAATCTCGCCAGCGTCTTTGGTGTCGTCGTTGAAATCCTCGGCCGCCAAGATTCGGTTTTCGTAGCCAATCAAGCGGTAGGCCGCAACGCGTTCCGGATTGAACTCGACTTGAATCTTAACGTCCTTGGCGATCGTCACGAGCGTCGAACTCATCTCATCGACCAAGACCTTGCGAGCTTCCGAAACGGTGTCGATGAAGGCGTAGTTTCCATTGCCCTTGTTGGAGACTTTCTCAAGCATCAAATCGTTATGGTTGCCCATGCCGAATCCGAGAACTGAGAGGAAGACCCCATCCTTGGCGTTCTTTTCCGCCAGGCGAACCAGTTCGTCATTGCCGGTTACGCCAACGTTGAAGTCGCCGTCGGTGCAAAGAATAACTCGATTGACTCCGCCTTCGATAAAGTTGTCCAAGGCCGTCTTGTACGCCAGTTTGATACCGGCGCCGCCGTTGGTTGAACCACCTGCCTTGAGTCGGGAGAGCGAATCGATAATCGTCTGCTGCTGTTCTCCACCTGTCGGCTCGAGCACCAAACCGGCGCTGCCGGCGTAGACAGCGATCGAAACCGTGTCGTTCTCATTCAACTGCTCGACCAACATCTTCATGCCTTCGAGCAACAGCGGCAATTTGTTGGCTCGCCCCATCGATCCCGAGACGTCGATCAGGAACACCAGGTTGCTCGACGGTCGTTGATCTGGCTCAATCTCCTGCCCTTTGACGCCGATTCGCACGAGGCGATGATTCGGATTCCAAGGGCATTCGGAGAGCGACATACGAGCCGCGAAAGGCGGTGCGCTCTCGTCCGATGAAGGCGGTTCATACGCATAGGGGAAGTAGTTGATCAGCTCTTCGATCCGCACCGCGTCAGGGCGAGGCAATTGATTCTGATTGAGGTACATGCGGACCTTGGAGTAGGCCGCAGTGTCGACGTCGATTGAAAACGTTGAGTAAGGCGAATCCCACGGTGAGAGGAAATCGTTCTCAACGATGCGTTCGTATTGGTCTCCGCCCTGGCCGGGGCCGGAGCCTTGATCACCGAAGCCTAGACCGCCATCGTCAAGCGGCTTTCCGCCGCCAATCCCGCTTCCTCGGCCGAACGGTACGCTGCCCAAATTCTTGGCTTCGAAGACCGGGCGCGAATCGAAACCGGACGGTGACGGCTTATTCGATGCCAAACCGCCTGGAGCTCCGCCGGCAAACCCAAGCCCCGGAGCGCCGCCTACTCCCAAACCGCCGCCGCCATAACCATCACTCACCGACTTGGTTTGTGGTTGACCGCCCGTGGGCAAGTCATATGGGTGATCGCCCGCAGGCGAAGGCGCCCCAGGCCCTCTGGCAACGCGAGTTGGCGCGCCGGGTTGTCGCGAAGCCGAAGGTTCTGGTGACGGCGCGGCACCAGCCAAGCTATTCGATGAAACCGAACGCGAGGTCGGTTTGGTCGCGCGAGGCGGCGCGGAACCGCCCGGAGCGGCAGGCAAACTTCGCCGTTGAGGATCGGCGAGGCCCGAATTGGCAGTGGCGACTTTAGGCGTCGACGTCGTTGGCGGGCCAGCCAGTCCACCCCTTACCGACTCCGCCGGCGCTGTTGTCTCTTGAACGCCCGATTCGGTTCGAGCCGGCCCACTCCCAAATTTACCGCCGGGAGCCGCAATGCCATCATCTTGAGAACTCCCCATGCCCATGCCTTCGTCGCCTGCCACGCTCGACTCGTCAAATGACTCTTCCTTTGAAGACATGCCGGCTGCAGGAGAATCCATCACCGCAACGGGTGAGCGATCATACGAAGGGCCTCCACTGAAAACGATGACGCCTCCGACAGCAAGCGCCGCCGCTTCGACGATCGCGATCGCTGCCCACAGCCGGCCGCGGCCTCCTCGCGCTGGCGTGACTTTCGGTTGAGCCTTTTGTGGCTGGCTCGCCGGAGTCGGACTGGCTGGAGGCTTTGCCAGAGGCGGCTGCGGCGGAGTCTGCCGACCCGACTCGGCGATCGCAGCGTCGATTTTCGCCTGCTGTTCTTTCGAGAGCGACTCGTTCGGCTGTGCCGCGATCTCAGCTTCCAATACAGATAGCACTGTACGAGTCTGCTCGACCGCTTGCTGCAGTTCGGGGCTCGAAGCGAGCTCCGTCTCGAACGCAGCACGCTCCGCCGTATCCAACTCGTCGAACACGTAGGCCGTGATCTGAGCGTCTTGAGGATCGAATTTGTTCATTTTCTATCTCCTGGCTTCGCCCAACACAAAATGAAAGGCGAATGAGTGACGCGCTGTTAGGCAGAACCTTCGGACAAAACGTAGCGATGTCGAAGGGTTTTCATTCCCTGATGGATCAAGTAGCCGACGTTGGACACGCTAATGCCCAACACGCTGCCGATCTCCCGATAACTCAGGCCGTGCTCCACTTTCATGCGAATCACTTCCTGTTGTTTGTCTGGCAGGCTGGCGAGCAACTTGAGGGCCTGCCCAGCTGACTCGCGAGTCTCAAGCGTCTCGGCTTGATTCGGTTCGCGACTGGGACGTGATGCGGCTTGCACGTCGCTAAGCGGATTCATTCGGGACTCCTTCTTGCGGATGTCCAAGGCCCGATTGCGGCAAACGGTAAAAAGCCACGGGCCCACATGGTCTTGTACCGATTCGGTGTCTTCACGACACAGTTTGAGAAACGCGTCTTGAACGACATCGCGAGCCCGTTCGACATCACCGGCTAGTAGTCGTGTGACGAATCGGACGAGCCGGCACTCGTACTGCTCCACGACTTGTCGAAGCCAAACTTCGCGCGACGTTCCATTGCGTTCGTTCATTCCGTGCTTTCCAATCTCTGTGGCCGGCTCCCAATCGGTACTACGATCGAGCGGGGATTGTCTTAGTCATTTTTGAAAAATCGGTCCAATCCTGGCTATTCTCTCCGCGTCGAGCAGCATACAACGATCGAGTTGGCCGTGCTAAACGTAAACCTCACAAGGCGATAGATCAAATGGACTCACTTTCCGGACGGGCGGCTGTCGTGACCGGCGGAACATCGGGAATTGGCCGAGCTTGCGCGGTGATGCTGGCGGAATTGGGAGCTCGCGTGACCGTCGGCGACCTGGACGAGTTGCCCGAAAACCGCGAGCAATTCGATCGCCTCGGCATTCGATTCGTCGGCTGCGACGTTCGCAGCGAGTCCGATGTGCGCCAGCTGATCGAGCAAGGCTGCGACGAGCAGGGGAGGCTTCACGCTTTGGTGAACAATGCGGGAATCGGTCTGATCAAGCCAATCACCGAAGTCGATGAAGCCGACTGGGATCGGGTGCTCGACACAAATCTCAAGGGCGCTTTTTTTGGCTGTAAGCACGCCATCAAGCGAATGAAGCCTCATGGTGGCTCGATCGTCAATGTCTCAAGCAACGCAGGTCTGCTGCCCCGCGCCCACGATCCGGTCTATTCGATCAGCAAGGGCGCGCTTGTCGCGCTGACGAAGAGTCTCGCGCTGTGCCACAGCGTCGACCGAATCCGAGTCAACGCCGTTTGCCCGGGCCCGGTTGGCGATACGCGTATGATGAACGACGACTTGAATTCTCGCGACGACCCCGAGTCTGCGCGAGCCAGTTACATCGCCGCAAGTCCGCTCGCCCAAAGCAACGGACGCATGATTCGCCCTGACGAGATCGCCTCCGCCGTCGCCTACCTGGTGCGCGACGAATCCGTCTTCATTACCGGAACCATGATCGCCATCGACGGCGGCAAGTCGCTTGGCGTTCCTCCCAAAAGCAGCTAGCGATACGCTCCGCACTTTTCACTTTCGTTTTCACTTTCGTTTTCACTTTCGTTTTCACTTTCGTTTTCACTTTCGTTTTCAC
>CAZMNY010000039.1:0-1473 GCA_964567745.1 uncultured Pirellulaceae bacterium | reverse complement strand
TTTCGTTCTTACTGCGCACACGCAATTTCTGGTCGCCACTTAAATGGCGACTCTCCACGGGCAAGCCGTGTAACGATTTATCCGAAAGAGCCGTCCCCTATCCGACTTTCTTTTTCGCGCCTTTTGGTGCTTTTTCGTGACCGACTTCGTCTGACGAGAATGGACAAGCCGCGAAAAACACGAGAATCCCCTGCGCGGCGTAGCCACTACTAGTTCTGCAAGGAAGGCCAAGACTCTTTTTCCTTTCTCCGCCTTGCTTGATTTTCGATATCCCCTGCGCGTCAAATCAAAGCCTTGCCTGCGGCGACGGGTTAAACGAATCCGCTTTCTTGCACACGTCTTCGCGGCCTCCGCGTGTTCGCGTGAGCCCTTTCTACAATCGTCCGCAAGATGGGATGCGCAGAGTTATACGACAACGTACTGCCGATGTGTTTTGGATCGCGGTTAACCGAACGTCGGCGCACCTGAACGCCGTTGTCTTTCTGTTTCATGGAATCGGAAGGCAAAACATGCTTTCCGTGCCAAAGCCAGATGATAGTTGAACCGCGTCTCTGGGCCTGTGATACTGCAGCGGCGCAAATTGAGCTGCATCTGTATCGTTCCCTCCGCTCGCACGCCGTGTTCTCAATTGAGGGTAATAAGGCAATGGGCAACGACTTTGATCCCTACCACGCATGGCTTGGAATCCCAAAACGTGAGCAACCGCCGGGCCTCCGCGAACACGCCGAGTTTAAGGCGTTAATTCCCAGGCGGAGCGCGGGGATAAGTAGCCTTGAACGAATTGATTGCACGCGATACGTGGGACAACAATGCTGTCTGGACGCGGCGATTGCAGACCTGTTCAAGTCTTTGGGCTTCAGAGGGTTAGCCAGCGATCACTGACCTAATTGCTTGAGCCTTCTGTGTTTGCGAAGATAGGACCTTTCGCAATCAGGCCATCAAACGCAATGAACGATTTGAATCCGCACGACGAAACGCAAGATCCCAGTGGGAATAGACCCAAGCGGGACGATGCTGCGTGCGTCGAACATCCCGAGCGTATCGGTCGATACCGTATCGAGAAGGTGTTGGGCAAAGGGAGCTTCGGGCTCGTCTATCTGGCGAACGATGAGCAACTGGATCGCCACGTCGCCATTAAGGTGCCGCATGCCAAACTGATCTCGAAGCCGGAAGATGCCGAGGCGTACCTGACCGAGGCTCGCACGGTCGCAAGTCTCGATCATCCCCACATCGTGCCGGTCTACGATGTGGGCAGCTCGGCGGAGTTCCCTTGCTATATCGTCTCCAAGTTCATCGAGGGGACCGACCTCTCGCACCGTTTGAAGAAGTCACGACTGGATTTCGTTGCGGCTACCGATCTGGTCGCCACCGTGGCCGAGGCGCTGCATTACGCCCACAAGCAGGGCTTGGTCGACCGTGACGTGAAGCCGGGTAACATCTTGCTGGATAAGAACGATCAACCCTACGTGGTTG
>CAZMNY010000038.1:0-83821 GCA_964567745.1 uncultured Pirellulaceae bacterium | reverse complement strand
CGTTGGCCAAAGTCGTCTTCGAAAACTTGATCTTCTTCAACGAGATCTGTTTGACCTTGTTGTCAGCGCCAATCTTGAGCAGCGCCGGGCCAGGCTTCGAACCGGTCTTTGACACAGACAGATAGACGCTTCCGCTTAGCGGACTTACTGCCAAGTCTTTAATTTCTACTTCGCTTGCCGCGACGCCAAGGGCGCTGGCGACTTGCTGCCCAAGTTTCTCGACCGTGATCGACGACTTCGTCTTGACCTCTTTCTTTTCGCCAGTCGCCACCGCGAACACTGTGGCCGATTTTGAGTCGCCGACGAACAGAACGCCGAAAGGACCGAACGCCAGGGAGCCAGCCTCTTGAATCTTGGGTGCCCCTTCTTCCATGCCGAGAAAATCATCCGCCTTGGCGGGACCCGCAAACGAAATCGCCAGAGCGACAGCCAAGTTTAGCGAGACAAGTCGATACATTGTGATATTCCTTGAGAGAGAAAGGTCGACCCGAATCAATTCGGGAACGAGAACGAGCGCCTCGGAGATGGCCTCAATTATCCACTTGCCCACGCCGCTCGCAAGCATTAAATCGTCGCATAGTCGCCTTTCGACGGCGCGAAAGGCGACTATGCGACGTGTTCAAAGCTCAGCCGACTTGGCTGGGCTCTTCAACGTTTTCATGCCAGCATTTGTCGATCTTGTCATCGAGCCGTTTCTTTTCGGGACAACCATGGTTGGCCCACCAATGCTCGGCTTGGTCCCAGCCCCAGCTGCCGGCATATTCGCACTCGGGCAATGCGTCGTGAAACTTGCGAGAGCTTTGAAAGCGATCGTCTGGCGACTTGGCTAGCGCTTTGAGCACCACCGCTTCGATATCGAAAGGGACGTCGCTGCGAATCGATCTCAGACTCGGTGGGGTCGTTTGTGAGTGGGCGATAATCACTTGCAGCGGTCGATCGCCCTCAAACGGAGGCCGTCCGGTCAGGAGCGTAAAAGCCACGGCACCGAGCGAATAGATGTCGGAGCGTTGATCGAGACGGTCGCCCGCCGCCTGCTTGGGGGACATGTAGAGAGGCGAGCCGAGCATAGTGTGTTCGTTAGTCAGGGACGAATCGTGTTTGACCTCTCCCTGCCGCAAAAATCCGAAATCGAGAAGCTTGGCAACGTCGTTCCGGTGTCCGCGGCGGGCCGCGAAAATGTTGGCGGGCTTGATGTCGCGGTGAATCATCCCCTCGGCGTGAGCTTCATCGAGCGCGTCGCAGGTCTGAGTCAACAAATGAACAACTCGCTCGGCTGGCATCGGCCCGTGTCGGTCGACCAAATCCTGCAAGGAGAGTCCCGGCAGGTACTCCATCACATAGTAGAACGTGCCATCGTCAGCTCGGCCAAAGTCGTAAACATCGACCGTATTCCAATGAGTCAACTGGGCCGTCGCCTGCACTTCGCGCTCGAATCGAGCTAGGACCTTGGGGTCGCCGGCCTTTTCCGGGTGGATAAGCTTGATCGCGCAAGGCCGCCGCAGCAGCTGGTGCTCGCCAATGTAGACCTCGCCCATCCCGCCGACTCCGATCTTCTGGCGCAGACGATATTGGCCCAATTGCTTGGCTTCAAAAGCAGCCGTGCGGAGAATCGTCATCTTTCGAATTCCCCATATCGCCACGGTGGCCGTAAGCGCCATGCTCATCATCGACTCGAGAATCATGAACTGAAAATTGGGATCGTTGGTGAGCAGATTGAGAAAGTCGCTCGACGTCGCTCGAACCGACAACAGGACGACAATCGGAGTCAGCGACATTGGGACGATCACCAGCACCGCCCTTTTCCAGCGGTTGGGAATGAACATCGCGTACGTCAGTATCAGCAACGTCCAAGGACCAGTGATCGATTGCACGTACCCCTGTTCGGCGGCGCCGACGGTACGTACATAGGTGACCAAAGCGATGAATACGGCGGACGAAATGAAGACGGCCAGCTCGACGATCCGCAAATGACTGACAGCGAATTTGCAACCGGCGCACAGTCGCTGTGCCGCCAAACCGCAAATAATCGTCACGACGACATGCACGTAGAACGTGGCGATCTCGGCGGTCGTGATCAGAGGTCGGCCAGTCAGCAATCGTTTGATGAGAAAGGCGCCGAATCCGCCAAACAAGAGAAGAGCCGCCATCCGAAGCCGCTCAGTCAGAATGCCTTCGATCTCTTGCGAATAGTGCTGCTCCGATTGGCCGGCAAGCCCCATCGCATCGTGACGAATTGGCGAACGGTCGGCCGCGTTGTCGCCGCTGTCCGAGCCGCTGTGAGAAGAAACAATCGTGTCCGCCAAGTGGACGTTGTCGTTGTGTTCAGCCATGGATTTGAAAGCCGCTCGCCGCCTCTAGCGGCGCACTTAGTGAAAAAAATCCATTCGGGCTCAATACGACCTGGCGCGCCGACCTATTGGCTCGCCAGCGCTCTTCTCGCAATCTTGACCCCGACCATGAACAGCAATACCGTAGGAGCAGTTGACCTCAAAACTCTTGGTCACTTGCCAAGCACGTCGGAAGATCTGCGTTAACGTAGCGCCGCCTTTCGTTTTGACAAGTGAGAACGCCTGGATGTCGCTGACATTTTCCGCGGATCGTCGACCCGCTAAATTTCGTAGCCCTTGCGTTGCGGCCGAGCCAACAATGCGTTGGCTTGCTCGTCGCCGATAAACTGCTCCGCTTTCGGGTCCCATTTCAATTCGCGGTCGAGCAGCAGAACGATATTGCACATGTGGCAAGCCGTCATAATGCGGTGATGAGACCACACATCCGAGATCGGTCGGGAGCGATCCTCGACGCAGTGGAAGAAGTCAGCCATGTGACCCCGCGGCTTGCGGCCGTTGTAGAGTTTGATGACGTCATCTTCAAGCTGCTTGTTGTCTGCGTCCGTCATCTCTTCGATCGGCTTCCCGACCAGCTTGCCTCGATTGACGAAGATCCGCCCTTTGTCGCCCTCGATCAAAACGCCGTTTCCATTGTCGCCACGCGCGGACGGCTGGACGTTGATGTTGGCACCGTTGGCAAACGTCAAGTCGATGTCAAACTTGGTCGCCGAATTGTATCCGTTGGGAAGCGTCTGCTCGCCGGCGAAAAACGCGACCGGATCACACTCGTCCGGAATGTATGAAGGAAACTGGCCTGTTCCCTTGATCTGGCTCGGGCCGGTCTCGTCGAGTCCCATTGCCCACATGGCGATATCGATGTTGTGGGCACCCCAGTCGGTCATCTTTCCGCCGGAGTACTCGAGCCACCAGCGGAAGGTCGCGTGGGATCGCTCTTTGGTGTACTCCACTTTCGGGGCTGGCCCGAGCCAGAGATCCCAATCGAGGTCCTTTGGCGTTGCCGTCGTTTTGTAGGGTCCGCCCGATGGGCCGCCTCCGATTCCGACATGCGCTTTCAAGTTTTTACCAAGCCGGCCGCTGCGAGAGATGGCGACGGCTTTTAGGAACTTGCTGTCGTATTCACTTCGCTGCTGCGTTCCGACCTGAAAGACCTTCCCTGTCTCCTCGACGACTTCACGAATCTTCTTGCCCTCGTCAATCGTCAGCGTCAGCGGCTTTTCGCAGTAGACATCACAGCCTGCTCGCATGGCCGCGATGGCGATGTTGGTGTGCCAGTGGTCTGGCGTGCCGATCGTTACGATGTCGACTTTTTCGTTTTCGAACAGCTTGCGATAGTCTTTATAGACCTTTAGCTTGTCTTGAAACTTGCTGTTGAATTCGGCGGCATGCACATCGTCGACATCGCAAACTGCGACCATCTTGCCAAACTTGGCCGCGTCCATGGCGATCTTGGTGCCCCGTTTGTATTTGCCGCGGCTACCTCCAACTCCAATCGCTGCAATCGTCAGCTCGTCGTTTGCGTTTCGGCTCTTCTTGCTCTCTTGAGCCGTGACTGAACGGATGAGCAATGGCGACGCCGCACCGGCTGCAAACAGCGTTTTGTTAAACTGCCGTCGATTGAAATGGCGTGGCATATGTTTTCTCACTGGCGGGTCAACGTAGGGACCGACGGAAAGACTCAATTCGAGTTGACTTGACGTTACTTGTTGTTTTTTGACGCGGCGCGAGGAAAACTCTCAGCGGGAAGCGTTAGCCGCGCACGAATGATCCGAGTGCCATCCATCTCCAAGACCTCACCGCGGACGCCTTCAATCTCAAATTCCTCGCCGACTTGAGAGACGCGTCCCGCATGACTTGTTATATAGCCGGACAGGGTGTCGACGCCGTCCGACCTCCATTCTAGTCCGAGCTCGGTTCTAAGTTGGTTGAGCGGCACCGAGCCAAGCACGACATGTTGATCCGCGCCCTCCCCTGCGATGACCTGCTCCTCTTGATCGAATTCATCTTCGACCGAGCCGACGATTTGTTCGAGCACGTTTTCCAGCGTTACGATGCCGATAACTCCACCGTGCTCGTCATCGACGATTGCCATCAACTGGTGCGTGGACTGGAAATGTCGTAGCAAATTACTGATCGGCATCGTCTCGGGCACGTGGTGGGCCGGTCGGGATGCCTCGACCATGTCGAAAGATTCCGATTCGATCCCGACGAGATCCTTGATGTGTAGGATGCCGACGACGTTGTCCAGCGAATCATCGCAAACGGGAAACCGCGAATGCTGGCAATGTTGCACGAGCTCCAGGCATTCGTCGATCTCCTGCCCGACCTTGAAGAATACGACTTCCTTTCGAGGCACCATGACTCGCCGGCAAATCAAGTCGTCAAATTCGAAGACGGCGTTGATCAAACTGTGTTCATTGGGAGTCAACTCGCCGTGCACATGGGCCTGTGCGACCAGTGCTCGTATTTCATCTTCGGTATGTGGTGAATCATGTTCGTGCCCCGATTCAAGTCCTACCAGTTTCAGCAAGACGGTTGTCGACCAGTTGAGGGCGATCAGCAGCGGGAAGGAGATGAAGTAAGCAAAGGCCAGCGGCGCGGCGCACCACAAAGTCGTATGCTCGGGGCGCCGAATAGCATAAATCTTCGGTGCCTGTTCGCCGATCACTAGGTGAAGGGCGGTAATTGTTGTAAACGCGACGGCGAATGCGGTCGTATGAACTGCCGTCGGCGAGGTCACGCCGACATAATGGAGCAGCGGTTCGACCAATGCCGCGAAAGCGGGCTCGCCGACCCAACCGAGTCCGAGAGAAGCGATCGTGACGCCGAGCTGGCAGCATGAGAGGGAGGCGTCAAGTCGCTGGCCAAGCCAATACGCGATGCCCCCGAAGATTCCTTTTTTCTCCAGCGCGTCGAGCTGGCCGCCGCGCAGTCGCACCAGGGCGAATTCCGCCGCCACAAAAAAGCCGTTGATGACCACTAGCAGAAGAGCCAGTGAGATATTTATCGCGTAAGTGTACCAGTCGTCCATTGCTTGCCACGAATTGATGAATCGAATTGCCTCACCAACGGCGAATCAATCGGAACAATCTAGCATACTCGAGTTCGCATTGCGCAACCCGGAATGAGCGAATTTTCTGGCTGTCCGTTGCATTGGCGTCCAACGCGCCGTCGACAGAGTCAATACAAGCGAAGTTAGGGCGTCAGCAAGACGTGCAGTGATCGCGCCCCGTGGGCGCCGATCACCAGCGACTGTTCAATGTCGGCCGTCTTGGAGGGGCCCGATATGAAAACGCCGAATCCCGACGAGTTGAATGGGGCACCGACGCCGATGCGTGCGTAGGCTTCATGCATGTTGTGGACGATATTCGAGGCCGATACCTTGAGTAGCAAATGCTGTGACAAGAATAATACGACTCGGTGAGGAATATCGCCAGGAGTCCAGACGGCGCCGTTTTCAGCGACTCCTAAAGTTCCCTCGGCGCAGCAGAGATGAACGCCGGCAAGCTCGTGCGGGTCGACAATCGAAGTCGGCTCAACTGTCCCCGGAAACTCGTCAAGCAGCGAATAGACCTCGGAGTCGCGATCGAGAATATCGAGCGACTCGATCGCGGCGCGCACGCCATCGTCCGCATCGATGCACTTCCCGCCAACCAGCTCGACGCTCGCGCGAAACTGCGCAAGGCAATCGTCGTAGCGGATCCAATGCGCCGAGTCCATTTCTGGAGCGGCGATTTCGTCCACCGTGTGGTTACGAAGCGTCGCTAGAATCTCGTTTTTGCTTGACATGATCTCGGTATTGGTCTCGAAATGCTCTTTGGGTTGCCGGCGGAAGTTCTCGCTGACGGCCCCAGGCGTTCAGGCGGTTGTAAACGAGCGCTCGCGGAAGCCATCTCAGCATGAAACGACCGACGCGACCAGCCATGCGGTACAGCCATGGACGGGAAAGCACCATACGCGCCGACTTCATCGCGAGACTTTTCGTTTTTTTCAGGTGGCCTTGTTCAACGACCTCGCTACGAAGCGCGAGTAGCTGATTGTGAAGCGGAATCTTCACCGGACAGACATCGCTGCACGATCCACACAAGCTGCATGCGTAGGGCAAACTGTGATACGTCTCGGTGTCTTGCTTGGAGTTGAGCACGGATCCAATCGGACCGGGAACGGTCGCTTCGTAACTGTGCCCGCCGCTGCGCCGATAGACAGGGCACGTGTTCATGCACGCTCCGCAGCGTATGCACTGAAGCGACGACCTGAAAGTCGAGTCGTCGCGCAAACGAGTTCGTCCGTTGTCGATCATGACGATGTGGAGTTCACCGTCCGGACGCGGGCCCTGGAAGTGCGAAGTGTAAGTCGTTATCGGTTGCCCCGTGGCCGACCTGGCGAGCAGCCGAGTGAATACGGCTAGGCTTTCAAGGTCGGGAACAATCTTTTCCAAACCCATGCAAGCGATATGAAGCTTCGGCAGAGAGACGCCCAGGTCGGCGTTGCCCTCGTTCGTGCAGACGACGATTCCGCCCGTTGAAGCGATCGCAAAATTCACGCCCGTGATGCCCGCGTCCGCGGCAAGGAATCGATCTCGCAAATGCCCGCGAGCCGCCTCGGTCAGATACTCGGGATCGACGGCACCCTGCTCTGTCCCCAAGTGTTCGTGAAACAGCTCGCCAACCTCTTCCTTCTTAATGTGAATCGCGGGGAGCACGATGTGGCTCGGCGGCTCCTTGCGCAACTGCACGATCCGCTCGCCCAAGTCGGTATCGGTGACCTCCATGCCTTCGTTCTCAAGAAACTGGTTGAGGTGACATTCCTCGGTCAGCATCGACTTGCTCTTCACGATCTTCTTCGCGCCGTGCTTGCGGAGCAGGCCGAGCACGATTTCGTTGTGCTCCACTGGCGAGCTAACCCAATGGACATGCGCGCCGGCGCGAATCGCGTTGGCTTCAAATTCCTCGAGGTAGTCCGGCAGCTTCGAAATCGTATGGGCTTTGATTTGCGATGCGTACTGCCGCAGTTGCTCCCATTCCGGAAGAGTCTGCGCCGCTTTGTCGCGTTTGGATCGTACAAACCAAAGAGCCTGATCGTGCCACCGCGTCCGCTCGACGTTGGCCACGAAAGCGGCTGCATTACTTGCGTGTTCAAAGGACTTGCTCACCGCGCCGGCCTCCCGTCGACCAGCAATGGTCGTCCCGCGAGGATTTCTGCAATGTGCATCACCGGCAAGCCTTTGCTCTGCTCTGCGCCAGTGGTGCCGAACTGTTTTGGGGCAAGTCGTCGCCGTCTCATAAGTCCCGAGAGATGCATCAGGCACGACATATCGGCCGCCGTGATCACTTCCGCGCCGGCTTGGCAGTGGTCGGCAATTCGGTCGAGTCCCATTTGGCAGGAAATGGCCTCTTCGCCGACGGCGAACGTACCGCCAAACCCACAGCACTCATCTTTGCGTTCCAGCGTGACGATTTCGACACCGTCGACCTGCTGCAAGAGTTGTCGGGTCTTACTAAAGTCGGGCCCGACGTTTTCGCTGCAGGAACCGAGCCGCAATTCCCGCAACCCATGGCAGCTCTCGTGCAAGCCAACGCGATGCGGAAACTTTGCCTCGACACGATCGACTTCGAGCACATCGACCAGGAACTCGCACAGTTCGTACGTCCGCTGGCAAAGCGCGACAAATTCGTCATTGCCTGGCAGATAGTGTTCGTAGTGCCGCCGAACCATGGCGGTGCAACTGCCCGACGGGCAAACGACATGGGTGTACTCGCGGAACGTGCGAAAAAATAACTCAGCCAGCGGTCTCGCGTCGTCGAGGCAACCGGTGTTGGCCATCGGCTGGCCGCAACACGTCTGTTCCGCTGGATAATCGAAATTGACGCCAAAACGCTCTAGCAACTCAACGGTGGCTGTTCCAACTTGAGGATAGAACTGGTCGATATAGCAGGGAATGAAGAGACCAACTCGCATAAAGCATTTCCGGAGTCCTGGCGACAAAAAGTGTGTCTCGCGATTATAGACCCCGTGTGATCTCGATGAGAGGGGCCGTCTCGATCAGGGCAGTTGCTCGCCATTCTCGGCCCCTGCCAGCAATTCGATCTTTTGTGTCGATTGGGTTACCATGTCGTGCGAAACCCCGCGCGGTTCGACCCGCCAATCCATCCCACCCGCATTGTGAGTATGCCCCAATGTCGAAACCTCTAGATCGTCGCGAGTTCGTCAGCAAATCCGCCGCGGCCGCCGCGGTAGGCGTTGCCGTTGGCAGTGCGACTGCGGCCCAAGCCAGCGCGAATGAAAAAGTGGTTGTCGGAGTGATGGGGCTCCAACGGGGTCGGGACTTGGCCGTCAGTTTCGCTCGGATGCCGAACGTCGAAATCAAGTATCTCTGCGATGTCGACTCGAGCCGACTCGAGAGCGGCGTGAAAGTGATTGAAGGCGAAAAGGGCTCGGCTCGCGCAAAGCCGCCCGAAGCGGTTACCGATTTCCGGCGAATTCTGGATGACAAATCGGTCGACGCGCTCGTCTGCGCGGCGCCGAATCACTGGCATGGACCAGCGACCATTCTCGGCTGCCAAGCAGGCAAACACGTCTATGTCGAGAAGCCCTGCTGCCACAATCCTGCTGAGGGCGAAATGATGATCGCCGCGGCTCGGAAACACAATCGAGCTGTCCAAGTCGGAACGCAGCGACGAAGCGGAGGCGGTTTTAAGGCGGCGATTCAGGCGTTGCGGGAAGGCGTCATTGGCCGAGTTTATCTCGCCAAAGCGGCCTACAACAACGTCCGTGGCTCGATCGGAGTCGGCAAGAAAGCCAGCCCCCCCGCCAGCTTGAACTACGACCTCTGGCAAGGCCCGGCCCCACGAACGCCGTACAAAGACAACCGAGTTCACTACAACTGGCACTGGTTTTGGCAATGGGGAAACGGCGAACTTGGAAACAACGGCGTCCACACGATCGATATCTGCCGCTGGGGGCTCGATGTCGACTTTCCGGTTCGAGTCACGTCATCCGGCGGTCGCTATCGGTATGAAGACGATCAGCAGACACCCGACGCAAACACGGTCTGCTACGAATTCGCCGATCGAAAACAAATCGTCTGGCAGGGTCTGAGCTGCAATCGAGGGAGCGAGGACTTCGTCGCATTCTGCGGCGAAAACGGCTCGATGCACATCGACCAGAACGGCGGCTATCGCGTTCTCGATGAACGGCTGAAAGAGGTCGGCACCAAGTCGGGGTTGAGTCGCGGCGATCGGGAACACATCGATAATTTCCTATCCGCGATTCGCAACGATCAGCCGCGGAAGTTGAACGCGGAAATCGAAATCGGTCACGCCAGCACCCTGCTCTGCCACCTGGGCAATATCGCCCATCGGACAACCGGTTCGATTCAATGCGGCACGAAAGGTCGGATCCTGGACGAAAAAGCGATGGCGCTATGGGGCCGCGACTACGAGCCGAGTTGGGCACCCAAGGTTTAAGGGCTTTTTCAGGCCTGGCTGAGGCGTCCAGCCGCGGTCTTTATCGAACGCCGCCCGAGATAGCGCAGATTCCCTAGCGTTTGACTTTTTCTCGGTAATTCATACAGGCGAACTGTGATTTAAAACGCGGTCGAATTGAGCTCGCGTAAGGGAGCTGCGGGCCGTCGCGATTGTGCCGATTCTGACTCCATAAGGCGTTAGGGATTAACAAGATACGGCGAGCTGCCTGTGCGGGGCGTAAACGCCCGCAAGATTCCGGGCCGCCCTCATTCGTTAAGTTGTTTCGCCCGAACAGTTTATTGCTGATTCGACAACCGCCGGTTCGGCTTGGCTCGAGCAATTCTCGGACGTCGAAATGCCGATGTAACATCAGTCAGCGAAAGTGGTTTCGCGTGGCCACGCCCGCCCGTTGTTTTTGATTGCATTCCTGCTCATCTCAATTACAATCCAAGGTTACGTGGCATTCGACGCCAGGAGTCTACCTGTACTTACTAAATTGCCTGTCTTGACTGTGCGATTCTGAGGTTTTCAGGGAATTATTTTGGGGCTCGTGGCGTCTAAAGCGTCGGCATCCAAGCTGAATGCTGTGCCCAGAGGCCAGGAACAGACACGTCCAATTGCTTTTCTTAGGGTTTGGTTCATGACCATCCGCCGCTCGCGAACGTCTTCTAACTCCTTCCGTCAACGTAAGTTGCAGTCCAAGCGACGCCAAGATCGGCGAATGCTTATGGAGCAACTCGAGGATCGGCGCCTGCTGGCGTTTGACCTGATAGGCGTGCAGCCTGCGGACGGTTCATTGCTGTTGCCGGACGACATCCGCAACACGGATTTGCGAGAATTGCATTTCCGTTTTGATGATTCTTCGGCGATTGATCCGCAATCGCTGGCGGGCATCCAGCTCACTCGCAGCGGATTCGACGGTGAATTCGAGCATGCGAACGCGATTTCCGACCTCGGAACCAACGGAACGGTCGTTCTCGAGTTTGCCGCGGCCAACTCCGGTCCATCGGGCGAGGGCATTCGGCTCGATTTCTCCGAAGAAGATCTCGGTTCGGCTTCGGGACCGCTCGTCGATGTGTTGCCTGGCCGGATCATCACAGTTCAGCTGAACAATAACGCGTTTAATCGCACGACCGCTTTCGCGCTGCGCAACGCGCTTAACGCCAACCCAGACGTCCGCGCGCTCATCACCTCCAGTGTGCTTCGAGGCAACGCATTCAGTTCGGTGGTCACAGGCGACCAGAGCTACTCTCCCTTGTTCCTTTCCGGCGCCAACGCGGCCAGTGCGACGGCCAATTTTGGGTTGGGCACAGCGCTCGAGGTCCGTTTTCAAGCGGTCCAAACGGGCATCGAAGGCAATGGTCTGACGATCAATTTCTCGCGAGCCGATTTCGGCGGAGCGGGCTCGCCGTTGATCTCGGTCACGGACGATGTGATCGACGTGACTTTGAACACGAATCCTGGCAATGAAACAACCGCGCGGCAGCTGATTTCGGCGATCAACAACGACCCCGATTCTTCGGTGTTGGTCCGAGCCGCCTTGAACGTCGGCGACGCGGACTCGAACATCACCATCACGCCTCAGGCGAGCTTGGTTTTGAGCGGCGCGAATGACGTGCCGATCGTTCCGGGTTACGTCGGTATCGGCGACTTGCCGAACGAAGTCGTGATGCGTTTTTCAGAGACGCTTCCGGACGACACTTATCGCCTCGACACTTTTGGCGGCGACAGTTCGGTCAAAGTCGCGTTGCGCAACATTTCGGGCGAGGCTTATAACGAAGGCGTCGACACTCAGTTCGAGTTTCAATTGGATCTTGGCGCCAAGATCAAATCGGTTGTGCCTCAACCAGTCACTCGCAACGCCCAAGGCGACTTGCAACAGCTACGCGATGAAATCCACGTTTACTTCAATGAGGACACGTTGGATGCGGCCACGGCCGAGGATCCGAAGTTCTATCAATTGATGGTGACTCAGGACACGGCGCGCAACACGGACGACGACATTTTCACGCCCGACTCGGTGGTCTATGACGCGGTCAAGCACTTGGCCATTTTGCGTTTCAATTCGCCGCTGGAAGATTTGGCGGGCGGCGATGGAACATTCCGGCTGCGAATCGGCACGGACGAAGGTCAGCCTTTGGCGCCGGCGACGCTGGCTGTCGGCCCTGATCCTGGATCGAGCTTCGCCACCGCGCTGAACTTGGATGGCAGCTTTGAAACCGGCGCGATTCTGACGATGGTTCGAACCAACTCGGGGCCCGGCAACAAGTTCGTTGACGAAGACAAATTCACGATCACAGACAATGCCGGCAACTCGGTAACGTTCGAGTTCGAAGATGTGTTGGGCGGCGTCCCTGGCGTGACTGCAGGCAACGCCCCGGTTCCCTTTAACCCGGGATTCACCCCAACGCAGATGGCTCAACTCGTTAAGACGGCCATCGATGACGCGGTCAACAATACCCCTGCATTCACCGTGACGGCGACACAGTCCGGGACAGAAGTCTTTCTCGATAACGACGTCAGCGTCGGCTTCGACCTGACCACGGGCGGGATGTTGAAGCGAACTCAAGGCTTGATTGTCAGCCAAGAGATCACCAACGTTGGCCAGGCGTTTGAGCTGCCTTTGCCAGGCGCCGTCGATGAACCTGGTCACCGCGACGATCTTATCGAGTTTACCAGCCCTGAATCGCACTTCCTGGCCGGCGCTGACAGTAATGTTGGCATTGAGACGATTCTCTACAACTTCCAAGACGTTTACGGCGGCACGCCTTCTTCGCCGCTGCACAACGCCATTACGGAAAACGAAAAAGAGCTGGCTCGCGCTATCTTTGGAATTTACGGCGAGCAACTTGGCGTGCAGTTCATCGAGTCGCCCGACCAAGGATTGACGATTGTCACCGGCGACTTGGCCGGCTTGGGATTGGTTAGCGGCTTTGGCGGGGTGCTTGGAGTCGCGGGCGGCGGCATGGCCATCATGGATCTGGTCGATTTCCAGAATCCGGGCGACGACGAGTTCGGCGGCCCTTGGTTCCAAACGGCGGTTCATGAAATTGGCCACTTGCTTGGCCTGGGCCACAGCTACGACCTGCCACCGGGCACCGTGCAAGGTGAAGAGCCGGCACTCGCGTTTGGGCAGGGTGCGGAACCCGTCTTCCCTGGCGACCACGACATTTTCCACGGCCAGTACATGCATCGGCCGGAGAGCAAAGATATCGACCTCTACCGATTTGAGGTCACGGACAATGGCGTCTTCTCAGCCGAGACAATTGCCGAGCGATCCGAGAATCCTAGCCTGCTCGACACGTACCTCACTCTGTATCGCGAAGATCCGGATTCCGGCGAACGCGTTCTCGTCGCTCAAAACGACGACTACTTCAGCAATGATTCGTACCTGAACCTTTCGCTGACTCCCGGCGTCTACTATCTAGGCGTGAGCGCCAGTGGCAACGACCAGTACGATCCCGCGATCGAAGACAGCGGATTCGGCGGCGTGACCGATGGCGAGTACGACTTGCGATTCAACTATCGACCGGATGCAGACAACGCGATCGTCGATGCCGACAATGAGAGCCTTCCCGGCACCGATGCGTTGACCCGATCAACTCCGCTCGACGGCGACAGCGACGGTGTCCCCGGCGGTACGTTTAACTTCTGGTTCCGAGCAGCAACGGAATCGAGTCAAGCTGCGCCCGGCGCGCCGCGAACGGTCTTTGTCGACAAGGCGGCGACTGGTCTTGTATTTGACGGTACGATCGATGCGCCGTTCCGCAACCTTGACGACGCAATTGATCCACTCAGTTTCAATTCCGCGAAAGCGGGCGACATTCTTCGAATCGTGGGCAACGGCGGTGCCGATGGCGATGTCACCACGCTTGAGGACAATCTCTCGTACGATATCGGATTCAGCGGCCTAAACGGTATCGAACTTGATGACGGCGCCACCTTTGATATTCCCCGCGGCGTGACCGTTCAGGTCGACGCCAACGCGATCTTCAAGATGCGTCGAGCTCGAATTGGTATCGGAAGCACCACGCCCAACGTCGATCGAAGCGGTAGTGCTCTTCAAGTCTTCGGCGTGCCTCGCATGTTTGACTCGGCGGGCGAGATTATCGTTGACGCCCAAAATCAACCGATCGAAGGCAATGTCTTCTTTACGTCGCTTCACGATTCGGAAATTGGCCAGGACAACAATCCCGATAGCTCGCCCCCCGTTCCCCGACAAAGCGATTGGGGCGGCTTGGATTTCCGTGCTCGAATCGACAAAGACGATGCGAATCGCTTCGACTACGAAGAGGTCGGCGCGTTTTTGAATTACGTCAACCATGCTTCGTTCCACTACGGCGGCGGTAACGTTCGGGTCGATGGCACGGAAGAGAACATTGCACCGATTCAGTTGACCGACATTCGTCCCGCGATCACGTACAACTCGATCCAGCTGAGCGCCGAAGCGGCGATTTCGGCGAACCCGAACAGCTTCGAAGAGTCGAACTTCCACTCGACAGACTTCCAACTGCCCGGCGCGTTCACGTCCGACTACTCGCGTATTGGCCCCGATGTTCACGGTAACTACATTGTCGACAACTCAATCAACGGCTTGTTTGTTCGAATTAACAATCCGGCCGGACAGACGCTAGAGCAGCTGACGGTTTCCGGTCGTTGGAACGATAACGACATTGTGCACGTCGTCCGTGAGAACTTGGAGATTGCCGGAACGCCGGGCGGTCCCTTGGCGGAAGACGATTCGCCTCCAGTCGGCTTGGTTCGACTCAACTCGTCAATTCAAGGTGGCGCAACGCCACTGTTGGCTGGCTTCGCCTACAGTTACAAAGTTGTTTTCGTCGACGCACAAGGCAACGAAGGTCCGGCGTCCGCCGCGACTCGCGACGTTGTCATCGCCGCTGGCGACGACGGTGTACGGCTCGACCAACTACCTCGCGTACCTGTTGGCAGCGGTTTTGTCGCTCGACGCATTTATCGTAGCGATCCGTTCACGCCCAATACGGTCTATGTGGGCTCTTACAA
The DNA here is from genome assembly GCA_964567745.1 of uncultured Pirellulaceae bacterium. Taxonomy (GTDB): domain Bacteria; phylum Planctomycetota; class Planctomycetia; order Pirellulales; family Pirellulaceae; genus CAZMNY01. The sequence continues at coordinate 68,988 of CAZMNY010000038.1, read as the reverse complement.
TCTGGTCGAGCAGATCAATGCCAACGACACGGTTTATGACGACGATGGAACAACCGAAGGCGGCGTGTTGGTCGAGTTCGTTCAGAGTCTTCGAGCTAGGTTGGACGCTCGTCTACGAGTCGATGCGGGAACGGTCGTCAAGCTACAATCAGCGATCATTGACGTTCAGATGGACGGTCAGTTCATCGCGGAAGGCGTCGACGGGCGAGAAGTTATCTTCACGTCGACATTGGACAAACGATATGGCGCCAGCGGTACATTTAGCACCAGCGACCTGAGCGGCCAAGTCGCGGCCGAGCCAGGCAACTGGGCCGGTATTTACGGCGATATCCTCTCCACTTTGCATATCGACAACGCTCGTTTCTCGTACGGCGGTGGTTCGACTCGCATCGGAGGCGAATTCCGCAGCTTCAATACGATTGAAGTACGACAGGCGGAAGCTCGTATCGCCAATTCGACGTTCGAGCACAACGGCGACGGCGTGGAGCCCGGCGGCGGAACGCGATTCGGTCGCGGCTTCAACGTGCCCACGACGATCTTTGTTCGCGGCGCCCAGCCTGTTATCGTTGCCAACACGATCGTTTCGAGCGACGGCCCGGCTATCAGTATCGACGCCAACTCGCTCAACCACCTCGAAGTCTCCGATACCGGTCGAACGACAGGCGATGTCAATATCTACGATGCTTCGCCAGGTAACCAAGGTCCGCTGGTGGACGGCAACGAGCTCGACCTGAACGAGATCGACGGCCTCGTTGTTCGCGGCGGAACATTGACAACCGAAAGCGTTTGGGACGACACCAACATCGTTCACGTGCTGGAGAACGAAATCAATGTGCCCGATTTTCACACCTTCGGCGGACTCACCTTAGAGAGCAAGACGACCGAGAGCTTGGTCGTCAAGCTTGACGGACCGAACGCCGGATTCACGGCGACCGGCCGACCTCTCGATATCAATGACCGCGTCGGCGGTCGACTTAGCGTGATCGGCCAACCGAGCTCGCCGGTGATCTTGACGTCGATCGACGATTGCACGGTGGGTGCCGGTTTCACGCCGGATGGCCGACCGAACGTTGACACTGTCAACAGTGGCGCCTGTGCGGGCATCGTCCAAAGCGTTGGCTTCGCCGATGTTGTCGTCCTGATGGACGATTCAGGTTCGATGTTTACGGCTCAGCAGTTCTCGAAGCAGTTGATCAACGATTTGGAATCTGCTTTTGTCGGTTCCGGAGTTGGCGACGGCACTCTCGGAATCAACCGATATGGTTTGGTTGAATTTGGCGGGTTCAACGACTTTGCCGGAACCGTTCCGCTCGGTCCCGGCGGCGCGCTGTTTGGCACGCCTGCCGAGTTCGCTGTCGGTATCGACACCCTGACTCAATCCGGTTTTGCCGAAGACGGCTACGAAGCGATTCACTTCGGTCTCGACAATTACTCGCTGCGTGAAGATGCGGCCAAGTTCTTTATCTTGGTGACGGACGAAGACCGCGCTGCGATTCTCGACCCGACCTTGGACTACGGAAACACGTTCACTCGTCTTCGAGCTGGCGACGTCGTGTTGGAAGCCATTGTTGACGTTTCCATCGAGGACTCTCAGAACATCGCCGCGTTGGCGCTCGATTCAATCGGTAACGCCTTCGTCGCCGATGGTGCTGGCGGATTTACGAAGAGCCCCGGCGGCCGGCTTACAGGCGGATTCTTCAATACGATTCAGGACTACGCGAACCTTTCGCACGACACGACGGGAATCGTCGGCGACATCGACTCGATCTCGCTCGGCGGCTTTGACACGACTAGCTTCAGTAACATTCTTTCGACTCAGATCGTCGCCCAAGCGGGCGGCGGCGACGACGGGACTCCCGGCGACTGGCGTAGTGTCAAGATTGACCAGTACGCACACGACCGCAACTTTGTCCTGGCGACGGAATTGGAAGCTGGCGACGTGCTTTCGCCCGGCCCGAACTTTGATGCCGACAACGCGGAGTTCCTCGGTGAACTCGCTCCGCATGAAAAAGGGAGTGACGAGACGTTGCGACTTGGTTTCGAGGTCAAGGGTCTGCTCAGCGATCCGGCCGACATCGACACGTATACGTTCAACGCGACGGCAGGAACGGAAATCTGGCTCGATATCGATCGCTCGACCCACTCGGTCGACACTGTGATCGAACTGATCGACGCCGACAACCGTGTGCTTGCTCGGACGATCAATTCAGCCGACGAACAGGCTACGCCGGCCTTGCTGTTCAATGACTCGAGCGTGCTCCCCGACAACCATGTGAACCCGCTGCAAAAATCGCAGTACGACATAGCGGATAGCTGGACCACGAACCCCCGCGACGCCGGTATGCGAGTTGTCTTGCATGGAACGCCCGGTACGCGAAACACATATTATGTTCGAGTTCGCTCGAATAGCGGTGACATCAACGATCTCGGCGCGGGCCTGACGAGCGGTGGATACCAGATGCAGATTCGACTTCAGGAAGTCGATGAATTCGCTGGCTCCAACGTTCAGTTCGCCGACATTCGATATGCCACCAACGGCATCGAAGTCCTCGGCCATCCGACCCACTCGCCGCTGCAAGGCGAAGCGGCTGAGGTGATCAACGCCGACGGAACGGACAACAACAACACGGCGGCAAGTGCAACGAAAGTGGGCAACTTGCTCAACGCCGAACGCGGCACGTTGTCGATCAGCGGTTCCATTGGGACGGCCATCAATCCCGACGAATTGGACGTCGACTGGTACGAACTTGACTTGCACTTCGATTCAACTCAGGCGAGCACGACTGCTTCTGTGCCGGGCTCACCCTTCCATGCATCCGTTACGCTCGACTTGGACTATGCCGATGGCCTGGGTCGAGTTGATTCGAATATTTATGTGTTCGATGACAACGCCGGCTCGCCGGGCAACTTGGTGTTGGTAACGAACGACTCGAACATCATCGATGACTTGCCGGCCGCATTGGAAAACTTGGATGGCGATGATCTTTCTCGAGGATCGTTCGGCACGGCGGATCCGTACATCGGCACGATCATGTTGCCCGCTGCGGGAAGCGTCAGTTCCGGCCGCTATTACATTGCGGTCACATCGGAAGCCTCCTTGTTGGTTCAGATGAATCAGTTTACGACGGCCAATCCGGACAACGAACTCTTGCGGCTCGAGCCGGTCAACTCGCTTCAGCGTATTGTTGAAGACCACATCGATACCTCCAATGGATCCAACATTGCGGAAGACGCGATCGTCCTCGACTTTGTTCATGGCGGCAGCGAAGTCGAATACTTCCTCAGCGATCTGACGCTGTTTGTCCAAGAGGATGCTGGCACGGATCGCAACCGCCTTTCGACGGTCAATCCGTTTACTGGCGAATTTGTCGGAACCGTGGGCACATGGGGCGTGAATGTCGACGACATCGCGGTCCGACCCGATGACGGTTTCATTTACGGGTTCACCAATCCGGAATTTGGCTTGCGTAGCGACGCGACGGTTGGCAACTATCTCCAGATTGATCCTCGCCTAGACACAACGAATGCCTTGGCCACGATTATCGGCGATGATGGCATTGAGACGTCTATCCCTGACGACGACAACTCACAGCGGGCGTTTTCGTCCGATGGTTCGCAAAACGGTTCGGGTGTTTGGTTCGAGGCGTTGGATTACGGCCGGGCAGGCACCAATATCGGCAGCAACCCGGACATCAACCTCTACGCCATCGGCAATCGACGAGACTTCGGGTCGCAATGGACCGAGAACATCCTGTATGCGTTCAACGAGGACACGGGAGCCGGCGATGGGAACGACCGAACTCGTGCGGACAGCGATAATCCATTTGACCGCCTCTACTTTGGCGCCGGCACACAGATTCGCGAACGAGCGAGGCTCGACACGACGGTTGACCCGGTAAATAACGACCGCAATACGTTGATCTTCCCAGAAGCGACGTTTGTCGATTTGACCACGACGACGCGTTTGATTGGCGATCAGTCGTCGCCGGGTGGCTTGGCTGATCCGCGAGTTACTTTTGGCGTCGACACAAACGGCGACTTGAATCCCGATTTTAGTTTTGAATTCAACTCGGGCCCGGACGTCAACTTCGATCACACTCCGGCAGGCAACTTGACGATCCGAGACGGCGACTTCTTCCGTCTCGACGGTGCCCGCTATGAATTCGACACCGGTACGGTGATCGTGGTGACGGCGACGGATTCCCCTGGCAGTCCGGCCGGTATCGCGTTCAATGACGGCGACACAATCGTTATTACGGATAACAAGACCTCCACGACCGACACGCGAACGTTCGAATTCAACGATCTCGATGCTCCCGGCGGCGCGCCTCCCGGCGGCCACATCCTTATCAATTTCCGCAAGTCGGATAATCAAGCGGCGATGATTTCGTCGATCATGGGCGCGATTAACGGAGCTTCGGCGTTCAACGTAATCGCGGCTAACGACGGCGCCCGGATTTCGCTGATCAACGAGAGCTCCGTCGCGGCAAACGTCGCAACGGTAAGCTCGAACGGTTTGGCGACCGAAGGGGTGCCGGACGGTATTGGCAATGTCATTCCGGTTGAAGAGGTGATGAACCGAATCGAGTTTGGTGATGCGATCGTCGCCGCGTTCCAGAACTTCACTGTCAACGCCAGCCACGACGGCACTCGCTTGAACTTTAGCGGCGCCGACACGGGTGACTTCTCGTTCCTCGAAACAAATCGACCTGGCATTTTTGAAGACACTGGCGCTGACGGCGCCACGACGTCTGGATTCATCAGCATTCCTTATAATGCGGCTGATGGTCCTTCGGACTTGGCGGCAGCCGCTTTCCAGGCCGTTTCCAGCAACACGACGCTCGGTGTGACGCAACTCCTCTCAGGCATCTCGTTCACCGATGGAAACGTGCAGTTGGTTGACGTTGATGAACCGCCGCTTATCGTCGGCGGAACAGCGCCGGGCGGCACGATCACCGGCATGACGTTTGTTGGTGCCGGACTGAATCGGATGTTTGCTGTTTCCGATACTGGCGGCTTGTTTGAAATCACCAACTTTAGAACCGCGACTCCGCCGCTGGGCCCAGCGATGGGCGACACCAAGGCCGACTATGTCGAATCGGCGTCCGCTCTGCGATTTGCGGGCCCCGGAGGTGCGGCGGTTCAGTTCCAAGGCTTGACGTCAGTTCCTCACCAGTACGCGGGTGAATTGCTCGAATCAGGTTTCCTCAACGATATCGGCGGTCAGGCGAACTACTACAGCGATATCTTGATCGGCATCGATCAAGGCGGTCGAATGTACGCCTTCAATACGGCCGGTGAGCTACAGCCGATCTTTGTCGACGGGCAATCCGTTATCGAAACCGGACTACGCAACGTCGACGGCCTCGACTTCGGGCCAAACACTTTCAATCCTTGGCATATTACCGAAAACCGGAAGGATGACGCCGGTCACGGTATCGAAGCTGCATTTGACGGCAGTCGCCCTGCTGCAGGTGGCGAAGGCAGTCTCTACTTTGGCTACCCCGGCCCGAACAACTCGAATTATGTTCCGCAAATCACCAACAGCATGGACTTGGTTGGCGGAATGCAGGGCGCCGTTGAGTCCGAGCCGTTCAGCTTGGTCGGTTACTCGCCGTCTGACACTCCGGTTGTTTACTACAACTACTTTGTTGACACGCAGAACAAGAACCACCTTGCCGAAATGCAAGATTCGGTTCGAACGTATCTGTCGGGTGAGGACGGAGTCTGGCACTTGCTGGCCACGAACAACTCGGCCCGCGGTGCGATTGACGAATACGACCCAGAATCGCTCGCATTGACGACGTTTGCGTCGCCGCAAGATATTCTCGATAAGTATTCGCTACAGGCAGACGTGCAAGAGCACTTCGACATTAACGACGGCGGCGCGCCGGTTTCATGGCGACAAGCTCGTATCGATATTTCGCCGTTCGCCGGACTTGATAACTTGCGGTTGCGATTCGAAGTCAGCACTGGCGGCGACTTCGGACTCGGCGATGCTCGTTTCGCGGGTCAGCAACTTCGGCTACTTCCGGGCAACCGTTACCGCGACGGCCAGACATTCACAGTCACCGACGATAACGGTTTCGGCGGACCGACGACGACGTTTGAAATCGATTCGGGAATCACTCTTGTCGTGCCCCCGACGGAATTCATCGACGACGAAGATAGCTTCGAGATTCATGGTTTGTTCTTCGAATTCGATTCGAATGGCTCTACCATCAACCCAACTGCCACGACGATTCCGTTCAGCACGGCTCAGTCCGCCGCAGAAGTTGCTCAAACAATCTCGCAAGCTCTTGTCGGCTTGAACTACACCACTACGGCTGATCTTTTCGCTTCCGAACCGTCCAACGATGCCATCGGCGGACTCGACACGGGACTTCAAGGCGGCTCGGATCGCTTCCTGGCCTTCGGCTTTATCGGCGATAACCCGAATTTTACGTTCAATCCAGAGATCGACGTCGATCTCATGGAATTGAACCTCAATGCGGGAGACGTTGTCGACATGACCGTAAATGCCGAGTCAATCGGATCCGGGCTCAACGCCTACATTCGAGTGTTTGACGCGGTCGGCAATGAGCTTGACTTCTCCGACGACGTCAACGGTACGGACCCGATGTTGACGTTTACGATTCCCTCGACGGGAACCTATTACTTGGGGATTAGCGATTCGACAAATGCGTCCTACGACCCCAATGTTCCTGGAACTGGCTTCGGCATCACGACGGGCAACTACGAAGTTGAAATCGTCGTCAATGGTTTCGCCGGAGTTATGCCGCACTTGGCCGACCATCGCGTGAACTTGGAAGGCGCTAGTCGAGTGATCGGCACCGGTTTGCCGGCGTCATTCGTCGAAGGCTCGCTTGGGATCAACTCGGATGTGCGAGTGCTGACGCATTCCGATATGTCAGCTGCCGATGTGCGGGATTCTATCGCGCAAGCATTGGCGGACACTTATGCGAATGGTCTTCGCTCAGCGATTAAGACCTATGACAGCGTTGTCGTGATGTTAGGTCACAACATCATTTCGCAAGACGTCGGTCCGCTCGGCTTGGTCGAGTTGGGCGTTTCCAACCCGCACGATCCGTCTCAGGGAATCAATATCCCGAGCATGGGCGATTTCTTCTCGGACTATACGGCGAGTACCGACCCGGCCGGCAACAATGGCGCGATGCTCAAGGTTCGCGACAACGACTTTGAAGGCGTTTACATTGACGACATCATTATCGGTTTCGCCGAGCGTGGTGAACTGGCCACGGGTGGCACATCGAACGAGTCATTTACAGGCGTCACCGTGACCAGCGCGGCGCTTGCCAACTACACACTGGAAGCTCGCCGAGCCGAGGTTATCGGCCAATCGGTAGATCCCGATGCACTGGCACTGTTCCGTGCATTCGACACCAACGACCGCATCTCACAAGACGTTCAAGTCGTCATGCCAAATGGTTGGGAAATCCTCGAAGGCGACACGATTTCCGTAAGCGACGGCGTCGATACGGTTGTCTTTGAATTCGAGAACGAAGAATTCCTCAACGGCGTCGTGCAAGGTAACGAACCGATTCTCTACAACGTGTTTGATGACTCGATCGTTATCTCGCGGAATTTCCGTGACGCGGTCAACTCGTCCAGCGTCCAGAGCGTCTTGGCGATCACCGCCGGCCTCTCGGATGGAACGATTGCCGGAACGACGAGCTCGTCTAACAAAGTCAACTTGTTTGGCGAAACGGTGATTGTCGACCTGTTTGGACCTGGCATAGACGAAAACAATGACACCTTAGCGACGGCCAACGATACCGGCATCGCGGGTGACGGCCGCTTTAAAGCCGCATCGCTAATCGGCGACCATAACTCGAGTAACGACGTCGACTTGGTCTCCTTCGATTTGGATGCTGGCGACGACTACTCGATCGAACTCGCAACCAGTGACGCTAACTTCTTTGGCTTGGTCCGAATCTTCGACTCAGTCGGAACGGAGTTGGCTCAAGGCTTCTCGTTCTTCGGCGGTCCGGTCAACTTCATCGCTCCGGCTGACGGAACCTACTATGCCGGCGTGAGTGGATTCTTCAACACCGTCTACGATCCGCAAGTTGAAGGCTCGGCGAATGGTGGACAATTCACCGGCGCCTACACGCTCGACATCCGACCATCGAATTCGCTTGCAAACAGCATTGGGCTGGTTGAATTCGATGACTTCGGCGACGAGAACACCCATCGCGACCAGGGCCAGATGATTCTCGAATCCAACGTGATTCGCGAGTCGGCTCAGTTTGCCATCAACGTCGGCCCCGGACTGCGAGATCGAAACGACTTGGCGCCGGCCGCTGGCTCGCTTCCGCACTCCGGTCCAGTGCGAACGACCCTGCAAGTCAACGACGCCAACCTGATCCCAGGCGTCGTCGTTCAGAACAACATCCTGTTCGACAACGGCGGCGGCGGCATTCGCTTTGCCGGCGAAGGCGACCCCGATGGCAACAGCCCGCTTCCGTTTGGCCGCTTGGTTAACAACACGGTCTTTGGCGGCACGACGGGTATCTTGATTGAGGACGGCGCCAGCCCGACTCTGATCAACAATATCCTGGCCGACACCGGAACCGGCATCAGCATCGACGCCAGCTCCTCGACAACCGTGCTCGGCGGCAACCTCTTCTCTGGCAACGGTACCCACACCAACACCGGAGATCTGGGAAGCAACGCGATTGACCTGGACGCGTCGGCTAATCAGGACCTGTTCCTCGACGCGGCTGGCGACCTGTTCTATCTCCAGGAAGGTTCGCTCGCCGTCGATAGCGGAGTCGATCAGTTCAGTGACCGACCCGGTCTTGTCAGCGTGAAGAATCCACTCGGTATCACGGTCTCGCCGCTGCTGGCGCCCGACACAGATGGCTTCGGCCAGCTGCGTGGGGACGATCCGGGTTCGCCGAACCTCAACAGTTCCGGCCGAAACGTGTTCGCCGACCGCGGCGCCCTTGATCGAGCTGACTTTGCTGGCCCCGTGGCCCGGCTAATCGTGCCTCGAGACAACGATGCCGATGGATTCGACTTCGATCAATCGTTGACGTCCGTGCTGACTTCGCAGATCCTCAGCGGATTCTCGATTCAGCTGTTCGACGGCCTCGAGCCAATCGATCCGCAGAACGGTGTTGGCATCGACGACACGACAGTTCGAACGAACCAAGTTACCGTGCTTCGCGATGGCGAGCGGCTGATCGACGGTATCGATTACCGCTTCAGCTATGCGGCCACGAACAACACAGTACGACTTACGCCGATCGCAGGCATCTGGGCCCCGAACCACACGTACACTGTGGAATTGGCCAACAGCGATTCGCACGTGCCCAAGGCCCCCAATGGCGCTCAGGTTGTCGATGGCGAGAAGTTCACCATCACCGACGACTTGGGTAACGTGGTCGACTTCGAATTCGAAAGCGGCTATGTCGCCACGATTCAGGAGACATTCACGTTGATCGCCCCTGAGTTTGGCGGCGGAGTCAACGGAGTCACCGACCGCGAGTCGTTTGTGGTCGATGGCGTGACTTTTGAGTATGACAATAACGGAAGCGTTGCCGCGGGCTCGACTCCAATCACCTTCACTTCGCTCAGCACTCAAAATGATCTGGCTGACGCGATTGTCTCCGCCTTGATCGACGAGGGCCTGGGACTCAGTCCGAGGCATATTGGCGACGGTCGAGTGCACTTGGGCGGAAACGCGTTGACTCAAGTCGACATCAGCGGCGCACCGACGATGACCTCGTCTGGATCGCTGACCGGCGGTGTTACCGACGGTGAGTTCTTCACAGTCGATGACGGCGTCAATCTGGCCATTTACGAATTCGACTCTGGTAACGGCACGAGCCAAGACGGTGCGGTAGCGATAAGTATTACTGCTGGCGACACCTACGAAGAGATTGCGGACTTCATGGTTACCGCGATCACGTCTGGAAGCTCGGGCTTGTCGCCGGTTCACTTCGGTGAAGGACGCATCCACATCGGCGGTGGCCGAGTTCACACGGTCGACATGACGAATACGAACTTGATCCTCACTGGCAGTCCTGGCGTCGAACCTGAGTTTGGCATTCGAGTCCCAGCCGTGGCTGGCGTACCGCAGGGCTTCGCCGATGGCCAGATCTTCTCGATTGGCGACGGAGTGAACTTGCCGGTCGTCTTCGAGTTCGACGATGACGAGAATGCTGTTCCGGGTCGACAAGTGATTGAGTTCGACGTGGCCAACAGTACGCTCGATGACATCGCCAATTTGATCGTTACGGCGATCGCGAATGTTGGACTGGGTCTCAATCCGTCGCACGACGGCGATGGCTTCATCACCTTGGTGAATGCTTCAACGGCTCACTTCCTCGACGTTTCCAGCTCGCCGCTGCTCCAGCTGGGTCAGCCCGGCGTGCCCGGCGCCGTGCCGATCGTGTTCATTCCGGATGAGTCGTTTACGGCTCAGCAAATGGCAGTCGAGATTGCTGCGGCGATCGACGGAAGCGATTTGGAAGGTGTGGGAACGACGGTTCGCGACGACGAGATTCTGGTCACGGGCGTTGCCGATATCACGGGTATCATCGAGACGTTTGTCGAAGGCATCTCAGATCTGGCGGGCAACGTGCTCCAGCCGAATCAAGTGACCGACGAAACTCGCTTCAGGATTACGATCGGTTCCGGCGAAGACTATGGTGACGCTCCGACCGTCTCGACGAACGGCAGCGGCTATCCCGTGCTGGAAAGCGAAGACGGCGCCCGCCACAAGGTCGACGTCGCCTTCACGCTTGGTCAAGCCATTGACGTTGATGTCGATGGCCAGCCGACGGCAAACGCCACGGGCGACGACACCGATAGCGGTACGAACGATGAAGACGGTTTGGTCGGCATCTTCACGCCGGACGGTCAAGGCGGACAGCTGAACAACACGTTGCTTGTCGGCGTGGCCGGTACGGTGCAGATTGAAGTCAAAGGCGTGTCGGCTTCGAAGCCTGGCTTCGTCGACGCTTGGATCGACTTCAACGGTAACGGCATTTGGGAACCTTCCGAGAAGATCGCGGATTCCGTTCAGTACACCGCGGATGGCGTCCACGACTTGTCCGTCAATCCTCCCGGAACGACAATCACTGGCGACTTGGTGGCTCGATTCCGCTTGAGTCGAGCTGGCGGCTTGGATCCGATAGGTCCGGCGCCGGATGGCGAAGTGGAAGACCATATCATTCCGGTCACCCACACCGAGTGGCACAACGGCGTTACGCCTGGCGACGTCACCGGCGACACCCTGATTTTGGCCGACGATCCTCTTCGAGTGATCAACTTCCTGGCGAAGTACTTCGCTGGTGGCGGCAACCAATCGGTTGTGTTGCCCGCATCGGGCGTCTACACGCCGGGCAATGGTGATCCGCCGGTCGTGGCCGCCAACGGCAACCAGATCGACACCAACAACGACGGTCTGGCAAACGTCTCGGACGCCCTGCTTGCCATCGCTGCTTTCCGTGATGCGTTTAACGCTCAGAACGGCGGCGGCGAAGGCGAATCGCGAGGCGAAGGCGAACGCGCCTACAGCTCGCTTGGCGCTTCGCAGTCGATCGTCGCTCCGACTCCCCTCTCGTACGAGCAGGCTGAGTCGACTCGTCGCGACGAGAAGGGCGAAGTCGTTCGGATCAAGCCGACGGAAGTCGAGTTCCAGCTGCAACAGCCGGCCGACGCGATGGACGATGGGCTTGTTGGCGATCAGCGTTCCTCGACGCTGGAAGAAGCACTCGACGACATCGCTTTCGACGTCGACGAATCGCTCGGCGAAACCGACGAACGCGACGACTTCTTCGCGACCCTTTAGGACTACCGCCTAAAGACGCTCGACAATTGTTTCGAATCAACGGACGCGTGCTGAATCCAGCTGCGTCCGTTTTTCGTCGGCCTTCGCTGCCTGTCGATTCGTTGGATCGCTGCTCGGCAGGCGTCTTTCCATCGTGAACGCGGGATGATCGACGGAGCGTTGTAGGCACCGCGCGTCCAGGACGCCTCAAGAATGCAAAGGCTGAGGCCTTTCCAACTGCGTCAGGATGCCCCCAGACACGTAGGTCTTGCGTCGTGAACGCCAGGCGTCACAGGCACAGGCGCTTCAAGTTGCCTCAAGGCAAGCTAAAGCCTTGACAGCTGCGGCAGGTTGCGCAGGATGACCCAGACACGATAGAAAGTTCAGAGGGCTGCCGGCGTCTCTCTCAATGAGGAACTTCCCCGGGGCCAGTTCTTGTGGAGTGGGCCAGGCGATACGACCGTCAGAATCGTTGCATTTGACGTAACATGCTGAAAATAATGGGGTTAGGTGTTGTCGGTTGGCAATTCTATTGTCGTCTCAGATCGGCCGACTAGGATCGAATCATGAGACTCTGGCTCGATTTTCGCCGTCGCCGATGGCTCAAGATCGGCTGAATGGGGAACTTTTCAACCCTTCGCGGAGTCTCAAAGGGTGCGGGAAGCGCCTTTCGGCTGAGATTCGCCATCGCTCCGACTGAGACATTCACGGCTCTCAATCGGGGCATTCACGCAATGAGACATATCATTTCGAGCTGTCAAATGTTGTTGAGACGAAACAAAAAGAGCGGCCGCGAGGCGTCAAAACGGTTCCGACGCGTCGCTTTCGAAGCACTCGAAGAACGCGCGTTGCTGGCCGGCCTTCCGTTCGGCGCGATGCCCGACGACACGATGGAATTCATGATGGGCAACGTCGTCGTTACGCCCGTCTTCTTTGAATCGGACGGCTCGCTCGACACGAGCACCGAAGATTGGAATCCCAATTCCATCCTCGCGACGAAGACCAAGATCGAAGAGGGCCTTCAGTGGTGGGTCGATTCGCTCGAAGCGATCAACGACGTTCACACCTTGAATTTCATCGTCGATTGGCAATTCGCCGACAACCCCGTGGCGACGGAGATGGAGCCGATCAATCGCCGTTCGCAAGACCACGTCAGCTGGGGGAATGAGTTCCTCGATTCGGTTGGCTTTAAGACACCGAGCTCGAGTCCGTCGAGTCAGATCCAGTCGGACATCCGCGACTTCAATGACGCGCAGCGGCAAGCCAACGGCGCCGATTGGGCGTTTACGATTCTCGTCGCCAATAGCGAGAATGACGCCGACGATCAATGGAATGGCTCCGGCTCGATTTTTTCTCGGGCGTTTGCGTTTTCCGGCGGACGCATGATCGTCATGCCGTCCGGTCGCCCGGCCTCCACGGTCGCACATGAGGTTGGACACCAGGCATGGGCGCTCGATGAGTACGCGTTCGCGGGACACTATCTCGATCAACGCGGCTACCTCGACATCCCCAACACGAATGCGGTCGACAATCCCAACCACACTCATGAAGACAGCATCATGAGCAACGGCGGGTCGCTCGACGCAGCCTTCGCGGGAAACACCAGCAGCCTCACGTCGCTGCAGATGGTCGGCTGGAGAGACACTGACAACGACGGCGTGTTTGACATTTTCGATGTCCCACACAAGCTAACCGGCAGCGGCAAGGCGGTCGGTACGACGTACGAGTTCAACGGTTCAGCGCAGGTTCAAACGCTTGCCAACGAAAACGGCAAATTGTTCGGCGACGTAAAATGGGTCAGCGACATTACGCTCAACAAAGTCGACGAGGTTCAGTATCGGATCGACGGCGGCAGCTGGGTGACGCTTCAATCGCCGCAAGAATACGAGGTTACGCTCGACCTGCAGATTCCGCTGCCCGACACGAACACCCACACCGTCGAAATTCGCACGGTGACGCTGGCGGCCGATCGTTCCAACGGCGGACAACAGACGGTGATCGCCTCATCCCACGTTTTTAGCGGGCAAACCGAAACTCATGAAGCGACCGCCGAGGCCGGCATTTCCGGGTTTGTCTATCTGGATTTGGATGAAGACCAATCGCTCGACGCGACCGACCGAGGGCTGCGAAATTGGACGGTTGAATTGCGAGATTCTTCCGGGCAAGTGCAGGATTTGAACACGGTCGTTGAGCCGGACGACTTCAATACGGAGACGGTGATCACCACCGCGACGTCGGGCGTTACTTTGACCGCTCAAGGGACCGACGTTTCCGGAATCGACGTGAAGGCGATCCTTACCGGCGGATCAACATCGACCGGTTCCGGCGTCTTCGGTTTTGACTTCGCCACCAACATCAGCTCAACCGCCTGGGGAGATGGACAGTCGGAATTGCGAATGGATTTCGACTCGCCGGTCAAAAGCGTCTCGATTGACGCGGTGGGAGAACTGAATAACGGTTACGGACGGCTTGACGTCTTCGACAGTTCGAATAACTTGCTTGCACGTTACACGACCGACGAACTGGTGCCGGGTGAATTCGAAACGATGATGCTCGGCCGCGCGGAAGGCGACATCGCATACGCCGTGGCGTCGGGGCACGCGTCGACTTTCATTCGACTCGATCGAATGATGTTTGGCGTCGAGGCGACGACACAAACCGACTTCTATGGTGTGTACAACTTCCCCTATCTGGAAGCGGGCGACTATTACGTTCACGCCATCGCGCCGACGAGCACGTTTGAGAGCGTTTCGCCGGCGACGGTCATGGTTTCGCTGGCCGACATGCAAGTCGAGACGCACGTCGACTTCGCAGAACGCAGTACGGCGCCTTGGCACAACGCGGTCTTCCCCGTCGACGTCAATGCAAGCGGGGCGCTGGAAACACAAGATGCCTTCGTGCTGATCACCGGCCTCCGAGACTTGGGGATCGGCCCATTGCCGACGCCGGGGCCAGGCAATGAACCGCCGCCCTACTACGACGTCAACGCCAACAACCTGCTCGACTTGACCGATGCCTTCATCACGATCGCCGCACTGCGTGACCAATTTGGCGGATCGGGCGAAGGCGAGGAAAACGATGGCCAAGGATCGAGCGGCAGTCAGAACGGCCCGTCATCCGCGAGTCCTGGAGAGGGCGAGTCGGCTGAACTGCCACTCGTCGCTCGGCAACTAACCAGGCTCGATCGTGGACGTGATGCCGATGAACGATTCGCATTAGCCGAGGCCGTATTCGAGAGTCGCCTTGAGTTGAATCAGCAGCCAGACGCGCCGTTTGGTCCGAGCTGGCTCGCAAGCGACGTCAACCAAGCTCAAACAAACCACCGCATTTCGAACCGCGATCGGTCGACTCGAACCGAAAACGATTCGGCAAGCCTGGCCTCACTCGCCGGTCCGACCAACTTGTGGGCTCTTCGTGATTTGTCTCAGCTGAACCAAGAGCGAGACGCGCTTGAGACCGACGTGCTCGACGACGCGGAAGAGGATGAGCTGAGCAGTCAGGCGTCGGAGCTGGAAGCATCGATTTCCGACATTTCCGAGGAAGTGGGTGTGCGTTGGCGGGATCAAGAATCCACCAAGAAATCGTCAAAATCGGAACTTCCGCTCAAGTAATCACGTCAAAGCGTTGATCGGCACCCGTTGTCGTCGGTTTTGAGGGCGGTTTGGCCCTTCGGTTTTTCAGCCTTTGACGATCGTGCGGCTGATTTGGAAAGATGGAGTGATTAAGGGTGTTTGCATTGTGTACACGGAAGTCGAGTTTGAAATCGTCACAAAGTTGCAATTTGTTTGCAAACCCTCTTGTCAGTAACTAGTGTGGAATTTGCAACTCGCCAAACAGGTGATTTTTATGAGGGCGGTATTCAGACACCGTCCGGCAAGCTGGCCTGAGTGTAAGTCCTTTTGGTGCCTTCGTTTATCAAAAAATCGACTTGAGTTAACTCGACAGCCTGAATACAGTCTAAGATTTCGCCCCTCGGATCTTTAAAGGTCGTGAGAAGAGACATGAAAAAGTCAAAAGGACGCATCAGTCAATTGAGTAAAAAAGCCAAGAAGCGAGGCTTGAGCCGGACGAAACTGCGAGCTGAGCAGTTGGAAGCCCGGATCCTGCTCGCCGCAGACATGGATTTCACTCCGCACTACGAGTTTATGCTGTCCAGCGACTTTGACGGGCACACGAACTTTGTGGACAGCTACGACGTGAATGCCGACGGTCGAGTGACCGCGCAAGACACGATCGGAGTGATCAGTGCTCTCGCACAGGCTCAAGCTCTCTCGGGCGCTCCCTTGATCGAGCTCGAATCGAGCCAAGTTGGGGCCAACGGCGAAGGCGACGCGGCCGGTCAGTCGCTGTTGGTGAATGCCAATGGCGACAAGGTGTTGGGCGACATTAATGGCGACGGCGTTGTCGATGTCAAAGATGCGATGAGTTCGATTCGTAAATTGGGCGAGGGCGAGCACGGAGCTATTCCGCATGAAGCTGAAGTTCGTTTTCTAGCGTATGAAGCCGACAACCCGGCGTTTATCGCTCCCTTCAACAACGATAGCACTCAGGGTACTCCCAACGCCAGTAAAGTCGAAGTGACTGAGTTTTTAATCAATCAACCGGCGAACCTGACGGTTGCTTTCGACGATGTTCGATCGGGCGTCTCCGCCGTGGATAAAGGGCTTGGTTCAGTTGCTTTGGACGTTGCTTTCGAACAGGGTTTTCAATTTGAGGTAGCGCCTCGAACCGACGCATTCAATAACGGCGCTTTGGTGTTCAACTCGGTGACCTCGTCGGCCGGTTTCCAATCGGGCGTTGTTTTCGCCGGTTTCGCCAATCCGCTCGGTGTTCGAGATTGGAGTGCGGTCGACTTCAACGATATTCTCGGCCCGAACAATGGACCTTCAACCGAGTGGTTCGATATTTCCCTCGAGTTCAACGGCTCGCGGCTTGTCGCCCTCGACGATACCGATGGCGTCGTTCAGGGCCAGTCGGTCGACGTCAACGTGCTGAACAACGATACGCTTGACGATCAATTCAGCATCAGCGGCAGTGCGGCCAGCAATAGCTCGTTGCAAATCGTGTTTCAAAATGATGCGTTGGAGCCGGGCAACGGCGATCTCGATGCGGTCGACTTTGGAGCTCGCACTTTTGCCATTCGCGGCCCGGGCGGCGAAGTCCTGCAGCGACGCATTCAAAATGTCGGCTCTGCCAGCAAAGGCTCAGCGAGCCTCAATGACAACGGCACTCCGAACGACTTCTCGGACGACTTCATCACCTACGCAGCCAACGCTGGTGCCTCGGGAAGCGACACTTTCACCTACGAGTTGAGTGACGGTTTCGTCGTCGACCAAGCCACCGTGACGATTGACATCGGCGAAGTTAACGATGCTCCTGTCCTCACAGTCCCTGGCCCGACATCAACGAATGAAAACACTTCGGTCAACATAGGTTCGTCCGTGACCGATCCCGACTCCATGACGGAAAACATGGACTTCACCGTCACTGCGAGCAACGGTAACGTGGGGCTTGCTTCGGTTGTAGGTCTGACCAACGTCGTTGGCAACAACTCAACAAGCCTGTCGTTCACCGGATCGCAGGGCGATGCGAGTTCCGCATTGGCCGGATTGAGCTACTCGCCAATCGGCGAGTTCAGCGGTTCGGACACCGTGACGATCATGGTTGACGACCTTGGAAATACCGGCGTCGGCGGAAACAAGACCGCCACCGAGACGATCGCCATCACGGTCAATCCGATCAACGACGGCCCGATCAACACGGTGCCAGGCCCACAATCGATGTTCAACACCGATACGCTCCAGTTCAGCAATGGCGATTTCTCGGTGGCCGACATTGATGCGGGAAGCGCCGATGTCACTGTCGACTTGGAGGTTACTGCCGGAACGGTTTCGTTTGGCACCTCCAATGGTCTCGTTGTCAGCGGATCTGGAACGGCCTCGCTAACGGCAACCGGAACGCTCACGAATCTCAATACCGCCTTGGGCACTCTGCGCTACGACCCAAACAATTCGTTCATCGGCACCGACACGTTGACGATGACCACCAATGACAACGGCAACACCGGTGCGGGCGGTGCCCTGACGGACGTCGATACCGTCAGCATTTCGGTAACGCCCCCTATCCTTCCCTTCGCTGGCGACGACATGTTGGTTGTCGATGAAGACAGCTCGGCCGGCGCGGCAAATGAAGTCGACCCGTTCGCCAACGACCTCAACGGTAACGCTGTGACCGGCGGTGCCGATTTGACGCTTGATTCATTCACGCAAGGCACGAACGGAGCGGTCACCCACAACGACAACGGAACTCCGACTGACTTGACCGACGATACGTTCACCTACGTACCGGTTGGCGATTTCTTTGGCTCGGACACCTTCACCTACACCATTTCCGATTCGGTCACGACGCCTAACGATGGGCCATCGACCGGCACGGTTCATGTTACGGTTAACCCGATCAACGATGGCCCGATGGTTTCCGTGCCTGGCCCCCAGGCCATTGACGAAGACATGACGCTGAGCGTTCCTGGCCTTTCGGTTAGCGATATCGACTCCGGCACCTTCGCGGTCACGGTCAGCTTGAGCGCGAGCAACGGCACGATTTCGTTGACTCCCGGCGGACTGACGTCGAGCGGCGTTGGCTCCTCAGTCGTGACGCTCAATGGCACGATTTCGCAGCTCAACACCGCGTTAGGCACGGTTACGTACACGCCCGACCTGCACTTCAATGGTTCGGATACTTTGACCTTGTCAATTAACGACAACGGCAATGTAGGCGGCGGCGACCTGACCGATTCCGATACGGTTGACATCACGATCAACCCAATCAATGACGCTCCCGTTGTCATTGTGCCTGCGGACGACGCGGTCACCAAGAACTTTGACTACGTGTTCCAAGGCCTCAACTCGATTGGCATCCTCGACGTGGATGCGGCGACCGCGGACCTGTCTGTGACAGTCGGCATTTCGACTTCGGATGCTGGCCCGATCGGTACTATTACGCTGGCAACGCCTAACTCGGTCGACGTCACGGCCAGTTCGCCGACCTCGATCAGTTTCGACGGCAATCTCTTAGAGATTAACCAGGCCTTGCAAGGCATGACCTATTCGCCTGGACTCGATTTCGTCGGCTTCACGACAGTCGATGTCGCTGTTAACGACAATGGTGCCTCTGGGGCCGGCGGAGCGATGAGTGCCGCGGACGATGTCGTCATCGAAGTGCTCGACTTTGTGCCGAGCAACGTTGGCGGATTCGTCTTCCTCGACGTCAACAACGACACCAACAAGAACTCGAACGAGATGGGTCTGACTGGCATCAATGTCCGCCTACAAGGACGCGACATCACTGGCACCAGCATCGATCAGACAATGCAAACCGATTCCGCCGGCGCCTACCAGTTCACCAACTTGGCACCGCCTGAAGTCGGAACCAACGGTTACACGATTACGATCGAATCCAACCAAGCCAGCCATTACATGGACGGCACGGACTACATCGGCAGCCAAGGCGGAACGGCCTCGGCCAACTCCCTGCTGATTCCGACCTCGGCGTTCCTGGTCAACAACCAGCCTCTCGGCGGCGTCAATGGAATCAGCAACAACTTCTCGTTCAAAGGTGCCGACGCTCGCTACGTCAACGTCTTCCAGTTCATCCTGGCCTCGAGCCAAGCGTCGAACGGCAGCAGTCTCAATCGCCTGCTGCTTTCCGTCGACTCGAACGGCAACGCCAACGGTTGGCTCAATATGGGCGGCTGGGATGGGTTCACCGACTTTGATATGACCAACATCAGCGTCAAGGGCGATCACGCTCACCTGAGTGCCGTCAACGGCTCGACGACTCAAGGCGATCTCGACTTCCCGAGCGTCCGGTTGATCGGCGATGACGCCGATGGCAATAAGCTGTATTGGATTGAAGGTCGGCCCGCCGATTTGCTCAGCCAAGCTCAAGGCGAAGGCGAATCGCGAATCGAGCAAGCCTTGGAGTTCGATGGCGAAGGCGTTGAGCTGCTGGCCGCTGCAATCGCGCGTGAAGCGACTCAAGACTTCCAAGACGCGGCCGACGACCTGTTCGCCAACGGCGAACTCGCCTAGTCGCTGATGATCTTGGATCGATCACAGCCAATGCTTCCTGGCCATTGGTCCGAAGGAACACTTGCTTAATGGCCAGGGGCGATGACTATTAGGCAACAAAAGACCCCGGATTCCAACAGGAACCCGGGGTCGATTTGTTTCTTGATGTCAGCCGTCGCGCGACGATGTGTTGGACTCGTTTAGTAATTCCATTCGACGCCGAACGAGATCGCTTGAACCCATTGGTCCGTCTCGTTCCAAGCGAACGCCGGGAAAGCGGACAGTTGAGCCGGGCTGACTCGCGTATCGATGTGGTCGCCGGCGAGCACAATATTGGGGAAGTACATGAACGTGTATCCCGCAGTCATCTTCACACAGGGATTCAAGTCGTATCCCAGAGTGAAACCGAGTTCCGGGATGTAGGTCACTTTGTCTCGTTTGTACATCCCGATGTTGCTGACTTGAGCAAACGTTCCCGCGTTGGGAACGAGCACCGGACCGACGCCTGTGTCGACGATGGAGTTGCCGGCGATGGTGACTGATTGGCGGTTGTTCGCGACAGTGACTTTCGCCAGGCCTTTGAGCGACCAACGTCCTTGAGTCAGCTCGCCGAGCAGGCCAATCGAGCCGCCGTGCATCTCGTTGCGTGCTTTGAAGGCGTCGTAGATATCGATCGTCGTGCCAACTGGGAACAGTCCGCCGCCGCCTTGGACTTCAGTCGAAGAGCTGATTCCGATACCGTCGTCGAGTCGAGCGACGTGGTAGCCGCCGAGGAAGTCGATGCGATAGCCACAGCCACGCATTATGGTCATGCGAGCATAGGCTTCGCCCATCAGCAAGTCGTTGGTCGTTCGGTGTTGAACCGAGCCGGAGAAGAGGCCGGGGAAGGCGACTTGAACGGCGTCCTGAGCCGAAAGGTCCACGTTGTAAAACGGAACGCTGATGATCGGCGTGCCGCTCGATGCCATGTTGAAGGCTGTCTGGTCGCCTTCGATGCCGAACAGTTTAAAGCCGATACCAGTGTCTTGGTTTTGGTCAAGCCAGAGGCCGAAGTCGAGTCGTCCGGCCGACTGACGATCTTTGCCGATTCGTTCGTTGCCGAACAAGATGGTTGCGGCGGGCAACACGCCGGCAGCGGGCGCTGCCGTGCCGACTGGGCTGGTCGTCGTGAGTGGCGGAAGGTTTCGGCCTTTCATCCACAAGTGCATGAAGTCAACCGAGCCCCAGGTGCCAGAGCTCTCGCGGGCGCGACGGCATTGAGGGCAAATGCAGTTGGGATTGCCCGACTTCGCGGTGCAGGAGCCGCCTTTGCCTTTGCCGCCGAACGAAACGTCTTGGCCAACGATGCCGCCGTAGTTGTAGCTGATCGGCGCAGCGGGAATTCCTACGACAGCGTCACCCAATTGGGGCGGTGCCGCGACTCGCGTGACAGGCGCCGGTCCTGTTTGGGACTGCGCCTGAGGCTGCTCGTTTTCCTGCGTGCGTATCACTGGAGCGAAAGACTCCGCCGCAACCACTTGGCTGCTTTCCTGGCCGTGGCTGAGCTGGGCTGGCAATCCCAGTGCAAAAAACGCAACTGCCAACGTAGTGATATAAGACTTCATTGCTACAGCTCGCTTCGTTGGAGGTATGCCTATCACCCGTACTTCTGAATCGTCCCGCAATTACCGAAAATCAAGGCAAACCGGCATAGGCGTCAAACAAGGGCCATTCCTTGTGAACGCCCCAGATTGTCCATTTTCTTGAGGATGATGAGGGTTTCGCCGCATCGGCAGCCCTCTACCTGTGGTTTATGTCGGACGAATTGCTCGGATCGATTGAGTTAAAAGAGACCCAGTTGCATTCAAACCAAGGAAAGTGCACATTTCGTCGTTGCCGCATCCGATTTCCCAAGGAAAGTTTGAGTCTGAGCATATATCTCGAACTCCCCCTGCTTACCACGCTCCTGTAGATAGGTGATTCCCCCTTGGCTGCCAATCTTCCCGAACTTGGACAATGGCGGATCGCGCGATGGCGAAAACTGCTGCCCGTCGTCGATTCGTTCGAGGAACAATTCCTCAAACTGGATGACACTGGACTGCGCAAAGAGAGCCTCTCGCTTCGGTTTCGCGCGAAGAGTGGCGAACCGTTGGACAAGTTGTTGCCCGAAGCGTTCGCGTTGGTTCGAGTTGCCTCGCAACGCACGCTCAAGATGCGGCACTACGACGTCCAGATTCTTGGCGGGATCGCTCTGTTTAACGGCTGTATCGCGGAGATGGATACGGGCGAGGGAAAAACGCTCGCAGCGACGCTTCCTCTCTATCTTCACGCGCTGCCTGGCAAAGGCTCGCATCTAGCGACGGTCAACGACTATCTGGCCTCGCGTGACGCCGAGGAGATGGGCCCCATTTACAACATGCTGGGTATGACCGTTGGTTGCGTTGAGACTCAAGATTCACAGGACGATCGCCGCACGGCCTATGGCAGCGATATCACCTACGGCACCTCAAAGGAGTTCGGCTTCGACTTCATGCGCGACCGGCTCTTGCTGCGGCGCATGGGGCATCAGCAAGCCGACTTCCTGGGCGGCGGAAGTTCGCAACGCTGGGACGACAGCGGGGAAGCTCCCGTCCAACGAGGTGCCCATTTCGTTCTGGTCGATGAGGCTGACAGTATTCTGATCGACGAGGCGAGAACGCCGATGATCATCGGCTCGTTGGGCGGACAGGCGATCGAACAAGTTTTGGCGACCTACGCCTGGGCCGCCGAGTTTGCTCCTCGTTTTGAAGAGGAGTTGCACTATGAATACGACCACGAGAAGAGACAAGTTGAGCTTTCTCCGCAAGGTCGGCAATTCGTTCGCGCCTGCCCTACCCCGGATCTCATGCGAATCGTCGGGCTCGTCGATCTGTACCAATACATGGAACGAGCGATCAAGGTGAAGCGAGACTTTCATCTGGACGAGCAGTTTGTGATCGATGACGGCGAAATTGTGATTGTCGACGAGTTCACGGGCCGTAAAGCCGAGGGCCGAAAGTGGCGCGACGGGATTCACCAAGCGGTTGAGGCGAAAGAGGGCGTTGAGATCACGATGCCGACCGGTCAAGCGGCTCGAATCACCGTACAGGACATGTTCATGCGCTACAACGAGCTGGCGGGCATGACTGGAACTGCGATTCCCGCTGCTCGTGAGTTTCGCAAGATTTACAAACGCCCAGTTGTGCGTATACCGACCAACCGGCCCGTGCAACGTGTCGAACTTCCGTCACGCGTCTTTGGCGATTCGGATGGGAAGTGGCGCGCGGTTGTCGAGGAGATCGCTGAAATCCACTCTCAGAGCCGTCCAGTGCTCGTCGGCACCAAGTCGATTGACCGCTCGGAACACCTCTCCCAATTGTTGGACGAGGCCAACATCGAGCATCAAGTGCTCAACGCCAACGAAATTGCCAAAGAAGCTGAGATCATCGCCGAGGCGGGCCACTTGGGTCGAGTGACAGTGGCCACGAACATGGCGGGCCGCGGAACCGACATCAAGCTGGATGCCGGGGTCGCCGATCTGGGCGGGTTGCATGTGATCGGCACCGAACTTCACGATTCGGCTCGAGTCGACAGGCAGCTTGCCGGACGCTGTGGACGGCAAGGCGATCCCGGCTCAGTGCGCCAATACCTTGCCCTCGATGACGAGGTGATTCGCAGCGGCTTTGGCGACGCCAAGGCGATTCGCATGACCAATCTCGGTAGCGCCTTGGACGGTAGCGTCGACCAGTACGTCAATCTCTTACGCCGAGCTCAGAAGAAGGTCGAACGCAAACATTTTCGCGACCGATCCGTGCTTCTCTATCACGAAAAGCAGCGCAAGAAGATGCAGCGCGAAATGGGACAAGATCCCTATCTCGATACGGCCGACTAACCCGTGGCTCCCTGGGGCATCCTGCCGCAGTGATGGTTTGACGTAAGTCAATACTCGTTAGGACGTGTCGCGACGTGGACTGGTCCGCGTGACGCCTGGTGTTGGCGGCTAGTTAGCCATTCCGAAACGGCCACTGCGGCAAGATGCCAAGATGCCCCAGCCACGGGCCTACTTGACGTTGTTCAAACGCGACATCGTTGTTTTTTGCCCACACGTTGTCGTTGGGACTTACGCGAGTCAATCGGAATTGGCGCAGTCGAGCTCGCCTATCATTGTGGGTTTGGGAGGTTTGGGGCGATCAGGGCATGGCATTGGGCGCGGTTGTTCGGGTCGTGCTGATTCTCTCAAAAACTGGCCAATGCTCGGGTCGAAACTGGCACGCTGGGTGCGTAAAGAGCAAGGACGAAAGGCCCGTCCACCACGCAGTAACAAGCAGTGCCAGGCAAGTTGATGGATCAATTCGCGGACAACTCGGCACGTCGGCAGAGCAGGAAGTTGTATCTGCAAAGCCGTGCCGTAACGGGTTTTCAAACGTTGCCGCTTTTCCAGGGCCCAAATAGATTGAACCTCAATTGTCGAAAGCGAGGATCCCAATCGAAGGCCCTCAATCCCTAACAGCGTCAGGTTTCCGAATGTCAACAGATCGCCCGATGAATTCAGAAACGATCGAACAAACAAAACAGCAGATTCGCGGTTTGGTCAGCGAGATCGCCCAGCTGTCCAAGAGCGACTTAAACGCGGACGAGTACTACGCCGCGTTGATGCAGCGAATCGTTTCGGCCTTGGCGGCGGTCGGCGGCGCTGTTTGGCTATTGAACGACTCGCGTCGCACGGAGCTGCGATATCAAATCAACTTGAGCGAAACCCTGCTCGACTCGGCATCCGAGGACGCCGACCAGCATCGTCGGTTGCTCGACCGCGTCTTGCAAACCGGTGAGCCTCAATTGATTCCGCCATCATCGGGCGTATCGGACGAAGCCGCGGGCGGCAATCCAACTCGCTACTTGCTCGTCTTGGTGCCGCTTATCGCCGACGGCAAAGTTGAGGGCGTCATCGAGGTCTTTCAGCGGCCCGATTCGCAGCCCGCGACTCAGCGAGGTTACTTGCGATTCCTCGTTCAAATGTGCGAGCTGGCCGGCGAATGGCTGAAGTCTCAGAAGCTCAAAGTCTTCAGCGACCGGCATTCGTTGTGGGCCAATGCCGACCACTTCGCTCGACTGGTTCACGAAAGTCTCGACACGCGTGAAACATGTTACACGATTGTCAACGAAGGCCGTCGTCTGATCGGCTGCGACCGAGTTAGCGTTGCCATCAAGCGAGGCAACCGCTGCAAGGTGGAGGCGATTAGCGGGCAGGACTCGATCGAGCACCGTTCGAATATCGTCACGTCCATGAACAAGTTGGCGACGCGAGTCACCGCGATGGGCGAGCCGCTTTGGTTTTACGGAAGCACTGACGATTTGCCTCCGCAAATCAGCGAAGCGTTGGACGAGTACGTCGACGAGTCGTACGCCAAGACGTTGACGCTGTTGCCGATTCGCCGCCCCAAGACGGCTGAAGAACGCACCAACGAACGCGGCGGCGACCAAACTCACGAAACAAATGAAGCGAACGAGATTATCGGCGCCTTGCTTATCGAACAGTTGGAAACGGATATTCCAACCGAAGTCATGACGCCTCGGATCGACCTGGTGTTTGAGCACGCGGCTCGATCGCTAACGAATTCGCTCGACCACAACGGCATCATCCTGATGCCCATGTTGCGAGCCATCAGCAAACTATCTTTCGTCGTGAAGGCTCACAACCTGCCGAAGACGCTGTCCATTACGGCCGCCGTATTGATTGTGTTGTTGTGCCTGTTCATCGTGCCAGCCGACTTTGACTTGAAAGCCAAAGGAACTTTGCAGCCGACCGTTCGTCGCGATGTTTTCGCTTCGATGGCGGGTCGGGTTGAAGAGGTGTCTGTCCAAGACAAAGTCATGGTCAAATTCGGAGACGAACTTGTTCGCCTCGAAAACGAAGACTTGAAAATCGAGCTGGAGGATGTTCGAGGCCTTCTGGCGTCAACGATCGAACAACTCTCGACAGCTCAAAGCGCACAACTCAGCGACCGCAGTCTCAGCCGACTCGAGAAGACGCAGTTGGCCGGCCAAATTCGCGAACTCAAAGTGACTCGTGACAGCCTCCAATCGCAACTCGCGCTCGTTCTCAAGAAGCGAGAAAACCTCATCATTCGAGCTCCGATCGACGGACAAGTGATCATCAACTGGGATGTCGAGAAGTCGCTCAAGAGCCGCTCGATCGAGCGTGGCCAAGTGCTGATGACCGTCGCCGACCTCGAGCAGGATTGGGAGCTTGAGCTTTACATGAAGGAAGGGCGAATGAGCCACATCAGCGATGCTCAAGCCGCCATCAAGGAAGACCTGGACGTCAAATACATCCTCGCCACTAACCCGGGCATCGAGCTCAAGGGCACGGTCAAGTCGGTTCACGGTGCGACTCAGATGCACGAGCAAGAAGGCAGTTCGGTCCGCATCGCAGTGGAGATCGATAAGGCCGATATTCACGAACTACGCCCCGGCGCCACGGTCACTGGCGGCGTCAAGTGCGGTCGAGCTCCGCTCGGGTACACCTGGTTCCACGAAGTCTTCGAATGGGTTCAGACCAACCTATTGTTCTAACTCCTCTATGCGTGTTTTGCCCACAGTCGCTCAATTAAGTCAAACTCAACCGAGATCTTCTCAGGAGTCATCGATGAACGCTTTTGTTCTCACTCTTGTCGCAACAGCGCTCGCCGGACCGCTACAAGACGACGCCCCAACGACGCCGCCAAGCGGTCAAGGACTTCGCATTGATCGCGGCATCGTGACGTTGATCGATGACATCAATGTTCCCGCTCGCGAAGCTGGCCTTCTTAACGAGCTGATGGTAACCGAGGGCGATGAGGTGCAAGCCGGCACCCTACTCGGCAAGCTCGACAAAGCGGATGCGTTGACCGCCCAGTCGATCGCCGGCATCGAAGTCACGATCGCTCAGCGACAAGCGGAGAGTACGGTTGAGGTCGATGCGGCGTTTAAGGCCGCCGAGGTTTCCAAAGCGGAACTCGCTGAATCCAACTCGATCAATGTCGCCGCTCCCGGCACCGTTCCCACAACTCAGCTTCGCCGCGAGACGTTGACGATGGAGCGAGCCGAGTTGCAGCACCAAGCGGCGATCATTCAGCACTCAGTCGCCAAGGACACT
Source organism: uncultured Pirellulaceae bacterium (assembly GCA_964567745.1). Lineage (GTDB taxonomy): Bacteria > Planctomycetota > Planctomycetia > Pirellulales > Pirellulaceae > CAZMNY01. Next base: position 41,984 of record CAZMNY010000038.1, on the reverse strand, counting down.
CACAATCTTCGCAACGCGGAACTGGATGCCGCGACGAACCGAGTCAATCGTCACGATGTTCGCTCGCCCGTCGACGGCGTTGTTGCTCAAGTCATTCGCCGCCCCGGCAATTGGCTGCAGCCGGGTGAGCCTGTGTTGCGAATCGTTCGAATGGATCGTCTTCGAGTCGAAGGTATGGTTTACATTGGCGACCTTGAGCAGGAAATCGAAGGAGCGTCGCCTGGACAAGTTTTGGCCCGACCGGCGACGGTCACTGTCGATTGCGGCGTTGAAGGGGTCAAGGAATTCAAGGGGATCGTGAATTTTGTCAGCCCGCTCGTCGAAGCGAACGGCAAGTATCGCATTGGAGTGGAAATCGAGAACGTGAAAACGGGCAACTACTGGGCCATTCGCCCGGGCTTGGAAGCCACGCTTGATATCGAGTTGGGCGATTCGCCCAAGGAGTAGATCAACTCAGTCTCGGTTTGCCCTAGCAACTTCACACTCTCAAAGCGAACCCCATGGCCACACTCGCCGACAGCCTTGTAAGCTCTGCCTCGCGTCCGCTGACGATGCGAACTCGGCCCGACTTGCAGTCCAAGCGGCAACGCTACCACGGACGCACGTTTTGGGTTGTGAAAGAGCCCGTGGGGCTAAACTACTTTCGCTTTCACGAAGAAGAATACGCGATCCTCGAAATGCTCGACGGCAATACGAGCCTCGAGGATATCAAGGAAAAGTTCGAACGCGAATTCACTCCGCAAAAGATCACCTTCGCCGACCTTCAACAATTCATCGGCATGCTCCACAAGAGCGGCTTGGTGATCGCCGAGTCGTCTGGTCAGGGTCAGTTCCTGAAGAAACGCCGAGACGAACGGAAGCGAAAAGAGTTGATGGCGAAGGTTTCGAATGTGTTCGCCGTCCGATTCCGCGGAATCGACCCGGAGCGCATTCTCGATTTTCTGATGCCCTATACGCGGTTTCTGTTCACTAAAACGGCCGGCCTGCTCTTCATGTTTTTGGGCCTTTGCGCCCTGACCTTAATCGCCGTGCAGTGGGACATCTTTCGAGCCCGCTTGCCGTCGTTCCACGAGTTCTTCGGCGCGAAGAATTGGCTCTATTTGGCTATCGTGCTCGGCGGAGTCAAAGTTCTGCACGAGTTCGGTCACGGACTTGGCTGCAAGAATTTTGGCGGTGAGTGCCATGAGATGGGCTTTATGTTCCTAGTCTTTACGCCCTGCCTGTATTGCAACGTGTCCGACTCGTGGATGCTGCCGAACAAATGGCATCGAGTCGTGATTGGGGCGGCGGGGATGTACGTCGAAGTCATTCTGGCCACGTTCGCCACGTTCATTTGGTGGTTCAGTGAACCTGGGCTGCTTAACCATATTTGTCTGAGCGTGATGTTCGTCTGCTCAGTCAGCACGGTGATGTTTAACGGAAACCCGCTGCTGCGTTTTGACGGTTATTACATCTTGATGGATATCATCGAGATTCCCAACCTGCGGCAGAAAGCGACGGAAGTGCTGAAGCGGTTCATGATCGATATTTGCTTGGGAATCGAGCAACCTGAGAACCCGTTTCTGCCCGACAGCAACCGTTTTCTCTTCGGTTTGTACACGATTGCGGCGGTCATGTACCGCTGGGTTGTTGTTCTTTCAATTTTGATGTTCATGAACAAGGTGCTCGAACCGTATGGACTTAAGGTGATCGGCCAAACGATCGCCGCCATCGGGCTCTTCGGCTTGGTTGTCCAGCCCATCTGGAAGCTAGTCAAGTTTTTCTATGTTCCTGGGAGGATGCACAAGGTGAAGAAGCCACGTTTGGCGGCAACGATCGGTGTCGTAGCGGCCGCAATCCTGTTCGTCGTTATTGTTCCGCTCCCTTATCACGTCGATGCATCGTTCTTCGTTCAAGCCCGTGACTCGGAAGCTGTTTACGCTTCTGTGCCAGGCATGGTGACGACGATCGAAGTTAAGACTGGCGATGAGGTGAAGCCGGGACAACGCCTGATGCAACTGGAGAACATCGACCTGGAGACTCAAGTGGTCGAACTTGACGGCCAAGTCAAGCAACTCACGATTCAGATTGAAAACTTCAAACGGCAAGAACATGAACGAGGTGAGATTGGCCGCCAAATCGAGCAGTATGAAAAAATGCTGACGACCACCAAAGAACAACTCGCCGAAAAGCAAAAGCAAGTGAGCAAGCTGAATGTGACGGCGCCGATCGCCGGGATCGTTCTGCCCGCCATGCACCGACCCTCGCCGCCGACTCGCGGCCAACTCGCCTCATGGTCGGGTACGCCGTTGGACGAAAAGAACCTCAATGCCGCCCTGACGCCGACCGATGTCGTGTGTCTTGTCGGCGACCCCGACCAGCTTGAGGCAATCTTGGTGATTGATCAGGCCGACGTCGACTTTGTCAACAACGGCCAGAAAGTAGAGATCCTCTTGGACTCCTACGCAAGCAAGTCGATCTCGACAGAGATTGAGGACATCGGAGACGAGCCGCTCGATCAAGCCCCGCAAAACCTCTCCAGTCAAGCGGGCGGGCAACTCGATACTTACACAGACAAAAGCGGAGTGCTCAAACCGTTGCACACGTCCTATCCAGCTCGAGCCGCTGTGCTGAAAGACGAGAGGCAGAGAGTACAAATCGGCATGAGAGGCAGAGCGAAGATTTACACCGGCTGGCAGCCTCTGGGCACCCGGCTTTACCGATACATTGCCCGCACCTTCCACTTCGAACTGTAAGGTCGCGGCGAGGAAACTGAGTCGCCGAAGTTAGCCGTTCGGCGCCGAGATGATCTTTCTCGTGAGATCCTGGCGAAAATCGCCCTCATCAGAAGGCGTAACCTATAGTTTACTTATTTCACGACTGGGTTGAGTTTCAGCCCGCACCACGATGCTGATTTTCAGCAAAGGAGAACGAGTGATGGCAAAAGACAATGATGCGGCAGTGGTTGAAGCACCGGAAGAAGCTGCCCCAGAGCAAGCTCAAGCACCCGCTCAACAGCAGCAACAACAGCTGCAAGTCGACGACTCCAGCGTGATCGCGACTTACGCCAACTTCTGCCGAGTTACCGGATCGCCGGAAGAGCTGATCATCGATTTTGGTCTGAATCCCCAGCCGATGATGGGCATTCCAAAGAATCCGATCCCCGTCGCTCAGCGCGTCATCGTCAACTTCTACACCGCCAAGCGATTGCTTGCCGCTCTCAACATGTCCATCCAACGACATGAGCAAGTCTTCGGCGTTCTGGAAACCGACGTCAACAAGCGACTCAAGAAGAGCTAGCTCGACTGGCTACTTCGTTCGCATCGTCGAACTACCCAAAGCCGCTCCCGCAGTTTCGCAGGAGCGGCTTTTTTCGTTCTTGTCGGGCGTCGCTTGGCGGACCAACCTGATTCTTGACAGGCGCGTGGGGCCCAACATAACAGCTTAGGGGAAGTCTTGAGGCGAAGCCGCAAGCGCCGCCCTGGGTTGGTCTCGCGCCACCCGCCCCAGCCCCCAACGATCGTTCAAGTGCAAAGTGCAAAGTGAAGAATGCAAAGTGCAAAATGGAACGAAGACTCCAGGGGCTCGTTCCGTGTCGGTGAAGCAGGTTCATCAGCTACCTGCCAACGTCTTGGGCTTGTGATTCTTGACAGGCGCGTGCGCGTTGCCCCGAAGGGGCCCAACATAACAGCCCAGGGGAAGTCTTGAGGCGAAGCCGCAAACGCCGCCCTGGGTTGGCTGCTGGAAGCCTGGAAGCCTCAGCCACGAGTGTCGTTCGGCGAATCACAAGCCAAACATCCCGACCAGACGCGTCAGCGACGGTTCCATTGGTCGAGTCGCCGCATTGGGGATTACGGGAAATTGCCCGATGACCTAGCATGGCGTGATCTTCAACTGTGCACGAATTTCTTGGGCTCGAGGCCGTGAGGTAGGCGTGGATAAGAAGCAAGATCGACGCGAGTCGACGACTGAGCTTGTCACCGAGTTGGCTCGGGCGCTTCACGAGTGTTCGATGCCGGCCCATGAGTTGGAGGAGCGGATGAGTAAGGTGTCTCAGGTCCTCGGGACGCCGGCGAGTTTCTTCTCGACTCCCACATCGCTGTTCATCTCCTTTGAAACGCCGCGCGAAACTCACATGGTGCGTGTCTCACCGCCAAGCATCGATTTGGCTCGGCTCTCTCGCGTGCATGAACTGCAACTGGCGATCGAATCCAAGCGGCTGCCGGAGCAGGAGATATGGAGTGAATTGGGGAAGATCGAACGAGCGGAGACCAGCTACGGCGTCGTGTGGAATGTCGGGGCGTTGAGCGTCATCGCTGGAACGGCCGCAGTGCTGTTTGGCGGAGGGGTTGTCGAGTCGGCAGTCGCCGCTGGAATCGGCATCTGGATCGGGCTCGTCGGAGTCGTCTGTTCCGCTCGTCGAGAGATCCGTTATCTGAACGAAATGCTCTCCGGTTTTAGCGCGACCGTGTTGGCGAGTTTGATGGCTTGGGTCTTGCCTCAGTTGTCGATTGAAATTACGACGCTCGCCAGCTTGATCGTGTTGATCCCAGGCCTGACCGTAACGGTCGGCATCAATGAACTCGCTACCCAAAATCTAGCTTCCGGCTCAGCTCGACTCGCGGGCGCTTTCGCAACTTTCCTGACACTTGCCTTTGGGATTGTCATCGGGCGGACCGTTATTCAAACGCTGCTAAGTCTTCCAAAGCCAGAACTGGTTGCGCCGTTTTCGATGTGGTGGATACTGGTTTCGCTCGTGATTACTTCGTTGGCCATTGGCATCCTGTTTCGAGCCGGGCCGCAAGACTTGGCTTGGATTCTCGGCGCGGGCGTGCTGGCGTTCTATGGCACTCGTCTGGGCGGCTTGCTGTTCACGGCCGAGGCGGCGCCATGGATCGGCGCGTTTACGCTGGGCTGCGCGAGCAACGCATTCGCGCGATGGAGACAAAGACCCGCAGCGGTCATGCTTGCGCCGGGATTGTTGCTTCTCGTGCCCGGCAGTTTCGGTTTCTTTGGACTCCAAGCGCTGCTCGACCACGATGTGAATACAGCCATCGACGCGGTCTTCTCGATGTCGTTAATCGCCGCTTCCATCGCCGCCGGATTGTTGATGGCGAATGTGCTCGTCTGCCCCACCGGCCGTCGCGCTACGCTGTAGCGGGGATGTTGGGCTGCGGTGTGGCGTTGATGTGGCACCGTCGCTGACGCTTCTGGCCTCAACGGGGCGCTCGCAGACGCGTCGCGTTGGCGCGGGATGTCGGCGCTGTGGATATCGAGGGAGAACGAAGACGCCAGGACAATCGCAAGAAAGCAACAAGGCCCGCGGCACCAAAGGGCGACACGAGCCTTGCGCATCAGGGTGGATTCTGATGTGTGATCAACGGCAGTTTCTACTCGTCGTCGTTGTTCCAGCCTGCTGAAATATCAAGCAGCAAGTCGTCTTCGAGCATGGGACCCATTTCGTTGAGCCAGTCTCGATCGAGCACAGCTGAATCGTCGTTGCGAGCTTCGTAACGAGCTGCTTCAACTTGGCTTTCGCTGCCGAGCACGACGATCGATTCACTTTGAGTGCGACTGTCTTGCTCGCCTTGGTCTTGGTTCATTTGAACCGGGCCAACGATTTGATCGGCGTAAACTGGCTGGCCGAGGCTCGATTCGAGCGGACTGCCCAGCGGGTCGCTGACCAAGTCGTTGAGGTCCATCATTTGGCCTTCGCCTTCGCCGCCGCCATGAACTTCCGTCGCCTGCAGGTAATTGATGGAAGTCAGAACGTCGCGGAGGTCGAATGTGCCGTCACGATTGACGTCCATTCGCGTTTGATCAAGCGTGTTTTCGCCTTCGGCTCGTTGCTGGCCGTAAGCGGCGATGAGCGTGAAGGTGTCATTGCGCTCGATCTTGCCATTGCCATTCACGTCGCCGGGCATCGCTTCGCCCTCGCCTCCAGCCGCCGTCGCAATGATGCTCAACGGAAGGAACGTGATTTGGTCGACAGGCACGATGTTGGCCGGTTCGAAGAACAACGTCAACAATAGAGCGTTGTCGCTCGGGTTGGTCTGGAAAATGATGTTTCCAGCCTGATCCGCTCGAACTTGTTGAGTCGCGATGTGAATCGGTCCTCGGCCGTGCCCTTGCAGTTCGCCGTTGATCTGAACAGGCTGCACGCCGCCGACTTCGTCGACTTGTCCAGGAGAGAGCGTGTCGCCGCTGACAGCTTCCGGATACTCGGGCGTCGAGGTCGGTTGACCGACGAATGTCGCCGAAAAGACGTTGCTGTCTGGGCTGGGCTTGTTCACGGTGATGTCGAAGTAGGACGAGAACAGACCATTCAACTCAACACCGCTCGGCGGCGGCGGGATTTGCGGTCGGTTGTCCGACACGAACGCTCGCAATTCGAACACATCGCCTACCGAGGTCGACGCGATGGGTTGCCCCGTCGTCGGGTCGAAGGCGGCCATCGAGATGATGACAGTGTCGTTGGCAGCTGCGTTGCCAATTTGCACGAGCACGCTAGCCGTCGACACTTGGTTGAGCGTGTCGATAATTTCGTACTCAAGCGTATCCGTCATCCCTTCCACGCTGCTGTTAATCGGCGTGTACTGAATCACATCGTCGCTTGGATCGGCCGTTCCATTGTTGGAAATGACCGCCGTTCCGATCGTCGGATCGACCGTGATTCGGTTCAGTCGAATCGGGCCGTCCGCTCCGTTGAAGTCGTTTTGCAGGACGGGAATGTCCGTTGACGCGTTCAGCGGGAAGTCGGTGAAGAAGTGAACGTCGTCTAGGGCCAGCGGACCCGAAATCGTCGGCGTGACGACCACGTTGACAGTCGCCTGCGATGTCTTGAGGGCCGCGTCAATGATCGTATAAGTGAACGAGTCCGAGCCAAAGAAGCCAGGTGCCGGTTGATAGAAGACCGACAGGTTGTTGGCCGCGATGGTCACCGTTCCGTTCTGGACGCTAGGATTCTGAACGCTCTGAACGATCAACCCGCCAGCCGAACTGGCGAAGTCGTTGGCAAGCACGTCCAGGTTGACGGCGGCCGAGTCTTGCGGAACGGCGTTGCTGCCATCAAAGAAATCGTCAACCGCTTGAGGGTCGTCGCCGAGCACGTTGACGAGAAGGTCTTCAACTTCTCCGGCAAACGCTTCGCCGTTCGGGCCCAGGTTGTATTCCCAGCCGTAACGCACTCGAGCCCACGTCGTGCCCGTCGATGCGGTGGATGGTACGTCGAATGAAATGGTATGAATTCCATCGCCGCGTCGATCGTTCGCAATGACCTGTTCCGATGAATCAAACGTTCCGCTTGCGTCAAAGTCGACCCAGGCTTGAATGTAGGCCGGAGTGTGACCGTTGGTCATCACGTCGATGTCAAAGTTGGCTTGCGCTCCGGCAACAATACGCTGAGCCGAAGTGACTCCGTCATTGTCGGACGTCGCGGCGCCGACCGAGTCGGCTTCGCCCAGCAGCTTCGCTCCCATCTGAAGTCCGGGAAGCAAGCGGTGTCGGGCACCATCGTCCGCCAGCATGGTGCCGTAGGAATCCGGGGCATTGCCAAAGTCATGCAACTGGCCGCTGTTGCCAAAGTTGAGTCCTTTGGCCGATTCAAATTCAACCACGGTGACGCTGTGGCTGCCGTTCGTGGGGAATGTCAGCGTGTAGCCCGGCGGAACCGCTTCACGAATCGAATACGTTCCGGCGCCTGGCAAACGCAACGCATAGGTTCCGTCTTCGCCGGTCAGCGTCGAAGTCTCGTTGAAGTCGAGCCGCTCGTTGTCGTTTTCGTCGATGTAAATACGGAACCCAGCCCCACGCGGCTCGGTGTCTTCATCGTATCGACCGTCGAGATTTTCATCGATCCACTTGAATCCCGAAATAATAGCGGGGTCTTCCTTGTTTCCGAAGTTAACTCCGGAGATGACCTCGACCGGCTGAGTGAAGGTGACCGAGGTGACGCCGCCAACAGGAATGGTCGGTAGAAAGCCGGGCTGCACAACTTCACGAAGCGTGTAAGTGCCGGCGCCTTCCGTCGCATTCACAGTGTAGGATCCGTCGGCAGCGGAAGTCGCAACTGGCTCGCTCGGATCGAGCACGCCGTTGTTGTCGATGTCGAGGAACACTTCCCAGCCAGCGAGTCCGATTTCGCCAGCGTCCTGAATGCCGTTCTCGTTGTCGTCTTGGTAAACCGTGCCCTCAACTTGAACCAGCGCGTTGAGGCGAGTGCCCAAGGCGTCGATCAATTGCTGCACGTGCTGCTGCATTGCCCCGGCAGCCTCGGTGTTGACGCCGCTCAAAGCAAACTCATGCTCACCAAGGAAGTCGGCTGTGGACGCATCGATGGCACCCGTCGACATAACGGGAGTACCAATGCCCAAGGGCGTGACACTGCCGGCGACGTCCAAGTGGGCCAGCGAAACCGAGTGGCCGAGTTCATGGGCGGCAACATATCCGACAACTTGGGTTGTGGCGTCGAAGTTACCTGAGGTCAACGACGCGTCAAATCCAAACGTGTCGGTGAAGACCGATCCCACGACGTCGCCAATTTGGACGCCGTTGTTGGGGCCATTGCCGGTTGCGTCGCGAACGCAAGCCAGGCATGCGAGTCCGAGCGCGCCGCTTGGCCCGCTCGTTTCGTCGCCGACTTGCATGAAGTAGTATTCGCTAAAGCCAGCCGGGGGAGTCCCGATATCGCCGATGATGAAGTTGATGTCAAGTTCGTGGAACGCCGGGATAGGCGTCAACGGATCCGTCGGAATATCAAAGAACAGCTTGCTGGCTTCGTCGAGGATGCCATTGGCCAGTAAGTCGAAGTCGCTGGCGGCAAAACCAAAGGCGGTTGGGTCAAACGTGGTGACCGTGTTACCGAACATGTCGGTCGTGTCGGGTTGACCTGGATCATTGAAGTCCAGGACGATCGTCGGCGCGTTGGGGTTGAATGCGCCTTCCGGACCGGTGCTAAAGAAGGGGCCGCCGCCCGAACCACCGCCGTGAATCAATGCGCCAGTAAAATACTGAACGCCATCAGGCACCGCGTCGCCAGCTGGGCCCGGAATCGGGTCCATGAAGAACGGGACCCCGTCCATATCGGGATCGGCCACACCGTGACCGTCGAGCACGACGCGTGCTTCCAGCTTTTCCATCTGCAACACGCGTCGGAACACGTTCCGACGATTCAGCCTTGCCTCTCGGCTGCTGAGTTGGCGCGACCTCTTGCTCTGTTTCTTACGCAATTTCACGACATAGCCCTCGCGACGTGGTCGAGATGGGAATATTGGCTTGGAGAATCCCATGCCACTTTAGTAACAACGTTCCTGGCCATCACATCGATGGTTTTGCGATTTCAACCTGATACCCCCCAAATGAACGAATGTTTAAATGGGGTGTTTAGGGTATTTGAAAAAAGTCGCGTCTTTCGATTATGTTTGGCCAACCCAACATGTCAACGAATTCCGTTGCCTTTTCACAACAGGTGTTGCAATAACACCAATTCGAGTTGCTTTTTCGACGCGGATACGGATCGGAAAGTTCCCGAATTGATGTCAGTTTTGCTCGAACAGAGCCTCCAAATGAGGCTTTGCTTGTGCGGGTCTTAGTGAATTCGAGCTTGAATGATAACGATTCTGGCGGGGCGTAGCGAAAGCCAGCTTTGCTGTTTTGGCCAGAATCGTCTCCATGCGCTGGGCAACGATCGATCAAGACGATGTCGCCGAACGACGCCCGGCTAAGGCGTTTGTCCTCGGTGCGCTAAAAAGCCAGCGCGCAAGAAAAGCCCCGTCCAAAACAGGACGGGGCTTTGATGACCCTCACATGTGGCAAGCGAACGCTTACCACATGTACTCGAGACCTAAGTTGATACCGTGAAGGAACAGGTCGCCGTTGACGTTGATCACAGGCTTCCGAGGCGTGGCACCACCCGCGAAGGGGGCACCAGCGTTGAAGTTCTCAGGCGCCAGTGCGACACCGTCAACGTATAGCAGCTCGTAACCGCCTTTGATGGTCCAGTGCTGGTTGACTCGCCAGAGCACGTTGAAGTTCGCTTCCGCCACCATGGAGACCGATTCGGCCGCCAGCAATTCGACGACAGGAGTCGCCAGGGTCGCGGCAGCAATGTTGGTGTGCGAGCTGGCTCGGTTGCCGAACAGGCCGACTTTACCGGCGACACCCATTCGGACGCCAGGGACCATTGTGGCCCAGACATCGCCACCGATTTCGGCGCCAGTCATGCTGTTTGACGTTCCGACGTCGTACTGCATGTTGCCTGTGATCGGCGTGATGCCGCCGTTGGGATCGGGATAGTTGACGAGTGTGCGGAATCGGAACTGTTCATCCAACTTGAAGTACCGGACGCCAGCCAGCCAAGAGCCTTGAAAACGGCAGTTTGGCAGTGTCCAACGCTTGCGGTAGGTCAGGTCGAGCGTGTCGAAATTGGACGAATAATCGATTCGAGCCCATTCGGCGGAGTCGGTATCCGAATAACCACCGCGAACGATGGGACCAACTTGTGGCGGAGGATCGTTGCCGTAGTCACTAAATGCCGAGTAGAGCAAGTCGCCGGCACTGTTGACTTGGGCTGTTGAATTCCAGTTAAACTGCCCCAGGAACTCGAATTCCAAGGTGCCGCCCGCATGGAGTTGCAACGCCGTGTTGAATCGGAATCCGTAGGCATCGTTGTCAAACGAGAGGTTGTCTGTGCCGAGAATGATCAGCGGAGGAGCCAAGCCGCGTGGGCCGTCCGACATGAAATTGACTTGTCGGCTGACATCTTCCCGCTTGAGCATCAAGGCTTCGACGGAGAAGTCGAGGTACCGTGGTGCACAGTAACCGCCTTCAGCGTAGGGGAGAAGTCGGTTGAGGATACCCATGCCCATGCCAAAGCCGTTCTCGTGGCCGCTGCCAAGGCAGTGATCACAGCCGACTCCGTTGCAACCGCTACAGCTTGCTGCTTCGCCGCCGCCGCCGTAGTACGTAGATGCCGGCGCGACGCCGCCCATCGGAGGACCAGCTGGTCCGCCGGGTCCCATCCCCATCGCCTGTTGGGCGTACGGGGGCATCATCTGTCCGGGCATCGGGCCTCTCATCGGAGGCATCCCCATCGGAGGCATTCCCATGCCGGGCATGCCTTGAGGCGGCATTCCCATACCGGGCATGCCTTGAGGCGGCATTCCCATACCAGGACCCATTCCGGGACCAGGCCTCATTCCAGGCAGACCTGGGCCTGGCCCGGCCATGCTCGGTCCGTGCTGGTGGCCCGCATGTTGGTGGCCCGCGTGTTGGCCGCCCTGCCCAGTCGGCTGGTAGTGTACGATTTGGGACGGTGCAAACGCCAACGGGCGTTGCGTCGTGGCGGCGACTTGCGGCGGGCCGAGAGGGCCCCCGGTCAACGGCGCTTGGCCAATCCCGAACCCGGGAACAGGTAATTGAGACACGGCAATTGGGCCGCCACCACCTGGTCCACTTAGTTGAGCCCGCACAGGCGAATGGCACATGAGTGTCAGAATCGACAGCACGGCCAAAAGCCACGCCTTTTGCATTTTCATCAGCTTGTCTCCGCGGCACAAAAGGGTGAGCAGTAAAAATGCTCCCCAGCGGCGTGCAGATCGTAGGTCTGGACCGTCAAACTCCGAACATTCCGAATCACCCGTAGCACTGTTAGGGTCACTCGGACACAGCTATCGGCTAGGCACAAAGCGCAAAACCAATACTTTCCGGACTCCCGGAATAGTCCAATTAATCGGCGTCCTTCGCCAAAGACTCCCGCATTTCCTAGCCAGACTTGCCAAAACCCGACTTTTTCTACGAATCGACCGCGCGGCCACGCCCGCTCTCTGGAAGCTTAGGAGGACTGCGTGAAATGAGAGGAGGCGTGTGCGGTGCCATGGGGGCTTGTGGGCGTCCAAGCCAAAGAGTTGCCGGCGCGATTCGCCGTCGTTGCTTCAATGCGCCGTTTGGCTCGGCGCCCGTTTCCCAAAACCCCAACTGCGGCTGGAAGCCCCAGCCACTCGCTCGTTTAACCCCGTCGCCGCAGGCAAGGCGCTTCCCCCAAACCCTACTTTGACTGGAAGCCCAGCCACGTACGCCTCGTCCGACGGTGTTGGAAATATGGATAGATATGGCGAGTACAATTAAGAAGTGACCATGCTCTCATTAGGGCAGATAGGCTCATTGGCGGGGGCGGGCACCCGCAAGGTACGGTCAAGTCGGCAAATAAGTCATTCTGATTCCCTTCTCTCAGCCAGTTCTTCCGAAAAGTGCTTGCGAGTTGGGCTGTCGATTGCGAGAATCAAAGTCGTCCAAACAACTCGGTTTTCACTGCAATTCAGCATCCGGTTTGGCTCGCGCAGCGCAGCCCTCATTGGCTGCAATTGAAATCGGGCTGCCGAGCAATCTTGGCGGAACCAAAATAGATGGAGAGGCGCGACGATGGGAAAGGCCGCGGCGGTCCGGACAGCGGACGCTTTTTTCGACCTCCTTCAAAAGAGCCGATTACTTACTGAGGATCAGCTCGCTGAGGTCAAAGAGGCCACGGCCGGGATGACAGACCCCAAAGCGGTGGCGAGACGTCTTCTCAAGGACCAGCTCCTGACGCGATGGCAAGCAGGGCAACTTCTAGCAGGCTATTTCGCTTTGCGAATCGGCAAATACAAACTGTGCGAAGCGCTGGGCCGCGGCGATATGGGCCGAGTGTTTGTGGCGGAACACGGTCAGTTGGGCAGAAAGGTCGCCCTCAAAGCGCTTTCCCGAGAACACACATCCAAAGCGGACGTGCTTGAACGATTCCTTGCCGAAACGCGCAAGATCGCGGACCTCGATCACCGCAACGTCATTCATTTGTTTGACATCGACGATGAAGATGGCCGTTATTTCGTCGTCACCGAGTTTGCCGAAGGGCAAGATCTGCAAGCGTATGTTGAACAGCGCGGTCCACTTGAATTCCGAGACGCCGCACGGATTATTCGCCAAGCTGCGGACGGGCTGGCATTCTTGCACGAGCGAGATCTAACCCACCACGACTTGAAACCGTCGAATCTGGTCGTGACTCCCTCGGGCGACATAAAACTGCTCGACGTCGGCGTCGGTCGGCTCAGGGAAGCCATGTTGGGAGAGCAGGTCAACAGCAGCGGCGAGACGCTTGTCGGGCCGCGCTACCTTTCGCCGGAACAAGTGGCGGGACAAGAGGCTGATCGTCGTAGCGACCAGTTCTCTCTCGGTTGCTTGCTTTATTGGATGCTGACGGCCACGCCGCCCTACCCCCGCGCGACAATTCCCTTCGGCTCGGTCACTGACGTTGATGAAATCCGCCCCGATACACCAGCCGTGCTCGCCAAACTTTGCGATCGCCTGATGCAACTCAAGCCAATCGATCGGACCGTCACCGCAGCGGATGTCGTCGAACGACTCGATCAATGGCTGGGCGTTGACGCCGAGCCAGTCGACAAGGCCGACGCGATAGCCAACGACACATCCGAGGCGATCGATACCGGCATTATCCTGTGTCGGTCCGACGACACGTCCATCTTCGACGTCGGTCAAGTCGCATCCGCCGACACGAGCGGCGACGACGCGTCCTCAGCTGGCAGCACAGGCGAGACGGATGCGGGGCAATTCGGAGGCATTGGCGCGGTCGAGGGAGCGACTGGATTCGCCATCAAGACGAAGAAAAGACGGGGAAAGGGCAAAGGGAAGAACGCCAAAACGGAAACGCAAGCGAAAAACGCTGCCGATGCAACTGAGACCGCGCCCAAACAACTGAAAGACTCGAAGAAGTTGTTGGTGATCATCGGCGGAGGTGTCGTTGCCGCGATTGCTGTCATCGGGCTCATCGCCGGGATCTTCAGCTACATGGGGAATGGCAATCAGGCGATTGCCCAGGGCGACACTCCGACGGACGAAACCGAGTCCACCTCGGACGACACTCAGCAGCCTGGCGAAAACGGCAACGACTCGGACAGAGTGGGCGATCCCGAGATTGGCGACCCGGAAATTGGCGACCCGGAAATCGACGATCCGCCGGCAGATCCCGTTGAAGACGATGGATCGGCCGATGTTGGCGCCAACAATACGGATGAGAAAGAAACGGTCGCCAGTGGTACGGACAACGCCGTCTCGGTTCCATCCGAGAATCCAGCCGCAGTTAAACCAGATGGCGTGAAGCCGGACGCTGGAAAACCGGATGGGGCAAACCCGGAAGCCGGAAAACCTGCGGCCAAGCCCCCCGCAAAACCGCCCGCCAAGGTCAACCCCAAGACCAATAAGAAACCAAAGGACACGGCGAAAGCCGTCCCCAAGCAAGATCCGCTAGCCGGAATCCCCAAGACGACTGAATTGCCTGTTTTGTTTGGCGATGACGGAAATGCCGCGCCTAATGCGTTTGCAGCCAAGCCGCTCGGCACGATCGTGCTCGCCGACAAAGTGCTCTGTTCGATTTACCTGCGCGGCGGCGACGGCGCTACTCGAGCCAAGAAAGTGTTCACGATCAAGAATGCGAACGCCGGACTTGCCGAGCGAGCTTGGGAGTTTCGCATGGAGGGTTCGAGCGAACTTGGCGACGCCGTGGTGGCGAATTTGGAAATCAAAGATGACAACAAACTTTATTTCCAGTGGACAAAGGACGCTGTCAAGGATCCGCTTAGCGCCCATCTGGTCAATTGCATGCTCAACATCAACCTGACCGTTGGCGGTGCCACCAAAGACCTCGCTCTGCGCAAGCCAGTTGTTCTCGAGCCGATCACGTTGGAGATGGAAAGGGCTGGCGCCAAAGTTCGCTGGGAAATTCCTCACCCACCGAACCCGGATAAGGTCTTCTGGACTGTCAGTAAGTTGGCCGCTCCTTTCCCGAAACACGTGAAGGAACCCGACCAGCCAATCCCCGCCAACAACGGCGGACAGCTCATTCGGTTCGGCGAAAAAGAAGAAGACAAGGTCATGCTGCTGAAGCTGACCTCGAAATTGCGGCGTCATCTTGAAATGAACGTGACCGCGTTTGCTCAATTCGATAAAGCCGCCGAGATGCAGCCAATCAACAAGGCCAGCTTGAAGAAGATGGATCAATTCGTTACCGCCAGCGCGCAACAAGCCTCCATTCGAGTGCAACAGCTTGCGGTTTATAACCCAGGCAGTGATGGAGCGAAGAAACAGCAACACGAGCAGCAGAAGAACTTGGCCAATCAAGCCATGGCGCAAATGACTTTGATGAAAGCGAAAATGGAGAAGCTCAAGCAACTCCATGAGAGCCTTAACGGCCAAGGCAAGCTCCAGTTTCGAGTGTTCTATCAAACGGAAGCGGGCGATGTGACTTTGCTCCGCACCCAATGATGTCTGCTCGCTTGGTCGCGGCCGCCTCATTGGTCTGCCTATTGGTCTACGCGATTCTCAGCTTCTCGCCGAACTTCGGCGTTGCCGCGTATGATTCTCGCCCAGAAGAGCCCGAGCTCACGAGACCGGTCGCGCCGAATTCGGTCGAGACACAGCCCTCTGCGACCCAGCCGCTGGCGCCGGAGCCAGCTCAAGCCGAGCCGCCCGCGGAAGAGGATGACGAGACGGATCGTGTGGGGCAAGTGATGGCGGCATTGGTCGGCGCGCTGGGGCAGTCGAGCGACGACAGTTTTCGCGAAGATATTCTCGATGGAATCGGCGACGCGCTCGCAGGGCAAAAGCGAAGCCCCAAGCCGGCCGGATGGGACGAGATCTATCCTGGATTGCAGAAGAGCCATTCTCAAGCTGTACGAAGACGAGCCGATGAGTTGGCGCTCGTTTTCCAAGATCAACGGGCGGTCCGTCGCCTGCAGGGTATCGCGGGCAACCAACGTGCCGACTCGTCGGACCGACAGTGGGCGCTAGACCAGCTTGTCGGCCATCACGTTCCCAAGCTGACGCCCTTTTATATCGAACTGCTTGACGACCCGCTGCTTCGGATCGGTGCCATCCGAGGACTCGCCTCGAGCGGCCGCGCGGAAACCACCGCCGAACTGCTTCTCGGCTATCCGAGTTGGAACGTTGCCGAACGACAGGCCGCCATTGCCGTGCTCGCCTCGCGAATCGCTTCGGCAAACCAACTCGTGAAATCGTTGCAGGCGGAGGAGATCGCGGCGGTCGACATTTCGTCATTCCATGTGAGGCAAATGCGTTCCCTTGGCGACAAGCAGCTCAACAAACAACTCGATCAACTCTGGGGCGCGGTGCGCGAGAGTTCGGCGGCGCGACTTGCGCAAATTGAGCAGTGGAAGCGAAGGTTGAACGCCAAGACGCTCAGCCGAGGCGATCTCGATGGCGGCGCGAAACTCTTCAAAACCAATTGCGCAACGTGCCACCGATTACGAGGCGAAGGTGCCAAAATCGGCCCGGACCTCACCGGCTCAAACCGCGACAATTTGCATTACCTACTTGAGAACATTGTCGATCCAAGCGCCGCGGTCGCCAACGACTATCGCTTGACCCATGTTCAAACGGAGGGTGGTCGAGTGCTCTCGGGGATCGCTCGCGCGGCGCCATCGGGAGTCATCCGTTTGACAACTCCGGAGGGCGAGTTGCTGATTCCGCCCGACGATGTTTACTCGACGAAACAACTGGCGACCTCGATGATGCCCGACGGCTTGCTCGACAAACTCAGCAAAAACGAAGTTCGAGACTTAATCGCATTCCTGATGAAGAAGTGACGTAACACGTCGGCGGATCTAGCGAGCATACTTGCTCTTCACAGTCGTCAGTATGTTGCTCGCTGAATTGCCTCGTCCAATTCGGCAGAGCGGCTCGCCCAATCGAAGCGGGCAACGGCCGCAGCGGCTCGGGCTTGAAGCGACTGGCGATTCGGATGTTCGAGCAGTCGGACCAGGGCGCCCGACAGGTCTCGGTCGTCATCATAGAAACACGGCTGCAGTTCCGGCGACGTTTCGAGTTGCAAGAGCTCGGGGTACGCCAGTCGGCGCGGAAGCAAAGGAGTTGCTCCGGCCGTGATGGCTTCGACCACTCCGATTCCAAAGAACTCATGGATTGCCGAGGAGACAAAGATGTCAGTCGACTGCAGGGCAGAAACGAAATCCTCACGGGTGGCCTGAAATCCCCAATGGCTGATTCGATCGGACCATTTCTCGCGAGCGACCTCGAAGCACGTGGGCGTTTCACGAAAAGACTGTCCGAGCACAGCGAGATTCCAATTTCGCTGTGCCAACGCGGGGTCGTCCAAGGCGTCGAAAAACGATTCCGGATTCTTGTCGAATTCCCAACGCGCTGCCCAAGTCACTTGAGGCGTATTGCTCGATCCGCGCGTCGCGCTGGCTGGCCGAAACGACTCGGCGTCGATACCCGGATGTTGAACTCGACACTTTTCCGCAAGCGATTCGAGTTCTGACATTGGGCAATGGTCAGGGAGCTGGCTCCAAAAGGCGGGCAAAGCCTGAAGAAAATCGTCGCGATGAAACGCCGAGTTAAACCAAATCTGATCGGCGGCGACAGCGGAAACAAAATTGGAAACGACGAAATGAAAATCTCGCTCGCTGGCGTGCCGCGTGGGATACGTCAGTTGGTTTTCATGAAAGTAGAGGACGGCCGGGAGCTCTGCGACTGCCCGCGGACACAAGCCGCGGAACTCGGCGAGGTTCAGCATGTCGGTGCAAAAGACGACGTCCCACGTCTGGCCCGCGTCGGCCAATTCTTGCACCTCCGAGGCGGCCGTGCACGACGCGTGCCGCATCCGCCACTTCCAATGATGGGCGGAGTAAGTGACAAGTCTCCAAGCGTGCCGGCTTCGCTCAACCCAGCCATCGAGGAAGGCTTGATGGCTCCCGCCATAGAATGGCTCAATCGCAAGAACTCGCAATGGCGAACGTCCGCCATCACTCTCCTTTTTCCCGTCAACGCTTTCAACCATCTCGCACATCGAGTCCAACTCTCAACATGGCCGAGCGGATGAAATCACGCAGCCTTTGTAGACGATGACATTCGCGGCGGAGATTGAAATTTCGGCAGCCGCTTTTGACTTATCGTCGCTTAGTGCGAGTGGCCGTGGTCGTCGTGTTTGATCATGGCCGTCACGTCTTTGCCTTCGGCGGAAAACTTGAGCGTGGCCGTCGCGCCTTCGTCCGAGGCGACTTTCAGAACGGCCAGTAAGGCGAGGTCGGTGATTTCAAAGGCGACCGAAGTCTCGCCGTCGCCAACCGATTTCAATTCGTAAGGAGTCACGGCGCCGCCTTCGATGGCAGTTTCGATAATCACCGATTTCGCTTCGATTGGATGATCGGCCGTGGCCGACGAGTCGAGGATATAGACGGTCACTCGACCATCCTCGGTGTGAGTCCATTCGGCATGAAAGTGAGCGTCGCTCGTCTCGAGGATGTGGCCGTCGTGAGGCCCTGTGTCGCCATGTCCATGGGCTGAGTGATCGTGTCCCGAGTGGTCGTCGGCGGGCTTTGCCGTCCCGTTCGATTTGCCGCTGGTCGGTTCGGTCGAGCCGCCGCTACAGCCAATCGCCGTCAAGAAAACGAGGCAAGATAGCAGAGAAGCCGGGCAGGGTGCGAAACGATTGAGTGCATTCATCGAACAGAGTTTCCTCACTTGGTGATGACGTAGGATCGCGAACGTAGTCGCGTTCGCACTGGAATTGTCTCTTCCTACGTTTCTTTGACAAGGGCAGTTCAGTCGCTTGGCCGCATTCGTCGAAGCTATCATCCAAGCGGCTTTTTGGCTGGTCTCGGCTAACGCGTCTCGACCCGCACGTAATAGAAACGTTTGGCCGTCTCGCGATACGCCGCGGCGCCGCCGAGAACTGTCGACACGATGCCTACCAGGGAGGAAAGCGGGTTTTCCTGAAGAAACTGAGGCACGAGCGACAGCGAAATCAACCAGTCGTCTTGCCCTTGTTTGATTCGATACCGGATGAAGCAGGTTTCGACAAAACGAAGGCCAGCAACAGACTTGCGGCCAAGACGTAGCCCACGAGCTTTGATTTGGCGTCGGAAAGAAGTCGATTACCGGTCGCTCCAGCCAAGTAGCCTCCGCCCCACAGGAGAAACAGCCCGTACATGCCGACCTTGAGAACGGCCACGCTGGAACAGCCGGCTGTCGCCGCGACAACCACCAGTCCGGCGGCGATGCTGAGTGTCATCCGAGCTGGCGGAATGATCTCGTCTGCCTTCGCTGTGGCGGATCCCTGAATCTCGCCCGCGTTGCTCTCGCCTCGATCCTCTTTGTCCATACTTCACCCCTCATGATGAACCGAATGTTTGGTGTCACGATGGGTCGACGGTGAAACCACGCGTTGGATTCTATCCGGTAAACTAGCACGACGCGGTTCGGCAAGCAATGTAATGCCGTTAACCCTCTCGTCCGCGGACAACGGGCGCGGCCCGGTATCCGACTACACCATGCGAGCGATCCATGCCATTCTTCAGCTTCTACAAGACAGCACTCGTTGCCACGACCTTGCTCGTGATCGCATTCGCTTCACTCAAGGCCGTTGAGCGGCCGATCGCCAAGGACCTCGAATTGCCGCCAGGTGCCAAGAACACACAGCCCGGCGACAAGCAACCTCCCACGCCTTCCGAGTCGGCTAAGTTGTTTTCGCCGCCTGAAGGGTTTGAAGTCTCGCTGTTTGCTGGTGAGCCGCATGTGCGTCAACCGATTTCGTTCTGCTTCGATGCGCGCGGCCGGCTGTGGGTTGCCGAATGCTATTCGTATCGGCATTGGAAGCCAGAAGGAAACGATCGGATCTTGATTCTGGAAGACGTCGACGGGGACGGACAATTCGATAAACGCACCGTCTTCTGGGACAAGGGAAACTACATCAGCGGAATCCAAGTTGGCTTTGGGGGCGTTTGGGTTTGCTCGGCACCGCATCTACTATTCATTCCCGACACCAATGGCGACGACAAACCTGATGGACCGCCCGAGGCCTTGCTTGACGGTTGGTCGACCGAGGGCATCCACAACGTGCTCAACGGTCTAACCTGGGGGCCGGACGGATGGCTGTACGGTCTCAACGGCATCACCGCGCCATCGAAAGTCGGTAAGCCCGGTACGCCGGAAAAAGATCGAGTCGACATTGAGTGCGGCATTTGGCGAATTCATCCTCATCGCCGTGACTTTGAAATTGTCGCCCACGGCACAACCAATCCCTGGGGACTCGATTTCGACCTTCACGGGCAGGCTTTCTTCACCAACTGCGTAATTGGCCACCTGTGGCACCTCATTCCTGGCGGACGCTACCAACGCATGTTCGGCGAGGACCTCAACCCCTACAGCTACCAGCTGCTCGGCGCCTGCAGCGATCACTTCCACTGGACGGGAAGCGATTGGACGAAGTCGCGCGGCGGCACCGAACACGACGCGCTCGGCGGCGGCCACGCGCATTGCGGTGCCATGATCTACTATGGCGACAATTGGCCCGATCGCTTTCGAGGCTCAATCTATACCTGCAATGTTCATGGCGCTCGGATCAACAATGACACCCTGCATCGCAAGGGCTCGGGATTCGTCGGACGGCACGCCGCCGACCTGTTTGCGACGAGCGACGCGTGGTTCCGTGGCGTCGAACTCATGTACGGTCCCGACGGCGGCGTTTATGTCACCGACTGGTGCGACCTGGGCGAATGTCACGATACCGACGGCATTCATCTGACCAGCGGACGTATCTTTAAACTCACCTATGGAAAACCAAAGCCCGTCATCGGCCTCGACTTGAAACGCGAAAGTGACGTAGAGCTTGTCGAGCGACTTCAGCACAAGAACCAATGGTTCGTCCGCACAGCGCAGAGATTGCTTCAGGAGCGATCGATTGAGCGACAGATCGACGCAAGATCAGTCGTCCGGCTTCGCTCGCAATTGAATGCCAAAGACAACTCGGCGGCCTCGCGACTGCGGGCGCTGTGGACTCTTCACGCTACCGGCAACCTTCAGGCGGACCGATTGACCGCGCTACTCGACGACGCGGACGCCAACCTTCGGCAATGGTCGATTCGCTTGTTGCGTGAGGATCGCCGCGTGTTGGTAGGACTGACGGAGAGGTTCTCCGAGATGGCTCGCGAAGACCGCGAGCCGGCCGTTCGACTCGAACTCGCCTCGCTTCTGCAGGACTTGCCCGTCAAGCGTCGCTGGAACATCGCCGAAGCGCTTGCCTCCCACGAGTCCGACAGCAACGACGCGAGTCTCCCGCTAATGATTTGGTACGGCATCGAGCCGGCTATTGGCGCCGACCCGCTGCGCGGCGTCCAGTTTCTCACCAAGTGCAAGATATCGCTACTTCGGCGACATGCCGCTCGTCGACTTGCCGAAGCCAAATAGCGCCAGCGCGTCGTCGCAGCCCGAACGCAATGAGTATCGCCGCGAAGGCCTCGTTAACCCGTGTGCCGCGGAAGGCTAGGCGCTTTGCCGCCGGATACGGCGCGTTGCTCAGCTTCGTCCACACAACGTCAGACCCAGTCTTGCCCTGGTCGGTGGATTAGGTTGGTGAGTATTCGCGCCGTGTGCCCGAGACGCCAACAATCGTCCAAGTGCCAAGTGCCAAGTGCCAAGTGACGAGTGTAAAATGTAACGAAGCCCCCCCCCACGGGCTCGCCCCGTGCCGGTGAATCAGGTTCGTCGGCTACCTGCCGGCGCTTCTAGGCTCGTGATTCTCGACGGGTGCCTGCGCGTTGCCCCTTCGGGACCCTTCGGGGTAACGTTTTGGTCCGATATACCACGCGCAGAAGCTGGACGATCTACTTGCCTTGTGGTTCATCAGCGCCCTGCCGGGCCTTTGAAGGAAATACATCGGCGTAGCCGTCTCCGATAGAATTCGAGCGGCCTTCTCTTCCTTACGAACGGCATGGGCGCCAAATTGGCGACCGCATGCCGTTTTGGCATTCCCTGTCCGTCTGGCCTGAGAATCAAAGTGGCGAACATTGAATCGTAAGTCGTTTCTTTATAGCGACATGCGTCGTTATCACTCGGATTTGGCACGCTGCTTGCTTTATCTGCCTGGCGGAATGGTTAGCGGCTGACGAAGAGGGCCAGCCGAATAATTGGTCTTTATGGAGGCAAGAAGATGAGCACGAAACTAGTTCCCTGGCAACGACTATCCGACTTGTTTGACGACCCGTTCTTTCAAGGCGATAGCGGCGGCGTGAATCCGCCGCTGGACATCGTCGAGTCGCAAACGGGCTACTCGGTAACGATCGACTTGCCCGGCGTCAGCGCGGAGAACGTCAACGTCGAATTCAAGGAAGGGCGTCTTTGGGTGACCGGCGAGCGCGTCGTCGAGGCGCGTGAAGAGGGCAAGAAGTACCACCGGTTGGAGCGACGGATGGGCAAATTCCGGCGGGTCGTTGGTTTGCCGGAAGATGTCGCCAACGATCGAATCGCGGCCGATTTTCACGAAGGCGTGTTGACGGTTTCGCTGCCCAAAGCGGAGGCGTCGCAGCCCAAGAAGATCGAAGTGAAGACGCGATAAATGCGAGTCACAACGGCTCGAAAATTAATTCTGGACGGTTGAAGAGGATGGGTCGCGCTGCCAAAGCGCGGCCCATTTCTTTGCGCACAGAAGGTCACCATTTGCTGAAATGACGCACGCGAGAACGCGAACGGCGCGAAGACAAAAGACAATTGCGTGTGACGCACCTGTCGGCCAACCTCATCGTAGCCTGGGGTAACTCCCCAGGTTTTCAGTGCAACGCTGCACGACCTGCAGGTAGCTAATGAACCTGCTTCACCGGCACGGGGCGAGCCCGTGGGGGGGGCTTCGTTACATTTTGCACTTTGCATTCGTCACTTTGCACTTAGACACTCGTTGTGGCCTGGGCGCGCGAATAGCTCAAGCCCGTGGGGGAGGCTAGTGTTTCCGTGCAAGGCCCTGCGTTCCCGTGCAGCACCCTAGGCTCTGTCCCTTAATTGGGATTGCATAGAAATTGACATCAAGGAAGCTCGACGAATCGCGACCCGCTACGAGAAAAAACTCGAGCACTACCTCGCCATGATCTACATCGCGATCGCAAGAATGCTCATCAACTGGTATTAAGGGACAGAGCCTAGGTCAAGCTAGCCCATTTCGCCGTCGGATTGAATCAGGTTTTCGACTGAGTCCGCGATTGTCATGGCTTCTTGAATGGACTTTTGAATGTAGGCGTTTTCTTTGCCGTCGGGGACCTGGCCGTTGGTGATGTAGGCCGAGTAGATGTCGGCGGCCGCCCGAATCAAGATGCCCTCGCTGGGCTGCAATGAAAAGTAGCGTTTCGGTTGCATGATGGTCCTTATCTGTGGAAGCGGAGGTCGCGGCTGCTGATCTATCCCGAGCTCCGTTTTTGACGACGTCGATCGGTTTCGCGAAGCAACGCCTTTCGCAAACGAATGTGCTTCGGCGTAATTTCAACGAGCTCGTCGTCCTCAATATACTCGAGAGCCGCCTCAAGAGAAAACTCACGCGGCGGCTTGAGGAGGATGTTGGCGTCGCTTCCAGCGGCCCGGATGTTCGTCAGGTTCTTTTCTTTCGTCGGGTTGACCGGCATATCGTTGTCACGACTGTTTTCGCCAACGATCATCCCCTCATACACCTCGTCGCCAGGGCGGACGAACAATTCGGCTCGATCCTGCAGGCCGTTGAGGCCGTACGCGACCGACTTGCCGCTTGTCATCGAGATCAGGACGCCGCAAGTCCGCCGGGAGATGTCGCCTTCAGCCGTTTGATAACCGCTAAAGCGATGATGCATGATCGCGTCGCCCTGAGTTGCATTGAGCAGTCTCGTGCGAAGGCCAATAAGGCCTCGAGCGGGAATGGTGAAATTGGCGTGCGTGAAAACGCCGCGAGTCTGCATTTCGTCTAACAGGCCGCGTCGCTGACCGACAAGCTCCATGACGGGGCCAAGTTTTTCCGTTGGCGTTTCGACCACAAGCGACTCAAACGGTTCTTGCTTGACGCCGTCTCGATGTCGAACAATCACTCGCGGCTTGCCAACCGATAGTTCGTATCCCTCTCGGCGCATCGTTTCGATCAGCACCGACAGATGCAAGACTCCGCGGCCAGAGACCGCGAATGAGTCGGCCGAGTTCGTCAGCGGCTCGACTCTCAAGGCGACGTTGCGTTCGAGTTCTCGATAGAGTCGTTCGCGAATTTGCCGAGTCGTCACGTATTTGCCTTCACGGCCGGCGAATGGGGACGAGTTAATGGTGAAGACCATTTCCAGCGTCGGTTCATCGACGGTCACTCGAGGGAGCGGACGCGGGTGTTCGGCGTGGCAAATCGTATCGCCGATTTCAATTCCATCGATCCCAACGACGGCCACCACTTCTCCCGCTTGAGCCTCATCGGTTTCCGCCTTTCCGAGGTTTTCGAAAATGTGCAGCGAGGCAACCTTGGCTATCTTCGTTGCGTCATCGGCATGACAAACCGCGACGGAGTTTCCCGACTTGAGCGTGCCCGAGTCGATGCGTCCGACAGCGATTCTGCCGACAAACTCGGACCAGTCGAGCGTCGTCACCAACATCCGCGCCGGCGCGTCGAGGTCGACGTCAGGGCCAGGGATCGTCTCAAGAACCAAGTCGAGCAATGGCGCCATGGAGTTGCCAGGTTGGTCGAGATCGGTTGTGGCGAACCCCTCTTTGGCGCTCGCGAAAATATAGGGCAGGTCGTTGAGTCCTTCGTCGCCTCCGAGTTCCATCAGAAGTTCGAACGCCTCGTCCAACGCCTCCATGGGTCGTCCATCGGGGCGATCGACTTTGTTGACCACGATGATCGGCCGCAGATTGCATTCGAGCGCTTTCGCCAGCACGAATCGCGTTTGCGGCATCGGGCCTTCGGCCGCATCGACTAGCAACAAAGCGCCATCAGCCATGCCGAGCACGCGTTCGACCTCGCCCCCAAAGTCCGCGTGGCCAGGCGTGTCGATGATGTTGATTTTGACGCCCTTGTACGGCAAGGCGATATTTTTCGCGAGGATCGTGATGCCTCGTTCTCGTTCGATCTCATTCGTGTCGAGAATCTGTTCGCCCTTGAGTTGGGCGTCGCGGAATTGACCACTCTGTTTCAGTAGAGCATCGACAAGGGTCGTCTTTCCGTGATCCACGTGGGCGATAATCACGATATTTCGCAAGTCGTCTCGGCGCATAACGTCGTGGCCTTTGGGGCTCGCGGATCGGCGTTCGCCGCCGCCGCGAGCTGTTGAGCGGGAGAGAGAGTAAGCAGGAAGCAAAGTTGTTGGTGGGCCTGCGAGGTCATGAGTTGAGCTGCAAGAACTCCAACTCGATCCGAGTTCGCTTTGCCATTAGTGGGTGACTGGGCTTCCAGCCGCAATGGTTGGGTTGTGGTCTCGAGTTGCGACAGGGGGCACAGTCACGGTGTTTGGGGCGACTCGCTGCGCAAGCCACTGGTAATCGAGCGGCGTTCCGTTTTTGGGTGACTCCCCGAACTCGAGCCAGCTCAGGTCAGCAACCAGAGGCGATCTCTTCGTGCAGACGCAGAATTTCGGTTGTAGAGCCGGTTGGCGAATCGGTCAATGGGTCCGTGTCTGCACGGACTCTCCTATGCGGCATGCGGCTGGCTCGCATTTCCATCATTTTGCTCGGCGGGGTGGTCGTCCTGACGTTGGCGAGTCCAATCCGCGATCAGGGCCTTGATCTGGTCGTTTAGCGCGTCGAGCTGATCGAGAACGTCGTCTTGTCTCGCATCGAGCTCTTCGAGCAGCGTCTGGGGCGGCGGCCCCGATTCGTTTCCTTGTGCCTCGTCCGCTGAGGCCTCGACGGCCTCATCGTTGTCGTGCTCATCGTCATCGTGCTCATCGTCATCGTCGTGCACATCGAGGTCGGGCGCTTCGTCGCCGAGCAATACGTTGTCGGATTCTGTCCTGTCGATTGCCTGATATCCGCTATCTTCTGCGCCGTTTTCGGCAAGATCAGGGGCATCCGAATTCCCATTGACGAGCGTCAGGCGTTGCTCGTTTGGCCGATTCGATTCGTCCTGATCGCCCATTGCATTGCAATCTGGCGCCTCGGAGAGGGGCTCGTCCATGTCCGCTTCCGTTGTGGTTAATCACGGTGGTGAAGTGATTAAATCGGCGGTCAGCGACGGCGGCTTGATGGATGCATCGGTGGTTCCGTCTGGCGGATTCCTGCGATTTAGGCTGTTTGCGGGCTTTACGCTGATTCCGCGCCCCTTCCCTGCCGATGTTGGACTAATGCCGAAGGTCGCGCGGAACTGCTTCTCGGAACTCTCCGGGCGACCTGAGGGCCAGCGGAACTCTGCCACTCCCAAAACCGGTTTGGACGTCTTGGCGCGGTTCGGCGAACTGGTTTAAACTGCTTGGCTACAAAGATTTCCGCGATTGTTGTCAGTGCGGTTGGAATTTAGACACGCCCACTTGGGGGCGCTTACCTGGGAGAAGTAATGGTTCGTTTGGTGGTTCGAGACCGCGAGTCGATTCAAGAGGCGGTCCGCCGTTTCCGCAAATTGGTTGAGCGAAGCGGCATCAAGAAGGAAATGCGCCGGCGCGAGTACTATGAGAAGCCTAGTGAAGTAAAACGTCGCTCGCGATTGCGAGCCGAACGTCGGGCTCGGCGAGCGCGATTGCTGGGCGGATAAGACGCCCCTTCCCTGCGCAGCTTTCTTTCGTTCTTCTTTCCGTGCAAGAACCCGCGTCCTCGTGCGCGCCAGCGGTTCGTGCGCAATCACACTGCTTGTCCAGCAACCTTTTCCGCCAACTTTGTCTGGCACTTCTTCGCCGTACCAGGGCTAAGCCAAGTCCCGAGATTGGGTTGAGGCGGCTTTTACTTCGCCGAATGTTTGCTGAGTTCTTTCGGCAGTCGTAAGACATACGCTCTGATCTCGTCGCGAACTCGTCGGTAGTGATTCAGAGCTTCTTCTTCAGTCGCGGCTGTTTGTGCCAGCTTAGGCGGATCGTCGAAACCGCGATGGATAACGACGGCGCTGCCGTAAAATGTCGGGCAATTCTGATCGGCGTGGCCGCAAACCGTGACCACGAAGTCGAGCTCAACGTCGCCTAATTCTTCGACGGTGTTCGATGTCTGTCCGCTGATATCGACGCCCGCCTCCTGCATCACTCGAACGGCATTCGGATTGAGTCCGTGCTTTTCAATCCCGGCCGAGTAGACTTCGAATTCGTCGCCTTGCCGAGCGCGAGCCCATCCCTCGGCCATTTGACTGCGGCAAGAGTTGCCCGTGCAAAGAAACAGCACTCGTTTTTTTCGATCCATGGCCGACCCTCCTATTCAAGAGCTTCGACCTCATTGTAACGAATCAGCGCAGATGCACGACCGCCAACACCGTCGCCTTGCGCTCCGCGAAAGTGGCGCGTCGAGTGTCACCCACGCTCCGCGAAAGTGGCGCGCCCAAAATCATCGAAATCTGGTTCGCTCGTCAGGAAACGCGGCGACAGGATGCGCGCCAAGACGCAAGATGACAACGTCGTGAGTCGGCTGGGTGACAATTCGACTGAGGCGTCGACGCCGATAGCTAAATCGGCGATGTTCGTTTTCGTGAACGGAAAGTTGTTCGCAGGAAAGCGTCTCGCGCCGGGGCCGTGCCGAAGTGAACGATGTCGTCGACAAGACTCAACAGTTCGCGAGGGCTGAAGGGTTTGGGCACAATCGTTATCACGCCCAGCCTTTCGCAGACCTCGTTCCAAGGAATCTCAAATCCCTTGTCGGTCAGCAGGATAACAGGAGTTGATTCGTGACCTGGTGTTGCTCGGAATTGCTCGACAAAATCGAGTCCGCACGAGTTGCTGAGCCGGACGTCGGTCACAACGGCGTCGACCGAATGCGTCTCGATTGACCTCCAGGCGTTGTCGACCGTCTGGGCGGCGAGTACATGGTAGGACGCCTTGCGAAATCGGTACTCAATCGCTCTTACAACATGCAAGTCGTTGTTACAAATCAGAATCGTTTTTTCGCGCGACACAATTCTTCTCCAATTCGATGACCAGTTCCCGCTGATCAATCCAATGAGCAAGTTTAGGTCCTGCGTCGCAGGATGCGCCGCGAATTCGAGAGCCGCCAGCGTCGATTGGGTTTGCCATCGGAACTGTTGGGCTGATTAGAAGGAATATGCCAACGTGGACCTTGCCAATTGTGACGCGCGAAAACAGTGTTTGGATCGTTGGATAACGAGCGTCTGGAGAGTGGTCGAGAAACCGCAGATTGCGGAACGGCTCGGCGGAGATGAGATTGCTCGTCCGCTGATATCGCCGTGGCTCTATGGGGTCGCGTGAAACCGAAAAACGCGGCGGGGTCCCCTCAAGCTCCCAGCTTCCCCCGCCACGTTTTATTCGTTTTATTCGTTTTGTAGGTCCACGTTCGACTAGCAAAGGGTAGGCCACGGTCTAGGGTGGTCAAATGGCAAAACAAATTGAACGAGCAAGCAAACTGGCTCAATTGACCCAATCGAGGCCGACGTCGAGCGCGACGGCTGAATGGGTCAGTCCGCCCACGCTGATCCGCTCGACTCCCGTCGCCGAGATGGCGCCGACCGTTTCCAAGTTGACTCCGCCAGACGCTTCAAGTTCGGCGTTGCCGTGCGCGTTGCGGATCTCGATGGCCTCTCGCAACTTCGGCGGGCTCATATTGTCGAGCAATACAATGTCTGGATCGGACTTGAGCGCTTCGCGCAACTGCTCAAGCGTGTCGACTTCGATTTCCAGCATCATCGGGTCTTTCGAGTTTGCGCCGCGACCCAGCTCCTCAAGCAGTTCACGAGCTCGATCGACAGCGGCTCCTGTTTGCCAGGTGCCCCCGGGAGCGTCGTCGCCTCCGGCGGCCAGATGGTTGTCCTTGATGAGGATCCCGTCAAAAAGC
Organism: uncultured Pirellulaceae bacterium; assembly: GCA_964567745.1. Taxonomy (GTDB): domain Bacteria; phylum Planctomycetota; class Planctomycetia; order Pirellulales; family Pirellulaceae; genus CAZMNY01. The sequence goes on along the minus strand of CAZMNY010000038.1, from coordinate 13,244 downwards.
CCGAGACGGTGATTCATTCCGCCGCCGCAAACCACGGCGTATTTTTCCAGCCGGCGCCAACCGGGCGTCGTCTTTCGCGTGTCGTAGATCCGTGCTGTTCCGTGTTGCCGCGCGGCCTGGACATACTGACGCGTCAGCGAGGCGACGCCGGACAGCCGTCCGATCAGATTCAGCGCGATGCGTTCGCACGTCAGCATGTCTCGAACTGATCCTTCGATCAGAGCGACCGATTGCCCCGGAACGGCCGGGTCGCCGTCGCTGCATTGCATCTGCAGTTGTAGAGACGATTCCATTTCCGTTAGGGCAACCGACGCGGCTTGCAACCCGCAGATAACGCCCGACTCACGCGGCACGATGGACGCCGCGCCCCGCCGCGCGGGATCGACTAGGGCCAGCGTCGTCCAATCCTGGCCGCAATCGAGGTCTTCGCGGACAGCCAATCGCACCAGTTGACGACAGTCGTCCTCAACGTCCGAGTCCCATTCTTGTTGTCGGTATTCGCGTTTCATTTTTGTCCTATGAACTCATCTCATGTCGCCCGCGGGCTCGACGGCATAGGCGCCGTCTGCGCGTTTCACACACAAAAAGGCCGTAACGAGGCCCGACCGAGCTGCGCGGGCGTTGGAGACGGTTTTTGGGCGTCGCCCGCCTTCTTTTGATGTCGGCGGCACATCGATTGCATTTCTTCAACAGTCGGTGTGCCATCCCCTTGTCACGCCTCGAACTTCGCCTCAGTTTTCTGCATAATAGCGGTTTGGTTCGCCAGTGGAATCGGCGGCAGGGCGACAGCAACCTGGAATTCGCGGCGGCCAGCCGTCCGAGTCGGCAGGTTTCGCCAACGGGGAATGGGAGTCGACCGATGCCGCAACGCGAATCACAACTGGTTGCTCGCTTCGCGGTGCGGCGCGAAGACCAGCGAACGGTCGCGGTGATCGCCCTGCTGCTCGCAACGCTCTGGCTGGCGAACTGGGTTCGTCGCGGCGGTTGGAACGGGAATCTAAGGCATCTTGATCGCAGCTCGCATCGAATTGAATTCGTTTTGAACGTGAATCGCGCTCGCTGGCCGGAGTTGTCCGCCCTGCCCCGCATTGGCGAGACGCTGGCGAAGCGGATTGTCGAATCACGCAGGCAAGAAGGGCCATTTCGATCGGTGGACGACTTGCAAAGGGTGCGCGGCATCGGCTCTCGAACGGTTGAGCGAATCAGGCCTTATGTCTCTTTCGAAAGTCCCGCAGCCCGAGCCGTCAACGGCGTTGCGAAGGAGTAGGTTATGACAAAACACAAGACTGGTCTTGCCGATCGCAAGTGCGGAGAACGCGATGGTTTTTGATTTGCAGGCACCCTTTGATCCGGCCGGCGACCAACCGCAGGCGATTGAGGCTTTGACTCAAGGGGTCAAGGAGGGCCGACGTTCGCAGATGCTGGTCGGCGTCACCGGTTCCGGCAAGACGTTCACGATGGCCAACGTGATTCAAGCGGTGCAGAAACCGACGCTCGTCATCTCTCACAACAAGACCTTGGCCGCTCAACTGTTCTCCGAATTCAAGGGCTTCTTCCCTCGGAATTCGGTTAACTACTTCGTCAGCTACTACGACTACTACCAGCCCGAGGCGTATATACCTCAACGCGACATCTATATCGAGAAAGACGCTTCGATCAACGATGAGATCGATCGGCTGCGGCTGGCGACGACGAGCGCGTTGGTGAGCCGGCGCGATGTGATTATTGTGGCGAGCGTGTCGAGCATTTACGGTTTGGGATCGCCTGACGATTACAAGGACATGATGGTCGCGGTTCGCAAGAGCCAGACGCTCGATCGCGATGACATGCTCCGCCGGCTTGTCGACATTCAATACGAGAGGAACGACATCGGCTTCGCGCGAGGGAAGTTCCGCGTCCGCGGCGATTGTGTGGAGATCTGGCCATCGTACGAAGAGTACGCATACCGGATCGAATTGTGGGGCGACGAAGTCGATCAACTCTCTTTGATCAATCCTGTCAGCGGCGAAACGTTGTCCAAGGAAGAACAGCTGTTCGTTTATCCAGCAAAGCACTTCGTGCTTCCGGAGTCTCGCATTGAGAAAGCCGTCGCGATCATCAAAGAGGAGCTAGAAGAGCAACTGGAGAAATTCCGCGGGCAAGGGAAACTGCTTGAAGCTCAGCGACTCAACGCCAGAACACGATTCGATATTGAAATGCTCAGCGAGGTTGGGTATTGCCCGGGAGTCGAGAATTACAGCCGACCCCTCGCCGGTCGAAAACCTGGCGAGCGTCCGCACACGCTCTACGATTTCTTCCCCGATGACTTCTTGTTGTTTGTCGATGAGTCGCATGTGACGACGCCGCAAATTCGCGCGATGTATGCCGGCGACCGCAGTCGCAAGATTAATTTGGTCGAGCACGGCTTTCGACTTCCGTGCGCGCTGGACAATCGGCCGCTCAAGTTCGAAGAGTGGCAGGAGATCGTCAAGCAAATTGTCTATGTGTCGGCGACACCGAGCGAATTTGAATTGGAGGAGACGGGCGGCGAAGTAGTCGAGCAGATCATCCGTCCGACGGGCTTGCTCGATCCGGTCGTAGAAGTTCAGCCCGCTCGGACTCAAGTAGCTCATCTCTTAGGGCAAATCAACGAACGGGCGGAAGCGAAAGAACGCGTCCTGGTGACGGCGCTCACCAAACGGCTCGCCGAAGACTTGGCCCACTACCTCAGCGAAAACGGTGTCGCTTGCAAGTGGCTTCACAGCGAACTCGACGCATTTGAACGCGTTGAGTTGTTACGTGAATTGCGCGAAGGTCAATTCGACTGTCTCGTCGGCGTCAACCTGCTGCGAGAAGGGCTCGACCTACCGGAAGTCTCGATGGTGGCGATTCTCGACGCGGACAAAGAAGGCTTCCTTCGCAGCGAGACATCCCTGATTCAGACCATTGGGCGGGCGGCTCGAAACGTCAACGCCAAAGTCATTCTCTACGCCGACAAGATGACAGATTCGATGGCCAAAGCCATCGAAGAGACTCGACGGCGACGTGAAATCCAGCAAGCGTACAACGATCAGCATGGAATCACGCCGGAAACAATCCAAAAGAACGTTCAATCGGGTATCGAATCGGCGTCCCAAGCGCGTAAGAAGGCCAATGAAGCGGTTGGCCGAACGGACGAAATGGAAATTGTCAGCCAAGAGATGTTGAATCAACTCGAAGGTGAAATGCTTGACGCTGCCGAAAATCTCGAATTCGAAAAAGCCGCCTCGATTCGCGATCGCATCACCGAACTGCAAGACTCGCTGGGCGAGCCCGTCACCAGCGCGGATTCCAAGGTCGGAGCACGTAAGAAGACCAGACGCAAAGGTCGCTCCCAGATACCAAGGCCCAAAAAACGAAATTAGCGGCGGCTCAGCTGGGGCCAAAAAAAACGGGCTCAGACCTAATGGCCTCAGCCCGTTTGATTCGTCGTTTCTAGACAGAGTCTATTCGACTACTTCTTGTCGACAGAAGGATCGAGTTCGATCTTGGGTGGCGCTGGCGTTCCACCTTCGGGTGCCTTGTCGCCTTTGGGAGCCTTGTCGCCCTCAGGAGCCTTGTCGCCCTCAGGAGCCTTGTCGCCCTCAGGAGCCTTGTCGCCTTCGGGAGCCTTATCGCCTTCGTGCTCATGTTCGCCCGGGCCGTGGTCGTGGCCTTCGTGTCCGTCGTGTCCGTCGCCTCCGCCTTCCGGCGGCGGGGAGACGTTGACCGGCCCGTCCGAGCTCGTGTCAGTTGATTGCTCGGCGCAACCGAGAGTGAACGTTGCGAGGGCGGCAACGGCCAAAAGGGTGTAGAATCGCTTCATCAGTCTGTACCTTTCCATGGGAGTCGCAAAGTTGTGGACAACAATGTCGTGGACAACAATTTTTAACGTCAAGGTTCGAATGCCAAGGTAGCCGAGTTGTTAGACGTTCCAACAACTGAATTCGCTTTGCCTGATTCTCACAAGATGTGATTCGACCGGTAGGGTGGGTATTCCCTATTTCTCGCATTTTTTGAGTTTTTTTGTCAATCGGCCAAAAACGGGAATAATGCAGCAACGGACTGGATCTTTGGATATGGCGAGCCAGAAGAAACGGGAACTGCGAATGACAGAGGGTCGCTTGACCGAGGGCCGCTTGACCGAGGGCCGCGAAAATCAGGATGACGGTTCGGTTCAGCCGGACATTGACAACCTGATCGCGGAACACGCGTCGCCCTTGTACGCCTATGCGTATCGCCTATCCGGCGGCGCAGCGGAGGCCGAAGATTTGACGCAGCAGACGTTTCTGATTGCCCACCAGAAAGCGGATCAGATCCGAGAGCAAGACAAAGCTCGAGGGTGGTTGTTTCGCGTGCTGCGGAACTGCTTTCTCAAGAGTCGTCGCAAGCCGGAACCGTCGACACCGGGGCCCACTGAAGCTGATGTTGACACATTTCCTCAAACGGTGTCTGAGAGTGATATCGACGAACAACGGCTGCAGATGGCTCTGAACCAGCTTCCAGAACCGTTCCGGCTCGTGTTGGTCATGTTTTATTTCGAAGAATACTCGTACAAAGAAATCGCGGAACAGTTGGAGATCAAGATTGGCACGGTGATGAGTCGATTGGCTCGAGCTAAATCACGTCTTCGAGCAGAGCTCGCGCCGGCGGTTCAAGATGGATCCTTGGGCTGTATCTACTTGCCAGACTCGCTTCAGGAACCAACAGGGTAGTCGTAATGGACGATCGACAAAGACGACTTATCGATGCGATCGAGGCTTGTCGGCCTGGACGAGACGATTTGAAGCGCGCAGAACAGGGCGAGTTTGCCGAATTGTCCGAATTGGCTCGCGAGTTGAAGAGTTCAAACGAGTTGCGTCAGCGATTCGAAGCGACTCAACGTGCCGATGCGAAAGTTCAGAAAGCGTTTGTCAACGCGCCAATTCCCGCGGGGTTGGCTGACAGGATTGCCGCCCATATTGCGGAACACGGTTGCACGGACAACTCGAAGCAAGCGGCCGATGGCGAAGCGTCAGAATCAAAGACGGCTGAGACGACGGTTGAACGCGCCGATGCAAAGGGCAATTCCATTTGGCGACGTCGCCGATGGTTAATTCGGTCTGCTGTTTCGGCGGCTGTCTTGTTGGTCGCCGCGTTTTTCCTTTGGCCTGGCAAACCATTGACGGAGACGCAGGTGGTGAAACGCGCACCGAAGTGGGAAAAACTGACTCGAACGGCATGGCGTGACTATGGTGCCCCAATGGATCGACCTTGGAGTTCGATGTTGGCCTACACTCCCGACAAGGTAGCCGACGTCGATTTAGAAGTTGACGGTTTGGCGGCGGTTTACCAGTACGTTCGGCCGTTGCGAGACAAGCTGGGTTCCATCCACCTTTATGTGCTCAAGAGGAACTCGGAGGGCTTGCCTACGGCCCCGCCAACAACGCCTCAATTTGACAGTTTGGGGCTCAAGATCGGCGTCTGGGCCAATGACGGCGTTGTCTACACGCTTGTCGTTCGCAGCAAACGAGACGCCTATCGTCGGCTTGTCGGCACCAGCAAACTGCGGCCCGTCTAAGCTCGGACCTCATGGCGAGATTATCGCCATTATCTCGCTCGTGCCGACCGAAAATCTTGGCTAACCGGTACGACCGGCGCTATCGCCAGCGAGTCTGACGATCATTCCGCCGCGCCAACCGTCGGGATTCAACCCGGAGGCCGCCGTCAGCCGACGACTTGAAAGAGCCAACTCGGCATCGAGCGAGTGGGCAATGCGCATCGGTGAACTGCGGCGAAATCGCAAGACTTGCAACAAGTCAACTCGCCGAGAGCGCGCGGAGCTGAGATCGCACGACAAGCGCGGCTATTGAACGAGCAAGACCTGGCCATCGACCGCCGGGATCAACCATACAAAGTACGGAGGTTTCGGCCATGTTTCGAATCGCCCTTGCAGCGGCCCTACTGATCGCCTGCGGCCAAACATTGAACGCTCAAGACGCCGACGAGTTGGGCGCTGTGCCTGTTGCCAAGACGGTGAGCCCGTCGGACCGGCCGGCAGTCGAGCAACCGAAAACGGCCCCGCCGGCCGGCATTCCGCCGGAAGTTTGGGTCTACATGGAAACGCTCAAGCGCTACGACGATCCGAAGCAAGCCGTGCGAAGAAAGGCGGAGCAGCGTTCCGCTCGCCGCCGAGCTCGATTGGAATCGCAACGTTGGTACGGCATCTCGCCACTGCGACCCTCCGCGTCGCCGTTGCCTTTCATGGGCACCGCGGCTCCGTCGTGGAGCGGCAATACCTGGGACCCCTATCGCTGGGTCAGCCCCACGACGCCTCGCGTTGTCCTTCACGGTGCCAAAGTGACTCGATAGAACAGATCGTGTTACGCAACCATCAATAGTCGCTCATGATGATGGGGGCGACTTGCGCTCAACGCAGCGCGAGTCGGCCCGACGCGACGGGGCTCAATTTCTTCACTCGTCTTTCGGCACCAGTTTGCGTTTTCGCAGGCCAACGTCGTCTCCTCCGCCCGCTTTGTAGACCCCGTCGGGCCCTGCGCTAAACACGCTCCATCCGCCGTCCTCTTTCTCCGTCGCCAATTTCTCGGCGGGGCTAAACGGGTCGATCTTCACCTCGGCTGGCAGGTCGATGTCGGCCAGTGTCGAATTCGGTGTTTTCGTAAGCCGATCGACTGCCTTGAGGCAACGCGAAAGTGCCAGCCAACGCACGGCGGCGGTGCGGCTTACCACGAACACGGGATTGACCGGACTGTTCGGTGTCGGCACCGCAGCGGGAGTCGATGTCAATCCGTCGCGTTCGATCTCGTCGATTTGCTGTTGAGCGGCATCCAAAAGCTGTCCGAGCATGCTCGACATCATGAACGAGCCTTGCGATTTGACGTTTTCGATGGCCACAACTCGCTCGGTACGGATGGCGTCGAGAAACGCGTTGACGAATTCATCTTCGACCAATTCAGCTCGAAGCGATTCTCTCGTGTCGCTGCTAACTTCGCCCGCTTGCAGCGCGTCGTTGACGGAGTTCGCGCCCATGGATCGGAGGGCGACCGAGACGAGGAGCGACACCAAACTCGGCTCGTTGCCATAGTGCCGACCGAGCCGAATGACGTCGATGCCGACTCTCGCCGCTTCGTCATGATTCCCCTCTCTCGCCAACACCTCACTCTTCAAGCAGAGCACCCTGGCGATCGGGCGAATGATGCCGCTCCGGTCTTGCAAAACTTGGATTGTCTGGTCGCGATCGAAATCGATTTGCGAACCGTAGTCGGGCAATGCAATGGCTGCTCGAATCGACTTGATGGCTTCCGCGTTTTCCTCGAGCAACTTGGCGGCGAGTACGGCGTCGCTGTCGGACAACGGCTCGCCATACGTTTGCGAGTTGATGATAGGTTCCATCGCGAGAACCAGATTCTCTGCATCTGACTTCAATTCGGCAATCGCGATGGCTGCGTTGTCACTCGCCGCAACCAAGTCGCTTTGTATCTTGATGTCCCCAAGCGAGGTTGGCTGACCCTCGCTCTTGAGAGCGCGAATCTTTCCAGCCGTTCCTCCGCCGACGGCCATCATCAGCGCGATGACAAACACCAAACCGCCGACGCCGATGATGCTGCCCCAAACCAACTGTACGCCGATGCGTTTCTTTTTGTTGCTTGCCGGTGCGGTTGATTCGGACATACCTGACGTTCACCTTTGTCTACGTCGTGAGCACCACCCATGGAACGTGGGCGGCATTTGGCAATCTGAGGCAAAGACGACGCGCTAAATCGTAGCGGGGACGCGGTAACCGAGCCCATTTCCGTCGAGGCACGCCGTTTTGACAACGCCTTGAGTGATGTTGAACATTCCAGGATAGTCGGCCACCCAAGGTTCGTTCCCGGCTGGGCAATATTGCCGGCCGTTTCCCTCGATGGCCGCGACCGTCGGCATTCGCGCCGCGAGACTAGCCGAGTGCAGGAAGGACGCGCCGATGCACGTTAGATCCTGGACGCACAAAAACAGGTTGTGCTTCTGAGCCGCCGCGCCCATCAGCAGCGCTTCGCTCTGTCCTTTGCAGGCCTTCAACGCGACGCCTGAATAGCCCTGCTCTTTGGCCAACAGCAGGCTCTCAAAATCGACCAATGACTCGTCGATTACAACCGGTTTGATTTTGGCCGCCTCATGCATGCGGCTCTCAGGGTTGGCTCGCAAATCGCGATGCGTCGGTTGTTCGATGTATTGCACTCGCTCCAATGCAGGCGGGGCCTGTTCGCGAAGGCGATTGAGAAAATCGAGCACGTATTGAACGCTCTCGCATTTCTCGTTGAAGTCGAGCGAGTACCACCAACTCGAACAACCTCGGGCCGCCTGAGCTTCCGCAGCGACGCGATCGATCGAGGCGACTCGCTGAACGTCCCAATTGAGATCGTCGCCAGCAAGTTTTATCTTCAAGTGAGTGAGCCCGTCGTCCGTGATCCACTCATCGAGCGTCTCCGCGACGCCATCGTTAAGACGGTTCGCAATGTCGCCGGGCGACAGCGGGTCGAGCGCGCCGACCAGGTGATAGAGAGGCATTTCGGGCTTGGGCGAGCGGAGCGTGTAGGCGTCAAGATATTCGCCGGCAAAGTCGCTATTCAAGTAGGCCGAGATATCTCGGTTCACGAACTCCTCGCCCAACAGGTTGTACGAGTTGGCTTCGAGCACTTTCCCGTAAGCATCGTGAATGGCGGCTTCGATCGGACTGGCGCAGACGAGCAACGCGAGCTTCGGCATCGCCTCGGCGAGCCCCATCGATTCGACAACGTCATCGGCCGCCGACGCGTAGTCTTGGCTTAGGGCGTGGGTCAGTTCCAATGGATGCCCGCACTCGTTGAAGTCGTCTGCCGCGTCGACAATTTTTCGCCCGGTTTGAATCATCGCGTCGAGAGTCTGGTCGCCGGGGACGCTCGCCGACGGCCAGCCCCATGCATTGCCAACAGGCATCGATCCGAGCCCGGTTGCTCGACGTCCGTCTCGCGTTTCGACTTCGACATGAACGTTGAAGAGCACAACATCGTTGACGACTCGGCCGCCAAATTTGATCGGCGTGCGATAGTCGATCCGCTGTTCGGATGTTGTAGCCGAGACGATGGTGATGTCAGTCGATTTGGACAAGTGAATCCTCGTTAGACCAAACTGTTTCGAACGGCCCAGACGGCGGCTTGCGTCCGGTCGTTGACGCCAACTTTGCGCAAGATGTGTTGGACGTGCTCCTTGACCGTTTCGTAGCTAATGTGCAGCACTTGAGCGATCTCTTTGTTCGTCAAGCCGAGCGCCACTTGCCGCAAGACTTCGCTTTCGCGCTGAGTCAGAGGGACTTCGACATCGGCGTTCAGACGCGGCGTCGCCAACGCACCGGTGACTCGCCGAAGTTCTTCACGCGTCCAAGCGTTTTCGCCCGAGGCGACCGATCGAATCGCTTCTAACAGTTTATCGCTCGGCGCGCCTTTGAGCACATACCCCGCCGCGCCCAGGGCAACCGCGCGTGCGACATAGGTCGGATTGTCAAACGTCGAGAAGACGAGGACGGGAAGATCGGGCCGGTCGTATTTTAGCCGGTTCAATGCGGTCAGGCCGTCGCCTTGCGGCATGCGAATGTCGAGCAGCACTAAGTCAGGGTTGAGTGCCGCCGTCTGGCTGACTGCTTCGTCGCCGCTGACTGCTTCGCCAACAACTTCGATTTCCGTGTCCTGCACCATTCGCCGGATGCCGAATCGCACGACTTCATGGTCATCGACGACAAGAACCAGAATGGACATTTCCGCTCCAGATCATTAATTGCGGCGCGGCCCCAGCTACTGCCCTAAAGAGAACTGCCAAAAAAACCGCCGCGATAAAGAATCGCGGCAATGCATCGGACGACCACTATGGCACAAAAGCCGTTCGGTTGCCACAACGCTAGACGCCGCCTCGAGCTATTTTGACGCGGGGAGCCCAAGAGAGAATCCCGACAAGCTGCGCAGGGCGCGCCGTTTGGTCCTAATGCAACACCGGACAGACATCGAACCAAGAATTCCCGTGGCGTTCGATCCACTCGTTTGACTCGGCTGGCCCCCATTCGCCGGGATCGTATACTCCCAATCGCGGCGGTTGTGCGCCCTGCCACGCTTCGATCACTGGATCGATTACTCCCCACGCCAGCTCGACCTCGTCACTGCGAGCAAACAGGCTGGCGTCTCCGTTGAGCGCGTCGAGCAACAAGCGTTGGTAAGCGTCCGGCAAACTGCCGACAAACTTCTCCCGGAAACGAAAGTCCAAATCGGTCATCCGCAGTCGCATGCCAGCTTCGGGCACTTTCGTTTGAAACTGCAGCTGCACGCCTTCGGCCGGCTGAATTTGAATCACCAACCGATTCGCATCGACGTGGTGGTCGCGAGTCCCAGAAAACAGCAAATGGGGCGGCGAACGAAACTGGATGACGATTTGTGTCGTTCGACACGACATCGCCTTTCCACTACGCAAGTAGAACGGAACGCCGTGCCATCGCCAGTTGTCGATGTGCAACTTAAGAGCCGCGAAGGTCGCCGTCTCGCTCTCGTCGGGAATGCCTTCCTCCTCGCGATAACCGTGATACTGACCACGAATGGTTCGCTCGGCGAAATCATTGCCCTCGAATGGACGCACGGCCTGAAGCACTTTAACCTTTTCATCGCGAACCATATCGGCCTCAAAGTGAGGCGGCGCCTCCATGGCCGTGATCATCATCAATTGCAGTAGATGATTTTGAAACATGTCGCGCAGCACGCCCGATCCGTCGTAGTAGGCGCCGCGCGACCCGACTCGCACGTGCTCAGCGACTGTGATCTGAACGTGATCGATGTAGTTGCGATTCCACAGCGGTTCGAAAATACTGTTGGCGAATCGAAGCACCAACATGTTTTGAACCGTCTCTTTTCCCAGATAGTGATCGATCCGGTAGACGTCGCTTTCATCGAAAACGCGGTGGAGATCATGATTCAGTCGCCGAGCTGATTGGCGGTCGACGCCGAATGGTTTTTCGATCACGATTCGCCGGGGAGCATCGCCGCTCGCCAAGCCACTGGTGCCAAGTTGTTCCGCCGCTTGAGCGTACAATCGCGGCAATGTGGAAAGGTAGTAGACGCGGGTCGCCTCGTGACCGCTGTCGAGTTGATCGAGTCGGCTCGCTAACGAGTCAAAATCAGCCGCTTGGCCAATGTCGAGGCTCTGGTAAAAAACGCGGGAGGCGAATCCAATCCAAGCCTTCGCATCAAAGTCGGCACCGACAAATTCTTCCGTCGTTCCTCGAAGCGACTCGCGCCATTGGGCATCGCTGTAGGGGCTGCGCGAGCATCCGACGATGCGAGTTCCCTCGGGAAGGCGGTCCTTCAAATGCAATCGAAACAACGCGGGGATCAGCTTCCGCCGAGTCAAATCGCCTGAGGCACCGAAAATGACAAGCGTATGTGCCATGGCTCGCACCGTCCGTGGGTCTTAAGGAGTTTTTCGCTCGTGCAGCCAGTCGGTGTGAAAATCGCCATCCATGTCGATTCGCTTGTACGTGTGGGCGCCGAAATAATCGCGTTGCGCTTGCAGCATGTTGGCGGGCAAGCGTTCGCTGCGGTAGCTGTCGTAGTACGCCAAGGCGGTGATAAACGCCGGTACGGGGAGGCCGAGTCGAGTTGCCTCGATGACCACTCGCCGCCAAGCGGCTTGGGCGCTGTGAACGGCGTCGGTGAAGTACGGATGGAGCAACAGGTTTTCCAGATTGGGATCTTCATCGAACGCTTCTTTGATGCGATCGAGAAACTGAGCTCGAATGATACAGCCGCCTCGCCAAAGCAGCGCACAATCACCGTAGTTCAACGGCCAGTCATGTTCGGCGGCGGCCGCTTGCAACTGCACAAAGCCCTGAGCGTAACTGCAGATCTTCGAGGCGTAGAGCGCCGCTCGAATCGACTCGACGAATCCATCACGATCGCCCTCGATCTTCAACCCATCGCCGCCTTCAGGTCCCTCTAGCACGTGACTTGCTCGCCCGCGAGCGGCCTTTTGTGCCGAGAGACTGCGAGCGTACACGGCCGAGGTGACGAGCGTGCTGGGGACGCCGAGGTCCAAGGCCAATTGGCTCATCCATTTGCCTGTGCCTTTGGCGCCCGCGGCGTCGAGAACTTTATCGAGCAGTCTGCCTTCGCCTTGCGGATCGTCGACGCTAAAAATGTCTCGCGAGATTTCAATCAAGTAGCTCTGCAGCTCGCCTCGATTCCATTCGTCAAACACGTCGTACATTTCGTCGTTGGAGAGCCCGAGGCCTTCCTTGAGCATCAAATAGGCTTCGCAAATCAATTGCATGTCGCCGTATTCGATGCCGTTGTGCACCATTTTGACATAGTGCCCGGCACCTCGAGGTCCGACCCATTCGCAGCACGGAATATCTTCGTTCGGTCCAACCTTGGCCGCGATCGCTTGAAAGATCGGCTTGACGATCGGCCAAGCGGGCTCGCTGCCGCCCGGCATCATGCTGGGGCCCTTCAATGCGCCCTCTTCGCCGCCGGAGACACCGGTTCCGACGAACAACAGGCCCGCGTCTTCGACTTGCTTCGTTCGCCGTTCAGTGTTTTCGAAATGGGTATTGCCGCCATCGATGATGACGTCGCCCGGTTCTAGCAGGGGGATGAGTTGTTCGATCAGAGCGTCGACGGCGGGCCCGGCCTTGACGAGCATCATCACTTTGCGCGGTCTGGCGAGATTGCTCACCAGCTCTTCCACGCTGTGGCAGCCGACGAATGCTTTGCCCGCAGCTCGACCGGCAATGAACTCGTCTACCTTGGACGTTGTCCGGTTGAAAACGGCGACGCGATAGCCACGGCTTTCGACGTTCAAGGCCAGATTTTCACCCATCACCGCCAAGCCAATTAGGCCGAAATCACACTGTGCCGCCATCGATTTTCCTGCCTTTTATCGCTTGAATCGCATGTTTTCGTTACTAGCGATTGTAGCTTTCCAGGCTCATGGCGGCTACCGCCTATGCCCGCGCCGTCGTGCCTTCGGGTTGCAAATCGGCGCGCTCTCGCGAAGGCGGCGGTTCGTCATTGGGCGATAAAGGCGCGACGCACAAAAAAACGCACCTCAAAGCGAGGTGCGTTGTGAGTTGAGAGGTCGAGCAGTTTTGAGCCTAGTGCAGCGTCAACACTAAGAATTAGGATCCCAGTGTTTGTATCGCACGCCGCCAAGTCAAGTTACGCCGAAGCCAACCCCCATTCTTAGAGTTAACGCGG
>CAZMNY010000037.1:0-87040 GCA_964567745.1 uncultured Pirellulaceae bacterium | reverse complement strand
AGCCGACGACAAGCAAGCCGACGACAAGCAAGCCGACGACAAGCAAGCCGACGACAAGCAAGCCGACGACAAGCAAGCCGACGACGGGCCGGTCGCAATTTGGATTGAGCAGTTTTATTCGCACCGACTCCTCTGCGCCCTCGGCAAAGTCGCGTCGCCCGGCAACCAGTAAGCAACCCGCTCTGTCGGCTCAAATCGGCAACCAAACGAAGACTTCGCCGCGTCCCGCTTCCATTGGTCCCAAGGCAACTCCCAAACTGGTGGCCAAACGCCGTCAGTTCGGAACCCCGGCGCCCAACAGACCCTATGTGGTGCCGCGAGTTCAACTGCCCACGCTCCCAACCTTGCCGGCGCCCAGAGTGCCAGCGCCTAAGATTGCCGCGCCGAGAGTGCCCGCGCCGAAGGTGGCTGCCTCACACCGTCCGGCGCCCATCGTATCGCCAAGCCGTTATTCCTCGGCCGCTTCCAAAACGGGTCGAGATACGCAAGCCCGACCGCAGCCGTTGAAATACACCGGGCGAGCTCAGGCGTTGAACGCGCCAAAGAAGAACGCGTTTGTCGAACGGGGCAACTTGCCGAATCGCCATGGCTCAACTCGAAACGAACCTTCCCGCTGGGCCGGTCCCTCGGCAAAGCCACTCGCCCCAACCGAGTCGGCTCGAGCGAAACAAACGGCGGCGGCTGACGCGACAGCGAAGCGACTTCCACCCGCGCCGTACAAACCCAGCTCGCCGTACAAGCCCAGCCTGGCGGGCAAAAAAACCAGCTCGACGCCGGCCCAAGTCGTCGACGTTCGCAAAGTCCAAACGAAACGCACTAACTCAACGCCTTACCGTTCCTCTCAGGCGTCAACCGCCGCGAGAAGTGTTTCTGATCGAGCGCCCAGGATCGCGAAGGCAATCGACGCCAAGCCGATCCGCAAGTCGCCGTTGAAGCCTATGGCCAGAAATGAGCGCCCCAGCCTGGAACGACCGCCCCTTCGAGATACGCGCAACCAGCTCGCAGCCAAACCGTTGCCCGAACCTCCGGTACTCATGCCGGTTCCCAATGCGACGCCAGGAACAAGAAACGCCATCGTCAAGAAGCCAGTCTTTGGTTCCCGCAACTCGATCGCAGCCAACTCGGTGCCGCGACCACAGCAACTCAAGCAAACGAAGCCCACTTGGGCGAATGCCTCGCCCTCAGTCGCCGCTCGTCCGCACTACTTCGGCCCGACGGCTTTTCCATCCACGCCGAATACCGCAAAGACAGCAGGCGTAAAGACGGAAGCCAAACCCAAAACTTCGCAACAAGCGCCCAAGCGAGAGATTTCGCCCGAGCGAGTGATTGCCGCCCCGAAACTTGCGAAATCCGAAGCCGCCGCGCCCTCGACGCCCAACAAAGCCGGCTCGTATCGCGATCAGTTGGCTGCTCGCAACTCAAACGCGCGATCGAATTCGCAAGTGGCGCCCAAAAGCGAGCGTCCTCGATTGAACGCCTCGCCGCGCCCGACCGTTCCGACGACATCGATCGCCACGACGAGTCGCAAAAGCGCGCCGAAACAAAGCCGCGCCCGCGCCGCGGAGTCGTTTACCTCAAAGGGCGCCGCACCCGCGAACACTCGACCGTTCGCCGGACCGCTCCGAACTCCCGCCACAACCGTTTCTCGTAACCGACCGCTCAACGATTCCCGCACAGCGCAGAGTCGAACAAAGCCGCATGGGTTCCGAGTGCCGTTGGCGCCAACTGAGACCACTCGAAAACGGGAGTCGCTCGATCGCTACTTGCAGCAGCGACTTCAGGCCGCGCAGCGACATCCGAGCAATCAACTTGTTGTCGCTCAACCGCCGCCGCAAGATCCGCCCGCCGCCAAGAACAACTTGCCGACGAACGCCCCGTTTGAAATCATCGACGAGGCGGGGCGATTGACGGTGGAGACGGGTCGAAGCCGGCTACTCAAGTGCAAAGCGGGCGTCTTCCGAACGGCCATTGTCGACTCGACGGTTGTCGATATCGTGCAATTCACGCCACAAGAGGTTTCGATTATTGGAAAGCGGATCGGCGCCACACAAGTGACGTTCTGGTTTGAAAACAACGAGGAAGAGCCGCAGACGTATCTTATCGAAGTGCATCCGTCGACGAAACAGCAAGACAACAGGCAACGCAAGTATCAATACTTGGAAGACCTGATCGGCGAGATTTTCCCGGACAGCAAGATTCGCATGAATCTCGTCGCGGACAAACTAGTCGTTCGCGGACAGGCCAAAGGTGCCGCCGAAGCGGCTCAAATCATGGCGATCATCCGAGCTCGATCGGGCGGCAATTCCGGCGGCGGAATGGGGCTGTCAGGCGGGCAAGTGGCTCGAGTCATGGGGCCAGGCGAACTCGGTCCAGAGACCAATGACCAACTGCAGATCATTAACCTGATCCAAATCCCGGGCGTGCAACAAGTCGCGCTGCGGGTCAAGATCGCCGAGCTGAGTCGTTCGGCCGCGAGGGGCGCCGGCATCGATTTGGACGCCGACATCAAGATCAACGGCAACGAAGGCGCGCTGCTGCTTCAGTCCCTGCTCAACTCGGGCGCAGGCGCCAGCCCGGCTCTGCTAGGCCAAATCAACAACGAAGAAATCGAGATCGGCTTCCGATGGCTACAACAGCACGGCATCGTCCGAGTCGTCTCCGAACCGACGCTCGTGACTCTCAGCGGTACTTCGGCGACGTTTGTCGCCGGCGGCGAGTTTGCTGTACCAACGGTTGTCGGGACTGGCGGACTGAGTGCCGTGACGACCGACTTCCGAGCGTTCGGCGCCATCATCAGCTTCCTGCCAACCGTGATTGACAAGGACCGCATTCGCCTTCAAGTGTCGCCCGAATTCAGCAAGATCGACAGCGCCCTTTCGGTAGGCGGAACGCCCGGCCTGCAAGTTCGATCGGTGACGACCACCGTCGAGATGCGAGAAGGTCAGACGCTGGCTGTGGCTGGACTGCTGGACGAATCACTGACCGCCAAACGAACGGGCAACCTGCCTTGGCTCGAGAAGATCGTCGGCACTCGCGATACGGCGAGAAACGAAACCGAATTGATCATCTTGGTGACTCCGGAACTCGTCCATCCAATGGAACCGGAGGAAGTGCCGCCGCTGCCTGGATTCGACGTCACCGAAGCGACCAACAAAGAATTCTATTGGCACGGCCGAATCGAAGGAAACCCGACGCGAGAATACCGCAGCACCGTTTGGCCCACGCTCAAGCGACGCTACGGCGCCGGTGGCTCATCAATGATTTCAGGGCCGTTTGGCCACGGACAATAAAACAACTCGCAGGACAAAGCGTGCGAGCGGAAAAGGAATCGCCCGATCGCATCGCACGAGACCCGCCGTTCTGCATGAGTAAAACGTGATCCTGAGCTCAGGAGGAATACTGATGTTATCACGACGAAAGTTTTGGACTCTAGTCGGCGCTTGTACGCTACTCAGTTCAGGATGCGCGTACAACGAAGTGTTGGATATGGGACCCGAACACGACCGTCCGTTTCCGCTTGGCGCGGTCACCGATGCCCACTGGGAAACCCAACAGACAAACGCCGAGGCCGCTGACTTCCTGATGTACGATCACGAATTCAAAGGCGATACAGTCGAGTTGACTCCGGGCGCCAAGCGTCATCTCGAACAGATGGCGTTGCGGCTTGAACACGTGCCGTTTCCGATCGTGATCGAGCAGTCTCAGCACAACGCAGAGCCGCGACTTGATCGAGCCCGACGTCACGCGGTGATCGAGCACCTCGCGCGAATGGGTCTTCCCAACGTCGAAAACCGAATCGTTGTGGCACCGGCGTTCGCCGAGGGCTTTACGGCGATCGAAGGCTCGCGAGCGTACCAGAACATCGTCGGTGGCGGCACCGGTGGCGGATTTGGACGACGATTCGGCGGCAGCGGCGGCATGTACCGATAGGGCACCAAACCAATCGACTCGAATTCGGCAGGTCCCTGCCGGGCTCAATAAACGCTCTGGGGCAGCTTCACAAGAAACGTCACTGACGAGGTCCAATGATGAAACTTGCAAGCAAGACTGTCTCCGCGGCATTGGTCGTCGCCGCCTCGCTGTCCGGCGGGTGTGCAACTTTGAGCGAGTCGTTGCCGAGCATGACGAACGCAAAAACACCGCAACAAACGACCCAGCCAAGCGTTGAGGCGGAACTTGCCCGCGGTCGAAGCTTTGAAGACGTCGGCGAGTGGGACAAGGCGGCCAAGGTCTACGAAGAACTTTCCGAAAGGGCACCTGACCATTGGCAGGTCGCCCACCGGCTGGGCGTTGTGGCGGATAACCAAAAGCGATTTACCCTGGCTCAAGAACGGTATTCTCGAGCCATCCAATTGAATCCGCGAAATGGTGAATTGTTCAGCGACCTTGGTTTCTGCTTCTACCTTCAAGGCAAGCTGAAGAAAGCCGAAAGCTCCCTCGCGAAAGCAGTCCACATCGATCCCGACAACCAAAGGTTCCACAACAACCTCGGTATGGTTTTCGGTCAGCAGGGCAGAATGGACGAGGCGTTCGAGCAATTCGCGACGGCGGGCAGTGAAGCCGACGCATTTTACAATGTCGCTTTTATCTACGCGTCGAACAACAACAGCGAAGCTGCCGTTGAGTGTTTCCAAATGGCCCTCGAGGTCGACCCGACCCATGCCAAAGCTCGCAACGCGATCCAGTCATTCGCGCGTGATGAGCGAGGGGAGTCGGTCGATCCGACATCCGGACACATGGTTCGTTACGACGAGCACGCCCATTCGGGCGTCGCCAAAGCCGGCTTTCAAACGTCCCTGCCCGACAATCGCCACGCCGGTGCCGCAACGCGGCAATTGCGAAAGCAATCTCAGGGGCATATGAACAATGTGCAGACTGCGACCAACACCGGCCAAGCGTTGACCCAGTAGTGGTCCTCAGGCGTCACAGTCGTCACAGTCGCCTTTCGGCGGAGCGGAAGGCGACGATACGATACGACTGACCGGCAAGATCGTTTTGGGCGGGTCAACCGGCACTCGATACGCCTTGCTTCCCCTGCGGAACTCAACGCAATTCGCGCTAGATTGCTCTGTGCAAGGTAGCCTTTTGTTGGCCCGTTAGATTGACTCCATCGTCTTGATTCCGCGACAGGACGGGCCGGTTCGATTCGGCGCCGATTCGCCTTTCGCCGCCGCGTCGGGTTGTCCTAGCGACTCGAGTGTTGAGATGCGTCATGACCAGTTCACCCAATGATAGTCTACTCGCCCGCTTGGCCAGCGATTCCGATCCCACTGCTTGGGACGCAGTGCAATCCAATTCGCCTCGACCGTCGCCACATGACGCTGGGAGCGATGAAGGGGCGGAGTCCAACGACGCCAAACTCGAGCAATTGCTCGGGCGATTAGGCCAGCTGACCGGCAAACCGGTTCCTTCCGAGGGTCCCGCGCCGTCGTCTGAGAATGAGTTCGTTCCGTTAGAGCCGACGTCGTTTCGGGAAATGGAATTAACGGATACCGAGATCGAAGCTCTCGTCCTCAAATACTTGCTTGCCCGCGGCGACGCGTCGGGGCGGGAAGTCAGCGAGCAGACCAATCTCCCCTTTGTGTTGCTCGAGGAACTCTTGCGGCAGTTGAAGTTTGACCAGTTGCTCGTTTATCGCGGCACGGCTCCGATGAACGATTACGTTTACCAACTCACCGACTTGGGTCGCGAGCGAGCTCGGCGATACGTTGAGCACTGTACCTATTTTGGTTCGGCGCCGGTTGTCCTATCGGACTACATCTTTAGCGTCCACGCCCAGTCACTGACTAAACAGCATCCAACCAACAGCGACCTGGAACGGACATTCCAAGACTTGCTGATCAACCCGAACATGCTCCGACGGCTCGGTCCAGCCATCAATTCGGGCAAGGGAATGTTCCTCTTCGGCGCGCCGGGCAATGGAAAGACATCCATCGCGCGACGTGTGACGAGCGCTTTCGGGAAGTACATCTGGATTCCGCGGGCCATCGGCATGGACGGCGAAATCATGCGTTTGTTCGACCCCATGAGTCATGAAGAGGCGCCGCTGGACGAAGAGGGCGGCCTGCTGAGGAACAAGAAAATCGACCATCGCTGGGTGCGCATCCGCCGCCCTACCATCGTTGTCGGCGGCGAACTCACGATGGACTATCTCGAGGTGATGCTCAACAACGCCACCGGCATCAACGAATCGCCCATTCAACTCAAGGCCAACTGCGGCACGCTGGTCATCGACGACTTTGGCCGTCAGCGTATGCCCGTCGACGAGTTGCTCAATCGATGGATCGTCCCACTGGAAGATCGAGTCGATTATCTCAATCTCGCCAGCGGAAAGACGATCAAGGTTCCTTTCGATCAACTCATCGTCTTCTCAACAAACCTGGAGCCGCGAGACCTGGTCGACGAAGCATTCCTGCGGCGAATTCCGTATAAGATTGAGGTCGTCGATCCAAGTGAAGAGGAGTTTCGCAAGCTCTTCGAGATCATGTGCCCCATGCAGGGCTTTGAGTATCGTGAGAGCGTCATCAACGAATTGATCGAAAAGCACTATCTGCAACAGAAGCGGCCGTTTCGCTGCTGTCACCCGCGCGACCTGCTCCAGCAAATCAACGACCTCTGTGTCTATATGGAGTATCCGTTGGAATTGCGAACGGAGTATTTTGACGCGGCCGCTGAAAACTACTTCTCGGTGATGTAGTGCACCCGCAGGTTCCTCGCCGCGCTAATTGGTCGGGGCAAGGGCGCATTTCTCCAACGAAATTGGCTGGTCTCAATCGCCGGCGTCAATTCCGATTCCACGGCCTGGAAATGTTGCCGAACATTCTCGCGCTTTTCCACTCCTTCTTCTTGGGTGCCCGCCGCCTTCTCGTTCGGCATCATCGTGGCTCGACTTCTAGCCGCCGTGGTCGAAGAGAGGGAATCGCGGAAGTTGGCCGGCGCGTTTAGCTGCTGAACCTGATTCACCGACACGAGGCGAGCGGCGTATTGAATCGCTACACACTAGCGTTTTGACGCCAAGAGTTGAGTCGGATTCGCTGTCCCAAAGGCATTCCAGCCTTCGTGGCAACCCGCAGCCGACCGTCAAGACCGCCACGACGCCCGTCTTTGAGTTGACCTGGTCGTTTGGGCCATCACTCGCCTCCGCACCTTGAAGAGAATAGAATTGCCGGCAATGCCGAAACTCCCAATGCGAATCGCTTTCCTGCAGCAACATCTGGAGGGCGGACTGAAGCACGTCGAACCGTTGTTGTTTCCGGAGCTCTCTCGTTTGAGCGAGTCGGACGCGCGTTCGCTCGACAGTCTTCTCGACAATATTCAGCGACTAGTGGGCGGGCTCGATCCCGCTCGGCTCCATCGTCGCCGCACGCCGCCGGAAGTCATGCTCGACGAGATCGTCGTATCGGCGGATCCGCCGAAGGGTGATTTGGCGTGGCGAACGCCCGTCCAAATAACGATGCAATTCGTCTTCTGGCACTGCGGAGACGACGACGCGATCGCCTACGTGCCCGCCCTCGACATCGACGTTTTGGTGAAAGGGCGAAGCGAACTTCGTCGCCAGGTCGAGTTCGAAATCCGCGCTGCCCTCGGTCGCGAACGGCTGTTCCGACTCGACAAACTCTCACGACTCGCTCAGCTTGAACGACTTGAATTGACGACCCAAACGACCACCGTGAGCGCTCTCTCCGCGGCAAAATGGGCCGAATCACAGGACATTTGGTCGGAGCCGCAAGAGCGTTCGGCGCTCAAGCAAGTTGCCACCAACCTGCGAAAGGAAAAACTCCCAAGAGCATACGAGATCGATGCAACGCTCAGCCAGTTCGCGCGCCAACTCGGCTCGCCCAAGAATCCGCATGTGTTGCTAATCGGCGCATCGGGAGTCGGTAAGACGGCCGCTTTTTACGAACTGGTCCGGCGAAGAAATGACCTGAGTCTTCGAGGGCGCGAGTTTTGGGAAACCAGTGGTGCGCGACTCGTCGCCGAGATGTCCGGATTCGGGATGTGGCAAGACCGCTGCCAACGTCTACTCCAAGAGACGTCCCAGAGAGACGTGATCCTTCATCTTGGCAACCTGCTTGAGTTGATGGGCGTCGGGCAGTCCGTTGACAACGACATGAGCATCGCTTCATTCTTGCGCAACGCGCTCTACCGCGGCGAACTCACTGCGGTCGCCGAATGCACCGAAGCCCAAGTGTCCGTCATCGAGCGACAGGATCCGCAGCTGCTAGCCGCGTTCCAACCGTTGCGGCTCTCTCAACCCGATTCAGCTCAGCTCCAATCGATACTCCTGGCCGCCGCTGTCGAGCCTCCGCCGGCACCAAAGGGCAAGATTAAACGGAAGAAAAAACGCAAGAAGTCGTCACCTACGAAATTGATGCGAAGCATCGCTCCCGAGGCGTTGCTCGCCATCGAACAATTGCACGCTCGATTCGCAACCTACTCGTCAGCCCCAGGTCGGCCGCTGCGATTCTTGCGCAACTTGGTTTACGCAGCGCCTTTCGACAATAGTATTGAAGCGGACGAAGTAACTCGGACGTTCGCAAAAGAGACCGGTTTGCCGCTATTTCTACTGGACGACTCCGCGCCCATGCAGATCGACGAAACTCGGCAATGGTTCTCGGAGCGATTGATCGGCCAGCCCGGCCCGGTCGACGCGGTCGTCGATTTGATGGCGACCATGAAGGCGGGATTGAGTCGACCCAATCGCCCCTTGGCGTCATTGCTATTCATCGGCCCAACGGGAGTCGGTAAGACGGAGCTGGCCAAGTCGATCGCGGCCTTTCTCTACCACAATGAACGACGCCTCGTTCGATTTGATATGAGTGAGTATGCCAACCCCGTCGCCGTGGACCGACTGATTGGAGGTTCGTTTGCGGCCGACGGGCTGTTGACGCGGCGCATTCGCGAGCAACCCTTCACTGTGGTGC
Organism: uncultured Pirellulaceae bacterium; assembly: GCA_964567745.1. Lineage (GTDB taxonomy): Bacteria > Planctomycetota > Planctomycetia > Pirellulales > Pirellulaceae > CAZMNY01. The sequence continues at coordinate 78,116 of CAZMNY010000037.1, read as the reverse complement.
TGTTTGACGAAGTCGAAAAAGCCGACGCATCGTTCTTCGACCTGCTACTGCAAATCCTCGGCGACGGCCGTCTGACCGACAGCTCAGGGCGGGTCGCCGATTTTCGCAACAGCGTGATCGTGATGACCTCCAACTTGGGCGCTGAGTCCTATCGCGGATCGCGCATGGGTCTCGGCGACGACTCGACTAGAAACGTAGAGGCCGAGTCGTTTTTTGTTCGTCGAGTTCAAGAGTTTATGCGACCGGAACTGTTCAATCGACTCGATCGTGTGTTGTCATTTCAGCCGCTCGGCATGGACGCCATTCAGGGGATCGCAAAACGCGAACTGGATAAACTCCGGCAACGAGACGGCGTCAAATACAGGGATCTCAAGATCGATATTAGCGATGTCGCCTTTGCGATCCTCGCAGCCAGCGGAACCGACTCGGCGCTCGGCGCTCGACCGCTCAAACGCGTCATCGAGCAGACGATCGCGGCGCCGCTAGCTAGCCGACTGAACAATCACACGAGTCAACACAGTTTCGGCGTCACCGTCGATTGCCAGGACAAGCGGTTGACGATTGACGCAGAAGTCAAGCCGACGGGAACAAATCGCGATACGACGAATCTGCATCAAGAGCTTGAGGCTTTGAGCGTTTCCCGTCGTCGCGCGCAGCAATTGGCGAACGGCGCCACCGCACTGCGGCTGCGGAACGAGTTCTTTCGCCTCAACCAGCGAGCCGAACAGCTGAAGCGTCTGCACCAAGCAAGTTACTACCACCGCCTGGCCGTGATGAGTGTGGAAGAAGCTCAGCGGTATCAACAATTGCAACTGATACTGCAAAACATTGACGGCTTGGAGAAGGACGCGAGCGAGTGGGAAGAAGATTCGTACCTCGCTTTCTACAAGGAACAATCTCTCCCGCTTCAGCAGATTCAAGACCACCGTAGCGCAATTGAGCGGCGACTCAATCAGATACTGTCTGACATTTATCGATGCGTTGCTGATAAGACATCGGCGATAACGATGAGCATCTACGGTGAAGTCAAGTCGAGGATTGGCCAGTTGGGCAAGGCCTATCATGACTACGCGCGGAGCCAGCGCTGGACGGTGAGTTCATTCGTCTATCGCCGGTATCGCGCGGAGTTGGACCATAACGCTCCGGAATACAACAAGACGCTCGCCGCGAAAATGCTACGGCCCGTGTTGCGGCTGATCACCAACCTCGATGCTGAGTCCGAGTTATCGGAGGATGGCGAAAAGGAAGAAGCGAAGCCTCAAAAGGTCATTGACGCGTACCGACACGCCGATTTCGACGGTCTGGAGTTTGACGCTATCGGAGTGGGTCTGGCGATCCAAGGCGAGGGCGCTTTCTCGGTCTTGGAATCGGAACGAGGACGACATGAGTTTGGGGATCGGAGAGGCCGAGACGCTTGCGTCGTCGAAACGGCCGCCGGACAGCTCATCGCCTACAACCCGCCTAGTGATGTTCTCCGTCGGAGCTTCCTGCAGAACGCGCCGAGGCGACGTCATTACGACTTGGACAACAACCAAGTCAGTGATCCCGAACTCAAGACGAACCTAAAACTCCCTAACGAGTCTCTGCTGGAGGCAATCCCAATCGCGCTGGAAGCCAATTTCCAAGCCGTGTTGCAATCACTACTCGACGACCAATGAAGTGCCGAATTCCGATTTTTGTCCAGTCGCAAAAAGACCCGAATCAAAGCGGGATGGGATATGCTTGCGCGCCCTTGTTCGAAGGCTCGCCGAAGTGCTTTGACATGAAGCTCTCGCGAGCGATGTCCAAATTGGCCAAGCAATACAAACCGAGACTCGATAGCCTCGGTGGCTTGTCTCGCCACAATGCATTGTTGGAAGCAATCTATAGCCCCGAATGCAACTCCCGAGTCCTAAAGCTCCGGCTCGACCTTGGAACGGAGATCAAGTCGGCTCGTCTGCTTTTCGTCACCATGCCGCGATTCGGACACTGGGTCGCCTATTCGCCTAGCATTCCCGATGTTTGGTTCGATCTGTCCAGCGAGAATCAGCTCGAAGAACGAGCGACCGAAGTGCTAACCCGGCATTTTCGGGATGCGATTAGAGCAGGCAAGCGCGAGAGCCGAATCGTTACGATTCCGGCGCTGGAGGGACGAGCTTGGGTTGCGACGCTAGAGCTTGATGTCGGCACGCGGCAAAAGTTCTCCGCGACCGAGCTGAACCCACTGGCGTCGCTATGGAGTAACGAAGAAGTTAGCGGTCTGCGCGAACTCAATCGTGTTGGACGATGCCTCGATTGGCAATACCCCGACGGTCTCAAACGCGCAGTTCTGAGAGAGGACGAAGTGGGTCGCTTGCATGCGGCTCTGACCGACAATTCATATCGTCCAGTTGCCGTCATAGGCCCTCGCCTATGCGGCAAGACGTCGATTATTCACGAGCATGTTCAGCGAGTCGTGTCGAAGCGCAAGAGTGTCTACGTCAACCGCCGCGGGCATTGGCTGATCTCTCCGCAACGGCTGATCTCCGGCATGTCCTACGTCGGGCAATGGGAAAGCCGGTTGTTGGCGATTGTTCGCGAATCGTTTCGCCGCGGGCATGTTCTCTGTTTCGACAATTTTCTAGGGCTCTTTGAAGCGGGCAAGAGCAGTTCCAGTCAACTGAGCGTCGCCGATGTGTTGCGAAGCCACATTTGTCGCCGCCGAGTGCGCGTATTGAGTGAGATGACGAACGGTCAGTGGGGCGCATTTCAAGAGCGGGACCGCGGACTCGCCGATCAATTTCAAACGATTCATGTCGACGCCACCAATGACGACGACACGCTGCGCATCTTGATCCACGAACGGAAGCAGCTGGAAGCCGAGTTTCGTTGTGAATTCCAGCTCGACGCTATCCCGACCGTTTGGGAAATTCACCGGCGATATGATCGCGCCGCCGCGTTTCCGGGCAAGGCGGCCGGTTTCATGCGACGGATCGCAGCCAAATCAATGCAGAAGCGAATCTCGTCGCTCGATGTCTACAAAACATTTTGCGCAGCAAACGGTGTGGCGATTGGATTGCTCAACGGACAGCAGCCACTCAGCCGACGAGCCGTGGTCGATCAACTTGAAACGAGAATCATCGGACAACGCAATGGAGTCGAGGCGTCCGCGGACGCCGTCATGTTGGCCAAAGCGGGGCTCAACGATCCGTCGAAACCGATTTCCACAATGTTGTTCCTCGGGCCGACCGGCGTCGGCAAAACGCAATGCGCAAAGGCGCTCGCACAGACGATGTTCTCGGATGAATCGCGGATGATCCGCTTTGACATGAACGAGTACAGTTCGTATTCCGGCGCGGCGAGGCTCGTGGGAACAAGACGAGACCCGGACGGGCTGCTCGCCGCGGCGGTTCGCAGACAACCGTATGCCGTGCTACTGCTCGACGAAATTGAAAAGGCGCACGCGGACGTGTTCGATCTTCTGCTGCAAGTCCTCGGCGAGGGACGCTTGACCGACTCGCGAGGCCGGACGGCGGACTTCAGCAACACAGTGATTGTCATGACCTCCAATCTCGGCGTTCGCGAAGCGGCCAAACAGATCGGCCTGAACTTAGCCGACTCCACAGCGGACCATACCTACGCGCAGGCGGCGAGAAAGTTCTTCCGCCCTGAATTCTTCAACCGAATCGATCGTATCGTTCCTTTCTCACAACTCAGTCGAAGCGAGATGGCGGAGATCGCCAAGTTGACGATCCGCGAGTTGCTCGGTCGCGAGGGATTGGTGTCTCGCCGGACTGCGGTTCGCATTAGCGCCGGGGCGATGAACTTCCTCGTGCGGCAAGGCTACCATGCCCGACTCGGGGCACGAGCGTTGAAGCGAGCCGTCGAGTCGTTTCTCGGTCAGCCCGTCGCTCGTCGCCTGGCCAACATAACTCGCGAAACGCCGACGGTTCTCGACGTCCAACAGCGTGAGAACGGAATCGCCACGACGGTTCATCCATTGGTCGAGGTCGAGCGTTTGCCGGAGCGGAGGTTGGAGGAACCGCAACGAGTCGCAGAGAAGTTACGTGCCTATTGTCAAAGAATGAGAGCCGAGCTCGACTCAATTCGTCCGACCGGCGCCGTCTCCGCAGGCGAGCTGACTCAGGAACAGCTGCGTTACTACTCGCTACAAGAACAGCTTCAAGCGACTCGAGACGCGGTAGAGCGACTTGAGTCCGCAGCCCAGTCGGACACGAACGGCGCCACTCGTATTCCGCCGCGTCCAGCTGGCGTGTCGCGAGCTCGAGGATGGAAACGGCATGGTGCCATCGAACGAACTCCAGGCGAGCTGCGAGCGGACTACGAGATTCAAGAGTTTCACGACGAACTGGCGATTGATTCGAAGGCGGAGTCGACTGATCAAAACCCGCTTCAACATGCGATACGGCAGGCTGCTTTGCTCGAGGCGATTTTCAATAGTGAAAATGAACCTAAGCGGGTACTGGTCCTGTTTCGCCCCGTCGTCGAGTCCGAGCCCGCCGGCGTTCAGCTGGTGCAGTCCGCCGTGAGAACGGCGATGGAATCGGGACTGAGTTTTGACTGCGAGCCCGTCCTGACCGATCAGATGTTCGGCGCGGGCGACTTGCCGTTTCCCGGTGAAGTGCTGAGTGTTTCCGGCATCGGCGCCAGACAATTGCTCGCAATCGAATGCGGCACCCACACCGTTGAGCTGCCCAACGGCAGACTATTGCCGGTCATCGTTGAACTGCTTGAATCGCGAGCGGGCGAGGAGCTCATGACCGTGGCAAGGCATGAACTATCTTGCCAGCGGGCGCTGTTTGAATCGCGACGACAACCAACGGCGCAGGAACGCACCGATCCTTTCGCGCCACCGCCTGTGGTCAGGCAAATTGTTGTTGAGCAATTCGCCGTCGACTGTCATCGCGGTCTCGAGCACGCATGGGCGGGGAACGTAATGTCTCGGCACCATTGGATTCTCGACACGATTCCCTGGCCCAGGGAGCTGAATTCATGAAGACGCTCGTATTCCCCATCGCCATATGGAAAGACGCTGACGGTTGTTTTACCGCCCGCACTTTGGACGGCCTATCCGCAGCGGCAACGGATACGACGGCCGCAGCGGCTCTAAAGCAATTGAAAAAGCACCTCGTCAAGCAGCAAAGGCAACAGGATGTCGTCTTTGAAGAGCCGGAGATGAGGGCTCTTGAGTTCGTCGAATTCGTCGCCCAAGTCCGGCCGCAGTACAAATCTGGCCGAGCCGTCCACCCCTGTCGCCAGCCCGTGAAAATCCACGTGCCCGCAGTGATTGGAAGGCGAGGTGATCGGTCGGTTGTTTGCACCGCGCCGACGATCGACATGCAACTTGTCAGCCTCGATGTCGCGTCGGTCAAGCAACTGATGCAGGAGTCGGTGCGAGAATCGCTGGGCGGGATGACGCCTCGTCAACTTGGGCAGCACTATGCGCCCGTAAAATTGGAGCTCGAGACGCTCAACGTTCGCACTCAGCCTCCGCCGGAAAACGTCGGCCTGGCGGCTCTGGATTCCTTGCCTGCCGTCGCCGACTCGCTTGTCGACCGAGGCGTTCGCAGGCGGATGGGGCGAGCGCTGCAAATCGACGAGTCCACCGAAGCTCTCGCCCAACGCATCATGGGCGACAATTGCAGTCTCGTTTTGATCGGCGAAAAAGGCGTTGGCAAATCAACGCTATTGGTAGCGGCTGCCCGCAAGGTTGAACGACTTAGTCGAGCCAAACCGACCGACAATGAACGCGTTGAACGGCGCCGCATGTGGCTCACCAACGGCGCTCGCCTGATCGCCGGCATGCAATACTTGGGGCAATGGGAAGAGCGCTGCGAGGAAGTCATTAACGAACTCAACGAACTACAGGGGATCCTCTGCGTAGAGAATTTGCTCGAATTGGTTCTTGCCGCCGGAAAACCAGAGTCGAGTATTGCGGCTTTTTTGTCGGCCTATATCGACGCGGGCGAACTGCGATTGATTGGCGAGGCAACAGCGCAGGAATGGGATGCATGCCAGCGATTACTGCCCGGTTTCGCATCGCTTTTTGAGACCCACCCCGTACAGCCGATGCCGGACGACAATGCGCAACGTCTGCTCGCGGACCTCTATAAGGAGCTCGCTCGAAATTCACGGTTGACCGTCGCTGAGGATGTTGGCCAAACAACCCATCGTCTGTTCAAGCGTTTTCTACCCTATCAAACTCTGCCCGGGCGGAGCCCTCAATTTGCGGCCGATCTGATCGCGGCCAAGGCGTTAGCGGGCGAGCCCGCCAGTCGAACGGTCACAGCCGACGACGTCTACTTAAAGTTCGGTGAGTTTAGCGGGCTCCCGCAGTCTCTGCTTCACGACGAACAGTTGATCGATTTTGACCAGACGGCCGACCAACTTGCTTTGCGAGTCATCGGCCAACCCGAAGCATGTCGAGCGGCGGCGGAAGTCATCACGCGTATGAAGGCCGGCCTGAACGATCCAACGCGGCCGCTGGGCGTCTTACTGTTTTGCGGCCCAACCGGCGTTGGCAAAACAGAACTCGCCAAAGCGCTCGGAGCGTATCTATTCGACGTCGATAAACACGCGGACCGGCTGATTCGTTTGGACATGAGCGAGTACAGCGGCTTTGGCGCGGCCGAGCGTTTGCTGCTGCAACCCGACGGCGAGCCGAGTCATTTGGTTAAGCAAGTTCGCTTGCACCCATTTTCAGTCATCCTGCTCGACGAAATCGAAAAGGCGTCAGCCGATGTCTTTGACGCGCTGCTTGGCGTGCTGGACGAGGGGCGGCTCACAGACAGTTTTGGTCGAACGGCTACGTTTCGCAGTTGTGTGATCGTCATGACGTCCAACCTCGGGGCAACTCGAACCGCTCCTGTCGGCTACGAATCGTCCGAGCCGAATTTTCTGAAAGCGGTACAGGACGGATTTCGACCGGAGTTTTTCAATCGCATCGACCGAGTTGTTTCGTTCGATCCGCTTTCGCGCGACGCGGTTGGGCGAATCGCAGTCAAGGAACTTGGAGAGCTGGCGAAACGAGACGGGGTTCGCCGTTTCGGCGTCAAGCTAACTTGGACGGATGAGGTGGTCGAATTGATCGTCCGCAAAGGATTCGACTCGGCGTACGGCGCCCGGCCGCTTCAGCGAGCGATCGAACAACACGTTATCGTGCCGCTATCACGATGGATTGCCGAAAACCCGTCGCGAGCGGCCAGCGTGACGCTCCGTGTCGAAGACGACAAAGTTGTTGTGACCTGACCTGATTGGCCAACCGCAAGAGCCCAAGCACTCTACTTCTTTTCGTGGATTCCCGTGTTTTTTCTCTGCTCGTCGTTCTCATCAGACGACGTTGGCCACGAAAAAGCACTAAGAGGCACTAAGAAAGTCAGATTGGGATCGGCTCTTTCGGATAATTCGTTACCCGCGCCACTGTGGCGCACACAAACGTAATCTCGTTACCCGGAGCGGCGGTAGAGCCAAACGAAGAATCCCGATTTGGTTGGGTTCGGCTTAATCTTTTGCCGCTCGAGCATCAGCGCTCTTTGCTTGCCGCCCAACTCGCGAAACTTCTCACTCGCCAGGAACTTCTTGACTTTCTCTTGATCTGACCCGTCCGAGAGTTCCTCTTTGAACACACTCTGGATGTCCGCCAGCCCTTCAGCAATCTCCGCCAGCCGTTTCTCGTCCGCTGCCGTCAGCTTCTTCAGCTTGCCTGTTGACCAGGAGGACTTAGCGCCGATGAGCAAATCAAGATCACCGTCGCCGTCGTAATCCGCGGCTTCGATGTGAAATGAATCGACAGGCAGCGTCGGCTTGCCATTTTTGGATTGCGCCATGCCTGTTGGCTCTGTGTCTCGCAAAGGTGCGATTAACTTCTTGGCGCTGGCGAATTTTGGCGACTTGGCTTTGCCTTCATTTTGATAGTAGTAGACACCGCCCTTGGTGCCGCCGCATAGGATGTCGAACAGGCCATCCTTGTTCCAGTCGACGACACACGGCGACGCGAGTCCAAGCGGAACGACAAGAGGCTTGCCGCCAGCGAGGACCGGTTGGTTGCTCGCGGAGAACTTCGGCTTGGTCTTGCTGCCTTCGTTCAGGCAGAAGTATAGCCGCCCGCCGTAATAGTCTCCCAGCAGCAGATCGAGGTCTCCGTCGCCGTCCCAATCAACTGCGCTCGACGACGTACAATGTCCTTCGCTCCCAGCACGTTTGGTCGCATCCCATTTGTTGTCTTTGTCATTCCAAAATGCGGAAATCAGCACGGTCTCACCATCACCGTTCATCACGGCAGCTGGTTCGAGCAAACCCTTCGCCGTTCCGCGAATCCACTGGGGCGTGCCGCTGAAGCTTCCGCACAAGATGTCTTTGAATCCGTCTCCATCGATGTCCACGAACTGTGAACTCATGCCGACGCATCACCAATTGGAAACGCGAATCGCTTTGCCATCCGCCGTGTTCAGCGTTTTCTTTTCCGACCAAACCGGTTCGCCTTGGCTCGATTCACTTTCGTTCTCGTGATACACCATGCGGCCAAAAATGTCACCGACGATCAGCTCATTCTTCCCATCGTTGTCGACATCGTAAAGCGCCGGCGATGGGTAGGTCGTGCTCGCCACATCCAGAATCACAGGCGCCTCGAATCGAGCGGCGCCAGCGACTTTTGTCTTCTTGAGAATCGCCGCCTGCACCAGTTCCTCCGACGGCGGATTGCAAAGTTTGTCGTTGCAGGCTTGATACGAGACTTTGACGCTCAAACGGCGGACCGCCAAGTCGGTTATTTCGACGCGGCGGCCGAATTGAACTTTGCCTTTGTAGACGGTCGTGGCGAGATCGCCGTAAGGGAGTGCAAGCGGCATTTCCCAATCGCTTTTCGCTTCGACGCCGACTTTCTCATCGAGCTTCAACTCGGTTACAAAAACACCATCGCTTTCCCCTGCCGAACCGTAGATATGCCAGCCCTTGGCAATCTCCACGTCGACGGTCAATTCGACGCTATTTGAATTTGGAATAGCTTTGGCGGACGCGGAAAGTCGGACCGGATTCATCGGTGCGGCTTGAACCGGTGTAAACGATGCGGCGAATGCCAATACGAGACAGAAATTGAGGCGGTAGAAGCTCAAGACAAAGCCCTCAAGTGAATTGATATGCGACACGCAAATCCTAGCCCACGAGGTCGGAAATCACAAGCAAGAGAATGAACGAGTCGACGGCGACGAGACTACCGCGCGACCTGTGAACTAGAGTCCTTCAGAGACGCCGAAAAGCCGCGCTCTCAACGAACCGTAACGAGGTCCCGCGACGGACGAGTTGCTGTCGAAATCTGCGCAACAGCGCCACTTTCGCGGAGCGAAAGGCGACGTTTACTTCTCGCCAACGGCGACTGGTCGGTGACGATCGATTTGAGCTTTAAAGTCACCCAGGCTATGCCAGTGCAAGGGGGTGCCGAGATCGACCTCGGCGATGGCGATTTCACCCCACTCCTTCGCTTGAGCGAGAGGCTTGCCGTCGTGACCGTAGACGGCGGAGATCATCCAGTCGCTGCTTGTGTCAGTGTAGGTGCTGCTAATCACGTAGATATGGTTTTCACAAGCTCGGGCGGCGCCGAGCATGGGGTTGCATCCCCACACGGGCCAGGCGACGACTTCGGCGCCGTTGTTGGATAGTTGGCGAGCGACCTCAGGGAAGAACCCGTCGTAACAAATCATCATGCCGACTTTGCCGAAGCGAGTTTGAAAAACCGGATAGGTGCTGCCTGGCGTCACTCCACCTTCGATCTCGCCTCGCGGCAAGGTCACTTTGCGGTACTTGCCGACCAGTCCTTCCGGGCCGACAAGCGCCGCCACGTTGTAGACCAACGGTCCGTCTCGTTCGAGCAACCCAGCCACGATATAGAGATCGTGTTGCTTGGCGAGCTTCGTGAAGTACTCGGTAGACGGACCTGGAATTGGTTCGGCGCACTCAGCATACGACTTGCCTCGACCGTAATACGTCAACGACTCGGGCAACACGATGAGATCGGCTTTCTGCTCCGCCGCCTTTTTGATCATCGGGGCGAACAGTTTGCACTTGTCGATCGCCGTCTCACCTCCGCGGGGACGATAGTGAACCGTGGCCAGTCTCGCTGTGCGCTTGGCCGGAGTGGCGATGGGAGTCAACGACGGGGCCGACCATTCCACTCTCCCATTCGCTTCCCAACGATAAGAGAGTTCGACGATGGCTTGCGTGGCGTCAGTCGGCGCGTGAAAGTCGCCGCCGACAACCTGCCAGCCGTCGGTCTTCTTGTCGGTTATTGGCGGGAATTCCGGTTCAGCCCGCGGCCGCGTTCCCGGCCGATACGAGGCGAACGACGGTGCGTCATGCAGGACATTCTTTCCCGTGGCGTCGCGCCAGAGAATTCGGACGACGGCGGTGCGGCGAGGCGATTCGATTCCGCTCGTTTTGACGGCCACTTGAAAGCGGTGGTGTTTTCCGCCTTGCACCGGCAACGCTTTTTGCCACCAGCCAAAACGACCCGCCTGTTGATCGGCCGAGAGAACCAAGCGGCTTCCATTCTTGACGCCGCCATCACGGAAGAATTCAAATTTCGGACGAATCTCATCGCGAGGCGATTTTTGGGACCAACCGTCAAACTCCTCCGCAGCGTAAACGCTCGACGCCTCCCAGCAGAAATGCCCGCTCTGCCAAGTCCCGTTGGCGCCAACGCAAAAGGCCAGCAGAAAACTCGCGGCAGACCAGAGCAAGGTCGCGATTCGCAAACGGCAATGGGCCATCGATAAACTCCCGTGTTCAATGCTATTTAGGGCCAAGCGCCAACGGCGTTGAGTATAGCTTTGCACAGTGCAAATGGGGAGCGAAATCGGAGTTCGCGTCCAGGTTCGGCGATTGCGGAACACGCCAGAATGGGCGTTGGCAGGTCTCTCGGAACGTTCGCTTGTCCGCCACGACTTAATGCTATGCTCGAATCGGTCTATAATAGCCGTGTCAATCGATTGCATGGGCAAGAGATTTTCAACTCCTCCGTTTACTCCCAGGATAAGTTCATGCTTCAAGCTCAAGCACGAAAAAACCGATCCACGATTGTCGCCGCTTGCCTATTCCTGTCGGCCGCGCTCTGCTCATCGCTGGTGGGTGCGGAAAGCGTATTGGTTGAGGCTGAGAGCTTTGCGGCACATGGCGGCTGGAAGCTGGATACTCAGTTTATCGACACGATGGGATCGCCCTATTTGCTGGCCCATGGCATTGGCCGGCCAGTGAAGCATGCTTCGACCCAAGTTGAATTCAAAAAGAGCGGCGTCTATCAAGTCTTCGTTCGCACCAAGGATTGGGTCGCGCAGTGGGGCGCCGAGGGTGCTCCGGGACGATTTCAGCTGGCGGTTGGCGGCCACGTGTTGGACGAGACTCTGGGCGACTCGGGCGCCCAATGGCATTGGCAGGCCGCTGGGGAGGTTGAGATCCGCGCCGGGAAAATCGGCTTGGAGCTACGGGACCTGACCGGCTTCGACGGCCGCTGCGACGCGATCTACTTTACGACCGAATCTGACGACGCCCCGCCGAACGACGAGCAGATTATGTCGAAATGGCGGCGCGACAAACTTGGCCTGCCCGATAACCCGCGCGATGCGAGCGGCTACGACTTGGTCATCGTCGGTGGCGGTTACTCGGGAATGGGCGCCGCGCTTTCCGCCGCGCGAATGGGCTGCAAAGTGGCGCTAATTCAGAACCGCCCCGTACTGGGAGGGAACGGTTCGAGCGAAGTTCGCGTCTGGGCGCAGGGTCTGATTCGTCGCGGCGAATACCCGCGCATCGGAGAAATCGTCGACGAATTCGCTGATCACGCTCAGAAGTCACCCGGCAACAAAGCCGAATTCGGCGACTCGTTGAAAGAACAAATCGTTCAAGCCGAAAAGAACATCGACCTGTTCCTAAACCATCACGCCTACCAAGTCGAGATGGACGGCAACCGCATTGCGGCCGTTCTCGCATTCGATACTCGCACCAGCGAACGCCGTCGATTTGCCGGCCGACTTTTCTCCGACTGCACTGGCCACGCCACGATCGGCGCGCTGGCAAAAGCGGATTGGGATATGGAGGAAAAAGGCCGCATGGGGATGAGCAACATGTGGGCCTGGGCGGAGCTCGAGAATCCGGTCGAGTTTCCCAAGACGCCGTGGGCGCTCGACTTGAACATGGAAGATTTCCCCTATCCTCGCGATCACCACGGACAGTGGTTTTGGGAGAGTGGATTTGACAAAAATGCATTGGACGGCGCCGAGTCGATACGCGACTGGAACTTGCGAGCCGTGTATGGTGCCTTCAACGCCATGAAGAACCGCGACGGTCGCGATAAGCACCGTACGGCGATGCTGACCTGGGTCGCCTATATCGGAGGTCCTCGTGAGTCGAGACGGTTAATGGGCGACGTCGTTCTCACTCAAGAAGACATCGTCGCCAAACGCAAGTTCCCAGATGGCTGTGTGCCCAGCACTTGGTCGATCGATTTGCACTACCCCAAGAAGCAATACTCGAAAAAGTTTCCAGACAACCCTTTTATCTCCTACGCGGTTCACGACCGCCGAGTCGACCGAACGTATGGATACCCGGTTCCCTATCGTTGTTTCTATTCACGCAACATCGAAAACCTCTTCGTGGCGGGCCGCTGCATCAGCGTGACCCATCAAGCGCTCGGCACAACACGCGTGATGAAAACTTGCGGCATGATGGGCGAGGTGGTTGGCAAGGCAGCTTCCATTTGCACGTTGCATGCGTGTTACCCGCGAGACGTCTACGATAACTACCTCGACGAGTTGAAGACGCTGTTGCAGCTCCCAGGCAAGTCTCGACGTGCAAACGTATTCGCGAAGATGGAGATCCCAAAGAACGTACAGGCTGCAAGACCGGAAGGTCCGCTGTCTGGCTTGGATCCGGCGAAGATGAAGGGCATGGTCGTCGATGACGTTGAGGCAAAGCGAGTCGGTTCGTGGACGAAAGGTGCCGGGCTCAAAGGTTACGTGGCCTACGGTTACCGCTATGCCTCAGCGGATAGCGGCGCGTCCGCGACGTTCACTTTGGCAGCGCCGTCCGACGGCCGTTACGAGTTGCGAGTTTACTACGGCAATCATATGAACCGAGCCGCGAGAGCACCGCTGTCGGGCACGATGGGCGAGCAAGAATTCCAAGCGGAGGTGAACATGAAGGATTCGCCGCCGAACGATGGAGCGATTTCGCTCGGTGTCTTCTCGCTCAGCAAGGGCGACAAGTGCATTTTGACTTTCGGAACCAAGAACGCAGGCGGACTCGTTCACATCGACGCCGTTCAATTGAAGCCCGTAGAGAAGCCGTGAACATTGCCTGCTTGATATCCGATCGCCAAAACGAAGCGCCGACTCGCAGACTTGCTTTCTCGCTTTCGCATCGCTAGTCCGGCTCACCATTCCGCCATTGCCCTGAAGCCGCGTTCAATTGAGCAAGATCAAATGGGCGTCGGCCGACATCAACGCAACTCGCTTCGCCCCGTCGCTGTGCACGCCTTGCGGTTGGCTGTATTCGTCGGCATTGTTCTCTTGCTCAGGACGGCCCACGATCGCCTTCGACCGCCAAGTGCGAATGGCGAGCTTGACGCCAGGTTCGAATCGATTCAAACGATGATCGATGGCGCCACCGCGCTCGGCTCGAGTTCGCCTCGCGGAGCACGAACGGTGCTTGACGCTGAGGGAAATCGAATCGGTACGTTCATCGAGTCGTCCCCCGAGTCGGGCGCCGTTGCAGGCTTCAGCGGGTCGACCAACGTCGCCATTGCGTTCGACGACCGAATGGCGATCTCCGGCATGAGAATCCTGCACAGCGATGACACTCGCGATCACGTCAACGATATCGAGCGCGATGAGTTCTTTTTAGACAGTCTCAACGGGCTGACGTGGGACGAAGCGCTCGAACGCGCCCCGAGCGTCGACGGAGTGAGCGGCGCGACGCTGACGAGTTTGGCGATTCTCGAGGGCGTGATGCGTCGTCTCGAACGACAGTCAGCAGGCGCTAACACGACTTCTGCGCAAACGAGGTCGCTCAAGTTTCCAAGTGAAATCAGCTTGGATGAGGCGAACACGATTTTTCCCGGCGCAGTGAACCTTCGAGCGAGAAAGGACCATCCGCTGATCTTCGACGTGCTCAATGAAAATGCCCAACGGATCGGCGGCCTCGCGCGTACAGCTCCGCCGGCCGATTCGGTCGTCGGCTTTCAAGGTCCTACCGACTCGCTCATTGCTTTCGACAGAAATGACAGAGTGATCGGACTTCAAATACGAAAGAGTTTTGATAACGAGCCCTACGTCCGCTACGTCAAGGAAGACTCGTACTTTAAGACGCATTTCATTGGGCAAGCTCTGACCGATCTAGCAACGCTCGATCTAGTCGATGCCGAGGTGGAGGGTGTCTCGGGCGCGACGATGACGAGCATGGCTGTTGCCGAGGCTTTGCCGATTGCGGCGAGGGCTGCGCTTACGCCAGTGACTGCGGGAACGGAATCGCGCGGCGAAGTAAAGAGGGAACGGTCGATCATCTTTTCGGCGCGCGACGCGGGAACGATCGCGATTCTGCTGATTGCCTGCCTGACGGCCTTCACTCGCGTACGGGGCGTCGTCTGGTTCCGCCGTTGTTTTCAATTGGTGCTGATCGGCTATCTCGGTTTCTTGAATGGCGACTTGCTTTCGCAAGCGCAATTGATCGGCTGGGGCGCCCACGGCGTACCTTGGCGGTTTGCACCTGGTTTCGTTGTGTTGACAGCGGCTTCGCTTCTCATCCCCATGTTCACAAAACGCCAAGTCTATTGCCAACAGATTTGCCCATTCGGCGCCGCACAGAAGCTGATACGGCCTACCCGGACTCCGAAATGGGCGAAGCGATTTCGACCGATGCGGTTCGTTCCAGCAACCTTGGCGGCCGTTTGTGTCCTTGTCGGCTACTTCGACCTGCCGATAGAGCTCGCATCTCTCGAGCCCTTTGACGCGTTCCTATTTGGAGGCGTCGCGTCGATTGCGATCGCCATCATCGGCCTTGTCGTTTCGTTGCGCGTTCCGATGGCGTTTTGCCGTTTCGGCTGCCCCACCGGTGCCATGCTGGGCTTCATTCGCTTTCGGTCCAACGCCGATCGACTCGACTGGCGCGACGCCTTGGCAGTCGGCCTGCTGCTGATCGGCCTGGCAGTCGTTTTCAACTCCGTTTAGCAAAATAGTCGTGGCTGGGGCATCCCGCCACGGGTCTTGCCTCGACCCATGCCGGCCGTTGCCCGCCGCTTGACGATGTTCTCGTTTTTTCGACTTGCCTGTGGAAATGACGCTCCGACTGTGACAATTCTCCCGCTTTGTGCGAACAAAACGGAAGCTCATCGAGTGACGTTCAGGCAGCCGAAAGGCGAATTGGAAGAGCGAGTCGAGTTTGGCGACGATGATGCTCCTAGAGAGATGGAAGCTCTGTTGGCTAACGACTTCGTCGCCGACCAGATCCCATGATCTGTCAGCGGAGATTTTGTAGAGTCTGCGAAAAGGAGTTCGAGGTGAGAGGCACTCATTTTGCCACATTGCTTGGTTTGTCCACCGGTCTCTTGGCGCTCGCACCTGCGACAGCACAATATCCTACCCAGCACTATCCGTCGGCGCAACAGTACTCCGCACCACCGCAGTACGCTCCCCAACCGCAGTACGCTCCCCAACCGCAGTACGCTCAGCCACAATACGGGAACGCGCAGCACACCGCGACTCAGTACCCCGTCAGTCAGCACGCGGGAACGCAATATCCGCAGCCGCAATACGCGCCTCGCCGTCCTGCGCCACAATACGCGGCACCTCAGCCGACGGCGGTTACGTATGGTCCCGCTGGGCGCCAGGCGGATCCGGCGCAACGTTACTTTGAGGCGATTCGCCGCGGAACAGATGGACCGACCGTCGCTGTGCCGCAAGCCGGCACCGCCTCACACGCGCCATTGCAAGCTCAGCCAGTTTCGCAACAGCAGCCCTACGCTAATCCGTATCCGGCTACCCATTCGCCGGCTGGAGCAGTTCCGCACAACCAATTCGGACTGGTGCCCTTCCCTGCTCGATACGTTCAGCGGGACGATGATCCGCCGGCATCCTCGGCGCTCGTTCCGCCGATGCGGCCGTCGCCGTCAGACGTCAACCCGATGCATACTCAGCCCATGCCGCCTCAATTGCCGATGCGCCGTCCCGCGGCTCCGTCCGCTCCGGCGACAGCCCAGCCGATGGCGCCATCGTTTGACTTGCTGATACCGCCCTCGCATCACGCCGGCTATTACAACAAGGGTGCGGAATACGGGGCCCACGGATACGGTTGCGGCAGTGTCGGCAGCTGCTGCCCTCCTCCGGCGCGTTCGCCGTGGTACGGCAAAGTCGGCGCCCTGCTGCTCACTCGAGACAACGAGAACGAGGTCTGGTACAGCTACGACACGAACGACATTACGAGCCAGATCGTCGGAAGTCTTGACGCCCATATGGGGTGGCGTTTGGGCTACGACGTGAGGATTGGGAAGTATTACGAGGAGGGTCTGTCGAGTATTGAGGGCGTCTATTTCGGAATGATCTCCGACGTTTCGGAATTCAATGCCTACGGCAGCGACATGGCCGGGAATCTCGACGCGACACTCGCATTCGACTCGCTTGAACACGACAGCGGCGGCGGACTCGTTGCCGTCTCGACCTATTTCAACAACGCCGAACGGCATCAGTTGCTACGAAGCCATGAGGTCCACAACGTCGAATTGAATCACTGGCGCCACATGGTCACCGGCAAGTGCGCTCCAAAGGCTCGCATCAGCTGGATGTGCGGATTTAGGTATTTCAACTTCAGCGAAGGATTCCGTTTTCGCTCCGATCCGAACGATACGGTCTTTGGCAATCAGGCCGACGATGGCGTCTATTACGACGTCGATATGAAGAACCACATGCTCGGTTTTCAGATCGGCGGGATGGGCGAATTCTGCGTTGCCAAGCGCTGGCAGCTGAACAGCACGGTCAAGCTTGGTTTATTCGCCAATCACATGATTCATAGTTCCTGGCTCGGTTGCGACAACTCGGCCGCCACGGTGAACAATGCCGGTAGTCCGTACCACGGCTTGCATTTCAATGTGCAGAGCACCAAAGACGACGTTTCGCTTCTCGGTGAAATCGATCTTGGCGGGCGGTATCAATTGAACGATTGCTGGAACCTGACGGCCGGTTATCGAGCGATTGGCGTCACCGGGATCGGGCTGGCCACCAACCAAGTTCCAGCGTACTTCGCGAACATTGGGGGCGTGCGGCATATTGACGGCAACGGCAGCCTGATTCTGCACGGCGTCTATTACGTCGGCGCCGAGTACAACTACTAAGCTCCCGCGGAATGCGTGGCTGGAATCGCTGGAAGCCCAGCCACGTTTGCGTTACGGCAGCGCTCGCTGCGAGGAAAGAAACTCGACCAAGTCGCGCAGATCGCTGTCGCTCAATTGCTTGATGATATCCTCCGGCATGGCCGACTTGCCGTTGCGCCGATCCTCGATGTCGTCCTGAAGAATTGTCATTCGTTGACCTTCGGCAGTGACAAGCTTAACGTGCTCGTCGGTTTCTTCTTTGAGCACGCCAGAGATCAATCGTCCATCGGCGTCAATGATCATGACGGTCTCGAAGTTCTTCGCGATCGCTTTATTCGGCGCAGCGACGGCCTCAAGCAAGTAATCTCGTTTCTTATCAAGTCCGATCTTGCTGAGGTCCGGACCCACATCCCCGCCTCGGCCCGCCACTTTGTGGCAACGGACACATGAGACGTTGGTTCGCTCGAAGAAAATCCTCCGCCCGCGCTCGGCGTCGCCGCCAGTGAGTGACATAGCGTATTTCGATATCGGCTCCTCGCTCTGTCTCTCTTTGATCTTGCGCAATAGTTGTTTGTGCTTCTTTGCGTTGTGGCGTCGCGCGGCAAGCACGATATCAAGTTGAGTGTCCGCAGGAATTTTGTCATCGAGTATGTCCAGCAGAAGCCGAGCCAATGGTGCGCCGGCGTGCTCTTTAGCCATCGCACCGAGTTCGGCGGCCGCTGATTGACGTTCGACGATTTCGCCGCCGCCGATCGCTTCGACCAAAAGCGGCACCGCTTGCCCAGGTTGAATTCGCGCCATCACGGATCGAGCCGCGGAACGCATAATGCCCGAATCGCTCTTCAGCGCGGTTTCGGCCAATGAAGTTGCCTCCCCATCGCGCAATGTCGCCAGCGCCGAAAGTGCCTGAGCTCGCATCGTGATCGACTCATCGCGATTGGCAAAGACGGACTTGAGCCGATTTCCCAAGCCGTCGACGCCCAACATTGCCGCAACTTCAATAACGCGCTTCCTCAGCGATTCGTCCCCATCGAGCAAGCTCGGCAGCCGTTGGCTTACCGCCTGCGTTGCGGGTGTTTGGTCTCGAGGTTCGATAGGACGCCACATTCCCAACACTCGATCGCGGCTGCTCGGCTTCCCCCACTCAGCAAGCATCGCAACGGCCTCCATTCGCATTTCCGTCGCCGCCTGTGAGTCCGCGGCAAAGTCGGCAATACGGGATGCATTCTTCGCACCGTCCAAGTGAAAATTGGCGTTGAGCACGCGGCGGATCAAGGCCTGATCGTCGCCCATGCGCTCAATCAAGTCGGCCAGATGCGGAACAGCCTCCGGAATAGGTAAATCGTGAATGGCTCGGGCCGCTTCCACGACAACGAGAGGATTCGGGTCGTTCAAGAAGCTCGCAACAAGTGGACTCGCCTGACGACGCAAGGCGACAACGAGCGCTCGTCGCACGGCGAGTGATGGGTGATTGGCGAGCGAGTAGAGTTGTTCGGAAGTCGCCGATCCCGTCAGGCCCATGATGCCGGCATGCCGCAGAGCGGGGTCAACGCCGTTGTTGGCTTCAAGCATTCGAACGAGTTCGTCGACGGCGTCACGCGACCGTATTCGCCCAAGCGCGATGGCGGCAAAGTAGCGAACTCGATCGTCCTCATCGCGGAGACAGCCGAGAAGCGCCTTTGCGGCCCCCGCACAGTTCAATTCTCCCAATAGCCGACTCGCTTGAGCTCGAAGCTCTGCATCCTCGTCGCTCGCGAGTTCAACAATGGCGGCGCCAATGACCGTAGCAGATTCGCCTCGCCGCGCGAGTTGGCCGAGACCCCAAAGGCCGTGTAGTCGCGCAAGCTGTTGCTGGCTCTCACCGCGACAGACTGACGCTAGTGACTCGTGGCCGCCGCGACGTACAAGTTCGAACTGACTTTCGATACGCACTCGCTGATCCGCGTGCGACAACAGCACAGCCAACTCAGCCGCCGTCTTGTCGCGTACGCCTTCATTCAACAGCTTCCGAGTCGATAGGGCGAGATCGGATTCCGCGTCGCTTGTGGCAAACCGATAGATGCGGCCCTTCCCCTCGCCGTTCCAACCGTCGACCCAGTCTGAAATGTAGAGCTTGCCGTTGGGTCCCATTGCGATATCGGTCGCGAGGATGCTCCAAAACGGTTGCTCGGCGTCCACCATCTCAAAGAACGCGCCTTTCTTTTTCATACGAAATGAACGAACGCCGCTTTTGTTCGCCGTGCCTCGAAAGTCGCAGAGCAGAAAGCGTCGGCGAAACGACTCGGGCAAGCCGACGCCAGGGTAATACATCAGGCCGGACGGCCCGTCAGCGAAATTGGTTACCGGAGGCGCCACGTACGCGGGTTGTTCGGCGTGATAGGGATGCCAGATCTTTTCACGATTAAACGGTCCGCGATCGCTGAGGTATTGGTAGGCCATCCGCCACCCGGTATCACCGCCTTCGAGCACGTAGACCCAACGAGCTTTATCGCCGCTATCGGAATTGTTGTCGCCGGTGAACAGATTGCCGTAATCATCGAAAGCCAGCTCCTGCGGGTTTCGCAAACCGGTGGCGAACACTTCGAGGTTCGACCCGTCGGGCTCGCAACGAAAAACGGCGCCGCTCTCCGGATCGTGATGCACTTTCCCCTCGTGCTCGATGTGGTAGCCTCGATCGCCGATGCTAAAGTACAAGCGGCCATCGGGTCCCATGCAGAGTCCATGAAGGTCGTGGCCCCGAAAGGCGACTCGCACGCCGTATCCACTTTGCAAAGCAGTGCGCACATCCGCGACGCCATCGTTGTTCTTATCCTGCAGTCGGTACAGCTTGGGGATGCAGGTGAAATAGACATTGTCGCCTCGCACCAAAACGCCGGCGCCGGTGCCGTCGACAAGTCGATTAAAACCCTTGGCGAACACGGTCGCTTTGTCGGCCACGCCGTCTTTGTCGCTATCGAGAAGTAAACGAAGGCGATCGTCGTACTTTGCGTAATCAGCCGCCTTGTCGCCGAGATGTTTCAGGTGATAGGCCCGGCGGTCCGCCACGGTCTGCGCAGCCAAATCGTCGTCGAGCCACGCTTGATCGTGGCCGCGGTTATCGGTGACGCCGCGATTCTGCCGAAACGATTCGCATACGTAGAACCGCCCCTGATTGTCGATACAAAATGCAACTGGGTTCGCGACCAACGGTTCGGCGGCAAACAGCTCGACATCAAAACCATTCGGCTTGCGAAATGATCGTATCGCCTGCCGGCCTTCGTCGGACGCCTCGGCGACCAAGGGCGCGTCGGACGTCCGCGTGCCGGCTTCTTCAGGCTCTTGCGCAATCGAAGATGACGCTGCGCATGAAGCGAGCAACACAAAACACAATGCCGGTAGATTTTGCTTGAGCATGAACGAGGCCTTGGGAAGGGGAAGTCAGAAGGTTCAGACGAACCGATCGGCGGGAAAGCGGGCGAACAAGTTCGCTCTGTGCTTAGCGGCGGTCGCGAGGCGATCAATACTTGCGGCCTCACGCAGAAAATCCCCAGTCCTCTTGCTTCGACTGCGGAATTATCGGGTTCATGGCCGAGTCAACAGCCGGGCCCTACGCCGCCGGGCTAACGTTGTAGGCTAATCGGGCCAAGCTCGGCGAGCAAGGTTAAGTCGAAGATTGGCGGCCTGTTTGCGAAACGTCAGCTTGCCGATTGGCGTTCGACGGTCGATAATGTTGGCATCTGGCCGAGTCGAACGCGCCCTAATTCTGCTGCTCTAATTGGCGGCGGCAATCGGCGTTCATGAGGAAAGCGAAGATGGCGGTTAATTGCGGCTTTTGTGGCGAAGAGCTGATCGGCTCGGTCAACTGCTGTTGGCGATGCGGACGTGCGGTTGAGTCTCGGCCGGGCCCGTCGAGTCTCCCTCCTGTGCGTCGCGACAAGCCAGTGGCCGTGTCCAACGAGCAGGCCCAGGCAACGCCGCCGCAGGTCGAGTCCTCGCAGGGCGAGTCGGCTGAAGGCGGCGCGCCGGAAGACGGCACGACGGAAAACGGTTCGCCTGACGACGGCGCAACAGAAGGACAAAAAGCCGACGACAACGTCATCGTAGCTTCCGTCGCCGAATCCGGCGTGGCCGCGAACAGCGCCAGTCGGCCTCAGCGAGCCGCTCCGCTGCGGAGCCGCACGGTGCATCACGGATCGCCGTTTGCGCCGAGCGCCGTACCGGCACCCGCACCTAAATCCATGGCCGCGGCGCCATCGTATCCTCAAAACGCTGCGGCGAGCGGCGGCGCCATCGCCAGTTTTTGCCTGGGCATCATGAGCTTGGCAATCGCCCTGATTTTTTGGCGGGTGCCCGCTGTCGCACTCGTCATCTCCTTGCTCGGACTGTGCATGGGGATCTGGGGGATGTATTCAAACCGTCGAGGTTTTGCGGGAGTCGGATTGTTCCTTTGCATTGCCGCTTTCGGTCTCTCGAGTTATCTCGGCGTCGTACAGCTGTACGTGGCTATCCACGGCGTCAGCCCGTTCGGACAGGAAATCACCGACGACTTCCCGATAGAGTAATATCGACGCGCCGAGCCGTCCGTCGCGAGAAACCGAGCGATCGCGTCAATTGGTAAGAGCGAGAGGGCGAAAGAGGGCCACGCTAAGGCTGGACAGCCTTGCCGTCGTCGGCGGTTGGCCCTATGGTGGTTGGTTAGGATTTCTCGCCTCAATCCGTAGGCCAACTGGTCCAAATCGCGGCCAACTCCGATTGGCGTTTCCTCTCTAAGCACCGATGCCTTCATGCGATATCAAAACGTCTGTATCGAGTCTTTTGGCCACACGCTTCCGACGGAAATTGTGACCTCCGACGATTTGGAGTCGCGTCTCGCTCCGCTCTACGAACGATTGCGTTTACCTGCGGGACGGCTGGAATTGATGACAGGAATCCGTGAGCGGCGATTTTGGGCGCCGGGAGTGATGCCGGGCGATGTCAGTATCGAGACGGGTGACAAGGCGATTGAAAACACTGGAATCGCCCGTGAAGACATCGGCTTGCTGATTCATGCGAGCGTCTGTCGAGACCATTTGGAGCCGGCTACTGCGTGCCGAGTTCATCACCGCTTGGGACTCTCCGAGTCGTGCATGGTCTACGACGTGTCGAACGCCTGCCTGGGGCTGCTCAACGGAATGGTCCAAGCGGCGAACATGATTGAACTCGGACAGA
Organism: uncultured Pirellulaceae bacterium; assembly: GCA_964567745.1. GTDB lineage: Bacteria > Planctomycetota > Planctomycetia > Pirellulales > Pirellulaceae > CAZMNY01. The sequence goes on along the minus strand of CAZMNY010000037.1, from coordinate 55,609 downwards.
TCCGAGCGGCCTTGGTTGTCGGAACCGAGAGCGGGCGAGCGCTGGTCGAGACAACAATTAAAGAACTCAATTCGAATACGTCGCTCAGTCGGCGCGATATCAAACTGGCCATTGCGTCACTTACGATCGGCTCCGCCAGTTGCGGCGTCCTGCTGACTCATCGGAGCTTAAGCCGTTCGGGAAACCGACTGACAACCGCAGTCGCGCGTGCGAGTACGGAACATCACGGATTGTGTCATAGCGATGCCGATGAGGCGTCGTCAGGCAGCCATCCATTGATGAGCACCGACTCCGAGCAGTTGCTCCACGCGGGTATCGCGATTGGCCAAAAGACGTTTGTCGAATTCCTCGGCGAGGCTGGCTGGGAGGCCGAGGAACTGCACAAGACGTTCTGTCATCAAGTCGGCACCACCCACCGCAAGATGATGCTCGAGTCGATGGGACTCAATCCTGAAAACGATTTTGCCACTCTCGAGTGGCTCGGCAACACGGGCTCAGTCGCGCTACCAATCACCATGGCGTTAGGCGTCGAGCAAGGGTTTGTCGGTAAGGGCGACCAAATCGGCATGCTCGGTATCGGCTCCGGACTCAACAGTATCATGCTGGCCGCCGAATGGAATCAGGCTCGCGTTTCGAATGCACCCGAATGCGGTTCGTCTGAGTCAATAACAACTGCCGCGCCAACGTCGTAGCTCATCGCCGCTTGGCTTCGCGACAGTTTGCGAGTCGACGTCTCGGTGGCTACGATTGGGGCTGTCGCATACCGGTGCGTTTCATGCTCTTTCTTAGTTGACGCCGGTACGAATCGAACAACGACCGTTATGCACGAGGCGCCAAAGGGTGGGAACACGGCGTATCAGAATATCGTGGCGAGTCCTAGTGCAGCGTCAACACTAAGAATTAGGATCCCAGTGTTTGTATCGTACGCCGCCAAGTCAAATTACGCCGAAGCCAACCCCCATTTTTAGAGTTGACGCGGCACTAGTCGTATGTTTCGCGCTGGGCTTGGTAGTCAGCGCAGCCACACTCTATGCCATGGTGCGTGAGGCTCGTCTTAACACATTTCGTCCAAGTGATTTGTGAAACCTAAAACAAATCGCGTTGGCGGTCGCCAACTACCACGACTCGCACGGCCAGTTTCCGCCGCCCTATATCGCTGAAGCCGACGGCAAACCAATGCACAGTTGGCGCGTTCTGATCTTGCCCTATCTGGAACATGGTGAGCTCTACGACCAGATCGTTCAGGTTCCTTCGCAGCGAGCTTTTCTGCCTGCGGCATCGAACGCTCAAGTTTGAACATAGCTTTAAAGCCGATTCCTTTGGCGCCTGGTCCCACGTAGAGAAACGCCGTCTTTCCGAGCTTGAACGAAGTCTGGTTGCAGGACGTTCCCGCGTCGACGTCGTCAAACGCAGCCGCCTCGGCTCGAAGTGCAACGGTAGGGTCTTCGTTTGTGGGCATCGTCTCTCCTCTTAACTCGCGTTGGCGTCATCTCGGCGGAATCTACGCGGTTCGTTCCCTATTACCACCCGACTTACGGGAATTCGGCGGAGATCCGCCATCCTATCCTGCAAACGTCCTTCGCACCGCGTAAATTAGATCAGTCGCCTCCTTGTTGTGACAGATCGGAATCGTCAATTGTATGCGGGGGCGCCGATGCAACTCAAGCGAAAACCAGGCTCCATGAATCGACTTCCCATTTGCAGTTTGATCATCATCGCAGCCGTGGCCGCGCCGTTGCTTCAGTACTTGCATTACGCAGCTAATGCATCGAACAACAAGACGGCGGATTCGGTCGATGAACCGATGAAGGCGGGAGACGCGGCGGCGCGCATGAAGATGCCTGCCGGATTCAACGTGACGGTCTTTGCCGCCGAACCAGACGTGAGGCAGCCGATTGGGATGTGCATCGATGACCGCGGGCGAATCTGGATCGCCGAGAATTACAGCTACCCGGTCCATAGCGAGAAAGCGAGACGTGATCGGATTCTGATTCTCGAAGATACTGACGGGGACGGACGCCACGATAAACGAACAGTCTTCTATGACAAACTGAATTATGTAACGGGCGTCGAAGTCGGATTCGGCGGTGCCTGGGTCATGTCGCCTCCTCACCTGTTTTTCATTCCCGACCGCGACCGCGATGACAAACCCGACTCGAAGCCGCAAGTCGTGCTGGACGGTTTCGGCAATCACGCCAACGCTCACAATATCGCCAACGGTTTCTCCTGGGGGCCCGACGGCTGGCTCTACGGAACTCACGGTCGCACGAATTGGTCGATGATCGGCAAGCCCGGCACGCCGAAAGAAGAACGCATTCGCTTCGACGGCGGCGTCTATCGCTATCACCCGGTGAGAAGGACTTGGGAGGCGTATGCCGATGGCTGCACAAATCCGTGGGGCATCGATTGGGACGATTACGGACAAGGTTTCATTCCAAACACAGTGAACCCTCATCTGTTTCATGCGATTCAAGGGGCCCACTACGAGCCGTGGCGCAATCGCGAATCTAGTCGATTCGCGTATCGGCGTATTGCCACCATCGCCGACCACTTACATTTTGCCGGCGGCGGAGACGTCCGCGCCGCAATTGGATCGGCCGAGGAGTCGGCTTTGGGCGGAGGGCATTCGCACTGTGGGATCATGGTCTACCTTGGAGACAGCTGGCCCGACAAGTATCGCAACACGGCTTTTATGCACAACACGCACGGTCGCCGCGTAAATCGCGACATTCTGCAACGCGCCGGCTCGGGCTATCGAGCCACTCACGGCGACGACTTCATGCTGTCGGCGGACGATTGGTTTATGGGCGTCTCGATTCAGTACGGACCGGACGGTTCGGCCTTCGCCACGGATTGGTCCGACACCGGCGAATGCCACAGCGTGCGAAATACGCGCCGAGAAACGGGACGAGTCTATCGCATCTCGTACGAAGGCGGAGCGAAGAAGAGCGAAACTCATCGCGCCGTCGACGTTGCCGCGCGAACTGACGACGAGTTGGTTGGATTGCAACTGCATCGCAATGACTGGTTTGTTCGTCACGCGCGTCGCGTGTTGCAGGAACGAGCTGCGGCCGGTTCGCCGATGGACAAAGTGCACCGCCAGCTTCGCGACATCCTCGACAAGAATTCAGACGTCAAGAGAAAGTTGCGAGCTCTTTGGACGCTGCACGTCACGGGCGGCGACGACGAACAGCTTCTCACATCATTGATGGCTCATTCGAACGAGTATCTGCGGGCCTGGGCGATTCGCCTTTTGTGCGAAGATGGCGAGCCGTCGCAAAACGTGCTGGATCGCATGGCGACGATGGCCCGCAAGGGGAAATCTCAATTGGTGCGGCTCCATTTGGCGAGCGCGCTACAGCGACTGCCGCTGACACTTCGATGGCCCATCGCCCGCGCGCTTGCCGGCCGAGTGGAGGACGCGAACGACCAAAACTTGCCGTTCATGGTTTGGTATGGAATTGAGCCGCTTGTCCACGAGGATATTGAGGCCTTCGCTCGGCTGGTGCTCGACTCGAAAATCCCCGCAGTGACTCACGATATCGCCAGACGCATCGGATCGCTTCCCAATCCCGAAGAGGGTCTGACGGTTCTGGCCGACGCACTGATCAATGCCGACACGGCAACACGAAGCACCGTTCTGCGAGGCATGGCGCAGGGCATGGTTGCCAGGCGCAAGCTTAAGGCTCCGAAGAACTGGAGTCGAGTTGTCGAGACATTGAAGTCAGACCCTGAAGCGTATCGAAATGCGTTGGCGGTTTCCTTGCTATTCAACGACCCGACCGCCGTCGAGCGGCTTCAGAGGCTGGCGACCAACACGGAAGCCCCCGTGGCGACTCGCACGAACGCGCTGCAGCAACTCACCGACGCCCACCCGGCCGAACTCGACGTCTGGCTCGTCAAGCAGCTCGAAGACGAGGCGCTGCAGCGAGGCGCTATTCGCGGCCTAGCTCGTTACGCGAATCGTTCGACGCCGAGCGACCTGCTGAAGCGTTATCCCTCGTTCGACGAATTTGCGAAGCAAGACGCCTTGCAGACTTTGGCGTCGCGACCCAGGTGGGCAAAGGTGCTTCTCGATTCGGTGGATCAAGGCCGCATCGACAGGCGGGATCTGACGTCGTTCACCATTCGGCAAATCGACAACTTAAACGACAAACAACTGAGCGAGCGAGTCAGAGATATCTGGGGACGAATTCGACCGACGTCCAATGAGAAGAAGAAAGTCATTGCCAAGTATCGCAAAGTGCTTTCGGTTTCGCTTGCGGGATCCGACTTGTCGGCCGGTCGAGCTCTGTTCGCGAAACACTGCGGCAACTGTCACAAACTGTTCGACGCTGGCGGCGACCGCGGCCCAGACATCACCGGCGCCCAACGAAACAACTTGGACTATTTACTGGAAAACATGATCGACCCAAGCGGTTCCGTGGCCAGAGCATATCAGATGCACATGCTACGACTTGCGAACGGCCAAGTCGTCACCGGGCTGCTCGGCGCCGAAACGGAAACAACGTTGACGATTAGAACGTTGAACGAAGACATCGTGACGCCAAAATCAGAAATTGAGCAACGCTCGATTTCGCCCCAATCGCTGATGCCGGAGAAACTGCTGGACGAGCTAAGCAAGCAAGAATTGAGAAATCTAGTCGCTTATCTGCAGAGTATCAAGCAATCGCCCTTGCCTTCCGGTTTCAAGCCGCCGCAAGACAAGTGAAGAGAATTCTTGGCCTACGCGACCAAATGACTCACCGAGTTATTGCGGAATCGGCCGGAATCGCCAATAGTGAATACTCACTATCCTAATTCGCAATCTCTTACTCAATCTCTTACTCAATCTCTTACTCAATCTCTCAATCTCAATCTCTTAATCTTAATCTTAATCTTAATCTTAATCTTAATCCCGTCCGAGCAAGCGAAGCCGGAACGTAAGAGTAAGATTGAGAGTAAGAGATCGAGTTTGGGAGAGGCGTCTTGCGGCCAAGTCGCCTTCACGTTTAGCGCCAGAAGTGCGACGGGGTTGGAACGAACATGTACTTTGATAACGACATGTCGAAGCTGATGCAGAGATACATCGGTCTTCAAGTCACGGTGCAGACTCACGGCTACGCACGCGTCATCGGAACTCTTGTTTCCGTTCACGAATCGTGCATTCTGCTGCTCAACGCCATTCGCATGCACGAGATCGACGATAGTCGTTGGTACGGCGAATTGGAGCGGGCGAATCAGCAGGAGCAATCGGGGATCGGCGATCCGGAAACGTTGATTGCCACCCATTGCATCACTTCCATCTCATGCGATGAAGACACCGAGCTGCTGCCGGCCATCGAAGCGGCTGAGCAAGACACGGTGATCAGAAACGGCGAGCCCAAAGAATCGCTGTCCGAGGTGCCCGACGACCTCTCCACGGTTGCGGAGACGATTGAAATCCGAATTGGGCCGGGCTTGATCGGCCTGGCCAACGAGGAAGTGGACACCCAATTCCAATCGATTCGCAGCTCGCGAAAGACCATTTGCAAACAACTCGGATTCACGTTGCCGAAAATCCGGATCCGCGACACGTTCGACTTGGACGCAGATAAGTACCAAATCCTGCTGGGCGGCGTCGAATATGCCACGAGCGAAGTTCGTCCGGGCAAGATGTTGGCGATTGGATCCGAGGCGGGGCAAGACGAGTTGGAGGGCGAGCAAGTAAACGAGCCGGCGTTTGGTCTGAGGGCGACATGGATCGATCCAGCCGACAAGCAAGCGGCCGAACTCGCCGGTTGCACCGTCGTGCCGCCGTGGTGTGTCGTGACCACCCACATCGTCGAGATCGCTCGGCGAAATGCGGCTCAATTGCTAACCTACGACGAGACCAAACAGATACTCGAGCGACTTCGCGAGAAAGCGTCGAGCCTCGTTATTGACCACTATTCGTCTGGCGATGCCGCGCTGCGATTGCACAACACTTTTCGACGACTTCTCGAGGCCGGCGTCTCCATCGCCCATGTCGAGCCAATCGCCGTTTCTGTCGCCAATCACTCCGCTGCGGGGATGAGTGAGGACGATTTGCTACTGGCCGTAAGACGCGATATCCTGCCAGCCATACGCAGGTCGATTGAGGACCAAGATGGATTGGTTTCGGCAATCGTCATTGATGAGGCGTTACAGGAGTCGATCGCAGATCATTCGCAACCCGAAGGGTATAAACGACGCTCGGCGATCTGGAAAAAGCTTACGAAACATTGTGAAGACATTGAGCGGCGTCGAGGGCGATTGACGATCGCGATTGACGATCAGCACTTTCCTTTTTTCCAAAAGCAACTCGTTGCGCAAGGATTCGATTGGAGCGTCGTGTCACCTTCAGAATTGGCATCTTTCCCCGCTGTCGAATTCCTCCAGTTGCTCGACGACGACGGCGACTCTTCGGCCGCGACAAACGAACCCGATTTGTGTACGGATGCATCGGCACCAAGACGAATCGTGAAGCCTCGCTAAGACCAGGAAGGACTCAACCCATGTCGGACGAGAAGAAAAAGAAATCGAGCATTCGCACCAATACGAATATCTCCAATCTCACAGAACTCACCGGCCAGAATTTGAAACGAGTAAATTCGGCGCTCGAAACGTCGCTTGAGCGGCTCAGCACCGGCTTGAAGATCAATACGGGCAAACAGCCAACGACGGAGCCAGTTGCTGAGCAAGTAGATCGCGATCCGCTCCGCTTTTCCGAAGTAGCTTACGACGCTCATGGGCACATCATCGTCGATGTCGATGCCTCGGCGAATCGACGACCTTTGGACGAATTCGCGTAAGACTATGTTGAAGACATACGATCGCGGGGGCGCATTAGAACGGCTCAGACCAACACACGATGGCGTCCGACGCGGATTACGATTTATTTCGAGAAGCCTTCGCCATACGACTTTCTTTTTTCGTGCCTTTTCGTGTTCCTTGCGGCCAACTCCCTCTGACGAGAAAACACGAGCCGCGAAAAGCACGAAAATCGACGAAGAGACGAATGGCAATCGTTACATCGGGCAACGCGGCACATTGGCACCTTAGCTTTTCAACCTGATTCACCAGCACGAGGCAAGCTTGATTGGGTCTGGACGTGACGGTGGTTGGCGTAGCGGGATCAGCTTCGCCGCCAAATCGCCATCATGCTTCGGCAAGCCAGTAGCGTCGAAAATTCGCTACCCGCGTTGTGTGGCTCGGTCTGAATTTCTTCGACTTAGGCCCTCCCGCCTGATATCCTAGGCTCATCTCGCCGGCGACGATCTTGTTGCAACGAAACTCGCCGCGTTTCGAAACGCATAACGGCAGCTATTGAAAGCCCAATCACCTAAGGAGTCCGTTCTGATGATGAAGTTGTTGTGTTCCTCGGTCGCGGCGTTCGCCATTCTTGGCGCCGCGGTCGTTCAAGCGGAATTAAAGAAGGGCGACGTTGCGCCCGAATTCGAACTGAAGGGCAGCGACGGCAAGACTCACAAGTTGTCCGAATTCAAAGGCAAGTCGGCGGTGGTCGTCGCTTGGTATCCCAAAGCGTTCACCGGTGGCTGAACGAAGCAATGCCAGTCGCTCCGTGAGAGCGGCGACGCGTTGAGGAAATTCGAAGTGGCCTATTTCACGGCCAGCTGCGATACGGTCGAATTGAACACGAAATTCGCCAAGTCCCTCGAGCTTGACTACTCTATTCTGAGCGACCCTAGCGGCAAAGCGGCAAAGGCGTACGGAGTCGTCAGCGCAAAAAGGTCGTTCCCCCAACGATGGACGTTCTACATCGGGAAGGACGGCAAGATTCTCTACATCGACAAGAAAGTAAAAGCCGGCACGCACGGAAAAGACATGGCCGCGCGTCTCAAACAACTCGGAGTCGCCGAGAAGAAGTCGAAGACCAAAAAGAAGAAATCGTAGCTCGACTCGACACGGTCAACCAAATTAAAGCCGCTGCGTTCATTTGAATGCAGCGGCTTTTCTTGTTTACCGCCGCAAGGCGAAGTAACCAGAATGAAGCGTCTAAGGCTGAACGCCGCGATCGTACAGCGTATTACACCGTGAGTGAGTCGCGTTCGTTGTCCCGAAGGGGCAACGCGAGCTGCACGTCAAGACTCACGAACCCAAGTTTTGCCGATGAACTGCGGCACCTGAGGCCTCCGCATATTTCATCGACGAGCGAACGTTGAGCGTTTCGGCGCTGTGTAGGTCACATCGAGATGCGGCGTAGCGACTCGCTCGCCTTTGGCAAGTGATCTGACGCCGGCCTCCAGCACTCCGCTCGTTAACAGCGTACGATCGACTGGGTACGGAGCGCGTCCCGTGAGAAACAGCTCTTCGGCGTTCGACATCAGGCTGGCGGAATAGGTAACGTTGGGCGTAGGCGGCAAATAGAACAAAGTCGATAGCGGCTCGTCTCGTCCTTTCAATTGACCAGCAAACGTGAAGTCTTTCACCAAGCCGTTCATCAGCATCATCACTCCGCGAGTCCCGTCTCGATATTGGAATCGATAGACGACCGGGTCTTTAACGAATTCCTTAATCTGTTCGCTTGTCGGGTGTCGATGGCTAAACGTTTCGGGCTGAGCTAACGTCTGAGTCCGGCAAAGGCAGGCTTCGAACAACTTCGGGCTCCAACCTCCTTGATCGAAACCTGGTCGATCCATAGCATCCCACACAGCAGGTCCGCGCAGCGACTCGACCCAAGCGACGCCTGTCTCGCCGCCCTTGCGACGTTCCGCCATGCATTGAATCACTTCCAAGGCATGAAAGTCATAACTATCGACGCCGCCCATCGCCAGGCACATGACTTCATCGAGTTCGGTGCCGTGCGGCATTTCGATGGCTGGCATTCGCCAAGTGACCGGTAGCGATGATCCCGCCAGATAGGGGATCTTCATTTCTCGAGCCGTGTCGGCCATCTCTCTGGCCCAAGCCCAATTCCAAGAGAGATGTTTATCGTTGAACATGGGCACGACTCGCCCATCCTTGCGAAAGACATCGACAACTTGGCTGAAGAATTCGTAGCGAGGATATTTCTTCTGCCCGATTTCATTGCGAGGGTAATCGCCGTGTTCGCCAATGACGAGCACCGCGTCGACGGCCAGTTCTTTGCCGCCGCACCGCAGCGACTCGGCAATTGAGTCGTAGATCGTAAAACCAAATTCCTTAGCCCGTGATCGGCTAAGGTCGCTCTTCGGTTTCTGATCGACGTAGGCTGAAACCACTTCAAGTTTGGGCTCGCGCCATTTTCCATTGTGCGGATATCCAACCAAGAACCGTTCAGCCATGTGCCACGCATGAGAGTGAAATCGCCACTCGGTCGTAACCACAGCCAGACGTTTTCTTGGGGCGGCGGCGTTCGCCTTTCCGAGCGAGGCGGCTGTTAACGTTGCGGCACTCGCGCCGATAAACTCACGACGATTAATCATCTCGACGTTCTCCGTGCTGGTCGTTCTCGGTGCAGGTCGCCCAATTGTTCCCGCAGCGACTCGCTAGAAAGCCTACGGCTTGGGGGCGACAACAATCTCGGTATCGGGTTCGGCCTTGAGTTTGAACGGAAGCGGACCGGTTCGCAATACGTCGACGATAAGCTGCGCTTCCTCTTTACTGTAGTTGCCCGAAATCATGCCCCGAAGCGATATTGTGGCGAGAACGCGGGGAAGAGTCATGACTTGATTGTCGAGCATTATCGCCAGATGGCGGCTTGTTCCATCGTTGGAGGGAAGGTTGTCGCTCGTCATTTTTCTCAGCACACGTGCGCCTTCGTCATTCGTGTCGAAGGCAATCGCTGGACGCCCGGCGCCGTCGTCTGCCAGACGGACCGAAGCGAGATGCTTGCCGGAAGAGTTGCTGCCGCTTGGGTCAACTACCATCAACAATTCCAGTTGCGTGACGCCAAGACTTTTGAGGATGCTCAGCAGTTTGGTCGAATCGGCTCGGACTTCTTTGAGATGCGGCGGCTTGAGCTCAAACGGCTTGCCAGTTTCTCCGTTGCGCAAAATGTCGTTGTCGATGCTACCCCCAAACGCCTCGGCCGTGCTCTTCCCACGAGCAGCCGCAATCCAGCGCCCAATGATCTATCCCTGCAACGTGACGACTCGTTCCTTGGATGCTCGAGCGGTCTTGATTAGCTCGGCATGATCTCGAGCATTCGCGGCAATCAAGAATTCGAGATTGCCGTTGAGTTTCAGCAGCTGCTTTGCTCGCCCGAGCGGAAGTCCGTCGTTGGGCACGGAAACCTGAATCTTTGAATTGACCACGATGGCAACTTCGATTCCATAGCGGCGATCCGGGTCGAGCCGTGAGAGAATCGCCGAAGTCATTTTGCTCGACGCGAAGTCCGCGATTTTGGAGTCGACCTCGTCGGATAGGGAGTAGATCAGGCCGGTGCCGCGCGACTTTTTCATGCTTGGCTTTTGCGTGCAGCCGACAAACAGAGCGAGGCATGTGATCACGGCCGCGAATGAAAAGAGAATTCGCATTGAGTCATCCGGTAGTAGGCATGGAACTTGTTATTGAACTTGTTATTGAACTTGTCATTATTTCGGCGCATCGTGGGCGAGCTGAGCATTTCATTTATTGCCAATCGACAGATCGAGACAAGAACTCGCTACGGCATTTTCTATTGTCGAGTCATGTCCTAGCAAGAATACTCGTTTAACCCGTGTGCCGAGGACGAGGCCGCTTAACGCAGGAGGCAACGGCATGAATGCGGTTCCTTGACCAGCCAGCCGAGTTGGCTTACAGGATGGCGCCAGCAGCGGCGAGGACTTGTCATTGTTTCTTGGCACTTCGGCAACGGGTTAAACGGAAAAGTGGGCCGCGGTCTCTGCGAATACCTGTTGATACTCGAAAAGACTCCGGTCGCCCGCGGCAAACTTGCAATTGCTCGTCAATCGCGGACAATGCGGATCCACCCCCGTCGCCGACGGAGCAAAACTCTCCCTCCCCCAATGGTCGACCACCATGATCCGAGTTCTTACGGCCCTGTTTATCGTCACGAGCGTTGTCGCAGCGCCAGCTCTCGCCCAGCCGAAAGGCTACAACTACGACGAATCGAAGGTTCCGGCATTCGAGCTGCCGAAGCTGCTTGTCGATAATGATGGCGCCAAAGTTTCGGTGGCCGCCGCGTGGCGCGGCAAACGCCGTGGCGAGATTCTCGAACTCTTTGAGACTCATATGTTCGGCAAGAGTCCGGCTCCGGGAAAGATTGTCGTCAAGCAACTTGAGCAAGATCGTTCCGCTCTGGGCGGCAAGGCAATTCGCAAACAGCTTCAGATTGCGTTTTCCGACAAGCCAAACGGTCCGCAAATGGAATTGCTGCTCTACTTGCCGACGGCCAACAAGGGTCCGAGTCCGATGTTTCTCGGTTTGAATTTTCAGGGAAATCACACGGTGCACGCGGACGCGGCGATTCGCATTACAAAATCGTGGGTGCGAAAAACTGCGCACAGCGACGAGCATCAAGCCGCAGCCAAAGGGCGCGGCACAAGCTCAAGCCGCTGGCAGGTGGAGAAGATCATTGATCGCGGATATGGGCTCGGCGTCATCTATTACGGCGACATCGATCCCGATTATCACGATGAATTTCAGAACGGAGTGCACCCGCTGCATTTTCGCGATGGCCAAAATAAGCCGGCGGCTGACGAGTGGGGTTCGATCGCGGCCTGGGCCTGGGGCCTCTCGCGAGCTGTCGATTATCTCGAGACCGACGCCGACGTCGACTCCAAGCACATCGCAGTCATCGGCCATTCGCGACTTGGAAAGACTTCCCTCTGGGCAGGCGCTCAAGACAAGCGATTCGCAATCGTCATTTCGAACAACTCTGGGTGTGGCGGGGCCGCCCTCAGCCGGCGACGCTTTGGCGAAACAGTCAAACGCATCAACACATCGTTTCCGCATTGGTTCAACGACAATTTCCTCAAGTACAACGACAACGAAGATAAGCTGCCAATCGATCAGCACATGTTGATCGCGCTCTCAGCGCCGAGACCTGTCTACGTCGCCAGCGCGGTCGAAGATCGCTGGGCCGACCCGCGAGGCGAATTCCTCTCCCTCCACCACGCAGCGAAAGTCTACGAACTGCTTGGCGTCGGTGGGCTGGGCGCGAGCAAGATGCCGGAAGTCAATCATCCGGTCTCAGATCACCTCGGATATCACATTCGGTCCGGCAAACACAACGTCACGGCCTACGACTGGGAACAGTATTTGAATTTCGCGGACAAACACGGCATGCGACAGCAATAGGCCGGTTCCCTTTTCTTCCATCATGTAAATCCTGTCGAATTCGTCCGAACTTCTTCGCACGGATTGGCTTGGCAGGATCAACAGGGTAGCGGGCGCGAGTTAGTCGGGGCTGATGCCGTAACGTTCGAGTTTGCGGTCGAGTGTCGAGCGATTGATGCCGAGGATCCGCGCCGATTCTCGCTTCTTCCAACCGGTCCATTCGAGAGTTCGTTTGATATATCGCCGTTCAAGTTCTTCGAGCGTTGTCGGTTGAAACAACTCGACGGAATCAGACTCGCCCACCGCGTTTTGACCAATTTGAATATTCTCAGCCTTGATCTCCGCGCCATCGTTTAACACGACGGTTCGCTCGATGACGTTTCTGAGCTCGCGAATATTGCCGGGCCAGTCATAGTTTGTGAGACGATGCTGTGCTTCCGGAGCCAGGTGCATCTTGGCGGTTCCCAGCCGTTCACATGAGCGAATGAGAAAATGGTCGGCAAGCAATGCGATATCGTCTCGTCGCTCCCTTAAACTGGGAATCGCAACCTCGAGTATCTGCAGTCGATAGAAGAGGTCGCTGCGAAACTCGCCGGCGCGAACGGCCTCTTCCAAATTGCGGTTAGTCGCCGAAACCACTCGAACGTCGACCTCAATGGATGCGCTGCCGCCAACGCGTTCGAACGGGTGCCCCTCGAGGACGCGCAAGAACTTGGCCTGGATGGCGAGCGGCATTTCGCCCACCTCATCCAAGAACAGAGTCCCTTCGTGCGCCTGTTCGAACTTTCCCATCGAGCGATCCGTCGCGCCGGTGAAGGCACCTTTCTCGTGCCCAAACAACTCGCTCTCCAATAGCGATTCGGAGAGCGCCGCGCAATTGAGGCACACCAAACGCTTCTCGCTTCGCGGGCTGTTGAAATGAACCGCTCGCGCGACGAGCTCCTTGCCGACTCCGCTCTCACCTCGAATCAAGACGGACGCGTCCGATCGAGCAACTCGCCCAATCGTACGACGCAATTCTTGCATGCCGTTGCTGATGCCGACCAAGTCCGATTCGAATTCCAGTTGACGCTGAAGCGAGCGATTGCGATCCCACGCCTCTTCCAAACCGACGGCGAGCGCTTCTCGCTGATTGAGGTTGCACAACGTCGCGGCCGTTTGGTCGGCGACCGCGAGTGCGAATTCCAGAGCGTCGGCGTCGAGCTGTCGACCGCGGAGAGAATAGAGATGGATCAAACCGAGCACACCGCCTTCGTGCCTCAGCGGCGCGCAAATGACGCTTTGAGCGTCCATGGCTTGGAGCGATCCGAATTCGTCCGAGTTGGCGTCGACGTCGAGCGCCAAGACCGCTTCGTTCTCACGCAGCGCGATGCTCGACAGACCATGCGAGACTTTCTGATAGGGAGTTTTGTCCGGAGCTCGGTAGGCGGCGATCCTCAAGTCATCCGGGCTATCTTGCGACTCGCTCTCGGGAGGAAAGAGCAACACCGCACCAATGTCGGCTCCCGTCGCCGGTAAGACGCCATCGAGGACTCGGTTGGAAAGCTCTTGGATTGTCTGGGCCGACACAATCTGGACGACCATGTCGTACAGATTCGCGAAGGCCGCACGAATGCCCTGATCGGTTTGGGGTTGGCTGAGTAATTTGGAATTGGCGGAGCGCTTGAGAATCTTCTGTTCGCTGTCGCCGCCGCCTTCGTCTTCCGTCGAATAGTCTTGGGCCTCGGACAAATTGAGTCGCTGCGAGATGTCATAGGTGAAGAGAATCTCGCTGCGGCCAATCCGAATGACATCGCCTTCGATCAGTCCTCGATCGCCGTCGACAAGGCGGCCTGCCACGCGCGTTCCGTTTCGGCTGTCGCGGTCTCGTACAACCCAACATTCGCCTTGAAAGAAGACTTCGCAATGCCAACGGCTGCAGCGATCGTCGTCCAAGACGATTTGATTGTTCTCGTCTCGCCCAAGTGTCGACACAGCGCCGGGAAGAAGCTGCAAAACGTCGTGCCACTGCGCGCCCATTCGAACGACCAAATAGGCCTCGTCAGCCGACTTTGGCTTGGCCTTGCTTTGTAGAATCGCTTCCATTGCGGCGGTTGTGTAATTCGCCCGCCACTTCCTCTCTTCCTTCTTACCGACTTCCTTCGAATCTGGCATCTATGTTCCCGCTAGTCGATTCAAGTTGCCTACGAGCTAACAGCGTACGGCGAGTGCAAGAAACAAAAAAGGACGCGACCAGCTTTACAGTTAGCCGCGCCCCATCAGCGGGATCACATTGCTTCATGTTGCGCCAAAAGTGCCTGATTCACTTCCAGCGTCTGTTCGCACCGTTGTAGGCTTTGGTGTGGTCCCGGTTACGAGCTATTTGGGAGCTGGGTGCGGCTTTCCCATTCTCCCGCGAAAAGGCGATCAAAAATTGTAAAATGATCGATGCCGACGGATGAAGCCGCCTTTTCGCATGGTGTTGCGAGCTCCTCAGTCGCTCGTAACGCCATCCGTAAAAGCAAGCGGCGCGCCAAAACTTCTTCTCGTTAGAAGTTAATTCGTAAAGCGTTAATGCGAAACACTTTGCGAATTTGCTGCTATTTCGGCTCGCAGATTCCCGATGAAAGACGGGTGTGGCACTTTGCGACCGATTCTCGAGGTGGTCGCATTTTGCGGCCATAGGCGAGGCAACGCCGGCACTCGGTTTGGTGAGATTGCACACAAAAAAACTTGACCTTCTGGGGGTCAGGTCCAAGAATGCCGGGTGAGCGACGACGTGACCCAAACCGCCGACCCCCAAAAACGCTCAACTTGGCCCCCGTATTTTGAATTTGGCCGAGTCTATTCTTCGGCACCCACATTATCGCGAGCTCCCCGGCATGCATAATTTTCCGCGGATCGCAGTTGGGTGTTTTCAGGAAGAGGCCGATCACCGACTAGCAGCGTGGAGCATCATGGCTTCGCTCGCTCGCCGCGACTTGGATGTGCAGCCTTATCTGCCCCAATCTCATTTCTGCCATTCGGCTGCGGCCCAAGCCACGGGCCATGCCCAAAGACACCTCGATACTTGGCAAATGCCGCAATCGGTGTGTCGCGAAATCCTCACCTCAATTAGCTCACATTGTGATTTGGCCATTATTGAGGGGAAATTTGAGGATGAATCGATCGGCGGCGGAAGTTTGGACCGACTATGTCGATGGCTGGATATCCCGCGAATCGCCGTCGTCGATACTCGCATGATGCCGAGTTGCCGGATTCCGATGAACTTGGCCGATTTCGATGGCGTCATTCTGGATCATGTCGAAGATGCTCGAACGGCAGGTCGCTGGACAGTGGAGATCGAGTCGATTCACGGCTCGCCCGTCTTGGGCTGGCTGCCTCAACTCGATGTGCTCCGCTCGCACCTCGACTTGATTTCGCGGGGAGCGGTTCCGTCGGTGCGATTTTGCGATTCTTTGGCCGCGGCCGTCAAACCTCGCTTTCGATGGGACCGGTTTCTCGGAATCGCCCGAGACACTCCCGATCTCGCTGAGCCCGAGGCGCCGGACCGCGACCAGAATCCTGCCACGATCGCGCTGGCGTACGATGAAGCGTTTCAGCGTTATTTCCCAGACACGCTCGATCGTATGGAGGCGGCAGGCGCCCGCATACGAACGTTTTCTCCTCTGCGAGCTGAAACGGTGCCGACTGAGGCCGACGTGGTCATCATCGGTTGCGGCAACCTCGAGCCGCACGCCGAACAACTCTCCCGAAACCGATGCATGCATCATTCGCTCGCAGAACACAAACGAGCCGGGAAGCGGATCTATGCCGAAGGCGCAGGTGCCGCCTACTTGTGTCGAAACGTGATTTTGCCGAGCGGACGGCGGTTTGAGATGAGCGGCTTGATTGACGCCAACGCTGAACGACAAATGGTGGCGGAAACGTCCGAGCCAATCGAGCAACGCTGGCGATCACCACTCTGGATGGGCGGATCGTCCACATGCGTTCGAGGCTACCGCAATCGCGCCTGGCGGTTTTCCTTGGACGAACCGGACCACCCGTTGGCCAATAACGAACGCGTCAGGGGAACTCGAGGCGCCGCCGAGCGCGGTCACGAAGAGACCAATACCGCCATCAGCGACCGACCGCAAATGAGAACGCTCGATACGCTGACCGATGCGAACGTGATCGCCAGCCGAGTCCACGTGAACTTCGCTGCGCATCCGGATCTGCTCAACGACTTCGTTCGTCGCAGCTGTTCCGCATTCTGCTAGACCATCGCGCGAGCTATTTGAGCATCGTCATCGCGACTTTCATGTAGATCACGATGCCTAGAATGTCGATGATTCCCGCGACAAACGGGCTGCTCATTAATGCCGGGTCGAGTCCTAAGCGACTAAACATCAGTGGCAGCGTCGAACCCAGCACCGTTCCGCAGACCACGACGAGAATGAGTGTAGAGCAGACGACAAAGATCGACGCCCACTCGCCGTCGGTGAGCAGATACGCGGGGCCTGTGCCGATGACGGCCAGAAAAATGCCCAACATCAGGCCGACCGCAAGCTCGCGTCTGATAATCTTGGCCCAATCTCGCAGCGTCGCGTCTTTGGTTGCCAGGGCCGTGATCACCAGTGTCGCCGATTGACTGCCGGTATTGCCGCCGCTGGAAATAACGAGCGGGATAAAGAGCAGCAACCAACTTGCCATCTCAAAGCCAGACTCGTAGTGCCTGAGCGCGATTGCGGTGATGAATGCGAAGATGAACAGGATCGTCAGCCACATTCCTCGCTTCCAACTCAGCGTGAACAAGTCGATCGTCAGATAGCTTTGTTCGAGCGGATCGACAGCGGCAATTCGATGGGCGTCTTCTGTCGCTTCTTCGCGCAAGACGTCGATCACGTCGTCGTGAGTGATGATCCCTAGCATTTTTCGCTGAGCGTCCACGACGGGGATAGCCAACAAGTCGAATTTGGCGACTTTGAGGGCGACATCCTCCTGATGCTCGTCGACGAGCACGGCGGCGATGTCGGTCTCCATCAGTTCGCCGAGTCGAATGTCGGGTTGCCCCATGCCGGAGACGAGTTGTCGTGCAGAGACGACGCCCCGAAGATGGTCGGTATCATCGACGACGTAAATGTAGTAGATCGTCTCCATCTCGGCCGCTTGGTCGCGAAGCTCATCAAACGCCTCGCTGACACTCAACGACTCGGCGAGCTTGGCGTACTCCGTCGTCATTACGGCGCCGGCCGTGCCCTCAGGGTGCTCGAGCAGGCGAAGCACATCGCGGCGTTCGTCTACCGGGAGCAGAGGCAATAAAGCCTCGACGACATGCGGGTCGACATCGTGAAGCAGGTCGACTCGATCGTCCGGCGGAAGCAGAGCGATCAGCGAAGCGACAGGTTGACGCTTCTGCGTCTCAATGATCTCGACCTGTTTTTCATGATCGACGAACAGAAAGATCTCTTCGCGAATCTCCGATTCCGCGTGCTGAATGACCTGCCAGGTTTCGCCCGCGGTCAGCCCTTCCATGAATTCTGCGGTGCGAGCCGGATGAAGCGCCGTGCAAAACTCACGCAGTGCGCCGTCATCCTGCGACTGCAGCATCTCGCGCAGTTCCGGCAAGTAGAGCGTATTGATCATGGAAGCACCGGGGACGCTTCGTCCTGGAACCCCCTCCAAGCATGAATCGCAGATATCACGTGCAGCCCTCGCCAAGCAAGCCGGATTACCGGTCTAAATCTTGAAGCTCAAACTGCGCAGTCATTTCCACGCTTCGCTCAGTTGGGACTGGGCCGCAGAGGGGTGAAGGGGAGGGAAATCAAGCTGCCGGGTGGTGTTGCTCAGAAGAATGAAGTATTCGCCCCAAGTCCGGGCCTGTCAATGACACGGCCGACTCGACAAACGTTCGGTCCCTCGACTTATGCGACGCAATTTGCTGCCAAGTTCGACAGAATGCGGGCGACGTCCGAGAATCACCTCCCCTGGCCGGGCAGTTCGAATCACCAGATGGCAATACGTCTGAGCAATACGCTTGATCTAAGACGAGCCCAGCGACTGCGTCTCTCCAATGGCGAATTGTACGCGGCGTAAACGTGGCCGGCTTGGCCAGAAGCCGGGCGAAACGCGAGAGGCGGATCGATCGGCAGGCAGCTCGATTAGACGAACTGGCGAGAATCGGCCGCAGGCGAGAATGGCGGGCGAGAACTTGGCAGAGCGACTTAGGCGCTGTCGCTCCGGCGGCATCGTGAGCGCTCGCTGCCCCTCGAGCACTCACGACAAACCGATCCGATCGACGCGCTTCTGCCCAACGTGTCGAACGGCAACTTGTCATTACGTCAAATTCGTGTACCCCGGTTCAGACGTCGAGCGCAGGATCACCGACGTAGAGTTCGAGGATTTGGCTTTGAACCTTGATCGCTCGGATGAGCACCCAGATTTGTTCGGGTGAGAATTTCCGCGGGTCGGATCGCGCAAGCGACTCCAACTCTTCGGTCATCGCGGCGTGCTGATCGGTCGCAGCTTGGAGCCGCAAACCCATCTCCTTCCAGGCCTGAGTCAAAATGGTCTCGTCTTCCAAGTCGTCGACATTGTCGATGGCGTTGGAGAGAAGAAGGCATAGTCGGGCGACGTCACGGGGCTGAGAGCCGGGGCGAAGCGTTTCGATCCGCTCAGCCAAGTTAGTGCAATTCATACGACCACCGGGTTCTAGGTGCGATCTCAATGAAGTCGTGGCCGGTTCGAGACGACAGCGCGCAAGGGGAGCGCACCATCGACGTGGGATTTCGAATCGGTATTCGACAAGCCGCGAATGCAGCCGAAAAACGTGAGCAGCGAGTAGCCGGCGAGATGTGATAGGCTCGACTACATTCAAAATCTAGCTTGCAAATGCGAGTGATGCGGCGAGATTCTGCTCAGAATTACCTGATTCACATTGCACTTTGTACTGGCTGCGAAACCCGATTTACCGTACGCGGCGAGGAAATCGTCCAGCCTTTTGATGCCGGCGATTTGCGCTCGTGAGTCTTGACGGACGCCTGCGGGTTGCCCAATTCACCAAACGGCGTTCAATGAGAAGCCGGCAGCGATTGTCACTCGCCGTGAGGCCGAATCG
This sequence comes from uncultured Pirellulaceae bacterium, assembly GCA_964567745.1. Classification (GTDB taxonomy): domain Bacteria; phylum Planctomycetota; class Planctomycetia; order Pirellulales; family Pirellulaceae; genus CAZMNY01. The sequence goes on along the minus strand of CAZMNY010000037.1, from coordinate 36,333 downwards.
TTGTCTGGTCGCTCTCTTCTACCTTGCCTAGATATTTGTCCGGCAATCGGCAGTGCATCACGACCCGCTCGCCATCGTACCGCCTCGACAAGACTTCGCCTTTGGCCGCTAGATAGGCCATCAGCTTGCCGTTACTGACACTGGTTTCGATATCGACATCGCGAAACGTGCGACTCAGCGCATCGCTGGTGCGGTGAGCGAGACGATCCAGCCCCTCTCCCGTTAACGCGCTAATGGGAACCGCATTGGGATATCGGTCTAGCACGCGTTTCATGTTGTCGACGGCGCCCTCCGCGTCAGTCTTGTTGAGAATCAAGAGCGTGTCCTTCTCGTCGATGTTGAGTTCTTCAAGGACATCGTAGACAGCACTGATTTGGCTCAAGACTTCCGGCTCGCTGGCGTCGGCAACGTGGAGCAGCAGGTCGGCCTGGTGCGCTTCCTCGAGCGTTGCTTTGAAACTGGCGATCAACCGGTGGGGCAAACTTCGAATGAAACCGACTGTGTCGCTCAACAAGACGGGACCCCAGTTTGGCAACTGCCAGCGGCGAGTTCGCGTGTCGAGCGTTGCGAACAGCTTGTCGGCGGCGAGCACCCCAGCGTTTGTCAGAGCGTTCATCAAAGTGCTCTTGCCCGCATTGGTGTAGCCGACCAAGGAGACCGTCATGTGGCCTCGGCGGGCGGAGACTTGCCGCTCCTTACGCCGTTCGATGGCAAGCAATTCGGTGCGCAGATCGTGAATCCGATTTTCCGCCAAACGCCGATCGACCTCCAACTGCTTTTCACCCGGTCCGCGAACGCCGACGCCCATTTTGATTCGAGACAAGTGGGTCCACATTCGCTTGAGCCGAGGCAAGGAATACTCCAGCTGAGCCAGCTCGACGGCCAAGCGAGCTTCATACGTTTGGGCGCTCGAGGCAAAGATGTCGAGAATCAATTCGGTGCGGTCGACGACTTTGACGCTAAGGGCTTGCTCCAGATTTCTCGTTTGGGCCGGCGTCAGATCGTTGTCGACGACGACAACGTCGGCGTCACAATGCTCCGCCAAGACCCGAAGCTCATCGACTTTTCCGCGTCCCAACAACGTCGCTCGGTCGGGCCGTTCGCGGCGCTGGGTCATGGTGGCCAACACTTCCAGCCCAGCCGTGGTCGCCAGCCCTTCGAGTTCCCTTAACGGATCACCGCTGAAGTCCTTATCTCCGGGCAACAGGACTCGCACCAAGAGACCTTTCTCCGCAGACACACTTTCGGAGCGATCAAGATCGTACACGCGCGAAGAAACTCCATGTCTTGGCTCAGTTTTAAGTCGTGACACTATTGTACCCGTTTTCGGAAGGATGAGGTCATAGCCAAAGACCACCCCATCGCCGAGAAGTTCGCTCCGTTTCGCGAACTGTGCGGGCACGACAGTTCCCTGCGGCGGGAATGTCGCGATGAATCAGTGCTTGGGCCGCATTTCAGCCGGTAGATTCTCCCGCCACTGCTGGGCCATCGGTGCCTGCGCCTGAATGTCGCGAGTACGATCAGCATCGAGCCGCTGCAGCACTCGCAGGTCGAGAGCCCCGACCTGGCTCTCCCGGAGCGGCTCGGCTTCGTTCTCGCATTGTCCGTCCACCACATCGGCCCAAAAGAAGACTCGGTCTCCCCCGTCCAGCCTCGCAGTGACTCGACAGTCCAGCCAAGCCAAGCAGTCTTTCAAAATGGGCGGCTCGGCGCCTTCAGTATGAGTCGGTTCGCGGAGGGCGAGTCCCGTCAATTTGTCCCGCTCGCGCCCCGAACCGTCGGCAAACCGCTCAATGAACTCTGTCTGGTCAACGCGTAGCAAATGCAACCCAAAACTGCCGACCCGGTCAATCAACTCGCAAGTGAAGTGGTTCGGTGCGATGCCGGCCGTCACAGTCGGAATCGCCGGGTCGAGGGAGCTCTGAGTTATCCAGGTCGCGATAAGACCTCCTCGTTCGCGACTGTCGCCAGCAGTAACCACCCACAGCGGGCGATCGAGTCGTTTCCAAACCGCTTCAATATTCTCCTCTTGATCCATGCTCACTCTCCTGTCGGACGTCCTGGCCATTGAGTGACACACTTTACGACCTCTCGCCGCCGATGGAACCCTGACTATTTCCTGCGTTTTCAACTATTTCCCTTTTTTTATATTTTTTCTCTCCGCAGCGCCGACGGCGTCGTTTTCGAGCCTGCCTACTTTCTGAGCAATGACCCTCATGCCCGATTTTGAGCAGCCCTGCTCATCCGCTAAGCACTCGCTTTCATGCTACGTAAGTGCAAGCACTGCAATCACATGCGTCATGGACTTGACGCAAACCGGCGGTTTGGAGCAAACTGCTTCCATCGGATTCGTGAAGCGGTGTCGCACTGCTGAATCCCGCGTTACATGGAAGGAGTCGCAGATGAATCAGCCCCCTGGCAACCACTCGAATTACCAAGCCACCGACGCCGAGAAAGCTCAGCGCGCCTACCGCATGGCGCTCGACTTGTATCGGCAGAAACCTGGTTGGGTCACCTTCTTCAGAGAGATTCTCGGAGTCGACGGAGCGGTCAACCGCCTGTTCAACTCACGCGAATCGCTGCTTGCCTTCGAAGCCACCGAGGAGAACGCGGCGATCCAGCAGATGCTGACCCAGCTCCGCGAGACCGACGGTACGCTAGAGGAGGGACGCGAGCCGACGAAGGTCATCACCGTCCGCTTGCCTCGCAGCCTGCACGAATCGCTTCGGGCGGAAGCTCACAGCCGCAACACGAGCATGAACAAGCTCTGTATCACCAAGCTGCTCAACGTGCTCGCCGAAGGGGAGAACGAAAACCAAGTCGTCTCCGCGACGGCAACCCACTAGACTCGCGCAGCAAGTGCTCGCAAAGAATCTGGGCTCGTTGCTGTCGCCGAAACCGATGTGTCTCACGCAGCTCGTGTAAACAAGGCCCAGCCCGAGCTAATTTCAACGTTGCCAACGCAATTCGGCCAGCCTCGATGCGAACACAAGTCGCGTAGAAAGTTGCGTGAGCGAACCTAAATTGCTTTGAACCCGTCTGATCTGCAGACGGCCTGTTCCTCACTTGTCTCGCACGAACCGCGGGATGGACATGGAAATGGGCCGTCAGTAAGATACGAGCGGATAACCAAGGTGGTTTAACCGGGTGGTATAAAGGGCGGTTGAGCGAGGATTTGGGCGGAGGCTGATTTCGCCATAATCTGAGCCAAGCATCGCCGTTTGGGGCCGTAGCTCATTTGGGAGAGCGCTGCGTTCGCAATGCAGAGGTAGAGGGTTCGATTCCCTTCGGCTCCACATTCAAGCCGGTTCGCGGAAATCGCTTCCGGCTTTTTTGATGCGCGACGTGCTCGACTCGCCAAAAAACGCTCGGGGTCCGTCAAACCGCACGTAAGGGCCTCCTGCGGATAAGCCGTCGGTCGAGGGGAGAAGCGGTGGGAAAAACGAGTTAGCTGGGCAGCCGCTGGTCGCGGAAACCGTAGGGTTTCCGAGTCGAGAGGAAAGTCCGGGCTTCGCAGGGCGGAGCGGTCGGTAACGCCGACCAGTCGTGAGACTAGGGAAAGTGCAACAGAAAGCAGACCGCCGTGATCGTCACGGTAAGGGTGAAACGGTGCGGTAAGAGCGCACCAGCGGCCAGGGTGACTTGGCCGGCTAGGTAAACCCCGCTCGAAGCAAGGCCAAACAGAGAGCAGACGTCGCTGACGCCGAGGCGCGGCCCGCGCCCCTACGACTCTCGGGTAGGCTGCTGGAGACCGCGAGCAATTTCGGTCCTAGATAAATGGTTGCTACTGGCGTAATGCCAGCACAGAACCCGGCTTATAGGCTAACTCGTTTTTCCCGCCGCTTGTCCCAACGCCCGTGGCTGGGCCATTGGTGCCGAAAAAACTTTGATCGAAGCTGCAACGGCCACCGCGTCAGAATGCGCCAGCCACAGGCGTCGCGGTCAAACTAACGCACCAGACTGTCTTGATACGCTTTTCGCTGCGACTCGAGGCCTCGCTTCGAGGTGATCTGGTCCCAGGAGTCGCAAACGGAAGCGAGCGACTCGGCGATGTCAGCGCCGCCAACGGCCTCCCGAACAGCGTCACTAAGCGATACGAGATAGTCGTCGCGACCTGGGATCCTCGGTGAGAAGAGCCAATCGGGTCGTCGCAAGGCGTTCTCTACAGCGTCGCCGTATGAGTTTGCACTTGCGGCGTCGAGTTGCTCGGCCCAAGCAGAGACGTGAGCGTTATGGGCCGACCGAAACGGCGCCGTAGCCAGCGAGTGCGGCGAGATCCGTCGACTCCAATCCGCGCTTGCCAGCAATGCAAGGGCTCGCGCGGTTTCGCCCGGTTGTGAAGAGAGTCGAGTTACCGAGCCCATTCGCCCGGCCACGCCAACCAGCGTGACTCGGCCCGGACTATCGCTCGGCCGAACGGCCCATTCCTTCTTCCGTTGGTCGAACACGTCAGGCGATCCGGGCACTTCCGAAAACGCGACGGGGGTTGCCGGTTGAGGCGAGGGCGTCTGGCCTGTGGCCCAAGTCAGCGTCATACCGCACTCGCCGCCCATCACCGCCGCAGCCGTGTCGCTAGGCGTCATCTCAATGTTTTTCGGTGATTGCCTGGAGATCGCGACAAGTTCTCGCAGCGCTCGCTCGAAGGGAGGCGTTGCGAGTAACGCTGACATCGATTTGTAATCGAACAGCGACGCCATTGTGTCTCGGCGTCGCGCGTAGGCGGCCGCCCTGGCAAGAAAGACCTCAGCGGCCCAATTGCCAGCGAGCGGCTCAAGCGCGCCTGGAATCGAGGAGTCCTTTTGACTCGCCAGTTCTGCCGACTCGGCGTACTCAGCCCACGTTGCGGGCGGACTGGGGATCAGGTCGGTCCGGCGGGCGGTCGTCAGAACGGCCGATCCAAATGGCACGCCGTAGACATTGTCGCCCCAATTCGTCTCCCTCAGCCTCACCAAATCAAGAACCTCAGCTCGCTCCATCGCGTGCGAGTCAAGCGTCTCCTCATCAATCGGACTCAGCCACTTCTTCTCGACGAGGTCGCCCAGCATTCCGCAAGGATAGACAACGCCATCGGTCGAGAGCGTCTTTCGATCGCCAACATCCTGCCGAGCTATCTTGACGATTTGCAGTTCATTCTCGGCACGAGCCTTCCACTGCCTCTGGATCGCGTCAGCCAGGGCGTCATCGCCGATGACGGCTAGACTCAACGACGCTTTTGCGTTCGGCGCGGCAAGCGAGTCGTCGGGGACGCTCGAGGACGTCGGGCATCCAGTACAAGCCAAGCTTGCCGCGGCGACGCCCGACAACCAGTCTCGGCGGCTAAGCTTTGAATCAGTCAACATGGTGTTGCGTTGAGAGTTAGACAAGTCGTTTTTTCTTCATTCGGTCCAAGTTCGTCAATGTCGTCGACAGGATGTCCCGCCGCAAGCGTGCTACGTAGGACAGGCCCTGCGGGTTCGCCTGACAGGATGCCTCTTTCTTTGTTATCGACACACTGAAAGGAACAGGCTATTGCCTTACACTATGTCCGGCTTACGCGGTTTCAGAAAGGACCGAGCCGTTCACGAGCAAGGCAGGCAAACCAGAAATCCTGCGTCCCGATACTGATCGCGAAAACGCGTGTCGTGGGACGACTATCGGAACGAACACGATAGCATAGCTTGAGATTGATGTAACGAAGATGGAGTATGAACAATGAGTGTGTTTTTGGGAATCGACATCGGCACGTCGGGAGTGAAGACACTGGCGATCGACCCGCGCGGCAAGATATTGGCCGAGGCGTCGAGTGGGTATCAAGTCTACATCCCCAAACCAATGTGGACGGAGCAAGACCCCGAGGACTGGTGGCGGGCTGCCGTCAAGACCGTGCGTTCCGTCATGCGAAAAGGCAAACTCAAACCAGACGAGGTCAAGTCGGTCGGCCTCTCCGGGCAGATGCATGGTTCTGTCTTCCTCGACAAGAACGGCAAGGTCGTGCGCCGAGCGTTGCTGTGGAACGATCAAAGAACGACCGCCGAGTGCGAAGAGATCGAACGACTGGCGGGCGGCCGGCGCAAGCTGATCAAGATGGTTGCCAATCCGGCGTTGACTGGATTCACAGCGCCTAAGATCCTCTGGCTCCGCAACAACGAGCCTCGCAACTTTGACAAGACGGTGAAGATCCTCCTGCCGAAGGATGACGTACGTCGTCGGCTGACGGGCGAATTCGCGACCGACGTGAGCGATGCGAGCGGCATGTTGTTGCTGGACGTGGCCAAGCGGCAGTGGAGTAAGCCATTGCTTTCCAAGTTGCAGCTCGACCGATCGTTATTCGCAGATTGTTTCGAGTCCGAAGAAGTGACGGGAAAACTGACAGCCAGCGCAGCTAAACAACTCGGCCTAACGACAGATTGCACCGTCGTCGGCGGCGCCGGTGATTGCGCCGCGAACGGCATCGGAACGGGCGTGGTGAAGTCGGGCGTGGTGTCGACAAGCATCGGGACCTCGTCCGTCATGTTCGCCCACAGCGACGAAGTGAAGATCGATCCGGAAGGTCGTCTTCATACCTTCTGCCACGCTGTCCGCGGTAAGTGGCACATGATGGGCGTGACGTTAACGGGCGGCGGCGCGCTGCAATGGTTTGTCGAAAGCCTATGCCACGACCTCAAGGCGAAAGACGCTTATGCATTGATGAACAAGGAAGCGGCTGATGCTCCGATCGGATCCGAGGGTCTGTTCTTCTTGCCCTATCTGGCCGGTGAACGTACGCCTCACGCCGACCCCGACGCTCGGGGAAGTTTTGTCGGGTTGACCTTGAAGCATAAACGCGGCCATCTCGCGCGGGCACTAATGGAAGGCGTGACGTACGCCATGCGAGACAGTCTCGAGATCATGCGCGAGCTCGACGTTCCCATTCGTCAGATTCGTGTTTCCGGCGGTGGGTCGAAAAGCCAACTCTGGCGGCAAATGCAGGCCGACGTGTTCGGCAAGAAGGCAGTCACGATCAACGCCGAGCAGGGACCCGCTTTCGGTGTTGCTTTGTTGGCGGCGGTCGGCGACGGCGCTTACAAGAATATTCAGGAAGCCTGCGCGGCGACCATTTCAGTTACGTCAGAGACGCCGACCGAGCGCGCCGCCAAGCGCGCCTATGATGCTCGCTTCCCCATTTTCCAGAGCCTTTACTGTTCGCTCAAGGACGAGTTCAAGGCGATTTCCGGGCTCGCGAAAACAGGCCGGAAGAAATAGCGGCGGCGGCCATAAACAGACGAGACTCGAGACCAAGACGTGCGGAGGCGACGATTGGGCAGTTCGACCGAATTATCGAATGATCGCGAGCGAGCGGAGGGCCGAATTTGGCTTGACGTCGCGCTGCTGACGCTCGTTCTTTTCGTGACCGCAGGTTGGCCACCGCCCGATGTGAACGAGGCCCATTACCTGACGAAGGCTCGGCGGTTCTGGGATCCGTCTTGGTGCCCCGGCGATTTGTTCTTGGACTCGGCCGATGCGCATGGCGTCTTTTACTGGACGATTGGCTGGCTCACGCGATTTGTCTCCTTGCCCGCCGCCGCTTGGATTGGGCGATTTGTCAGCTGGACCTTTCTCGCCTGGTCCTGGACTCGATTGAGCCGAGTGTTCGCCCCTTCATGGTTATGGGCTGTGCTGAGCGGGGCGCTTATGGCTGCGATGGTCTCACGATGCCACATGTCGGGCGAGTGGATCGTTGGCGGGCTCGAGGCGAAGACTTTCGCCTATGGCTTCGTGTTCCTCGGACTTCGTGAAGCCGTACTTGGCAGATGGCCTCGTGCCGGCGCCCTGCTCGGCGCGGCTGCGGCTTTCCATGTGCTAGTCGGCGGGTGGGCTTGGATCGCCGTCGCGCTCGCTTGGCTGATCGTTGGACGATCGCAGTCATCGTTTCGCGAGTTGTTGCCACTCTGGTTGTTGGGACTTGGCTTATCACTCTTCAGCGTCGTGCCCGCGGTTTGGCTCGGACGCGGGGCGAGTGCGAATGAGCAAGCTCTGGCCAACCAGATCTACGTTTACATGCGTCTTTCGCACCACTTGGCATTTCATCGATTTCCTCCGATCTTCATCATTCGCCACGGCGTCCTTGTCGCTGTTTGGGGCGCGGCCGCCTTCATGTTTCGCGGAGATTCGAAACTTCGCTGCGTGAACACGTTTGTCGCCGGCGCCGTGCTTTTGTCGCTCGCCGGAATCACGATTGACCTGTCATTGATGTATCGCCCCAATCAAGCGTCATCGTTGTTGAGGTTTTATTGGTTCCGACTTGCGGACGTCGCCGTTCCCGGCGGCGTCGCGATCATGGCGATCGCGGCGTTGCGTTCGTCCTATCAACGCAAGTGGTCGCTCGGCCCCTACGCGTTGGGACTGTCGACGTTGCTTGTGGCGGCGCATGTCGTCTCTGTGCAATACGACCGCCGCGCGGAAATGTTGCCAGCTTCCGTTAGCGCGCCGTTGCCGCCCATGACGCCCGCTCAGCGCGAGCAATGGGCTCTCGATTGGCGCGACGCCTGTCAGTGGGCGAAAGAAAACACCCCGAAAGACGCGAGGTTCCTCACGCCTCGGCGACAGCAGACATTCAAGTGGTATTCCCATCGCGGCGAAGTCGCCAATTGGAAAGACGTTCCGCAGAACGCGCGAGCCATCATTGACTGGCGAGATCGGATGCAAGAGATATATACTCCCGAAACCAGGCGGTTCGGGCTCGGCGGCCGCGCGGTGAAAGAGCTGAAGATGTTGGGGGAGAAATACGGAGCCGATTACGTTTTGCTCGATCAATCACTCGCGCCCGGCAGGCTCAGGCTGCGCCGAGTCTACCCCGAGCCGTTTAGCGAATCGAGATTCGCCATCTATCGTCTTCGGTAATCCCTCGTAGCCCGGAAGTAAAGAGGCGTTCGCTTTGAATTCAACATTGCCGGTCGAAATTCAGGTCGTTCAGCAGCGTTTGCATTCACCGCCTGGGCGGAGCATTCAAGCCGAGTTCGCGCCCGAGCTCAGCTACGGCAGACAGTTTGGCCCGCCGCCTCATCATGCGCGACCCTCCTCGGTCTTGATCGCCTTGTTTCGCCGCGACGGCCAGTGGCTAACCACGTTGACTCGCCGCAACCCTCGCCTCAAAGTTCACGCCGGCCAAGTCTGCTTTCCCGGAGGCGCTCAGGATCCAGGCGAGAATGCAACCGAATGCGCCTATCGAGAATGGGTTGAAGAGCTTGGCCCGCAGACGCCGGGCTGGCAGACGATCGGAGAGTTGTCGCCGATCTACGTTTTTGTAAGCAATCACTTCGTTCGCCCGTTCGTCGCTTTTTGCGAACCGCCCAGCTACGAGCCCAACGCGGACGAGGTCGAACAGGTAATCGAGTTTCCCATCGAGATACTCTTCGACCCGGCCTGCCGAGGCAAGCACGAAACGCATCGCTGGGGCACCCGCTTCGATTCGCCTCACTATCATTTCAATGGCGAGTTGATTTGGGGAGCAACGGCCGTGATGCTGGCCGAACTTGGGGCAGTGGCCGAGTCGATTATGGCTAAGCGGTAACGTTCCTCGTGAAGCCACCCGGTTTAGGGGCCACTGTGCGATCATGGCACCAATCATCGCGCTACTCATTGCGCCCTCCCCCTCAAACTCCAGGAAGACTATAACCGAAGACTGAACGAACCGATTGCTGGAAGCGATCTGCGAGAAAGTCACCGTTGTTTGGCGAGCGGTGCGAACCTAACTGGCGGGTCGGCTTGTCAAACCCTGAACGGGTCAGCAATGTCATGTTCAAAGGAGCGTTTTTGATGGTGCGAGTAGGCGTGATGGGCGCGACGGGCTACACCGCGTTGGAATTGCTGAAGTTGCTTCGACGACACGACGACGTTGAACTGACCGTGGTGACCAGCCGCCGTGAAGGGAATCCCCATTTGGCTTCCGTCCATCCCGCGCTGGCGGGGCTGTTCGACTTGGAACTGGAAAACATCGGCCCCGAAGCAGTTAGCGGGCGAGTCGACTGTGTCTTCTGCTGTTTGCCCCATGCCGCTTCCGCGTCGAGCGTCAAAGTGCTCTTGGACGCCGGGGTGAAGGTTGTCGATTTTAGCGCCGACTACCGACTGAACGATGTGGAGACCTATCAACGCTGGTATGGAAACACACACCCCGATCCGGCGAGAGTTGGCGGCACGCCGTACGGATTGCCGGAGCTGTTTGGGGACGAGCTTGGCGACGCCGACCTGATTGCCAACCCAGGATGTTTTCCGACGTCGGCGATTCTTCCTTTGGCGCCGTTCATCAAACAGAATCTGATTGATCAGAGCGACATCATCATCGATTCCAAGACCGGCGTCTCAGGTGCGGGACGAAATCCGAAACTCGCGTTTCACTACCCAGAATGCAACGAAAGTTTGTCGGCCTACAACGTCGGACGACATCGACACACGCCGGAAATTGATCAGATATTGAAGCGATACGCCGGCGCGGAAACCCAAGTCGTTTTCACTCCCCATTTGGTCCCGATGGATCGCGGGATTCTTTCCACTTGTTATTGCCGCCCAACGTCGGAGTCTCTGACAGAAGAATCGGCCCTGCAGGTGCTTCGCGAGTTTTATCGGGAGTCGCCGTTTGTCCGGGTCGTTGAACGATTGCCGGGAACCAAGGACACGTCGGGAACGAACTTCTGCGATATCACTGCGCGAGTGACTCGCGGCCGATTGATTCTCGTTAGCTGTCTCGACAACCTGGTCAAAGGCGCTTCCGGCGCGGCCGTGCAGAACTTCAACCACATGTTTGGTTTTCCGGAAACGACGGCCCTCTAGCCCGACACAAGCGCGCCGAAACGACGACGATTCACTTTGCTCAAGAGGACTCAAAACCGATGACGGCGCCATTGCCCAGGGGATTTCAAGCGGCTGCGGTTCATTGCGGGATCAAGTCCGACTCAAATGAAGATCTCGTCCTGATTCACTGTCCAAAAGATGCCGTTGCCGTTGGAGTCTACACTCTGAACCTGGTCTACGCGGCGCCGGTTGCGCTCGACCGCGAGCGGACGCCGACCGACAAGTTTCGAGTTCTTATCGTGAACTCGGGAAACGCAAATGCTTGTACGGGGGTCCGAGGTCGCGAGGACGCCGAGCGCATGACTCAACTTGCGGCTCGAAGCGTTGGCGCCGAGGACACTCAGGCACTAGTTATGTCGACCGGCATTATTGGCCAATACCTTCCCATGGAGGCCCTTGCCAACGGAGTGCTGGCCGCAGCGGATGCACTGGGCGAAACCGAATCGCACGCTGCCGCAGCCGCTCGGGGTATTCTCACAACCGACCGAAGCCCGAAAACGGCGACAGCCGAAGTCCAACTCGCATCAGGTCCCGCTCGCGTCACGGGATTCGCCAAGGGTGCCGGAATGATTGGCCCCAAAATGGCCACGATGCTCGCCGTACTGACGACCGACGCGAGGCTGACTCAAGAAGCGGCCGACGACATTTTGCGTTCCGCCGTCGACGCCAGTTTCAACCGCATCAGCGTCGATGGGCACACCAGCACCAACGACACGGTCCTGTTGATCGCAAGCGGTGAAGGACCCGATGTGGCGGAAGCGAGCGATGATCTGGCCGCGATCGGCGACTGTGTCCGTCAAGTCTGCATTGACCTCGCCAAAATGATTCCAGATGATGGCGAGGGCGCGTCGCACTTGATTCAGGTTGAAGTGCATTCGGCCGCCAATAGTCAAGACGCGGATCGGGTTGCCCGAGCGATTGGCGATAGCCCGCTCGTCAAAACGGCCGCCAACGGTGCCGATCCCAATTGGGGTAGGATTGTCTCGGCCGCCGGCTATGCGGGTGCCCAATTCGATCCGCAACGCGTTTCGTTGACGATTAATGATTTCCTACTTTTTGAAGATGGCGAACCGGTTGAATTCGACGCGGAACAAGTTAGCCGATCGATGAGAGAAAATCGTCAACTCAACATTCAACTCTCACTCGGGGCAGGCGACTCGACTAGTTGCTACTGGGCGAGCGACTTGACTTGCGATTACGTGACGTTTAACGCCGATTACCATACATGAATGATCCAGTCTGGAGGGTGCGTCGCGGCGCATGCGTACTCGCGGCGATATTTGCAGTCGCCGTGCTCGGCTATCGGTACGGCGCGGGATACTCCTGGCTCTCTTCCGTCTGGATGGTGGTCGTCACCATATCCAGTGTCGGCTTCGCCGAGGAGAGCACCAAAGATCCCGCATTTCAGATGTTCACGATCGCGGTCATCGTGATTGGAATGTCGGCCGCCGCGTATACTCTTGGCGGCTTCGTTCAGTTGTTATTGGAAGGCGAACTTGCCTCGGCATTGGGAAACAGTCGGATGAAACGCGAGATAGGACAACTTCGCAATCACGTCATACTCTGCGGCTTCGGCCGCATGGGGCGAGTGCTCAGCGAGTCGCTGGACCGAATGAAAGTGCCTTACGTCGTGATCGACAGGGAGCCGCCTGGCCAAGAAGAACAACAACCGGCGCACTGCTTGAGAATAACCGGCGATGCAACCGATGAAGAATTGCTGCAACAAGCAGGGCTCGAGCACGCCCGGGCCATCGTCTCATCGATTCCCAACGACGCGGAAAATGTCTTCATTACTTTGACGGCCAGAGAGCAGAACGGTGAAATCCTGATCGTCACCCGCGCGGAACACAGTTCGACCGAAAAGAAGTTGCGCCAAGCAGGCGCGGACCGCGTCGTCATGCCGACCATTGTCGGCGCCCACCAAATGGTTCGAACGATCACGAAACCGACGACCGCCGATCTGCTCAACCTCATGTCCGACGCCGAGCTCGATGTCGAACTCGACGAACTTGACGTCCCAGCAGAAAGCCCGCTCGTGGGCATCGACGTCCGCAGCAGCGAAGCTCATCGAATTCACAAGCTGCTTGTCGTCGCCATCAAGAATCCGGACCAAAAAATGGTCTTCAATCCGCCCGCCAGCTACGTGATTCAGTTGCACGACATTCTTCTGGTCATGGGCCATGCAGAAGACATTGAAGCCTTCCGCCGACGGTATTCGCTCTGATCGGCTCAGCGGACTTGGCTGCCATTGCCGAATGACGCCGCTCACGTAGAGACGATTCGGCATTCAGAGCGATCCGCGCGCCACCATCACATCTGCTAGCACTCGCCCAATCCGTGCAGAACTGCCTATCCTCGCAATGGCAAATTCGATAGACTTCGCCCCAATTTCCCGACGATGACAAATCGGAGGCGACGCCGTTATTGCGCCCAATCCGATTCTCTTTCCAAGTAGTTTCTACCAACGACCATTGCGAGGGTTCGTTCGATGACCGACAAGTTACTCAACCGTTTCGCTGTCGCGATGATTGTGAGGAACGAGGCGGAGACGATCCGAGACAGCCTGGCCTCGATCGCGCCGATTGTCGACCAGATCGTTGTGTACGACACTAGCGAGGACGATGAAACTCAACGAGCCGCAGCGGAATTTGAAACGACATGGATTCGTGGAGAATGGAGCGACGATTTTGCGGCCGCGCGCAATACATGCTGCACTCACGTTGACGCCGATTGGGTCTTGTGGCTCGACGCCGGCGAGACGATCGATTTCGAGGACGCTGAAAACCTAAAGGCGTTCGTCTCAAACCAAGCTGACTCGAATACGGCCTATATGCTGCTCGTCACCTCACCGGCCCCGCGCGACGGAATCGACGGGGAGCAGAATGGGCAGTTTCGCTTAGTTCCGCGTCGAGATGATTTGGCGTTTCAAGGCCGAGTGCGGGAGTCGCTTACCGATTCGATTCTTGGCGCCAAGATGAATCTCGAAGGCTTGCCATTCCGTATTCAGCGCGGCGACCGCGAAAACGATCCCGAACGAAGAGAGTCGCGAGCAAAGCGAAACCTGCGGATTGCGGATATTCAGATTGCGGCCGACGGCCCCACGGCGCGAATGGCGAATTGCCGAGCGTCCGCTTACCAAGACCTTGGCGATTCGGAACAAGCCGTGAAGGCCTATGCGACAGCGGTCGACATCGCGGCCGCCGGTTCGTCGGACATGCTCGAGGGTTACTACGGTTTGCTGAGCGTGCTCGATTGCATTGCGGAGAGCGAAGAACAACAGCTGCAGTTTTGTCTGAAGGCGATTGAGGTGTTTCCGCTCGACTCGCAATTGTTGTGCGCGATGGGCAGCTACTTGCAGCGGCAAGAACGCCTCGACTTGGCCTCGCGTTCCTATGAGACGGCATTTCGTTTCGGGCAAGTGAACCCGGAAGTTTCGCATGTCGGTCGTATTCAAGAGATTTGCGCAATCTGCTTCGGCCTGTCGCTTCAAGCACAAGGCGACGACCTCAAGTCGCTCGACGCGTTCGAGTCGGCCGTCGAACAACAGCCTGAATCAGAAACACTCAAAAGGCACTTGCTCAACGCCTATATTCGGCAGGCGATGCGAGACGAGGCCGTTGCATTGGCCAAGCGTCTTGACGTCAGCGAGCACCGCGAAGCATTGACCAGCGCGGTGCGCGGAGCGTGCTTGGCGAGTCAGGAGAACTGGCTGCCGGCGAACGCCTACTTGAAGACCGCATTTGATGCTGGATGTCGAGACGCACTCTGTCTCCGTTGGTATTCCGTCGCGTTGCTTCGCCAAGCTCGGATAGACGAAGCCAAAGACGTTTTGGCTCAGTGGCAAGCCGCCGATCCCAACGACGCCGAGTTGCGGAGTTACATGGCGATGATCGAACCGCAAGAGGTGCCCACGGACACATCCGAGACGCTCGAAGCATCGCCGCCTGCCGTTCTCCCACCGGGCGCGAGGTTGGACAGTAGGACGAGAGTGCGCCCCCACTTGAATCGAGTCGGACTCGGGATCCCGTCGCCACCCGTCTCGAACGGCTAGTGCCGCGTCAACTCAAAAAAATGGGGGTTGGCTTCGGCGTAACTTGACTTGGCGGCGTACGATACAAACACTGGGATCCTAATTCTTAGTGTTGACGCTGCACTAGGCCGTTTAATTCGAGTCGCCAAGGTGATTCAGATTGCCTGGTTCGCCGCATAACCCCTGCAACCGTTCCAGGCCGAAGAGTCGAGTTGCCGAAGTCGTTCAAATGTGGCAAGTCAGGCCGTTTTTGCTCATCGGGTCTTGAGAGCCGATGTATCTTTAAGGTGCTGGCGAAATTTCGCTGGCCCAACCAAGGCTTTCTCACCCCCGTGTTTTGGGGCAGGTTTCGCCACTCGGCAAACCTGCCCTTTTTTTGTTCTTGCCTCGGACTTTGTCCGACTTCTGGCGAAACTGGCTACAACGAGGATTGGCGACCTGATCAGCAAGTCTTGCGCCCGGCACCAGACGAAGAAGAAGCCATGTCAGGCGTACGGGGACTGTAAAAACTCGCATTTATGGTTACATTTATCGGATTGCGGACGTGCTTCTCGTGGCAAGTCCGCTCGATTTAAGCCAACAGGAATGCGAGGCATCGACGGCCAAGCCGAATCGGTGAACTCCATGGAAAGTGCGATGGTGCGGGAGTATTAAAATGATATTGAGCGAGCAAACCGATGCGGATGGCCTGACGACTGCGCCCCCCATCGTCATGGGCGAAATCCGTCCGATCACATCGAAACCGGACACCCAGGTTCCTGAGACCGACATTCCTGAGACCGAAGTGCCTCCGGCCGGCGTTCCAGGTTCGACTGAAAACGCAAAGAGCGAACGGTGCGACGTCTCTGACTTTGAGGAAGACGAGGCCGAAGGCATGGACGACTTCGATGACTTCGACGACGACTTCGATGACGATTTCGAAGAGGAAACGGACGACGAGTACGAAACGCTCGATGATGAGTTCGACGACATTGGGATCTCTGTTCCAGACGACGACGACGATTTCGAAGACGACTCTGACAAAGACGATGATGATGAGCTTGGCGATGACGAGTAGATTCGTCGACAGCTAAACCAAACTGACGGCCTTCGTTGACGTTGACGAGGGCCGTATTTGTTTTGCTCCTAACTGGCGAAAGCCGCCCAAAACCGAAAGTTGATTTTCGCCCGCCCATGTTCCAAGAACTCCCCAATCGACCCGACTTTCCAAAACTTGAAGAGGACGTTCTCGAGTTCTGGAAAGTCAACGGGATCTATGAGAAATCCCTTGAGAACCGCGCTGACGCAAAACCGTTCGTCTTCTTCGAAGGTCCGCCCACTGCGAATGGCTTACCGCACCCCGGGCATTGTTTGACGCGCGCCATCAAAGATCTCTTTCCGCGCTACCGTACGATGCGAGGATATCTGTGCGAGAGGAAAGCGGGCTGGGACACTCACGGATTGCCGGTCGAAGTGGAAGTCTGCAAAGAGATAGGCATTCACCGTAAAGAGGAGATTGAAGAGTACGGAATTGAGCCGTTCATTCACCAGTGCCAGGCGAGCGTCTGGCGGTACATGAAACAGTGGGAGCAATTGACCGAACGACTCGGCTTTTGGATTCACTTGGACGAGGCGTACGTCACGTATCATCAGAGCTACGTCGAGAGCGTTTGGTGGTCGCTGAAGAGTCTGTTCGATCGCGGCTTGCTTTACGAAGGTTACAAAATCGTCTGGTGGTGGGCTCAAGGCGGCACGGCTCTCAGCGCCGGTGAAGTTGGCGAAGGATATCGGCAAGTCGCCGACCCAAGCGTTTTCATTCGATTTCCGCTCATCGACGAAGACGCTGCGCTCCTGGTCTGGACGACCACCCCATGGACTCTGCCCAGCAATCAGTTCGCGGCAGTTCGCAGCAAAATCGAGTACGCCACGATCGAGGACGCCGAGTCAGGCGAGCGGTTGATATTGGCTGCCGATTTGGTCGAACAAGTCTCCGGGAAAGCGGGCCGTGAATGGAAGGTCATTTCGACACAGCCCGGATCCGAACTCCTGGGCAAACGATACCGTCCGCCGTTTAACTACTACTATGAAGATCAAGGCGACGAACAGGGCGCGTTGATCGACGGCGGTACGCAGCATCGCTCGTGGCGTGTGGTCGAAGCACCTTTCGTAACGACAGAAAGCGGTACGGGAATAGTCCATCAAGCACCCGCTTTCGGACAGGATGATTACGAAGTCCTGCTCGCTGAGCAAGCGAGATTTGCCGACAACGACGGACCTCAACTGATCTGCGCAGTTGGTCCCGACGGACGCTTCACGAACGAAGCACCCAAATACGAAGGCGTTTGGGTCAAAGACGCTGACAAAGACATCACGCGCGAGCTGCGGGAACGCGGCGTCTTGTTCCACCTCGAACAATACTTGCACGACTATCCGTTTTGCTGGCGTGCCGATCAGGATCCTCTGATCCAATATCCGCGAAAAAGCTGGTTTATTCGAACCACCGAATTCAAAGAGCAGATGCTCGCCAACAACAGCGCGATCAATTGGCTGCCCGAGCATATCAAGAGCGGTCGCTTCGGCAACTTCCTCGAATCGAACGTCGACTGGGCGCTGTCCCGCGAACGATTCTGGGGCACGCCGTTGCCGATCTGGGTTTGCTCTGAAACCGGACAACGCGAAGCAGTCGCCAGGTACGAAGACGTGCTGCAGAAACCCGGCTTGCAAGGAACCGAAGTTTGGGAGCGAGCGAAAGCCGCCAAGCCAGACCTGCCGGATGATCTGCGAGTTCACAAGCCGTACATCGACGCCGTCACCTACGACTCGCCTTTTGCCGAAGGCGCACGAATGGAACGAGTGACCGAGGTCATCGACTGCTGGTATGACTCGGGCGCGATGCCATTCGCGCAGTGGGGCTATCCCCACACGAACCGCGATGATTTCGAAGCCCAGTTCCCCGCCGACTTTATCAGTGAAGCCATCGATCAAACTCGCGGCTGGTTCTACAGTTTGCTTGCGATCAGCACTTTGCTTCACGGCAAATCCGAATCGAACGCGTCTCAATCGGAAAGTGAAACACAGGCTGACGACCAGTTGATGTCGGAGCACGAACTGCCGCATCCGTTTCGCAATTGCATCGTCCTTGGGCTGATGCTCGCGGAAGCCTACGCTTGCCGCAAGTGCGAGCACCGGCACCTCAACGAGGTAAAAGCGTGCGAGAAATGCGGCGGCAAGGTCGACCGCAAAGTCGAAAAGATGTCGAAGAAGCTTCGCAACTACCGCGAACCTCAGCAGATCTTCGACAACCACGGCGCCGATGCACTGCGTTGGTACTTTTTCGCAAATCAAGCGCCCTGGAGCTCGATCATCTACAGTGAGCGAGCGATCAAGGAGAGCAGCGCGAGTTTCCGCCTGACACTCTGGAATGTGTACAAATTTTTCGTGCTCAATGCGAACGCGGATGAATTCTTTTCGCCGGAGTCTTGGATCGCGGGAGATGCCGGACAGTTGAGTCCTGATGACCTCGCCAAGGCGGTGAGCTATCGTCCTGTCAGCGAGCGGGCAGAAATCGATCGCTGGATTCTCAGCGAATTGCATTCGACCTCCGCCGCGCTGGTCGATCGCATGGACAATTATGACAACTTCGCGGCGGCTCAACGGCTAGAATCGTTTGTTGAGTTGCTGAGCAACTGGTGGTTGCGCCGCAGTCGAAACCGGCTCTGGAGCAGCGACAATCAGTCGACGGAAAAACTCGATGCCGCATGGACGCTGTACGAGTGCCTCGTCACGGTGACGAAACTTGTCGCTCCGTTCACGCCCTTCATGGCGGAGATGATGTGGAGCAACTTGGCGGGCGCATTTGGCGGTCGAGCCGTGGAGAGCGTGCATTTGTGTGACTACCCAACCGGCGACGAAAACGTCATCGACCGAATGCTTTCAGAACGAATGGAACTGCTCAAACAGATCGCCTCGCTTGGCCTATCAGCGCGTATCGGCTCCAAGCTGAAAACGCGACAACCGCTATCGCGAGTCGAAGTCATCCGAACGGAATCGGCCCACCAAAAATGGCTCTCGCAACACGACGCGCTTTTGCGAGAAGAGCTCAACGTCGAGTCGATCGAGTACACGCAAGACGCAGACCACTACATCGACTACCAGGTGGTTCCGAATTTTCAGCGACTCGGCGCCCGATTGCGTCAACATATGCCCGCGGTCAAAAAGTGGCTTCAGCAGGCGGACGGCGCATCCTTACTAGCCGACCTGGATGAGAATGGGAAGATCTGCGTCCAGCTCGAGTCGGCCGAATTCGAATTGGACAGTGAGGACATCGAGGTTCGTATGCAAGCCAAGGAAGGCTGGGCCGCTGCAGGAGATCGAGGTTGTGTCGTCGTCCTGGCAACCGACCTGACCGATGAGTTGATCCGCAAAGGGCAAGCTCGTGACTTGGTGCGAATGATCCAAGAAGTCCGCAAAGAACACGACTGCCAATACACCGATCGAATCCACGTCGGTATCGTCGGACCATGGAGCGAGACCGTAACGGAACACGCCGAGTTTATTGGCGGCGAAACATTGGCGACATCCGTCAAGACGGAGGCAATTGAAGGCGTTGAACCGAGAGTCTTCGAAACGGCCGAAGGCGATGTTTCCATTTACATCAAGATTGTTACGGCCTGAGAATACTC
Source organism: uncultured Pirellulaceae bacterium (assembly GCA_964567745.1). Classification (GTDB taxonomy): domain Bacteria; phylum Planctomycetota; class Planctomycetia; order Pirellulales; family Pirellulaceae; genus CAZMNY01. The sequence goes on along the minus strand of CAZMNY010000037.1, from coordinate 16,836 downwards.
GACTGGACAGCAAGAACGGCATCTGAATTTATGTCTGATCCCAATACGCGACTGCCGGTGGCTGTGCTTATTTCCGGTGGCGGCACGACACTGAAGAATTTGCTCGATCAAATCGAGGCGGGGTCGCTGAGCGTCGATATTCGACTTGTCGTTTCCAGCAGCGGCAAGGCTCGAGGACTAGACTACGCTAAGCAGGCGGGAATCGACACGGTCGTCGTCGACAAGAAGAGCTGTGTCGACGTCGCATCGTTTCAGAACGCCGTGTTTGATCCTTGCCGCCAGCGAGGCGTGCAGTTGGTTGTGATGGCGGGCTTCCTCAAGCATGTCCTGATTCCGAAGGACTTTGAGAATCGAGTAATGAACATTCATCCCGGACTCATTCCTGCGTTCTGCGGGCAAGGCTATTACGGCCTGCGAGTCCACTCGGCGGTTCTAGAATATGGCGCAAAGATCAGCGGCTGCACTGTCCACTTCGTCGATGATGAATACGATCACGGTCCCATTATTTTGCAGCGTGTTGTCGATGTACAAAACGACGATACGCCCGAGACTTTGGCAGCTCGAGTTTTTGACGCGGAGTGCAGCGCCTACCCGCAGGCGATTCAGCAATTCGCGGATGGCCGAATTCAGATGGATGGCCGTCGTGTGATCACGAGAGAATCGTGAATCCACAAACGGCGCAAATCGCTCGTTTGCACTAACTACCTCGAACTCGTTCGAGACGTCTTCGAATCGCTTCACCGTCGACGGGAATAACGCGAGACGTCGCGGTCAGTTCCGTCTCGAGAATGTCGCGATCTTGATTGTCCATCGAATTGAAAGTGTACTGCACGATATAAGCGCCGATGCTGATCCCCTGCCCAACGTACACGGGGGGCCAGAACGACTGAGCGTCTGTCGCAAGTGTCCTAGCGAGCAGCCGCGTCGCTCGCCCCGAGAATCCGCCTAGCGCCATTTCGAGTCGACCCTGCGACTCGCGGTGAATATAAAACACCATCGCTGCGTCTTGATCCGAATCTTGCCATGGCACATGATCCCACTTGCCGCCGGGCCCTTCATAGTAGATCCCCGGTTCACTTGACCCAGTATCCTGAGCCAGTGTGACTCCGCCAACGCACGACAGCGGCTTGGGGTCCTCATCTCGATAGCGAAACCAAATCGGACACGAGCGTTCTGTCGCGTTTTCAACGTCGTCCTGGCTCTTGAATGGCTGGCAACCAAACGACTCAGCCAACACAAGCTCAACCACGGGATTGCTCTTGGTGCTTCCCAAACACAACAGCGCCTTGTCGTGCGGCGAGCGAGCAAACTTTCCAAACACAATGTCCGCTCGATTCGCCACTTCTTCCGGTGTCCCCTGCCCTGGGCTCCACACCAACGACTGTCGAATGTGCTCGGGATGAGGCGCCGATGTCCTACGTTCCTGCGAATTGGCAGCGTCTCCGCCGGTGGAATGCTGCGCCGCTCCGCCCAGCGTTGACACGCCATTGAGCAGTGCCCCAAGCAACAGTGAATCGGACGCGACCACCCACGCCCCCTCCGCCCACTCTTCACGATTTGCACGACGCACGCCAATGCAAAGCTCGAGTCGGCGGCGGCGAGCAAGCAACTCCCAGAAACTTTCCGGCTCGACGGCAAACAACACACCAGGCAACTGGTCGGCCGTGACGTAGCCATGCTCGATCAAGTAGTCGCAGAGCCTTGAAAGAGCCTGCAAAGGAATGTACTTGACCTCATTCTTAAGAAGATTCGCCACTTGGTGGCGGTCGAGTCCGGTGTGCTCAACAATCGATTTGATGGTTCCCGGTCGCTTTCGCGGATCGGGTTGATGTCCGAGCAATTCCGCCAATCGAAACGAATACCGCACCAGCGAACCTCCATCTAAAGTGGAGCAAACGACCCGTAAAGCCCCATAATTGACTCTACGGTGTCCAAACACACTTTAGTGGGTCGACGCAGAATCGTCAACTTCGTGCAGGATTGATCTCGGACGCCCCACTGTTGTCGTGGCAACCAACCTTAGGCATGTTCGAATTCGACGCAAGGCGGAACCGCGTCGTGCATCGGACAGTGCAAAGTCCAAAGTGCAAAGTGAGAAATACAAAGTGACAAATGCTTGATGTCACTCTTCGCTGTTCGGCTGTTAGCGCCCGCGATTGAGACGGCTGCGACGGTTCATGTAGTCGATCATCAACTCGCCCGGGTTGCGGCTCGTGTCGATGAGAATTTTCTCGCAGCGATTGCGCAAAGCGACTTGGTCGAGTTCTTCGTTGAAGGCTCGCATTGCGGCGAGATAGTCGTTTCGCAGGTCGTTGGGTTGAGCTAGTAGCGACTGATCGACTTCGAGTCCGACGAATTTGACCATGCCGTCGAAACTGAATTCCAGCTCGTCGTGGTGCATGACCTGAAGCAGGACAACCTCGTGCTTGCGGTATCGCAGCCGCTGCAGCGCCGATTCGAGAGCGTCGAGGTCGCCGAAGAAATCGCTAAACACGACGACGATCTCTCGACGACCAATGCGGCTTTCCAACTCGTTGAGGCAAGCGCCCAAATCGGTTTCGGCCTCGGGCTTGATGCTGTCTAGGTGCTCGGTCATGCGAATGACTTGATCGACATGATTGGCCGGCGGCACGTAACCTTGTAATGTCTTGTCGAACGTCGCCAACGAAACTTTGTCGCTTTGTCTGACAACGGCGTAAGCCATCGCGGTCGCCAGCTTGGCACCGTAGTGCATTTTCTGCTGATCGCCTTCACCATATCTCATCGATGCGCTGACATCGAGAATCATGTGGCAGACGAAGTTGGTCTCGAGTTCGTACTGTTTGACGAACAGCTTTTCGCGCGTGTAGTAAACTCGCCAGTCGATATGCTTGGGATCATCTCCCGGAACGTATTCGCGGTGCCCGGCAAACTCAACAGCAAAACCGGAGAGGGGCGACTTGTGGGCACCGGCCAAGTTTCCGATGACAAGACCTTGAGGGCGGAATGGGCGCTGAGCCATCGCGGCCAGGATTTCCGGATCGAGATATTTCGATAGCGCGCTCTTCATTTCGCCAGTTGACCGAATCTTTGTCTGAGTTTCTCTATTCGATGGAGCGCCATTTGCGGCTGCTCGCCTTCACCATTTACTCGAAAATAAACTCACTAGGCCGCAGGTCGATTGTATTCTCGATCGGCGGGAATTACTTCGAGCAGTTTTTCGATCAACAGTTCGCTATCAACGCCATTCGCTTGTGCTGAGAAGTTGGCGGCGATTCGATGTCTTAGTGCGGGCTTTGCGACGGCCTGCACGTCTTCGGTGCTCGCGTGGAACCGCCCCTGTAGCGCGGCTCGGGCTTTCGCGCAGCCGACGAGAGTCAGTACGCCTCGAGGTCCGGCACCCCAGCTGACCCATTGGTTGACAAAGTCAGGCGCTTCTTCGGTGCCAGGCCGAGAGGCTCGCACAAGCGCCCAAGCGTAGCCGAGCACTTGGTCGCTCACAGGAATGCGCTTGACGAGTTCTTGCATCTCGATGATCTCCTCACCGTGCATGCAAGGCGTGATGTCGCCCATGTCGCCGCTAGTGACTCGGCGAGCAATATCCCATTCCTCCGATCCTGTCGGGTAGCCGACGCGGATGTAGAGAAGAAAACGGTCGAGCTGGGCCTCCGGAAGCGGGTAGGTCCCTTCTTGCTCGAGCGGGTTTTGCGTGGCCAGCACGAAGAAGGGAGCTGGCAGAGCATGGGCTTCACCGCCAACGCTGATCTGCCGCTCCTGCATCGCTTCGAGCATCGCCGCCTGAGTCTTCGGCGGCGTTCGATTGATCTCGTCCGCCAGCAAAAGATTGGCGAAGATCGGACCCGGCAAGAATCGGTATCGCCTCTCGCGAGTCGTCGGGTCCTCTTGAATCACCTCTGCACCGGTCACGTCGCTCGGCATCAAGTCGGGCGTGAATTGAATCCGCTTGAATGTCAGGTGCAACGATTGGGCGAGTGAGCCAACAATCAGTGTTTTGGCCAAGCCGGGAACGCCCTCTAAAAGAGCGTGACCGCCGGCCAGGATGGCGATTAAGACCTGCTCAATCACTTCATCTTGGCCGACGATGGCCTTCGACAGCTCGGCTCGAATCGTCTCGTATTGTTGGCGGCATTTCTCGACAGCTGCGACATCGGGGTCAGTCATTGTTGGGCAGGCTCAGTTGAGGCGTGATATTTACTAGGCAGGACGTTCTGCGAGTGCGCGGCCGAATTCTATTTGGCGGCGGTGTCGCGGTGAGTTCTATTCAAATCTGATTAATCGATACTTTGGAAATAGCGACGCAATCGTTCCTCGTACCCCTTAGGTGCGTTTCGGCGAGCGCGCGCTTGAATGGCCTTTCGCAAAGACTGGGGCAATTTCGCAAACCAGGGGTCGCCCGCAAATCGCTTGTCCTCGACGTTCGAATCTTCTCCTTCGCCGCCGGCGTTCGAATCGCCCTCGGCCGGCGTATCGCCTGGCATGTCCGATTGCTGATCGCCCTGTTGCTTCTTCGAGGATTCGCTCTTCGATTGTTCGCCGTTCTGTTTCGATTTTGACGACGACTGCGATTCCGAGCCTTGCGAATTTGCATCATCTTGACCCGCCATTGGATCTGCGGCTGCCTGAGCGAGCGCGGCTGCTTGCAACTCGGAAGCCTTGGCACCGGCGATTTGCTGGGCGGTCATCTCGGGAGACTTAGGGACCAGGCCAGAGCCTAGTTCCGATGTCGCGTTCTTGCCGTCGCCTTGCTGTCCCTCACCCGATTGACCTTCGCTCGGTTGCCCTTCGCCGGGTTGGCCCTGGCTGCTATCTGCGGGCACCATCGGTTCGCCAGTCGCTTGCTCGCCGCCAGTAGGCGATTGGCCCTGCGGCTGATTCGCCCGCTCGCCCGCCTGCGCCTCGGAAGGACTCGCATTCGCCGCTTCGCCGCCAGCCGGCATGTCTGATTCAGGCGGCTGGTTCGAGGCCTGTAGTTGCGACGCTGATTCAAGGCCTTTGCGGATGGGTTCGTTGGCAACTTCCGTCTGACCAGAAACTTCCGCGGCGCCTTCCCCTGTGGCGCGTTGCGCTTCCGCAAACGTTTGCTGCGCCTGTTGCAGAGCTTCGGCGGCAGCTCGTTGAGCGTCGGCGTTCGGATGAGGATCATCCGGGTTGGCTTTCGGTTTCGTCTCCGCCAATTCGCCTAATCGATTGGCCTGCTCTTTAATCTGTTCGCGAGCCGCTTGCTGTTCGGCGGCCAAGTCGGCAATCGCTTGTGCAATTTGCCGATCTCGCTCAATGCGTCGCTGCCGCGCAGCCAAACTGGCCACAGCTCGCTCTACCGACTGCTTGACATCCTCTTGGGCTTGGAACGGTTGCTCTCCGGCTGGCTGTCCCGCTTGCGGTTGATTCGCCGCTGGTTCGCCTGGCTCAGCCGAACCCGGACCTGGTTGTTGGCCTGGTTCACTGGGCTCGCCGTTCTGACCCGCGGGCGATTCGGAACCTTGTGTCTGCGCCTGGGATTGGGCATCGCGCGCCGTTTGATTTGCTCGCTCCAAAGCCGAGGCGGCGCTCGGGTCAAGTTTAGCCGCCTGTTTCGCGAGTTGTCCAAATTGCTCGCTCTTTTTGGCGAGTGAATCTGCCTGAGCAGCCGCGTTTTCAGAGATTGCCCGACGCAGTTCATTTTCCGATCTCTCAAGCGACTCGGCCGCTGCTTGCTGCGCGGACGCGACCTTTTGCGAGTCGTTATTCTGAAGTTCATTGACCGCTTCGTTTGACGCTTGTGCGGCCTGCTGCGCCGAATTGGCGGCCATAGGCGCCTGGCTCGCTCGCTCCGCAGCTTCCGCAGCGGCGGTCGTGACAGCGTTCTGAGCTTCGAGGTCAGGATCTTGTTTGGGCTGGGCCATTGCGTCCGCCAATTTGTCGGCAGCCGCGTCGGCCGCTTGTTCAATGGCCGCCTTGGCTTGCTTTCGAGCTGAATCGGCTTCGCGAGGTTCGCCCAGCAGCTCTTGCTTGGCCGCCTGGGCCGCCGCACGCGCGGCGTCAGCTAACGGCTGAGCTACTTCGTTCGACGAGTTCTTCGCGATCTCTGCCGCTTTGTCGGCGACCGCTTGTTGAGCCTGAGCGGCTTGAAGAGGCGTGTTCTCTTTTCCCTTGCGATAATCGCTCGCAGCTTGCTCCGCTTCGCGCTGCAGGTCTTTGAGATCCGCGAGTTCCTGCGTCTTGGACTTGGCTTCAGCGGCTTGCGGTTGCCCTTGGGCTTTCAACTGCTCCGCTTGAGCTTTCTGAACTCCCTTCAAGGCTTCAGCTAAATCGGCCGCCGCCGTTTTCCGGTTCGAATTGTCGAGCCCTTCAAGAGCTTGTTCGGTCGCTTGCCTTGCCTGTGAAACTTGAGCCGCCTGCTCTTCGGCCAGCTTGGCCAGATCGAGGGCGGAACGGCCTTGTTGTTTTCGCAAGTCCGCCGCGACTTTCTCTAATTGGCTCGCCGTCTGTTCCGCGGATTTGGCCGCTTTGGCGGCTTCGGGTTTTGAAGGATCGCCCGGTTTCGCCTCGGCCTTGGCAATCGCATCCTTGGTCGCTTTGGCGCCCTCTGCCGCATCGCCAAGTTCCTTCGCCGCTTCGGGAGACGACCGTTTAACGCCTTCGGCAATTTGCTCCGCGATGTCGACGACTTTTTCGGTTTCAGCCGCCATCGCCTTTGCGTCATCCGCTTCCAGGCCTTCATTCTCAGCGGCCTCTTGCGATTGCTCGGCCACATTTCGCATCGCGGCGGCACCTCGCTCAAGCGACTCCGCAGCCCGAGCGAGTTCGCCCAGCTCGACGGCCAACTGTCGCCGCTTGGTGTCGGCGAGTCGCGCGGCGACCTCCGCTTGAGCTCGCTGAATCTGCTGACTCGTTTGATCAACTTTGGCTTCGGCCTCTTCCTTGGCTTCGCTCTTTGCTTCCTTCTTAGCCGCCTCTTGCAGCGCCTCTTCGGCTTGCTTGGCCGCTCGAGCCGCTTCATTGGTTTGGTGCTGAATCGCCTTGGGAAGCGGTTCGCCTTGCGCCGCCTTTTCAAGTTGCTCCGCGATGCTCTGCTCCGACTTCGCCGCCGCTTCGGGCGAGTCCTTCCGAGCTTGCTCGGCTTTCGACTGGGTCACGGCAGCCTTGGCCAACTGGTCCTGAATCTTCTCCAGCGCTTTCACCTCGGTCGCAAGCTCCGCAGCACTCTTATCCGAAAAGCTCTCATCGATCGCTTGCTCTAACTCCGTTTCAAGCTGAGCGAGGCTGCCGATGACTTGAGTTTGTTCATCTTCTGCCTGATCACGTTTGTTTTCAAACAAGTCATCAGCTGCCTGCAGCGCGGAGGCCTTGGCTTCTTCGAGCAGAGCTTGCGCGGTCGGCGCGTCTTCCAGCGATTCGGCTAGCTGGCCAATCTCCTTGTGCAACTCGGTCTGCTGCTCAACAAGCGCATCGACTTGCTCGGAAGTCAGATCTTCCTTTCGAGTCTCCTCGCGAAGTTCTTCTTCGCGATCGAGCAATTCGCGAACTTTCGCAATCGCTTGTTCTCGATCCCGACTGATGCGACCTTGAGCGCGTTCAAGTAATTCCAATAGAGCTCGGACGCCTTTCAAGACGTTCTTTTGGTTGCCTTCGGAATCCGCAAATCGACCGGAGCGGAGATTGTCGTTCGCCGACTTGAGTTCGCCTTTAACGTTAGCGGTGCGAAGCAACGCGATGCCCATCGAGGCGGCTTCTGACAGCGGACCGTCCCAAGTCGCAACGTCCGTCAGCGATTCAACAAGTTCGAAATAGAAGGCGGCGACATCTCCCTGGTCTTCCACCGCATCGAGAGCTCGTCTTTCTCTCTCGCTGATCTTGCGTTGCGGCAGATCGACTGTGGTTTCCAACAGCTCGGTCTGGCGCCGAATAATCTCTCTGGCCTGAGCGGTTAGCCGAGCCGCTTTCAATCGCCGTCTGAGTTTGCGTCTTTCAGCCATTAGCGTAACGACAATCTCGCGCACTTTGCCGCGAGCAAGTTGGTAGCTCTTGAGCCTTTGAGCTCGATCGCCCGATTGTGCTTGCACAAACAGCCCGACCACTTCTTGCATTTCTGTTTGGACGAGGTTGTCCAAGTTGGCTCGCATCCCAACGACTTCTCGATAGATGGGCAAATCTTGAAGCCCATTTTCTTTCAGTTGCTCGATTTGAATATCGAGCACGCCTGCAACGAGATCGGCGGTCATCGCGCGCGCCCTCTGTTGGGCCAATTGCTTCCTGCGGATCGAATCGCCATCCTCAGCTCGACCCACCGCCGGCAAAGTGACCATGAACAAGGCGGCGCATATCGATGTGACAAGCATCGTTGTGCAAGACGGACGTCCAAGTCTCTTCCGCATCATGGCTCGTCTCCAATTCCAAGTTCACGTCGTATCAAATCGTCCAACCGCTGCTCGGATCGCTCATCCGTTTCCGAGATCGCGGCCAACACGCCACTCTCGTCAGATATCTCAAGAAAAACCGGTTCGCTCGACGACCATTTTCCGGGGCTCTCGCCGCGATAGTCGAGCACCTCGACCGCCAACTTAAGACGATCGCCTTTCTCAAGTCCAAGCTGTGCCACCCGCAGAGTATACCTGCCTTTGGCCGGTAATTGATCCTTAGTTTTTCTCGACTCAAACACGACGAAGCTCTTTTGCTCCGTCGGTATCGCCTCAGAATCGCTAGATTGGAGCGAAACGCCCGGCTGAGCGACTCGATCGGTCCTTTCGCTGCGGCGCTCAACTTGGGCCGTAATTCTAGCCATCGCGACGCCAAAGTCGTCATTGACGCGATAACTTACGACCGGCATCGCGCTGGGCAGCACAACTCGGTGCACCACCTTGGCCGCACCAGTCGGCGGTCGATCCGGCCGCACTCGAATCATGCCCGCAAGCGGTTTTTCGATTTCGTAGCCATTGCTGTCCTGGGCCATAACTTCGTATCGCGTCTCACCGCTAATCGCTGAGAAAGGCGATTCGACATCGGCGGGAATTCGCCACGACTTTCGACCTTCGTCAATCGGCGCTAGCGATATGCGTTGTTTCGTTTCACCTTGCCACACGTTCAGCCAGGCGCGACGCAGCGGCTGATTCGTTAGCGCTCGCAGCGTCAATTGCACGTTGGATCCTTCCAAAACCGCAAACTGCCGAGCGAGCGAATTCGGGGCGGCGACATGTGACCCTGCGTATACTGGCGGCGTCACACGAATGTCGAGATCGACGACCGGGAGCTCGACCAAGTCCAATCGGCCGGTTGAGGTTCGCCCGTCGCCAATCGCCAATCGATACTGCGCCGCTTCGACGAATCGCGGAATCTCGCACGACCACAATGCATCGATCGGACCGTTCGTGAGTTCCGCGAGCCTGGCTTCGATCTTGCCCAGTGTCTGCTCAAGTACGGCGACTCTTTGCGAAGACGGCGGCTCCGGCGCATCGATCGAGATGTCCGGCGCCTCAACGCCAACGAGATCGGCGATCTCCGCCAAGGCGAGCTGGTTTGTGTCCGGCTCGTCGAGCGCCTGTTCAACGGCGAGAGCCGCTTGTCGCAAGGGTTGCATGCGTTGTTTCGCGGACAGTCGCGTCAACTCCACGACCCGAACCGCCCCGGTATTTTGAGAAATCAGATCGAGCGTTCCCGATTCAGGCCAGCGTCCTTGGGTCACAACTTGGATGACCACAGGCTTGCCCTGCGGGCAACTTGCATCGGTCGGCGTCGCGTCGTCACCGACTTGGCGTTTTAGCACAAACCGATTATTCACCGCCACTGCGACGATCTCGGTCGCTTTGGGATACAGCCGACTGCCGAGCGCCAAACGGCTACAAAAGACCGATGCGTAAGTCGGAAACATGACAGCCGCTATCGTCGCCAACGAACTGACGAACAAGAGAGCGAACAACGCGTTGCGGGCCTCGGACCAACGAAAATTCTGAAAGACGTTGATCGGCGCCGATTCAACTTGAGCGACAACGGCTTGCTTCAATTGCAGTGAGCCCGAACTGGCGTCGGCCTCGGTCGAAAACTGCAACGCGGCGACAAGGTCGCTCGAATCGCCTGGCGAATTATGGAGCGCGGTTTGAGTTACGCTGGTTCTAGGCAAGTAGGAAGCGGCGAGATACTTCCGCACGAAACGAATCAGAACGATCGCACCGATCGCCATCGCCACCAGCCGCTGCGGCGGACTCAAATCAAACAAGAAGTCGACTGCGAACAACGAGCCTGCCACAAGCACGACGGCAACCACGGTTCGAGCCAGCGAGGCGCTGCGCAAGTTCAGGCGTTGCCGGCTTGCGAGCGAGGCGAGTTGGTTGCGCAATTGGTCGATGCGGCTCACGGCAAGTGCCTCCATTTGCGGCCGGTCCACTCTATCAACATGCAACCCACGAGCAGGATGAACCACAACGGAGTGCTCCACAGCGCATGGCTGCGAGAGGAGGTCTCGGGAATCGGTTCCACGTCGATGTCGTTCAGCAAATGGTCCGCGTCAGCCAAGGTGTAGCTCCGGCCGTCACTCGTTCGAGCAAGCTCGTCTTGCAATCGCTTCTCGCGTGTAGCGCGGCGTCGCTCGGCGGAGACTTCGGTCACCTGAAAGCGGCGATTATGGGACTCGCCTGTGATCGGGTCTCGAACTCGAATGACGTATTCGCCGGCTGCGTGCACCGGGACGCGAACTTCGAACACGCCGGAACGCAGCATGGGAATGCTAATTTCAGTCGCTTGCGCGTCGCCGCCAAGATCCGCGGGACGAATCAATTCGCCTTCGAGTGCAGGCCGGCCGAGCTTGTCAGCGTCCAGCGGTTCATAATCCTCGTCATACGCCTCTATCGTAAACACGGCTTCGTCGCCCGAGCGGTAAGTCTGTCGTTCGAGAGAGGGGCTAAAGCGTTTGTCGCTGCCCAACGCGTGGCTCATCCCCAATCGATAGATCAACTGCGACCAAAACCGGCGGTAGTATTTTTCTCCATACAATCGCCGTAGCCGCCACATCTCATTGAACGCCATGAAAACGACTTCGCCCTTGCCATAGCTTTGAATCGCGATCAGCGGCTGTCGAGTCTTTCCGTCACGGCACATGGCAGTCGGATGCTCAGCTAAGACAACCGCTTGTTCGCGAACCGCAGCCACGGGCTGTCGCCACGGCAAGGAGGCCAAATTGTCCCACGCCTTCCGATCCTCTTGTTCCGTTTCGCCCAACAACATGAACGGATAACGGCTCGCGTCAGCCGTCAAGCGAAGCGGAAACTCACGGTCGTCTTGAATGACCGCGTCTTCCGAAATGACCACGGGCAACATCTCGGCCAGCGAAGAATCGGCAAGCGATTGTGGTCCAAACCTCGGGCCCCCGATGACGACCAATCCGCCGCCGAGTTTTCCGACGTATTCCTTGACCATGTCGGCGAATCGAGGCGACATCGAATCGGCTGGCATGTCGCCAAGGAAAATAACGTCGTTTGCAAAGAACTCGCGACGCGACGGAGTTAGAGTCGGCGCAAAGAGCACGTTGGCCTTGCGAACACGAGGATCAGAGGAACTGAGAAATGTCCGAAATCCCTCCATGCCGACCAGCCGGTCCCGGTGAAATACCTCTTTGATAAAACGCCATTCCCAAGTCGGTTCGTGGGCCACATACAACAGCCTCAGGAAGTCATCAATAATGTTCACTTCCCGCCGCGCGGTATTGTTGTCGGTGACCACCTCGCCCGGAAGCGGATCGACAGTCGCGGAGAATTCGAATGGCCCCGACTGCTCGGGCGTGAACGGAAAATCGACCAGTTGCAGGCCATCCTGAAGGGTGACTTCCCGCCGTCCGATTTTGATCGCGCCCTCCTCCCCCGCTCGACTCTCCAGTGGCCGCGCCGTCAAGACAACTCCTACTGTTTGACCGGCCAATCCGACCTGCCTTAGCTTGAGCTGTACGTTCGTCCGTTCGGCCCGTTTCATTTTGAGGTCAGTCTGAAGTGTGACTGCCAGGTCGATCGCCTCCGCCGCGCCAACTCCGATCGTATAGATTGGCACGCCGACGCGAACGGCTGGCGAATTCGCGTCGCCCAGCGGCGCCACGCCTGCGTTGTGGGCAAAATCGCTCACGACGATCACGCCTGCCAAATACTGCGAGCCAACCTGCTGGGGAACGTCGGCAAGCGCAGAACCGAGCGACGTGACTCGGCCGCGGGCGTCGAGCAAATCGGCGAGAGCCGCGGTTGTCGACGAACTGTCTCGCCTCGTCGCCAAATCGGACGAGAGCTTGTCGATCCTTCGCAGCTGACCCGAATGCTGGCCGTCGAAGACGAAGGACTCGAGCCGAACATCTTTGTCTTCTTGAAGGCGTTCAAGCGTACTGCCCGTCTCTCGTCTGAGCCATGACCTGACGTAGTCTATTCGAGTCGGCGGATCTTGAGCGGTTGCCTCTAAGCCAGTCGCATCGCGAAGCGCCGCGCGATCTTCGGTTGGCAGTTCGTCTCGAATCGCCATGCTCTCCGTTCCATCAAACAGAACGAAAAACAGAGGCTTGTGAATTTGCTCGACTGTCACTCGCAGGACCGGATTCGCGAGCGTGAGAAAGGCCAGCACAAGCAGCAGACTTCGAGTCGCAGTCAAGGACCACTTCCAACCGCGGCTGGCCGTCTGGCGACGCGAATAGAACCATGCAACCAAGCCACAAAGTCCGACGCAAACACCGACAATCAAGAACAAATTCTCTCGCGCCCACGGGGCTGCGAAGTCCGCGTCGATCGTGGAGACCTCGCTGACGTTTTTCAATCCCAACAACCAACCTAGGAAACTCATGCTGCCTGAACCTCCGAGGAAGAGCCAGACGACGGCGAGGCGGTTGTTGTCAACGCTGAACCGGACCGCGAGGCAGACCTAGGCAAAGCCAAGATTCCAAGCTCCATTAACAGCAGTGCGAAAACCGACAGTGCTAACCACCACCAAGTGTCTTGTCCCTGCACTTGCGAACCCGCCAAACTAATCTGTTCATCGATCCCGATTACGCGAATCGATTCGCCGGGAGTCAATGCAACAAGATCCGCCGTGCTTATTTCGGCCAATTCCGACTCGCTCGAATCGGGCTGAACTGCGACCGCAATCTCCCAAACCGGCTCCACGTCCGATCCGTCCTCTGGAGGGTCGATGGGCGACGCTTGCAGTCGATAGAGACCGCCATGCAGGGCCGAAAAGCTCGTCTTTCTCTCGTCCAGAAAACCACTGTGAAGAATCTCGCCAAAACCACCGGCCGAGTCGTTATCGGATCGGTTCTCTACGTCAGCATTCGTACCCGCAAGACTCGCGTCCGCCGGCCGCCGCAAACCGATGTTGACTTCCCGATCGACTGTGGGCAATGCGACATCCACTCGCTGCTGAACCAAAAAGTTCCGAGCCGGAAAGGTATCTCGCAGCATGTCTCGAAGAATGCGATCAAAAACAATGAAGCAGTTTGTCTTGGGTAGCGTTGTCCAAGGCGACACCAGCCCCGACGTATACAACACGACTCGACCGTCGCCGACAAATCTTTGCACGAGCATCGGCGTTGCGTTGTCAAAGCTAGCCAAAACAACGGGCTCGCTTCGCAGCGCGTTTTCCCTCGCAACTCGAGTAACATTTTCATCCTGCCAATCATCCAACGTTATTCTTGTCGGTGAAGCCCAGGCTACCCATCGCGAATCGTCCAGCGCGTTCACAGGCGACTCAGATGCTTCCTCGAGTCCGCTGCTTGCGGCGTTCGTTCGATGTTCGTCGCGAGCCAGCTCGATCTGCGCCCGCTGGTTCTTAATTTCGTTTTCGAGCCATTCCTCGCGATCTTTTTCGCTCCAGACCGTTTGCACCGCTTTGAAGAAAAACGGCTCAGAGAACAGATCGCGAATGTCATCATCGGAGTTGCCGGAGAGCTGGAAGAACGAGTGGTTCTGCAACGATTCGTATTCGACGAAAAACGGGGAAAGCTCTTTTGCTTCGAGCGGCGTCTCTCCAATCGGTTCGGGCCGCAAAGGCATGGGCAGCACACCTCCTCCGTCGAGCCATGCTTCGTCGGTCCAGCGTGCGGGCGAGAAGTCGGCGCCGGCCGCAATGAGAAGCTGACCGCCCTGCTCCACGTATTGGCGAAGAACGTCCGCGCGCCCCTCTGGCGACTCGACTCCGGCGACAATCACCAGCCTGGCGTCAGCCAACAAGTCGCGATCGACCTGAGACATTCGGACGTGTCGGACTTGGACGAGTTGTCGGGGCGCGTTGGGCGATCCGGCGCCGGGCGCCAGAAGACGCCGCAGGCTGCGCGTCTCGCCAAATCGTTGCTGCAGCGCGTCTTCGTTATCGGCACCAAATTGATCGATGAAAACGACCGGCGTTGCGGCCGCCACATGAACAACCAACCTTCGTTGATCGTCCGCCGGCAGTCGGTCGGGCGTAATCGTCGCCGTCACGGCAGCGGTCGCGGGTCGCTGGGGCGTAGGCTGTTGAGCTGAGAAAGTGTGCTGAAAGACAATCTCACGAGCTCCGCCCGGTTCGAGCGATACGGTTGTCGACCCCACCGATTCGCCATCGACCTTGATTGTGACTTGCACATCATTGCGGCGCTCGGGCCCTTCATGGCGAACGACGACGACCAAGGTTGCGGGCGTATTGATGTCGGCCACGCCGTCTTGCACTTTGAGGCTTTCAATCCACGTGTTGGCTCGCGCGGCGTCGCTAACATCGACGACTTGCATGTCCGGCAACTTGCGTTGCTCGTCAATTCGCTGATAGTTTCCTCGTTGTTGGTCGGTAAACCAGACCATGCGTTTGGAGAGCAGCGGCGCCGCCTGGGCTGCCTGATCGGCCGCGTTGAGCGTCTCGACGAAACTGGTGCTGCGGTCGACTGCCTCGATTCGGCGAATCGCGTCCATCGCGTGCTGCTTCGATGCGTAGGGATCGGGACTGATGGCGTGTCGGCTGCCGCAAACGGGAATGACCGAAATCACGCTCCCGTCCGGAAGGCGTTTGATAAGCTTGGCCGCTTTCGCTTTGGCTCGATCGAGTAATGAGCCCTCGAGCGAAATGAAATCCATGCTGCGACTGTTATCAAACAACAAGATGGCGTGAAGCGGTTTGCGGCCGTCGAATTCGCTTTGACTTGCGGAAAAGAAAGGTTGTGCTAGGGCCAATCCGAAGAGCAGCACAATGGCCGTTCTCAACACGAGCAGTAACAAGTCTCGAAGGTGGAGGATGCGACGATTGCGTTTGATTGCGTGCTGAAGAAAATCCATGGCGGCCCACTCAACCACGCGGAATCGACGGCGATTGAGCAGGTGAATGATCAGCGGCGCGGACGCGAGGGCCAACCCGGCGATAGCGAAACCGCCAGCCAAAAACGAAGGCATCCAACTCATGGGGTTTCGAACCTCCGTTTGAGGCTCTCAATCTGCCCCTCTTGCAGGATGGGCAGGTAACGATTCGGGATCGCCAAGATAAAGCAGGCAACAGACGTGCCGTACAAGTCGCCCGGTCTCCCGCTAACTCGACCGCCCCGCAGGGCACCGCGATCGTGCCAGACACCGTGCGTCGTCGTTCGACCTGGAGTGTGGATTTGCGAGCTGACAAGGTAGTCGCGAATCTTGGGGTAATTCGCTTTCCATGGATCGCCGCCGACTTGATACGCCGCTTGTCCGACGTAGTAGAGCGTGTAAGCGTCGAACGGAAGCGTGCCGTCTCGTTTTTTCGAACGAGGCGTTTGAGGTAGCTTGACCGTGGCAGCCGTGATGACGTCCATATTCTTTTCGATTCGCCAGTCGTTGTACTGCCCAAACTCCTGCAGGCAGACGACTCCGGCGGCCGCCATCGCGATCGTGTTCCCTCCGCCGCCCTTGCCATACGTGAATTGTCCCGGGATCTTCCGCTGTTCCGACTCGGGTGCGTTTCGATCACCGTTTTGAGGCGAGTAGTGTTCGCGAACGCTCTGGATCGCCAATTGAACGACTTCGGGCGGGGCGTCGAGTCCACTGTCCATTGCGCTACGTAACGCCTTGGCTTGCATCACGACAAGGGACAAGTCGTGTCCGCGAGAAAGGCGAGCCGCGCGGTAGTCCCAGCCGCCATCGTCCGCCTGAGTGTTGGAGATCAGCCGCAAAGCTCGATCGAGAACAACATGCAGACGGCGGTCGGTAGTGGTCGTCATGCCATGGGCTTGGCCGAGCACAAACGTCGCCAGGCCGTGGTTATACATGTCGCGCTGAGAATGCGAGATGTTCAAGAGCCCCGAAGGTTTTGCGTTGTCGACAACGTAGTCAAGCGCGCGCCGAACGACTTCGCCATACTTGCCTCGACCAGGAGAATGACCGGCCGCCATGAAAGCCAACGCGCCCATGCTGACTAGGCCCAAATCGGTGGACTCCCAATTGCCCTTCGGCCCTTGATTTGCGGCGAGCCAAGCCAGCCCGCGCTCTAAGGCCAATTCGGCCTCGGGCGTCACTTCCCATTCGTTTTGCGCGTGCGTTTGAAAGGGGAAGGAAATCGCGAGGAACAGGAACACAATCACAAACGGTCGAGGTTGCAGCATAGTCGGCGGGCGTAAGTGTCGTGGGAGGCGTCGGCCGCTTGCGACCGGAGGAGCGGTAATGGTGGGCGGGTGGATTATATACCAACCAAGCCTCGCCTGCTCGCCCTAGGGGCGTTTCGCAAGTGTTGCGGATTTTGGATCTGAGGCGAGTACGTCAAGCGTTCGAACGACACGCGGCGGCAGACCAGCAGATTCGCCGACAGCGATTTGCACAGCTCGGCCTAGTCTGTGCCACGCGTATGGCAGTCGACCAGGGATTAGGCGGGTTTCTTGCTTTTTTCGATGGAGAATATCCCTTGTCCGCTGATTAGCGA
>CAZMNY010000036.1:0-87913 GCA_964567745.1 uncultured Pirellulaceae bacterium | reverse complement strand
GAGTCTATCATCCAAATAAGTGTCGGGCCTGTCCGGCAAACTAGCGCCACCTCACTTCTCTCCTCCGACAACAAGCAACAAGTCGTGCCAAATGTTGTAACCGTACAACTTGGCCGTGTGGTTGCGTATGCTCGATGTGGGATACTCGCGAAGTATTCCTTTGATGGTCACGGCGTTGTACGCATTGATCCAAAAGGCGAGTTGCGCCTCGCGACGAGCTCGGATTTTAGGATCCGCGTAGGAGAGCAGAGCAAGGTAATTGTCCAATGCTCTCACATCGTTGGCCGATCGCCGCCACCTCGCATAGTCGACTCGGCCTTCCGCATCGACGTAAGTCTCAAGCAACGTATTCCAAGCCGCATGGTCTATGCGGTCCATCGAGACGCGCTTGCCGGCCGCGACCTTTTGGCCGACGGTGATCTTTGTCCCAGCCGACGAGATGTTGTCGCAAAGTGCTATGGCGACGTAACTGACGACAGCTAGAGATTTGGTGCAATAGTTCGGCATTGCGAGTCCTTTCGTAAGCCTGTGAGAAGGTTCCACCTTCGGTGCCCGAGACGTATCGGCTCGAGACGAAACGGCATAGCGTAGCTTTGAATCAATCAAACCGAGCCGTCTCCTCACCTACTGTTACGCCGCCGCCTCCGCCGAGTCCTAACGCGCAAACTCGGAACTGCGAGAGGTTTTCTCGGCGGTAGTTGCTAGCAGCTTCGCTAAGGCAAGGCATCGTCGCGTGCATGTCTGCGGCGACTATCGCATGGCGACGCCGGCATGTCCGTGAGATTCAATACTGTCGCGCTAACGAATTGAAGAATCGGCGCGATACGCCTCGAGCCGCCCATTGAGGCTTTCTGCTTCGACGCTATTTCTTTCCCGCTTTCGTCACGAAAAAGACGATCGCGGCGACAATGGAGATGGGGATGACGGCGATTAAGAAAACAATGGCTAAGAGGATGACGATCTCCGCAATGCCGGGCATGCCCATTGTGATGGCTCCTGTTTTAGATCGTTTGGATGAACTCAGAACGAACGCATCATTCTCTTACTCGATCTGTGTCGTCGGAACGTCGCGACTCTGACGGTCCAAAGAGTCTCCGTAGGGCGAGTCGAGATTCTCGTAGGGGTTGGGAAGAGTCTGGTATTCGCCGGGAAGCGTTTGGCTCGGGTAAATCGTAGACGCCGCGACCCGTGGTAGAGGCATGACAACTCGCGAGGAGGTCTTGAATCCGAAAAGTGCAACGCCAGCGCCGCACAACATGATCGGCACGATTAGCCCCATGATCGAAAGGACGATAAGAAAAAGTGTCGCGTCGCTCGTCGGTTTTGGTTTGTTCACGATTGTGGTTCGGTTAGAGTTCCGGGTCGGCTGAAAGATCCATGTCTAGCATGCCGCCTAAGGGTCTGGCGGGAATCGTGCGAAAACAGGGCGGCCTCCTTCCACACTGTTGGCATTCGGCCGAATTCAAGGCGCGCGATCGCTATCATCCTCGGTGCTATTGCTCGTTCCTGAGCGAATCGGCGTGTGCTCGTCCATCGATCGGGCTCGTTCAGCAAGTTTCTTGAAACGAGGGTCACCCAAGATGGACACAAAGTCCTCATCTTCTTCGATCGACCGACTCCGACTGATAAAGCCTTCATCGAGGGCCGATTCGAGCTCATTGATCGCGGCGTCCGGCTTCCCTGTCAAGGCAAGCGCGCAAGCCAGGTTGTACCTTGCCGTGGGTGCGTAACGAGCGAACTCGGCCGCCTCACGATGCGCTCGCATCGCCTCTTCGTACTTGCCTTGAGAATGTAGCGCATAGCCGAAGCGAAACCAGATTGAGCCCTCGTTGTCTTCTCTCATGTCAAGAAACTCGGCGTACTTCTCCGATGCGAGTTTCCAGTCTTCATTGGAAAACGCCTTTTCCGCTTCTTGCCAAATCCCCTTGGGTATCCTTTCGCTCTCCGGCAATTCGAGCGTCGCCACCATGCCGACATCGTCACTCGGCTTCGCATTCGATGTCCATTCAAACTTCATCATCGCCGTCAACGATTCCCACGACGGCCACATCGTGATCGCAGCAATGACGACTCCCACTATGATCACACCCAGCACGTCTCGTCGCGACGTTCCGCGTTCCGAATTGTCTTCCAGCGGATTCGAGGATTTGACGGGTTGAGACATTGCGTCTCCAATCACTGGGCAGAAAAACATGCCGTTAGTGGTTTCGCTACAGATTGGTCAGACGGCCCGAGCTGTCGCCAAGTTTCTCAACTTTCGCGTCCATGCGGTCGAGCATGGACAAAAATAGATTGTTGAGCGGCGTCTCTCGCTTAAGCTCAACATGCCGACCGGTTTCAATTGTGCCGCCGCCTTTGCCAGCGAGCACGATCGGCAGGTGGGCGTGATCGTGTCGATTGGCGTCGCTTATGCCGCTTCCATAGAGAATCATCGAGTTGTCGAGAAGAGTTCGCTCGCCCTCTTGAACTGATTTTAGTTTTCTCAAGAAGCGCCCAAACTCGCCCATTAGGAATTCGTCGACCTTGACGAGCTTCGCGATCTTATCTTTGTCGTTCCGATGATGAGAGAGCGCGTGATGGCCTTGATTGACGTCGACATTGGAATACGAATGGTTGCTCCCGGCATTGCCGACCATGAACGATGCGATTCTCGTCGTGTCCGTCTGAAAAGAGATCGCCAGCAGGTCGTACATCAACCGAATGTGCTCGACCATGTCGCTTGGCACGCCTTGTGGGAGATCGATTGACGGGCGAGCCGATTTGCGCTCCTCGTCGGCGCGGACGACTCGTTTCTCTAATTCTCGAACACTGCTGAAAAACTCATTCATCTTGCGGCGATCGGTCTTGCCTAGCGATTTTGAGAGTTGAGCCGCGTCGGCGGCAACCAGATCGAGCACGCTTTTGCGATAGAAGTTTCGACGCTTGGCGCTTTCGGATGAAATCGCCGAACCGAACAGCCGTTCAAAGACAGCTCGCGGGTTGATCTCTTTGGCCATCGGCGTGGTGGCCGATTTCCACGAGACGTTGGACGAGTAGGCACAGCTGTAGCCGGAGTCGCAACTTCCGGCGTTCCGTCCTCGTTGGATGCCCAACTCGAGCGATGCCAGTCGCGTTCGATCGCCGATGTTAGCCGCGGCCGCTTGGTCGACGGAGACGCCGACTTTGATATTCGACGACGATGTTTTGACGGGGTGGGCGCCGGTCAAGAAAGTCGATGCGCATCGAGCGTGATCGCCTGGGCCGTCGCCCTTCGCTCGGCCGTTGTCCTGGGCCAAGCCAGTAAAGACATTGAAGTCGCTCTTCAGTTCCTTGATCACCGCGAGCGTGCTCGAGAGCTTGTAATCTTTGCCACTGCCCTGCGGATTCCAGGACGGCATGATCGCGCCGTTGGGAAAGAATACAAAAGCGGCTCTGACCGGACCATCGGAGCTCGCATCGGCCGCCCGCCCTTGCGATCTCATCGCTTCAAGCATGGGCAGAGCGACTGTTAGCCCGGCACCCTTGAGAAAAGTGCGGCGTGCGAGTGATTGACTCATGGCTTTCCTCCGTCTCCGCGTCGTTTCCGAAACGGGTCGCTCAGTACAATCGCAGCAACCAACTCGGAGAATCGATACTCGCCCTTGATGGTTGCGCTGGAGATATCGTCGACGGCACAGCGGTCATAATATTTTAGCCCGCGCCCGAGTGCGTAAGTTAACATTTTTTCGGCCATCACGCGTGTGAAATTGTCTTTGCTGTTCATGAGAACTTGCACGAGTTGTTCGGGCCCGCTGAATTTCGCGCCGCCAGGCAAGACGCCCGACGCGTCGATCGATACGCCGCCGTCTCGCACTCGCCAACGTCCAATCGCATCGAAGTTTTCGAAGCCGAAGCCGAGCTGGTCCATCTTGCGGTGGCAAACCGCGCAAGTTGCGTCTTTGCGGTGGATTTCAAGTTGTTCACGAAGCGTTGCCGAAGGAGACGCTTTCTTCGTCTCCTCCAGATCGGGAACGTCGGCAGGCGGGTCTGGCGGCGGCTCGCCAAGAATGTTCTGCATGATCCACTTCCCTCGCATCACTGGCGAGGTGCGAGTTGGAGTGGAAGTGATCGTGAGGATGCTAGCCTGAGTCAGGACGCCAAATCGCGGTAGGTTGTCAAACGTAACGCGTCGAAACCGTGAACCGCTGACGCCTTCGATTCCGTAGAGTTCAGCCAAGTCGCCGTTCACATACGAATATTGTCCCGTCAACAGCTCAACGATGGGTCGATCCTTCCGCATGATCTCCTCCATGAAGAGAATCGTCTCTTGGATCATCGCTCGTCGCAGCGACGCATCAAAGACGCGGAACTTCTCCGGATCGCGAGTGGTTTCTTCGAGGTTCCGCAAGTTGAGCCATTGCCCGCCGAAGTTCTCAATCATCGCACGCGACTTCTGATCTTTGAGCATTCGCTTGACTTGTTCGACGAGCACGTCCTCTTCATGCAGCTTTTCTTGCTTGGCCAGTTTGAAGAGCGTATCGTCCGGCATCGAACTCCAAAGGAAGTACGAGAGCCGAGAAGCCAATTCGTAATCTGACACCGCGTGGGAACTCGACGCATCTTCCGGATTGGGATCGCGCTCGATGCGGAACAAGAATTGAGGGGACACGAGCACGGACGAAAGGGCGACCCGCATGCCCTGCTCGAACGTCTCGCCTCTTTCCTGAGCGAGCAAGACCAGCTTGGCGTGCGGGGCGATCTCGGCGTCATTGAGCGGTCGTCGAAACGCGCGTTGCATGATGGGCCGAAGATTGTCGGTGGCAGCCAATAGCCATTCGCTATTGCTCCGCGGAGTGCGGCTGACGACTCGTCGGTGACTCTCTGGCATCTCGGACATTTTCACGTCCATCGGGCCAACAGCCTCTAACCGTTCGACGTAGAGATTGCGATCCGCTTTGTTTCGCACGTAATAATCGTTGACGAATTCGACTTCGAGAATTTGCCGACCTTTTCTCGCTTGAATCTCACGCTCAAAAACTCGAGGGTTGTCGCGATTATTGGGGACGTCGATGACGCCGAGCTCGCGGCCGCCGAGGGTCCACTTCATCTTCGCCTTTTCGTCGCCTGCCTGATCTCCGGCGGCGCTCACACGAATCAGATAACGCCCGCTGCGAGGAAACGCGAACGACGCTCGCACGACTCCTTGCGAGATAAAAGCGAACACGCCGCGGCGAAACTTCACGCCGCCCTTGGAAGTGATTTTGGTGCCCTCGCGAACTTGACGTTGAGCGGTCTCGGCGTTTCGCACGACGATCGCCTTGTCTGCGATCAGCTCGGCAGCGTCCATGTACTTTTCCAGCAACAAAGGCGGCAGTGAAAGCACGTCGCCAATATTGTCAAATCCCTCGCCGACATCGTCCGACGGAAACGCGTCCGCCGGAGAGAAACTGCTGGGCAGGGCGAGCAGATCGCGAATCGTATTGTTGTACTCAACGCGATTGAGCCGCCGAATGGTGACTCGGCCGGGATCCGGTGCCTCGTCGCAATCGAGGTCGTACAACTCGTTTTCAATCCAATTCGCCCAGCGTTTGCGTTCAAGAGAAGTCGGTTGAGGCTCATCGTCGGGCGGCATCAATCCGGACTGAATGGCCTTGAGGATTTTCTCCGCTGAGTCTCGCTTGGCGGGAAAGTCGGCGGCAGTCCGAAACTGCCGTACCGATATTCCGCCCTGAGCGTCCTCGCCCTGATGGCAAGGCAGACAATACTTCGCCGTGAGCGGCACCACATCTCGAACGTATTGCCAACTGGCCGGTTCTTCGAACGCGGTGACGGAAGGCGCGTACGTCAAGGCGATAAGAATCACGAGTGTGCGGTTCATGACGAATGAAGATCGTAGGGGAACTCGGCAGGACTGGACGCGACTGCTGGTGCCGCACATGAACCAGTAGATGCTCTATATTCTAGTGGGGTTCGTCATCATTGGCACATGTTGCCTCGCCAAAATCGCTGGAAAATCCTCACGACCTTGACGCTCAGGCTGCAGATCCAGTCTGTACGCACTGCGATACCTAAAGCAAAGCGGGCGGTGTCAGCAACCTGATACTCCCATCGCTCGTAACCGCTAGGGAAGTCCCGGATCATCCGAGTTACACGACATTGAATTACAGCAGGCGATGGACAGTTGCGCCCGACAGCAGGAACGCATTATTGCTCTTGGAGCGAGCGTTCGGTTTGTCTGCATGTCGCTGCGAAAGGCGGGTTGGTCGTGCGTCGGAGTCGACTTGTTTGCTGATCGCGAAACGAGCCTAGCCGGCCACGCTTTAAGTGCATCGGATTACCCCGACGGTTTGTTTCAGCAATTGAGCGACCTTCGGCTTCGTGACGAGGGGCAGACGAACTTCTGGATCTACACCGGCGGCCTCGAGAACTATGGGGACCGCTTCAGGATGGCACCGAGCTCGATCGGTTTGCTGGGAAACGACGCAGAATGTCTCGCCGCGATTCGCTGCCCCTTTCAGCTCCGCGACGCCCTGTCGGCCAGCGGCGTCGCGATGCCCGAAATGTCGCGCAATCGACCAGGCGAAAACGGAATGAAGTGGCTATGTAAACCATTTGATTCTTGCGGAGGCCTCGGAATCAAGTTGGCCAACCCGCAGGGGAATCCGTCTTCGCCAGGCCATTACTTTCAGCAGTACCTGCAGGGCGATGTTTTGGGCGCTGTATACGTTGCCGCTAACGGCCGCTCGCAACTACTTGGAGTTACGAAATCTCTTGGCCAGCCGGAATGGACCGGGGCACCGCGATTTCAATACGCCGGCTCGATCGGTCCAACGCCAGTGACGGACCCCGAACTTACGCAAATCGCGAAAATCGGCCAGGCCTTGGCTTCCGCCTTTCCGCTCGGCGGCGTGTTCGGAGTCGACTTGATTCGGTCGGCAACCGTCGGTTTGGTCGTTCTCGAAGTCAATCCGCGAATACCGTCATCGAGCGAGTTGATAGAGCGGGCAACAGGGCTGTCGATTGCCGAGCTGCATGTGTTGGCCTGCCGAGACGGTCGCCTTCCGACCTTGGAAGAGATCGCGCCGACCGTATCCTCCCAAAAGCGCGAACAAACGCCGACGACCCACGGAAAGGCGATTGTGTACGCGCCTCGACTCATCCGCTGCACGACCGCATTGCGCGCCGCCGCTGCGACCGATCTCGCCGCCGCCGCCGCACATTGGTTCGCCGACACTCCAACGAATAGTGCACGAATCTCAGCGGGTTCGCCTATCGCAACCGTGTTCGCTTCTGCCTCAAGCGAGGGCGAAGTGCTGGCCAAACTTCAAAGTTGCTCCAATCGACTTCGTCAACTTTGTGATTGAGTCGTGAGTCTATCCATCCTGTAGCTGGGGCATCCAGTGCTTCCAGCCGCAGTGGAGTCTTCCTTAGCGTTGAATCTGATACGTTGCGCCCCTTCGGGACAACGGGCAGCCACCCGTCAAGACTCCTCAGCCGAAAACGCCGCATTGAAAGCGGGACGATCTCCGAGCCCATGGGCGCGGATTCAGTGTCGAAGACTTACAACTAGTGCTGCGTTACGCCTTAGTTTTAGGGTGGCGCACCCGATTCGCCGTGGCGGGCGTTGACCAAACGAATTGTCGATCCCAATTCCAAGCTGTAACACAGCACTAGTCGACAAACCTGATTCACCGAACGAGCAAGGCGGGCCCGCGGGGGTCTGGACTGGTGCTGGTTGCGTTGTGGCTGGTTAGCATTGAATCTGATTCAGCGAACGAGTCAAGCTCGTTGTTGGTCTTTCATTTGCACTTTGTATTCTTCACTTTGCACTGGAGATTGCCGGTAGACAATGGCAACCCACCGACAACGTTGGCTATGTCATCCTGTCCTGCTTTCATGTCTCCATCTTGCTATTCGTTTTTTAGACAGGATCGACACGATCGTTGGAGAATCGATCTTGTCGTCACGCGTTCATCATGTAGATCATGTCAATCCTGTCCCAAGAGAAGCGACTAGGCTGCGGATGAAGCGACAAGTGAGCCTGCGGGCGGCGGGCCGAACCGGCGGTGGCTCTGCCTTGACAGCGGGGCGCCGTGTGATAAGTTGAAGCCGCTTGTTCTCACCCCAATTGGAAGGGTGCCGGCGAGCTAAAAACTTTAAATTCTTATGCAGTCGTTTCCTGCATGTATCGCCTTAGTTTGTCACGTAACTTGTGACTTTAGAAAGTGGAGATTTGCGATGTCGATGATGGTTGGTGAAGGCTTGGCTGGCGACGGCAATGAGATTGCTCATATCGACCTGCTGATCGGAAGCAAGTGCGGACCTGTCGGTACCGCTTTCGCGAACGCCTTGGCGACTCAAAGCGACGGGCACTCGAACCTACTGGCCGTGTTGGCGCCGAATGTGGCCGTTAAGCCGTCGACGGTCATGGTCACAAAAGTGACAATCAAAGGCATGCGTCAGGCCGTTCAAATGTTCGGTCCAGCTCAAGCCGCAGTGGCTCAAGCGGTTGCCGACTCGGTCGCCGACGGCGTGATTCCGGAAGACCAGTGTGAAGACCTTGTCATCGTCTGCGGCGTGTTCATTCACCCGGGCGCCGAAGACAACAAGAAGATCTACGACTACAACTACGAAGCCACCAAGATGTCGATCGCGAACGCCATGGGCGCCAAGCCCAGCGCCGGCGAGATGGTCGCGCAAAAAGATTCCGTCGAGCACCCCTTCAAAGGGTTCTAGTCTCGCTTTGAAATCGGAAAAAGGCCCATCGCTTGTAAATGCGATGGGCTTTTTTTGTCCCATGACGAAGATCGCGGCGCACGTTGCTCGTCAGCGAACCGTGTGCTTACCAGGAGCAGTCCAACTAAGATGGCCGAAGCAACCGCCAAACCCAAGATTCTTGTGCAGCTCGCCAGCGACCAACACGCGAGTGTTTTCGACGCGGTCGTCGCGATCGATTCGGGCGTCGATCATCTGATTCAACAAGCCTCGGTCGATGCGGCTGACGTGCGCGACTTGGTGCACGGCGCCATTTTTACTCGTGGCGCCAAGGATCTTAAGAGCACGGCGATCTTTGTCGGCGGAAGAAATGTCTCCACCGGCGAACAACTCATGAAAGAAGTCGTCTCGTCGTTCTTTGGGCCGATGCGAGTTTCGGTCATGATGGACGCCAGCGGAGCAAACACGACTGCCGCCGCCGCGGTCCTCGCCGCCTCACAGCATATCGACCTCTCGCAAAGCACCGTCACCGTCCTTGCCGCGACAGGACCCGTCGGTCAACGAGCTGCGTTGCTCGCTGCGATGGAAGGTGCCAGTGTTCGCGTCGCCTCGCGACGGCAAGAACGTGCTCAACATGTCTGCGACGACATTTTGGCGAAACTGCCTGAAGCAAATTTGTCTGCGGTGGGAGTGGCCAATGAAGCCACGACAATTGCGTCACTTGACGGCGCCGATGTCTTGATCGCCGCAGGCACCGCATCGGTGCAGCTCGTTTCGCAACAGGCGCGCGACTCGGCCAGCGAGCTCAAAGTGATCGTCGATCTCAATGCGGTCCCGCCCTTGGGCGTAGCCGGAGTCGACGCGATGGCTAAGGCCGAGGCTCAAGACGGCGCGATCTGCTACGGCGCTATCGGCGTCGGCGGGCTCAAGATGAAAATCCACAAGCGAGCTGTCGCCAGCCTGTTCGACTCAAACGAAACCGTGCTCGACGCAGTCGAAATCTTTCAGCTCGGAAAGAGCGTCGTTTAGATCGGCCGTTGAGATCCGTCGTCTCGTTTCGCCGCCATAACTCGCCGGCTGACGATTTGGTCTACCAGCAAAAGTGGAACGACTCAACAAACGACCAACAGCACCACTGCCGAAATCCGCTCCATGCGCCGCTCCAACGTTCGCACATCGACGGTTTTTGAGCCGCCGTCGGAATGTTGACGTCCGAACCAGGTTTATAGAGCAGTCTCAGCCCGATCATCAGTGCGGCCGGACTCTGCCGGTCCGGGTTGACCACTCGGCAAACGCCCGACTGAGTCACTGCGTTGCCGACCAAGGATGCGCAGTGAATGCCGTCGCCGGGCGTCTTGCGGACGTAGCCGCGGATTGAATATCGCCGTCCCAGCTGCGCTTGCAGATAGGCGACCATTCGCTCACGCTCGCCATCGGTGAAAGACCGTCGGGGTCCACAGATCTCGACTCGCATCGGCTCGCTCCGATCCCGATTGAGAACGCTGATTTCCTTGTAGTACTTCTTGAGTTCGAGCCGCCGAACTTTGGCAGGCGTCGCTTCGTACACGTAGGGCTTGCCGGTCTCCACGATAACCATCGCGACATGGGTGATCGTGGAGTCGGTCGACAACTTCACGATCTTATTGCTGTTGTGGAGCACGAGAATCGAACCCGTCGAAACTTCGGGCACCTTCGTCCGAGCCTCGGCCGCTCCACCAACTCCCAACAACATCGCCGTTGTCATGATGATCGATTGCATAGGCCTTCCCTCTCGCTTGTTTTGTTCGAATTGAAGGGCTCATTGCTCGCGTCGAGTTGGCGCGCTGAATGGCGCGAAGAGGCCTTCGTCGAGGAGATTCGCTGACGTGAATCGTGCGGAAATCATGCCCATCATAGTATTCGCTTTCCACGCGAAGCTCTTGATAAAACGCCAGCTTGCGATCATAAGATTTTGTGGAGTAATGGGTTACGTCATTTCGAAATGGGGATTTCTCGTCGACACCCGTTGTAACCGCGACCTAACAAGCACTTCCAACCATCGCGACGTTCCCCGAGAGGCGACGTATTCTTACCAATTGTCGCATTGTACCGATTCGGATGAGAACAATCGACAATCTGCATCGTCTAGTTAATGGTGCATCTTCGCCTGACGAGACAGCTCGACTGACGACCCGCTTGGCCGACAATAAATAAAGAGGTTTCAACCCGATGTTGAAAAAGCTATTCGCGACGCTTCTGGCGACAGCCGTAATTCTGCCATTCGGATTGTTTTCTTCGGGAGCGATTGGCCAGGAGTCCGACAAGGCCGAAACGAATCGTGTTCGCGAGCAGACGATTTACGTCCCATTCGCGAAACTTCGCGAGACGTTTGAGAAGGACGGGCGCGGCGTTTTTCTTCCCTATGAAGAGTTCCAGGCGCTCTGGAAGAAAGCTCGAGCCGCTGAGACGCCAAGCCCTCAAGGACAGGCCCCGACCGGCGCCATAATCACCGAAATCGAAAGCGTCGCGGAAATGTCGAAAGACGCGGCGACGGTCAAAGCCGAGCTCTCGATCGATCTGCTCCGCGAGGGTTGGCAGCAAGTTCACCTGCGCCTCGCTGACGCCGCGATTCTCTCAGCCACCATCGACAACAAACCCGCACGACTGGCCTTTGACGCTCGCGCTGGCTATTCGCTGCTCCTGAAGAACGACAGTAAGGACGCCAAGCGCATCGAACTCTCGCTCGTCTATGCCAAAGCCATTTCGAAATCACCCGGACGCAACCAGGTCTCGTTCCAAGCGCCGCAAGCGCCGGTCAATCGTTGGCGAATCCGCATTCCCGAAAAGGGAGTGAAAATCAACGTCAAACCGCTGATCGCCGCCAGCGAAGTCCCCGTCGGCGCACCGGCGCCTCCCGCGGAACAGCCGCCCAAGGTGGATGACGAGAAGGCGGACGACGAGAAGAAGGCGGACGACGAGAAAGCGCCGGCCCCTGCGCCCGCGGACGAAACCGTGTTGCTGGCGTTTGTTGGCGTGGCGCCGACGGTGGCCATTGATTGGGCGCCGAAAGCCGAGGGCGCGTCGGGCCTGGCCGCACTCGCCTCAGTTCAAGCGGAACAGTCGGTCACCATTCAAGAAGGCGTTGTCCGATCTCGCACTCAGTTGACGTACACGATTAGCCGA
The DNA here is from genome assembly GCA_964567745.1 of uncultured Pirellulaceae bacterium. GTDB lineage: Bacteria > Planctomycetota > Planctomycetia > Pirellulales > Pirellulaceae > CAZMNY01. The sequence continues at coordinate 76,078 of CAZMNY010000036.1, read as the reverse complement.
GCTGAATTGAGTGAGCTGGAGATTGAAACGCCGGCGGACCACAAAGTGGCTGGCGTGTTCGACGAAAACGTCCGAGGCTGGGAAGTGGTCAAAGAAGAGAATCTCCAAGTCATCAAAGTGCAATTGTTCGAACCGGCTCGATCGACGCAATCGATTTCGGTCGATCTAGAAAAGTTTATCGACGAGTCGATGCAGAGCGAGATTCAAGCTCCGGTCGTCAAGGCGCGCAACGTCGGTCGGCAGCAAGGCGTGGTCGTCGTCTCGGTCAGCAGTGCACTGCGAGCGGACCCGCAATCTCGCTCGGGCCTGCTTCAGCTCGACACAGCTGAGTTGCCGGCGTCGCTTAAGAATCGCAAATGGGCGCTCGCCTATCGCTACGCGGCGCTCCCCTTCGATTTGAATCTGCGAGTTGAAAAGCTCAAGCCTCGAATCGAAGCGGTTGAGCTTGTTGAGGCCTATCTCGAGCCGGAGCGGATGACGCTCAATTTGCTGACCGTCTACAAAGTCGAGCGAGTCGGTGTGTTTCGATTCACGGCTTCCATCCCCGATGGATGGGAGCTGCGTACGGTTCGCGGTCAGTCAGTGGCCAAGTCGCAGGCAGCCGCTGTCGACGGATGGCAGGTCCAGGGCGATCAGCCGAAGCAATTGGTTGTCAATCTTTCCAAGCGCGCGTTTGGGCGAGTCGGTTTGTTTATCGAGTTGCAGAAGACGCTTGACGATCCGAACTTGCTCACCCCGACCGGCGAAACGTCGACGTTGGATGTGCCGCTTCCGCAAGCCAGCGATGAAGCGCTCGAACACTCGACGCGCCGATTGATCATCTATTCGCCCGAGAGTCTCCGCGCGACTCCCAAGGGCGTCGATGCGGCCCAGCCCGTTCCCTACGAGGCAGCTGTTCAATTGGCACCGTCCATGCGAGCCGGCCGAATGCCCGAGCTGCGTCCGATCCAGGCCTATGCGTTCGGCAAAACGCTCAATAACGTTCAACTCGATGCACAGCGCAGGCGGCCGCACATTACGGCAGCCCAGGTGATGGAGGTCAAAATTGACTCCGGCGTCGTGCACTACACGGCGAAATTCGACTACACCATTTTGTACAGCGGAGTGAAGACGCTTCGAATCGACGCGCCGGCGGATGTGATTTCCGAACTCGGCGATCAAGCCGCTCAGGGCCGACCGCTCGAACCCGTTCCAGCCGACGTTCCCGAAGGCTATGTCGCTTGGGAGCTCACGTCAGAAACCGAGTTCGCGGGCAAGCACGCCGTCGTCTTCAAATGGGATCGAAAGATCGACCAATTGAAAGTTGGCAAGAGCGTCACCATCGAAGCCCCCGTGCTCAAGCCGCACGGTGCCGATCGCGCTTGGGGACAAGTTACGATTTCCAAGGACGAGACGCTCGACGTACGACCCGATACAGGCACGGCCGGATTGCGGCCAATCGATCCTCGCCACGACCTGATGGCCGAAGCGGGCAACGACATCAAAGATCGCGCGGCAAGAGCATTCGAATTCCACGAAGATTGGAAGCTGCTGACAAAAGTCACGCGTTACGAGCTGGAAGACGTCAAACGGACGAGCATCGAGGGCGCCGTGGTGCGAATGGTTGTCACTCGCAGCGGCCAAACGTCGGTTCAAGCGTTGTACCGAGTGCGAAGCGCACGGCAGCGATTGGTTCTCAAATTGCCCGACGATGTCGATCCGAAAACGGCTTTCGACACCCAGCCGCTGCGAATCAACGGCGCCAGCGTGCCGCTCGAACGAGGCGACAAAGGTGAGTATTTTGTACCGCTCGCCGGCCACGACACCAATGAACCATTTCTTCTCGAACTACGTTATTCATCGCCCGGCGATCAAAGCCGTTTGGCGTTGCCGACGTTTCCGAATTTCCCCGCCGTACAAAAAGTCAACCTCTGCGTTTATCTGCCTCGGGAGCGAATCTTGGTCGGGGTCGGCGGTCCTTGGAGCGATACCGAGGAGGTCGGCTTAGCGAAAGCGCTCAACAACTCCGGCAGCTATTACGAATTGGACGATCAACCGTTGATCGATGAATTGACGAGCGGAATCGCCGTCCCGTCGTCATCCAGTTTTCCCACCGACGGTACGTTGCACATCTTCTCTGCTCTGCGCCCCGCGCCTGACGGTCATCTGCGCTTGAGCGCGATCAGCAGCAACTGGTTCTTTGCACTCATCTACATCATCATCGCTGCTGTCGGCCTGATTCTTCTACTGCGGCCGGTTTGGCAGAAACTTGCGGGACTCGCCGCGATGGCGACCGCGTTCATCCTCGTCGGTGCCTTCATGCCGACTCTGTTCCGACAACTCGCCGACGACCGATTCGGTGCCGCAATTTTCCTCGTCGTGCTGATCTGGAGCGGTCAAATTGTCGTCTCCTGCCTGATGGTCGTTGCTCGATGGCTTCCAACAGCCGGTCGCTCTGCCGCGTCAAACGCCGAGTCAACTCAGGGTGAGTCGAGCGAGTCGGATGGCGGCTCGGATGAGGACGAGACGACGACGGAAGGTGTCGAAGTCATCTTTGACGGCGAAGTCGTGAACGTCGACCCAACTCAAAAGGCCGACTCGGGAGCGGGCGATTCTGTTCCGCCCGAAACGTCGCCCGATGCTGAGTCGCCCGATGCTGAGTCGTCGGATGCTGAGTCGCCCGATGCTGGGTCGCCCGATATTGGGTCGGCTGACGACGCTGCGAACGAATCCGATTCGAAGGAAGGAGACGCCGACAATGCGTAGCCTCATTCGATTCAAACGCTCCGACCGCCGAGTCCAACCGTTCACCGGAACACTCGTTGTTCTCTTGTTTATCTGTGCGCAACTCAGCGGCATCCTGGTTTCGCAACACGACGCGAATGCACAGCAGAAACGTGAGTTCAAGAAACCGATGGTGCGAGAGATCTTTGTTCCCTACGCGGAACTAGAGACGCTGCTCGAATCGCAAGCTCGCCGGGTCTACATGACTCGGAAGGAGTACGCCGAGTTGCTGAAGGAAGCGGTCAAACAGGCACCGAACGAGCCGCCTCACGCAGCCTCAATCGTCGCCGCCGACTACCAGATTACGCTCGGCGACGGTCGCGCGACAATCGCGGCCAAGCTCGACATCGACGTGTTGAAGTCGGGCCGAGTCACAGTAACTCTACCGATCGCCGGCGCGGGAATCCGCCGAGCGACCTTGGACGGCAACGCCGCCGCGCTCGCGCGAGTCGCCAATGGAGCGACATTGTTCATTGAAGGTCAACGAGTTCATCAGCTTCAGTTGAATATGAATACGCCGGTCGCCACCGAGGCCGCTCAACAAACGCTCACGCTCGCGCTCCCTCGAGCCGCCTCGTCTCGAATCGCGATGTCGGTGCCGGGAAACGTCGAGGTGAAGAAGGGCGCGGACGTTCTGTCGCGTCGTGTCGATGAAGCCGCGAACATCACGTATTTCGAACTCGTCGCGTGGACCGGTTCGCGAGACATTACGATGTCGCTGAACAATCGGCGATTCCGAGAAGACCGCGCCGTGGTCTGCCGCAGCGTGATCGTCGATGAGCTGACGGAAGCCTATGAACGCCTGCACATCACAAGTTCGTTCGAAGTGCTGCACGGCGCTGTCGAGAAACTCCGCTTTGAAGCGCCGCTTGGCTGGGAAATATCGAACGTCAGTTCGGAACTGCTGGCGAAGTGGATTGTCACCGAGCAAGACGGGAAACAGATCGTCGAGGCCGAGTTGAGAAAGCCAGTTCGAGTCGACGTCTCGTGCAATATTCTCGCATCGCGCAGCAATCCCGATTTGGCCAATTGGCAGATGCCCGCCTGGAAGCCGCTCGACACGGTTGGCAATGTCGCCGTCGTCGGACTTCTGCTCGAAGATCGGCTCAAGCCCAACACGCTCGAATCGCAAAACGCGCTGCCCATCGACAGCACGGTGCTGGCCGATGCGTTGCCGGAGAGCGTGTTGAAATTCGAACCGGGGCAACCGCAAATCCGCCCCGCTGTGGCCTACTATTCGCCGCAGGGTGTTTACCAAATCGCCGGCGAAATCACCAAACCGCCGGCGAGGCTCGATACGGTGACGAGCCTGTTGATGACGGCGAGCGATGAAATAGTTCGGGTCGACGGTGCGATCGTGATGCTCTCTTTCGTGGAACGGCGATTCTCGGCCGACATCACCGCTCCGGCCGGCTGGCGCATCACTCGAGTCACTGGCGAGGATCTCAAACCGATCGCCTTTGAACGCGGCGACGATGTAGACGATGTCGACGGCGCGCCGCGATGGCGCGTGAAGTTGCCAGCGGCGATGCTTCCGGGCAGCCAGTTGACGTTGATGTTTCAGGCCGAACCAGAAGACAGCGGCGACTGGCTTGGCGGTTGGAACGAGAAGACTCTAAACCTGCCGCAATTCAAAGTACTCGGCGCAAGCAAGCAGATCGGTTCGATCGCGGTGCAGGTCGACAATGACTTGGCCGTTCAACCAGGCGACGCGACCGGGCTGGCGACGCTTGACGACCGACAAGCGCTCGAGCGATTCGGAGACGCGGCCGCGGCGCTCGCCTACAGCTTTCAAGGGGAATACGCACTGCCGCTCAATTTCCGCCGCGAACAGCCGTATGTTTCGGGCCGCTCGTACAGTTTTCTGAAGCTCGAACCGAATCGTTTGGCGAGCCACCTTGAGTTGCAGTTTTCGGTGCAACATGCGCGAGTCAAGCAGTTGCAGTTTTCTCTGCCCAAATCGACTCCGTCAGTGATCTCCATTCGGGGACTCGGCGGAGTGACGATTAAGGAATCCGGCAGCGAAGAGGTCGATGACAATCGCGTTTGGACCGCTCGCTTGGACACGCCTCGAGACGGAACGATCGCGTTGGCGGTCGACTTTGAAGAGACCTGGGAAGGCGAGCCGGCGCCCGAGATGATGCCAGCGACGCCCAAATTGCTCGGCGTGTCTTATCAGACCGGCCTTGTCGCGGTCGAGGGCGATGCCCGTTTGGACGTACAGATCGAAACGGAGGCCCGAGTCGTCGACGTCGGCGAATTGGCCGCAGCCGAATACCTGCCAGGCAAACGACTGTTGGGCACCTATGAATTCATCGGCGAACCGGCCGGATTCGAATTGAATGTTGTGCGAAGAACCGGTCGAGATATTCCGGCCGCGATTATTGAACGCGCCGAGATCGTCTCGGTCATCGGGGCGAATGGTCGCAGCCAAACGGTCGCCCGCATGGAATTGAATTCCAAGGCCGCGTTCCTGGAAATTCGCATGCCCAAAGGGGCCAAGCCTTGGTCCGTGCTTGTCGATGGCGACCCGATCACGCCGCAGCGAAGCGGCGATCAATTGCTCGTCAGCTTGCCCTCGAGCGCTACCACTCGACGGTCAATTCAAGTCGTCTACGAAGCGGTGATCGATAGCTTCGACGGTTTTGGTCGTTTCGATATCGACGGCCCGATGCTCTACGTTCGCCCAGATGAAGGAATCAGCAGCGAGCCGATTCCGATCGCCGATTTGCAGTGGAAGATCTTGCCGCCGCCCGGCTATCGACTCACCCGACCCGAAGGCGCTGTCTTCCGAAAACGCGCTCCGCGCTGGGCCCCCTACAACTGGCTCACCGAAATCCGCCGAGCAACGGAATCCACAATGCCTCAAGTGGCCGCCTCGCCGTGGTACATCGCCGATGATGTTCAGTATAACGCGCCAACGGAAAGCGAAGGACCAATGTTGCCAGGTGATCGAGGGTCAGCCCTTTCATTCGGTCTGCCAGCTTCCGGCGCGGATGCTGAGCTGAGCGCACCGGAAGAGGAAATGGACGGCTTGGTCGACAACATTCAAACGGGGCGGATGCGGGTTCGAGAGGGAGATTTAAAGAAAGACGTCGACAAACTGACGACGCTCGCTGAGGGTTTGCAATCAAGAAGGCGAGCCGAGAAGAAGTCCGAGCTAAAGGCTGACGCGCCACAGCCGGATGATAGCCCGGCCGATCCGACAAACGCCCCCCGCAAGCCTCGTGCTGCGACCGTGACCAAAACTGCCGAGCCTCCGCCGACGAGCAACATTCCGCTGGCGCCCGGTGGCGGCGGACTAGGCGGTGGCGCTGGCGGCGACGGACTGCCCAAGCCGCCAGAGGGGTTAGTGCGCGGAGGCGCCGGGCTGCCAGTGGATTTGGCGGAAGTTGGCGGCGAGTTGGCTCAGGGCGGCTTTGTGCCCGGTAACAACAAAACATCCCGTCAGTCGATGGCTTGGGCGTTAACTGGCTTGCGAAGTCTGCCCATCGATATGCAGCAGACGCTGGCACAATCGAACCCAGACGACTTGGTCCTCTTTGAAGGGCTTGGCGCGGAACCTCAAATCTCAGCTGAACTGGTTAGCCAGCAGCGGCTCGATTCGATCGCTTGGGCGTGGGGATGTCTCGTCTTTGCAATCGGCGTCGTGCTGACTCGAGCGAGCCTATCGATGAAACTCCGCCTCATTATCCTGACGGCTGCTCTCTCGGTGTTGGCGCCGTTAGTCGTTAACGAAGTCGACATCCTGGGGCCGATTGGCTTTTGCGGATTCGTCGGTGCGCTCGCTTTGGCGCCTTACTATTTGCTCGCCAGTTTCTTTACCTGGTTCACAACCGCGGCGAAACGCTTTTTCAAGCCGGCTCAAGCCAGCTCGGCAACAGCCGGTCTACTCGTCCTGCTGCTTGCCGGCGTCGCGTCAGCTCAACCTCCCACTCGCAACTGGGATGACATTTTCAACCGGCTCGCCAACCCTCAGCCGGTTGTCATTCCGAAGAACGCAGTCGTGATTCCTTACAAGTTGGGTGAGGACGGAAAACTGCAGGCGGCGATCGATGCGGCTGACAAAGTGCTTGTGCCCTACAGCACCTACGTCGAACTATGGAATCGCGCCCACCCGGACCAGAAGATCGATGGGGCGGGCCCGAAAGAATCGTTTGCCTTTGCCGGTGCCGATTACAACGTCGAGTTGGTCGATAGGGACCAGATCTTGATCCACGGCGTGGTGAACGTCGATGTCTATTCCGACCAGCCGACGCTTGCTCCGCTTCAATTGGATGGCGGCGTTTTGTCATCCGCTCGAGTTGACGGCGAACCGGCTCGGCTGCACACGGTCAATCCGCAAGTTCAGGCGAAGAAGCAAGCGGCAAATGCGCCGAATGCAGGTCCCCAACAAGCGGCCGCTCCGAATCAACCGGCTGGTCAATCGATCTTGGCTGTGTTGCTAGAAGGCAAAGGACGCAAGAAGATTGAATTGACAATCCGCTTCCGTCCGGAGAGACGAGGTGGTTGGCGTTTGGTTGAGGGGCGACTTCCTGGCAATGTTAGCGCGTCGCTAAATTTGAAGGCGCCGAAAGCCGACACGGAAGTTCGTATTCGCGGCGCGTTTGACCGCGAGCTGTTCGAGACGACAAACGACAATCAGACGATCGAAACGGCGCTCGACAACCGGAAGTCGCTGAGCATTCAGTGGCGGCCCAAAGTTGGCGAGACCCAGATTGACCGCACTTTGACGGCCAAATCGACTGCCGTCTGGGATGTGCAAGATGAAGGCCTCGGTCTGACGTGGAATATCGAGTTGGCGTTTCGGCAAGGTCGCCGAGACGCGTTCACTTTGCAGGCACCGCTCGACTACTTGGTTGAGCAGGTGACCGGGAACAACGTGCGGGCGTGGCGAGTTGAAAAGGAAGCGAACCACCAGCGAATCGAAGTCACGCTGCTCAAGGCCGTCGCCGAAAAAACTCAGTTCTCGCTTCGACTATCAAAACGAGGGGCCGTGGGCGCGGGAGATTTAACTGAGGTGTCTGCGCCGACGGTGACAGCCGCCGATGCCGCTTTGCATCAAGGCCGGATTTTCATTCGTCGCAGTCCAATGATCGAACTCGTGGTTTCCGAGCAACTGGGCGTGTCGCAAACCGATCTGGACGCGAAAGTCGTTCAGGCAGTTGTCGACTCGAAGAAAGTTGGACAGAGCCCGCTTGGACTGCGCAATTTTCAAGCGTTCCGATTCTCCACAACGGGCTTTAACATCAAGCTCGCCGCATCCCCCGTGACGATCGACAAAGCTCGCTTAACAGCGAAGTGGCAAACCTTGATTCACATTGGCAAAGACTCAACGCGTTTGGAGACGCTAGCTCAGATCGACTCGGGCGATCATGGTCTGCATCACTTGGTGTTCGAAGCCCCCTCCAACCTGCAAGTCGAGCGTGTGAGTGCCGAATCTCTGATGGATTGGTCAGCTATTTCCATCGATCAAACGCAGCAGATTCATCTCTTTTTCTTAACAGCTCAACGTGGCCAATTCGCCATCGTGTTGTCTGGCCAATTCGCGGATCAGGCGGTTGGTCAGACGACGCCGGTGCCCACGATTGCCTTGCAGGATGCAAGTTCGAATGAAGGGCAGATTGTCGTCAATTGCGACACCGGTTTCCAAGTTCAGCCGCGCAACCTCAACGGGCTGCAGGCCCATCCGGTTCGAGGTTCGAATTCACCGGCTCTGCGCCGTGTGCAGGGTTGGTTGAGTGCCGGAAACAAGCGGCTTGCGCAATGGGTTTTGGACTTCAGTTCCGGAACGTATTCGGGCGACCTGATCACGACGCCAAAACCTCCTAAGCTCTCGGCGACCACGGTCACCAATATTCGCGTGACCGATCAAACGATAGAAGAGTCGATTATGTTGAGGTTTGTGGTCAGCAACGCGGGCGTACGCAACTTGTCGTTCACCATCCCGGCGACGATGAGGAACGCTCGGATTCAGGCCCCTACGCTGCGACGCAAGATCATGACGCCTGTTGAAGGAGATGATCAACGGATTGACGTGCGACTGGAGCTGCAAGAGGAATTGCTGGGTGAGATCATCGTCGTTGTCGAAAACGACCGGCTGCATGGGAACGGCACGCACACGGCGCCGATTCCGATTATCAAGTCGGCCGATGGCGATACGTTTCAGCAGTACATCACGCTGGAAAACGCCAGTCGGGACGAGCTGATCGTTCATCAAACGGGCGTTGAGCAAATGAGTCGCCGCACGCCTCCGCCGGAGCTTGCCGGCGTCAACTTGAATCGAGCGTACGCGGTTCGCGACAACCCGGTCCTCGAGTACGAATCGAAGTCGCGAGCGGAAGTCGAGACCGTGGGGGCCCGTATCGAGCTCTCCGAAACGAGACTCGCGCTCGACGCGGCCGGCGTCTATCGCGGCGAGCAGGTCTACCACATCGACAACACGACGGAGCAATACCTGGAAATCGAAATGCCCGCTGGCGCGAAATTGTGGACGGCGATCGTCGCCGACGAGCCGGTTAAGCCGGCGCAGTCGAGCAACGGCTCACAATTCGTTCGCATCCCGCTCGTTAAGACGGCCGTTGGCGATCCTAACTTTACGGTCCGTCTTCAGTATGGCGGCAGCATGTCCAAGATCCGAGCTTGGTCGAGCGTCGCTTTTCCGTTGATCAAGACCAGTAAGGTCAAAGTTGAGCTGAGTCAGGTACGATTGTTCCTTCCGGAATCGCATCGTTGGTGGTTTGGGGAATCGATGGGGCAAGTCTCTGACGATTCCGTGTTCGTCAAAGATTATTCAAACTACATTCGTCAACAAATCGAGAAGGCGTCGGATGCTCTTAATAGCAAGAATGCTTATCGACGAGCTCGCGCGACGAACAACCTGAAGCAACTCGGGTTGGCCCTGCAATCCTACGATCAAGGCGGTCGAGACGCGGCGCTCTCGAAGGAGTTTGCCGGCAATATCGACGCGCTCCGCGACGCGGAAGCTCAAATCGACAACCTGAACGACATGGACGAAGGGATCAATGGCATCGTCGACAATCGTACGAGATTCAACGACTTCTACGAATATCAGAAGAACAGCGGAACAACCATTGAGGGAGAAACAGCCGGCTCGAACTTCAGCGGCCAGTCGATTCGCGACTTCAATGAGCGCCAGGCCAAACGAGGCGAAGCGTTCGACAAGGGTTGGTTCTATCGCAACAAGTTGGGCAACCGAACCGACGATTCGAAAAAGCCGGGGCAAAGCGGCGCTGCCAAGAGCAAGGGAAAGTCGCGGCGCCTACTCGACCAATCGGAAGGCCTTCAACAGCAAGAGGCCATCCTCGAGGATCGGTTCCTGGGCAAGGGTCAGAAGCTCAACGCCTTCGGAGGGCGCAAGCAGGCGGCGGAGAAGCCAGCCGGCAGCCCCGACGCAAACCGCAGGAGCTCACGCCGTTCGGGCGTCTCGCAATCAAATCAGGCGCTTGCCCAACAGTATCAAGAGCGGCTCGCCAATCAATCGCATGGACAGACCGCGGCGGAATTGTCGGCTTTGAATCGTCAGTTTTCGTCTGAGAGGGCGCGGTATGCGACGGAACAAGCGGCGCGTGACCGCAGTACGGCGCAACCCAACCGAACGGCGGTTGGCGGCGTTGTCATCGCGGACGGGGCGACGCGTCTGGCTCAACGCGATGACGATCTTGACCGAGACGTTGCCTCGGGAATCCCGATCAACAATCCGCTGGCAGGTCAATTGGCCAGTCTCGATATCATGTTACCGATGCGAGGCGTGGAGGTGCGATTCACGACGATCGATAAGGACGTTGAGATTCGCGGCCAAGGCATATCGCGTTCGCTCGTCGGCCGCATCAGCTCGATATCGATCATCATCGTCGTTCTCCTCGGTTGGCTCGGCCTGCAACGCCTCACCCGATTTCGTCGAGCCGCCCGAATGTAGCGGCGTACGGCCGATTCCGCCATCGTCGTTCAAGTCTGCGAGAAACGATCGTCTTGGGTGCCGCAGTGGCACACTAGAGCTGCGTTACGCCTGGCGCACCCGATTCGCCGTGGCGGGCGTTGACCAAACGAATTGTCGATCCCAATTCCAAGCTGTAACACAGCACTAGAGTGAATCTGATTCACCGAACGAGCAAGCTCGTTGAGGTCTTGGTTGTGTCGTCGATATCGACTAGTGCAGCGTCAACACTAAGAATTAGGATCCCAGTGTTTGTATCGTACGCCGCCAAGTCAAGTTACGACGAAGCCAACCCCCATTTTTAGAGTTGACGCGGCACTAGCTGCTAATCTGATTCGCCCAACGAGCAAGCTCGTTGGTTTTTTTCTTCCGACTTTCGAAGAGAGGCCAATCGTTGCATTGTGCATCGGGGCGTATTGGCGCATTAGCTCTTGAACCTGATTCACCAGCACGAGGCAAGCACGTGGGGGTCTGATTCGGTATGCATTGCTTTGCATGCCACCTTGGCAACGCGAGATCCTCTAGGGCTTGGCGCCTTCGAGTCCTTGATTCTGGAGGTCGCGAAGGGCGTCGATTCCGAAACTCTCGACTCCGCCTCCGGTTCGCTCTTGAATGATGTCGGCTCGGCCGAGGTGGATCTTCTTATAGACGTCGTTGGAGATGATGTAGTACCAATCGCCGAATCGGTTCTGCAAGTCGCGTACTTCCGTTTCGGCTTTCTTCAACTTCTCGTTGTACTCGTCCATCTTACGACTGTTTTCGCGAGTCACTCGCTCGCGAGCCGCGACCAATTGGTCGGGGTCGGCGATCTGCTCGGCTTCGCCTTCGGTGATGGCCCCTTCCGGCAACGTGTCTTCGGCCTTGTCGTCTGCCGTTTCACCGTCCTTCTTGTCCTCTTCTTTCTTCTCGCCGTCTTTCTTTTCTTCGGGTTTCGCGTCGCCTTTTGGTTTGGCTGCGATGGGAAGCGGAGCGAGGATAGGCTTGGGGATCTTGGAGTGATCGACCTCTGCGGTCACAAACAAGAATCGGTTCAACTGTCCTTGTTCATCTTGCGTGCCGGTCGTGTTGCCGAAGCGAAGGATGTACCGAACTCCGTCTCGAGTCGCCACATGAATCTCACCGTTAGCCGAGGTGAGAACATTCTCTTGGTTGGCGCCGATTGGCAAAACGTAGAATCCGCGTTTCATCAAGTCGTCACGATTGGCCCGGTCTTCCAAAAACGCCTTGCTCGCTCGCAGATCGGCGCCGAGTCCATCGGGCTTGCGAACGACGTCGACGATTTCCAATTCATCGAGGGCGGTCTTTACTTCGTTCAGGCGAGTCGTGTTGAGCTCTTCTTCGTCGAGCAGTTGAGCGGGAACCGCGCCGCCTCGCCCGTCGAATGTGAACATTTCATCCAGCTGCCATTTGCCAGCGGTTGTTTCGAAACGGGCATCGATTTGCAGTCGTTGATCGATCTGGAATCGGTTGCCTCGAATGAGCACCGAGTAGTCGCGGAGGCTCAGTGTTTCGACGTCGAAGGCGGTGAGCTTGAGCAGGTCTTTCTCGATCCAACGTTCGAATTCGGTTGGCAACTTCGCAGGGTCGATCCTGACCACGTAAACAGGCTCTTCGCCGCGACGACGTACGAACCGTTGTCCCGGGCTTTCTTTGACGCTTTTTCCGATAATGATCTCCGCCAACGCGACGTCCTTGGCGTCTTTGGCAATCGCCATCTTGCCGACACCCTGCGTGCTGACCTTCAAGTCGGCATCGGGCGCGATCACACCGTACAATTCGTGGTCGCTTGCGAGCCGGGATGCAACACCGATGACATTCAGATCGATCAATGCGAGCGCGGCGTCTCGCATCTGCTCGTCCGCGTCGGCTGGATACTTGTGATGCGACGGGATCGTCCACGCTTTCGATTGACGATCACGAGCAACCTTAAACGTTGATTTCTCGGCGACGCCTTCATCGAACTCGACGATCTCAAGGCTGGCTGCTTTGGCCGGATCGTCAAATCTTTCGAACAACGGTTTGCCGATCATACTCTGGATTTCGGCGTCAACGGTGACCGACCTCGGTCTCGCCAAGGCGGCAGCCGCAACGGCGATGAGGGCGCAAATGCAGTAAATCAACGTTTTTCGGAGTTCGTTCATGAGACTCGTTCCAGCGACGTTATTAACGTTTCGGAAATGTACAGTTTTTGCTTGGCGGCTCGCCGTGCGGCGTCCGCCACGAGACTTACCTCAAGCGAGACTTGGCGACGCCTTCGCGTTCGCGCAACAAGCGGACGACGAACACCAGAATCCCCAAAAATAACGGAGGGATTGGCGGTAGGACGATCGCCCACAGTTTGAAGCTATTCTGGATTGCCGAAATCTTCGCATCGGCTTCCCGCCGGATATTGCGAATCTTTCGGTCGCGATCAAGCTCAAGTTGTTCCTGCAACACGGCAATCCGGCGATTGGCGCGTTCCTGTTCAATCAAGTGTCGCTGAAGGATGTATTGCATCTGAGCGGGATCGGCATTCGGGTCTTTGCGAAGTTCATCGAGCTCGTTCTGCAACTTCTCAACGATCTTGTTGATCTCGTCCCGCTTCTTGTCGAGTTCGTCTTGAAATTCTTTTTGAAACTTTTCGCGCGCCGTCTGCTCATCTTTACGAGCTTGGGCCGCGCTGAACTCGACGACACGGAGCGTATAGTGGCTCGGTTTTCGTTTGCGAATCGAAATGTAATCGGTGTCGCCCGTCAACTCGTCAAAGACGTTCAGCAGGAAGGTGACATTTTCGAAATTCCATTTCACTTCCATTCCCTGATCGGGGCGAGCTCGAAGGGTGAGGAATGCGTCGGACATGATGTCGATGTCGGCGACATAAATGACGTTGAGTTTTCCATGCCCGGAACTCGCGTCATCAGACGACTTATCGTCGCCCTTGTTATCTTTTCCCTCAGGGTCTTGAATGTGGGCGGCCAAGATATAGTCGGTTTCCGACGGCGCACCTTGTTCCGCTTTGATGGCGTTGGGATCTCGGCCCGCCGTCTGCATTACTCGACGATACGCCTCGTCTGAAATGGTGCCCGACTGAACGGTGCCAGTTTTGAGCAGCGGCGTAAATTCGAACTTGCTGTCGGCTCGCTTGTTGATATATCCCGGTATCGGGAAGAGGACTTCCACCAGACCCGAGGTGACTTGACTATCGGCATTAACGGAGCCGATTCCACCCGGTGCCAATTCCGAGGCGAAGATCCACTGGTCGGGAATCGGGACCTGGATTCTTGGATAGGGGTTGTATTCTTGCCAAACCAAGTTGGGCCGAAATTGGCGGTCAAATCCGGTGTCACCCTCGACTTGAATTCCAAGCGTCCGCCACAGCTTTTGGATGTCGCCCTTTGGCACGTTTTGGGGCCGGCCCATCATGCCCATCATTCCGCCGCCCGCCTGCTTCGGATCGCCTGTACCAGGCGCCTGCTGCATGAAACTCGGTCGAGGATCTTCAAATATGGCTGTCGGAATTCCCTTGCTAATCGCCTCAATGACGTTTTCCATCCCGGGCGGATCGAGCGATGAGGGTTGAACGACAAACATCGCGTCGTAAAGATCCGTCGAGATTTGCGTGCTCGGATCGATCTCCTCAACGTCGTATTGTTTCGCCATCTCCGTGACGATGCCTTGTTGAGGCAGTTGGCGCGGTTGGCCGCCAGCCATGCTGAAGCCGCCCATCATTTGAGCGTCGGTGCGGACGATGCCAATTTTTAGTTTCTTCTTCTTGGCCACTGTGGCCACCGAACGAACAATCTCGTACTCGACCGGAATCCCGTGATCGAAGAATGGCACAACCACTTTCTGCAGGCCGCTCTGGAACACGGCGCCCATGATGATCTGTTCTTCTCGCATCGCGCCGCGGGATCGAGTCTGAATCGTGCGGCGAGTGATGCCGAAACGGTCCTCAGCAGAAACGGCCTCTTTCGTCGAGAGTTCCAGATTGTCGTGCAAGATGACCCGCACATTGTTGCCACCCGACTGATCGAACTCCTTTAGCAGTGAGATCAAGTCGTACTTGGTCTGAACGTAGAGTTCCGGAATGTTGTTGCTGATGAAGGCTTCGATATGGATCGGATGATCCGGATCCAGTTTGGCGATGATCTGCCTCGTCTGGGCCGAAAGCGATGCGCTCTTATTTTCGGTCGCATCATAGCGCAGCACTCGAATTGCGACCCAATTGCCGAAGACAAACGTCACCCCGGCGACAACGAATATCAGCGCAATTGTGCGGACAACATAGTGCACCAGCATCGAGTCGCCGTCGCGGCCCCCGGACCAGTGCCGCTTGCCGATCAAAACCATGCTGACGTAAAGACCCATCAGCGCAATGAGCAGAAAATAGACAGCCGCCGTGACGCTTAACACACCTCGGCCAAAATCGTCAAAATGGTCGCCAAGGCTCCACGCCTGAACGGCTCGAGCGATCTCGGTATCGGTGAACATCAAGTCGGCGTTTGAGGCCAACGCGAGCGGCACGTTGAAAAGCACGCCGAGGATGAAGCCGACCGTCAAGTTGCCCGTGAGAAACGACGCCATCATTCCCAGGGCCAACATGCTAAGACCCATCATCCAATAGCCGATGTAGGTCGAGAAAAAGAGACCGGTGTCCAAGTTGCCGTAGCTAAGGCGAGCGAGCACCATGTAGTTGGCGAATTGAGAGAAGACGAGCGAGACGGAAAAGATCGATGCGGCAGCGAGAAACTTGCCAACGACGATATCAAAGTCGCCCGCCGGCAGCGTCAATAGCAACTCGTCTGTGCCTTGTCTCTTCTCCTCCGACCAGATACTCATCGTGATGGCCGGGATAAAGATCAACATCACCAAAGGAATGACTTTGTTGAGCTGGTCTAGATTGGCGAGATTGGCGTTGAAAAACTCGTGAGGCCAAAAGGCGAAGAACGAGGTCATCAACACGAAGATGCAGAGGAAGACGTAGCCGGTTGGGTTCGAAAAGTAACC
Source organism: uncultured Pirellulaceae bacterium (assembly GCA_964567745.1). Lineage (GTDB taxonomy): Bacteria > Planctomycetota > Planctomycetia > Pirellulales > Pirellulaceae > CAZMNY01. The sequence goes on along the minus strand of CAZMNY010000036.1, from coordinate 60,372 downwards.
GAAGAAGTTACGTTTCAACACAGCGAACGCCGCTCGGCGACAAGCCGCCAATGGGAGCAGTGCGAGGATATACACTCCCACAAAGACCGCGTCATAGAGCAGCAGTTGCATGAATTCAATCAGTTCAGGCATTGAAGTTTCGCTTTATTCTCTGTGCAAGTGATAGGCGGTTTTGAGCGATGCTTAGAATCGAAGGATCGATACGCAAGTCAGCTTCTCATGAGACGGCTCGGAGCCGCGCTGGTTCGGGACTCGAACGCGATCTAGGTGCCGGCGCCGGTTAATTCGTGGAATGCAGCCTCTAGTCCGTTGCCCCGATCAAGCTCCTCCACGGTTCCGTCGAAGACCAAACGCCCTTCGTTGATCATGATCACGCGGCTGGCCATCGCTTCGACTTCCTGAAGAATGTGGGTGGAGAGCAGAATCGTCTTCTCTTCACCCAAACGACGCATGGTTTGGCGAACTTCGCGGATCTGATTGGGATCCAATCCGGCTGTCGGCTCATCCATGATCAACACGTCCGGTTCGTGAAGCAGCGACTGGGCCATGCCGACGCGCTGTCGATAGCCCTTTGACAGCTTGCTGATCGACTTTTGCAAGACGCTGTGAAGTTGGCAGATGTCGACAACCGCCTCAATCCGCGCCGCTTTGCGACTGCGTTCCAGTCCTCTCGCCTCGGCGAAGAAATCGAGCAGGCTATGCGGCGTCATATCGGGATAGAGCGGGCCGTTTTCGGGCAGGTAGCCGAGGTGTTCCGAGCCGGCAATTCGATCCGTGTTCATGTCGTGACCGGCAATTCGAGCGACTCCCTCCGATGGAGACAAATAGCCCGTGAGCAGCTTCATCGTCGTGCTCTTGCCGGCACCGTTCGGGCCCAGGAAAGCGACGACCTCACCTTTGTAGACCTTAAAGGAAACGTCGCGGCTGGCGGCGAACAATCCATAGAACTTGGAAAGGCCGTCCGCCTCGATCATCGGCGTCTCATCGACCTTCGGGGACTTGGCCATGGCTTCTCCGTTAACTCTTGGTTCGAAACAAAGGGGCTAAATGCGTGGGCATTTCAGTGGTCGGCAGCGCCATGCGGCCGCGGGAGCCCGATCAAGGCACCAGAATCGCCGTCGCCCAGCCCCGTCGCAAACGCTCCAATATAAGGAATTGGCGATGAGGCTCAACGGCTAGACCGCGATCCGACGCATGTTGGGCAAAAACACTACGGATCTACGTTTTCGAGCCCCAATTGGTTCGCCGAAATCGACTCAGCGGCGCTTTTTGTTTGGTCTCGCCGGCGTGGACGACCAACGGCGACGCGGTTCGGGGCGTCGATTGGGCGAAGACCTGGCTTGCGGCACACGGATTAAATGATCAAGAATTGCTGTAAGCCAATCAGCCTGTTTCTCTGACCTCGAGCTGACCGGCGTCGGTTCTTCGCAAGGCGATTCGCCGGACCCAATCGTCATTCGGGGCGGGGAAATCGGTGCGAAGGTGCACGCCTCGCGACTCGCGACGGCGAATCGCCGCCGTTGTTACCAACTCGGAGACGGTCAACAGATTCTGCAATTCCCACCCATGGGACTCGTCGAATTGCCGTTTGAGCACGTAGCGTCCCCAGTGCCCCATGGTCGATTTCGCTTCCGCCATTGCGTCGACCTCGCGGCGCACGCCGACCGATCGCCACATGAGGCTGCTGAGCGAGTTGCGGATGTCGGAGAGGTCGAGCGACTCCAATTCGTCGAGAGGCTGCTCGACAATTTCATTCTGGATCGGGACAGCCTGATATGTGTCGGGCATCTCAGCCGCTTTTCGCGAGGCGGTCTCGCCCGAAATTTTTCCAAACACCAGCGCCTCGAGAAGGCTGTTGGACGCGAGCCGATTCGCGCCGTGCAGACCAGTCGAAGTGACCTCACCCGCCGCAAAGAGCCCTGGCAGCGTCGTCTGACCCTCGTCGTCCACCGTCGCGCCGCCAATCATGTAGTGGGCGCCGGGGCGAACCGGAATTGGATCGGCCGTGATGTCGATTCCGAATTTTGCACAGGCCGATGTGATGCCTGGAAACCGATTGTGTACGAACTCGGGGTCCAAATGGCTCATGTCCAAATAGACGCTCGGGTGACGTGTCTTTTCCATCTGAGTGACGATGGCCTGAGAAACCACGTCGCGGGGAGCCAACTCGCCGCGCGGATCGTATTGGTTCATGAATCGCTCGCCCGTGCGATCGATCAGCCGTCCTCCTTCGCCCCGCATCGCCTCGGTGATCAGACTGCGGCTACTCCCGGCGATATAGAGCACCGTGGGATGAAACTGCATGAATTCCATGTCACGCAACTCCGCGCCGGCTCGGTAAGCAATCGCGTGGCCGTCCGCCGTCGCTACATCGGGATTGGTCGATTCGCGATAGAGCTTTCCCGCGCCGCCCGTGCAGAGGATGGTCTGCTTCGCCCAAACAATCATCATGCCCATCGCCGAGCTATAGACCAGCGCCCCACGGCACTCGCCATCGCTCGTCAACAGATCGATCGTAAACGTGTGCTCGCGAACCTCGATGTGGCGTTGTTTCCGAGTCCATTCCGCCATGGCTCGAATCACTTCTCGGCCCGTCGCGTCTCCCAGCGCGTGAACGATTCGGTTGTGGCCATGCCCTCCCTCGCGAGTCAAAACCAGTTCGCCGTGCTCTCGGTCGAACTGGGTGCCCCAGCGAACGAGTTCGGCAATATGCTCCGGCGCCTCGCGGACGACTCGCTCGACCACGTGAGCATCACACAGCCCTCCGCCGGCGTCGATCGTGTCATCCACGTGAAAGTCGAAACAGTCTTGGGCGTCCAGAACGCCCGCGATACCGCCCTGAGCGAAATGGCTATTGGAGTTCTCCAGTCGGTCCTTGGTGACCAATAAGACGCTTTGATCGTCCGCCACCGCGTTTGCGGCCCGCATGCCGGCCAAACCGCCGCCGATGACCAAAATATCCGCGAAGAAGTGCGGAATGTGCTTGGGGTGAAACGATACCAGGTATCGCGGTGTGAACGCTTCGTAGTCGGCCATACATCTCTTCTGCAAGTCAGGTTGGGGCTCACGTCCCCCAAAGTCGGGCTCGGCATTATAGCCTCTAGCGGGCTGCCCTTTCGCCCCTCCTCGCCAGCCATATGCACCCCGGCGGCGTTGGTCAAAAACGCACAATTGCCGGTTATTCGTACGGTAAAGCGCATATCACACAAAGCCAATCGAAAACTCTCGATCAACCCCGATGACCCGATATTTGCGCCCAAGTAATGTCTCCGAAAGTACGTTCTTGAGTTGGCGCCGCATCGATTCTATAAGCAACTCTTGTACTCAACCCCGTAATTCTTGCAGACGATTCACGACGGTTTTTGAGGTAGCGCAGATGAGCGGAGCCACGATTAGCCCGACAGGTCGCGAGCGGACGTTTCACGAAAACGAGATCATCGTAAGCAAGACCGACACGCGCGGGATCATCACCTACGCCAATCTGGTCTTCTGCCGCGTCGCGGGCTACACCGAACAAGAATTGCTCGGCCAACCGCACAACCTAATCCGGCATCCCGCGATGCCGAAGTGTGTTTTCAAATTGCTGTGGGACACGATTTCGCAAGGCGATGAAATTTTCGCCTACGTGGTTAACCTCTGTAAGAACGGCGATCATTACTGGGTTCTGGCCCACGTGACGCCGACCTTTGACGACAACGGAGTCATCACTGGCTATCACTCCAGTCGGCGCAAGCCGGAACAGGAGGCCATCGACAAGGTGGCGCCCGTTTACGAGTTGCTTCTGAACGAAGAGAACTCGCACAGCGACTGGCGAGCCGGCATGAAATCCGCGACCGAAATGCTGGTTGCCAACCTCAATGGTGCCGGCGTTCAGTACGACGAGTTTGTCTTCTCACTTTAGTCAGAATTAGTCGCGAACGACTTATCACGACCAGAATAGGAACGGACAGAAGAATCGCCAACCGATTCGGCTGATGATCTCATTCCGCTCGGAAACCGGACCCGAATGCCTGCCTCGTTATTCTGGCCAGCGTCGCGGTGCCATTGCTCTTTCCCAAAAAACGCGTTTGAGGTACGACTCTCTTCCCAGCGGCTTTGTGGGACGGGTACGCTAGCACTCTAACGCGGATGGTATTGTGACTCGCACGACCATTGTGATTCCTTGTTACAACGAGGCAGACAGGCTCGACTTGTCTCGATTCTTGGATTTTGCGAACCGCTCCAACCATTTGCAGCTGCTCTTCGTCAACGATGGAAGCACCGATGATACGCACAAGCTGCTCGAGCACATGCAGCTAGCGGCGCCAGCAAAGATTTCAGTGCTCGACCAACCCGTCAACGGAGGCAAAGCGGAAGCGGTGCGAGCGGGGATGCTTCAGGCATCGAGAGACAACTCAGGCGAGGAGCATTACATTGGCTACTGGGATGCCGACCTGGCGACGCCGCTCGACGCGATCGAGGAGTTCGAGCGTGTGCTTGATCAGAACGATCACCTTTCGCTCGTGATGGGAAGCCGGATCAAACTGCTCGGCCGAAAGATCGATCGTAAAGGATCACGGCACTTGATTGGCCGAGCGTTTGCGACGGTGGCGTCGACGATGTTAGGTCTTGGCGTCTATGACACTCAGTGCGGAGCGAAGTTGTTCCGCGTCTCGTCGCCGATTCAAGCGTTATTTGAGAAGCCTTTTCGATCGAAGTGGATCTTCGACGTCGAGATTTTGGCTCGCATGATTCAACTGGGGCGGGCGCGACTTTTGCCGCCGATCGAGGAGTCGGTGGCGGAGCTGCCGCTTCAAAGCTGGCTCGACGTCGACGGTTCGAAACTCAAAGGGCGTGATTTTCTCAAGGCGGCCTTCGAGCTATTGCGGATCTATCAGACGTATCGCTCTCGCCGTGCCAGCTACGACTGGATGCCAGACGCGATCATTCCGGCGGCACACCTGTTCGAGCGTCGCGAAGCCAAAACAGGCTCAAAGGAAGTGGCCGGCTCGGACCGCCGCGCCGCTTGAGCATAGTCTGGCATAGCGCGACCAGACGCCAACGAACGATGCAAGGATGCAAAACGTGACCGACCCAACCCAACAGCCGCTCGACTGCGGCACCGACTCTGCTTGGTGGCGCGAGCCGCACTGGATGGCGGTGGTCATTCTGGTTCTGCTTGTCTATTTCGTTCGACTCGATTTCCTGCCGATGGTCGGCGAAGAGGCGAGATGGGCGCGAGGCGCCGTCCAAATGATGGAGACCGGTGATTGGGTTGTGGCTCGGCAACAGTTGATTCCGTTTCCAGAAAGGCCGCCCATGTCGAGCTGGGCCATGGCGTTTTTTGGCCTCGTTCGCGGCGAACTTGATCCGATTGCTGCTCGGCTGCCGAGCGTGTTGGCGGTCATGCTGACGTCGATATTGGTTTACGCCTACACTCGCGGATTCCTAGGCACTCTCGCCGCCACGACAGCCGCGCTGGCCTACGCGACCTTTGGACAAGTGTTGCAGATCGGTCGGCACGGGGAGTCGGAAGCTCTGTTCACGCTGTTCGTCGCGGCCTCGATGTTGTTGTGGCATTTCGGTTACGAACGAAAGTGGCGAGCAACCGTGGTTTGGTCGCTCGGCTACGCATTCATGGCTTTCGCGGCTCTGGTCAAGGGTCCGCAAGCGCCGGTCTACTTTGTCGTGGTGATCGGGTTTTACTTGCTGTTTATCAAACGCGATTGGAAATACTTGTTGAGGCCGGCCCACGGCGTCGGAATCCTTGTCGGCGCATCGCTGCTCGCAGCGTGGCAGATTCCCTACTACTTGATGACCGACGTGGAAGCCGTTCGCGCGACATGGGGTGGCCTCGCCGGCGACCGATTTCAGCTGGTCGGCCTACTGAAGCACTTGGCGACGTATCCGGTGGAAACGTTCGTTTGCCTCCTGCCTTGGTCGCCGCTGTTATTCGGATTGGCTTCCAAGCGGTTACGCGGCAATCTTTCGGACATTGGGCCGTGGATGAGCTTTATTGTTGTCGCTCTGCTTGTCACCTATCCATCGGTCCTCTTTGCCTCGCACGCGCGGGGCAGGTATTTCATGCCGATGTATCCTTGCTTTGCGATCCTCATGGGTGTCGTTGTGGAGCGGAGTGTCGCCACTGCGGCCGCGGGTTCATTCGCCCGGATGAGTCTGCGCAACTTTTTCATCGGCGTCGCCATCGCCTCGAGCGTGGGAGGCGTTTTCATCATGTTGTTGAGCGGCGACGTGTTACCCGCCGACTTTGCGACGACGGCAAAACAGCCGATGTGGTTCGCCTTCGTGTTTCTGCTCGCCGGTTTCGGGACGGCTGGCGTGTTGATTCGCTGTTCGCTGAACATTTCGACTCGATCCATTCAAACGGCTTCGCTCGTGACTGCAGCCTTCGTCGGCCTGACTTACAACGGCGTGGTTATGAATGGGCAGAGCAACAGCTGGAACAATCCGCAAACGAACGTCGAGCGAATTCGATCGCTGATTCCTAATCCCGAATCGATGTCGAGTTTTGGACCGATCGATTTTCGTTTTTGCTATTACTTCCAAGATCAAGTCGTCCAACGCCCTTGGCCCGAGACAATGGCTGACGCGCCTGACGACGTCGACTACTTCTTCTTGGCCAAACACCCCAACGATACGGACGAGTATCGAATGTTCGGCCGAGGTCGTACTTGGGAAAAGGGGTCGCCGCACTTGCCATTTGAGTGGGTCGAGGTGGATCGGATTTCGCTCGACCGAAGAAAGAGCCGCTCGAACCGCATCGTCATCTTGGCCAAAGTGGTGCGAGAGAGTAGCGGGCGAATCGCGACCAGAAAACCGGCGACATCTAGCACGAGCCAATTGAGATAGCCGCCCATACGGCACGGAGCACAAAAATGGACGACTCGTTATACGAGGAAATGTACCGCACTGAGAAGCGACATTGGTGGTTCGTCGGCCGCCGCGCCGTCGTGCGCAACATGATGTCTCGCTTCGTCGATCCAGAGGACAAAAACCGGTGGCGAATCTGCGAAGTCGGTTGCGGCGCCGGCGGCAACCTCGAAGATCTCGCCGACCGACACGAGGTGGTGGGCGTCGACGCGAGTGAGCGAGCGTTGGAATTCGCTCGCAAACGGCTGGGCGCCAACGCGAAGTACGGTTCGCTCCCAGACGACATCGACTTGCCCCGCGACTCATTCGACATCGTGCTCTCGACCGACGTGTTTGAGCACGTGGAGGACGATCTCGGTTCGGCAAAGACCGCCGTCTCGCTGTTACGGCAGGGCGGTATCCTCGTCGCGACCGTGCCCGCCTATCAGTGGCTCTATTCACCGAGAGACAAACACCATCAACATTTTCGGCGGTATGGCAAGCGTCAATTCGCGGAGCTGTTCGAACAGGAGGATGTTCGAGTCGAATTGCTGAGTTACTACAATACGTTCTTATTCCCTGCCGCCGCCGCCGCTCGTCTCTGGAGCAAATACGCGGGCCGCGAAGAACAACCTGGCGATTTGCAAGTTCCAGCGAGTCCGCTTAACGCAGCCTTGGCAACGCTGTTCGGAGCGGAAAAATGGTTGCTGGGCCGAGTACCCTCGCCGTTTGGCCTCTCACTGATCGCCGTTGTGCGCAAGCTCGACTCAGCCCAAGCGGCCTACTCGAAAGCAGCCTGATCGCTCGGTGTGCAGTATCGCGAGTCGCGACGACGCCATGTTTCTCGCCAGTCTCTACTCGTTGTCTTGCGCCGCCCACTCGGCGAGTTTCTTCTCGTCTAGCACGCCCCAATAAACGCGGACATCTTCGAGCAAGCCGCTGAATGCGTTTTCGTCCTCGTATTCGCCGACGAAGGATCCTGTGTCGGCACCGACGGACAGTCCATCAGCGGGCGAGTTGGTAACGAAGGCCGATTTGCGAGCGCGACGCATTGGTTTGCCGTTAACGACGATTTGAACTCTGCCTTCCGCGTACAGGATCGCGGCGACGTGGCTCCACTCGTCAAGCTCGATCGGCTTTCGCGCGCGAGCCTTGCTGAGTTGGTTTGAGGTGCGCACGGCAAAGACGGGCACGCCGTCATCCAAATAGAGCGAATAGCCATGGCTGACGCCGCCATGAGCGACGATGACGCCATTTACCGAGCTCGGTTTGCACCACCCGCCGATCGTCATCGGTTTGTAAGCGGGATCGAGTTGTTTGGAAGTCGCACGCTTCAACACGGCCGCGCCGTCGACGGAAATAGCCGAACCGCGCAGCCCTTTAACGATTTCGCCTTTGACGTCCGATGCCGGCTCATCGGCGTCAAGTTGAAACACTTGTTTCAGTTTGACATTCTTCACTCGCGATCGCGCCGAGTTCACAACGGAGTCATCGTCTTTGTATTTATCGCGAAGCCGCTGCAGCTCGACCTTCATCTCGGCGATGATTGACTTGTTGGCAAGGTCGTCGTAGCCGCTCTTCAGCTCGTACGGGTCATTCGCCAAGTCGTAAAATTCCCACTCATCCAGATTGTTGAAGTAGATCAGTTTGTATCGCGAATTTCGGACGCCATAGTGTTGGCGAACCGCGTGGGCGCCGGGGAATTCGTAGTAGCGGTAGTAAACCGACTTTCGCCAGTCCTCGGGCGTCTTGCCAGCCAGAATCGGCGCCAGACTTCTGCCCTGCATATCTTCGGGAGTTTTCAGGCCTGCGATTTCGAGGAACGTCTCGGCAAAGTCGAGATTCATGACGAGGTCGCGGTTGACGCTGCCAGGCTTCGTCTTGCCGGGCCAGCGGATCATGAGCGGAGTGCGAAACGACTCTTCGTACATCCAACGCTTGTCGAACCAGCCGTGCTCGCCCAAGTACCAACCTTGATCGCTGGTGTAGAAGACGACGGTGTTGTCGGAGAGGCCGGTTTCATCGAGATAATCGAGCACGCGCCCCACGTTGTCATCGACAGCATCAACGCATCGAAGGTAATCCTTTACGTAGCGCTGATACTTCCATCGAATCAGATCGTCTCCTTGCAGATTCGCCTTGGCGAACGCCTCGTTCTTCGGTTCGTAGGCAGCGTTCCACTTTTCAAGTTGCTCAGGCGTCAAGCCTCGGGGTTTTGTCAGCTTCAAGTCGTTTGGGTTCAGGTGCCGCTCGATTGTCATTTGCTGAGTCTTCGCGGGCGTGCCTCTTCCCTCGTAGTCGTCGAACAACGTTTCGGGTTCGGGGATCGTCTGACCGTCGTAGTGGTCCAGGTAGTCCGGCCCGGGCTGCCAATTGCGGTGCGGCGCCTTGTGCTGGTAAATCAAAAAGAACGGCTTCTCGGCGTCACGTTTCGTCTTCAGCCAATCCAGAGCAAGATCGGTGATCACCTTGGTCGTGTAGCCCGTGTGCGACACTTCGCCGTCGGCCGTTCGCATCTTCGGGTTGTAGTAAGGCCCTTGGCCGATCAGCACATGGTGATAGTCGAAGCCTGTCGGCGCGCTTCGCAAATGCCATTTGCCCAAGACCGCCGTCTGATAGCCTGACGCCTTGAGCAGCTTGGCCACGTTTTGCTGTTCGCCATTGAACGTGTTGCCGTTGCGGATGAAGCCGTTGATGTGGCTATACTTTCCAGTCAGGATCACCGCTCGCGATGGACCGCAAATCGAGTTCGTCACGAAGCAACGGTCGAATCGCATTCCGTCTTTTGCGATACGGTCCAGATTGGGCGTCTTGTTGACTCGACTCCCGTAGCAACTTATCGCCTGATAGCCGTGATCGTCCGACATGATGAAGAGAATGTTCGGACGCTTGTCCTTCTCAGCCCGAACGGTTTTGACGAGCGCGAATTGCAAAGTCAAAACGGCGAGCGCGACAGCGAGCACGCGGGACGGGGTCGCCGAGACTCGCCAGCGACAATGGCAATCGGAGGCGCTACTCGAGTTGAAATCAGAGCGGTGGATCATAGTTGGTTCTCGTTCTCGTATTCAAACAGAGATGGCATCGACTCGAACGACCGATGCGCTACGGCAGATGGTGTCGTGAACGGGATCGGCGAAGACCGAGTCAGGCTGGCAAGCCGGTCTTCGAGGACAAAGTGGGCGGACAAAGTGGGCGGACAAAGTGGCGTCGTCGAACTGGGAAGCAACCGCCCGGTTCGAAAACATTGTCACTCGGCCCAAACGCCAGGTCAATTCCCAGCCACGCCCACACAGCACAGTGAGCGCCAAGCAGGGGCGGGCAACGGAGTGCGGAGCGCGTTGAAAGCAGGAAGAAAACCGCTAGTCGATGAAGCCGGCCAGTCGCCCTTCGGTGTCGATGACGGGCGCCGAGTCGATTCGCAATAGGAGAAACAGCTCGGCGACATCGCGGACCAACATGTCGGCGCCAACGGTGATTGGCGGCGCGACCATCAGCGAAGCGGCTCTGGTTCGAATGCACCATTGCGACGGGTTTTCGGTTTCACTGTGCTCGCCAATCAGGAACTCATCGAGCTGATTGATGGCCAGGACGCGGTTCCGCCCCGCCTTCTTGGCGACCAGAAGCGCTTGATCGGCAAGGTCCGTAAACTGACTCGCGCTAGTGATATCATCGCGGAGACCCGCTACTCCAGCCGTGATTTGCAGGTTGATCGACTCGCCGTTCCCTTCGACCGTAAGCTCCGAAACTATAATGCGAATGCGTTCGACGAGCCGAATTGTCCGGCTCTCTTCGGTGCCCGTCAACAGCAGGCAGAATTCGTCGCCGCCATACCGATACCCTCACCAGCGACGACGTCACTGGATTGTCGCAATGCACGGTTGTTTCGCCCTTTCAGGGCTGCGTTCATGGCGATGACCAACCCAGGGCGGCGCTTGCGGCTTCGCCTCAAGACTTCCCCTGGGCTGTTATGTTGCGCCCCTTAGGGACCCTTCATGGGGCCCATTTCCGAGTGAGGCGAGTGCTAGCACTGCGGGTCAGAATCGAGATTTGAGATTCGCAAGCGAGAGTGTAGACTCCTGATCCCGCATTGACACAGGAGAACGCAAGGATGCAAATTCAACACATTCAAATCGATCGGATCGGCCCTCAAGACGACGTCACGGTCCGAGAATTGTCGTCCGGTTTCAACGTGGTTCTGGGGGTGCCTTCGTCGGGGAAATCGACCCTAGCTCAGTTCATTCGCTCGTTCACCCACGCACGATCGCTGGCACCGATCGAGGCAAATGAGCTCAGCGGATGCGTGCACGTAGGATCGGATGCCGGCCGCTACGAATTGGCTCGGACCCACCGAAAGGGCGTCGGCAGTGAGTTGTCGATGAAGCCGCTCGATGCCGCTTCGCACTACCGCTTGACCGAGCAGGTGCTGCCTCGCTTGTCAGAACGGCTGTTTGACAAAGTGTTTCATGCGGCCTTTCGCACGGGCTGCGACACTGAAGGCGCCATTGCCGAAGCCGAGGCCGCGACGAATGGGCATGTTGGCGAAACTTACGGGATTCGCGACGCCGAAGGCCAGTTGGCGTTGCTGGAGTCGAGGCGAGCCGATTGGATGCGTTCCGAACAGGGCGATTCGCCTCTGAACGTGATCGCTCGACGACGAGAACAGCTGCGAGCCGAGATCGAAAGCCTAGAGGCGCAATGGAGCGATCGAAACAACGCAACAAGGCGACGACACGCCGAATTGGATCAGCTCGCCGTCATCCGAGAAGGCTCGCTCACCGACGCCAATCGACGAATTGACGCGGTGGAAATCGAGATCAACGCGATCGACGCCGAGCACCAAGAGTTGCTCCAGCAGTACGAGGAATTGCAGCGGAACACGGATGACGAACTCAGCGCCGAGCTGCAGGCGAAGTTGAGTCGTACGACGGAACAGATGCTGCGATGGAACCGAGTTCTCAATGACGTCGTCGAACGACGCGACCGCATTCGAACTGAACTAGTCGAATGGGCGACCGGCGCTGACGAGCACGGCGAACTTGGCGGTCCCGCTGGCCGAATCGCCGCCATGGAGCAGATGCTCACGGAGCTGAAGGCGAATATCAAGTCGTTCAAAACAAGCCGCCAAGTCGTTTCGCATTGCGGTTGCCGCGAGTTACACGAAGAGTGCAACCATTCGATTCACGGTTTGCGTGATCATCTCTATGAGTTGTGTGAGGAGCTGAGTCGTCAGCAGTACAAGTATCGCCGCAATGCGATGAACGGCGAACTCAAGCAGCTTCGCCGTTGTCACAGCGAAGTGACTCAGTACCTGCAACGGCTCGTCAAACGACGCAACCAACTCTTGCGACGGCTTGGTGAAGCCGACCCAACCGCTTTGGCTCGCATCGTTCGAGAACACAGTGAACTCTGCGAAGTTGAAGACAACGACGCGCTGTTCGACTTGGTCTCGATCAAGTCGTTTGACTTTTCGACCGATTGGGAAGCGGTTCAACGCCGCTTGGGCGAGATCGATTATCAGCTCGAAGAGTTGCGAACGAAACGCGCCGAACTGAATCGAGAGGCGAAACAACATCGGGCTCAATTGGCCGAGATCCACAGCGAACTGAGTTCGATTGGCGCCGTGTACGATGTCGATGCAGCCGTCGCCGAGAAACGCACGGAGTTGCACTCGATTGACGAACAGCACTCACTTCGGTTGGCCGAGTGGAATAGGTTGAACGACGACATCAACAGTCTCGTGAAGCAGATCGAACAACTGCGATCGAGTCGGCGGACAATCAATGTGCTTGCCGAAGCATCGCATTTTCTGCGTGAACTGACATCGAACGATTTTGTCAGCTTGCAAAGGTCGCAACAAACGGGCCAACTTGTGGTCGAGAGCCGCAGCGGCAAAATCTATACGTGGGAAGCCGTCGCCCAACAAACTCGCGATCTGGCCCATCTCTCTGTTTGTTTGGCCTCAGTAACTCACCTGCAACGCGAAGGCGTACACTGCCCAATCGTGTTGGACGACTTGTTCGCTCATGTAGATGAAGATCGGATCGCGATCGTGGCGGGCGTACTCAAACGCTACGCCGAGACGGGTCGACAGATCATTGCGACGACTGATTGGGAGCTTGCCGCCAATCGCTGCGAGTCGATCGGCGTTCGCGTCGCGCGACTGAGTGCCGTTGTGACGCCGGTTGCAACTGCCGATCCCATCGTGAAGCCCGTTGCTGTGGAGTCGGTGTCCGAGCCGACTTTTGGCAACGCCATTCCGGACGATACGTACTATTTGGAGCGAACCGACCCGATCGAAGAGACGCCTGATTTGGAGCACGATGCGGCTTGCGAACTGCGAGCTCGCGGAGTCGACACGATCGGCGATCTGCTCAAAGTCACTGCAGAGGACTTGGCTTCATGGAGCAATGTGCCTCTCACGTCGACTCAGCTGAAACACTGCCAAGGCGTTTCCGGATTACTCTGCGATGTGATTAACCTTCGCCCCTACGATGTACGGATCCTGGTTTGTGCTGGAATCCAAGACGCTCAACAACTGCGGAGGATGACGTCCGAGCAACTACTCAGCCGAGTGGAGGCGTTCGTACGTACGACCGAAGGAAGAGCGCTGCTCGTTTCGGGCGACGATTTTGAACTGGCGAGAGTGGCCAACTGGATTCGTTCGGCCCGCGAGTCGCGCGAATTTCATCGAGAAACAGAACGCCAACAATCCCTTCGCAGCGCCAAAGAGGTCACGCGAAAGTCGGGTTGTACGGGAAACCTGAGTGTCTACGGGCCGAGTGGTCAAAGCGAGCAAACTCGCAGCCGCAGCCGGTCGTCGTCGACTCGAGGCAGTCGTTCTCGCTCGTCGTCGGCGAAGGGAGCCGCAAGTCGCTCGACGTCAAGCAAGCGATCGTCGAGCAAGAAGCCAAGGGGAACTTCTTCGTCTTCCGCCAAGTCGAGCCGCGCGAAGCAAAGCAAATCCGAGCTCAAATTCCATTTGAGCCGAAAGAGCTATGTCGAGGCGGCACCCTCGATTGGCCCCAAGATGGCGGAGCACCTCGCAAAAATCGGCGTCGTCACCGTCGGCGATTTACTTGAAGCCAATCCCAACAACACCTCCGAAGAACTTGACAATCGCCGAGTGAACTCTGAGACGGTTCGACTCTGGCAACGTCAAGCTGAATGGGTTTGTCGAGTGCCGGAAATTCGCGGACACGACGCCCAGTTCCTCGTCGCCTGCGGTTATGAGACTGTCGAATCGCTTGCGCGAGTCGATCCGCAGAACCTGTTCGACGCTGTCGCCGATATCGTCGACACCAAAGAGGGCCGTCGCATTCTTCGCGGCGGAAAGAAACCCGACTTGGCCGAAATCACCGACTGGATCAGCTACTCCAACCAAAGTCGTGAGTTGCGGGCAGCCTAGCAAGCCTGTTCAACCAACGGTCCAAAACGCACAGCACCAGCGGTTCCGCCGCTGGTGCTCTTGCATTTGGGAGCTGAAACACCCGCGGCTGGGCGAGTTCCAAGTTGCAGTGCAAAGTGACGAGTGCCAACTGCAAAATGAACGAATTGATTTCCAGCTCGTTCTTGCTGTCGAGACGCTTCGTTAGAGGCTGCAGGAAGCGCAGAACAGAATGGCGAAAATCATCGCCATAAAGCCGCTGATCCAGATGGCGGAGCGCACGGCATTTTCAAGAATTGGACCCATCAACTCGTGACGGGTCGCGCCGTAAACGAGACTCACCGAAACCAATAGAGGCAGTGCGTACCACAAGTGCACCATATCGGCGAAGATCAGCATTCGTGGTTTCCTCAATTGGGCGGCGGTTAGTGTGGCGTGCAGTTCGGCGTCCGGAACGCGAACGATACTCAGCTCGATTTCTTTTCCGACTCAGATTCCGGGGGCGGGTTGGAATCGTTCCTTTTCGAACCCTTTTTCGGGGGAGCTCGATTGCGATTTTCGTCGCTGACGAGGATCAACGGTCCGGCATATGCGTCATAGATCGCCAGCACATTCAGCAGTCCGGCGATCATGGTGTATAGGGTGCCGAGTTCAAAAAACGCATGCAGGTTGTAGTGCCACCGAGCGAGTTCGTCTTTGGACTCAGGTTGCACGTTTTCTGGCGGGACCATGATGTGGGGCCAGAGTGGTTCTTGGCCTTGCCGCACGCGATAGCTTTGCACGAGGGCTGGTAGAGCTGATGCGCCTATGCCCAGCTGCAGCACGTATTGCCAGCGAAAGTCCTCACTGCGAAAAGAAGCGTAGACGACGCGTCCGCCACCGAGCGCAAGCCCGAAGAAATAGGTGCAGAGAATACAAACGAGAAAGATGACGCCCTTAGCGTAACGGCGTTGATAGAAATGTCCGGCACCGGGCAGGATCCAGGCCCACAATGCCGCGACGGCCGGCTGCCGAAGATCGACTTCGATCACCTCTGTTGCATCAGTGCTCGACCTCTGGTTTTCGGCCATGAAGACCTCTGTCTCCTAAAAACAGCAGCTCAATTGAAGAATTTCGCCCCGGCGTCGCTGCTTTCATCCGCCCATCGGGGAATGGATGCGGAACGCCCATTCTAACCAACGGGCCGGTTCAGGCCAGGGCAGTCTAATTGCATTCGCCTGTTGGCTGATTGAACACTGGCCCCCGAATTCGACTCGAATCGGCTTGCGCGGATCGAAGGCAGCCGGGACCCTCGGCGTCGCGAAAAACCGCGAGTCGGCCTGTTCATTCGCTTCTGGATGACGGAATCTTGGCGACGAAATAGACTAAATGTTCTCAAAGGGTCTATAAGAGTACGTGACCGTATCCTTGGCGAGAACCGACAATCGACTCCAAGACGCCCAGCGATGGTGCGGTGGCAGCCGCAGTCCTTTCGGGTGATCACGGCCAGTTTGTTGTACTGGTGCGTCGATACCGACGTCCGCTGATGCGCGTGGCGGAGAGCCGATTGGGCCAACCCGAATGGGCTGAGGATGTTGTGCAGGAGACGTTTCTCGCCGTCTATCGATCACTCCATACACACGATTCCCAATACAGTTTTCGAACCTGGCTCTGGACCATCTTGCTCAATCAATGTCACCGCGCATTCGCCAAACATGCTCGGCGACAATCGAAATTGACTCGACAAGCGACCCCCGATGTCGCAAACTCGCAGAAGCGCTACGGCCTTCGATCGATTTGTTTCACGAATCGCTTTGCGACGGAGAGTCGCTTCCGGGCTACCACGGCGAACTCGATCAGGCCGAGCAATCGTCGATCGAGTCGGTGATGCAACGGGTGCGAGACGAAGAGCCGCGACCGACCGTTAAGCCGATTACAATTCGCAGAGTCGACCCGCTGAGCGTCGCCGCCGCCGCGATTGCTGGGTTGGTTTTGGGAGTGATTGCTCGCATCGTCTGGCGAAGAGCAACGTCGACCGCTCAACATCAAGTCGACAGCAACGCATCGTACGAGTCCTGTCGGACTAGCCATGCTGACCAACCTGGACCTCGTTCAAGCCTGTCAAACGGAACCAATCGAGGCGAGCGAGCCTTCGAGTGAAACGCGACACGCCTATTCCTGTTGCACTCGTTGCCATCGATATGCGCCCGAGAAAGGCTACGCCCAAAATCACTTTCCGGAGTTGGCGAAGTTGCTCAGCGGTTGCCGCGCCTGTCACGACGCTTGATTCGTTGAGCCGCCGCGCTAGTTGCTTCGAGCGAGCTCATCCGCGTTGCGCTGCATGACGTCCAGCCAGTTGCCAAGTTTAGGTCGATTCGCGCAGGTTTCGACGACGGTGCTCTCGACGCCCATACTCGATAGGCGGCTGACGCTTTCGGCGAGCGGCTGTGCTTCCCAAATCATCCACTTGGCTGGGTGACTCTTAAGCAACTGATCAAGTTCCAGCCATGCATCTTCGGTTGGTGCCGCTCCCGGTTCCCAATGCACCGTCCTGCTCTGCAACTTGTACTTGCGAGCGAGGTATTGGAACACAGGATGAGAACAGACAATGGGCTGCCCGGCGAGGCCTTGCGTGGCGGCTTTGAGTTTGTTGTCGAGTGCTTCAAGGTCTGACTTCAACGCCTCGAAGTTGTCTCGAAATACGTCTTCACCGTCCGGTCTGAGCTTGGTCAAGGCTCGACGAATCGAGTCGGCTTGAGCGATAGCCAGGTCGGGGTCGAGCCATGTTGTGGCCGCGATGCCTTGATGACTGTGTTCGCCGCCCGAACCGTGGCTGTGCTTCCGACCGCCTTCAATCATGATGTAGCGATCTCTGCTACTTCGAGAGGTATCGATCAAACGCGATTCCGGCAAAGTGACTCGGCGGACCCATTGAGCGTAATCAGCTCCGTTCAGCAGAATGAGATCCGCGTTTTGATAGTCCGAGATTGTTTCCGGCGCCGGCGACCAGAACTTGGGATCCTCGCCTTCCGGCACCGGAAACTCAACTTCCACATGCTCGCCGCCAAGTCTCTCAGCAAAGTACATCAGCGGATAGTTGACCGTGAACACTCGCACCGTCGTGGCGTCATTTTGCTTGGCCGGTGAAGGCTCGGCACCTGAACCGCAGCCTGCGATCGAAAGAGCCAGGCAGGCGATGAATCCTGCCACGACGAAAAGAGTTCGAAAGTGAAGCATTGATGTCTCGTTGGCCAGCCGAGTTAAAGCGGCGATCGTGTTCGTCGATATGTCAGGAGAGTTGAATGAGCAGTCGAGCCGCTGTGGCGCCGAATGATGAAGTTGCGAGTGCAAGTAGGACGGCAAGCAGCGCGCCGAGCCCGAGAACGCCAACAATCTCGGCCCCCAGGATGGTCGCTATTCGCAGCGGCGCGCCGCCAATCTTCGCCATCGTCTCCAATTCGCGCCGCCTCAACTGCAACGATAACACAAACACCAGGGCCATCGTCGCCAGCGTCGAGAGTGCGACGAGCACCGCAGCGGCGGACGCGTAGCGGCCGACCGAAAAGACAGTGCCGAGTAGTTTATCGATGACGATTGCCGGTCGCACAATCTGAACACGTTCCTCGTCGCCCAAAAAGCGACCCTGCAGCAAGACGCTCGATTTATGATTTTTGGGCGCCGCGATAATCGCGGTCAAAGGAAAATCGGCCTGGCTGCCGTGAAAGTGAAACGAGTCGACATTCTCGGGCGTGATTTCGTTGTATTTGACGACGGAAGCGTTGGCGACAATCGTGTCGCCACTTTTCCGCAAAACACGCTCAGCAGCCCCGGGCCGGCTCAGGTCCTGATGGCCGTGACCAAGCCCCTCGATAATCCAAGCGGTCTTAACGTCGACGAAGACCGCGCGATCGTCGGGCGAATCGCTTGGCCGCAGCACGCCGACCACTTTCATTTTCAACGGATAAACGCCGGCGATATCGAAGAGGTTGTCCGTCGAAGAGACGACGTAGTCGCCCGGCGACAGGCTTCCCGCCTCGGCCGCTTCGCAGCCCACAACACACTCGCCAAGCATCGTCAGTTGGCGCCCGTCGGCAATTTCCAATTCGCGAAACTGGAAGTACTCTAAGGTCGTCCCAATGATCGGCCCATAACGCGTCTCAAATCGGGAGTGGATCGGGATTGCGGTCGCCAGCTCCGACTCCGCAATCCGCTCGACCTGCCCGTACGCCATCGGTTCAGGCGAGTCGGATTCAAAGTACAAAGCGCGCAAAACCAATTCGGTAGGGCTACCCTTGAGGCCAACGAGCAACGGCGTCGCCGTCGCGCGGGTTCGCAATTCAATTGCCGTTCGGTTCAGCAGAATATTGAGCCCCAACGGAAGATAAACAATCGCCGCCATCGACGCTGTCAACACAATGGTCTTCAGCTTGTGATAGGCGAGGTGCCGCCAGGCGAGGTAGATCACGTCGTTCATGGTTCTGACGCCGGCGAGGCCAACGGCATGGTCGAATTGACGACGCCGGCGTCGAGTGTTTCATCGAAGCGATCCAACAACCCGTAGTCGTGCGTGACGGCCAGTAGGGTCGCGCCCGAGCTGCGAACGTAGTCGAAGAGGATGTCGAGCACCTGTGACTTGTTCGCGGGATCTAAGTTTCCAGTCGGTTCGTCGCACAGCAAGAGCTGAGGCCGCAGGAGCAGAGCCCGGCAGACCGCGACCCGCTGCCGCTCGCCCTGCGAAAGCCGCCGCACGCAGCGGCGGAGTTGGTCCTTGACGCCAACTTCATCCGCCAAGGCCATCGCCCGTTCACGATGGCATGCATCTAACGTGACACAAGGCGTTATTCGGCAAGGCAGCAGAATGTTGTCCAGGACATTGAGATGGTCGAGCAGTTCGAATTCTTGAAACACCAATCCGATGTTGCGTATGCGGAAATCGCGGCGAGACGAATCGCTCTGAGCTGACAATTCCAAGTCATTGACCACGACGTGGCCGGCATTCGGTACGAGTATGCCGGCAACGAGATTCAGCAACGTCGTCTTCCCACTCCCGCTGGGTCCGACCAACGCGGCCGTCGCGCCGTCAGGCACCGAGAAACGCGGAATCGTCAGACGAAACTCGCCTTCAGAATATCGAAATTGGACGTCTTCAATTGCAATCACGAGTTGCTCGAAACGATCCTTGCTATTTCACTAAACGACGCTGCGACTGGATACTTCTTGGAGTGAGTATAGTCGGTTGCCGAAGTCGGATGGGTAAGAACGGGGCCAGCGGCGGCCAACTCAAATGCCGATCAAGCGACGATCCCGCTTGCGTCAGCCGTCTCTCCGCCGACGGTCATTTTGGTTGGCATTCATTGCCGCTCCGGTTATGCTCTGCATTCACCTGAATCGGAGGGCCATCGTGGCACCCGAAGATTCCCACTTTATGGCTGTGATTGAGCGGCATTCGCCATCGAGACAAATCATTAGAGTTGATTCATGATCCACTCAAATATTCAGGTCGTTGTGTTCCTCGCTGTCTTATCATGCGGATTCCACACATGCGGGCGTTGCGCGCATGGCGAACGCCCCGCGGTGCCTTATCGAGTTGGCCACGAACAGCCGCTGGAGGTCAAGGAGAAGGTGGTTGCCGAAGCGGACGACCACAAGCAGTTTCGAGTCGAGTTCAATGGGATCAAAGGCGATCGCATTCCGGCTTATCTCTATCTTCCCAAGGGTGCGAAGCACCCGTTGCCCGCGGTGTTGCTTCAGTACGGCACCGGTGGCAGCAAGACGTCGAGCTATGTTGTCGAGTTAGGCAAGCTGTTCGTTGCCAGCGGCATTGCCGTTTTGACAATCGATTCGCCGATGCGAGGAGAACGACGCGAGCCTGGCAAGAGCGACACGCTGTTTAACCAATTCAATCGAAAACGATTTGCCCACTACTGCAGCGACTACAGTCGAGCGGTTGACTACCTCGCGTCGCGTTCGGATGTCGATGTGAATCGCGTCGGTTACGTCGGAATCAGCTGGGGCGCTGTTACCGGCGTCACATTCGTGGCGCACGACGCTCGCATCAAAGCGATGACATCGATTGTAGGCGGCGGCGGATTCGCCAACATGTTGACCGCGCGGGAGGCGGACGGAACCAACCAGGCTCGGGCGTCGCTCGATCCAGTCGACAACGTGGCGCAGATTGCTCCGCGTCCGCTGAAGATGATCAACGTGACGAGAGACTGGCTCATGCTACGCCCGCTGTCGGAAGCGTTGCACAAAGCGGCCGGCAAGAACTCAGCCGTCGTCTGGCTCGATACGGATCACTACTTCAACGGCTTGGATCGTAGGCAAGTCATGCAGGACGAGGTGGTCGTCTTCATGAAAGATAAATTGCAAAGCAAATCGCAAGCAACGCGAAGCGTCATGATGGAATAACAAGTTAATCGCCGCTCGCGACAGGTGGCTTTTTCGCTTGATTGTCGGCGGAGTCTTTCATCGGCGTTACGGCTTGGATCTTGTCGGCCCAAGGCGTCTTTAACACCTCGCTAAACGACAGTCGCAACTTGTCTCGACTGCGATCGATCTTGTCGTTCATCTTCTTCACCATTCGCGGCCGTTTCGCGGCAATGGCATCCTCGAGAATCTCGCGAACACTGGAGCTGAGCGACTTTGCAAAGGGGCCTTTGAGTTCGCTGAGTTCACGGAGCCGAAAGTCTCTTATTTCGATGTTTGCGTCTGTCACTTTGGGATCGAGAATGATATCGGGCGGGATGTGTGACGGGTCGAGCAGCAATCCTACATCGCAGCGAACTCGCAATCGAACTTCGCTGTCTGCGCGGGCGCTGAAACTGAAAAGCTGCAGGCCGCTCTCCCACTGGGCCAGTCGGCCAAAAGCATCCAGTTTGGCGTCGACGACCAGATCAAAAACAACGCGGTGATTCGCTTGTTCAGCGTAGTTCTCTACTCGAACCCGAAGACTCTCTTTCGGGTTGATCAAGTGAATCTTGTATCGCTTCCAGGTCCCGTGATTGACCGCTTTGCGGCGGCGTTTCGTCGTGATCCTCAAACCATCTCGACTGATCTTCAAGCCTCGCGTGACCTGCTTCGTTTTTCCCCAGTCTTTACCGTGTTCATAATCGACTGGCAGTTGTGCCCGAATCAAGTTCGTCAGCAAAGTCTGGATGCCGGCTGAGGAGGGTGGCGGAGATTCCAATCCTTCCACGACGGCGAGCGGCGGCGCCTCGTTGACGGTTTGAGCATGGGCGCGTCTTGCTGTTGCGGCGGTGAAGACCAGCATCGCTACGGTCGCTGACGCCGCTACGAGCGCGAATGGGCGATGTCTAGACTGACGCGCGCTGACTCGCTCGTGAATTCTGTCTTTGTCGTCCGCTACCATCGCCGCGCCTCTATGAAATCGGGTTGCAGTCTGGGGGCGGGGGATTGTACGCACAGTGCTCAATCTTGTCTCCCGCGGTTTGTTCGCCGCAATCCTTGTATTCGGCGGAATCCATCGTGTTAGATGAGCGGTAACGTCACTTGGACCGGCAGAGCCAAAAAAACGCCAACGCCCCTCGGCACTCGACTCTTTCCCAGTAAGTTCGTCTTTCGGCGGCCGAAAAACCGGGTAACATGAGAGGTTTGCGTTGTTATTCTCGCCCTGCTCGATTGCGAACAATGATACTGCTAATCGATAACTACGATTCGTTTACCTACAACCTGGTCCAGCGTTTGGGCGAAGTCGATCCGCAGATCGACATCGAAGTGCACCGCAACGATCAGATTACCGTCGACGAAATCGAAGCGAAACGCCCGACTCATTTGATCATCTCGCCCGGCCCATGCACGCCGAACGAAGCAGGCGTGTCGGTTGAGTGCGCTCAGCGATTATCGGGCCGTATTCCCGTATTGGGAGTCTGCTTGGGGCATCAATCGATAGGACAAGCGTCGGGCGGAAAAATCGTTCGTGCGAATACCTTGATGCACGGTAAGACGGATTCGATACACCACGACAACAAAGGGATCTTTGAGGGCTTGCCCAACCCCTTCACGGCGACGCGATATCATAGCTTGATTGTTCGCGAGGACACTCTGTCCCCAGAGTTCGATGTTTCGGCATGGTCAAACGGAGCCGATGGTGAGCGTGAGATCATGGCGATTCGTCATCGTGAGAAACCGACGATTGGGCTGCAATTCCATCCTGAGAGTTTCTTGACGGAATGCGGCCACGAGCTGCTCGGCCGATTCATTCGCATCGGCGTTGGATCGAGCACATGATTGATTTGCGCGAGGCGCTACGACTGGTCGCATCGAACGCCGCACCGTTGCCATTGCAGACGACAAAGGTAACGAACTCGCTTGGCATGATCTTGGGCGAAGATATCGCGAGCGACGTTGATTCGCCGCCCTACGAGAAGTCGCTTGTCGACGGCTATGCGGTTCGCAAATCGGATCTCGCCAGCGGAGTCCGCGAGTTTGAGGTCGTCGAGCAAGTTAACGCGGGGCAGATTCCAAAGCACGAAATCGGTTCCGGACAGGCAACGTTCATCATGACGGGGGCACCGATGCCCACTGGTGCCGACGCTGTGATCATGGTTGAACGGACGGAGAATCCATCGGATTCGGATGCGATCGCTGCCGGTGCTAGAACAGTCAAAATTAATGACCCTTCGTTGCCGGAGAGCGGAAACCGATTGGCCCAAGGCGCGGCGATGAGAAAGGGCCAGATCGTCTTGCGAAAGGGCGATACGATTCGAGCGATCGAAATCGGGCTACTGTCCGAAGTCGGCCGCATTGACGTGTCTGTCTTCCCGCGGCCAACCGTCTCGATTGTTTCGACGGGCGACGAATTGACTGCGCCCAACGAACCTCTACGACCTGGCATGATTCGCAACAGTAACGGACCGATGCTTGACGCGTTGGTCCGCGAAGCCGGCGGCGTCACGGCCAACGCGTTCGTCGCGCGAGACCGCGAAGCCGAATTGCACGAAAGCATCGAGGCCTCACGCAGTTCGGATGTCGTCATACTCTCGGGAGGCGTTTCGGCGGGGGCGGTCGATTTGGTGCCGAAGATGTTGAGCGAGTGCGGAGTGGAAAACGTGTTCCACAAAGTGCGGCTTAAGCCTGGTAAACCGATCTGGTTTGGAATCGCGCCTCGCACCGATGGCGCCAAACGTTTGGTGTTTGGCTTGCCCGGAAATCCAGTCAGCGCGCTCGTCGGTTTTCAGCTCTTCGTGGCTCCGGCCATGGCTGTTCTCAGCGGGCGATGCGGCAGCATTCCGGATGACTTGGCCTCAAGCCTGCGGTCGGCTGTGCTCGAACAAGATCACCTGCATCGAAGCGACCGCCCGACACTTCATCCTGCGTCTTGCACTGAGAGCAGCTCAGGTGAAATCAACGCTCGCGTTTTGAAATGGCGCGGTTCGGCCGACCTTTGCGCACTGGCCAGCGCTAACTGCCTGGTGTTTTTCCCAGCAGGCGAAGTTCAGTTGAACGCGGGAGACGCAGTGCAAATCCTTTCACTCGGACAGAACGCCGCTACTTCGGAATCCGATTGAGCGTGTAATACGCCTGTTTGTGAAGTAGCGGCTTTCCGTTTGCGCTGCGGAGGCCGTTCACGTGCAGTTCGTGCACATGGCCTTCTTGCAACGTCTCGATTTCGAGTCGAATGCTCTTTCGGTCCGGCGCGACAACAACGGCTGCAATCTTCGGCTCCGTTCGATCGACCTCGGGACTCCCATACGCCGCCTGATAGATGTACGTATACGATTCCATTTTGTAGCCGCTCAAGTTTCTGGCGGACTCCGCGTCGATCGGCTGGGTGAAGTTGAGTTCAAATCCGTTTGGCGTGGCCTTCATCTCATGGATTTCGAACGGTGTTTTCCCCGTCCAGGTAATCCGTTCAAGCGAGAAGGGTTTTCCGCCTCGAGCTCCCCAGCCGCGGTTGGTTGTGCCGACATACATTTCGCCTTTGGGATTAAGCAGCATCGCCAGCGCGCCTGACGACAGACCTTCTCGGAAGGGGAAACAAGCGCCCTGATATTGGCCGTCCACCTTTTCGAGATAGCAACGCATTATCGTACTGAAAGTTTGGTCTCCGACGAACATCTGTCCGCGGAAAGGGCCGAACTTGCCGGTCGTGTCGGTCACCACGCCGCTGGCTGACTGGCCCATTTTTTTGTACGGGAACAAGATGGCTGGCGGCTCAAATTCGGGAATGCGTTTTGCTGCGTCATGGATCCGACTCCCGCTCTTCGGTTCTTCGGGCCGCTTACCCATCGCCTTGCCGGCTGCGGGCAAATCGTACCAGCGGTTCCCGCCTGGATGACCTTGAAACGAACCCGGGCGAAGATACTTGAGCGAACACGTTCCGTTCCAGGGACCTTGATTGTCCGTGTAAAACATGTCGCCCGCCGCGTTCATGCCGATTCCGCCCGGTGATCGGATGCCGCTGCAAGTCGGAATCGTCTCACCGTTTTCGCCGATCCGCAAACACCAGCCTCGATACTTGTTATTGCTGTTGAACGATCCTGTGAGGCAGAGCACGACCCAAACACGGCCGTCGCGATCGAACTTGCTGCCGAAAGCGTACTCGTGGTAATCGCCATCGATCTCCCATTCGTCCGAAACTGTTTCGAATAGATCCGCGCGACCGTCTCCATCGGTGTCCTTGAGCCGGCTGAGTTCTCCGCGCTGTGTGGCGTAGAGCCAGCCGTTCCTCTCAGACAGTCCGAGCACTTCATGCAATCCGCTCGCGAACTTCGAGAACGAAACTTTCGACACGTCGGACGCTCCCGCGTTGGCGACGAAGTACACGTCGCCGCGACGAGACGAGACTGCCAACTTCCCATCCGGCATCCACTCGATTCCTCCGCCCTCCAAGACCACGCCCTTGGGGATCGGGAGCTGAACGAGGCGGTAATAGTCGTCTTCCTTCTCTTGCGCGAAGCCGTTTACAGATGGGGCGACCGCGACAAATGCGAACAGAACTAACAGTGCTAGTCGGTTCCAAAGCGTCATAATTCCGTTTTCCTTGCTTGAAGACTGAACGCGATCTGTTTCGTTGAATTGTCGTGCCAAAGTTCTACCAAGCGAACTCTTGACCGACCGACTGCTTCGATCCGGGTTCGATCGGCACGAGCAGTTCGTGTTTTCCTTGTGACTCTCGAATCAGCGGCTTTGTCTTGGAGACGATCCGTGTTCGCCAGACGCCATCGATCGAATACCAACCCTCGTCCTCGCTCGCTTGAATCGACTTGCCGACGGCGAGTCTTAGCCAAACGCCCGTCGCACCGCTAGCGACGTCGAATTCAAAACGTCGCGCGGCCAAGGCTTGCCCTGACAAGTTTTCTGTGTCGAGAAACTCTTCGATTTGAGCACTGTCGATTGAGTAGAGAAACGTCGGCCGTTGGTCTTTGGTGAGTCGATAGCCGCGGAAGCGATGCCCCAATGACTTGTCCGATTCGGCCGGCCAATTCGCTTCGTTGCTTTCGAGCCGAGCCACGGTGGGGCCTTGCGGCAACTGCAAAATGTTTTCGCCCGCCGGACCTTGGAATCCCTGTCCGCGACCGCTCCAGTGTTTCGAAGCATCGATGAAGCGTCCTTGCCACAACAGCGCCAGTCGCTGGGTGTTGGCGTCCCAAGCCTGATTGATTCCTTCCGGGTAACCAACGCCAATGGCTCGCGGCCCGGCGCCGTTGATGAAGTTGCGATAGATAATCGCTTCGTCGATCGGGATCAACTCGAGCGTCTTCAATTCCAATCCCGATGGCGGCTTGGCGCGAACGCCGTCGGACAGGTAGGCGATCACCGATTCGATTTGTTGTGCGGAGTCGCCTTCGAGCACTTCGTCCAGCAAGCTGGGTCCCTCGAGAGGCCAGGCGCTGGGCATCCGCGTGCGAGGTCGAAAGATTTGTGGGTTTCTCAAGTATTGATGGAGCCAGTTTGGACGCAGTCGTTTCGACATTAGCCGCAGGTCCATCGACTGAATTCCGGTCGCCGGGAATCGTCCGAAGGTGTGGCACTTGATGCAGGAGAATCCTTTGTCGCCGACGAGTTTCCGGCCAACTTTCTTTACGTCGGGCAGCGCTATATTGAATTTGCCTACCTTCGGTGTTTCCGCCGGCAGCTTGTCGGCATTGACAAACTGACCGTGCAAGTGCTGAACATTCGCGGCACCAAACCTGGGCATACGAGTCAGCATATAGGGTCGATCCGTCGCACCTTCGGCAAGGATTTTTGTGAGCCATTGATCCGTCAGTTTGGCGCCGATTCCGTCGAGCCTCGGAGGGACCCGTCCTTCATCGCCCATCTCCGGAATGGAGCCCTGGAACCTCGGATTGCGTTCCTCTTCGACTCCGCCAAATCCGCCCCGCTGGTGACAGGCGTAACAATTCAGAGACGCCAACGTGTGTCCGATGGATGCCGCCGAGTTCTTCTCGGCTGAGGACTTTCGTTTGGCGAGCGCCGCGCGGATCGCATCGCGTTGAGATTCGCGTAACGAGTAGTCGACGGCTGGCCCGGCTGGGTTATTCGTCAAGCAGCCTCGATCCGGATTCAGGCTTGTGATTGATTTTGCCTTAGGAGTTAAAGCCGAAAACGTTGGCGCAACTGTCTCCCCCATGTCTTTGAGCTCGTGGCACGATGCGCAGCCGAGCGAGGCGTAGAGTTTCCGTCCCGTTTCGACTTGGGCGGCGTCCAAAGCAAAAGCGAGTGAAGGCAATTCCTTCGACTTATCGCTATTCGACACCATGGCCGTGTGCAGTTGAGTTCGCTTGACGCCAGGCCCTTCAAACTCGGCGAGGATCAACTCGCCTCCGCGCTGCTCAAAGACATCGACGACGACTGAGTGGATTCCTTTGCTCAACGTCCGTTTTCCACTCTTGGACGTCTCCCCGTGAATCCCGTCGTGATTGACAACGACCTCTTGATCGATGGTTAGCCGCGAGCCGTCGTCGGACTTCAAATGGAACGTGTACTCGCCATCCGCGACGATGGAAAGTTGACCTTCGAATCGCAATGCGAAATGATCATTTCGCTTGGCGTACTTGATGTGTATGTCGTCGACGCCATCGACAAACAGTGGCTTGAGCTGTTTGAAGTCAGGCAACTTCTGCCAATCGCCTTCGTAGTAAGAGACTTTGACGGTGGCGACTTCAGGCAGCTCGAGCAAGTAGGCCGCGACGCTCCGCGCCTCGCTGGCCGTCAATCGCAGTGAAGGCATTCGCCCCGCTGGCCGCACGGCGTGCGGATCGAGCAGGAATTGGGACAGTCCTGGCAGTGCGTATTTGGCTTGCAGGTCGCCAAGCGGCTTTGAAGTTCGTAATGGCTCTTTCTCGTTTGGGGCGTCGTGACAAGCGGAGCATCCGACCATTTGAAACAGCTTCTCGCCTCGCTTGCCGTCGCCGAACCGCGGCAACTGTTGTTGCGGAACTTCGCCAGCTGCGTAGACCAGGTACTGGGTTAGTGCTGCAGCGGCTGCGATTCGCTTTGAGGGTTCGAGCTTGTTGAGGATGCGAGGCATCGTGGCGCCCGGCTTGGCGCTCTGTGGATCGAGGAGAAACTCGGTCAGATGTTTCGACTTGATCCGCTTTCCGGCAAAAGTCAGTCGCGGGCCCGTTTTGGCGTGAGATTCGAGATAGTCCGCCGACTTGTGGCAGGCGCTGCAGTTCAGTTCGGTGAGCAATAATTGCCCGCCATGCTCCGGTTTGCCCTTGCGCTGGCCTTCATCCACTTCGGCGTGTTCCGAGAAAAATCGCTCAAACGCCGGAATAATTGGTGACTCGCCGCGGGCCGATGGTGCGGCGCCAATCACGAAAATGTAAAGGGCGAGAACGGCGAACAGACAGATTCTGCAAGGCATAGATTCGTGGCTCTTCTAGTGACTCATTTTCGTAATTGCGATTGTGACCGACAAAAAGGATTCTAAACTGTTTCGCCGCCCGCAAAACCAGTAGGTGCGCGATTATCCGCGCGATCGTGATGAGGCTGGAGGATGTGGAAGCGCAGTAGACCGGATGGGGAAACTGGCGAACTGCCTATTTTGAAGTTACGATGGGACGCGTTTTCGACAGCAGTCATTCCCCCAAGCCCCACCCAAAGGAACCTCGCCTTGACCAGACCCATTCTCCTCGCATTGGCGATCGTTGCATCGTTCAACGCGTTGACCTCGGCCCAAGAAGACAACAAGCCGCCCACTGGATTCACTGCGATCTTCAACGGGCAAGATCTTTCCGGCTGGCACGGCATGGGGCATTTCGATCCTCGCAAACTGGCTGCCATGTCGGACGAGGAACGAGCTAAGAAACGCAGCGCTGACTTAGCCGATGTCGCAAAGCATTGGCGAGTTGAGAATGGCGAGTTGGTCAACGATGGTCACGGCGTCTATTTGACGACCGACAAAGACTACGGCGATTTCGAATTGCACATTGACTACAAAACAGTCGCCAAGGCCGATAGCGGAATCTATCTACGAGCGACGCCTCAGGTGCAAATCTGGGACTACACGGAAGCGGGCGGCAAGTGGAAGATCGGTGCCGACAAGGGTTCGGGCGGATTGTGGAACAACAGCAAAGGCGCGCCCGGCAAGGACCCTTCCGTGCTGGCTGACAAACCGTTTGGCGAATGGAATCGATTTCGCATTCGCCAAGTCGGCTCGCGCACCAGCGTCTGGTTGAATGGCAAACACGTTGTCGACAACGCGATAATGGAGAACTTTTGGGATCGCAAGCAGCCGTTGTTCCCAAAAGGCCCCGTTCAGCTACAGACGCACGGCGGGGAGATTCGCTGGCGAAACATTTTCGTTCGCGAGATTCCCGCTGACGAAGCCAACAACATTCTCGCGTCCATTTCGACGGAAAAGTTCACGCCCATCTTCAATGGCAAGGATTTGGATGGTTGGGTCGGACCGTTACAAAACTACGAAGTCAAAGAAGGCGCGATCGTTTGCAAGAAGGGCAAGGGCGGCACGATTCACACGAAGGACGAGTACGAAGATTTTACAGTGCGTTTGGAATTCAAACTGCCGCCTGGCGGCAACAACGGGCTCGCTATTCGCTATCCGGGCAAGGGCGACACCGCCTACGTCGGCATGTGCGAACTGCAAGTGCTCGACAACACGTCGGACAAGTACAAAGGCCGATTGGATGAGCGGCAATATCATGGTTCCGCTTACGGAATGACCGCAGCCCATCGCGGCCATCTGCGACCGACGGGTCAGTGGAATTTCCAGGAAGTCACCGTAAAGGGATCGACGATCAAAGTGGCGCTTAACGGTGTCGTGATTCTCGACACTGATCTTTCCAAAGTCACCAAGTACATGGGCAACCGCCCCCATCCTGGCAAAGAACGTAAGTCCGGCTTCTTTGGCCTCGCTGGACACTCCGATCCAGTGATGTTCCGCAACATCACGATCAAGCGCCTCAAGCCTTAATCTGGCAAGATGCGGTAACTTCGTTGAGATTAACGACCGAGGTGTTTTCCACGCCTCGGTTTTTTATGCGCAACCGTTGAAATCGTTAAGACTGACATCGAAAGACTCCGATGTTTTCAAAGGGCGTCTAGCCGACCGAAATGGGCTATGGGTACATCTTGTAGGGTCACTTGGAGCGAGAACGTGAGCGAGCACACACAGGCGGATGAAGCAACATTGGCGCAGGGCCGAGGCATGGTCGCTGACCTTTTCGAGCCTAGGCCGTGGATTTATTGGACCGATTTTCTGGTCAGCGTGAGTGTTGGTTACGCCTGTGCTGGCGTCTATTTGACCGCGCCGGCCTTCAGCCCTCAGCAGATCATCTGTTTTCTGGTTGCCGGAGCTCTGCTTTATCGAGTTGGCTGCTTCATGCACGAAATCGTGCATTTTCGCTCCAACCAAATGAAGGCTTTTCGGATCGTTTGGGACATCGTCGCGGGCATCCCAATGATGACGCCCTCGTTCATGTACCGGCCGCATATCGATCATCACAAGTCGCATCATTACGGAACAGCGAAGGACGGCGAGTATCTACCACTCGGCGCCGGACGCGTGCGGCACCTGGCGACGTTTCTCACACAGATCGTCCTGCTTCCCGGGCTGGTCGCGTTTCGCTTCTTGGTCCTGGTGCCTCTCTCGTTCACAAGTCCGAAATCGCGCGAGTTTGTGTTGCAGCGAGCATCCTCGCTTGGAATCAATTTGATGTATGTGCGGCCCATTCCGGACAACGCGCCGAGATTCTGGTGGGCGGCGATGGACATTGCTTGCTCATTGCGAGCTTGGGCCATGATTGCCTTCGTTGGCATCGGACTCACCCACTGGTCTCGACCCTTGATGATTTACGGTATCGCCATCGTCACGTTGGGCTTGAACCACTTCCGCGCGCTTGTTGCACATCGCTACCTGAGCAACGGCGAGAAAATGAATCATCTTGAACAGCTTTCAGATAGCATCAACATTTCGGGCGGCCTGCTAACTGAACTCGCCTTCCCGCTCGGGCTGCGTTACCACGCATTGCACCATTTCTATCCCTCGTTGCCGTATCACAACTTGTACGAAGCCCATCGCCGATTGATCGATCGCCTGCCGGACGATTCGGCCTACCACGCCGTTACCTACAAGAGCGTTGCGGCGGCCATGGCCGACTTGATTCGGACCTGCCGAGCCGTCGAAAGCGGTCAGGCGCCGCCGGCTGCCGACCAATGGTACAAGCGTCGATCCGATATGCTCGCCAGCATCGACCAGCCACCAGCGGAAGAAGCGGAACGCAAAGCGGGTTAAGCCAGCGTTGTGTGATGGCCAACTCCTAGCGAACTTGCTCGCGCGCAGACACGCATGGGCTCGGAGATCGTCCAGCATTGTGACGCCGTGGCGTGAGTCGGCCTTGTTCGACGCGCGCTGCGGCCTCTCCCGAGCCCCACGCGTCGGGCGCGAGGCGGCTCGTTTCTGTTTTGACCTTTGCAATTTCTTTGCGCTTTTTGCGGCCAACTTCCCTTAGTCGGGCAATGCCACAAATACGACGAGAAGAAGGCTCAAATACGTTAGCGCCGACCCCGACCACCGTGCGCCAGTGGCGGGTACATGGCGGCGAATGAAAAGGCTATCCTGAACGTCAATACGACCCACCGGTAAGTACGTTCTAGCCTACGAGAGACAGCCCGCCATGACAGATGTACGTCCGCTCTACCTGAATGGTCAATGGAGCACGTCGGGCGATCCGTTGGAGGTTTTTAATCCTTCGACCTGCGAATCGTTGGGGCATATCGCGACGATAGATCGAGACGGCATGCGGCGAGCGATCGACGACGCGTATTCGGCGTGGCCGAAATGGCGGAGCGAGACGGGCAAACAACGGGGCGACTATCTGCGGCGAATCGCGGATGGCGTTGCGATTCGAGCCGACGAGATCGCTCGCACGATTACGCTCGAAAACGGAAAGCCGCTCGCCCAAAGTCGAGGCGAGGTGGCGATGACGATCGACCATCTGCAGTGGTTTGCCGAAGAAGCTCGTCGAGCGTATGGCCGCGTCGTGCCTCAGCAAGCGCCCGGCAAACGCCACCTTGTCTTAAAACAATCGGTCGGCGTGGTCGGCGCAATCGCGCCCTGGAATTTTCCCCTCGTACTCGCCGTGCGCAAAGTCGCTCCCGCCTTGGCTGCGGGTTGTCCGGTCGTGCTGAAACCCGCCAGCGCCACGCCGCTCAGTTCTGTGATGTTGGCCGAAGTTGTGCATGAGGCCGAGCTGCCCGCGGGTGTGTTCCAGTTGGTCGCCGGCAAAGCTCGGGAGATCGCGGCCGAGATGTTCGCGAATCGCCACTGCCGCAAAGTCACGTTTACCGGTTCGACGGAAGTGGGCCGCGAACTGATGCGAAACGCGGCGGATGACGTCACGAAGTTGTCGCTTGAATTGGGCGGCCACGCCCCTTTGATTGTGTTTGAGGACGCGGATCTTGAACAAGCGGTTGACGGCGCTTTGATTGCGAAATTCCGCAACACAGGTCAGTCGTGCATCGCGGCAAATCGAGTCTACGTTCACGAGTCGATCTTCGACGAATTCCTCAACTCGTTTACGGAAAAAGCGAAGCAGCTGAAAGTCGGAGACGGCTTTGCAGACGCTGTCGAAATTGGTCCGCTGATCGATGAAGAGTCGTTGAACATCGCGCTCTCTCACATCGAAGACGCGCGGCGACAAGGAGGTCGAGTCCATTGTGGAGGTCAGCGGTGGAGTGGGGCAGAGGGCTACTTCCTCGAACCGACGGTTCTCGCCGACATGCCCGAAGACTCGCTCTGTATGAACGAAGAGACGTTCGCGCCGATTGCTCCCATCTTGCCGTTTTCGGATGAGTCGGAAGCGATTTCTAAGGCTAATGAAAATAAATACGGTTTGGCAGCCTATTTCTTTACTCGCGATTTGGCTCGGACCTGGCGAGTCGCCGAAGCATTGGAGGCGGGTACGGTGGGCGTCAATGATACGGTTCCGGCAACGAGCCAATGCCCGTTCGGTGGCATGAAGCAGAGTGGCCTTGGTCGCGAGCTTGGCGTTGACGGCATGGAAGCGTACCTTGAGACGAAGCACGTTTCCTTCGCCGGCATCGAGTGACGCGGCAGATCAATCCGCTTATGAAAGCAACGCGATGAAACTCTTTCTCGACAGTGCCAAGACCGACGAGATCAAACAAGCACTTGAACTCTGGGATGTCGACGGTTTAACGACCAACCCCAAGCATGTGCAGGCGTCGGGCAAACCGTTTCGCCAAGCGATCGCCGAAATCGCCGAGCTGTTTGCGGGAACGGAAAAGCCAGTCAGCGTGGAAGTGAATCCGCACTTGACCGACTGGAAATCGATCGTTGACGAAGGCAGCGAGCTGGCGGCAATCAGCCCGAATTTCGTGATCAAAGTCGGCGCGAGCGAATCCGGATTCAAGGCCATACGCGAATTGACTCAGCGAGGCGTGCAGTGCAATGCGACGTTGATCTTTTCCGTGGCCCAAGCCTGGCATGCAGCTCGAGCCGGTGCGGGGTTCCTCAGTCCATTCCTCGGTTGGAAAGAGCAGCACGGTGATTCTGCGGCCACGCTCATCGCCGAAGTTCGCATCATGCTGGATAACTTCAAGTATCCCGCCGAGATTATTGCGGCGGCGGTCCGCAACAGCCATCAGATCGGCGAATCCGCGGTCGCCGGCGCCCATTGCATCACGGCCGGCATGGCTGTCTATCAAGACAGTTTCGGCAGTCCATACACGAGCATGGGCGAGAAGATTTTCCAGACAGCCTGGGCCGCAACCCCCCAGGAATGAACTACGCCTTGGCCTCTCGGCGACCGCAGGCGTCTTGCGAAATCGGCCGATCGGCGGCCTGTGGTTGTCGACCGTTCCGGGCGCGGCAGGGCGAACGCACTTAAACTGTCTTGGTCTGTTCTTACCAAAGGGACATGGTTTGGACTACAATGACCGACTTACTCGAATAGGAGATGGATGCAATGTTTTGGCCGATCACGTGGTTGGTAATGGCGTGCGCGTTTATTTGCGCCTGGGGTTTCATCGTCAAAGGCTGTGAAGCAATGGATGAACGCAATCCGCCCAAGACCGACATTGACGAATAACTCGGACTTCCAAAGCTCACGTCGGTAATTCAATTCCGCTCTCTAGGAATTGTCGAGTTCGTCGCCCCTCAATGACGAACAATCGCTTGTTGGTGCAATTCCCGCTCGTGTTTCAGACGATAGAATGGGTCGCTCGATCCACCCGATTCCGTTTGACCCATGGCGAGCCATGTTTATTGAGCCGCTGCCATACTTCCGCCATCTGGTTGAATACTTGCGCTTGCGCGAACCGAGGCTTTGGGAGTGGTATGAGGCAAGTCAACATCGCGAGGAGGCCGCCGACGAGGTTCGTCTGGCCCTGCTGAAATCGACGTATCGGCTTGATCGTGAGGAGCATAAACCTCTTTATGAATTGGCGGAGGTCGCTGCGGAGAGGGTCGAAGTTGATGCACCTTTGACGCTCTATCAATCGCAAGATATCAACTCGCTCAACGCCGCGCTGGCAAGATTCCCAGACGAAGCCCACGTCATTCTCAGTGGTCCGATCCGCGACAAACTCAGTGAGGACGAGATCATAGCTCTGTTTGGGCACGAGCTATCGCATCATCGCCTCTTTTCCGACTGGGATCAGCAGTACCTTGTCGCGGACCAGATTCTCGCAGCGCTTACGAACGCCAGCTCTGTTGTCCCATCTCACTTGGCTACATCTCGCCTGTTTCAACTGTACAGCGAAGTCTTTTGTGACCGCGGCGCTCTGCAGTCGGTCAACGGCGACCTGACGACCGTGGTATCGCTGCTCGTCCGCATGGAGACCGGCGGCGAATCGATAGGACCCGAGAGCTTTCTCGCACAAGTTGACGAGCTGTTCGAAGCGGATCGCCCGACGACCGAGGGCGTCGATCACCCGGAAGCTTTCATCCGAGCTCGTTCGCTACAACTCTGGTCTAATCGCGATGACTCGGCGGCCGAATGCGAAGCAGAAATCGCTGCCATGCTGGAAGGGCCGCTCGATCTTGAAGAGCTCGACTTGTTGTCCCAACAGAGACTCTCTGGGCTAACAGAACAGCTGCTACAGACCGTCTTTCGTCCGAACTGGATGTGGACCGAGACGAATCTCAATCACGCCAAACTGTTCTTCGCCAACTTCAAACCGGTTTCCGACGAGACGCCGGTCGCCTCGGTGCAAGACGAATCAGCTCAAGACGATTCAGCTCAAGACGATCCGCAGCAACTTGAATCGGAACCGGACGAGGCGGTAGACGACACGGATCAGCAATCGCTCGCCGAGCATGCGCCGGCGCGTTCTCGGCTGCTTCCGTTTCAGGAACAGAATTACGCTGAATCGGTCCTCGACTTCTTTACCTACGTGCTGCTCGACTTCGCCACGGTTGATCGCAGTCTTGAGGATGCTTCGCTGGCTCATGCAATCGCGATCGCGCGCGTGCTCGGCTTGGAGAAGCGAATGGCGACGATTTCAAGAAAAGAACTTCGCATGCGAAAGAAGCAGTACGAACAGTTTGCCAAGCGTGTAGATGAGATAATCGAGCAGCAGTGAAAACCTCGGTGTGACGCCGCGACACCCTTTTGGTGAGAGTGCATGAGCGACTTTTACGATTTTCTTCGAGAGCGAAACAACGGCGCGGGATTCACGACCGAAGACGTTTTGGTCAGCTTCTTGCCTCTACTCAGGCAAGTGCTTGACTGCCATGTGAACGGTTCTGTCGCTCCCTTGAGAGGCCTCGGCGATCTTCAAGTCGAAGGGCCTCGGATTTGGTTCGAAGACGCGCGGCGGCTATCGATCGAGTCGAACGCGACTCGGCTCTCAGACATCCTTGCGGAGACGACGCGAGGCGCGGCGGTCATCGTGAGCGAACAGCGTGTCGAGTTTGAAGAAGACGACGAACAGACGATCGTCAATCTGCAGTTTGAGCAAACGGAAGCCGAGGTGTCACGACCTGTCTATCTTCCTCGCTACGCTGTCTGGGAGCATAGCATTGGCCATCACGACCCAGCAACCGATGTGTTTTCCTTGGGCATGATCCTCGCCAGCCTCGCTTGCCGTTTCGACTTCCACGAGCTGGAGGACCTCGAGCTGTTCGTCGAGAGCCGTACGAATCTGTTCAAGATCCGTCCCGATTTGCACCCCTTGTTGGCTCGCACGATTGAGAGAATGACCGAGCTCGATCGCCGCGAGCGGCCGACCGATTTGGCGACCATCCTCGACTCGCTAGAGAATTTTGGTCAGCAGCAAGTCGACTTTCAGCTCGAACTCGATTGCATCCAAGGGTTCAACACGAAGGACCTCGAGACCAAGCAGCAAATTGTCTTGGCCAAGTTGCAGGAGCGGTTGTTTGAAGTCTCGCGCCGCAACCGATTGCTCCATTTTCGAACGACGATGCAGACAGTCAATTTGACCGAGGCCTCGGTGCCGCTCAGTTTCGACTACAAGAATATTCGGCCCGAACAGCTGATGACTTGGAACGCTGAATTCGCCGAACAGGCATTAGCGGGCAAAGCCATTCCACTTGAAAAGTACCTCAACTTCGAGGAAGCGGTTTACCTTCCGATCGTGTTGGATCGAATTCGCAATGAAGCTCGACGCGATCAGGCCGAGTTTGGTTTCTCTCAAATTCGACTTGTCAGTTGCTTTCTTCGTTGGACCAATACGAAAGCGACGCCTGTTGAGTTTTACCATTCGCCGCTGGCGCTGTTGCCGGTTGAGTTGAAGCGAGAGAAGGGTGTTCGCGACACGTACGAATTGAGGCTGCTGAGTTCGATCGCGGAAGTGAATCCGGTCGTCCGACATCAATTCAAGCAACTTTACGCCATCGAATTGCCTGAGACGATCAATTTGGAAGAGTCGGATTTTGAAACGTTTTACCAATACTTGAACTCGCACGTTCGGGCGAGCGAACCGGCGATTGAAATCGACCTGATCGACAAACCGCGAATATCACTTCTTCACGATAAGGCCCGCCGTCGGCTCGATGCCTACCGCCGCCGAGCTCGAATTTCTGGCCGAGGCGTTCGGTCCTATTTAGATTTGGACTACAGTTACGACCCCGCCAACTACCATCCGTTGGGCCTCAAGGTTTTTTCGGCGATGGTGAGGCCTGCGGAAACCCGATTAAGCGCGATTGTCGAGGAACATCCGCGGCGGCCAAAGTATGCGACGACGCCCGAAAACGCGGGGGATTCGGAAACGAAGTCGCGGTCGTTCTTTCAGCTCAAGTCGGGTGATGACAATCCGTTCCACTGGGAGTTCGATCTTTGCTCAATGACACTGGGCAATTTTCGATACCGCAAGATGTCGCTGGTTCGCGATTACGACGCGGTAGCCGACAAGCCGATCGTCAATCAAGCATTTGACGGTATTTTTTCGTTGTCTCCGCGCCCTGCGCCGACCGAAATCGAAACGCCGGAACTCGACGATCGATTTCATGTCGTCCCTTGCGATCCAACTCAAACACTCTCAATTGGACGCGCCAAGACCGGCGCGAGCTACATCATTCAGGGGCCTCCCGGCACGGGAAAATCTCAGACGATCACCAACTTGATCGCCGACTTTGTCGCGCGAGGCAAACGTGTCTTGTTTGTTTGCGAAAAGCGGGCGGCTATCGATGTTGTCTATCTTCGGCTTCGACAACAGCGGCTCGACGATCTCTGTTGCTTGATTCATGACTCGCAACAAGACAAGAAACAATTCGTCATGGATCTGAAGGCGACGTACGAGCGGTTTCTCCAGCCACCGGCGACGTCGGATGCCGCGTGGCGAGAGCAACGGACCGCCGATCTCGCTCGGGAGACCCGACCGCTCGAACAATTTCGCTCGGCCATGGCGGAGCCCGACGATGATGGCGTTGTCCTCTTGGATGTCATTCAACATGCTGTCAAGCTTCGGGCGGCGGCGCCCGATCTGTCGTCGAAAGAGCTCGAACAAGCGCCGGCGTTTGCTCTGTGGAAAGAGAATGGCGACAACCTTGAAAGGTTCGCCAGGACGCTTGATGAGGTGGCCGACCATGGCGTCTTCGAAAGCCATCCGCTGAGCCAACTCTCGACAAAACTTGCCCGCGTCGATCGACCCTTGGAAACGATCGCAACCTGTTTGCGCGAAGCGCTACACAACCTGGAGTCGCTAACCACGTGTCTGCGAAACGCCGGTTTGGATGATGCTGCGATTTCCACGTGCGACGAACTCCGCGCAGCTTCAAGCCTCTGCGCCGAATGGCGGTCGATCGCTCAGTTCGATCTGCTCAATTTGCTCGATTCCGAGAGCGATCTCTCCAGCGACTTCGGAGACGCGCGAGCCCAATTGCGATCGCTCGAATCGAGGTTGCTCGATGTCAAAGAACAAAACTGCCATTGGAAGACGAAGTTTCGGCGAAGCGAGACGGAAGACGCTCTGCAGCAAGCGAAACGATTCGATGGACAATGGTGGTCCTTCGTCAACCCAGCGTGGTGGAAACTGAGAAGCGTACTGAACCGCTGCTATTCCTTTGACGCCCATACGATCAAGCCGACTTGGCGAGACGTGCTGCAGCGTTTGCTGGAAGAGCACGAGGCGGAAAGAACGTTGAGCGAAGCGGAGAAAGAATGTGCGCTGGCGTTTGGGATTCGAGACTATCCGCCCGATCAGTTTTTTCAAGATGTCGATCGGTTGCGCGAAAAGAAGCGGGATCTGATCGACGCGAGGCTGCAGACGATCGCGAACGTGTTGATCAACTCACAAGACGGTGCCAAACGAGTTGCTGCGATCGAGCGAGCCAATGGGCATCGCGAGTTGCTTGTGAAGGCGTGCGCGGATGTTGTCGAAGGAGTTGAACATGTAAGTTGGTCCGAGCTGCTGGAAACGCTGAAGGGGATCGAGAACTCCGAAAATCAGTGGAGCGGCTTTCTCGACTGCCTTAACGATCTCGATAAACTTCCGCCTAAATTGGTCGATTCCATTCGCCAGCTTCCTTTGACGCTTGAACAGATCGAAGTCGCCGCGGCCGAGAAATACATCGATCAGGCGTTTCGTGAAAACAACGATGTAGGCCGTTTCGATTCCGACGCCAGGAATCACCACGCGGAGCGACTCGAGGACCACTATCGTGATTGGCTGGCCGCGAACGCCGCCGAGGTCAAGCGTCGAATCGCCGAGCAGTTTCGCGAGAAGATCGCGATCTGCGAACAACCGGCAGCCAAACTGACCAGCGAAGAGAAAGTGTTCAAGAAGCGATACAAGCAAGGGCGGCGAGTGTTGGAGCACGAGTTCGGAAAGTCGATGCGATACAAGTCGATCCGCGATCTCGTCTCCAATGAATCGGGCGAGGTGGTGAAGGATCTGAAACCCATCTGGCTAATGAGCCCGTTGAGCGTGGCCGATACGGTGCCGTTGGATCAAGATCATTTTGATGTCGTGATCTTTGACGAAGCGAGTCAGATCACGTTGGAAGAGGCAGTTCCGACGATTTTTCGAGCGACGCAGGCCATCGTTGTCGGCGACGAAATGCAGCTGCCTCCGACCGATTTCTTTTCCACCAAACGCGACGAAGACGACGTCTTGATGATCGAGGATGAAGGCGAAATGGTGGAGTACGATCTAGGCAGCGATAGCCTGCTGACCCACTCCTCCCGCAACTTGCCCTCGACCATGTTGGGTTGGCACTACCGAAGTCGCAGCGAGTCGTTGATCAGCTTTTCCAACTGGTCCTTTTACGGCGGCAATCTGCTCACGGTGCCGGAAGAGGATCTCCCCACAAGTCGGCGACCGGAATTGATTGTCAATGACGCCACCGATGGCTCTCGGCACGCGGAAGAAATAAAGGATCGCGCTGTTAGTTTTCACTTCGTCGAGAACGGCGTCTACCACAAAAGAAGAAACCGAGCCGAAGCCGACTACATCGCCGAGCTGGTGCGACAGTCGATATCCGCCGACCCGCATTTCAGTGTCGGCGTCGTGGCTTTTTCCGAAGCTCAGCAGGACGAAATCGAATCGGCCATGCAAAGACTTGGCAACAGAGATCCTCAATTTGCGGATCGACTGGAAGAAGAATTCGAGCGAGAAGAAGAGGATGGCCAATTCGCTGGATTGTTGATCAAGAATCTGGAGAACATCCAAGGCGATGAACGCGACATGATCATCATGAGCGTCTGTTACGGCCCGGACGTCGACGGCAAGATGCGGATGAATTTCGGGCCCATCAATCGGCAAGGTGGTGAGAAACGGCTCAACGTTGCTTTCTCTCGCGCCAAGCACCGAATGGTCCTCGTTAGTTCGATACGTCACTTCGACATCACGAACGATTTCAACGAGGGCGCGAATTGTCTCAAACGATATTTGCGTTACGCGGAGCGAGTTTCTGTTGGGGATATGGATGGCGCACAACGCTTGCTCGAGGAGATTGCGGTAACGCGATCTGCTGAGCATCATGAGGAAAAAGTGGATGACGCCGTGGCAAGCGAGATTGCCCGACGACTCAAAGAAAAAGGCTTCTTGGTTGAGTTTGGCGTGGGCCAATCGCAGTTCCGTTGCGACCTGG
Organism: uncultured Pirellulaceae bacterium; assembly: GCA_964567745.1. GTDB lineage: Bacteria > Planctomycetota > Planctomycetia > Pirellulales > Pirellulaceae > CAZMNY01. The sequence continues at coordinate 20,155 of CAZMNY010000036.1, read as the reverse complement.
CGGTCCGTCGCGAAGGCGACTCACAGTATCGGCTTGGAATTCGGCTGGACACCAAACATTATTACGACGATCGCGACACGCTCGAACGCGAGCTCATGAAGCCGAAATTGCTGCGAGATTTCGGCTGGCGAATCGAAGTCGTGCTCGCCAAAGATTGGCACGCAAACCCCGATGCAATGATGGCTCGTTTGCTTCAGCGGCTTGAAGACGAGACGAATGCCGAGGACGACTAGCTGACTCAGCCCGAGTCCTCTTCAGCCCGAGTCCTCTTCAGCACGTCGCCTTAGCTAACGGATATGTCTCGCTTATCCAGCTCCAAGCGAAGTCCGCTGTGGCTCGATAACGTCCGGGCTTCGACGAGCAGTCGTTCGATCTCGTTGAACGTTTCGGCCAACTCCGGGTGTTTGCTGAGCACGGACTGAATGGCCTCGGCGTCTAAGTGCACGCTGTCGAGTTTCAAACCGTTGAGTGCGTCGGCAGTGATATCGATCGGAAAGCCGGTGTCGACGCCAGCTGCTTCGAACAATTCGAGCAGCTTTCGGTGAAGCTCTTGTAACTGCTCAGACGCTTTTCCCGCTGCGTTGTCGTCGTTATCGGGCGTGGCGTTTGCCGTTGTGCTTGGCTCGAGCAAGCGAGCGAACGAAGCGGCACCCTGCTCCGTCGCTGCCTCGATCAGTGCGGCAGCTCCTTGGGCGGCTTGCAGCGTCGCGGCAACGGTTAGCGGTGTGATCGGAATCGACATTCCAATAGTCCCGAGAACTCAGGTCACTTGGTCGGAATCGCGGTCGTTCTTCAGCAAGCAGAGTCGCTGCTGCTAGCAATTCGCTTCATCACAGAAGCTAGTCAAACCTGGAAGGCTGGGCGATCGCACTCAGTCAATTTCAGAATTGACCTGTCGTTTGATCGGCTTGGCTGTTGGTATTTGTTGAAGGCAATCGGTGTGGAACGTGAGCTTCGACGCCAAATGTCGATGATTGCTATTGTGCGAGCCGGCGACGGCACCTATTCAAGCCGTTCGAAATAGTTGGAATTTCGGACGTTGGGCGTTCGCGGGCGAGTTGTTGATGGCGAGCAAAGCATCGAAAAGAGATCAACGCGACCAGGGCGTCTTTTACACGCCGGGTCCGCTCGCGGAATATGTGACGCGCGAGGCGTTGCGCGGCCGCTTGTCCTCGGCGCCGTCCAGTCTCACCGTTCTCGATCCGGCTTGTGGCGACGGTGTCCTACTGGCGTCGGCGCTCGCGCGCATCCTCGGCGCGTCCGGTCTTGCGAACGCTGCTGGCGAGGCGCGATTGGAAATTGCTAGACGGCACGTTTTTGGAGTCGATCGTTGCGCGGCGGCGGTCGAGCAAGCTCGACGAACCATTGCGGCGATGGCCCTTTCCGTCGATGCTCAAAGTGACGCTGTCGAGATGGCGTCACGTCGCTTAGCGGACAACATTCGATGTGGCGACTCGCTGCTCGATTCCGTCTTCGACTCGGACCAAAGGTTTGACGTTGTCGTCGCTAATCCGCCATTCGTCAACATAAGGCGGTTGTCTCAGACTTATTCTGCGGCAATGAAACAAGCGCTGGTCGAACGGTATGAATCGGCGGAAGGGAATTTTGATCTCTATGTGTTGTTTGTCGAACGCATTCTGCAATTGCTAAGGTCGGGCGGGCGAGCGGCAATTGTCACGCCGAATAAACTGGCAACGCTAAAGTACGCTCGCGCTTGCCGGCGTTTGCTGCGTGACGAGACGGCAATCGATTCGATTTTGGACGCGTCGTCCGCAGGGCTTTTTGGCGAGGCCGATGTCTATCCTTTCGTGTGGGTGTTCGAATCGGGGACCGCTCCTTCAGACCATACGTTTTCGGTTCGCCAAGCGAGTTGCATCGAACAACTGAACCACCCGGTCGATTCGGCGGAGATATCTCAGCGTAAACTGTCGCTTGAGGGTTTTGTGCTTTCCGCGGACTTGTGTGTAGAAGACAAAGTCGCCACCACGGCGCTCTGTCAGTGGGGTGCCGTGCACAGCGGTGCTTCCGGCTTCACCGCGCGCCGCATGCTTGACCACTTGGTTGAAGTAGAAGGCAGCGAGTCGGAAGAAAGCGAAATGCCGACCGAGCCCGAGTCTGGATGGGAGTTTATCGTCAGCGGCAATATCGATCGTTATCAAATCGAACTCGGACGCGTTCGATACATGAAGCATCGATTTGATCGGCCGCGTTTGCAGTCGAGTTGCCCATTGACTCCGATCAAGCAGCAACTGTATAGCGGCTCGAAAATTGTCTTGGCCGGCATGAGCAAACGCCTCGAAGCGGCCCTCGATGATCGCGGTTTGGCGTTGGGAGTTCAGGTGTACGCCGTCGCCTTTACCGGCGTCCACACCGACTATCTGCTGGGCGTGCTCAACTCGAAACTCTTGAGCTATTTGTTTCGACTCCGATTCGCCGCGAAGCTACTTTCGGACAACTACCTTGCGATCAATAAAGCTCAGCTCGATCAGCTGCCGATTGCCGAACTCACGAGCCGACGTTCGCGTACCATAGCCGCTCGCATTGCAAATTGCGTCCGGTGCCTTCGAGGTCTCGACCCATTGTCGATCGAATCCGCACACCTCGACCAAAAGATCGACTATCTCGTTTTCGATCTATACCGTCTCACCGTCCAAGAGGCCGAGGTGATTGACCGAGCCGTCGCGTGACAGCTCTTCGGGCTCCGTCAGCAAAGTGATTCAGCGTCACCGTGTCTACATCACTGCCGCAACCCAACCAGTTTTGTGATCGCAAGCTAGCAACAGCCGGGACTCAAATTCGTCTGGACAGGGTGCTCGACGGGTACTTCGGCCCTAGCCAAGCCAGTGGCGGGTGAAAGCGACGGTCAGCGCGAGCCGTGCGAGAACGGGCGTTTTTGGGCATCGGGCGGTTCGGCAGACATGCGAGTAGATTTAGTTCGGCCTCTCGGGCATAATGGTCGCGTCGGGTGAATTCGCACCCGGATCGCCGATGAGCGACAAGACCAATAGTCCCAATTAGTCTTCGAGGTTGTTCGATGTTGAGCTCGTTTCGAACCTTATTGTCCATGACGATTGTTCTGAGTCTTTTTGCCGCAACTGCCAGCGCGGAAGATAAAGGCCAGGCCGACTTGGACGAGGCAACTGAACTTCGCCTTTCGGCCAAATCTCCACAGGATCTACAGCGGGTCGCCCAGTTGTGTGACGAGGCGATGAAGAAGGGGCTGGATGAAGAGAACACAGTCTTCGCGAAACAGCTGGCGGCAGGTGCCCTGTTCGATTTGGCGTCGCGACTCTCGTCAATGGTGCTCGACACCAAGAATCCCGACCAGCGGTGGCAGTTCTTCCGTCACACGGCATTGAGGTATTTAGAGCAGACTCTGAAGTACGATGAGGATCTAGCCGACGCCCACCTGATGATCGGCCGACTCCATCAGTTGCCCGGCGGCGACAAGGCCCGCGCGGCCAAAGCCGGCGCTCGAGCCGTTGAGTTGTTCGAAAAAGCAATGTCGCCGAAGAAACTCTCTCAGGCCTATTTTGTTCGCGGTGCCGCTTCGAAGGACGCCAAAGATCAGCTCAAAGATTTCGCCAAGGCTCTTGAACTCGACGCTTCGAATTCGCAGGCGCTCGCCGGCCAGGCTCGCGTTTTGTTGGGACAAGGCAAGACGGACGAAGCATTGGCGGCTTTCGACAAGTTGCTCGCTCAAAGCGAAAACAAGGCGGCAATTCGAATGACGATTGCCGAAGCGCTCGTCGGTTTGGAACGGTACGACGAAGCCCTCGAGCATGCGACCAAAGCGATTGAAGCAGGCGGCAGCAACGGCTTGGCGTATACGCTTCGCGCTCGAATCCACGCCATGAAGGAAGATGGCAAAGCCGCTTTGGCCGATCTAAACGAGGCGCTGAAAGCCGACCCGCGCAACCTAACGGCGCTGATGATTCGCTGTGAGTTGCAATTGGCCGAAGGGAAATACACTGAGGCTCGAGCGGATGTGAAGGCCCTGTTGGCAGCTCGTCCCGGTTTGACGCTCGCCTACCAACTTCGCAGTCGGATATCGGCCGCGGAGGCTCAAGACGCCAAAACAAAAGGCAAGAAGACTCTGTCGCGGATGAAGTTTGCCGAATCGGCTCGCGACATGCGGACTCTGCTCCGACACGATACGGATAATCATGGCTGGCGTTTGCAGCTCGCGTCGATCTACAGCACGGACGATCAGCCGCGTCGAGCTATCCGCGAAATCGAAAAGGTCATCAGCAAGGACAAAGACAACTGGCTGGCCTACCGAACTCGAGCCGATGCCTATCTCGCGATTGGCGACCACAAGGGCGCGATCGCCGACTATGAGGTTGCCCTCAAGATGCAGCCCAAACATTCAGGCATCCTCAACAACCTGGCTTGGGTCCTCTCGACCTCTCCCAAAGACGATTTGAGAGACGGTAAACGGGCCATCGAACTGGCCCAACGAGCCTGTGAGGAGACGGACTACAAGGCGGCTCACATCCTCAGCACATTGGCCTCCGCCTATGCCGAGATCGGTGACTTTGAAACCGCCAAGAAGTGGTCAGCCAAAGCGGTCGAATTGGACGAGGACGGAATCAGCGATCAGCTGCAGAAAGAGCTCGACAGCTACAAGGAAAAGAAGAAGTGGCGAGAGCTGCAGGAGACCAAAGAGAATCCTGATTTCGAAGAGCCAGCTGGCGACGTTGTGGAAACATAAGCCGGATGATTTCAAGAGTGCACGGGTGCCAGTCCAAGGCGGCGTCAGCGGCAAGACCTTTGGCGGCCTTCCGTTTGCGTTGCGCTGTAAGTTCGAATTGTGCACAAATCGCGTCGCCGTGCCGCGCTCAGCGAAACCGTCCATTGCCCCGAGTTTCCTACGACTCCGCAGATCGAAACCATGAATCGCGACGAAGCCTTCTCGCTGGTCTGCGAGTACACCGAGAGTGAAAGCCTGCGCCGCCACATGCTGAGTGTGGAGATCGGAATGCGGGCTTATGCGGTCAAGTTCAATGAAGACGTGGACAAGTACGGCATCGTCGGATTGCTTCACGACTTTGACTACGAACGATGGCCCAACCCGCCGGACCATCCTTTGCAAGGCTCCAAGATCCTCGAGGAGCGCGGCTATCCGGCCGACGTGATCTACGCGATCAAATCCCATGCGGACTATCTCGACGAGTGCCCTCGCGTCAACTTGATCGACAAGACGCTCTACGCGTGCGATGAATTGGCCGGCTTCATCACCGCTTGCGCCATGGTTAGGCCGGCGCGTCTTTCAGAAATGCAAGCCAAAAGCGTTCGCAAGAAGATGAAGCAGAAGAGTTTTGCGGCGGCCGTTAACCGAGACGACCTCGTTCGCGGCGCCGAAGAATTGGGCGTCGATCTGAACGAGCATATTCAATTCGTGATCGACGCCATGAGCGAACACGCCGACCTGCTGGGCCTGGTGCCGGAGTAAAATGCGGCGCGAATTCGGCGAGCCCGCTTGGCGTTAGGTCTGAAGCGTCAGCGGATTGACCCGAGACTTAAGCGGCATCGGCGCTGGTGCGTTGAGCCGGTGCGATTCAAAAACGGCGGCGATCATCTCCACTGTGCTGCGGGCCTCGTACACGCTGGCTTCCGGGTGCCGATCCTGTTCGATCGCGTCGATCAAGTCGCGGCAAGCAGCGACGTTGCCGGCGCGGTGGCTCGGATCCTTCAGCGTCTCCGGCTTACCAACGCCATTGCTCGAGACAGCAACCCATCGACCTTTGCTGCGTCCGGGCGCCCACGTCGGTTCAAACAACACGCTCGTCTTCGGCAGGAAACCGGTGGTCAGATCGATAACGCCTTTTGATCCGAAAATCTGCAGTCCGAACCGCCCGCCTGCCGCGTTGCGTTTGGAGCCGAAGTAGCCAGTCGGACCATCGTCGTAGCCGTACATCGCACTGAGATGATCACCTGCCAGGGCGCCGATTCCCTCGTTGCCCTCTACCACGTCACTCTTAACAACGGGTTTTCCGTCTTGCCAAACTCGAGCGAAGCACCATTTGGGTTGGCCCGCGAAATAGTGCATGAGGTTCATGATGTGGCTGCCCAGGACCCAAAGATCCTCGCCGCCGCCACGTCGATCTTCTTTGCCGCGACCTCGGAGCTCTAACACCTCGCCGATTTTTCCATCGTCGATCAGATCGCGCAGCACCTGCAGAATGGGGCTGTAACGAGTTTGGTGGGCGATGGCGAGCTTGACGTTCTTCGCCTCGCAAGCCTTGACCATTTCGTCCGCCTCGGCGAGCGTGCGGCACATCGGTTTTTCCATGTAGATGTGCACTCCGCGCCGGGCCGCCATGAGAACAAGGTCTCGATGCTGATCGAGCCATCGCGGGCAAATGGCCACGATGTCCGGTTTGACTTCATCGAGTAGTTGCTCCGCCGATGCCAAGCCTCGCAGCGTCTTCAGCCGGCTCATGGCGGCCTTTCGTCCGCCCTCATGAGGGTCGGAGACGCCGACAACTTCGCAATCGGGCATAGCGCTCCAGACGGTGTCCAATCCATGGCCATAGTTTCCGCGTCCGGTGTGGCCAATCACAGCGACTCGATACCTGGGCATACCGTCTCTCCCGTCTACTAAGATTGCGTTTGCAATTCGATAGGCAATTGGTCAATCTTCGCCGCCAGAATAAAGTCGTTCTCACTTAGCCCGCCAATGGCATGGGTCCACAGTTCGACTTCAATTTGCCGATACTGCGCAATATGCAAGTCAGGGTGATGCCCATCGCTCTCCGCCACTTCGGCGATCGCGTTAAAGAAGCGGAGTCCCGCCATGAAGTTCTTGACGGTCCAGGACTTCTTGATGCGGAGCCCTTGATGACTGAGTTGCCAGCCGTCTAGTTTCTCGAGTTGCAGCTCGGCTTCTTCTTGCGTGCACGGCGACACGCCGCCTTCACATGGTTTGCATTTCATGCCGACGAGCTGTTCCGCGCCTTGGATTTCCACGATGAATACTCCTATCGCGTCGTTATGCGTTTACGTTTGATCTGATCATGGTAACGACCGAGCACAGGCCGTGCGAGCGACCGCGGACATTGTGGACGCCACCGCTCCATGGGACGGCACATCGGCTTGCCCAGATGGTAAGATGGCCGCTCATGAATGATTAACCAGCGACAATTGACACCCACAGAGGAGTACCATCCCATGATCAAGAATGCCCTTGTCCTGACCCTTGTTTTTGGCCTGACCGCAGCCGCCAGCTCTTCGGCTCAGGCAGATAAAGGTTGGGTCTCGATGTTCGACGGCAAGTCGCTCGACGGTTGGATTCAAAAGAATGGAACGGCCAAGTACCGCGTCGAGAACGGCACCATCGTCGGAACGACGGAAACCGGCAGCCCCAATTCGTTCCTTTGCTCGGAGAAACTCTACGGAGATTTCGAGCTGGAATTTGAGGTCAAGTGCCACGATCGATTGAATTCAGGCGTCCAAATTCGCTCGAAGACAAAAGAGGCGAAGGGGGATGCGAAGTTCGGGCGAGTTTACGGTCCGCAAGTTGAAATCGAATCGAGCGGCAAATCGGGTGCGGAAGCGGGTTACGTTTACGGCGAAGCGACCGGCCGAGGTTGGCTCACGCCCAAAGAACGACTCAAACCCCACAAGCACTTTAAGGATGGACATTGGAATGCCTACCGAATCGTAGCAAAGGGCGCTCGTATTCAAACGTGGATCAACGGCAAGAAAATCGAGGATCTCACAGACGAACCGATACTTGAGACCCATCCGAAGGGTTTCATTGGGCTGCAAGTCCACGGTATCCCCAAGAACCAAGGACCGTACGACGTTTCCTGGCGACATATCCGCATCAAGTCTTTGGACTGAGAGGCGCGGCACCGAATACGAGCAGAGTGAGTGAGGAGTCGTCGTTTTCGTTTCTCGCTAGGGTTGGATCGCCATGACGGAAATAGGGTCGAATTGCCCGCCGGAGCTGCGTCTCTGGCTGACTCAAGCGGTCCAGCAAGAAGCCTCGGACTTGCATGTGGTCTCGGGCTATCCGCCCATGGTGCGACGGCATGGCGAATTGACTCGTCTCGACTCCTCGCCGAATGTAAGCGAGGAGAGCCTGTCGTCGAATCTGCTCGCCACTATCTCCGACCCAATGCGACAGCAACTCGAGTCGACGAAGAACCTCGACTTCTCGATGTCGTTGCCGCTACCCGACGGCGATCAGCGATTTCGCGTGAATTATTTCTACGCGGCCCGTTCGCTCTGCGGTTGTTTTCGAGTGATTCCGCAAGAGATACCGAGCCTGGCTTGGGCCGAGTTTCCCGAGGAGGTTGCGGATCGACTTTGCAACTATCGAAATGGTCTCGTGCTGTTTTCCGGCGTGACCGGATCCGGCAAGTCGACGTCGTTGGCGATGATCATCAATGCGATCAATCAGCGAGGCGGGAGCCGAATCATCACGGTTGAGGAACCGGTGGAATACTTGTTTCCGCCGGCGCCCGGTTCGGTTGTTTCGCAGCGCGAGGTCGGTGTGGATGTCGACACGTTCTCTGACGGGCTCAAGTACGGACTTCGGCAAGATCCGGATGTGATTCTAGTCGGTGAGGTGCGTGACCAAGAGACGGCGAAGATGGCGCTGAGCGCCGCGGAAACCGGCCATCTCGTCTTCACAACTTTGCACACTCGCGATGCGAAGGGCGCCATTTCTCGCTTTGCGGATCTGTTTCCGCAGGAAGTGCAAGGCGCCATTCTCTCGCAAATCGCGATGAGTTTGCGGGCGGTTATTTCTCAGCACTTGTTGCCTACGCCGAATGAGGAAAAGCGAGTTCTCGCGCTCGAGATTCTTTACAATACGATCCCCGTGGCCGCCGGTATTCGCATGGGACGAATCGACTCAATCGACAACAACATTCTTACTGGCCGAGCCGACGGGATGATCACGCTCTCTGAATACGTCCGGCGGCTCTTTCATGCCGGGCGGGTCAGTCGTTCCACGGCCGAGCGTTTCATGGTCGACCCGACGTTACTCGACCGAGCCAAGGGCGTCTGAATCGCGCGCCCAGACGCTCGTGCCGGAAGACGTGAAAACTCAAGGCGACGCAATAATTCAAGACGACGCGATAATCCAAGACGACGCAAAATTCCATTACGCTTATGTCGAAAGACGCAATCTAGCTGAACAGGAAGACGGCTCATGCACACGAACCTAGCGAACTCCAATACGGCCAAGACACTTGCAATCTTGGCTTGGCTCTTGCCCGTGGCGTGCAGTCGTCTCGCTCTTGGCGACGATTGGGCTCAATTCCTCGGTCCGAATCGAAATGGCGTCTCGGCCGAAACCGGCCTGTTAGACGCTTGGCCGGACGGCGGCCCCAAAGTGGTTTGGAGAAAGCCGGGAGGTGTTGGGATGTCGGCGGTCGTTGTGGTCGGGGGCCAGGCGATCACGACCGTCCAAGGTGAGAATCAGTCGGTGGTCTCGCTCGACGCCGCGACGGGCAAGCGAAACTGGCTCACCGAAATCGCACCAGCCTACAAGAATGCGCAAGGGGATGGCCCGCGTTCGACGCCTGCGGTCAAAGACGGTCGAGTCTTTGTGCTGACGGGCGAGGGGATTCTGGCGGCGCTGTCGCTTTCCGACGGCACGATTCTCTGGAAGAAAGAGGCGTTAAAGGATTCGGGTGGACGAGTCGCTGAATTCGGCATGGCCTGCTCGCCGCTGGTTGTCGGCAAACGCGTCATCGTGACGCTCGGCGGGCGACGCGGCTCGACCGTCGCCTTCGATGCAGAATCTGGCAAGACGCTTTGGAGCTCGGGAAGCGATCCCGCAGGCTACTCGTCGCCGGCGCTGGTGAAAATCGGCGGCAAAGATTTCGCGGCCGTGTTCAACGGCAAAGGGCTCGTCGGACTCAATCCGGCCGACGGCGCGCCGCAATGGAAGTATTCTTTCCCGACTGACTTCGATTGCAACATCGCCACTCCGCTCGCATACAAGAACCAAGTCTTCATTTCGGCGGGCGAAAACCACGGCAGTGTGATGGTCCGGCCAGTCAAGCAAGGCAGCGAGTACTCGACGGACGAATCTTGGACGTCGCTTGGCGTGTCGAGCATTCTGCGTTCTGGCTGGCAAACCGGAATCGTCGATGGCAACCATCTCTATTCGTTTGACAACGTCGGCGCAGCGGGTCCGATCATGCACTTGACGTGCATCGATTTGGATAGCGGAAAACGCGTTTGGCAAAAGACTCGATTCGGAAAAGGCAATCTCGTCGCTGCGGATGGAAAACTGTTCATCAGCACGATGAAAGGCGAACTGGTAATCGCCAAGATCAACTCGAACGAGTACGAAGAACTCGGCCGCGGCAAGTACTTTCGCATGACGCGACAAGCGCCGACGCTTAGCGACGGCCGTCTCTATATTCGCGATGACCATGAGATCATCTGTATCGACGTACGGCGAGCGCAGTAGAGTGGCTTAGTCACCGCAGTCTCTTTACCTGGCGTTTCTCGCTAGTTGATGCGCTCGCTGGGCAGAATGGACACGCGATTCATCGTCCAGTTGGAGCCAGCGGTCGGTTTGCGAGTGAGCTTGACTTCGCCGGTCTTCTCATCAGCGGTGAGGAACGACATATCGTGACCGCCTCGGCTGACGCCCAGGTTTTGAATGATGTGTTTGCCTCGACCGTGTTCATGGCCGACGTAGCGAATCGACCAATACGAATTGTATTCAAACGTCGTCGCCGTTTTCGTGAGCATCAGCTTGCCGCTGTCCGAGTCGATCGTAAGATAGTAGCCGTTGTAGGGCGTGTTGCTTCGGTTGCGGATGAAGTGGGTTTTGTATCCGCGATAGTTGTCCCACGCTCGTTCGACTTCCCAAAACGTGCCGCTCTCGCTTTGGCTCGACACTTTGCTGAGCTTCATTTCGCCCGTGTCGTCGCAAGTGAAATATTGGAGGTAGTTATTAGTGCCGAATGCGGTGTTGCGAAACACGTATCGCTTCATGGGATACGCCGCGTGCAACTGCGGCCCCAGGACCGCGATGGTCAAGACAAGTCCAGCAAGTGCCGACGGCAAGACCATCCACACCCGAAAGTTTCCCAATGATCGGCTTTGCATTTCAAATCTCCATCCGAGTTGTAAATCAAGTCCATCGATGAGCAGTAGCCTATCATTCTTGTCAGCTTTTGCCACAACCAAGGCCGTTCTCGCCATTGTGGGGTTTGCTCGGCGAACCTGATATCATGGTCGCTTCGGACCGCGATTCAATTGAGGAACATCGATATGCCATTTTCCGATTCCCGTAGGTCGCTGCGGATGGCCGCCGCATGCCTCGTGTCGCTCGCCATTTTCAGCTCGAACAGCTTCGCTGAGAATTGGCCGGGCTGGCGCGGCCCGCGCGGCGATGGCAGCAGCGTCGACACCAAGCCGCCGATACAGTGGGACGGGGAAACTGGCGAGGGAATCGTCTGGAAAACGCCAATTCCTGGACGAGGCCATGGTTCCCCCATCATTTGGAATGACCGAATTTTCTTGCCGACTTGCCTCGAGAAAACAGGCGACCGGCAACTGCTTTGCCTAGACCGCGCCAGCGGCGACGTTGTCTGGAAACGGACTCTGTTCCGCAGTCCGCTCGAGACGATTCACCAGCTCAACAGCCGTGCTTCCGGCACGCCAGCCACCGATGGGAAGACGGTCGTGGTCACTTTCCTGCAAGTCGATGGCTCGATGGTTCCGGCGCCCAACGTCGGCCGGGAACGCAAAATCACGCCCGGTAAGATCGTCGTCGCCGCGTACGACTTCTCAGGCGAGCAAAAGTGGAAAGTCGATGTCGGCGGCTTTATCAGCGCCCATGGATTCTGCACAAGTCCGGTGCTGTACGACGACCTCGTCATCATCAATGGGGACCACGACGGTGATTCGTACGTCGCCGCCCTGAACAAGTCGACTGGGGCCACTGTTTGGAAGACGCCGCGCCGACACAAGACTCGCAGCTACGTGACTCCCATCATTCGCAAGATTGGCGAGCGAACTCAGATGGTGATGTCGGGAAGTAAGAGCGTGATTAGTTTGGACCCGCGAACAGGCAAACAGCATTGGCGAGTTGAGGGGCCGACAGAACAGTTCGTGGCGTCAATGGTGTTCGACGGCGAGCTTTTCTTTCTCGCTGCGGGATTTCCTTCGCACCACGTAATGGCGATTGATCCGACCGGTTCGGGAGATGTGACCGAGACCCACGTCCGCTGGCATGTCAAGAACGCCCAATGCTATGTGCCGTCGCCGGCCGTGCTGAACGGACACCTCATCGTCGCCAATGATCGCGGCGTGGGAAACTGCTTTGACGCGAAGACCGGCGAGCGATATTGGCAAGCGCGACTCGGCAAACACTTCAGCACATCTTCGCTGGCGGTGAATGACCTCGTCTATCTAGTCGCTGACGACGGGCAGACCAAGATCATCCGACCAGGACGTAAATTTGAACTCGTCGCCGAAAACTCGCTCGGAGAATACACCTACGCCTCGCCGGCGATCTCGGATGGCCAGCTGTTCATCCGCGGCGAAAAGCATCTGTACTGCATCGGGCGGAAATAGCGTCGTTTAGCGGCGTGACCACTGGGTAAACTTACCGTAGTACCCGAAGTGGCGAGTCCATTGCGGGTTGGACTTCGCGCCAAACCAACCGTAAGCGTACGACCGTCTCATTTTCGGATTCACGTAGCCCTCGCGCACTCCGCGCATCGGAGGATGGTGGTGTGATGGCGAAGTGGGGGCGCGCAAGATTGTGTACTTTGGCGGATACTGTGCGCTGGCCGATTGGCTGAGCACAAAGAAGAGGCTCAGTGATACGATGGTCGCGGATACGGCGGTGCGCATGGAATCCTCCTGGTTTGGGTTCAGAGGAATTCATCGAACCAACAACCCGTGTCGCGTTGGCAATTCTCCTCGCCTGCCGAGCATCTGCTGCGAGCGCGTGTGGCGATATGGCAAGATATGCCGAATGTAGGGGTTGGTGCGGCTGAACCGGTCGCACGGGCGTCCAACGGTGTACGTAGAACGTGAGACGATCGGCGTGAGCCGAGAGTTGCGGGGGCGTTGCTGCTTGAAGATAGGGGCTAACTGCGACTACGATAGGGCTACGCCCCTGCCTTGGTCGATCCAACGACGCTCGGCCAACGATTCCCTTCGCCAGCATTGCACTAGCGGTTACCCGACCGATCGCGATTTGGCGGCGACCGTCTCATCACTGACTAAACATGTGCCCTGAATGACCGCGCAATTTCAATGCCCGCACTGTGATGGCTTTTTTCAGATTGAGGCCGGGTTTGCAGGAGGTCAAGTCGCTTGCCCCGCGTGTCAGGGCGTCGTCGCCATTCCCGAGTCGCCGATCGAACCGCCTTCGGTCTCGCCGCCCGGCTATCCATCGCCGCCCGAATCGGTGACTCCACCAGCGGCTCCGAATGAGCTTCCGATTCAGCCGCCTGCGGTGCCACAGCCTGGCCATGTGAATCAGCCAGCCGCCTTGCCGGTCTCCTGCCCGTTTTGCAACGGCATGTTTCAAGTGACGACCGACATGGCCGGACAGGCGGTCGCTTGCCCCCATTGCCAGCAGGCCGTGACTACGCCTCATCCTCAGGAGACTCAAGTCGCACCGCCAGGCGGATATGCCGGCGGTCTGGTGACGGAATCACCGCTCACGCCGCCCACGACTCAAAGCCCCGAGGTCTCGATCCCAACGGCGCCCCAGTCGCCCGCTTCTCACCAAGCACCCGCGCATCAACCACAATCGCAGCAAGCGCCGGCGCAAACAGCGTCGCGGCCCGCGACACAATCGACTCCAACGCCGAGCCTGGTTCAACCGGCTGCGTCGTCGGCGGCCGACCCCAACATGATGCCGCCTGGTTTCGAAAGCCCGCAGACCGGGGCCTCATCGGCGTCTTCCTCAACGGCGCCTGTCGAGCCATCGAGTGCCGAGTCGAGTGAGGATGTGGAGGGCATATTGCCGCCCGCTGCCGCTCAGCCCGATGAATTGTTGCCGCCCGGCGCAAGCCAGACTCCGGGGCAAGAGGTGGCGTTGCCCAAGGAGGATGATGCGAAGGGCGTCGTTCCCGCACTGGGCGACGATTCGGGCTCTGGAAATTCACTGCGCCGTCCCGAACCCAACGAAAAAGAGAATCGAAAGTTCAAGAAGAATCTGATTCTCTGGACGTTCGGCCTGATCATCATCGCTATCGTCGGCGCGATACTGACGTACCTCGGCCCGATCCAATGAGGCGTCTCCAGGCTGGGTCCTCAAGCTGGCGTCTCCAAGCTGGCGACTCTGTGGAGCGGACGGCTTAGCCTCGTCCAAGTCCGAAGAAGAAGCTGAACATTTGCTCGTCGTCGGTATCTTCTTTGGCCAGCGGGAACGCGAAGTCCAAAGCGAGCGGAGCTGGGCCTAGTGCTGGAATCGAGATTCGCAGCCCGGTGCCGACTGCGACACGGTAGTCCTCGCCGTTGATCTCAATCGACTCCTCGACGGTTCCGAAATCGCAGAAGACGACTCCCTTGATCATGTCGTCGGCCGTCAATGGCATCATGTATTCAACCGACCCGAGGAAACGGAATTCACCACCGACGATGACGCTGCCGCTAACCGGCGAAGCTCCGCGGAAGTCAAATCCGCGAAGAGTGGAGAAACCGCCCGCGAAGTAGTTTTCGAAAATCGGCGTTTGCGATCCAGTCGCACCAACTCGGAATAGGTACGACAGCGTATGACGTCCAGAACTGTCGGGTCGTTCAAACAGCAGGAAGTGTTGACGATAATCGAGCTCAAAGCGCGAATAATCGAAAGTGCCCGTGACCTGCTCGAAACTCAACTCCATCAAGTGGCCTTCTGTGGGAGCAAAGGGTACATCGCGAGTGTCGTGAGCGATGCGGCCTTGGAAGCCAAACAGATTGTTGTCGCCGAGAGCCGCGTCTAGTTCGGGAACGCCAGCGACTCGAGGGTTATAGACTTTGATTCGTTCGCCTCGAAAAGCTGCGGAAACCGAAAGGTCGGGCGAGAGGCGATAACCTAACGAAGCTCGGCCGCCAACCCGTTGCTCGATCCAATCAAAAAACGCGCGATCGTAATACGATCCGCTCAGCCCCATGCTGACTTGGGTGTCCATCAAGTACGGTTCGGTGAAACTGACCAGGTAGCGTTGCACCTGATCGCCCGGCATGGCTTCGACGCGAAATCGCTGACCGCCTCCGCGGAATGCATTGCCATCCCAGACATCGTTCCAGCTTCGAGGCGCCGAGCGCCAGTCGAAGTTCTGTTCGTCGACAACGACTTGCCCCGTAACGCCCGCGTCGGAGTTGACTCCAACGCCAAAGATGAATCGACCGGTGCGCTCTTCTTCGAGTTCAACTTGGAACGGAATCGTAGCGCTATCGTCGTAGGAACTGTTGCTGAAGACATCACCCGACGGGCCCGTGAACGGCGCACCGCCAAGTGGAGCGACGCCGGGCGGCGTGTTCTGCAAGGGCGCCACGCCGGCTTGAGCGACGCGGGCACCGCCGGAGGGCGGCATGCCGTAGCGGTAATGTTCATTAGCCGAGCCCGGCGCGCCGGTGTTGGCCCAATTCGAACCCGCATCCGGCGTCTGGCCTCGAACGTGTCGTTCGGCGGGACCTGTCTTGTCTGGCTGAGGCAGAGAAAAAACGTCGGTGTTTGAATCAGTGTAGGAGACTGGCTGAATGATTGAGTTTCCGTTCGACCGAGTTTGCGGTCGTGCTGCGTAGGTGCTGTCCGTGGATTGCTGCTGCGAGTAGGTCGGCTGACCATCGCGCGACGTACGCGCTGCATAGGTTGCACCCTGCGCGTACGCATCGACTCGGCCCGACCCCGTCTGGTCGGCGTCGAGCGAAACAACTGGCTGAGTTGGCCAAGCCGAATTACGGTTCGCGAATTGGTTGCAGCCGCTTAACGCCGCTGACAACGCGATGCAGAGAAGTCCTAGATTCAGGCGGGCGCGAGTGATCATGCGCTGTCCTATATGTGTTGCCTACGGCGTAATTCTGTGAGTGCGTTTCTTGGTCTGGTGACTGTGAAAACAGTCGATCTCTTTAGCGCTGATACCTCGAGGGCGTCGGTTGCCGGTAGGTCGGCGGCGCTTGCGGTGCGCCTCCCGGGTTCTGCCCTCGGTAGGTGTCGCTACCTTGTCCGCGACGCGCCATCGCTTCCAATTCCTCAATCTCCGGCGGCTTCATTACGATCCGAGGCGTCACGCCTTGGGCCGGGTTGTTGCGAAAGAGTTGTGAGTATCTCAGGCGCCGCTCGCTGGCGCGAACTTCTCGAATGTCGACAATATCGCCGGGCCTAAGCGAGATGCGGTTGAGAACAACGTTTTGTCTTGTGTGAGGGTTCTCGCCGCGAATGTTGACCTTGATCTCTCCAACTCGAAACAATTGGCCTTCCTCGATGTCGAAGGTCAAGTCGAGCAGGCCTGGCTCCTCGAGAAAACGAGGATCCGCCTTAACTTCAGCGAAGATGTGGCCTTGGCTGCCGTAGAGTTCACGCAGCGAGTTCACATCGGATTGCATTTTCGGCAGATTGAAGAACTCGCCCTTGGCCAAGCTCAACTGGCTCAGCAGCTGCTCTTCCGTGAATTTCTCGTTGCCGGCGACGCTGATGCTTCGGATTCGATAACGAGGCCCTTCGTCGATGACGAACGTCAGAGTCAACCACTTGCCCGATTGATCGAAATCCAGCTCTCGACCGATCCTCGCGTTGAAGTAACCAAGATTTCGATAGTAGGCCGTTAACCGCTCAACGTCCTCGTCGATCTTGTCGCGATCGACTTTGCCGCTGAACAAGTACCACAACACGCCGGGTTTGGATTGAATCTGCGTTCGCAGTCTGGCAGCACTGGCAATTGTGTTTCCAACAAAACGGACGCTTGAGACTCGCTCGACAGGTCCCTCTTGGACAATAAAGACGACCCCCCGATCCGTCTTCTTTTCGCCCTCGAGCACTTGGACTTGGACTTTGGAAAACCCCTTGCTGCGATAAAACTCGGCTGTCTTGCGCCTCGCTTCATTGACCGCGAATCGATTGATCGGGTCTCCCACTTTGATTCCGCAGGCGGTCACAAGACGCTGATCGCCGATTCCACGATTTCCGTGAAATCGAACGTAACGGACTGATGGTCGTTCGCGCAATCGAAAAGTGACAATGACGCCGCGCGCCGTGTTCTCAGTGAATGTGTCGACATCGGCGAACTTGCCGGTTCCGGCCAGTCGGCGCACGTCTGCTTGAATCAGTTCCGGATCGAACTCGCGATCGCGCCGCGTCCGCAAGTGGGTGAAGATTTCGTGTTCGCGAACAGTCTCGTTGCCTTGGATCCGGACGTCGACCACCAACGGCTGGGCCGTTGCCGGTTTGTACATCGGACCGCCCGCTTCAGCGACGCGTTGACGAAACGTCTGTGTATTGTCGCCGGCCGGCCGAGGCGGCGGAGGTCCGCCCTGCTGAGCGAACAGCGGAGTGGCTGCGGCCAGACCGAGGAGAAGTGCGAGTGGTCTCGTCCATCCTGTTCCATTCGCCGGGCAATCCATGCACCTGCGTCTCATATCCGGAATCCTTTCACGGACAGTTTTCTTCACAACAGCATCGTGGTCCCTTTTGAGGACGCACGAAAGGCCGCGTACAAATACAAGAAGCGACAAGTACCGGCAAGGCGAAATTGTCAATAACTGGCTCGATCCGGTCACCGCAAACTTAGTCTACGCCCTCGCCGCCAGACCGGTTCGGCATTTAAAATCGAATCTCGATTCGCTCGGCTGCTCAAGATCGGTCGGGATCCGCCCCGAACGCTCGCCATTTTCCATCGATCAGCCGTTCATGAGGCCGATAGGCGGACTTGTAATTCATGTGGCTGGAATCCGCGACATACAGGCCCAAGTAGACGAATTTCAACGACCAATGCCTGGCTAACTCAATCTGCTTAAGCACCGAGTAAACGCCTAGGCTTTTTCCGGAATAGGCCGGATCGAAGTAACAGTAGACAGCCGATAACGCTTTCGCACCTCGATCGACAATAGCCACGGCCGCTAGCTTGTCATCGACTTGATAGCAGATCTCCAATGTCTCGCAGCACGAATCGGTCAGGAAGTCTTGGTATCCCCGCAGAGTGATGCTTCCTGAGGCGTCTTCCAGACCTCGCAATCGCCGGTGCTTGTTGTACAAATCGACTCGACACTCGTCGGCCACAGGCGGACCGATCGTCGTCGAAATCGTTCGTTCGCCGTTTCGATAGACACGGCGTTGAGTGGGGCTGGGGCGAAAGTCGTCGACACGAATCCGAATCGGTTCGCACGCTCGGCAACTCGGGCAGTTGGTGCGATAGAGGAAGACGCCGCAGCGTCGATCGCCGCAGGATAACTTCTTATCGAGCTCAAAACCGCTAAGCGGCATCATCGGTTGACGCAATGGAAGACGCGCCACCTGCCCGTCGAGATACGGACAGGGTTCGGGTTGATCGAGAAACAAGAACTCTATTGGTTCAGCGGGCACGATGGTTCTGGATGTCTTAGGTTTGGCACCGAGTTGTTCACGACGACATTCGTTGTTCGGGCGCGTCGAGATGCGTTCGGAGCGTGTCCGTTGTTTACGTTCGTTTGATTAGAGGACTGGCATTGGCCCTTTGTCAATTCGTAACGGACAACGGAGTTTCGTTAGCCAGTCCAGGTCATTCTGTTTCGCATTCAAGGAAACTTTCAAATTGATGATGGGTCGCGCGGCTGTTTGGCGATTAGTTGGTTGAGCCGGTTCGCCGGCTCGACGCGTTGGCCGAAACTTTGACCCGAGACGTGACCTTGCCTGCTCGTGTCGGAGCTTGCGGTCTTCGCGACTTGAGAGCGCAGAGTTGGGGTTGCGGGGGAGCGGAACCCCAGTCGCTTTGTGCGCTCGGGATTGGCGAAAAATGCCTGTGGGTCGCGCCACCAAGTTTGGTGCGTTGGCTAACCGTGGTTCACAGGATGGCGGGATTGGTCAGTGTGGAGGCTGTCCGCTCCCGCCCGTCATTTTTCGTGTCGCGAGGTGTTGAGAAACGATCGTCTACGGGCGCTTTGGAACATCGCGAGTAACGCATTTGCCCGGCAAAACGCGACTCGGCGCTATGAGACTCTCCGAGATGATGGTCAAGATGGTGGCGTGCTGGGCGAATAGCATGAGCAAGCCGCAAAAAAAAACCGCTACCTTTGGGCACGATTCGGTGTTCGATGGACAGTGTGAAAGCCGCCAGCCAGCGTCGATTGGGCGGCCGAAACTCAACCGGGCAGGATCGCTCAAGTTGTTCATTTTTGCTCGAAGTGTTCTGTCTTGAGACAGTTCAAGAAGCCGCTTGGAACCGTTCCGGGCGACGGAAGTCGTTATCGGCAATCCGTTTGCGACGGCCGCTAGCACGAACGAGCGATTTGGCGCGAATAATGCAGTTTATTGCAGGGGAACTTTTTCACGGTAAGCGACGTCTATTAATTGGAACTGAAAGACGCCGAGGAGAGAGCAAAAATGATCGATACAAGAACTGTCAATTATGGCGATGGACGATTGGAAGTCGCCCGCCTAATTAACGACCGCAACATTGATCAATGGGACCGGCGTGATCCGCTCGCATTCGAGTCGAGCATCATTTGGACCCGGGATATTTCGGCGCTTGATTTTGTTCGCGTCGCAACGGTCCGCAACGCTCGCAGCCGTCGCGGCGCATTGAGACTCGACGACTCGAGGTTGACCGTGGTCGGGTATTCCAAGCTGACCGATGACGCCCCGACGGATCCGAAAACTCATCACTACACTCGACGTGTGTTCTATCTGCGCGACGAGGACAGCCGCTTGAACATGAACGCCTTCCCTCGAGGCGCGATTGATCCGAGTTCTCTTTCACCAGGCGCTAAAGGGCTTTCGCCCCAAGCGAGCGAGAGCGGGTATCCGTATTATCTGCGGCGAGAAGAAGACGCGCGGTAGTTTCATTTGCGTTGTCGGCAACAGTGAGTTGCCGATTGTTGCCGAGCCGTCTCGTGTTGAAGGCCGTTGGCCAACAAGACCCGCGCGAGTTTTGCTACCGGCGAAACCCGAATCTTGCTCTAAGTCAAATCGATGTGCTTAAATCCTAGTGCTGTGTTACAGCTTGGAATTGGGATCGACAATTCGTTTGGTCAACGC
>CAZMNY010000035.1:46335-89303 GCA_964567745.1 uncultured Pirellulaceae bacterium | reverse complement strand
CCCCCGACACGCGGATTATGATTCCGCTGCTCTAACCAACTGAGCTACTCCGCCGTTTAGGTAAGGATGTTGTGCAAAAAGTCAACGAAAGACAGATTGAATGGCGAAGTCGCCAGCACTTGTCTACGACCCTCTTTGCGCCCCCTCGACTATGTGCCCTGAGGCGGTAGGTGGAGTGGTCGAAATGGAGCCTCAATACCTTAATCCGCTATCCTAACTAATTCGGATTTCGATTCAAGGCACCTAGGACTCGCCATCATGTTCGCGACGATTCACATCGCGCCGTCGGAAGATCCAGCAGCGGTGGCGACTAAGATTTCAGCTTGTCGTCGGCGCCGCCGAATAACTGGTCGTCGCCTCCTCGACGATGAGCGTATCCCCGTCATCATTGTCCGCAATCGCTCCGATGTCGACAATCGCCGCGGCCAGATTGCCGACGGTCCAGTCAGCCGTCGCGGCCTCCAGCGAGTGCCCATCGTTCTCACTGGTAGTTGAGCCGCCAACAAAAAGCCTTGAGTTTGTCCTTGCCGATTCCGCCGCCGCCTGACAAAGCGTCATTCCCGTCGCGATTGTTCAGTCTGTCATCGCCTTCAGGAGGGCGCAGCCGAGGCGTGCGAGATCTCCGACACGGACGCCTGATTTGATAAGGTCAGGTTAACTTGCGATCAATCGTTGTGAAAGTCACTCGGCCATTGTCGTCCGTTGTTCGCCGCATCGATTGACGAAGTTGCGGCGGAACGAATATCGGCTTACTCGCTCCGCCTTTCGACAACCAGACCAGTCGGATCGGTGTGACGCTAACACCTGCGGCGGGCATTCGATCATGGTTGACGACGGAAAGGGTGGTTTTGGAATCGGGAAGCGTGTACGTCGTGGGAAATTCATCGCTAGGCTCCCTGGGAAAGAATGACCAGGCAAGTGTGGCAAGCACGCAAATCACATGCCAGCCATGTCCAAAAGGGAAGCGTGAAACCCATCAAGCGAAACGAACTCGTGGCCTCGTTCTCCGCTGAGAGAGCATGCACCAGACGGCAGCAACTCGAGTGCACATCGATCGTCATTCAGCCGAGATCGAGCTCGTAATCGGTTCGGTTGTTATTGCTTTTCAGCTCGGAGCCAAAACTTACTTGCCAACGCAGTAGAGCACGTCGCCGCGACGAAGAATCAACTGCGACCCCGCGGCGGCTGCAGCGTACAGAGTTGCCCCGGAGCCGGGTCCGCCGGCGGCTTGCGATTCTGTCGACCAGAGTTGGTTTTCCGCCAGTGTTTTGAAAGTCGCGCCCGATTTGACGATGGTCGTCGTGCCATTTGTTCCGAACAAGTAAAGTCGGTCTCGAGTCGCCAATGGCGTGGCCCAGACGCTGCCTTGTGTTCGCTTGGCGTATTGCTGCTTGCCGGTTTGGAGATCGAGACAGTAAACGACTCCGCTTCGATTGACGAAGTACGCGTGGCCTTGATATGCAACGGGCGAGCCGAACGATGATGTGGCCTTCGCCGCGCGCCAAACGTACTTCGCTTCAAACTTGCCGTCGTCGGCTTGGACGATCTCGATGACGCCGTTCGAGGCGGCTGCATTCCCTCCGCCGCTCTCTCCGCGCCCTTCGGTCGCACCAATGAGAAAGCGACCGTTGCCGATTGGCATTGGCGTCGGCGTGGAGTTGCCGGAAATGTCGTCGAACGACCAAAGGTGATCACCTGACGCGGCATCAACGCCTGCGATCTTCCCAATGCCGCTCAGCAACAGTTGCCGCTTGTCGCCAACTTCTATGAGTCGAGGACTGCTCCACGACGTGACGTCGAGACCTGGCGACTTCCAGAACACTTCGCCCGTCTTTTTCGACAGAGCCGCGACATAGGGTTTGTCTTGCCGCTCGACCCAGACGAAAACTTGGGTGTCGTCCTGCGCCGGCGAAGAGCCTAGTCCGTGCCTCGCCTTAATCGCGCCATAGTCGGCGACCAGGTCGCGCTGCCAACGCACTTTGCCGCGCCGATCTAACGCGATGATATTGCCGCCCTCGAATTGCGCGATGACTCCGTCGTCGTCGCACACCGGGCTCGGTGCCGCTCGGCTGATGTAATTGCTGCTCTTGGCTGGCGAACTATTCTTGGCGTCGTGCCGCCAGACTCGCTTGCCGCTCTGTTGATTGATCGCCTCGATATGCAATTGCTCTTTCATTGCCCCCGAGACGGACGTGACGAAGATCAAGTCGCCCGCCGCCACCGGACTCGATTGCCCATAGCCAGCCAGTTTGAATTTCCAGGCGATGCCCGCGTCGGGCGACCACTCGAGCGGAAGCTCCGCATTCTCAACCGCGACGTCTCCTCCGTTTTGGAAACTATCCCAGGAATCGGCGGCGGAAAGGGTAGGCGCGAACAACAGGCCGAATAAAAGTGCTGCGAGCGATAATCGTAGGAACATGGGGCGTCTCGTTTGGCGAAAGTCAGGCAAAATTGAACAGTTGATTTAACGGGTGACTCACGCTGAGCCACGAAAAAACGGAAGGACATTCGAGTTGTTTCCGCGTTCTCATCGCCTCCTCGCGCCTCTCTTTCTAAAGTAAGCCAGCAGACCGTGACTCGGCGCTGAGCAGATTCTGGAGCGCATCGTCGATGACGTCAACGTCATCCAATTCGCCTCTGCTGTACAAACGATCTTATCGACTGTGCTCGGCGACAAATCGACTGAGCGCGATGATGTTTCGGCTGAAGAGTTCGCTCGACAAGTACTTGGTGCCGACTTGCATTTTCGCTTGACCGACGAGTCGTTTGCCGTCGTAGGTGCTGACCCAACGGCCTTGGGCGTCGAGTTCGTTGAGAATCCGACGAACGTCGCGTGGATCGGGCGACGCGGGCGCTTGTAGCGATTGCGGTTTGGTAGACTTGGATAGGGACTCATTCACGGCCTTGTATCGCGGCTCGAGCTCGTAAAGCCGCGACTCCCATTTCCACCTGTAGTGCGATGGGAGATTCGCATCGTCATAGGTCAGCGTATAAACCTCGCCTCGCCGTTTCATGTAAAGCGGGCGGTTCGTTTTCAATTCGTAATACCGAGCCAGTCGGCTTCGTCGAGCGTTGAGTTGTTCTTGCCTCGTCCTTTGCCGTTGCGGTACGCCGCCGTTTGCGGACTGCGAGGATCAAAGTCGACCGAATTTGTCCAGCCGCCCGACTTGAGCTGTCCTTGGATGACGGCGAGGGCCGCGTCGGTTGCCGCGTCCAAGTAAAACTTGTCGCCGGTCGCTTCGTAGGCTCGCACAAAAGCCAGCCCAACCGTGGGAGTGCCGGGCGGCTGAATCCAAATCTGATCGGCCGAAGCTTGGCCCTCGCCCCAACGTTTATTTAGGTCGAGCGAGTAGAAATAGACATAACCGCCATGCCTGGCGACTCGCTGACGATAATGGACCGATGCTCGCTTCATCGCCGCGATCGCCTCTTTTCGCACGCCGACCGGCTCCAATCCATTCGCTTCCGTTGGAACGAGGAAAGGGGCGAACAACACGGCGAGCGCCAATAGCCGCACGCGCGGGATCGAATGAACAATTTTCATCGAGTCGGCAACTCTCTGCAGGCAGGAATCGAACAAACGGTGCGAAACCTAGACGCTCAGTGTACTATCATGGAGGCGACTTTGCTTCGATGGCGGCTCGCCTTCACGTCGCACCGGCGCTTTCGCGTTGACTCTTCTGATTGGCTCCAATGCAGAAAACTCAAACTACCTGCCTCGTCGTTCTCGCGACAATTGCGGTCAGCTTTTGTCTCTATTTTCTTAAGACGGTGCTGCTTCCGTTCGTGATCGCTTTGTTTTTCGTGATCGGTTGCCGGCCGATCGTTGACTACATCGAGAGGCGGCTCAATCTACATCGCTATATCGCGTTCGTCGTCGCTTTCGTTAGCGGCTTGGCTCTGCTACTCAGCTTTGCCCTCATGATCTGGTTGTCCATCGACGACTTGGCTCGCAACGCGGGAGTATACGAGAGACGGCTAGACAAGATTCTGGAGTGGGTCGTCGAACACACGCCATCCAGCGCCGCCCGCGGCGAGACGCCCGAGCAAGCGTCTGCTCTGCTAGAGGCGGAAACGCCAGCGCCCGCTGACGCCGGGCCGACGGTTGAGCCGGGCCTGCCCGACGACTCCGATACGCCCGACGAAACGAGGTCGCTTGATACAACCGGGGCGCCTGACGCAACCGGGTCGCCCGATGAAACCGTGTCGCCTGATGAAACCGTGCCGCCTGATGAAGCTAAGTCGCCGGATGGAGCCGTGTCGCAAGCCGTTCCGAGCCCATTGTCTCCACAGGGTCGGTCTCAAGCGGTGCAAGATCTGTTGAACTCAATCTCCTACTTCGTTCAAGATCAATTGCTCAAGCTGGCCGGTTCCCTCTCGAGTTTGTTGTCGTACGGTGTGTTGATTTTGATCTTCGTGTTCTTCTTGTTACTTGGAAATCAAGAGCGAGGCGGAACGGTGGGGTTTGTCGCGGAGATCGAAGAGCAAGTTCGCAAATACCTTGTCGTCAAGACTGTGATCTCGCTCTTGACCGGTTTAGCCTTCGGATTCGCCCTCTGGATGTTCGGCGTGCCGCTCGCGATCGTATTCGGAATGCTGGCGTTCCTTCTGAACTTCATCCCGAATTTCGGACCGCTGATCAGCAGCATTCTTCCGGTGCCGTTCCTGGTTTTGAATTCGGGCATTGCGCCGTCGTCCGCGATATTCTGCTTCGTCATTATCGTGGCGATTCAATTCATTAGCGGCAATGTGATTGAGCCGCGGATTATGGGCAAGTCTTTCGACGTCAGCCCGGTGGTGCTTCTGCTGGCGCTGATGTTTTTCGGCCTGATTTGGGGCATCGTGGGGATGTTCCTCGCGACGCCAGTCGTTTCCATTGTAAAAATCGTTATGCAGCAAAGGCAGGCGACCCGACCGTTCGCCGAACTCATGGCGGGAAGGCTGGATGTGATCGAGTCGATACAGGAGCGGGCGTAGCTGTGGCAGGTTGTTTGGGATTCGAGCTTCGATATCGCGGTGAGAAGTAATGCTGGTGAAACGAACGTCGGTCGATAGTATTCGCCGCGCATTGACGGCGGGGTTTTCGGTGAGCGACATAGCCGAACCGCTTGTCTCATTCGAAACGTCGTGCCCCTCAGTCGATGTACGCCAGTTCCTAGATGAAGAAGACTTCGATTGCGCTGGGGTCCGCGAGAGGGGACTGGTTGTTGGGATTGTTCGCCGAGACTCGCTGATCGATGGCGTTTGCGGTGAGCATGTTGAGCCGATTGACCGAGCGGATTTGTTGGCGAGTTCAGCCGCTCTGGCCGATGTTGTCAAGCGTCTCGTCGAACGGCCTCGGCTCTTCGTTTCCATGCTTGGCAGCGTCGCCGGTATCGTAACTCGCGATGACCTCGTCAAGCCGGCGATTCGAATGTGGTTGTTTGGAATGATCTCGATTGTTGAAATGCGATTCGTCCGCTTGATCGAAAACCGATTTCCCGACGAGGGTTGGCGAGAGCTGCTGTCGGAGGGACGCGTGCAAAAAGCTCGAGACTTGCAGAACGAGCGACAGCGGCGGCATCGAACGGTGAAGCTGATTGACTGCCTGCAACTGTCGGACAAAGGCACGATCGTCACGAAAGACCAGGACCTGCGCGACTCGTTACGAATTCAGTCAAAGCGCCGAGGCGAACAGTTGGTCAAGAGGCTTGAGGGCCTTCGCAACAATTTGGCCCATTCGCAGGATATCGTGGAGAGCGATTGGGAGACGATTGTCTTGTTGTCGGAGAATCTCGATCGGGTTATTGAGGGGCCGCCCGAACATCCGGGCCTTCTCGAAGGATAGGCCGGGTCAATGCAAGGAAAACTAAAATGAAACGTCTGTCGATTGCCCTAATGTTTGTGTTGTGCGGCTTGGCGATTGTTGGTCCCGCTGACAAAGCGGTGGGCGAAGAAGAGCGTCGCGCGGCGGGGATCGAAGCCGACGTCGTGTACGGCCATGAGGTTTGGGCTTGCCTTTGGGCGGCCCGTAAGTTTCGAGAAGAATCTTGTCGACGACGGCCCGGACGTTGCGATTGAGAAACGCCTTGAGCATCGGGTCCCGCGTCTTTTCCATCTGCGCAACAAGCTTCGTTTGGAGCGACTCAATTGTACTTCGGTGCTCGTCGTGATCGACAAGGTTGTGCAAACAGTCGGGGTCGTTCTTCAAATCGTACAGCTCCTCCGGTACTCGGTATCGAAACAGCTTGATGCGAGCCGCGATGTCCTCGTTGTCTTTGGCCGCAGCTTGCATGGCGGCCATCGTGAGGCCTTCGTTGTTGTTGCGGTACCAATGCTTGCCGTCACTGAACGGGTTGTAGATGTAGCCAAAGTTGCCGGTCTGAACGCACCGCATTGGCACTCCGTCCCCGCCGGCTTTGGCGTCGATCTGAGTGAACACGTGACCGCGACCCTCTTGTTTACGCCCGTGAAGCAAAGGCAGAAAAGACTTGCCATCGAGGTCTTTGGGGGCGTCTACCTTGGTCACATCGGTGAACGTGGGGAAGAAGTCGACAACGGAGACAAAGTCCTCGTCGTTTCGAGTTCCCTTCGAGATGACTCTGGGCCACCTTGCAATCATTGGCGTCCGGCTACTATGAAACCAAGCGTTGCACTTGGCGAAAGGGACGGCGATTCCATTATCGGAGATGAAGATGACCAGCGTGTTGTCAGCCTGCCCTGACTCGTCGAGCGCTTGCATGACTTTGCCAAACGTGTCGTCGAGCCTTCTCGTCGAGTTAAGATAATGGGCCAGTTCGGCGCGAACGCCGGGAAGGTCAGGCAGAAAACCAGGTACGGTTACTTCGGCGGGCTTGTAAGTTCGCGACGGCATCTCCGCGCCTCTGAGCAGTCGCTGAGGGTTGCAGTAGGGGCGATGAGGGTCATGCGAGTTGACCATGAAATAGAACGGCTTGCCCTCGCGCTTGCTTCGCTCGAGGAACGTCTTGGTCCGCTGGTAGTAAAGAGCCGGGCTGCGACCGCTGCCCAGTTCCTTTTGGTCGAATTGGTAGTCCCACTTCATCGAATTCTTTGGCGTGGAATGACCAACCTTGCCAAGAATTCCTGCGAGATACCCAGCTGATCGCATGGTCGTCGCGATGTCGGGAACGTTCTCGCGGGCTTTCATGAAGCCCATTGCGCCCGAGCGATGGCTGTACAACCCTGTGGCGATGATCGCTCGACATGGCGCGCAAATGGCGGCATTGACATGGGCGCGGTTAAAGAGCAATCCTTGAGCCGCAAAAGCGTCCAGGTTGGGCGTAACGTCGTTTGGCTTCTTCGCATAGACGCCGAGCGACTCGGCGTGAAGATCGTCCGCAGTGAAGAGCAGAATATTTGGGCGATCCGCGGCTCGAATTACACGGGCAGGCATCGCACCAAACGCGACGATGAAGAGAACCAATACTGAGGGCAGGCAACGAAACGGCATGGTGTTGGTCCCTAGTTGAATCGCCAAGAGGGTGGGAGACGCTATGGCCGTCGATTCTAGCATCAAACAGGTGGCGTGCGCGAAAAAGAAAGCCCCCCCCACGAGCTTGCCCCGTGCCGGTGAGTCAGGTTTGTAAGCTAAATGCAAAGTGCAAAGTAACCAGGGGCAAGTGCAAAATGACAGACCCCACGGCGCCGAGGGAAGGCTGCCCAGCGACTAAATCAACGTGCTGAAAGCCGGCGTGATTTCGATCGTGCGATCGATAGTGCTTACGATCGACAATGTTTAACGCGGCTTGGGCTTCGCCGTGGTCGTCTCGGGCGTATTGAGCGCACAAGTAAAATGGAGTGAACGGTCGAAGAGCAGACTCGCTGGCTGCGGGTAGATCTTCAATCGTTCGGACCATTCGGTGATTTGCAGTCGCAGTCGACCGAACGTGGTGAGCCAGGCTTCGCGAGTCAAATAGTTGCAGGGTATTTCAACGCCGAAGCGACGATTGCCGACTTGGTCCATGAAGCGAAGCGTCGAATGGGCCAGCCACCCTTCGAGCAAGTGGTCCTTGATGACAATCGATCCTTTGGCGACTCGACTGCAGTCGCGCAGCAGCGACTCGGCGTCGTGCGAATGGTGAAGCACGTCAACAAGCAGTACTGCGTCGAATGAATTGTCGTGATGCGGAATCGCGATCCCATCGAACTGCTCGACAGGAATCTCTGTCGCATCGCGCGTTTGCACCTCGACGCCGTCAAATCGAAGGTCGCTGCGTCGTCTCATGATCGCGGCGGCCAGTTGACCATCACCGCAACCTACGTCGAGCACTCGAGCGCCATCGGGAAAGAGAGGCGCAAGCGTGCCAGAGAGCCGCTCAACGCGACGATTCGCAATGTAGGCACCGTGCACGCGCTCGATCAAGCTCATGGTTTGCGCCCCACAAACATGAGTTTCCCAAAGCCAATTCGACGCAACTCGGCTTTGAAGTGCGATTCGAGAAGACGAAGAACAACATCGGGTTGCCCAAGCCACTTTTCGTAAGTCTCGCGTTCGTGCTCGACCATGGTCGCAAACGCATTTAGCTTGGGCCACATTCGGCAGAGCAGCTCTTGTCGGGAGAGGCAATGGACGCCCTGAAGGAATGGCGTCGTCCACGGCTCAACGATCACCATCCGGCCATCGGCTCGAAGTACGCGAGCCGATTCGGCGAGTACTTGTTCGAGATCTTCGGGGAGGTGCAGTAGATGGTGAAGCCCGCCTTGCACAATCAGGACATCCTTGGAAGTATCCTCGAAAGGAAGCTTTCTACAATCGCAAACATAACCCTTAGCTGGGCCGTTGTATTGGGCAAGCAGAGTTGATGACAGGTCGGCGCCTTCGAGGTTTGAAAATCCCAGTTGTTCAAGTGCGACGAGGCCATTGCCCCGACCGCAAAACAGGTCAACGATCTGCGATTCCTTCGGCCATGATTCGGCACCAAGTTTCTTGAGCCGAGCTCGAAACTTCGCGACCTCTTGCTTTGGCGATTCAAACCGCAGGTAGGCTTGCTCCCACTGGTCGTTGCAGCATGGTTCGCCAGCTGAACCCGCCGGCTGTGTCATCTCGACCGAGGTGCCCATGAGGATTCCAGTGAATGTGGATGGAGAATACCGAGACCTTCTTCCACATTAATTGGGGCTCGAGCCCAGGGCGAGAATATGTCGCGAATTGGCGAAATGGACGGGCCGAGTCGGCTTGGCGAACCAGCAATCCCTTCGGGCTATTTTACCGATGAAGCCGTCGTTTCATCGCGTTTCTCGCCGCTGCCGCCCGCTTTCCGGCCGCCCGTATGCTCGATCAACCGCGGCGGCTTCGTGTCGGCGAGGAGCAGCCAATGCCGCCTTTTCGAGAAGTGCCGAAGCAGTTCGAGGTTTTTGGCGGGTGACATCTCCCGCGCCCAGATAATCGGCGAGTTGTCGATGTCCGCCTTGTTATAGACCCATTCGTCGAGGCCTTTGTGATTGTTGGCGTAACGAACGACAATCAGATCATCGCCCGGTTGTTGCTCCAGGTCTCGTTCGATCCGCGCGCGTTCGGCACCCCAATGTTCGCGCTTGTTGACTTCGTACGTCACTCGCAACAGGAGTGCAGCGACAGCGCCGACAAGACATGCTGTGGCCAAGGCGGCACGTTGTTTCCGGCGACAAGGTTTTGCCGCGTAGAACTGGCGAATGGAATGAAGTAAGAGCAAATACGCAACCGGCAGTATCGGAGCAAGATAATGTCGCTGAACCCAAGGGACGAATGCGGAACCAACTAACACGGCACTGATGCCATGCAACGCGACTAGTGCGCCGCGGCGTTTTCGAACCGAAGACACCGACAACAGAGGGATGACCAGCGATACGCCGAAGAAGGAGAACAGCATTCCGATGGAAGCCTGCGACCTAATCGTGAAATAGATTGATGGATGCTGCTGTTGTTTATAGGCCTCTGCTCCCCAACCTGTCCAGAAGTCGCGAATTACCTCGTGCCGATACGTCGGTTCGGGCGGCGGCGACTGCCAGTGAAAGACCGGCGTTGCTGCGTATTGGCGATGAAAACTACTGTGAGGAAAATCGCTCCAGCTGCCGGTAATCGCGACGTTGTAGAGAGCCAGGCCGCCGAGCAATACGCCGCTGCCAACCATTCCCGGCGCGACAAATTTCGTCCAGAAGTCTCGCTCGCGAATCCGTCCCTGGCGAATGGAGGCGACCAGGATGTGAAGTGCGATAACGACACAGAGAACGCCGCCCTCGTAGGGCCGAGTTGTGGCGAGCATCGCAGCGCCGAGCAGCATCGCCAGGGTGGCGATAAAGTTGGGAGCTCGAACGTGCCGCGCGAAGCCTCCGCATAGCAGCGCCCCGCCGATCATTGCCGGCGCACCTCCCCAATAGCTCTGGCCCCAGCGAATCATCACGGTATACGATACGCAGATCAGCAGTCCGCCCAAGAAGGCCCACCGCTTGGGTAGCCAGCCTTGCAGCATCCAGCAACTGGCCCCGGCCGCCAGCGCTGTCGAGAGCCAGACTCCGACGATCGGCGATCCGAGCAATTGACCCAAGGCCAGAAAGAGCCCTTGCGCTGGAGGGTATTTGGAAGCGTAGTTCGGTTGTACCAGCACATGAAATGTCTCGAAGTGCTCCCACATCGGATGTTTCGGCATCGCGACTCGTCCCATTGCGAACATGTCCGCGGCAAGCAAATAACTAAACTCGTCGTGAATTCGCGGAAACGGCGTGCGGATCAATGTGACGCATACGCTGATGCCGACAGCGAGCAGCATGACGATGGCGATGGATTGCCACTGACTTCGACTGCCGCGGCGCAGGCCGTTGCGGCCCGCGGTTGCGATTCGGTTTGCTCCAATACCAAGCGCAAGCAAAAGCGCGCAAGGCACAATCAGGCATTCGGCGGCTATCGTCCAACCAAAAGAAATCGGTCGATCCTCGCTGGCGGAATCAAAGAAACAGAAGGGGCAACGGTGCAAAGCAGCCATCGTGGAGCCCCTATTTCATACTAATTCGCCGCTTCTACATCTCAATCCAGGATCGGCTCAGGGGGCTGAGATCACCCCGCCATACGATCACGATCCGAGCTTCGCCTACCGCCGTCGTGAATTCGCGACGTGTGACCGTCCAGCCCTGCTCTGGAATCTGTTTGAGTAGGTTATTCGTTAGCGGCCGGGCTGGATCGCCTAACAATATGGCACCGCCCTGCCTGAGATTTCGCTCGAAAATCTTGAGAAGGTGGGGTAGATCGGCGCGGTTGTAGAGGATGTCGCTACCCACGATCAACTCGAACGTGTCGTCTAGCACGTCGTGTCGCCAATCGAATTGCCGCACATCAACTCGCTCGCGGAATGGATCGGTATTGAGTCGCGTGAATTCCAGGGCTGGAGGCGCGTGGTCGCAGGCGGTGACGACGGCCCCAGCGGCCGCGATGACGGCCGTCGTTACGCCTAGCCCGCAGCCGAGGTCGAGGACGCAAACGCCATCAAGCGACAAGCCGCCGAGCCAGTGAGCTAGTCCTGTCGCCGCGGCACCCGAATGAACCCAGTACGGATGCCATTCCATTTCCTCGTGCGAGGCGCTGAGAACTCGTTCGTCATCAAGCAGCTCGTCTGGATTGACGATGCGGTGAATGCGCAGCGAGCATTTCCCGAACGTTTCGCTGTCGACCGATAATGCGTATTGATTTTCGAGCGTCTGGCGAATCTCGTCGTAGTCGGCCATTCGCTATTCTTCGAGAGAGACGCAAACGATTTCCTTGTCGTTGCGCACGAACAGATGTCGATTCGCAAAC
This sequence comes from uncultured Pirellulaceae bacterium, assembly GCA_964567745.1. GTDB lineage: Bacteria > Planctomycetota > Planctomycetia > Pirellulales > Pirellulaceae > CAZMNY01. Next base: position 77,539 of record CAZMNY010000035.1, on the reverse strand, counting down.
GCGGGGTAGCTCCAAACCACCTTCCGCCCAAACGCTTCGTTCGTCGGCTCGAGAACATGAAACCGGCCGACCTCGCGATAGGCTTTGGGAGAGAGCTGGGCGATAATCAGATCGCCTGTTTCATTGAACAGATAATAGTGGTCGCCGTTCTTGGTGAGCATAACTGTGCCGTGTCCCGCGCGGCGATCGTTCGTCGTGGGCTTAAACGTCTCCCAGAATCGTTTGCCGGTCGTCAACTCGACCGCTCGCAATTGTCCGCCCCGGCAACTGCATCCGTAGATGACTCCGGCGTCAATAATCGGCGTGCTGTTCGCGCAGTATACGCCGGTTCGCGTATCGCCTCGCCAGACGATTTCGAGGCCCGGCTTGTCTCGGTTAAGTTTGAATACCGCGCCGATGGTTCCGATGCCGCTGGCGAAAAGATAGTCGCCTTCTTTTTGCGGCGCCATGATCGACATCTTGTAGCTCGGCGCCAGCTTCTCAGTCCAATAGACTTCGCCCGTTTCGGGGTTGAGTCCGTTGAGTGCGTCGGCGTGCCAGATTAGCAATTGTCGTACGCCGCCCGCGTTGATAATCGTTGGCGGGCAATAGGCGGCGTCGCTGGCCGACAAAGCTCGCCATAGTTCCTTGCCCGATGTTTTGTCGAAGGCGACGACGACGCTGCCTTTGCCCCCGACGATGCAAATCAGCTTGTCGCCATCGACGAGAGGCGCCGCCGAGAAGCCCCAAAACGGGGCCTCGGTCTCGTACTCGGATTTGAGGTCCTTTCGCCATAGTTGCTTGCCGTCCGTCGCGTCGAGGCATTGCAAATCACCCTCGGCGCCAAGCGAGAAGACGCGTTTGCCATCCACGGTCGGCGTGGCTCGAGGCCCGCTTGCGTAGGAGATGTTGTATTGGCGTTGGTAAGGTCGCTCCCAAATCATTTCGCCCGATTTTGCGTCTAGGCAAACGGTTCGTTCAACCCCGCTCACTTTGTTGCGTGAGCCGGGATTGTTGTTGAGTTTACCTTCGGTGAGCCGGAAGTCGGTTAAATAGACGCGGCCGCCGACGACGGCCGGTCCTGAATAGCCAAGGTTGACGGGTGTTCGCCATTTGACGACGAGACCATCGGCTGGAATCGCCTTGACGACGCCCTTTTCGATCCAACGGCCGTTTCGGGTGGGACCGTTCCATTGGGGCCAGTCCTCACTATTCGCGGGCGAGCCGCCAAGGGCGAGCGCAAAGCAAACAGTCATCGCCGTGGCGATGATACGCAACACGACGGGGCGGCAAGGGGAGTGAGTCATTTGTCTCTTATCGTTGCAGCGGCTCGCTTCGCTTACTCGCGCGCCGCTGTGTGCGTGGAAAGCGTATTGTTGTTTTGACTTTTCGAAATGTGCGATTCTACAGCTCGTGATCGGAAGGCTTGACGCCCTTGGTGTACGAGCCGAATCCGTATGGAGTCGGTTTGTACTGGCCGACGACGTCTACGTTTGCTTTTGCGGGCACTTTGATTCCAAGCGTCCAGTAAGCTGAATTGACGATAGCACGGCGCAGGCCTTCGCTTTGCAGGTCGGTCGATGAGCCCATGGTTGTGCAAACGATTTTGGATGTCTTGCCGGAGTTGGTTTGATAGTCTTTGGTCCACAAGACAGGCATCATCGGGTTGTTTTTCTTGTTGTCGACAGGCGGATCGGATGGCGACATGCCGGCGAGCACTTGGCCATGAAGCAAGATGGTCGCCTCTTTGGTCAGATTGCGAACGCCATAGACATCAGTCGGTCCCCAAACATCGTCGACGCCATTGAGAATCGGGTGATCTTTATTTGGCGCGTTGACGACGCCTCGAGTGCTTTCGCGTTTATGGTGGCCGTGATGGCTGATCCATGTGTCGCCGAGAACTTGTTGTCCGAATCCGCCTTTCCACTCGCGATTGTTGAAGCTGTACTTGGCGAACGGGCTCGTTTTGTTGCGCGAATAGTTGAATGCATGCGTTGAAGTTCGCGTTCCAATGATGGGTTTGCCAGCTTCGACGTAGTCAACGAAGTGTTTCATGTCTTTGTCCGGCAGTTCGCGGAACCGCAGGCCGAGGATCAACAACTCGGCCTTGTCGATCAAATGCATGCCTGGAATGTTTTCCTGGTTGTCGGGGTTGATTTCACCGTCTTCGTTTTGAGAAAACAGCACCGTGCAATTGAAACCATGCCGTTGTGAAAGTATTTTGCCCAGCATCGGGAACGACTCTTCCGAGCGATACTCTTCGTCACCTGAGATGAGGACGATGTTTCCTTTGCCTTGTCCGTCTCCGCCTGGGTAGACAACCCACTTTTCAGCGGAAGCCAACGACGGAATGGAGGCGGCGAGAAGCATCGCGAGTGCGGGAGCGATTAGTAGAGTTTTCATCGTGTGCAGACCCTTTGTTTGGCAAGAATGCCTGGATGCAAGCGAGTGTCGTAAGCGGCTTTGTTGTCCCACGTCGAAAACCGGTCGCTTCGGCAACGGCCCTTCGGCAACAAGGCACTGGATTTCAGGCATGACTTTTGAGGCGAATTGATCTTCGCCATCGCCTGCGATGATAACTGAAGCCGGCGCGACTCGCCACGCGATGAGGCAATTCCCTTCCCAAATGCTCGCCAAACCTCACAATGGCGGTCTGGCTCGAGGCGAGGTCCGCAGATGTTTGGCGACGGCGCTTTCTGAGGCGCTTTCCGAGACGCTCTTTCCAAGGCGAATGCCATGCGTTGCGGTTGATCCGTAATCTGATATTTAGGGAGTGATGACGATGGTTCACACATGGTTCTTGGTTTTGGGCCAGGGCGGCAATGCGGAGTCGAAGACGGCGGCCGCGATTGAGAATTCGATGGCCGAGTTATGGCGCCTGCTGACGGCCGGCGAGTATATGGAGGCGTTGACGACCGTTGTGGTTCCTGCCTTGCTGGAGCACCTGCTTCCGGCCGTGGTGATTTTCATGGTGGGGCGGTTCGCCGCTCGTATGCTGACCGCGGCGGCTCGCCGAATCATGACCAGGGCGGGCCTGGATGAGACGTTGGCCAAGTTCCTCGGCAATATCATTTCGTCTTTGTTGACGGTCGTTGTCGTCTTGGCCGCCTTGCAATCTTTAGGAGTGGAGACGACCTCGTTTGCGGCGATCCTGGCCGCGGCTGGATTCGCCATTGGAATGGCCTTGCAAGGTTCGCTTGGCAATTTTGCCTCGGGGGTCCTGCTGATTCTTTTCAAGCCGTTTCAGGTGGGAGACTTTGTGAACGCTGGCGGAACGTCCGGCAGCGTTGAGGAGATTCAGTTGTTCAGCACGATCATGAAGACCGGCGACAACGTTCGCATCATCGTGCCCAATGGTCAGATCACTTCCTCGAACATCAGCAATTTCTCAGCCAATGACACTCGACGAATCGACCTGGTGATCGGCTGTGGTTACGGGGACAACCTGCAGGCGGTGAAGCGGTTTCTTGTTGAGACGCTTGAGGCGGATGAGCGCGTGCTGGCGGAGCCGGAAGCGGTCGTGGCGGTCGATGAATTGGGAGACAGCAGCGTCAACTTCGTGGTCCGGCCTTGGGTGAATTCGGCCGACTATTGGGGCACCAAATGGGACTTGGTCGAGGCGATCAAGCAGGGTTTCGACGCGAGAGGCTTCAGCTTTCCCTACCCTTCAAGCGACGTCTATATGCACCAAAGCGACTGACCTCCGAAATCCATTTATGTTTTTGTTGACAGCGGTACGATACATATGTACAGTACTCCATGGCTCGTCGAATTCGAGCCGCAGGGAGGGATGGAAAGCCGAAACAACAGGGATGCGCACCCACAGCGACACTGAAATTTCGGTGGCTGTTCAGAACACATTGGCAAGCAAAACCGATGGCCACATCATCCCAACCCGAACTGCAGATTCACCAGCCAACTCAGGCGCAAACCGGCCATTCAATCGAATCGACTTCGACACTCGCCTCGTCTCCCCATTCCCGCGCTGACACAACTCCACTGCGCCTCGCGCCGTTGGTGGAGGGAGAGCGGGGTGAGTTGGTGAAGCGGTTGCGGGGCGAGGTTTGTCGGCTTGAGCGATCGCAGTTCGAAGCGAAGGGCGATCCAATCAGTAGCGGTTCGGACGCTCTCGATCGCCTGCTGCCCGAACGGGGGTTTGCACCGGGGTCGCTGATTGAGTGGCTGTCGCCAGCCGCCGGTTCCGGCGCCGCCTCGCTGGCTCTCATTGCGGCGCGTGAAGCGATGTGGGAGGGCGGTGCGGTGGTGGTTATGGATCGCCGCGAGCAGTTCTATCCGCCAGCGGCCTCGGCCATGGGGTTGGACTTAGAGCGGCTCGTGGTGGTGCGAGCCGAGTCGGAGTCGGATGAATTGTGGGCCTTGGATCAGGCCTTGCGTTGTCCGGGAGTTGCCGCAGTCTGGGCGGAGCTCGACTGCTTGGATTGGCGTTGGTTCCGCCGATTGCAATTGGCCGCCGAGGATGGGGGCGCCATCGGCCACTTTCAACGCCCCTTGAGCGTCCGTGGCCAACCGACTTGGTCCGCCTCGCAACTGCTCGTTCAACCTCGCCCCAGTCGCGGACCCCGACGGTTTCGCATCGAAGTCCTGAGGTGTCGCGGCGGTCGGGGCGGCGGTGTGGTGGAATTGGCGATGGATGATGTGACTGGCGTTTTGAGCAACGCCGTAGGTTGATTTACCCCGGCGGCGTAAAGCCTCGCCCATGTTTTCGTTTAACTCGTTTGCCGCAGGCAAGGCAGCACCACAAGAGATACAGCAAGCCGTTGCCGTTATGCAGCACTTGTCCAAGCAAGCTCAGTTGCCGTCGCCTCCAACCAAGGCGGAGCCTCGCCTGCTACTAACGGCCGTTTCAGGAGCCCCCGCACCACTGGCGATGTCGATAGTTACTTACGTCCTCTGGCTAGGACCTTGCGTCTTGGAGCGACGAGTGAGAAGCGAACATGAAACGTATACTTTGCATCTGGCTTCCCAACTGGCCAGTCCAGCGGATCGTTGCCGCTCGACCTGAACTCAAGTCGCGGCCCGTGCTGTTACACTGGCGCGACGCTCGGCGAGGCTTGCGGATTGCGGCCTGCTCATCCGCCGCCTGGCGGCTAGGCGTTCGCCGCGACATGCCGTTAACCGAGGCGAACTCGCTGGTCGAAGGCGACTCGAGCGACTCGACGCCCGGGTTGGTCGAACCGCATCAACCGGAAGTCGACCTCGATGTGTTGGCTGAACTGGCGGTGTGGTGTCAGCAGTTCAGCCCGTTGGTCGGGTGGGAGACGGTCGCCGCCAAATCGCTGCGCGGCAAACGGCCTGCGAACTCGACCTCGAAGACAGGAGCCGCGAAGACGGGCACGGCAACGACGGATACGACGACTCTGGGCGGCTCGCCGAGCGTCGACTTCCTATTGTTCGACGTGACCGGGTTGGGCTCGATCTTCGGCGATGAAGCAAGGATGGCGGAATTGGTCGCCAAATCATTTCGCGGGCGAGATTTGTACGCCTCCGTTGCCGTCGCGTCCTGTATCGGCGCCGCCTGGGCTCTGGCTCGCTACGGGCGCTTTTTCGCAGAGCCGCCAGTAAGGCTGTCGGGGAAGCCGCTGGGAAAGAGCGGCGCCGCCCTGCCCCGCAGCCGATCCTGGTTCGCGGCCGAGGAGGCGGAGGAGATCGGGCGGTTGCCGACCGAAGCGTTACGAATCGCGTCTGGCGTCGTGGAGTCGTTGCGATGTTTGGGAGTCAAGCGAATTGAAGAGCTGGAGAGGCTGCCGAAAAGCAGTTTGCCCAGTCGGTTTGGCGCCGCGTTACCGCTGAGGTTGGAGCAGCTTCGCGGACGCGCGCCCGAGTCGTTGATAGCGCATCGTTCGCCGGATGAGTTTCATTCGGTTTGGGTTGGCGACACGCCGACGTCGCGTCAAGCGGATGTGGAGGAGGTTGTGCGGCGGTTGATTGGCGAGGTCTGCAAGTTGTTAGATAGACGTGATCGAGGTGCCATTCGATTGCAATGTGTTGTCCACTTGCACGAAAAGCCGGCGGAGCAGTTGCAGGTGGAGTTGTTTCAGCCCACATGCAATGCCGAGCATCTGTGGGATCTGATGCGAATGCAGCTGGAGCAGTTTCGTTTGGGAGGCGCCGCCGTGAAGATTGAGCTGTCGGCGGCCATTTCGGCGCCGCTGGAGATTCAGCAAGCCGAACTGTTTGGCGACGCGAAGCGTTCTCGCACAAGACAATTCGCCATGTTACTCGATCGCCTGGCAGCGCGCCTCGGCGGGCACCGCGTGTTGCGGCCTCGACTAACGGCGGACCCGCAGCCCGAACGGAGTTGTGTGCTCGAGCCGGCCGGGAGCGGGAGCCATCGCAAGAGGCGAACAGCGAGCAAGCGAAGGCATATCGCCGCCCACCGGCCCTTGCAATTGTTTTCCCCGCCATGCGAGCTTCCCGCAGCGCCCGTCGGAGAGTGTCCGCCGAGGCAGTTTCTGCATGAGCGTCAGTCGCATCGTGTCGCCAAGCACTGGGGGCCGGAGCGAATCGAAACGGGATGGTGGCGGGGTCCCAGCGTGCAGAGAGATTACTACCGCATTGAGACCGAGGAGGGCAATCGCTTTTGGCTGTTCCGCGAACTAAACCATCCGCGCTGGTTTTTGCACGGCGCTTACGGGTGACGCATTAAAAGGAAGGAGCATCGCTAGCGCGTGCGAAAGCGAAGTCAAATCGAAAGGCAAACGGATGCGTAAGTTTGACCACGGAAAGTTGAAGGTCTACCAAAGTTCCGTGAAGTTTGCCGCATGGTCTTCGGATTTATTGGCCAGCGTTCCAAAGAGTAATTCTGTCCAGAGCCAGCTCGACCGGGCAGCTACTTCGATCCCTTTGAACATCGCCGAAGGGAATGGCAAGCACACCGCTGCAGATCGCTGCCGTTTCTTCGACATCGCTCGAGGGTCCGCGTTAGAGAGTGCAGCGTGTCTAGACGTACTCGTCGTCACGAAAAAAATCAACGCCTTGCAGGCGGCAGAAGGAAAGGCGTTGCTGCTGGACATCGTGTCGATGCTAGTCGGTTTGATTCGAACCAACTCACCGACTCGCAATGTCTGAAGCCATGCAAAACCTTATTCCCTTCTGCCAAGCGGCAGGAGCAAGGGTCTCTCTTAATCCCATTCCTCACCCTTAATCACGTCCGAACAATCGCAGAGCAATAGGCTCTTACTCTTAATCTTACTCCTAATCTTAATCCCGTCCGAGTAATCGCCGAGTAAGAGTAGGAGTAGGAGTAAACACATGCGCGATACTCAAACCCAATACGCAGAGCTCCACTGCAAAAGCAATTTCTCGTTTCTCGAGGGCGCCTCGCATCCAGCGGAACTGGTCGAGCGGGCCGCTGAGTTGGGTTACGGAGCGATTGCGATTACAGACCGTGATTCACTGGCTGGAATGGTACGAGCTCATGGGGCGGCGAAAGATCGGGGGATGCCTCTGGTTGTCGGAGCGGAGCTCCACTTCGAGGACTCGCCAAGTTGCGTCGTGTGGGCGCCGGATCGCGCGGCCTATGGCCGTTTGTGTCGGCTGCTTACCATCGGGCGACGACGTGCTGCGAAGGGAGAGTGTCAGCTGTTTTGGTGCGACCTCGAAGAGCATCAGGAGGGCCTTCTGGCCGGGTTGCTTCCGCCGGCGGAGGACGCCTTCATGGGCACCGCCGAACCTCAGCTGCTCAGCTCGATGAGGCGGTTTCACAGTCTGTTTGGCGATCGCGGTTACTTGCTGGCTGAATTGCAGTGTGGACCCGACGACGCGAGACGAGGCGAGTGGTTGATGACGTTGTCGGAACAAAGCAAGCTGCCGATGGCGGCGAGCGGCGGTGTTGAGTTTCATTGTGCCGCCCGCAAGCTGCTGCACGATGTGTTGACTGCGATTCGCACGGGCGGTGTTGTCGATGCGGCGGCTGAGCAATTGCAGGTCAACGCCCAGCGCCGACTGCATCCGATTGAGGATATTCAAAACCGGTTCGCCAAGATGCCAGGCGCCGTCGAGCGGACGATGGAGATCGCTCAGCGGTGCCATTTCTCGATGGATGAGCTTCGTTACGAGTATCCAGAGGAGCTCGCGCCGGGAGGGCTTACGTCATTTGAGCACCTTTGCCAGTTGACTTGGCGCGGCGCTCGCAAACGATACCCGGATGGCATTCCCGCCAAAGTCCAAAACATCATTACTCACGAGTTGGACCTGATTGGGGAGATGCGGTACGAAGCTTATTTTCTCACCGTGTGGGACGTGGTTCGCTTCGCGAGAGGCCGCAAGATTCTCTGCCAAGGGCGAGGGTCCGCGGCCAACTCAGCAGTCTGTTACTGTCTTGGCGTCACTTCGGTCGATCCTAGTCGAGCGGATCTGCTGTTCGAACGCTTTGTCAGTAAGGAGCGAAATGAAGCTCCCGATATCGACGTGGATTTTGAGCACGAGCGGCGAGAAGAGGTGCTTCAATATTTGTATGAGAAATATGGGCGTGAGCGAGCCGGGCTGACGGCCGTTGTGGTCACGTACCGGTCGCGGTCGGCCATTCGCGATGTCGGCAAAGCGCTCGGGTTGTCTTTGGATCGAGTTGACGCGTTGGCCAAACAGCTTGACGGCTACGGCAATGAAGCCAATCTGGCTCAAAGGTGCAGCGAAATCGGACTCGACCCCGAATCGCAAACCGGCCGACGCTTGCTCTACTCAGTGGCGCAGATTCTCGGGTTCCCGAGACATCTGTCCCAACACGTTGGCGGCATGGTGATGACTCGCGGCCCATTGTGCGAGTTGTCTCCGATTGAAAACGCCGCAATGGACGACCGCACCGTGATTCAGTGGGACAAGGATGATTTGGACGAGCTTGGAGTGCTTAAAGTCGATTGCCTTTCGCTCGGCATGCTCACGGCAATTCGAAAATCGTTTGACTTCCTGCAAGCACATTATGGCCGTCGCGTGACGTTGGCGACAACGCCGGCTGAAGATCCCGCGGTGTACGACATGATTTGTCGAGCGGACACGATTGGCGTGTTTCAGATTGAGAGTCGTGCGCAGATGAGCATGCTGCCTCGGCTCAAGCCCCGTTGTTATTACGATTTGGTGATCGAAGTGGCGATCGTTCGCCCCGGCCCGATTCAGGGACAGATGGTGCATCCTTATTTGAGGCGGCGGGCGGGTGAGGAGCAGGTTTGTTATCCGACGCCGGAGATTCAGGGCGTGCTGGAGAAGACGCTTGGCGTGCCGTTGTTTCAAGAACAGGCGATGCGTTTGGCGGTCGTGGCTGCGGGGTTTTCGCCGGGCGAGGCCGATCAGTTGCGGCGAGCGATGGGAGCCTGGCGCCGCCCCGGCGTGATCGATAATTTTCGCCGCAAGTTGATCGAGGGGATGAGAGAAAAAGGGCTGTCGGAGGAATTTGCCGAGCAAGTGTTTCGACAGATCCGCGGCTTCGGCGAATACGGGTTTCCCGAGTCGCACGCGGCCAGCTTTGCCTTGCTCGTTTACGTTTCCTCCTGGTTGAAATGCTACTATCCCGCCGCCTTCACCGCGTCACTGATCAACAGCCAACCGATGGGGTTCTATTCGCCCTCGCAACTGCTGCGTGACGCCCGAGATCACGGCGTGGAGGTGTTGCCTGTCGACGTCAATTCCAGCTCATGGGATTGCGCGCTGGAGCCGGTGGGCGGCGGCAAGGCAAAGTCAGATGGCGAGTTGAGTGGCGAGTTTGCTATTCGCTTGGGGTATCGCGTGTTGAACGGCATTCGCGAAGACGCCTGTCGGCGGATTGAAGTCGAGCGACTTGAGAACGGGCCGTATACCACGCTGAAGAGTTTTACGACTCGCACTCAGCTCAATCCAGCCGCGATCGACACGCTGGCCGCCGCCGACGCATTTCAAAGTGTGGGGCGCGATCGCCGCAACGCGCTCTGGGAATCGTTGGGGCAGGAACGGAAACGAGTCGCCACGCCGTTGCTCGACCAACTGGACGACGACGAGCCGCTGGTCGACTTGCCGACGCTCGATTTGCAGGAGCAGGTTTACGCCGACTACAAGACTTCCGGGCTTTCGCTTCGCGCCCATCCGGTCGGATTTCATCGCGAGGCGTTGAGCGAGCTAGGCGCCAAGACAGCCAGGCAGTTGGATGAGTGCAAAAATAATTCGCTTGTTCGAGTCGCGGGAATCGTCTTGTTGCGACAGAGGCCAAGCACGGCAAAGGGAATTACGTTCGTGACACTCGAAGATGAAACCGGCGTCTCCAACTTGGTCGTCAAGCAGTCGGTCTGGGAGCGTTATTACCAGGTCGCTCGCACTGCCTCTGCTTGGCTCGCTCATGGGAAACTAGAACGCAAAGATTCTGTCATCCACGTCGTCGTCCACCGTCTTGAAGACTTGACCGAACAGATGCAATACCTCAAGGTCCGCTCGAGAGATTTTCGCTAGCGCTCGAGAAAACGCCGCAGCGGGGCTCGCAGAGCTCAAGCCTTCGTCGTGCTGCCCGGCCAACATGCACGGCTGGAGTTTTCGTGGACGGGGTAAACGGATGCGACGCGATGAGCGTCTACGGCCTTGTGGGGCCGATGCCTCGCTGAAGCGATTGCTGAAGCAACGCCTGGAATTGTCGGTCGTCGGGGCGAAGCTTGACGAGCCGTCTCGCGATGGGAATTGCGTCGGCATGCCGCTCGAACTTCTGGTAGAAGAGGACAAGCGCGAAGAGGAAGTCGGGATTGTTCGGCTCCAGCTCGACCGCTCGGTTTAACGCTTTGTCCGCCTCGTCGGTCAGCCCCAGTAGATAGTTGAGGAAGCCGTATCGATAGTGGATGGGGCCGCTGTTGGGCGCCAAAATCGAATCGCGTCTGAGCAGTGCGAGCTCTTGCACTCGAAGCGTTTCCAGTTCGGCCTGCAGCGACGCCGCTTTCTCGACAAGCTTAAGAGCCTCGTCTTTCCTTCGTTGCAACGTGAGCTGTTTCATTTGCTGCTGGAGCTGCTCAAGCTCGCGATCGATAATGGCGGCAAGATTCGTTCGCGGTCCAGTAAATGCTGGTTCCAGATCGATTGCCGTTCGATACATCTTCTTGGCTTGTTCCGGATCGCGCGACTCGTAAAGGATTCCAAGGTTCAAATACGAGGTCGCTCGGTCGTTGTTGAGCAGCACGCCCTGCTTGAATTCCGCCAGCGCGGCATTGTGCCGTTTTCGTTGCGACCCGCTCAGCTGAGGACTTGGTACAACGGCCAATAACCTCGCGGCCTCGGTTCGAACCGTTCGCGATGGATCGTCGAGAAGCGGCGCCAGTTTGCGGATCATCCGGGACAGATCCGGCGACTGGAGGTTGGCTGCTGCTGCAGCGCGCACTAACGGGTGAGGATCCGAGAGCGAGTCCTCGAACGTAGTGTTAGCGTCAATGGACCTTGCGAATTGAGCGAGTTCTGCAATAGCGCTGGCGCGGACGATGTTCGGCAATGTGCGATTGCGAATGACCGATTGAAGTTGCTCTTCTGCCTTCGGGTCTCCGGTTCGAGCGCTCGCGAGCGCGTAGGCAAAGTGCTTCGGTCGTTTTTTGTCTCCATACCACTCGCGAACGGTTGCGTCAGCCCATTTGTTCTTCTGGTCCAGCCACGATTTGGCCGCCTCGTCTTCGGCGGATGCGACAAGCCAATCTTGATAGAGCGGCAACTTGGCGAATTTCTCGTCGCTCGGTTTGTCGTCAGAGTGACGCTCGTCGTTGAGGTGGCAACGTACACAGGCGTTAGGCGTGTTGAGGTCGACGCTTAGGTCGGGACGCGGGATGCGCAAGCTGTGGTCGCGCCGCGGATCGACCGCCATGTAGGTCGTCTCCGGCATGTGACACTCAACACAAGACGAGCCTGTCGATGCGGGCTTATGATGGTGGTGGGCTGGCGTATCATACTTACCCGCTGAGTGGGTGTGGCAAGATACGCAGACTTGATTTCCGTTATGTTTTAGTCGCGCGGTGTGAGGGTCGTGGCAATCCGAACAACGAATTCCCTTGTGATACATCTTGCTTTGAATGAACGACCCGTGGACATAGACTTCATCCTTGATCTGGCCGTCCGGGTAGTAGGTTAAATCGCCGAGCAACTCGGTGGTGTAATAGTCGTAGAAATCTTCACCTGGTTTGAAATCAGGATGGACGCCTCTGCGGCGCGAGTGACACTTTGCGCACGTTTCAACTTGGCGAATCTGATCTTTCTCGCCCGTGAGTCCCGCGATTCCGTAGCCCAGTTTTCGGTCCCAGAATAGCGACTGGCTCTTGGCCAATTGGACATGAGTACTGCCCGCGCCGTGGCAAGCTTCGCAGCTGACATCGATCTCGGAGAAAGACGTGCGATACCGCTTCTCTTTTGAGTCAAAATTCTTCTGCAGATTGGTTGAGTGGCAATCTGCGCACATGTTGTTCCAGCGCTGGGCAATCCCAGTCCAGTGCAGCTCGTCGTTAGGCGCCAGTTTCTCGTCAACGTCTGGCGGCGCCAGGTAGAACCACTTCTTCGCCTCGGTGTCCCATGAAATTCGCAAGACTTGCAGGCGGCCGACGTCGGTCGGTTTTGCGTCCGGATGACGTTCAAACTCGACCATGTACTGCTGCAGCGGCGTGACGCCGAACACATACTTGATCTCAAAATCGGTTAGCTTCCCGTCGGGTCCTTCGGTATTGACCATGTACCGATCGCCGTCGCGAAACATTTTCGACTCCACGCCATGGTGTTCGACCATCACATCCGAGAAATCGCCCAAAACGGTGTCGTCGGTTGCGAGATCCATCGCCAGGTCGTGGTGCGAGCCCTTCCAGAGTTTCGACTCGGTCTGATGGCACTCGGCACAAGTCTGTCGTCCCACAAAATGCGCGCTCACGTCTTCTGGCAGGCAATTCCACCAGTCGGCGAAGATGGCGCCGCCGCAGATCAACGCGATGAGGAATACGCCAATGATGGACCACAGTCGCTTTCCTGGAATGCGGCTCCGCTCATCCCGAATGGGGTCAGACGTGATTGGCTGTTGGCGTTTTTTCAAGGGAATCGTGTCCTAAAACGGCTCGGCAAGCCGTTGTAATTGGCCGCCAAGAACTGCCGAGTGCGGCAACTACTACGGAGGCGAAACGAATGATTGACGCCGACGGAAGCCCTCGGCAACTGGAATAAGCTTCCATTATCCGCGTCGTCCGCCAGTTCCACAAGCGACCTGCCCTGGAGTGCAAATGCGTTTGGGCTGGGGCGTGCGAGTTGTGGCGATTCTGCGTTTCACATGGCGCCTGTCCAAACCGATGAGCTACAATTCGTAACGAAGCAAACTGAAACGAGCAACGCAGCGGAGTCGTTTTCCTACCATGGCTATCTTCCAAATCGCGTCGATCGATGTTGTAAAGACCGCACTGGATGCGGTGGGGCACGTTCATGGGGGCTATCAAGCCGTCGATTTGCTGACAAAAGCGATGTCAGAGGTCGAGGAACCGGACGATTTTGATCGCGAGGTCGCTGAGGCCGAAAAGGCATCGGGCATGCGTTACGAGGGTCCGACCGGCGCGACCAAAACGCTACTCAAGACGCTCGAGACTGCTGCCAATGAGTCGAACCAGAAACAGGCGGCGCTGATTGAACTGCTTTCGCTCGCGTTGCTTCGCCTCAGTACGATGCAGGCCTCGAAGATTCTCATCGGCCTGCTTGCGGTGGCGGGACTTAAGCCAGTCGCGGCCGCAGTCTTAATTCGAGTGCTGCTGATCTTGCTGCAATCGGAGTCGGGGCGAGCGATAGTCAAGAATGTTTGGCCGCAAATCGAATCGCGCCTAGGCTCACTTTGGCAGACGCCTGACTTACGCAAGAAGTTGCAGGAGTTGGGCGAAGGTCTTGGCGACGAAGGGTCGACGTGGCTCAAGAAGATTTCATCCGCGCCAGAGCAGGCAGTCAAATCCGTTGCTTCAATCGGCGACTCGGTGCTCGACGGACTGACAGGAATTCTTGTCGATCCCAAGTCAAAGGAATCGGCCGAGCAAGACCCCGACGCATTCGGCGATGGCGTTTGGGAATAGCATCCAAGTTCGAGGCGCGTGTCATTCCTCTTGAATGCGATGGTCGCCCTGGGCCAGTTTGGCGTGCTGCAGATCTTTCTCGAGCCGTCGAGCATAAGCCATCATCTTACGACGCTGAGCCGCTTCGCGTTGTAAACGACTCTTGGTCGACTCGAGTTTTTCGCGCAGCCATTCGATCAATCGGCCTCGCCGCACGGCAAACAACTTGATCTGCTCAAGTTCATTCGTCGGCGGATCGTCATTTTCCAGGTCATCAGTATTTGTGATATCCAAGTTGAGCTGCAGACGTTTCTCGAGTGATGCGATTTCACCATGGAGCTCTCCGGCTTCTTCGTCCCGACGGGCCATTGCCGTTTGCATGTCCTCCTTGATTTGAGTCGTCGTAAGATGGCTCGCTGCGATCTCGCTCATCAAACGTCGCAACTCGAGATCAGCCTGGTGATGCGACTCCGCTTTCTGCTCGGCTCGAGCTTGCCACGCTTTCGAGGAGGCCTGCAATGATTCGATAATCCGCTGCGTTTCCATCGCGCGATCGTCAGCATCGCGAATCGAATCTGTCTTTTCGCGAATGCTCTTTTCAGCTTCGCCTTTCATCGCATCGAGCTGCTTTTGCCAGGCTTCGCCAAGCTCTCGCTCATTTTCCAGTTCTGACTTCGCCTCATCCAGACTGGATCGAAGAGCCGCTTCGATATCGCTCGCTTTGGCAAGCTCCGCCTGAAGTTGCTGTAGCATGGCCTCGCTGTTGGGCGCAGGAAGGTCGTGCTTCAATTCTTCGAGCGCCAGTCGCAATTGCTGATTGTCCGCCTCGGAGGCATTCAGACTTGCAATCGCGTCTTCGACAGAACGATCTTTGGCCCGCGCGTCAGCTTGTTGCTGCAGCAGAGCTTGATTGAGCGTCGCTAATTCCGATTCGTGGCGACTTTGAATCTGGGACTGCTCTGCGCGTCGTTGCCGTTCGTGTTCGCGAATCTCGTCGAGCTGTCCGAGCAGAGTCAGCCGCTCCTGGCACATCTGTTCGATTTGCTGATTCAGTTGGGCCGATTGACTCTCTGCCGCGTGAAGCTTGTCAGCAGCGACTCGTTGTTGACGCTGATGATCTGCCAACGCCGAGGCGAGGTCCTCTCTGAATTGGTCGTGTTGCTTTTGTTGCTGCAACTCGCCAGTTCGCTCAGCGTCATCGGCCTCGGCCTGCTTGGCCGAAAGTTCTTTCCGCAAAGCCTGCGCGTCGCGGTGACTCTGAAGCAGCATCGCCGTTAATCGCTTCTGCTCGCGCGCCGAACTCGCCAACTCGCGTTGCAACGATTCGTTTTCCTTGAAGAGAATCTCGCGGGCGTCGTGCGAATGATGCGACGTGGCGCCAGTCCAAGATGAGGAGCTGTCGAGCGGGAGATGATCGTCGATGCTTTCAGGTTCGTAGTCCGCCTCTTCACTATCGTTGAGGTAATCGAGTACCGCCTCGAGATTATTGACGACTCGAGACTGGTCGCGACGTTGATTTTTATTCTGAATCTTTCTCAGCAATCGATCGCGAGCGTTTCGCTCTTCGGGCGGCAGATGTTCGCCGGGCCCGCGCCGATTCGAGGATGGGTCGGGTCTCCCGTGAATAGGTGACTCAACCACATGACGTTCCCCAGTGGCCGTCTCCTCAAGGCGAAACACAGTAAGGCCGATACGGAATTCCTGGCCAGGCCGAATGTAGAACTGGCGAGCGGAATGGCCATCGACGATGGCGGGATTGCGAGCCGACTCGAGGCAGCGAATCTCCAGTCGATCGTCGTGAAAGGTAATGTCGGCATGGTTGCGGGAAATTCGCATGTCCCACGGGACAGACCACCCCCCAGCTGTTTCTCGGCCAAGTCGAGTTTGAAACGATGCTTGAGCTATTCGGCGCCACTGTTGCTGCGCGTCAGGCCCAATCGCGATAAGCTGAAACACTTGGCGAATCCAAGAGGCAACGGAAAATCCCCTTATCTGACAGTAACCAAATGGTTGCTAGTCTTCAAGTTGCGCCGGTCCGAGTTGGGGGTCGACGGGGAATTTGATGCGGGAGGCCAGTCCAAGGGGCTGGGGGTTCGCGTGGGCTTCCAGCGGCAAAGGCCTGGCCGCAGCAAACCACCACTGACATGCCTTTGTTAATCGCTCACGTCGGCGGCGGGGAACTCTGAGAGCAATTGACGGAGATTGGGTCGAGAAACGCCGTGACACGACTATTTGATGGACGCGTAATCGTCCTTAAGAGCAGGCAGCAGGTGCTTGATGTCGGCACCCTCTTCGATCGCTTTACGCCAGATCTGGCCGGCCTGTTCGAGCTGCTTCGTGTCGACTCGAGGATGGCCAAGCAAGTAGGCACCTTGAAGCACCTTGGTCGATGGCGCCAGTTGATCCAGGACCATGTCTCCCAAGGCGATCCCGGTTCCCCGCGGAAGCGCGTTCAATTCATAGTGCCGAGTCTGACCGGCGGCTCGAATCTTGATGTAGCCCTTACCGCGTTCGACGACAGCGACCGTAAATTCTCCGACTTGAAATATCGTGCCGCTAGCGAGGCCCTCAACCGACTTGTCCAACGCTTCTCGGTACTGTTTGACGTAACCTGCGATCTCCCCGAGACGGGCCGCCATCTGTTTGTGCTCTTCGGTCTTCGCCTTCGCCTTCGCCTCGGCTACGCTTTTCTCCGCCGCTTTGAAGTCATGCAAACAAGTTGCATCGTAGGCTGACAACATCGCGTCACGAAACGCAATGATTTCCTTTTGGGTCGGTTTCGCCGACTCGGTCACACTCGTTTGCTCGCCGCTCCCCTTCGTCGGCTCGCCCGACTTAGGATTGCCCGACTTAGGATTGCCCGACTTAGGATTGGCTGTCGTCGGATTGGCTGGTTGGGTGGGGTCACTTGGCGCGCCTGTCTTCGGGGCGCTGCCGGTTGAGGTCGCTGCCGGATTGTCGAGCGGAGATTGCGCAGTTGTGCCTGTCTTGGGCGTATTGGGTTCGCTGCCTATGGGGATGATCGGCACGACTGTCTTGGTTTGCGAATCGATTGATTGCGTCGTCTCGGAGCCTCCGTTAGTCGTTGAGTCCGGCGGGGCCGTGGCTTGCTGAGTCGTGCCCTTCGGCGAGGCGTCGGGCGCGGCTGTGTTTGGTTCAGCGTTTGCACCGCTATTTGGTTCGGTCGTGCCGGTCTTGTCCGCTCCGGTTTCACTCGCGCCTGCGTTTGGCTCGACCGATCCGTCGGTCTCGTCGGCGGGTTTCTTTTCGGAGCTTCCGTCTGTTTCGGTGGCCGATCCTTTAGGATTCTCAGCGACTTCGGCATCACCGGGCTGATTGATGCCGTAGTAAACTGCACCAGTCAGGATTATCAAAATAACGAGGCCGGCGAGCACAGTGAGCGGGCCGGTCCAGGCTTGTTTTCGTCGTCGAGATGCTTCTTTGCTCGTCGACTTGTTCGCGCCAATGCCGTTGCCGCCGAGCACCGAAGTTGGAACGGCTGTCGCCTGACCGACCGGAATCGCGGCCGGGCTAGCTTGGCCCATCGAGGCTGGATGACTCGGCACGGCCGCGACGCCCTGCGCAACCGGCACGGGCGTAGGTGATTGACCGGCGGGAGTCATGGCTGGGTTGGCGGGCGCTGACATAGGTGCCGCCACGGCCTGCCCAACTGGCGTTTGCGGCGAGGCGGGATAGGCCGTTGGCTCGGTCGGTGGTGCCGCTGCGTTTCCTGTGGCTGGGTTGGCGGGCGCAGGG
This sequence comes from uncultured Pirellulaceae bacterium, assembly GCA_964567745.1. Lineage (GTDB taxonomy): Bacteria > Planctomycetota > Planctomycetia > Pirellulales > Pirellulaceae > CAZMNY01. The sequence continues at coordinate 59,795 of CAZMNY010000035.1, read as the reverse complement.
TTGGCCGGAGCTGACGTCGGTGTTGCGGTCGGCGCCATCGGATCGGCTGTTGATGTCGCGGGAATTGCCGCAGTTGGTGCCGCCGCTGGAGGCGTGAAGCCGGGCGGGTACTTTGAAGCCGCTTCGGCCGCCGACGGCTGTGCGATTTCGACAGCCATTTCAATCGCTTGAGTCGGCTGCGCCAGAGCCTGCTGCGGAGCTGCGCCGGCAGGCCGGTGAGCCATCGGATCGTCAAGCGATTCAGGCTGGTATTCCGTGTCGCTCAGCGCAGACTCGCGCTGAGCGTCGTAAGCGGCGCGCGATGTGGGATCCAACAGGACTGATCTTGCCATCGCGAGTTCGTCGAGCAATTGAGCCCAGGCGGCCGCGTGCTCTCCCGGCCGAATCGACCTCACCGTGCTCGTTGCTTTGTCCGCAGCCGATGTAATCGCTTCTGCTGACGTCTCGCTTGGCAATAAGCCCAGCAGCTCATAGTGGTTGGGGGAGCGAGTGGAGACGCGGAGACCCAACCAGGAAGCGTATGGATTGAATGCTGAATTCACCGAACATCCTTCTCTATGCGAGTGCTGCCTCAGCTCCGTTCATCGAACAATCGGGCGCGGTTGGCAGGTTTAGGGTTGGGAGGATTGAGATTGGCAGGATTGCGTGAGGTCGGACAGGTAGGTAGGGCGTGACCGGCTGTCGTCCGAACGCCGATTCTCCATTTCGCTATGTGATCCGCGCCTTGATGCAACGTGTTTGCAACTCTTATTTTATGTGGCGAAGGACGAGCAGCAAGGTTGATTGCGGGCAACTTCAGTCTTCAAAGCAGAAAACAGGGCCATTTAAGCGACGCCGGACCGGTCTTTCCGTCGACCGTCCTATTCTATGACGCTCGACAACTGATTTTTATTGCACCAAGTCAGCTCGAGCGAAGAAAATCAGAATTCGACCTAAAAACGCGATTTTTTGTAAAACGAATCAGGATTTCGTTCGTCCTAGAATGTGAACAGAGACGAAGGCGAGCATTTCATGGCAACTCTTCGATCGCGGCGGCCTAGGGCGCGTGCCGTTGAATCGCTCGCATTCGAGCCGTCGCCGGCCCACGTATTCATCGTGGGTCGCTCGGTTATACTGCCCGCAATTCACTCCGCAATCGACGCTTGATTGCGTGTGGCTTCTTCGATCAGTCGAACCTAATGGATAGGGCCTTACGGCCCCCACGAGCACAGAGGCAACCATGAATCTCTCGTCGCGAGTCTTAGTCGGAAGCGTCATTTTCTCGATCGCTCTTGTCAGCGCCGCCTTCGTGTGGTCACAACCGCCAAAGAGCACCGACCAGTTGCGAGCTGATTCGATCAAGCTTCAGAAGGACGGCAATTTCAAAGAAGCGTTTGACGGCTTTCGCCAGCTTATTCTCGAAGAGCGGCATCGTTCGAAGCCCGACCATCTCGATGTGCGAAACGCGATCATTTCGTTGCAGCGACTAAATCGCTGGGCCGAAGCCGACAAGCTGCTGGATTCCGCCACTGTGATCCACGATGGTGACTGGCGAATTCTCCAAGAGGTTGCTGACCAGATCGCGCGCATTCCGAAGCAGGGCAAAATTATCGCCGGCGAATTCGAGCGAAGCGCTTTTGGCAGACGTCAGGGACGCGTCGTCAACTCAATGGACCGCGATCGCGTTCGCGCTCTTCAACTAATGAGACAAGCCGCGGTGCTTGCCGAAAAGAAAGCGACCGCCAACGAGTCAGCCGCTTTGCACATGAATCTTGCTCGTCACTTACTCACGGGGCGCAACGCCCAGCAGTCGTGGCGATTGCAGCATCTGACCGATCTCGACTCGCTACCTGAATATGAAGACGGTTACGGATACCGCTCGGGCTCAGCCGCCCCTGTCGATCTCGATGGCAACGCCGTGTTTCATCAACCGTCAAAGACGTGGGCGCGAGCAACCAACGATGGCGAACGGTGGCGTTGGGCGATGCAACAAGCGGTTGAGTTAGTTCCGGAACGCCAGGACGAAGTGACTTGGCGACGAGCGGAATTTTTGGCGGCTCAGTTTAGCGTCGTTTCTCTGCAACAGATGGGCTGGTTCGGGCGATTGCAGTCGGAAGACGGCGAGCGTTCCAAGGGGATTCTCAGTTTGCAAACGCTGACGGACAACGAAACCGTTTGCCGGTTGGCTACAGGGATTAAACGATTCAATTTGCCCGAATCTCACAACCACGTCGCTCTTTTCAAGCAGCTGTCGGAAGACAGCAAGGGCTACGGCGCCATCGCATTGGGCCGATTGGCTCGGATCTACGAAAACCGCATGCAGTTTCCCAAGGCGGCCGAACGGTGGCGAGAATCAATTGGTCGTTTCGGCGACAGAAACAATACCAAGGGCAATAGCCTTAAACAGATCGTCGGAAACTGGGGACAATTCGATCCCGTAATGACCCAACCGTCCGGCAAAGGGGCGCAATTGCAGTACCGTTTTCGAAACGGTCAGAGCGTGTCTTTCACGGCCCACCGAATCGAGATTCAAAAGTTACTCGCCGACGTAAAAAAATATTTGCGCAGCAACCCGCCGCAGGTGAAATGGGACGAATACCAGATCGGCAATCTTGGGCATCGTATCGCGTCAAGGAATCAGAAGAAGTATCTCGGCGAGCAGGTGGCGACTTGGACGCTCAAACTAAAGCCGCGTCCAAATCACTTTGACAAGCGAGTCGATGTCGCTTCGCCTCTGCAAAAAGGCGGCGCGTATTGGGTCCAAGCCAAAATGCAGGACGGCAATAGCAGCTCAATGGTCGTCTGGGTCGCCGACACTGCCATAATTCGCAAGCGGATGGAGGGCCACTCGCTGTATCTCATCGCGGATGCTGAATCCGGTAGTCCCGTCGCCAACGCAAAGTTGGAGTTCTTTGGTTTCCGAACGGAGGCCAAGCGAGTTGGCCGGAAGACGACCTACAAGACCACCACCAAAGAGTTCTCTGCGAAGGCCGATAAGCTGGGGCAAGTTCAGCCCGATGCGGCTCAGCATCTCGATTCTTTTCAGTGGTTCACCACGGCAACGACCGACGACGGCCGCTTTGCTCATCTCGGTTTCCATGGCGCCTGGACCGGGCGACGCTACGATCCGACCTACGACCAGAAGAAAGTCTTTGTTGTGACCGACCGGCCCGTCTATCGGCCGCGTCACAAGGTGCAGTTTAAATGTTGGGTGAAACATCCCCGCTACGATGCGCCCGAAAATCGGTCGGAATTTGCTAATCGACAGTTCACGATTGACATTCATGACCCAAAGGGCAATCGCATTCTGACGAAGTCGTATCGATCCGATCGTTACGGCGGACTTGCCGGCGAGTACGAATTGCCGAAGGATGCGGCCTTAGGCGTTTACCGCTTATCGGTTCGAGCGTTGGGCGGCGGCTCGGGCTCGTTTCGCGTCGAGGAGTACAAGAAGCCAGAATTCGAAGTGTCAATCGAAGCGCCAAAGAAGCCGATCTTGTTGGGCGAGAAGTTTAAGGCCAAAGTGCTTGCGAAGTATTATTTTGGCGCGCCGGTTCAGGAAGCGACCGTCAAGATCAAGGTCACTCGCAGTGACCACACTTCGCACTGGTTCCCCTACACGCCTTGGGACTGGTTCTATGGGCCCGGTTTCTGGTGGTACGCGGGCGACTACTCGTGGTACCAAGGATCCCGCGGTTGGCTCGGCTGTATCGCTCCACCCTTCTGGCCTGGCTTTTTCGGTCACCAGCCGCCCGAGTTGGTGCTCGAGCTTGAACGTGAAATCGGACCCAATGGCGAGGTCGAAGTCGAGATCGACTCGGCGATTGCCAAGGCCATTCACGGCGATTCAGATCACAAGTATTCCATCACCGCCGAAGTTCGCGACGCCTCGCGGCGGACCATCGTCGGCGCGGGAAACGTCATCGCCGCTCGCAAGCCCTTCAAAGTCTATGCGTGGGTCGACCGCGGTTTCTATCAAGTTGGCGATCCCATCCACGCATCCTTCATGGCTCGAACGCTCGACCAACGTGCAATTCAAGGTGACGCGCACCTGAAACTACTGCGAGTGACGTTTGACGAAGAAGGCACGCCGGTTGAAGAGGAAATAAGGACTTGGGAATCGAAAACCGACGAAGACGGCAAAGGAAAGCAATCGCTTCAGGCCGCGAACGCCGGCCAGTATCGTTTGGCGATCAGCGTAACGGACAAAGATGGCAACAAGATTGACGGCGGTTATGTGTTTACCGTTCGCGGTCAAGACGATGATGGCAGCGAGTATCGTTTCGATACGCTCGAACTCATCGCTGAGAAGCAGACCTACAAGGTTGGCGAAAAAGTTAAACTGCAAATCAACACGGACCGAGCCGATAGTACGGTCTACTTGTTCGCTCGAGCAGTCAACGGAACCTACCTCCCGCCGAAAATTCTCAAGCTGAAAGGCAAGTCGACAGAAGAGACGCTGACGATCGCCAAAGCGGATATGCCAAATATCTATGTTGAGGTGATGACAGTTGCGGACGGGAAAGTCCACACGGCGGTTCGGCAAATCGCGATTCCGCCGGAAAAGCGAATCCTCAATGTCGAGGTGGTGTCGGATAAGGGTGAGTATCGACCGCGTGAAGAGGCCACGATCAAAGTCCGCGTTACCGACCACGTGGGTGAAAACTATGTCGGCAGTGCAGCCGTCGCCGTGTATGACAAGGCGCTCGAGTATATTTCGGGAGGTGCGAATTTCGGGGACATTCGCGAATATTTCTGGAAGTGGAAGCGGCAGCATCGCCCCGAGCAGTTTACCAACTTGGGCGGCTATTCGAGTCCGACGTATCAGGCCAACTCAATGCGCCCGCTTGGCGCTTTTGGAAACATGGTTGCCGATACGGGGCGACTGCAGAGCGCCATGAAGTCGGCACGGTCCGCTCCGATGGCGCCCGCCTCGTTTGGCGGCATTGGCGGCGGCGGGCCAGGCGGTAGAGCTCGCGGCTCGATGGCGATGGCCATGTCGAGCGAATTGTCCGAAATGGACGGCGCACTCGGCGGACCTGGCCAACCGGCGCTCGTTGAACCGACCGTGCGTTCAGAGTTTGCAGACACCGCTCTCTGGGTCGCAGCAATTGAGACGGATGAAAACGGCATCGCCGAAGTGTCGCTCAACATGCCCGACAACTTAACAACTTGGAAGGTCCAGGCGTGGGGAGTCGGGCACGGTGCTCGCGTGGGCGCGGGATCCGCCGAAGTGATCACCAGCAAGAACGTAATCGTCCGGCTACAGGCACCTCGATTCTTCACGGAACGGGATGAGGCCGTGCTTTCGGCCGTTGTCCATAACTATCTCGACGCGGCAAAATCAGCGCAAGTTTCAATCGACGTCGACGGCCCAGTCGAATTGCTGGACGACGTGAAGCGAACCGTTCGCATCAATGCGGAAGGCGAAGTCCGAGTTGATTGGCGAGTGCGGATCACAGGAGAGGGTAACGCGGTGATTCGCATGACGGCCAAAACGGATGTTGAATCCGATTCGATGGAGATGTCATTTCCTTGCCAGGTCTTCGGCGCCGAACGTGTCGAATCGTGGGTCGGCTCGATTCGCGGCAACGAGTCGAACGACAAGCTCATGTTTAACGTGCCGCTAGAACGCCGAGTTGACCAAACGAGGCTCGAGATTCGTTATTCGCCATCGTTGGCCGGAGCAATGATCAGCGCTCTGCCCTACTTGGCCGAATATCCCTACGGCTGCACCGAGCAAACTCTGAACCGGTTCATCCCGGCCGCGATCACTCAGCGGACGCTTCAGCGAATGAACATCGACCTGAAGGACATCAAGAAGATTCGGTCGAATCTGAACGCTCAAGAAATCGGCAACGACCGAGAGCGAGCCAAGCAGTGGAAACGATTTGACGACAATCCGGTGTTCGACGTCGAACTACTCGATGATATGGTCAAAACGGGCGTCAAGCGACTCGGCGAAATGCAAAACCGAGACGGCGGGTGGGGCTGGTTTAGCGGGTCCGGCGAAAGGAGTTGGCCGCATACCACGGCAGTTGTGGTGCGAGGCCTGTCGATCGCCCAGCAAAACGATGTCGATGTCGACGCCGATTCGCTCAAACGAGGACTCGACTGGTTGGCTCGCTATCAAGCCGAGCAAGTCACGAAGCTCAAGAACCAGGCGCTCGAGCGAAAGCCGATGAAGAGCAAGGCGGGCAACCTCGACGCGTTGGTCTACCACGTGTTGGTTGACGCCAAACGCGGCAACGAAGAGATGCGAGAGTTTCTCTACCGCGATCGCAATTCGCTCACCGTCTACGCCAAATGCGCTTTCGGGTTGGCGCTGCACCGAGTCGATGATCAGCCCAAGCTGACAATGATCCTCCGCAACATACGGCAGTTCCTTGTTGAGGACGACGAAAACGAAACGGCTCTGCTCAACGTCGGTCGCGCTTCGTGGTGGTCGTGGCACGGCGATGAAATCGAAGCGAACGCGTTCTACTTGAAGCTCCTGACCAAGGTGGATCCGAAAAGCGAGATCGCGCCTCGAATCGTCAAGTACTTGTTAAACAACCGCAAGCACGCAACTTATTGGAAGTCGACGCGGGACACAGCGATCTGCGTTGAGGCGTTCGCCGACTACCTAAAGGCAACAGAGGAGCTCGAGCCGAACATGACCGTCGAAGTCTGGTTCGACGGCGAGAAGAAAAAGGAAGTTCGAATCAATCAGAAGAACTTGTTTACCTTTGACAATCGCTTTGTGCTGGAAGGCGAGGCGGTCGAGGGCGGCGAACACCGACTGGAAATCCGCCGCAAGGGCAGCGGTCCGTTGTATTACAACGTCTACCTGACCAACTTCACGCTGGAAGACGAGATTGAAGCGGCCGGTCTGGAAGTCAAAGTGGAACGGCAGTTCTACAAGCTGGTCAAGCGAGACAAGAAAGAGCGAGTCGTCGGTTCGCGAGGCCAATCGGTTGAACAGGCCGCGGAAGCGTACGACCGGGTTCCGCTAAAAGATCTTCGATCGCTAACGAGCGGTGATCTTGTCGAGGTCGAGCTGAAGATGACCAGCAAGAACGACTACGAGTACATATTGTTCGAGGATATGAAAGCGGCTGGACTCGAGCCGGTTGATGTCCGCAGCGGTTACGTTCACGGCTCGTCGCTCGCGATCTATCGTGAGATGCGCGACAACCGAGTTGGCTTCTTTATGAGGTCTTTGCCACGCGGCGTTCACAGCATGAGCTACCGTTTACGGGCGGAGACGCCTGGTTCTTTTGGTGCCCTGCCCGCCCAGGCGTATGGCATGTACGCACCTGAGCTACGAGGCAACTCAAGAAACGAACGGCTGCAAATCGTCGATTAAGCACTGAAGTATCGTCTCAAGTCAAAACGTTACTCCGCTGTCGCGTCGCTTAACGTCGCTCAACGGACAGGCGTTCATTCGTCGCTGTCAGCCTGGGCGCCCCAGTGATGGCCTTGATTCTGTCTTGCAGCGAGTCATCGACTAGGACGGCGACAAAGGCGACTGCGTTGACTGGGGCATTCTGCCGACATGCCGCCCCTCGTTGTAAATTCGTCGGATTGCTATCATGGCGGGCGAACTAAGTCGACACGTCAGCGAGTGCGGCCGTGCGATAACGCATTTCGGCACTGGCCAACCGTGCGACCTACAAAGCGCCCATTGCACGCCTCGGCAAGTCCCTTTGCCTCTTCGGCGGCTAATCGCATAATGACGAAAGACGACTGAAATGAAATCCGTAGCTGTCTATCCAGGAAAGCCCAATAGCGTTCACATTGAGGATATTCCGGAACCATCGTTGGGTTCGATTACCAACGGACGCGGCGTGAGAGTTCGCGTCTTGAAGGTCGGCGTCGACGCCACGGATCGAGAAATCAACGACGCACTTTACGGCAATTCGCCGCCAGGAGACGACTACCTCGTACTCGGCCACGAAGTGTTTGGCATTGTCGAAGCAATTGGCGAAAAAGTTACTTCAGTGAAGCCCGGCGACTATGTGACGGCAACCGTTCGTCGCCCAGGGAAGTCGATTTACGATCAAATCGGCACCTACGACATGACGAGCGAAGAGACGTATTATGAGCGTGGGATCAACCTGCTTCACGGTTACCTAACCGAATCATTTGTTGACGACGAGCGATATATCGTCAGAGTCCCGCCGGGACTCAAGCACCTGCATGTGTTGATGGAGCCGATGAGTTGCGCGGCGAAGGCGGTCGAGCAAGCGTTTGAAGTGCAGCGGCGAATGCGAGTCTGGTCGCCCAAAACCGCATTCGTCATGGGCGCCGGTCAGATTGGCTTGCTTGCGACCATGATCTTGCGGCTCAAGGGACTCAACGTCTTCACGATGGCCCGCTCCAAGGCCCCGACTGTTAACTCGGAAATTGTCGCGGGCATGGAGGCTGAATATGTTTGCCTCGGCAGCGAATCCGCAGTGGACGTGGCGGCCCGAGTTGGCAAGGCCGACATCATTGTGGATGCGACGGGATCTAGCGCCGTTGCCTTCAACAGCATGAAGGTGCTCGGCCACAACGGCGTTCTGGTATGGACCAGCATCACTGGAGGGAAGAATCAGCACGAGCTTCCCTCCGATCAAATTAATATCGATTGGGTTTTGGGTAACAAGCTTCTCCTCGGCACAGTCAACGCGAACCGCGACCACTTCGAATCGGGAATTCGCGATTTGGCCTTGGGCGAAGTCATGTACCCAGGCGTTGCCGAAAAGATTCTCACTCATCCAGTCGACGGCTTGGAGGAATACGGAGAAGCGATGCGACTGCTTATCGAGGACCGAACGGCGCTGAAGGTCTACATCAACGTCGCCGACGAGTAGCAGCGCCTGGGTAGGTGCTTTCGAGCGACGTCAAGACAGAGGCTTGCAGCTTTCGCTCGATTCGTTTGGGCACGCCAAGTTACGCCGCCGTGCGTACTCGCTTTTTCCGTTTCGGCGGGCCGCCTCGCCAAACTCGGTGCACCCACCAATACTGTTCCGGCGCTTGGCGAATGAATGCTTCCAAGTGGTCGCAGTACCATTGAGTGAGAGAGCGTACGTTGAACTCACGACCGTCGTCTTGGGCGGGATCCCATGTGTCGGCGGTCGCTAGTTCAAAATGAAGCGGGCTGCCGATTCTCTTCGCGGTCATCACGGCGATCGGTGCTCCGCTCGATAGGGAGAACAGCGCGACAGCCTTGTGGCACGATGTCGGTTGGCCAAACATCTCGACCCAACAACCCTTGGGGCCGGCGTGTTGATCCGCCAGCAGGCCGAGCGTTTCGCCGCTGTCGAGGATGTGTTGCACATCGTTGGCGCTGCCGTCTTTGTCCAGCATGAACTGCCCGGTGGCCTCGCGGAATCGATTGAAGAAATCGTGCAAGTATCGATTGTCGAGCGGGCGGGCAATGGTGTAGGTCGGAAACCCGAATAGGCCGCTGAGAAACCCGGACATTTCGAAGTTGCCGAAGTGCCCCGTGACGATCACCGACGGCCGCTCGGAGATCAGTAGCCCCACAAGCATTTGCTCGTTGGTGACGTTGACAAACTGCCGCCAATTCGAGCGGTGCAATCGCCTTGGCGCGTGGGCGATTTCGCACAACATCAGGAACAAATGGGCCCACATCGCCTTGAGCATCGCGTGACGCTGTTGCTCGGGGTGCTCAGGAAAGGCCTTGGCCAGATTCGCAGTCACGGTTTTGTGACGAAAGCGCAGAACGTCGGCGGCGAGCCAGGCGAAGCCTTTCGACATGTCGCCACAGAATTTGAGCGAACAGGCTTGAATGATGCAGAAGATTACCCTGACCAGCAGGTAGACAGCGTAGTCGCCCGCGAGCCTCGCCATAGACTGCTGGTTAGTTGCCATTTTCCGTCGTCTCGACTTCCATGTCTTGGACCACAAATCGCGTCGCTGAAGTGTACACTGCCTACCCGGAACGCTGGAACCTCAGAATGCGAACGGTTTGCCTCCTTCGCGTGGGCCGAAGTGACGCCGGATGCTAGCGACCGGCGTCCGTTCTGCAGTGCACCCCCTTTTGAGCGGAAAACGCTGGCGTGCTAAAGTATCGAAAGTTCCAGGACGGCGACGAACTGGCGGACCGTATCACCACAACATGAGAATCATCTATGAAATTCGCCTCAAATTGCCTGCTTGGCGTTCTGCTCGTCTGCGCCGCCTCCTTGATTCAAGCCGAGGAATTGAAGGATCAGAAGAAGGCCGAGAAATGGGTCTCCCTATTTGACGGCAAGAGCCTGAAGGGCTGGATCCCCAAGATTCGCAACCATCAATTGGGCGACAATTTTGGCAATACGTTTCGAGTCGAAGACGGTTTGCTGACTGTCAGCTACGACGGGTACGACAAGTTCGACAATCGATTTGGCCACCTGTTCCACGAGAAAGTTTTCTCGCACTACCGACTCCGTCTGGAATATCGATTCGTCGGCAAGCAAGTTCCCGGCGGTCCGGGGTGGGCATTGCGGAATAGCGGGATCATGGTCCACGGCCAAGACCCCGGTACGATGACAAAAGACCAGGATTTTCCGATATCCATTGAAGTTCAATTGCTCGGCGGCAACGGCAACGCGAAACGCGCGACGGGCAATCTTTGTACACCAGGCACCAATGTCGAAATTGATGGCAAACTACACACGCGTCATTGCCTCGATTCCAAATCGAAAACATATCACGGTGAGCAGTGGGTAACGGCGGAGGTGGTTGTTCGAGGGAGTGAAGTGATCAAGCATTTGATCAATGGCCAGGAAGTGCTGAGCTACAAAAAGCCTCAGCTGGACACTCGAGACGCGATGGCGAAAAAACTGGCCGACAAGAACGGCATCCTTCTGGATAAAGGATCAATCTCACTACAGTCGGAAAGTCATCCGGTTCAGTTTCGCAAGATCGAAATCCTCGAATTGAGTGGCAAGTAGAACGCAGTCGCAAACGCTACTCGTTTTGGTCGGCGCTGAATCAGGCGTTTGCAGCATTGCAAGCGTCAGTTCTCACCAGTGAAATCGCACTCGACTTGGATCATCACGCCATGACGATTCGGCGGCTGAAATTTTTCAATGGTGGCTTTTGCCGACAATGGGCGAAGTTCGTCGGCAGTCGCTCCTGGGGGATTAGGCGCTTTTACGCCGTGTTCCTGTTGGTAGAGCACGGCGAGCGGGGCAACTTGCTGATCGATACGGGCTATTCCCCGGAGTTCTTTCAAGCGACCAGGTCATTTCCTTCTCGCTTCTATCGCTGGCTAACGCCAGTCACTCTCGATCCGCACCAAAACGCCGCCGGAGTACTGCGAAATGACGGCGTCGATGTCGATGATCTTGACCACATCATTGTCTCGCATTTTCATCCGGACCACATCGGTTCGCTGCGGTCATTCCCCGGCGCTTCGGTTGCCTATCGCGTCGCTGCGCTGCAGCATCTCGAATCGTCGACCCGATCAAATCAGTTGCACGAAGCGTTTCTCTGTGATCTGCTTCCCGACGACTTGGCGGAGCGAACGATGCCGATCGAAGAAGATGCCTTTCGAGACGACGTTGGCGGCTTGAAGGCGATCGATTACTTCGGAGACGGGAGCATGATGGTCGTCGATCTGCCCGGCCACGCGCTCGGTCAGATGGGGTTCTTGATCGACTCGCCCGAAGGCCCGATCTTCTACGTGACGGACGCGTGTTGGGAGATGGATGCGTTCGAGCAAGAACGCCGTCTTCCCTGGGTGGCCCGCAGATTCCAATCAGACTACGAAACCTATATGCAAACTCAAGCTCTTTTGCGCCAATGGCTCTCAGAGAATCACGCCACCATGCTGGCTTGCCATTGCCCTCGCACGCAAGCCTACGTCAACTGACACATAGACTAAAGGGTCGAGCCTTCTTTAGGGGAACGACGTCATCACCTTGCGATTCGGAGTCGGGTACCAATCGGCGATCCGCTTGGCCAACTTCGCAACGATTTCTGGGTGATCCGCAGCGACATTTTTTAGCTCGGTCGGGTCTTGTTCGAGATCGAAAAGTTGCGGTCGCTTTTCCGTGCGGGGATGAGTTGTCTTGTATCGATTCACCTCGCCATCGTAAGTCAGCAGCAGTTTCCATCGGCCTTGAATGCACCATCGGTAAAGCAGTGACGCCTCGGGGTCGTCGACGTCGGCGATATCATGCGCGAAGCCTTCACCCATGATCGCGTCCCGATCGATCTTTTCGCCGCTGCTCAGGTTGCTAAGCAAGTTGAGTCCGGGCAGTCCTTTGGGTTGTCGAGCGCCGGCGGCAGCCAACATGGTCGGAACCAAGTCGATACTGCTGACCAATTCGGGCCGGCTGCTCGCTTTGAGTTTGGCGGGCCAGTGGAAGAAGATGGGGGTTCGAATTCCGCCCTCGTATGGAGTCTGTTTTGAGCGCGGAGCGTATCCGTTTCGTTCGGGATTCTGAATCCAGCCGTTGTCGGTGACAAACACAACCAACGTATTGTCGTCGACCGACTCAGCTTTGAGAATGTCCATCAGCGCGCCGCATGACTCGTCAAACCAGTCGCACATCGCATAGTATTTCGCCACGGTAATTGGCCGATCGGCGTTGCGATATTTGTCGAGGAGTCGCTTGGGCGGAGTGTGTGGCGTGTGTGGAAGAAACGGAGCGTACCAAAGGAAGAACGGCTTCTTCTTCGCAGCAGATTCTTTGACGAAGTCCGCGATCGGCGCCATGCCGGTTCGACCGATCTTGAGTCCGTCATCGCCGTGCCGCCCTCCCCGCTGAGGAAATCCTCGAGTCATTCCGTGAGTAAAGCCGCCTCGCTTAAAATTGCCTTCCCACCACTTACCGCTCTGATGGCTGACATATCCTTGCTCAGCGAGTAATTCTGGCAGCGTTTCGAATCGGTCGATGTAGCTGATCAGTTTAGCTCGACGAGCGTTGTATTTCTCAGAGCCGCGTTGGGCGTACTTGGGCGAGGGGTCGTTTCCCGTCACGCCGTGACGATAGGCGTAATGTCCGGTAACGAGCGTCATCAGCGACGGTCGGCAAAGCGCCGTCGGCACATAGCCCCGTTTGAACAAGACCGACTCTTTGGCCAATCGGTCGAGATTTGGAGTTTCGATGGCGGAGTGATTCATGAAGCCGAAATCGGTCCATGCTTGGTCGTCGGACAGGATCAGGATGATATTCGGCTTGTCCGCAGCGACCGCAGCCTGGGCCAAGAGGGTGAAAACCAAGCAAGCCGAGAAAAAACGAACCATGGCGGGATCTCATTCCGAGGTGTGGGGTAAGTTGCGAAAACTGCAACTCAGGTAAACGACAGCCATTGTAGCTCAAGACGGAAAGACAAGTCAGCCGAGTGGAGTGTAACGACTTGAACGCAAGCGGATTCGTTTGCCCCGTCGCCGCAGGCAAGGCTGGCGTTGTCGTGTAGGAAACATCGAATATTGAACAAGGAATGAAGAAGGCTGACGCCGGAATCCATGAACAGCGTTATCAACGCACCCGTTGGCCGAA
>CAZMNY010000035.1:0-46235 GCA_964567745.1 uncultured Pirellulaceae bacterium | reverse complement strand
AGAAGGCTGACGCCGGAATCCATGAACAGCGTTATCAACGCACCCGTTGGCCGAAGGTCTACCTCATCGCAGCCTGGGGTAACACCGGTAACACCCTAGGGATTATGGCGGACGATGCTCCTCCTTTTTTATCCTGTCAATCCTGTCCAAAAAACAAGGGCGGAAGAACGATACAGGATAAGACGGACGAAAGAAGGCGAGGGAACATCGAACATCGAATATTGAACAAGGAATGAAGAAGGTTGACGGCGTAATCCACGAACAGCGTTATCAACGCACCCGTTGGCCGAACACCCCAGGGATCATGGCTCGCCTATTTGCGCCGACGACGAATCACGTCGACGACGATGAGTGCGATACCGATTAGAACAAACAGCAGAGTGGCAATGACGCGTCCGGCCACTTGTCCGCGAACTGCGGCCGAATCCCCGTCCGGCGCTTGCATGGTCATGACCATATTGGCAAACACGCCAGCGACGATCGTAATCAGACCCCATTGCCAGAGAGCGACTTTCTTAAGTCGGTCCATGCCTGTTTCTGGCTGCTTGTTCATTCGCAGTGCTCCGGCTCGCGCTTGCATTCAGGCGGGCGTGGGCCACGCTAACAGAACCACGTCAACTGAGCGTTGATTGTAACCACGGAACTGGCGCACCGAAACGATGAGCGGATAGAATGTTGGCGATTTTGCGCGAGACGGGCGAAGCCCCGGCACCAAGTGTTTACAAAGCTTAGCTCGACGAAGAGGCGGATACGCATCAAGTTGCATTGATGCCGCGATCGATCATCTCGACGACTTCCTTCGGCGAGTCGGTTAGCCGAGTGAAATGCAAGTCGCCTGAGGAGATGACGCCTTGGTTGAGCATGTAGCGAGTGAAGTTGACGAGTCCTTGCCAGAAGTCTCGTCCGACTAGCACTAAGGGAAACGGTCCCAGCTTCTTGCACTGGATCAAGGTCGCCGCTTCGAACAACTCATCCATCGTTCCGAATCCGCCCGGCATCACAACGAATGCTTGGGAATAGCGAACGAGCATGACTTTGCGCGTGAAGAAGTAGTTGAAGTGAATGACTTCGTCGACGTACGGGTTGGGCATTTGCTCGTGAGGCAGTTCGATGTTGCAGCCCAGGCTGCGGCCGCCGACATCTCGAGCGCCTCGATTCGCCGCCTCCATCACGCCGGGGCCTCCACCCGTCAAAACGGTGTAGCCTGCATTGGCGAGCTCTCGGCCAACGTCGCGGGCGAGCTGATAGTAGCGGTGTGAGGGTTTGAAGCGAGCTGAACCGAACACGGTCACGCATGGTCGCACGCTGGCGAGCATTTTCATGCCCGACTTCAATTCGCGAGAGACCTCGTTGATCAGCGGCACCGCGGTTTTGGATGTGATGTCCCCGCTCAGCAACTGCCGTTCGTGCTCGTCCAAGTCGAGTGGCACGCGCTGAAGACGAGAAAAGTCGGGGCCGCCGCCATGCTTCCAGAATTGCTGAAACTTACGGTCGTTGCTGCCGGTCACTTCGCTTTCTTTGCTCGGCGCGTCCTCGCCAATTTCGTGCGCCACGTCTCGCGGAATAGAGACCGGCTTCGGGCCGCTCGCCCGAAACCGACTGAGCAAATCGATCTGGTCTTCCTTGTACGGGCAATGGGCGTTCACCTCGAACCGGGAGCGTAGTTTCTGTCGAAAACCCTGTCGCTGAGAATCTTCGCCGTGAGTCAGAATGAACTTGGCCTTCTGGTTTGCCATACCGTCGGCCCAGGTGAGCAGTTCCGATTGTCCCGCGTGCCCGGAGAAGCCTCCCATGGTTAGCACGCGCGAGTTGACCACAATCTCTTGACCGTGAATTCTCACTCGTTCGGCGCCGTCCACCAGTCTGCGGCCAAGTGTTCCGTGAGCCATAAAGCCCATGGCGATCATCACGGTCGAATCTTTGTAGAGATTGTGTTTGAGGTGATGCATGATTCGGCCGCCATCGCACATTCCGGACCCAGCGATGATGATGCACGGATCTGGCGCCGAGGCGATCGATTTCGATGCTTCGACAGTGGCCGTTGTCGTCAGTTTTGAGAGGAACTGTTGGAAGTGGCCGCGGGCTGCCAGTGTGCGAGTTTCGCAGTCGAGCGTGTCGACATGTTTCTGATAGAGCTCGGTCGCCTTAATGCCCATCGGGCTATCGAGGAAGACGGGAATGTTCATGCTCCCATCTTCCGCGTTCAGCTGAGCGAGATAATAGAGGAGCAGTTGAGTTCGTCCGACGGAAAACGCCGGGATCAAGATTCTGGCACCGTTGCGACGCGCTTCTCGGAGCGTTTGTTTGAGTTCGCGTTCGGTTGCTTTGATCGATCGATGTTCACGATCGCCATAGGTCGACTCAAGCAGCACGAAGTCGGCTTCTTGAGGCGGGTCCGGATTACGCAGTAGCGGCATGTTGTTGCGGCCGATGTCGCCGGAAAAGACGATCACCCGCTCCGACGTCCCCTCCTTGACCGTCACCTGGATGCTAGTTGAACCCAAGATATGACCGGCTTCGTAAAACCGAGCCGTTACACCGGGCGCTACATCGCGAACGTCTCCAAGCTCCACATTCTTGAAGCGTTTCATGATCGGGCTGACATCGGTCGGAGCGTAAAGCGGCGTCACATCTGATTTGCCCGCTCGCTGACGATATTTGTTGCGGCGCTGTGCGTCGAATTTTTGGATGTGAGCCGAGTCGCTGAGGATGAGTCGTGCGACATCTCGAGTGGCATGGGTGCCGTAGACGCGTCCCTGAAAGCCATTCTTGAACAGCATCGGCAGCCGCCCACAGTGATCGAGATGGGCGTGGGTTAACAGGACGGAGTCCAGTTTGGCTGGTTTGAGTTTGCCGAGCTTCGAATTCTGAGCTTGGGTGGCTTTGCGGCCCTGGAACATTCCAAAGTCGATCAACACCTTGGCTTTTCGCGTTTCCAGCAAGTAGCCAGAACCGGTGACCTCACCCGCTGCACCTAGAAAATGTAGACGCACTTCGATTCTCCCGTTCTAAACGCCCCACGACGCAGCTCACTAACCCCTATCGGCAATCGGCTCTGTCGCATCCACGAAGAATCGGATCGGGCGAACCGTGCCGATTACGCAAGCCCTCTGTATTGCCGGCATCACCCGCCCTTGACGCCGTTTTCCCTTGTAGGGGCCTTGCCGGCACTCGTGGCTACCCCCCATACGGTAATTGTGCGTATGATGGCGGTCCCATCACAGAGCGACCGCGCTATGGGCCCGCTTCTTTCCCCTTTGAATGGTGCGTCTCTTGGTAAGTCTACTCGGCATGTTCGTGCTGCTCGCCGTAGCGTTCGCACTCTCGAGCAATCGTCGTGCAATCCGCCTCCGCACTGTTGGCGGCGCGTTCGCGATCCAAGTCGCGATTGGAGCCTTTGTGCTCGACACGACGATCGGGCAATCCGTGCTCGAATCGGTGTCGAACGGAGTGCAAGCCGTTATCAATTGCTCGAGCGAGGGGATTGCTTTCCTCTTTGGCGGTCTCGTATCGGATCATATGTTTGAGGTCTTTCCCACAGGCACCGGCTTTGTGTTCGCGTTTCGCGTCTTGCCTGTGATCATCTTCTTTTCGTCTTTGATCGCCGTGCTCTACTACTTGCGGCTGATGCAGTTCGTCATCACGGTGCTTGGCGGAGCACTTCAGTTCGTGTTGGGGACGAGTCGCGCTGAGTCGCTTTCGGCGACCGCCAACATTTTCGTCGGGCAGACGGAAGCACCGCTGGTGGTCAAGCCGTACATTGCCACGATGACGCGTTCGGAGTTGTTCGCCATCATGTGCGGCGGATTGGCGTCGGTTGCCGGATCTGTGCTGGCGGGCTACGCGGAATTGGGAGTCGAACTAAAACACTTGTTAGCCGCATGTTTCATGGCCGCGCCTGGAGGTTTGTTATTCGCCAAGATGCTGGAGCCGGAGACGGACACACCGCCGAGTGACTCTGATGACGTGATAAGAGAACAGGGTGACGGCGATGCCCAGGCTCCTTCTGACGAAACGGCCGCAGCGGTTCCTCATGACGACGAACCTCAGCCGGTCAACGTGTTTGACGCGGCAGCACTCGGCGCGGCCAGCGGATTGAAATTGGCGCTCAATGTCGGCGCCATGCTGCTTGCTTTTATTAGTTTGATCGCACTGCTCAACGGTATGGTCGGAGTGTTTGCGTCGAGTATCGGATACGACGGCGTTACGATTCAGCACTTGCTCGGCTATGTTTTCGCTCCATTGGCGTGGCTCGTTGGCGTGCCTTGGGAGGAGTCGATTCAAGGCGGCAGTTTCATCGGCCAAAAGTTGATCCTCAATGAGTTTTTCGCCTACGATCAGTTTGTGCGAGTGAAGGACACATTGACGCCGAAGACGCAGGCAATCATCACGTTCGCGCTTTGCGGCTTCGCGAATTTTTCCTCGATCGCGATTTTGCTCGGCGGACTCGGCGGGATGGCGCCCAGTCGCCGCACCGAGATCGCTCAAATGGGATTGAGAGCCGTGGTGGCGGGGACATTAGCAAACTTGATGAGTGCCGCAATCGCCGGCTTCTTTTTCTCGTTGTCCAGTTCGTAGTACCTCGGCAACGAATCGAATCAGTCAACGTCAACTGCCATTTACGACTCACTCAATTAAGACTCCGTCAAATCGTCGCGCTGGGAAGACTCACAAGATGAAAAAGCAACCCAAAGGAACTCGGACTAACAAAATGCAAACGGTCTTACTTGCGCTATTGGCGGGTGTCTTGGTGGGAGTTCTATTCTCCGTGATCAAGTTGCCCCTTCCGGCGCCGCCGGCCTTGGCGGGCGTGGCGGGCATCGTCGGCATCTACCTTGGCCACGTGATCTATCAGTGGGCGATCACCCAGTTCTTCACGTCGTAGCTTTACGAAAAACATCAACCGCATCACGAAACGTGAGGGATAAGATTCCGTGGAAGATCGAGAGGCCGCCAGGCTTGGCATTCAATTGATGGATCTAACTTCGCTTGGGGACGACGACACCGATGGCAAGATCGTTGCGCTGGCCGGCCGCGCTCAATCGCCGGGAGGTCGAGTCGCGGCGTTGTGCGTCTACCCCCGTTTCGTTCCGATCGCCAAACAGACGCTTTCGGCAGCGGGGCTCGATTCGGTCCAAGTCGCCACCGTTTGCGTTTTTCCTCACGGTCGTGCGAACGTCGAATTGGCGCAAGCGGAAACTCGCGCATGTGTCGCCTATGGCGCCGATGAAGTCGATACCGTGATCCCCTACACGTCGCTGGCCAACGGCGATTCGGAAAGTTGCAAGAGCCAACTTGCCGCCGTACGCGAAGCTTGCCGTGATGTTCCGTTGAAAGTGATTCTGGAGACGGGTGTATTGCAAGACGCGGATTTGATTCGCGCCGCCAGTCGATTGGCGATTGAAGCCGGCGCGGATTTCATCAAGACGTCAACCGGTAAGGTCTCCGTCAACGCGACTCCCGAAGCCGCCGCAGTCATGCTCGACGTGATCTACGAGAGCGGCGCGCAATGCGGACTCAAGATCGCCGGGGGAGTTCGTTCTGTGGCCGATGCGCGAGTCTATCTTGAAATGGCGACGGCGCGGATGGGTGACGAGTTCCTCACACCACAACGATTTCGCTTCGGCGCCTCGAGCCTGCTCGATTCATTACTTGAAACACTCGGTGAGCAGACCGGCGCAAACGCCGACAACAGTAATTGACGCGAGGTCCAAGGAGTCGGCTCGGATGTTGTTGCCTCAGCAAGTGATCGAAAAAAAGCGAGACGGACGAGCCCTCGATGCCGCTGAAATCGAGTGGTTTGTTCGAGGCGTTTCTGATGGATCCATCGAGGATTGCCAAGTCGCTGCATTCGCCATGGCCGTCTATTTTCAAGGCATGACTGTTGAGGAGCGAGTGGTACTGACGTTGGCCATGCGAGATTCCGGTCGAACGTTGGAGTGGAGTCAGCTTGGTTTAGCTGGCCCGGTCATCGACAAACACTCCACCGGTGGAGTAGGCGACGTCGTCTCCCTGATGCTCGGCCCAATGCTTGCGGCGTGTGGTGGTTTTGTTCCGATGGTTTCCGGCAGAGGACTCGGTCATACGGGCGGCACGGTCGATAAACTTGAATCGATCCCCGGATACAACACCGCGCCGTCGCTCGAACGAATGGCCGACGTCGTGAAAGACGTCGGAGTTGCGATCGTTGGGCAGACGGCCGAGATTGCCCCGGCCGACCGGCGTATCTATTCGATTCGAGATGTGACTGCCACCGTTGAATCCGTCGATTTAATTACCGCGTCTATTCTCTCGAAGAAATTGGCAGCCGGTCTCGACGCGCTTGTGATGGACGTCAAGGTCGGAAATGGGGCGTTCATGAGTAGCCCGGAGCGCTCTGCAAAATTGGCAGAGAGTATCGTTCTGGTTGCCAGCCGAGCGGGCACTCGGGCGACGGCCGTGATCACGGACATGAGTCAGTGCCTTGCGCACTCCGCCGGCAACGCGTTGGAGGTCCATGAGGCGATTCGGTTCTTGCGCGGTGAACCTGCGTGCGAACGCCTTACTCGCGTGACGTTGGCCCTCGGCAGCAACTTGCTTTTGACTTCGGGATTGGTGGGAACGAAACAAGAGGGTGAAGATTGCTTGGCGGAGACGCTGAGAAGCGGAAGAGCTGCCGAGCGTTTTGGCCGTATGGTCAGTGCGTTGGGCGGACCGGCGGACACGGTCGAATGCCCAGGCAAATATCTGCCTGCCGCCCCGCTCACTCAAGATGTTTATCCGGACCATCGGGGCTTCGTAAATGAGATTGATGTACGGATGCTCGGCATGGCGGTTGTCGGACTTGGCGGCGGCCGCACAAAGGCGGGAGGGAAGCTGAATCATTCAGTCGGGCTGGATCGTGTCGCGTCCATTGGCGACGAGGTCTCACCCGAAAGACCTCTAGCCGTCGTCCACGCTCGCACGGATAGTGAATGGGAAACGGCAGCGGAAGAGGTTCGAAAGGCGTACACGCTGAGTACGGAAAGAGTGGTGGCGCCGAGGGCGATTCAGCGCGAACTGGGAACTGAATGAACGTCGGCCGAGCAATGGCCGAGTGTCACGCAGCGGATTTTGAAGAGGACAAACTTGTGACCGACACGGATCGCGAACAACTGATGCAGCAGGCAGTGGCGGCGAGGGCCGCGGCCTACGCACCGTACTCGGGCTACGAGGTCGGCGCAGCATTGCTGACGGAGAGCGGTGAAATCGTTGCAGGCTGCAACGTCGAGAACGCGTCTTTCGGGTTAACGAATTGTGCTGAGCGCACCGCGGTGTTTGCCGCGGTTGCTGCCGGTCACACTCAATTCGCCGCGATTGCCATAAGCACTCGAGACGCAGGCGCCCCCTGCGGCGCCTGCCGACAAGTGCTCAACGAATTCTCTCCCGACCTGCTTGTCATCATCGGTGATGACAGTGGCGAGATAAGCCGGACCGCCACGCTGGGGGAATTGCTGCCCGACGCGTTTGGGCCGCATAATGTGACGCAGTCGAAGTAACGGTATGGGCAATGAGTTGATTGCGAGTACGTTCGCGGACGATGACCTTAAGGGGCATGAAGAATGGAAGGGGCACGCGAGCTTGCCAACCTGCTACAGCGCGAGAGTCTGAGAATCGTTCTTGCTGAGAGCTGCACGTCGGGGCTTGTCTCGGCGAAACTCGGCTCGGTTCCCGGAATATCGAGTTGGCTTTGCGGCTCGGCCGTGACCTACCGCGAGGCGACGAAGATCAGCTGGTTGGGCGTGGCTGCAGAGACGTTGGTTGAGAAAACTGCGGAGAGCGCAGAGACCACGCTGGAAATGGCGTCGTCTGTGTTAGAGAAGACGCCCGAAGCTGATCTGGCCGCGGCAATCACCGGTCATTTGGGGCCCAACACGCCAGCCGAGTTGGATGGTGTCGTGTTCATCGCCGTCGTGTTTCGAGGCGAGGCGGGTGGTGCACGACAAGCCATGCGGTTTCGGTTGGAGGCCGAGGACCGACAAACCCGCATGACGGAAGCGGCTCAATTGGTTCTCACTGAGACGGCTCGACGAATCTCGAATCGCGCGTGACCCTCTCATTTTAGTTCTTCCTTGTTCCGGCACGCGCGATTGGGCTTGTGTACCGACCTTGCCATTCTCGCGAAACCACGGAACTCTGCTCTTTGATATAATCGCCCGGACTATCCAACTGAATTGTGCAAACTGGAGATGACCTGTGACGCTGCGCCTATTTTTTGTTGCATTTTTCTTGTCCGCTCAACCGCTGTTGGCTGAGGATGGATTTGAGAGCATTTTCAACGGCAAAGATCTGTCAGGTTGGAACGGCAATGCGGAATTGTGGTCGGTTGAAGATGGCTGCATCACCGGCAAGACGAATGGCCCCGATCATTTAAAATACAACCAGTTCCTGGTTTGGGACGGTGAGGTTGGCGACTTTGAGTTGCGCTGCGAGTTTCGTCTTGAGGGCAAGAACAACTCGGGCGTGCAGTATCGAAGTCGACTGAATACGAAGGCCGGCAAATGGTCGGTTGCGGGATATCAAGCTGACATTCACTCCAACCCGCCCTACCTTGGCATGTTGTATGACGAGAGAGGGCGCGGCATTGTTGCTCGGCGCGGCCAGCGAGTTGACGTCAATCGCAATGGCGGCAAAAAGGTTGGCAAACTCAAGGGTAAAGTGACGGCCGTCGACGTCACCAAGTGGCATCAACTGTCCATTATTGCTCGGGGCAATCGGTTGATTCATCGCGTCGATGGCAAGACAACGGTGGAAGTGCTCGACAATCAAATTTCCGAGCGAGAATTAGAAGGTCTTTTGGCGCTTCAAGTTCATCGCGGCCCGGCGATGAAAGTTCAGTTTCGCAATCTTCGTCTCAAGAAATACCCAGCCGCGAAGAAACCGACCGCGACCGATGCTGCGTCACTGAAAATGGCAGAAGGTTTCCAGGCCGAACTGCTTTATTCCGTTCCCAAGGTGACGCAGGGCTCGTGGGTCAGCATGTGTGTCGATCCCAAGGGGCGACTGATTGTATCGGACCAGTACGGATCGCTTTACCGTGTTGAGCCGGGGGCGACCCCGAGCGAGACGAAGGTCGCGAAGATCGATGTTGAACTCGGCGAGGCGCATGGCTTGTTGTGGGCTTTCGGCAGCCTCTATGTGAACGTCAACAAGGGTGCGAAATACGAGGGCGGACTCTACCGCGTGCTCGACACCGACGGCGACGACAATCTCGACACGGTCAAGATGTTGCGACCGCTCCATGGGACCGGCGAACACGGTCCGCACGCGATCCTGCCGCATCCCGACGGAAAATCGCTCGTCGTGGTCTGCGGCAACCGAACAGCGCTCACGGAAATCAAGACCTCGCGCGTTCCGCAAACGTGGGACGAAGACTTGCTGCTGCCTCGCGTCCAAGGCCGATTCATGCGAGGCGTTCGCGCTCCGGGCGGTTACATTTGCCGTATCGATCCGGAGGGACAGAATTGGGAGCTGATGTCGACCGGTTTTCGCAACCAGTACGACGGCGCATTTAATTCCGAAGGCGAACTATTCGCGTACGACGCCGACATGGAATGGGATCTCAACACGCCCTGGTATCGGCCAACTCGCATTTGCCACGTCACGAGCGGCTCAGAATTTGGATGGCGCAGCGGCGCCGGAAAATGGCCGGTCGAGTTTCCGGACAGTGTACCGCCGGTCGTCAACATCGGCCCCGGCTCGCCCACGGGTGTGACTTTCGGGTATGGCGCTGCGTTTCCCGCCAAATACCAACAGGCCATGTTCATTTCTGACTGGAGCTACGGCAAGATGTACGCCGTGCATCTCGAGCCGAATGGCGCCACATATGCGGCCAAGTTTGATGAGTTCGTCACAGGCACGCCTCTGCCGCTGACCGATGTCGTGATCAATCGCAAAGACGGCGCGATGTATTTCTTGATCGGCGGGCGCAAGGTCCAGTCCGGACTCTACCGCGTCACGTATAGCGGCAACGAGTCGACGAAGCCGGTCACGGCCGCGCAGGCGAAGGGTTCGGAACTGCGGCGGCTGCGTAGAAAACTGGAGTCGTTCCACTTGGGTGATCACGCGGATGCCGTTGACATCGTATGGGAGCACCTCGGCCATTCGGACCGAGCGATTCGCTTTGCGGCTCGCATCGCACTTGAGCATCGACCTCGAGACGAGTGGCGCGACCGGGCGATGGCTGAAACGGATACTCAAACCAAGTTGTCATCACTGCTGGCCCTGGTCCGCACCTATTCGCGAACGGAAAAGGGGAAAGACCCTAACATCGATACGCCTCTGCCGGATTGGTCCAACCCGGCCGAAGTGTCGGACGAAGCGGCGGAAGACCGCGACAGAATTCTGAATGCCTTCCAAAGTCTCGAATGGCCGTCCCTCACTCGCAGCCAAAAGCTCGAGTTGTTGCGAATCGCATCGCTTGTGTTTGTGCGAATCGCTCCGCCGAGCGAAGAGCAACGGCAGGCGATTGCCCGGCTGGCCGACGAGCATTTTCCCAGTGAAGACAACAAGATCAACGGCCACCTCGCCGAACTGCTTGCCTACGTCCAAGCTCCGTACGTGACTGAGCGAATCGTCAAGTTGTTGAACGAGTCGCCGACTCAGGAAGAGCAGATTGATTTGGCGAAAACGTTGCGACACGTGACCGTGGGCTGGACTTTGGAGCTCCGCCAGCAGTATTTCCGCTGGTTTGTTCGCGCGCTGGGATACCGAGGCGGCGCCAGTTTCGCCACGTTCGTTCAGCGAATTCGAGAAGAGGCGATTACAAGACTCAGCGCCGAAGATCGGATTCGTTTGGCGGAGATTCTGAATGCGAAGCCGAGTGGCGAAGTGACTTCCGTTGCAATCGAACCCCGCGAGTTTGTGAAGAAATGGAAACTCAGCCAACTCACGCCGCTCGTCGCGGGCAAGCTCAACGGGCGTGATTTTGCGAAAGGGCGCCGTCTGTTCGCTGCCGGAAACTGCTTTGCTTGCCACCGATTCGATGGGCAAGGCGGCTCGGTTGGGCCCGACTTGACCATTCTCTCGGGCCGCTTTAGTTCGCGCGACATTCTTGAGTCCGTCGTCGAACCGAACAAAGTGATCAGCGATCAATACGCAGCCGTGCAAATCGCGACCGCCGACGGCAAAGTCGTGGTGGGCCGCATCGTCAATCTTGCGGGCGATTCCTATCGAGTGCAAACCAACATGCTCGACCCCGGAGCCTTGACCAATGTCGATCGAACTCAAATTGAGGAGATGAGGCCGTCGCCTTCCTCGATGATGCCCGAAGGCTTGCTCGACACGATGACCGAAGAAGAAGTACTCGACCTGATGGCCTATCTGCTATCGCGGGGAGATCCGAACCACGCCATGTTCAAGTAATCGCAGTTAAACCAGAGGTCCCGTGGCAGGGCCTTTCAGTCGCCGCGATAGTTCGTTTATCCCGTCGCCGTAGGCAAGGCGCTTGAAAATCTGCACCGATTTCACCGCAGCTTGAATCGCGCAATCCCCTGCCGCGTTCCGCCCGTAGGGCTCTCGTGCGACAGCTCTAAGTTCTATCCTCCGGCGCAACCTGGTGGTCCGTCCAAACCTTGAGATCCACCTCGTTTCCGCGGCTTCGCACGGTTGCCGCCAAGCCGATGTCTAGCTTTCGCACCGTGCGGACCTTTTTGTCGACGACCACCTGTCCCAAATTGGAGACCGTAAAATGATAGGCACCGTCCGCGTCGTCGATCGACCACGCATAGGGCTTATTAATTTCTAGACCCGTGAGCCGAATCGTCGTGTAGGAAGTCGCTTTTGCGGCAAGAACAGCGAAATAGCCGGTGGCGTCATTCATTGCGGGGCGACTGATCCGCAACCGACCTCGGCGCCCACGCGCGTTCTTGTAAAACACGGCTCTGCCGATATGCCCCACGGTTAGGCTGCCAATCTTGACGGTGTCGCCTTTCGCACCGCCCCAAAGTCGCGTCGACCGAGCATTGAGTTCGTGCTGCAGTTCATTGGGCAGACTGCGATTTCGCAACAATACTCGGAGCCGGCGCTTCAATTGAGGGGGAAATGCGTTTCCGCTCCCGTGGCCTTGTGATTGGCGGCGATTGACTCGGGCGCTATCACAGAACGGGGATTGACCTCGCCAAGCGAATTCTCCGTGACATCCTAAACGCGGATTCAGATCACGAAGGCGCGAAGGAATTGCTGAAGTAACTCGACTCGAGCGAAGAAGGCAAATGACGACGTAAGCCAGGGTCACCTAAACAGATACAGCTTCGCTGTCTAAAGCAACGCAAGAACTCGTCGATCCTACGCCAGCAATCCCTTGACGACCTTGGCGCCCTCGACGCCGGTGAGCCTCATATCGAGGCCTTGAAATTTTACGCGGAAGCGGTTGTGGTCGATGCCCAACAATTGCAACATCGTGGCGTGAAGGTCTCTGACGTGGACGATGTTCTCAACAGAGTGATAGCCGAGTTCATCCGTTGCGCCGTATGCCGAGCCGGCTTTGACGCCGCCGCCGGCAAGCCACATTGAGAAGCCTTTGATGTGATGGTCGCGCCCCGGTCCGCCCTTTCCTTGGAACATGGGCGTTCGCCCAAACTCGCCGCCCCAAACGATCAGCGTGTCGTCTAACATGCCGCGATTCTTGAGGTCTTGCACGAGCGCGTATGTCGGCTTGTCCGTGAGCCCGCAGCAGATGTTCATGTATCGCTTCAGGTCACCGTGGTGGTCCCAACCGCGATGGTAGAGGTGGATGAACCTCACGCCACGCTCGGCGAGTCGGC
This sequence comes from uncultured Pirellulaceae bacterium, assembly GCA_964567745.1. Taxonomy (GTDB): domain Bacteria; phylum Planctomycetota; class Planctomycetia; order Pirellulales; family Pirellulaceae; genus CAZMNY01. Next base: position 33,453 of record CAZMNY010000035.1, on the reverse strand, counting down.
GGGCGAGCAGGCAATTCGAAGCGTACGAGCCATCGCCCGGTTTGGCGCCGTACATGTCGAGAACCTCTTGAGGTTCGTCGGAAACGTCCATCAGATCGGGCACGGAGGTCTGCATGCGAAACGCCAGCTCGTAGGCTTCGGTCCTCGTATCGATTTCGGGGTCGCGAAGCAGCTTGTTGCGATGGCGATTGAGCTTGGCGATCGCTTCCACCGTCTCGCCCTGTTGTTTCGAATCGACTCCGCTCGGGTTGCTGACAAAATGAACCGGATCGCCGGCCGCGTTGAATTCAACGCCTTGAAATTGACTTGGCAAGAATCCAGCGGACCATTGCCTGGACGCGATCGGTTGCGGATTCCGGCCGCCGATGCTCGTCAACACAACGAAGCCGGGGAGGTCCTCGCATTCGCTGCCAAGTCCGTAGTTGACCCACGATCCCATGGACGGACGGCCGCTAATCGCGGTGCCCGTGTTCATGTAAGTGTGAGCCGGGTCGTGATTGATTTGCTCAGTCACCAACGACTTAATGACGCACAGGTTGTCCGCCATCTTGGCGTGGTAAGGGAGAAAGTCGCTTATCTCCAAGCCGCTTTCGCCGTGGCGTTTGAATTTCGTCATCGGCCCCTGGCACTTTAGCGTCTTACCTTGCAGCTGCGCAATCGGCTGACCGTCCGTGAACGACGCCGGCATCGGCTTGCCATCGAGTTCAGCAAGCTTCGGCTTAAAATCGAACGTCTCTAAGTGCGAAGGCCCGCCCGCCATGCAAAGAAAGATGACTCGCTTCACCTTGGCCGGAAAATGCGGCATACCCGAAACGCCGGCTGGCGCAGCCGAAGCGTCCTGGTTGAGTAGGCTCGTCAGCGCGGTCGCGCCCAAAGCAATACCCGAACTCGATAGAAAGGATCGCCGGTTGGCCAGTGCAGCGCTGCGATTATTAGATAGGTCAGTCATGGCATTAGTTTCGAGTAACGGTTTCGCTGAGATTCAGAAGCACGCGCGCGACCGCCGTCCAGGCCGCATGCTCGACGTCCGGCTGATCTGACTTCTTCGCCTGACCCACGCCGGTCAACTTCGCGGCCTCTTTTTGCTGAGCCTGGTAGTGTTGTCTCGATTGTGCGAGATGGTCGAGCATGGTTTGTTGCTCAAAATCGTCCGGCTCGCGAGAGATAGCCAATAGATAGGCTCGATTCAATTTGTTCTTGTCCGACTCACCGCCTTCAGCAAGAATCCTCGCGCCAAACTCTCGCGCCGCCTCGACGAACGTCGGGTCGTTCATCAAGGCCATCGCTGCAAGCGGCGTGTTGGACTGCGGACGTTTTGCGGTGCACTCTTCGCGACTGGGGGCGTCGAGCGCGCGAAGCGTCGGGTGGAGGAACTGACGCTGCCAATGTACATAGACACCTCGCCTCCATTGGTGGTCGTCGGTGTCGTGTTTGTAAACTCGCTTGGGAAAATTCAGGTGGCGATAATAGCCGGGCGGCTGATAGGGACGCACGCTTCGTCCGCCATACTTGAGCACGAGCAGACCGCTGACAGCCAGGGCGTTGTCTCGAACGAACTCGGCGGGCAAACGGTATCGAGCCTGCCGTCCGAATAGCCGATTGCCTGGATCCCGCGCCGCCTGATTCTTGGAGACGAGTGAGGACTGGCGATATGTTCGCGACATCAACACGGTCTTGATCAGCCGTTTTAGATTCCAATCATTTGCGATTAAATCGAGAGCCAAGGCGTCAAGCAATTCCGGGTGCGACGGCGGCTCGCCCTGCCCTCCAAAATCGTCAAGTGAATTCGAGATTCCGGCGCCAAGCAACAAATACCAAATCCGGTTGACCATCACTCGCGACGTCAATCCGCCAATTCCCTCTTCTTCATCCGTCAGCCAATTGGCAAAGTCGAGTCGCGTTAGTCGCTTCTCCTTTTTGATGCTTCCGAAAAAACGAGGGATGGCCGGCTCGGCAATCGGTCCGCTGTCATCGAGCCAGTTGCCTCGCGGCAACACTCGCATTTCCCTCGGTTTGATCGAGACGGTAACCATTGTCGAACGCGCGGACTTGCGAAGCGTTTGAAGCCGCTCTTGTAGGCTTTCTTGCTTGGCCTGAAGATCCTTGAGTTCTGTTGCTTTCGCTTCGTCCTTCTTCAGCGTTTTTTGTTCAGCAGTCACGTCGGCAAGCAGTTGTTCAAGCCGCGCCTCTTCCGCTCGTTCTCGTTTGGATAGGACGGTCAGTTCCGGCGGTCGCTTTGTTGGCAGGCCATTCGAACCGACGCGGAAATGCTGAGCTTCATCGACGTCGGCGAAGAACGCCGCGATCGAGTAAAAGTCGACCATCGTGAATGGGTCAAACTTATGGTCGTGGCATTGGCAGCAGCCCATGGTGGCGCCGAGCCATACGTTCGATACGTTTCGCACTCGGTCGGCCGCATAGATCGCCAAATATTCGTTCGGTTGAACGCCGCCTTCATGCGACGTCTGCAACATGCGGTTGTAGCCCGTCGCTATTTTTTGGTCGAGTGTCGCGTCGAAAAGGAGATCGCCGGCCAGTTGCTCACGCGTGAACTGATCGAACGGCATATTGTCGTTGAACGCGTCGATGACGTAATCGCGATAGGGCGAGATGCTGTGGTCTTGGTCGCCGTGATAACCGACCGTGTCGGCGTATCGAACCAAGTCGAGCCAGTAGACCGCCATCCGTTCGCCGAACCGATCAGATGCCAGCAGGTCGTCGATCACTCGTTCGATGGCGTCTTCATCCTTGTCAGCCAGAAAGGCTGCGACGGCTTTCGGCGACGGTGGCAATCCGATCAAATCGAAGTAGATTCGGCGAATCAACGTGACTCGATCCGAATCGGCAGACGGTTTTAGCTTCGCTTGTTCGAGTTTCGCGAGCACATAACGATCGATCCAATTCGCCGGCCAGCCGACGTCCGCGATCTTGGGAAGTGCGGTCTCGGCTGGCTTGAGGTAAGCCCAATAGGGCTCGTACTCGGCGCCAGAAGCGATCCATCGTCGAAGGAGTGTGACCTCTTCAGCCGAGACGGTCTTGCCCGACTCGGCCGGAGGCATCCGCTCATCTCCCGCGTCGGGCAGGAGGCGAGCAATGAGTTCGCTCTCATCTGAATTTCCGGGAACGATCGCGGACTCTTTCGCCGATGCTTCGAGATCCAACCGCAAATCGGCTTCTCGGTGGTTCGCGTCGGGGCCATGGCACGCGAAACAGCGGTCGGCGAGTATGGGCCGAATGTCGCGGTTGTAACTCAGCTTGTCTTGCCCACGGACGGCCGAATCCGAGAACGAGGTGCCGACGACCAGCAAAAGCATAACGCAGACGGCGCGACGTTCTGAAGAGCAATTCAGTTTGGTCCGCACGGCGATCTCCGATTAGCAATATTCGTCGGCCAACGTCGCCTTTCGCTCTGTGAAAGTGGCGCAGCTTTCGCGGAGCGAGAGGCGACACTTGTACGTGCCGTGATTCCTCACAACTTCAACTTGAGTTGGTTACACTTCTTTAGCTTTGGGACAACGGAATCCTTCGCGGTAGTCGCGAGAAATCAGCGCTGTTGCTTCTTCCGACTCGGGGAAGACTTCCTTTGCAGCGTCGAACTTGAGAAACGGTCCAAGCGAGATGGGATAGTTTTGCAAATCGACCTTATTGTCGACCAGGTGCTGAATCGTCCGATCAAACGTCGCCTCGTTGTCGTCCAGGCTCTTCAACCCGCTAACAGCTGCTCGAGCTTCCGCCGCGGCGACCTTGTTGTTTTGGCCCAGGTAGTAGGAAATATTTCCGAGGTGGCTGATCGCTGCGGAGAGATGGCCTTCGCGAACATCCGCCGTGAGATCTTCCCGGTTGCGGCTCACGCAGGCATTGATGAAGTTGCCAAAGTGATTGCCGCCGCCCTTGAACTCCTTGATGACATTGAGGTCTTTGTCGTAGGCAATGCAGTGGCTGTAAGTGCGCTGCACGACGTAGCCTTCGCTGCCGTAGAAGATCACGCCGATCTTGTTGCCGCGATTGCTCATCATCAACTTGTTGATTTCCTTGTCGGCCGGATCGGTCACATCGAGCCCTCGCGTTTCGAAGACGATGCACTTCTTGCCGTAGTCGTAGATCGAGACTTCGGTATTCGCCGTGTCGCCCGCGTCTACATAGTTGGCGTCTTTGCGCTCAGTCTGGTAGCCGAGTCGGCCGCCGTAGCTGATGACGCTGTTGGGGTGGGTGTCGATGCCCAGCCCCCAGCGGGCGACGTCGGTTTGGTGAGGACCTTGATTGCCAAGGTCGCCGTTGCCATAGAGACGCTGCCAGTGCCAGTCGTAGTGGAATCGTTGCCGAGTCAGTTGAGGATCCGAGTAGGCGGCCGGGCCGCTCCATAGATTGAAGTCAACTTCGGGCGGAATCGGATAGTCGCCGCGAGCGCCAATCGATTTGCGTCTCTTGTAGCAAAGTCCGCGAGCGAAATTGACTTCGCCGATACCGCCCGACTGGATAAACTTCACGGCTTCCTGGACAGCCTTGCTGGATCGACATTGCGTGCCGACTTGGCAAATCCTATTGTACTTGCGAGCCGCTGCGATCAGCGCGCTGCCCTCCGCGATGTTGTGACAGACGGGCTTCTCGATGTAGGCGTCTTTGCCGGCCTGCATCGCCCAAACGCCGCAGAGGGCGTGCCAGTGGTTCGGGGTCGCCGTGCTTACAATATCGACGGACTTGTCGTCGAAAGCGTGCCGCATGTCCTTGACGACTTTCGGCGTCTTACCTTGCTTCTTGCCAATCGCTTTGGCTCGCGAATTTCCCTTCGCCTCGTCGACGTCAACGACATAAAGAATCTTTGTTCGCCCGTCATTCTGAAACTCGCCAATATGCGTTCCCCCTCGCCCTCCCGCACCGACGATCGCGACGCCCATCGTTTCGCTGGGTGCCTGAGCTCGGCTCAAACGAGGAGCGAAAGAAGCGGCTGCGGTGACAGCCATCGATTTTGCGACAAAGGAACGACGAGTGAGCTTGGACATGGCGATGAACTCCGAGCAATGGTTTTGGCTGCGACGCGTGGGTTCGTGAAAAGAATCGATCGACTTGAAAATCGAAAGACTTGCAGGCCGACGAGGCGTGGCTGCCGTTGGGTTGGCAATCAATGGGTGGGACCGTGTAACTCGCAAACTGGGCACCCATGATAACGTCTGGCCGTATCAAATTCCACTTGGCGAGCGGCCCGTTCGTCCGCAGTGCGACTCCGCCGTCGCTGGCGAAAAAAATCCGAAAAACTTTTCATTTCACCTGCACGAAATCCGGCAGTAGCCGCACTAACGGTGCAGACGCCACGCGTCACGGTTCGATCGGCCGCCCAGAAACTATCTCTTTTCTCACGTCTTAGGAACAAAACCATGCGACAACGATCCATCGCCGCTTTCCTGCTATCCGCCACTGTCTTGAGCTTCGCGGCTCAATCCGCCCAAGCTCATGATCCCGATGCGGTCTTCGAACGCTGTATCGCCAAAGTGCGTCAGGCGGTGACGCGATGCACGGACGCCAACACCGCGACGACCCACGAGTGTTTGCGAAAGATTCGATTCCTGCTACGCCATGGCAATGTAGAGCGAGCTCGCGCAGTTGCGGCAAGATGCATTGATGAAATCAAAGATCGCACTCGCCATTGCGTGCGGTATATTGAGGCCACCTGCGACGAGTGCATTGAAGTTCTGCTTCGAATGGGTGCGCCGGAACTTGCCCGACGCCTCGACCAAGCCTGCGACAATGCCGTCGACGCGGTTACCCATAACGCACGCCGGGGAATCAACGCGATCCGCTCGGCATTCGACTAAGCTGAGCTCAATAAACAAGAGGCTTCGAGTTGAAATGCAGTCATGCGATCTTCACGAAGGCGAGCTGGCGACGCTGCCGCGACTTGATGCATTCTGTCGCGGCGGTGTCGTCTTTTACTCGTTTTCGATACCGGCTGACTTCTTAGCGTCAGGGCCCCTGGCTGGGGCTTCCAGTTCGATTTGCTAGGGTCGCTGACCGGCGCCGGCGATTTGACGATCGACGATACACAAGTTTCAATAGACATAGAGGCGATCGCCGGCCGCTCGCACCGTCGATTCGCCGCAATTCGCTTTGGCAGTTTGCACGATCCCCATGCTCGCGGCGACTGGTTTGAAAAGCGAAAACGACGTTTCAAGCAACAACGGACTTGCCATGTTCGCCATACTCGCGGGATCGACTTTGGAGACAGATTGAGCGTCCGCCAAGAGGAAACCTTACTTCTTGAGAAGCTGGTTGCCGGCGACCATTCCGCGTGGAGTGAGTTCGTACAGCGGAGCCAGCGGCCGGTGTTTGCGCGGATTGTGCGAACAGCGGCGGAATGCAATTGTCAGTTGTCGACCGCAGACCTTGAAGACATTTGCGCCGAAGTGTTCTCGGGGCTGGTCGCCAATGACTACGCCAGTCTGAGACGATTCGAAGGACGCAGCAAACTTTCGACTTGGCTCTCCGTAATCGCTCGTCGCGTCTGCCTAAAAAGAATACATTCAAGAGAATTGGCAAACACTCACGACGATTGGTCGGAGCAGCCGGAGGCGGAGCCGGCCGCCGACAGTTTAGCTAAGTTGATCGCGGAAGAAGATGCGGAGCGAGTTCGGCAGTGTATGCAACAATTGGCCGAATCGGACCGAATGGTGCTTGAGTTGTTTTTCGTTGAAGGCCAATCTTACCAGCAGATGGCTGCTCAACTGAATTTGTCGATCAACACGATCGGCCCCAAGATCCATCGAGCTTTACAGCGTCTCAAACGCCGACTCGGCGGAGACCGTTTCGAGTCAACGGAAAGGAGTAGCCAGGCATGAGTGACCAAGCCAGTTTGCTTCTCCTGCTCGACTTGCTCGGCGATCCCTCCACGGAATTGGATGAGGCGGGCCTGCCGATGATTTTGCGAGACGGTCGCGACCAGCAGCAGTGGCGACGGCTCGTGTCGATACTCGACTCGACCGAGCCCGCACTCCCGCCCGATTCGTTGAGCGACGCTGATGTCGCCGCATTCGTGGAAGGGCAGTTGTCGCCTGCGGAAGCGTCGACTGTTGAGGCGGTTTGTTGGAGCAATGGAGCGGCGATGCAAGAGGTGGCCGCCGTTCATCGCGAACTCAGCCAACCGTTACCGGCTGTCGACTTGTCGGATTCGCTACAACAACGATTGCTTTCGCTGCCCAAGCCAATCGAGACCGCTGATGCGGGGCCGGGGAATGGAACAGCAGCCAGTCCGGTGTGCAGCGGCGAGTCGCCTGACGTCAAGCCAAAGGACGACCAGAGTGAAACGCCGCAATCGCCGATAAACGGAAAACCTCAATCCGCAACCGCACCGGTTCCGCTGCCCGCGGTACTTCCTCCGGCACCGCCGAAGAATGAGCCGCCGCAGCAGGTTGTCCAGACCGTCTCTGGCGAAATTGAGGTGGCCAGTCGTCGTCGACGTCAGGAGATTCGTCAGCGCCAATTCGTGTGGGGCGCTATCATCGGCGCCGCATCGCTTATCGCACTTGTGGCGACCGTGGTGTGGCTCCAGCAAAAGGGCGACACCGACAGCTCGACTCCAAATGGCAACCAAATTGCCGCGCCTCCCGAATACGACAGTATCGAAGATCCCAGCGAACCTCGTCGCAATGTCACGCCAGCGCCCGATCAAGATAATCCCGACCAAGGTGATCCGAGCAACGTCGACCCTGCTCCAGACTCGGTTGATGCCAACGACCCGATGCAACCGAGCGGGAGCGACCCGTCGGACGCCTCTGACAATCGCAAGCCGCCGAAAACCGACGCCGGGCCGTCCGCTCCAGGGACCGATCCCAAGCGGCCGTCACCGATTCGCCGGCGGCCGCCAGCCTATCCCGCCTTGGCCTTGGACTGGTCGCAGGTCGAGGGACTGATTATCGCTCGCCGCGCCCCAAATGATCCTTGGCAAGGCGCCCAGTCGGACCAACTTTCGGTCGACGCGAATGAATACGCCTCGTTACCGGGCAGCTGGGCTAAGGCGGACGCGGGGCGAATGGGCGCCATGGTCGTCGACGGCGATACTCGCTTCACCGTCAACTCCGACTCAAATAGCGGAGCGGCGATTCAAATGCACCGCGGTCGCGTCGCGTTCACCGGGGCGAATGAAGAGGTGGACTATGATTTTGTCGTCGGTCAACACACGGTCTCCGTTCATGCACAGAAGTCGGCTTCGTTCGCCTTTGTTCAGTCGCAAACCGGACCGCAAGTCTGGGTTCGTCGTGGGCAGGTCGACGTGAAGGGCGTTTCGGTGCGCAAGGGGCAACGGAGTCGCTGGGACGGAAACGGATTCCTCAAGGCCGAGCCGGTTAACCAAGGAAACACGTGGTTTGATCGGCCGCCGCGAAACGCGGTTCGGCTGGCGAGCAACGTTCAAGAGAATCTGCTGACAAGCGCCAACGTGCATGCCGATCTCGTGCGACTCTCCAGCGAAGGCGACGCGAACACGCGCCGCATCGCGCAGAGCTGGAACGTCGTCATTGACCCGCAGCGCTACTTTTACGCGGCGCTCAGTTCCGCCGATTTTGCGGTTCGCCAACAGACTTGTCTCTGGCTCATCTCTCAGTCGCCTCGCGAACTCGATCGCAGAGTCTGGCGGAGTTTCGCAAGCCAGTCCGGAGACATCGTTAAGACGAGGCATTTTGTGAACTGGAACAAACTGCGATGGGAGAGACTGTCGCTATCGGTCGCGGACGCCAAACAGCGACGCATGCCTCAAGTCGAAGCGAGTCAATTTGTACAAGGACTAGCCAACAACGACGCGGCAATTCGGCAGCTTTCGATCTTCTTCCTGGAAGCCGAATTCGGCTCGAAGGTCAAATACAACGCAGCCGCGCCCGCAGCGAACCAGCGACGAGCGATGCAGACATGGACCCAATTCCTTCGGCGTGAGTACAGCGGTTCGGCGGTGCGAGGCAATCCGAGCCAGCGACCCAACGCAAACCAGCGCAATCAGAACCAGCGCAATCCCAATCAACGCGGCGGCACCGGCGCGCGTGCAAACGGCGGGCAACGCAATGCCGCTCAGCCCCCCGCCAACAACGGCGGCAACAAGGCGTCCGACAGCCGTTAGCCACAAGTCTCTTCTACTCCTCGCCGTCCTTCATCCTGTCTGAATGTCAATCCTGTCTGAATGTCAATCCTGTCTGAAACGACAGACGGTGGAGAGGATTTACAAGATCAACATTACACACACGGATCACCAAGAAACGTGATTCTCTTGGCCGCCGATGGTCAATAACGCCTTGACGTCATCCGCGTCACCCTTTTCTCGTTTAACGTCCCACTGTTGACGGTGCGCTGCGTTGAACTTCGCTCAGGCCGGGCGCACGTCTTCTGCGCGAGGCCCTTTCGGGCCGCTTCCAAGCGAATAGTTTACCGTTTGCCCCTCCTGCAGTTCGTCAAACTGAACGCCGTCCAGGTTGGAAGCATGAAAGAATAGATCGTTTCCATCTCCTGTGTCGATGAATCCAAATCCCTTGTCCATCAGCCGCTTAATCTTGCCTTCAGCCATCACACAACCACTCTATCACGGGTTTCGTCGGGCGCTGACCACGTACTCATACCGAGCGCCGGGCGCATTGTATCGCTGCCCGCAAGACAATTTCAACACTTATTGGCTTGAACTGAAGACGAAAAACTTCAATAGTTCATCCACCTAAAATCTGCCATTTAAAGTGGCTCCACCGCGACATCCGCACCCCCAGACTTAGCGAATCCGCCATACGATTATTGACGAATCAGCGTCGAGTTGGCTTGCGCCGCTCTGCCCCCCTATGCCAAAGTGTGTCCAGCGTCATAGTTTAGGGAAACATTCGGCGAGTCGATTAGGGAAACCTCTGATTGCGAACGCCAAATCAAAGCCAAAACTCTGCAGCCAATCGATAGACTGAAATGCTTAGTGTTAGAAATCTCACGTTCGCTTGGCGAAGTGCACATCTCTTTGAAGACATCAACCTCCTGATTGAACGCGGCGACCGAATCGGGCTACTCGGCCGAAACGGAACCGGCAAGTCCACTTTGCTTAATCTCCTGGCGAGCGAGATTGAACCGGACCATGGAGAAATCGTCCTTTCGCCAGGCCTTAAAGTGGCCCGCTTGGTTCAAGATGTTCCCAATGATCAGGCCGGCGCGGTAGCGGACATCATGAGAGGATCGTACCGAGCCGAACAAGCCGACGCCGATCACGCCGATTGGGCGATGGAGAAAGCGGTCGACCGAGTTCTGTCTCGTATGGAGCTTGATGGCGATGCGGAGTTCAGCACGTTGTCGTCGGGAATGAAACGCCGCGTGCTTTTGGCCGAGTCGCTTGTCTCGGATCCCGATGTTTTGCTGCTGGATGAGCCAACGAACCATTTGGACATCGAGTCGATCGCGTGGCTTGAAAAATTCTTGCTCGGCTTCACCGGCGCACTCGTGTTTGTGACTCATGACCGCGTCTTCCTGCAGGCGCTCGCGAACCGAATCGTTGAAATCGATCGGGGGCGACTGTTCGAATGGCGATGCGACTACGGCACGTTCCTAAAACGAAAACAAGCCGCACTCGACGCCGAAGACAAACAGAACGTAGAGTTCGACCGCAAATTGGCGATCGAAGAAAAATGGATTCGCCAAGGCATCAAAGCGCGGCGAACGAGAAACGAGGGTCGAGTCAGAGCGCTTGAGAAAATGAGACTTGAGTTCCGTGAACGCAGACGCGACATCGGCAATGTGCGGATGAAGGCCGTCGACGCGGGACGCTCCGGGCAACGAGTCATTGAAGCCGAGAAAGTCTCGTTTGGCTATGACGAGACGCCGATCATTTGCGATTTTTCGGCGCTGATAACGCGAGGAGAAAAGATTGGGCTGATCGGGTCGAACGGTGCCGGCAAAACTACCTTGCTCAAGCTGTTGCTCGGCGAGTTGACTCCGACGAGCGGCGAGATCTCGCGCGGAGTCCATTTGAAGACAATCTACTTCGACCAATTACGCGAGCAGCTCGATGAGGAGTCGACTGTCGCTGAAAACGTCGGCGAAGGCCAAGAGATGATGTTGATCGATGGCAAGCGAAAACACATCTTGGGCTATCTGCAAGAGTTCCTGTTTACGCCGGAACGGGCGAGACAGCCGGTAAAGTTTCTTTCGGGCGGCGAGCGGAACCGACTGCTGTTGGCTAGATTGTTCAAGCGATCATCGAACCTCTTAGTGCTGGACGAGCCAACCAACGACCTAGATACCGAAACGCTCGAACTGCTCGAAGAGCTCGTCGTCAACTACTCGGGCACCGTGCTTCTGGTGAGCCACGATCGAGCATTTCTCAACAACGTCGTAACGAGCACGCTCGCGTTGTTGGGCGATGGATGCGTTGGCAGTTTTGACGGCGGCTATGACGACTTTGTTCGGCAACGGGAAGCGTCGAGCGAATCGCAAGAGGAGAAACCGGCAAAGTCAAAGCAGGCCGAGAAGAAGCCCGTTGCCACCTCGGCCTCCAAGCCCGCAAAACTGAGTTTCAAAGAACGCCGCGAACTCGATTCACTTCCAACCGAGATTGAAACTCGAGAGGTAGAACTGGCGGAGTTGCACGAGGACATGGCGAGCCCGGAATTCTTCAAACGGGGACCGCAAGAGATTGCCGCCGCGACGAACCGCCAAGGAGTTTTGCAGTCCGAGCTCAATTCGCTCTTTGCTCGCTGGGAAGAACTGGAATCGCGAGCGTGAACGCCAGTGGAAAACGTACGAGATCTCGATTTGGCGTCTACGGTCCGATCATTTGGTCGACCAGGATCAATGAGGGTTCGCCAGCAGAGCAATCGTATTGCGCGTAGGTTGATGCACTCACGTTGAAAGCCCCAATGCCCAACGCGCTGCCGCAGATCGTAGGAACCGAAACTGTCGCTTGAGCAAATACCGCAAGCGAGCCGCCGTTCGCGCCGCTAATGGTCGCTTCGGCGATTCCGTTGGTGGTGTTGCCGTCGTCGACAAAATTGGTGGTCGCGGTTTGCGTCATCATCGTTGCCGTGTCGTAGAAGGTAACCTCGACGGAAATCGGCGTTTTTCTCCATGCCTCGCCGTCATTCGAACCAGGCAGAACGGGTGGATTGAGTTGATTGGTTGAAACGCCAAACTTGAAAAAGTCCGTGGTCGCGATATTGTTGGTCGACGTAAAGGAACCAGGACGCAGCTCAATGATCACTGTTCGATAGCGATTCGTCCCGACGGACCCACCGGGTGGAATCTGGTTTTCCATCTCAAAGCAGATGTCGCCGTCGGGGTTCGAGAAACCGCCTCCGGTAAATGGGTGCGGCGAGCACCACCAGGTGTTGGCAATCGACGCCGGAAGCGACGCCGCGCCTCGCGGGTCGACGTCGATCCCCTGAGAGTCGCCACCAACAATCGATACTTCGGGATTCTTGTCTGAATCGAAGAATGGGTGTTGGCTCTTGGATGCCGAACCAAACACTGGAATCGTGAATTTGATCGTGCGAACCTCGAGCGTCGCCGGCGCCGCATCGTAGCGGACAAGGATTTCGTCGGCGGTGACGCCGTTGCCGGCCAGGTTCTTATCGATTTGAAAAAACACGGTTGCGTCCGGACCGCAACCACCGGCCGCGTTCGCGTCGAAGATGGTCGTCGGCATCGTGCTCGTAATCGCGCCGAAAATGAGATTGCCGCTGGCGGACAAATTCCCATTCGCTGCCGTGGCGGAGTAATTTGTGCCGATCACCGTGGGGATGCCGGAAACCGTATTGGCGCCGCTCAGAGTTACGCCGCGGTCACGATGGGCAAGGGTGGCCGTCCCACCGCCTCCGGCCTCGGCCCACTGATCAACGGCCGCCAGCGCTGCGGCTTCCAATGACGCCTGCAACTGCACTCGTGCCAGCCACAGATTGCCAATCTCGATTGAGATGCAAAGCATCAAAACGGCGACCAGGACGGCGACGATGATCCACATCGTGGCGACGCCGTTTCTGCGGCCACACGTCTCTAAGGATTTCCCAGTAAAATTCATATTTGCGCACCTGTAGCTCGGATCAATGCAGGTACTCATGCAAATCGCGGGCCCTCACCACGAGCGGCGTGATCGCTGCGCTTAACTGGTTCGGGCGATGGAGCTTAGCGCGAACGCTGACGTTTCGACCTTGTTGTCCATTTGCAACAATCCCGAAAAAATGTTTCCAGATGGATACACCGGCCACTCCGCTCGCGCCAGAGAAGCTGGCATAGTGTAAGGCTCGACTCTATGGCTGGCCGAGATCTTGGGAGTCGATATGGCGAACGCAATCACATCGAAAAAGAGCAGCGTCGATCAAGCCGACGCCGCAGATGTCGTCTGGCTTGATGCGGAAAACGAATATGCGTAAGGCGTTTGTGCAGGCAAATTGGTTTGTCGCAAGCCCAAAGGTAAACAACTCGCGTCGGTGCCCCAGCGGTTCAAGGAAGCGATCTCGCGGAATAGCTGTTGGCGATGTGCGACTAGTGCAGCGTCAACACTAAGAATTAGGATCCCAGTGTTTGTATCGTACGCCGTCAAGTCAAGTTACGCCGAAGCCAACCCCCATTTTTAGAGTTGACGCGGCACTAGGTTGCTGAACATCGGCAGCTATGAGAACAATTTCCTTCCTGCGCCGTTACGCAAGGAGCTCGGTTGGAAAGTAACTGACGCCAACGCGGGGAAACAAGCGATTGGAAATCTGAAGGACTCGGTCGTCGCCAAACTCTTTCAATCGGTGATCGCTAAAGGTCTTGCTGCTCTGTTTGCGGAAGACCGCGGCCCCGTGCTGGCGTCGATTGAGAAGACCTGGCGGGCCAAGATGCCCAGTCACCTTCTTCTTGAGGCCGAACTTCAGAAGCGGTTGTCGGCGCTAACTCGTTCGTACCGATACCAAGTTGTTGCCCACGAGCAATTGCTGGCTGTCGCCGCGGAGCCGGAGAAGCACGCGCTGCTACAGCCTCGCGATTTCGAGCTTCGCGTCACCAAGGATGGCCACTACCGCGAACTGAGCGTCGAGGCGAAACGGAAGAAGGACTTGGCAATCGATATCGATCTTATCCGCTCGATATTGCAGCTTGTCGGCATGGTCCACTCGGAAACTCCAATCGGCCACGGTGCGCGAGCAAAGATGCCCGCCTTGATTCGGCAGACCACGAAACTTCTGGACAGCTCGAAGCCTTTGCTCGAGTTGACCGCGCCGGTCGAAAAGCGATCGAATCGATACCGCCCAAATTCCAGTTGCCGGCGCCTCAGTCGCAAAGTCGGACAAAATCAGGGGAGCTCCAAGAATTCGTATCGATCGCTCCACGGCGGATGGTCTTCCGGGTACCCGCTTGGCGTCAAATGGACTGGCACTTGATTCTTGTCGTTGATGTTTCCGGTTCCATGGAGGCGTCCGTCATCTACAGCGCGCTTGTCGCCGCGATTTTCTCCTCACTGCCCGCCATCGACGTGCGGTTCTTCGCATTCAGTACAGAGATTATCGACCTCTCCAACAACGTCGATGACCCGCAAAGTCTACGGGAAGTGAGGGGATTAGGTTATGATGCGATTAAGGAAGCACTAGAAGAGCTTGGGACTGTAGCGAAGAACCGGAGACGATAGGGTTTATGAGGGGCAGAAGGCGATTTATTCAGCAATACAGGAGGGGGACGTCGATTTAGTTACGTCATTGGTTGGAAGTGATGAATCGCAATTGACCGCGAGTACCGGTGTAGGAACGTGGCTGCACGTAGCTGCTAGAAAAGGTCAGCTTGGTATTGTTAAAGGACTCGTCAAGATGGGGGCTGATGTGAATGCCCATGGCGGCATCACCGGTGGTACGCCGTTGAATTCGGCTGCGATCGGAGGGCACTTTGATACTGTGAGTTACCTGCTCTCGATCGGTGCTGACGTCGATGAAGATGAACCCGAACACAATCCCCTCTTTAGCGCAATTCAACGTGGGCATACCGATGTCGCGAAACTGCTGATCGAAAGTGGCATCAACATAGAGGTCACATACATGGACGATCTCGGCGGTAGAAACGCTTTGTCGCTCGCGAAAGAGTGTGGACAAACGGAGATCGCCGAGATATTGATCGCTGCTGGTGTCGTTCTTCCCGACGGCACGCCTGAGATCCGATCCGACGACGATCATCCGCGAATCATCACGCTCCTCACTAAAGAGTTTGGGGCTGTGGACGAGGCTGCGTTGCAGGAGGTCGTGCCTGTCCACGACGGCGTACACGTGGCTATCAATGTGATACGGCCTAATGAAAGGCACCATTGTTTGACTCTGTTCACGACAGGTATGAGCGATCAAGCGATGACGTTACCGAAGGGCGAGGCGCACTTCGAGTACGCCGAGTTGCTGATGCATCTGCCCGCCGACTGGCCGATGAAAAACCCAGATGACGGATGGCCGCTTCAGTGGTTACGGCAGATAGCCTACTACCCACACCAAGCTAAGACGTGGCTTGGCGGCCGCTACAGCATCATTGCCAACGATGAACCGCCTGAGCCGTTGGGTACGAATACGGAGTTGTCGTGCCTGCTGCTGATCGCCGATTTCGCCGATTGGAGCCCGATTGATCTCGGTAATAAGAGAGTGCATGTGTACACGGTGATGCCGTTGTACAAGGAAGAACGTGACTTTGAAGTTAAAAACGGTCTCCGCCCGCTGATGGAGCGTTTTGAGCAGAATGGAATATCGACTGTGGTCGATATCAACCGGAAGAATGTTGCGCTAATTTCGTAAACAGTCTGGCCTGTTTCACGATGTCTGACGAGAAGATCGCCGTTGCTTGTTCCTGCGGAAGCCGCTTTGGAGCGCAACTGCATCTTGCGGGTCAGCAGGTGCCTTGCCCAAATTGCGGCAACATCATCCATATACCGGTGCAAGACCAAGGGCTGGAGAGTCTTGAATTACAAAACTATCTTCCTTCGGTCCCAATTCAGAATCCGCAATATGTAGGCGCAGCATCGTCGGGCGTGGACGCGATGCGAGAACAGCGGATTGCCAAACTTGCAGTCCCCATAGCGCTCGGTTCGCTGGGAATTGCCGTTGTCGCAATCGGTGGGTGGTTCGCTATTGGGCTTTTGGCGGCCCCGGGCGACAGCGACAGCCAGATCGAGGAAGCCGACAACATTGTCGCCGAGTCCGTCGAGTTAGCTGAGGAATCGAGTCCACCAGGCGATGCCGAAGGCGGCACCTGCGAGCAATTGGCCGGGAGCGTTTCACGATTGCTCCGGGCTGGACTTACGGGGGCTGGTGTCGTCCTTCAGACCGAGTTGCTTCCATTCCGGAAGACGCCGGAGAGGCGGGCTGGGACTTTGTGTTCCTGCAAGGGTCCGGTGTCGGCGCGGCTGGTGCGGAACTGTTATTCAATACCGACTCGATTTCGATACGACTCGCAATCGAGAACGAAAACGAGACGCTCAAGTTTCGCGAAAATCTTAGCTTGCTCGCCCACTCGCCCGGCTTGAGATTGCGTGTGATCGGCCGTCTCGATCTACAGAATCCCAACGTCGTTTTCCCACTTGCGCTCGGACCGAGAGTAGACGTCGACCTAGAAGCGGAGGCGGCTTCGGCTCAAGCAAAGAAGTCGGGGCGAGTCGTGCAGACAGACAAGGCTCCGACGCTCGACCTGCCCGATGCACTGGACGGACGAGTGTTTCTGGGGTTTGATGAATTGCAGCGGAAGCACTTGACCAATTCAGTTGACATGCCCACAGTGCTACCGAGGCTTGGCGATTCCGAGGGAGACGACCCGCTCGACCCGCTTGCTCGACGATGGATTGCCGCCATGTTGTCTGGCGAGTCCTCTCAGCGTCAAGGCGTTAACAATACAATTACAACCGAGATTGCGCGGCTGACGAATCAGGGATACATTACCGGCGTGGGGCTCATGGACTTGCTCGCGCGCGGAGCGTTGGCCGAAACGCGCCGATGTCTTCTTGGCGGCCGTGATATACTTGCGCGACTGCCGCCATGAATTAGCCAAACGACAAGCCATGTTGGGCGAGTAAGAAACTGGCGCCCCATTTTTTGAGACGCCTAATGAAAAACGATTTGAAGCGGGACGATACATGAAGATTGACGAGCAACTGAAACCGAGTGCGGTCTTGCCGGCGGCGAGACGAGTGTTGGCATTGGGGGCGGAAAAGTCATCGCGATTGGATCAGACTTGGGACGTCACGCAAGGCACGCCCGTCTTCACCGTAAACGGCCGCTACGCGACACGTGGCTGGACCGAGTGGACTCAAGGGTTCCAGTACGGCTGCATGATTCTCTGCGGTGATTCAACCAATGATTCAACGCTGCTGCAGCTCGGTAAGCAACGAACCACTGAGCGAATGCTGCCGCATGTGACCCACATCGGAGTGCATGACCACGGGTTCAACAACCTCTCCACGTACGGCCACTTGTTGCGCCTGTTGCATGAACAGCGGATGTCGGAAGACGGTTGGGAGCGGAAAGCGTATGAAAACGCGATCTGCGTGTCGGGTGCCGTGCAAGCCGCCAGGTGGACAAGCACAAACTGCGGACTCGGATTCATCCATTCATTTAATGGGCCGCATTCGCTCTTCATCGATACGATGCGGACGCTGCGGATACTCGGCGTGGCCCATCAATTGGGCCATTGCTTGATGGGAGAAAACGACGTCCGCCACAACTTGCTCGAGCGTTCCATTCAGCATGCCATGGCGACGTCGAAGTACATCGTGTTCCATGGCGATTCCAAGCACCTCTACGATGTGCGAGGGCGAACGGCGCATGAGGGAACATTCAATACGAAGGATGGGAATTTTCGCTCTCGAGCGACACAACAAGGTTATTCGCCTTACTCGACGTGGACGCGTGGGTTGGCTTGGGCGATGCTTGGTTACGCCGAGCAACTTGAGTTCGCGAAATCGCTTCCGTCCTCCGAATACGCGGCCATTGGGAGAACGAAAGCGGACGTCTTGGAGGAGTACTTGCGATGTGCCGTTGATACTAGCGAGCACTATCTCGAGGAGGCGTCTGCGCTCGACGGAGTCACCTATTGGGACGATGGCGCCCCTGGCCTCTGGCAGCTTGGCGACTGGCGGTCTAAGGCGGCGGATCCGCACAACCCCCACGAGCCCGTCGATTCGTCGGCGTCCGCGATCGCGGCGCAGGGATTGATTCGGCTCGGCCGCCATCTCGGCGTGAGCCAAGGCAAGCGATACACGCAAGCGGGCCTGACTCTGTCGGCGACTCTGTTCGATGAACCTTACCTGGCGACGAAACAGAATCACGAGGGCCTCCTGCTACACAGCATTTATCACTGGCCCAATCATTGGGATCACGTGCCGGACGGCTGCACCGTAGCGGCGGGGGAATCGTCGATGTGGGGCGATTACCACCTGCTCGAGGTGGCGTACTTGATAGAGCGCATTGCGGATGGCGGGCGATACCCAACTTTCTTCTTAGAAAACGCCAAGCTGTAGCCGCGTCGTCTGGAATGGACTACGCTCGGACATGAGCCGCGCAGAACTCTTGTTCAGTGGGTTCAACTTTGAAGTGAAGTGAGAGGCGATCGATATGCCCGCGTTTTTCTCGAAGCTGTGTTGCTTGGCTGCATTGTCGCTCGTTGGCGGCGCGGCTCAATCGGCGACCGCGGATGATTCCGATCGGCGTAATTTCGTCTTCTTCCTGGTCGACGATCTCGGCTGGGCCGATCTCGGCGTTTACGGAAGTCAGTTCCACGAGACGCCCAATATCGACGCGCTGGCCAACTCGAGCACTCGGTTCAATCAAGGTTATGCGGCCTGCCCTGTTTGCTCGCCAACAAGAGCGAGCATTCTGACAGGCAGGCACCCCGTGCGCGTCGACGTTACCGACTGGATTCCGGGTATGACGACAAAGAGAGTGAAGAACCCGCGGTTTCAACATGTCGATGATCGCGACTCACTCGCTCTTAAGGAAGTGACGATTGCCGAAGTCCTAAAGGAAAACGGATACGCTACGTTCTTCGCCGGTAAATGGCACCTAGGCGGAGAGGGATCGCTGCCAACCGATCAGGGTTTCGACATCAACATCGGCGGCTTTCACGTCGGCTCTCCGCCCGGCGGCTATTACGGGCCCTGGAGGAATCCGCACTTGAAAGCTCGTAACAAGGTCGAGTATCTCACCGAACGGCTCACGAGCGAGTCGATTCGTTTTCTCGAGAAGCAAAACAAAGAGAAACCGTTCTTGCTCTATCTTTCCTATTACAACGTGCACACGCCGATCCAGCCCTACCGAAAACGCGTCGATCATTATCGTCTCAAGGCGGAAAAGCAATTCAGTGAGGCGTCCGAACCGATTAGCGAACACCGAGGCGTATCGCGAACTCGCCAAGACAACCCCGACTACGCATCGATGGTGGCGGCCGTCGACGACAGCGTTGGACAAGTGCTCGCCAAGCTCGACGACTTGAAGTTGACCGATAACACCGTGGTGATGTTTTTCTCCGACAACGGCGGCTTGTGCACAAAACCTCGGCCAGGGCCGACATCCAATCTGCCGTTGCGAGCGGGAAAGGGCTGGCTGTACGAAGGCGGCATTCGCGAACCGATGCTGATTCGAGCTCCTGGCGTTTCGCGAGCTGGAAGTCAGTGTGATGATCCGGTGGTGAGTATGGATTTCTTCCCCACGATTCTCGAACTGGCCGGCCTTTCCCTGAAGCCCGAGGTGCATGTCGATGGAATTTCGCTCGTCCCTTCGCTTCGTGGAAAGAGACAAGAGCCTCGACCGCTCTTTTGGCATTATCCCCACTACCACGGATCGACCTGGACGCCGGGTGCCGCAGTGCGCGACGGCGAATGGAAACTGATCGAGCTCTATGAATTCGGCCAAGTCGAACTCTACAACTTGCGCGAAGATGTCGGCGAACGTGTGGACCTCAGCAAAAAACGCCCCCAGACGACTCGTCGGCTAAGGCAATTGTTGCGAGAATGGCAATCTCGCATGGGCGCGAGCAAGCTACAGGCCAACCCGAATTATGTGCCTGTTCGCAAGTTAACGAAGCCGAAGTAGTGTCAGTCAGCAAACAATGAACGACGTTCGAAGTTACTTCGCCCGCAATGCCGACTCCTACGGCCGTTCGGCGCGGATCCAAGGGCGCATTGCCAACGAGCTCGCCGAACGGGCCCTGCCCTGCGACGCACCGGTTCAAAACATTCTTGAATTAGGCGCGGGCACTGGCCAATTCACAGCAAAGCTCGCCGCGTCCTATCCCGCGGCGGATATCACTGCACTCGAATGGTCGGAAGAGATGAGCTCGCAGCAACCCGACGACGGGCCGAATGTGAGTTGGGTTTTGGGTGACATGAATCGGCTTTCGCGCGAGATGTTTGAGGGCGGCTTCGATCTCATCGCGTCGAATTGCGTCCTGCATTGGGCTGATTCGATCGCCGATGTGCTCAGGCGAAGCGCGAGCTTGTTAAACGACACCGGTTCAATATCGGCGGCGATCATGACCCGCGGAACGCTTGCTCGCTTGCACTGCGTTCGCCGACAAATAGCGCCCAACAAGACACCCCTCCGCCAACTCCCTTCGATCGCCGAGGTGCAGCGAGCCGTGAAAGAGGCCGAGCTGTCGACGCAATTCTGTGCGCCTTTGCATTTCGAGGAGTCCTTCACTTCGGTGCAGGCGATGCTCGAGCATTTGCGAGTTGCCGCATTCACTGGCGGCGTGTTCGCTCGCAGCGAGACAATGCTAACTCGCACGGAACTCAACGATCTCTGCGAAACGTATCGAGAAGAAAGTCTAGCGAAGGCCTCCGAGATCTCAGCGGAATTCGAATGCGTTCTGCTCCGCTGCGCCACATAGGCGACGACTCTAAGAAAATCGCATTCGTTTAACCCGCCGCCGCAGGCAGGGCACCGATATCAGCGCAAGCAACACGTCGCTTCTTAGCCTGCATCTTTTCGTCCGGCAACGTGACGAGCGACACGAACTCGTGAGCTCTTCCTCATTTCAATCGTGACAAAAAGCCGCTCGTCGTAAACCGGATAAACCAGGCCGGGTCGCCCGGTTTGTCTTTATATCGCTCGGCCAGCGACTGCATGACCGGCTTGAGCGGCCGCGCTCGCTCACCGAGTAGTTCGATCGTCCGGGCCGCGTGCAAGATGACCGTCGTGTCTTCATTGTCCAGTAGCTTTCCCAGAACGGGCAGCGCGCCATCGCCGTGTTTGTGTCGCACAAGTGCGCTGGCCGCCTCCGTACGTACGCATTCACTTCGATCCGCAAGTGCCTTCTTCAGTGCGTCGATCGAGTCGATGTCGAGTGAGTCTTGCGCAGTTAATCCAACCGCGCCCCAATAACGGACGGAGGGATATTGCGACCTCAAAAGATCGGTCTGTTGTTCCTGTGAGCCCCGACCAACCAACGAGGCGGCTCGAATTGCCGAACGGAATTGGTTCGGCAATTGCCGCGCCCAATCAGCCGGCGTCGTGGACTTGGGTATTTTTCGCAATTCGGTCTCGGCGATGAATCCCAGGTCGCGCGACCTTGTGAGATGGTGCTGGTGAGCTCTTCGCAAGTGAGTTAGGGCACCGGCGTGTTTGGGCTGATCGGGATCGCGCCCGTCAATCAACAGGTTATGAAGGTTTTGGGGATCGGCGTGGCAGTCGTAAAGTTCTTCGACCGGGCGCGTGGGGGAGAGAAAATGACGCTGAGCGTCGTTCATTTTTCCTGACGCCGCCATGGCGTAAAAGTCCTTGCGGATCTCGCCTTGATCAATCCAGGCGCTCTGCTGGTTGTAACCCAGATGCGGCATGTAGTTGCGGATATAGAGATATCGTTTACTTCGCACCGATCGTGCCATATCCCAAATTTCATCAACTCGATCGCGGTGGCCAAAAACGTATCGACGTTTGGCGCCATCGAGGAATGAAGCGCCTCGCATCCAGGCTGGCGGCCTAACGTCGGCCAGCTTCAATACCGTTTTGGCAAAATCCTCAAAGCAGACCAGGCGATCGGTATGTTCGCCTCGCCCCCAATCTGACGGGCTTAGCGAATCGGGGTAGTGAACCAGTAGCGGCACTTTCATGCCGGAGTCGAGTAACGCACGTTTATGCCTCGGCATGCCGGAGCCGTGGTCAGAGTAGAAAAAGACGATGGTCGAATCTTCGAGCCCATCTTCCTTTAGTTGTCCAAGCAAGTCGCCAACCTGTTGATCCATTACCGAAACGCAATCGTAAAACCTCGCCACCGTTTTTCGCACAAGAGGCGTGTCGGGGTAGTAAGGCGGGAGCGGTGCCTTGTCCGGATCGTGAATCCGCTTCGCAGCCAGTTTCGATTGGACTTGTTCTTGGAATTGCCGGTAGCTCCAAACCATCGTGCGAGACTGATGCGATGTCATTAAGTTGAACACCGAGAAGAAGGGTTGTCCTTTCTTGCGGTGTCGCCAGTGAGCCGGCTCGCCGTTCTCCGACCACGACGCCTCGATGATTTCGTCAGCTCGGCCCGAGTTGTAATCGGTCTTGACGTTGTTGCTTGTGAAATACCCCGCCTCGCGCAGCAGTGCGGGAAAGCCAAGCATTTCTTCCGGGATGGGGAACTCCGAGCGCATCGGGTGAGCGCCCTGGCTTGTCGCGATCACGCCGTTAATCAAACAGGCGCGCGCGGGCGAACAGACGGGAGTGGTCGCGAAAGCGTTTCGGTAGAGCAAACTTCTCATGGCCAGCGCGTCGATGTTCGGCGTGTCCGCGTACCGGTCGCCGTAGCACCCCAGCGTCGGGCTCATATCTTCGGCCACGATCCAAAGCACATTCGGTCGAGCTGGCTCGTCGGCGGCTTGGCAGATGTTCGCGGCGACCATGACGAGAGTCGCAATACATAAGTTTCGCATTAGCTTTGGCTCACTCTACTGATCGTTTCGGGAATTGAGCAAATTGTAACATGGCAAGTCGAGCGTCTGTCCGAGAGCGGTCACCGCCAGGCGGACAAGAATGCTCTCTTTTGCAGGCTCTATTGCTGATCCGTCCTCCGCGCTCTTTTTCTGGGCCGCCGCCATTTTTCTCTTGACGACACGTGTCGTTTGTTCAGCATGACGACAGTTGTCGTTGAATTGAGTTTTCAAGCTTGGTGAGCAAATGGTTACCCCAGAAGGCTCGCTGACGCCGGCTCAGCACGAGATCATGGACGTGGTGTGGGAGGCGGATCCGCCAGGAGTGAGTGTGACCGAGATCTGGGAAGCGGTCTCGGCCAATCGGGAAGTGACGAGAACAACGGTGCTCAACCAAGTTGACCGCTTGGAGAAGCGTCATTGGTTGCGTCGGAAGAAGATCGGCAGTGGGTTTCGGTATTTCGCTACGAAGGGGCGAGATGCGACCGCTCGTGACTTGGCGGGCGAGTTCGTCGACGATTTCTTCGGCGGGTCGGCGAGTGACCTGATGATGAGTCTCGTTGGCTCGTCTCGACTTCATGCGGACGAGATCGCCAAGCTTCGCAGGCTTCTCGAAGTCAAACGCGGCAAGCGGAAACCGAAAGACAAGGAGTGATACCGATGCTCCAAGATTGGCTCGCGATAGACGGGTATCTACTTTACGTTGCGAACTGCGTCGCCGCGGTTGTTATCAATTGCGTGGTCGCGTTATTGGCGATGCGGTTACCGAGGCCGCTTTTGCCGTTGAGCAGAGTGAATACATGGTTGCGAGCATGTCTCGACTCAAAGTGCAATATCCGAAGGCGAACTTCGCAAGGCCGAGTTGGAATATGAATGCGCTAAGGTCCGCTACGATTTGCTCAAGTCCGTTCTGATCCTGACGCTGGAAGGCGCCAAGAAGGATCTCGCCATCGGGCAGACAGCCATGGAGGCCGCCCTGACCCGATATAAGGCCGGGCAGAGTTCCATTCGCGATGTAAACGAAGCCCGCCGCAGCACGTCTCAGTCGCAAACCAAGATACACATTTTGGAGCGAATCCTAGCCGCAGACGAGCGCGGATCAAAATCCCCTAAATCGAAATCGTCGCGAAACTGACGCGACGGCTCGGTAAGCGCGCGAATCGCTCGGTCGGCGAATGAAATAGCCTCGCAAAATGAAGAACGGCATGTCTGTGTTTGGTCCGACATGCCGTTCCGTCCTGCGTCCTGCGGTTCGCTGGTCACCCATTGCGATCAGGTTTGGCTGGCTCCGCGGCATCGGGGCAATCCTATTTCTTATCGGCGCCTTTGAGCCGTTTTGGTTGCGGCCTCTTTTTCGTCGGCTTTTTCTTTTGCTTCTTCTGTTCGGCGATGAGTTCTTTCACGGTCAACTTCTTGTCCCCGTCGCTGTCCATCCGCTTGAATCGCCGCTCGGCCACCTCAACCTCTGCCGGCTTCTCCCGCTTGCCCTTGTATTCATCGAACGTGATCCCACCGTCGTTGTTGCGGTCCATCAATTTGAATCGCGCCTCGGCGGGCTTGTTTGTGAATTCACTCAGCGACACTTTCTTGTCGTTGTCCTTATCGATCAGCTTGAATATCTGTTCGGCTTTCTCGATGGATTCCGGTTTACGCCGATTCCCTTTGTACTCGTCGAATGACAGAACTTTATTCTTGTCCTTGTCCAAGTTTTCGAATGTCTTTTCCATCGCCAAAACCCACTTGCTCTTGGCCGGCTTTTTTTGGGGGGCTGAATCATCGGCAACAGTGAATTGGGTGATCGCAAGGCAAGCGGCCAGCATCGTCAAGGAAGCAGAGGTTTTTCGCATGGTGTTCTCTCAATCGTGTTCATGGTTCAATCGGTCTATGATTGCATTTTAACTACTTGAAGCCGCCCGTCGTTAGAAACCGTCGAGAGCTTAAGGTCAGGGCGGCTCACCGCGGCGGCTTCTCGAAACCTCGGCCGTTGTTAAACATCTTATTGAAGACACGCAACTCGCGTTGATCAATGTGGCCGTCGTCGTTCAGGTCCATGTGGCCGAGATAGAGAGTGACGCGTCCTTTCGGCAACTCGTCCGCAGTGATCTTTCCGTCCTTATTCTTGTCGAGTTGCGCTGTGTTGGCAAACATGGCCGGCATGAACGTGCCCGGCCTTGAGCCTCCGTCACGATCTCGTTTCAGAATGGCCTGATATCGCTGGGTGACCGGCAGACAAAACGTCTTGGCATCGTCACAAGCCATGTACCTGACTGTCACCTCAAACGACTTGTCTTTCCCTATCGCTTTGACATCAATGAGGAATTCGCGCGGGTCCACGTCGGCGTCGGCCTCAACCTCAGGGCCTTGCAGTTCACGCTGCGCAAGCTCCATGCCAGACGGCGCTTTGATCTCGACCTCTACGCGACCGGCGCGATTGTTCCAGTGAACTTTGTAGAGTGGGTCGAGGTGAAACCCGAGATACAGTTTTCCCTCCGCTTTCTTCCCCAGCAACGCCGGCTCGGCCTCCGCGCGAAGTTTGACAAAGAATGTCGAGGGCTTGCCGTCGGTAAGCGGCTTCAACTGGATCGGAGACAGCCTCGGCAGCTTGGGGCGAGGAACAACGCCACTGGCGATCGGGCGCGGCTCCGCCTTAAATTCCACCGCCAGATCCGAGATCTTTGTCGGATTGTCAACCGGGCCGACTAATTCCTGCAGGTCATTTCGCAGGGTGCGAGGATTGCTCCAAAATCGCTTTCGCACGATCTTCCCTTTCGGGTCGATGACGAATTCGCCGTTCGGCGGGCTGCCCAGAGCGTGCTTGATCGAATTGTCCATTGTGTCGCAGATCCACGAGATTGCCGAGCCCGTACGGCGCTTTGCCTCGGCCACGTGCATCAGGCGCTCCGTCAGCGTGTAAGGCGCGACAAAATTGTTAATCAAAGGATGCTGAACGGTCTTGTAAACGTAGTAGAACTTGACGCCTTTTTTCGAGTAATCGCGGTGGACCGTCTCCAGACCGGGGACGTTTCGGAGGAAAGGAGGTCACGTCAAGCAGCCAAACACAATGACTCGGTAGGCGCCATGAGATTGCTTGATGTCAAATCGTTCGCCGGCGGCGTCCCAAGCGATCAATTCGGGCAGCATGTCACCAACAAGCGGCTTTTGCTTGGCAAATCGGTCATCGTAAATCTGCGCAAACTCCTTGACCTCATTTTTCTCTTTGTCGGGCGTCGGCTTCGTCTCGTGTTGTTCGTCCGCTGAACTCCAACCCGCCACGCATGCAAGGCAAGCGATGATGAAGCTCTGCTGTAAAGACAATAACAACTTACACTTCATGTTCAGTGCTCCTAGATGGATGCCGCCGGCACCAACACAATTCGAATAATAGCAGATCACCGCGAGCTTCGAATGTATCCGGCCTTACAAACCACGCCACGGGGCGACCTCGTCTGCAAGCCTCCTTGCGTCGAGCTCACGAAGGATAGAAGATACGACTCTCGCTTCGACGGCTCAAAAGCCAACATTGCTCTATGAGATTCTATAGGAAACGAAACTGCCATGTCTGAACGCATCGTCCTACGTACTGGCGAATCTTTGGTTGCGGGTGGCCCGCCTTTCACTGCTGCCGAACCGGAGGTCGTCATTGGCGAACTCGACGGCCCGGTGGGCACGGCGCTCGCCACGCTAACCGGCGATCAATCGATGGGGCACTCGAAAGTGTTCGCCATTCTCAACACCGACATCCAGGTTCGGCCAGTCACGCTTTGTGTCAGTAAAGTGACGGTCAAGAATAGCCGTTACACGAACATTCTCATGGGAACCGTCCAAGCCGCTATCGCCAACGGCGTTCTGGACGCAGTTCGAGCTGGCGACTTGCCCAAGGAAAAGGCGAACGACCTGGGAATTATCTGCAGCGTGTGGCTCAACCCAGGCGTGGCGACCGACGACAACCTCGACCATCAAGCTCTGTTCGACATTCACCGTAAAGCCATGGCGCAAGCGATCCATAAAGCCATGCACTGCGAGCCGTCAATTGACTGGCTGCTAGAAAACCAGGACAACATTACGCACAAGTATTTCCAGATGGGACTGGATGGCAAGATTTAGGCACGTGGTGTTCTCGCGCTCCGATACCTTCCTGCGATGAAGCGGTTGCCGCGGGTGTCTGCGTGGCGGACCGTTTCGCGGAAGTACGTTTTGTCTTCTAGGCCTTCCTTGCTCCGTGCTCGTTGCTAGAGAGCCTGCTCGTTTTGGCGGCCTTGCCTGCGGCGGCGGGTTAAACGGGGTTAAACGAATCTGTTTTGTACACGCCTCTTCGCGCTCTCCCCTGAGGTTCTGCACACACGGGTTCGATCTGCACTATGGGCGATTTTTCATCGATGCGCCGGTTCGTTGCCAAGAATGTATAGTGCAATCCATCACCACCGGTATCAAAAAAGAACAAGCAATTTCGGGCGAGGATCGCAGGTAATACGGTCCATAACCTGGCGAGCCGAGACCAATCCATTCGTCAAGACCAGAAGGAATCGGCGTGGCCTCATATGCGAAAGGGTATTGCTCGCACAGTTGCTCGAGCACGTCGCGAGCTCGATCCAGCAAGGAATGCTGGATGGAAAATGTCGAATAATAATGGAGGATTTCAGTGGCGAGCGAGATGTCAATTGCATCGTCGTCCCTAAGTAGCCATCGCCATTCGTTGATCAACGGGCAGTAGGTCTCAACCAACTGCAATTTCTCGGATAGGTGCCTATTCGTTTCTTCTTTCGGGGACTGTCGACGATTCCCCGCAACAGTTCGAACGCATTTCTGAGGGCCGATTCAGCGGCCTCGCGTGTTGGTGTGAGCTTCATGCGGAGCTCGCACCGAAGTTTCTGATGACGATTTTCATCGGATAAGTGCCCCGCCAAAATGCGATCTGTTCAGCCGAAGCCGTCAAAGTTGTTTGGCGCAATTTCGACGCCCCCAACGCAAAAATTCTACTCATCTCCCGGCACCGATGGCGAATTCACTAGGCGCGGTGGGCGATCTCTTGACTGCCCGCGCCCTGCCTCAGCTGTATTCCAGTCGATCACATTGAATTGTCGTGATGCACGCGAAGTCAAATCCCGTTTGTCGGCGACCATCGAATTCGGACTGGTTCTCAACCTCGTACAGCAGTACGACGACGGCGCCGACAGCCGGCAACAAGCAGCTAACGAGCCATAAATAGAAACCGAGTCCGTAACCAACCACGTCAATTCGGCACCCATCAGCATTCCTCAAAATATCGTCAACCAAGAACGTTGCCATGGCGCATGCTATCGAAATAGAGCAGGTCATCAATGTCGAACGCGGTTTCCGGCAAGCCAAAAAGCAGACGCCTAATGCCAGTGTTGGATTCGCCAACCAGGCAATGAGTTTGATATCCAGTCCAACCCATCCAGACAGAAAGCAAACGATGCCAGGCTGGAAAGTCTGATCCTCTAGATAGAGCTCCGGAAGAACTAACGACAGCCCCCAATAGCCGCGGTCGCCAACGCAAACCGAACCGCAATTTTCTGCTGCCTCTTTTAGATGCCAGTGGCCTGCTTCCAAACGTCGGCTCAGTTCTGGCCCTCAAGCGACACCTACACCAAGTTTCAATGAGCAAATGCGCCGATCCAGTTTTCACACTACGAGGTCAATGCATCCAAAATCAAATTGGTCGACTCGATGATCCGCTGATCGCGCGGTCGCAAATCTGGTTCAAAGGCTTTGCCTGTCAGATTTTGCAAACCAGATATGTAGCGAACCGCAATTTCACTACTTTGCTCTGCTGAGAATTGCATGTCTTTTCCCTTAACCATGCCTCGAGCAAACTCTTTCGAGAAGGAAACTGGTTTGCCATCTCTTTCCATCACAGAGCCATCGTCACTCAGTTTCCAAAAGCGAGATGAATCCATTGTGTAAAGTTCGTCAGCGGCAACGATTTGGTTGCTGGCATTAACGCCATGTTCCGTCTTGGTGTCGACCAGCACCATGCCCCTTTCATTCAGATAACGGGACACAATGCCGAACGCCATGATCGATGCATTGCGAAGATGCTGGTATTGGGACGACGTGCAAACACCATTCTCGATCAAATAGGACGGATCGATGGTTCGGTCAACCTTCTCCTTGGTCGACGGAGTATCCATTAGATAGGGGAGCTTGCCATTAGGGGTCAGTAAAGCGACATCTATCGTATGGCCAGCGTATTCAAGGGTGCTTACGTTCTCCTCTTTTGCTTTTAGCCAGTGTTGAAACAAAGACGTAGAGGTCGAGCTCTCGGCCATGTACATGCGCAGTACATTTTCAACCATCAACAGATTTAGGTTCTCTGCGGGAATAACCGTTGAGGACGGAAGCAACCCTTCGACCTTGAATTGCGATGAACCCAAAGTGTCTTTGACAAGGTTGAGCATGTGGGCGTGATTCTGGGCTAAAACTTGATCCTTGAAGGGAATAGCCCCACGGTTGACATCGTGCGTAGAAATCCGGTTTCCGCGAAACATCAAGCGAATGGGAACTCCGTCCTTCGTTTTTAGATCATCACCAAACACCGAATCAGAGACTTTCCCGTCCAGAACAGTGGTGCCGGCAAGTTTGGGAAGATCATTGTCGGCGATGATTTGCTTGATAGGCCTGCCTTCATTCACGCGGCCGCCGTAATCACTTACAAGTTCCTTTATTTCCCTATCCGTTAGCATGTGATTCTCCATTAGTACTCGCAGAATGTCGCTTGTTCCGTCAAAGGTCTCTTGTGCCCAAATCCGGACGGTCGAGAGGAATTCGGAATATAGAGTATCGCGTTGCCCCGTCAACCTGCGCCACGATCGGTCTACAGGAACTCTCGCAGCTGATCATCTTGACATGCCATTTCGCCCAGAGTTCCCGTCAATAAAGATGTCTGCCAAGGTTAGTCCTGCCCAGAGTAATACACGCTCGGACGTTTTATCAATTTCGACGACCTTGCGCAGGATCAGGACATGAGTCCGAGGGCGGCGAAGGCAATGGCGAGGCGCCAGCTGAATATTCCTGCGGCACCACGCTCGGCTAGGGTCTCCGTCAATGTTCCGAGCAATCAGGCCAACCCTATGGGGCTGGTTGTTCCCATTTGAAATAACAACATTGAGCCCTGCGCAAAGGGGCAAGCGAACGCCGCGCCAGAGTCGCTCAGTCATCCTCACGAGTCGTGACGTACACCAGTAGTCCTGGCACAATCGACTGGGCGATGATCGACGTGAACATGCTTACGATGAACTTACCGCCGAGAACGCTGGGATTGTCCATGTTGATCAAGGTGCCGATGGAATAGAGCAGCGAGAGAAGAAGGAGGGCGAAGTAGAGAAAGGCGACAATTTTCCCGACCTGCATGCCCCATGGTTGCTTGGTCAAGAGGCCAACTCCGGCCACCAGGAAACCTACGCTCACCAGTGATGACGCCGCCGCGAGGATCCCACCAATAGACATGAGAAACTGAGGCGCGATCAACGCCAGGGAGGAGAACAGCCCCACACGCCCCACCCCATGTATGATGCAAAGGATCGCGGTCACCGACGTGAGCACGTCGGTCTCGAATTTCATCTTCGCTTTGGCGCGTGTTTGTCGCGGCTTGCTTGCGGCTTGAGACGGCACGTGGGCCAAAGGACTGACGCCTTGAGATCCGAGCGCATTCTGCGTTGGCGCACCCAATGGATCACTGCCTAGGCCCAGCGGATCGTTTCCAATCCCGAGCGGATCGTCCTTGGACGCCAGCGGATTCGTAGGTGCGGGTGTCTGGGCGGCGTTGGAGTTCGCTGCGCTGGTTGGTGCGGGGATCGCGATGGCTTGCTTACACGAAGGGCAGCGGACTTGCTTACCCGCTAGCTGAGGCTTGGCCTTGAAGGCTTGGCCGCATTGACATGCCACGCGAATCGGCTCGCCAGCGGGCACGGTGAACTGCCCTTTACACTGGGGGCAATTCATCTGCTTGCCCGCGAGTTCTGGTCGAGCACTGAATGCAGCACCGCATTGACAACGGACTGGAATCGACATGTTGAACCTCGCTCTACTACCGCTACACTTAGCTGTTGACTGCTCTAGAGTCGCACCTTTATCGTCAAGGACGGTAGTCTAAGGGGGGGGCATCCAAGTCAAAGACAATCTGAGCACTCACAAACGACCTCCGAGCGGAAACCTCCCGGCGGTCGACGTGCGCGCCGCCCGCGGAAATCATGGCAATCGCAGACACCGAATTCTCGTGACCCGAATTCTCAGCCCAAATGAGCGCCGTTTGAAGCCGGCAAAACCAAGTTCTCAAAAAGCGAAAGAGTCGTTTCAGTTTTTTGACCCTACGGGAATTCGTTCCGCCAAAAAAAGTACCGGACACAGTGCCGGAAAGGTTCGTGATATGGACAACTCTAAACGGGCACGAAGCGAGAAATCGCGGAGACTGCCAAGAGATCGTGCCTACGTCGCACCCACACACTTGCAAAGTGCGTTGGAACGGATACGGCAGGCGAAGTGTCTGCGCGTCACTACCTGAGGTAGGAGCCCAGTGCGGTAGTTCCGCTCGCTGGGATCTGCGCGGGGCTGCCGGGTAACCGGCGTTCCTACCGCGACCGATGTTTTGAGGCGAATCATGACGACCCGGAAACGCAAGTGTTAGACGAGTTCGGAGATCGGATCCATTTTCGTTAGGTACTGCGGGCGGCCTGTCGGATCGCTGATAGTGGTTGACGCCGGATCAATGCCCAGGTTCTTGTAAACCGTAGCGAAGACCTCCTGCACGTGTACGGGGCGAGTCTTCGCATGCTCCCCTAGCCGATTCGTGCTGCCGATCGCCTGGCCGCATTTCATACCGCCGCCAGCCATGTACGCGCAGCTGACCTGCGTCCAGTGATCGCGGCCTGCATTCTTGTTGATTCGGGGCGTACGCCCGAATTCGCCCCATACCAGCACGGTGACGTCATCCAACATTCCCCGTTCGTCCAGATCAGTAACCAATGCTCCCACGGCCTGGTCGATCCGAGTGCCGTGGTGACGCACTAGGCCCTCATTGTCTCCGTGGCTATCCCAACGCCCATAGGTCAATGTTACGCAACGAACGCCAACTTCAACCAAGCGACGCGCCATTAGAATCAACTCATTGTTGGTTGCGGCGCCATCGTACTGGAATTCATAGGGCTTGCCGTCACCGTACCGCTCGCGAAGCTTGGGATCTTCTTTTGAGAGATCGAGCGCATCGATGAGCTTGCTGGAGGTAAGGACATCGAACGCCTGTTGCGTGTAGGAGTCCACGCCAGATAGTTGGCCGCTTGCATCGACGTCGCGGCGAAGCTGATCCAAGCTGGAGAGCAACTGCTTCCGGTTGCCCAGTCGATCGAATGTGACTCCGTTGAGTTTCATGTCGGCCAGCCCCGGTCCTTGGGGCACAAACGGTGCAGAAGTGGGGCCGAGAAAACCAGGCGTTCCCGGATTTCGCCACACGCCCGCGGTAGGCATTCCTACGTACGGCGGAACACTGCGATCGACAGGCCCCTCGACCCGGTGCAAGACACTGCCTAGCGCCGGGTGGCCTCCAAGCGCCCGCATCTCGGAATGACGCCAGCCGGTCATGCACTGAAACGAATCATGTCGGCCTTCGCAACCCACGACCGCGCGAAGCACGACGGACTTGTCCATGACCTGGGCGATTTTCGGAAAGCACTCGCCGATTTGAATGCCGGGCACATTCGTGGCGATGGGTTGAAACGGACCGCGAATCTCCTTGGGAGCCTTGGTCTTGATTTCCCACATGTCTTGATGAGGCGGACCGCCGCCCAGGAATATATTGATGATCGCCTTATGCGAGTGCTTTGTTCCGCCATCCGCTTCGGCGCGCAACACGTCCGCCAAATTCAATCCATAGGCTCCCACGCCCAAGGCACCGATTTTCAGGAATCCGCGCCGATTGACTCCGTCACAGAAAGCGCTCTTTGACGGCTTGGAACCTAATACGGTTAGCATGGTCGAACTCTCCAGAACCGGTTGCGGTTTGGGCGTTACGAATTTGCGAGTTTTCTGGTTGCCGTCCAACGTCTCATTCTACCGAGACAGGCCGAGCGACTCGCATGCAGATCCTAGCCTTTTGTCGCAAAAACTGCAACGCAAACCGCTTTGCGAGAAGGATTTGCCGAGCGAGGCGCGTGCCGTCCGCAACTTACTCGAGTCGAACGGAATAGATCCAGCCGACCGCAGTCGCAGTATGTCATGTTCCACGTTTTTCTCAAGGCGCACTGAGCCGCACTACTCGCCGCCATCGACTTCACGACCGTCGAGGTCTGGACGAAAAGCGGATTTGTGACTTTTTATTTGCTTTTTGCTATGGAGCTGAAAACTCGTCGACTGCACTTCGCCGGTTGCACAAAAACATTCCATCGAAGCCCGGATGACGCAAGCCGCGCGTGAGTTGACCGCATGCGACGATGGTTTTCTAAATGGCAAGCAACGGTTGATCATGGGCCGCGACCGATCGTTCTGCGAGTCGTTTCGCACGCGACTTGCCGACGAAGGCGTTGAGCCATTCCGCCTACCGCCTCACAGTCCAAACATGAGCGCGTTCATGGAGCGATTCTTCCGTTCGCTCAAGTCGGAATACGTCG
>CAZMNY010000034.1:73883-92875 GCA_964567745.1 uncultured Pirellulaceae bacterium | reverse complement strand
TGGCTGGGTCTTCGAGCCACCAACGAGGCACGGCTCGTGGAGATCTTGGTGGGCGCGTTCGAGTCGCGCTCTGCAGCTCTCCCCCATCGCATCCGCGTCGCCCCGCGCACCTGTTGGCCGGGCGGCCTACTTCAACGTAGCCTACGGGCAACGCCCTAGGAGCGGTGACTTCAAAGCCGTGGCACGGGACTTGGGTTGGCAATCTTGACTAGCGGCGATTGGTAAGGCGGCAGTAGCGCCATGCGGAAGCCCGGTTTGAGCTCCCATTCGGACGTGCGAGCCCAGGGCGTGCCGGCGTGGTCGCGGATCACGGCTCGCAAGGAGGACGCGGCGCGTTTGGCGTCCTGGATGGACTCAATGTCGTTGCTCGTCTTTGTAATCGGCGTTCGCCAGCCGACCAGCGTCAAGTTGGGAGTCTTAGTCTTGGACCGGGTCTTCGGATTTCGAACGAACTCGGTGAGGCAACCCCGATAGGCACGAACTCGGGCCTGGATGGCGGGCAATTGAGCGAGTAGGAGGTCATAGCTTGCTCGCCAGCGAGGGGGCTCGGCGGCGCGGTTTTCTCGGAGAGCTTGAAGCGACTTCTCCGCGGAACGTAGTTGCTGAAGGTATTGGTCGATCTTGCTGCTTTCCGTTCTGACCTGCCGTTGCAGCTTATCCAATTGAGTTGCGAACTCGGTGCGCAGTTTAACGGTTGACGCCGCATCCGAGTTATCGGGATCCAATTCTTGTATCACTTTCGAGACTTGCGATTGCAGCGGGTCACGATCGCGCTCGGCCATGATTTCGGTTCTCGGTCGCCAGTCGGGCCGGTAGCGCATAAGCGTCTCGCGTTGGTAGGCCGACTTTGCGGGGCTCGGCAGACTGAAACTCGGCAACATCCAAAAGATGCCGCGAGTTTCTCTCACCAGTCGCATCTGTTCATAGGAGGCGAAGCCGGCGTCAATCGCGTGACGCCGCGCGCCAAACGCGTCGCCTCGCAGCGTCTCGACGTACGCGGTTTCCGGACCTCGATCGATCCTTATCCAGTGAGCGCGCCGAGTTTGCGGATGAATCCAGCGAATGTATCCGAACGGATTACCGAACGTCGCCTGTCGACCGAGAAAGTAGACGGGGCAGCTGCTGCCTTAGCCTCGGCGATCGCTGGCTCCAGTTTTGTCCGATTGTCCGTCGGGTCGCCGCTCTCATCCGTGACAGCGATGAGCATCATCTGACGGTCCTCGCCCCGCAACAACTTGCGGCTCCCTGCAACGGCGCGACCAATGGCCGAGCACATCATCTCCTTGCCGGAATTGTCGATCGGAATGGAGTCGATCGCTCGGCGAAGTCTGTCTGTGTTGCTCGTCGGCTTGTGAGTCTGAACGTGAAATTGTCCACCGAAACTTGTCACGACCGACAATAGACGATCCCGCTTGAAACCCGCAAGTTTCAATGCGTCATATACGCGAACCAGATGATCGCGAATCTCCTTTTGATCGTCCTTTATGCTTTCTGATCCGTCGAAACACCAGATCAGCAGTACCGGCGACTTCTCTAGCTTCAGCAGCAGTTCCTCGGTGAGTCGCTCGAACACTTCCTTGTAGCTCTTGGCGATTTCGGTCGAGTTGTCAGCCGCATGCAGACTGCGCGTCATGGTCGCCAGAATGAACACTCCGACTAGTGCCAAGAATCTAGCTCTCATTTTCGTCAATCCTCGAACTCGCGGATGGGTCCACACAACGCGAAACGATGGCGCTTCGCGAGTCGCGCCAACCTCTAATGTACTCTTGTCGTTGAACATCAAAACCACCTTATTCGTCATAATTGTCCGGTGCGCTCAAAACGCATCGCGATGACTAGCTCGATCGAAGTCACTACAATCATCCTTGTGATTTCGTTTTCGATTCGAGATTTGAGGCGTCATTGATGAACAAGGCATTTGTCCGCGAGCCCGAGCAGGACGGTCGCGCCTATTGCCCTCGATGCGGTACGCTCGGCGTTGCTGTCAATTCGACGACGCTCGATCGTCATGTCGACAGCGAGTCCCGAACGAGTGTGGGCGACTCGGCATGGTTCTGCGACTTCGCCCGATGCGACGTCGTCTATTTCGATCTGTTCGAACGCGCTGTCGAGGTGGGCGGACTCAAGGGGTCGGTCTACCCGAAAGACATCGACGCTCCGATTTGCGCGTGCTTTGGGTTCACGCTTGACGACGTGGATGCGGACGTCAGGCAAGGCCAGCCGACCGGCATTCGCGAACTGCTGGCAAAGTCGGAGTCGAGCGAAGCTCAGTGCCAGGCACAGGCGGCCGACGGTCGATGCTGCATGCCGGTCGTACAGAGACTGTATGTCCGACGGCTTGCCGAATCGCGCGAGTGATTTGAGCGTCGGACTCAATCCGGCGTCAGCTATGAGTCGCGGGGGGGGGGGGTGGGGCCCGCAAGGGGGGAGCGGCGGACTCAATCCGGGGTCAGCTATGCGGCGCGGCGTTGCCGATCGGCAACGCATGGCTCTCTTGCGCGATCCGCGGCGTCGCCAGGCGCCCAAGCGGACTGAGCAGAATTGCGGGCAGGAACAAGAGGTCGCCAATCAGGGCGGTCACCAACAACGCGAGCATCATCCAAGCGAATTTTGCTGTGGGAAGGAACTCGGCAAATACGAATGGCGCCAAACCGAATCCGCATATTGCGGTCGTCTGAATCATTGCATACGCTGTGCGTTTAAAGGCAAAGGCGACTGCCGCACTGCGATTTCCTTCCTGTTCGTAGCCGCGTCGAAACCACGTAAGGAAGTGGAT
Source organism: uncultured Pirellulaceae bacterium (assembly GCA_964567745.1). Classification (GTDB taxonomy): domain Bacteria; phylum Planctomycetota; class Planctomycetia; order Pirellulales; family Pirellulaceae; genus CAZMNY01. The sequence continues at coordinate 90,099 of CAZMNY010000034.1, read as the reverse complement.
CGTGTCGTCGACAGCGATGCCCAACGCGACGCTGGCTGTCATCACGGTTCCAATATCGACTTTGAGCTCAAAGAGCCCCATCGCGCCAAACAGGACGATCGATGGAAACACATTGGGCAGCATCGCCAGCAGGCCCGTCGCGACGCTGCGAAACACAACGATCATGATCACGCAAACGAGTAACAGCGCGATCGCGAAACTGTGAAACAGATCGTCCAGCAGCATCCGCTGAGCCTGTGAGACGACGGGAGTCAGTCCGGTTAGCGTGGCCGTGATTCCCGCCGTCGGTTCCGCTCGCAAATCGGAGTCGATTGTCGACTGAAGTTCCTGCAACAAGCGGTTGTAGTCCACGCCGCCGAATGCCGGTACGCGAGTGCTGATTCGCCACGACTGACGACCTTCGGACACGTCCAGCCAGGCGTTTTCCTCGAACGTCTCCTCAAGTCGTTCGAATTGAACTCGCGTCGCGACTCGGCGAGCGGTCTGGCGCAGACCGCCGGGCGGAGGAATGTCGGGGAAGAACGTGGCTGCCGATACGACTCCGCCGAGCAATTCATTTGCGCGCAAACGGTCTTCAACGTTGCGAATCAAAGCCAGTTTTTCCAACCCGTCCATTTCGGAATCGACAGGCATATGCACGATGACTTCGAGCGGCACGAGCGCGCCGAGGCTGGATTCAAACCAACGGTAGTCTTGCACCAAACGATGCTTCGGTTGCAGTAGATTGAGAACCTCAACGGTCGTGTTGACTCGCGTTACGCCGTAGAGTCCGAAGCCCATCGAAACGAGTCCGAGCAGCATGACCGGCGCCCATGCTCCGCTTAGCCATCGCGTTAGCCCTCCCCAGTCGCCATGGCTAGCATTTGTCTTGGCTGAAATGCCTCGTTCACCAACGTCGCGACCCTGCCAAGCCATCGCGCCGGGCAAGATCATGAACATGACCGAGATCGCGAAGAGCACGCCGAACGAAGTGATTAAACCGAATTGGTTTACAGGAATGATCTGACTAACAGCCAGTGACGCCATGCCGAGCGCAGTCGTAATCGCGCAGAATGTGCAGGGCCACCAACCGGCTTTCAAGGCGCGATCAACAGCGTGTTTGAATCCGCCGTCGCAGCATTCTTCTCGATAGTAGTTCGCCATGTGAACGCCGGCGGAAACGGTGAGCACAAACATCAGCGGCGCCATGACGATCAGCACGGCATTCATTTGAATTCCGCTCCAATTGACGATCGCGACCACCAGAGCTTGGCAGAAACCAGCAATCAGCAGCACCGCGCCTGTCATCCGCCAGGATCTCAAGCAGAGCCAGCAAATCAAAATCGAAATGACTGCCGCCGGTATGGCCAACGTCGTAAACGAGCGCGAGCTCTCGTGGTCAATGGCCCGACCTTCAATGATCGAACCCGCGAGGCGAATGGTCTCTCTTGGCGCGCCCGCTTGCTCCGCCGTGTCTCGTAAGAATTCGATCGTCGCGTCGCGTCGGCCCGGCGCCTTCCAACGATAGGTCACCAACACGCAACTCATGTCCCCTTCGCCAACTAACAATCCACGCAGTCGGTCCGCAGCTTCGCGTTTGGTGAGGTCGAGGATCTCAGACAGGTCTCGCACTGCCGTATACCCGTCCAAAACTCTTCCGGTCAGATTGGTCTTCTTATCAAGATACTCGATTCCCTCCGGCGAGTGCATCGCGTCGACAAAGTACCGCAGCCGCTCGTCATCAATCGTGCAACCATCCCAACTCACGACGACGGTGTCGTGCGTCTTAAAGGCATGGGAAAACGATTCGATCTCAACTCTCGGTCGTGACGTCTCAGGCAACCAAGCGACGGGATTGTTTTGCATGTCGCCGAGGCTGCCGAGGAACCCCATGAATACAAACGGGAGCACAAACGCCATCGCAATCAGCGTCAGTTGTGCTCGGCGGATGTAGTAACTATCGGGCATGCGACTGTTGACTAGTTGTGCATCGAAAGGAATGCGCTGTTGGGGGAAGACCGGAGTTCGCTCGGCGGTGTGAGCATCCGCAACTCAGAAACAACGATGGGATGCACGGGAATGTTCAGTGCCGAAGGGAGGCATTAGAGCCCGGTTGTGTCACGGCCGAATTCGAGACGAACGTCCCTATCAGTGCAAACCGAGCCTACCAACATATAGTCTCGTCCACATCGTGCCGGGAAATCCGCACTTTTTCGTGTTCGGCGTTCTGTCGCGGGCGAAAGTCGCATGCCTCTGATGAGATTCCGGCGCTGACCGATGTGTGAGTGCGAAAGATAGAGTGAATGGGTGACATGAGGTAGTTGAGTTGCGATTGTTGTAAAGCCCATTCGACTAATGTACTATCGCATTTCAAATCGAGCAGATCTGCCGGAACACAAGCCGGGATGGGGCTTGGCAATGTCGTGAGCAGTCGTTTCGAGATTGGGCGCAGGCGAACAATCGGGCTTCCGGTCGGCGTCAGCAGGCGTTCGTAAATGGCTGATCAAGGATGGGATGACCGACGGTCGTTGCGAGCGACTTTCTTTGCGCTTAGTCGCAGATCTCTGACCAGTCGTTCGGTTACAGAATGGAGACGAATACGTGGACCCTCAAGGAGTCCGTGCGGTTACGAATCGTGAACCGCTGGCGTTGGTTGGAATGGGATGCCGACTTCCTGGAGCGAATGCACCGGACGAGTTTTGGCGTTTGCTTGCCGAGGGGCGGTCGGCTATTGGCGAAGTGCCGTCGAATCGCTGGCATCGAGACCGCTATTACGACGCGACTAATTCTGCGCCCGGGAAGATGGTGTCGAAGTGGGGCGGGTTCGTTGATAACCTGACCGGTTTTGATGCTCAGTTCTGGGGCATTTCCCCGCGCGAAGCGCTGCGCATGGATCCTCAGCAGAGGTGGCTGTTGGAGGCGGCTTGGGAGGCGCTAGAGGATTCGGGAACGCCGCCGCTGGAAATGCGAGCGAAGAATGTAGGCGTCTTCGTCGGCATCTCGAGCAACGACTACGGCAGTTTGCAGCTCTCCGACTATCCGAATATCGACATGCACACGAACAGTGGAGGCGTGTTGTGCATTGCGGCGAACCGAGTCTCTTTCTTGCTCGACCTCAAGGGGCCGAGTCTGGCGGTTGACACGGCCTGTTCGTCGTCGCTTGTCGCCATCACATTGGCCTGCCAAAACATCTGGTCGGGCGATTGTGATACCGCTTTGGCGGGCGGTGCCAACGCGATCATCACGCCGCACGCGTCGGTTGGGTTTAGCAAAGCGTCCATGCTGTCGCCAAGCGGCAGGTGTTTTGCATTCGACTCGCGAGCGAACGGATATGTGCGCAGCGAGGGCGCTGCGATGTTGCACATCAAGCCGCTCTCGACGGCGATCGCCGATCACGATCGCGTTTACGCGGTGATACGCGCGGCTGTCACGAACCAAGACGGCCGGACTTCGACGATGACGATTCCGGGCGTCGAGAGTCAAGCTGCCATGCTGACTCGCGCGTACGCCGACGCGAACATTGATCCGCGCCGCGTCGCCTATGTCGAAGCCCACGGTACCGGCACGCAAGTTGGCGATCCGATCGAAGCCAATGCGCTGGGACAAGTGTTGGGGCGAGGCCGAGACGTTGGGGAAGAATGCCTTATCGGATCGGTAAAGACGAACATCGGCCACTTGGAATCGGGTTCCGGCGTCGCGGGTGTGATGAAAGCGGCCATGATTCTTCATCACGACACCATTCCCGCGAGTTTGAATTTCGAGAAACCGAACCCCAATATTCCATTCGAACAATTGCGGCTAAAAGTTGCCGCTGCCAAGCAGTCGCTGCCTCGCGGCGATGAGCCGCCCGTTATCGCGGTGAATTCTTTCGGATTCGGAGGCGCCAATGCGCACATCGTGTTCGAAAGTCCGCCACGGGAATGTTCCGACTCGTCTGAACGCAATTCGACCGTAGCCGCGTCGTCGCTGAGAACAAAGTTGGGCGCGCAAGAGTCTGCCGAGAGCGCCAATGGAGCGCAGGCAGAACGCCCGAGCGCTAAACGGCCGCAGCTGTTGCCGATATCGGCAAGGGACGACGGCGCGCTGGTCGCATACGCCGACTCCTATCGCGAAATGCTTCGAACAGCATCCGACTCTCTTCGTGATATTGCCTTGATGGCGGGGCGCCGCAAGGAACACCACGAGCATCGGCTCGTTGCGATCGGCGAGAACGCGAGCCAGATGCGCCGCAGTCTCGACATGTGGCGCGGCGGGCAAAAGACCTCATATGTTGTTCAGGGCAAAACGCATGTTGGCTTGCGTCCGCCCGTGTTCGTGTTCACGGGGCAAGGGCCTCAGTGGTGGGGAATGGGTCGCGAGCTGCTTGAGCGAGAGCCTCTCTTCCGCGATGTCGTTTCGCAGATTGATCGCCATATCTTCGCGTTGGGCGGCTGGTCATTGCTCGAGGAGATGAGCAGGCCCGAGGCCGAATCTCGCATCCATGAAACTCGATTCGCCCAGCCGGCGATCTTCGCGATTCAGGTGGGTTTGGCCGCACTCTGGAAATCGTGGGGCGTCGAAGCGGCCAAGGTCGTCGGCCACAGCGTGGGCGAAGTCGCGGCGGCCTACGTCGCCGGCATCTATTCGCTCGAGGATGCGACGCGAGTGATCTACCATCGAAGTCGGCTTCAAGATCGGACTCGAGGCGGCGCGATGATGGCTGTCGGTGTCGAGGCGAGCTCGCTGCGACCGCTGCTTGCATCTCGGGCCGATTCAGTCGGACTGGCGGCGATCAATAGTCCTAGTTTGGTCACGGTTGCGGGTGAGGAGCAGGCGACCGATGCGATGGCGGCCGAACTGGCCGAGGCAGGCGTATTCCATAAAGTTCTGCCTGTGAATTATTCGTTCCACACGGCGAAGATGGACCCGATTCATGACGAGTTGTTAGAGTCGCTGAGCGAAATACGTCCGCAGCCCGGAACGATTCCTTTCATTTCCACAGTGACCGGCGACGTGCTCTCGGGAGAGCGGCTCGATGCGACCTATTGGTGGCGTAACGTACGCAAGCCGGTGTTGTTCGCTCCGGCGCTTGAGAAGCTGATCGATTGCGGCGACAGCACCATACTTGAGTTAGGCCCTCATCCGGCTCTCAAGAGTTCGATGGAACAGTGCTTTGCAGCGAAAGGCGAAACGGGATTCATCTGTCACAGTTTGCGGCGCGGCGAGGACGAATCGCTTGAGCTTCTTTCCAATGCCGCTCGCCTTCACAACGCTGGAGCGAAGCTGGACTGGTCCGCCATTATTCAGACGGATGGCGCCTTCGTCGATTTGCCTCGCTATCCTTGGCAGCACGAATCGTTTTGGCTTGATGAAGGTCACATGGCCGACCGTCGCGTGCCGGAAGATCATCCGTTGCTCGGGATGCGAGTGGCGGCGGCTCAGCCAACCTGGCGTCAGACGATCGACCCGCGAGTGTTCGACTATATTCAGGATCACAGTTTCTGGGACAGCATTATTTTCCCGGCGTCCGGTTATGGCGAAATCGCCTTGGCCGTGGCGGCCGAGCTGTTTCCGGGCGAGCCGTATGTCGTGGAAGATTTGGAGAGCATGAAAGCTCTTTTCGTTTCGACCGACAATCCGCCCACCATTCAAGTTGTGTTTGATGAGGACCAGCATCGACTACGAGTCTTTAGCTCGACAAACAAGAAAGATTGGGAGCTGAATTCTGAATGCCGACTTGTCTTGCTCGAAACCGGTGAACGCGATTCGGCGGACCTCGAGTCGATTCGCAATCGTCTTTCGGACTGCATTGATCACGAGCGCTGCTACCAAGAATTTCACGCCGCAGGTTATCAGTTTGGCCCACGGTTTTCTTTGATCCAGCAGCTTTGGCGCTCGCCGGGCGAGGCGCTTGCGGAAGTGGTGGTCCCGGATGAAATTAGCGCGCAATCGAGTGAGTACCGATTCCACCCATCGGTCCTAGACGCCTGCTTCCAAGTCTTTCGCGGCGTTCAAGTCATTCCGGAGACGGCGGATCCAGCAGATTATTTCTTTCTCCCGGCAATGACCGGGCGAATCCGGCTTCATCGTCCGACCCCGCCGAAGCGGCTTTGGGTGCACGCGCAGATGACCCGCGAGGACGACAAGACGTCGGTGAGCAACTTGTTCGTTTACGATTCCGACGGCCGGCCGGTGGCTGACATTCTATCGTTCGCAGTCAATCGCCATGAATCAAAAATGGCGAACGATCTCGTTGAAAATTGCCTCTACGAGTTTCGCTTTGAACCTCGACGGCTGCGAGGAAGCCAAGTCGAAGGTTCGTGCGAATTTCCGTCTCCTTCTGAGATCGTCGCGTCGACAGGCGAGCAAATTGCCAGCGCCTACGCTGAGCGAGAACTTGGCGGGTACTTTTGCGAGTTTACTCGGCGGATGGAGAGCATCGTTCTACAATGCATCCAGAATGCTTGCCTTGATCTCGGCTGGGACTACCGCGTTGGAGATCAATTTACGACCAGTGAGTTTGTCGAGCGTTTGGACATCGCCCATCAACATCGGCGGTTGGCAAGAGCGGAGTTGCGAGCGCTGGAATTGGCCGGACTTCTCGAGGTGCGAAATGGATCATGGTTCGTTGTTCAGGAGCTGACGGCGTCGTGTTGCGTCGATTCCCTCAAGAAGTTGGCGGAGGATTTTCCGAAGCACGCGTCAGAGGTGCGAATTGTACAGACGACCGGTCCCAACCTATCTGCCGTGCTCAGCGGAAAGATGGACTCGGTCGAGCTACTGTTTCCAGCTGGATCGAACGGGCCGCTGGAGGATTTCTACACTGAGGCGGGCGATTTTCCCGTTCTCAACGCCGCTCTGCGCGATAGCGTCGCCGCGGCTGTTTCAACGCTTCCGGACGATCGCGCTGTGCGAGTATTGGAAGTGGGTGCCGGCACCGGGTCGCTGACTCGCGAGATTCTGCCGACCTTGCCCGCCGATCGAAGCGAATACTACTTTACCGATATCGGCCCTGCGTTCTTGGCAACGGCTAAGAAGCAATTCGCCGAGTTTCCCTTTGTCGACTATTTGACGCTCGATATTAACGAGGACGCGAGCAAGCAAGGCATGGCGGCAGGCGGTTGCGACTTGATCCTAGCGACAAACGTCTTGCACGCGACTCGTGACTTGCGAAAGACGATCGAAAACCTGAAGTCCTGTTTGGCCGATGGCGGGATGTTGGTCTTCCTTGAAGTCGTACGGCGCCGGCCCGTTTGGGACAACGTCTTCGGATTGCTTCGAGGGTGGTGGGCGTTTGAGGACGAGTCGTTGCGGAGCGAATCGCCACTGCTCAGTCAGAGCCAGTGGGTGCAGTTGCTCGAGGAGTCTGGCTTTCAGGACGTGAAGTCGATTACCGGTTCGCCGAAGCCGGATGAATTTGAACAAGCCGTTTTCTTCGCAGCTGCGCCAGAGTTCGCGACGACCGAAGACGACGCAATTCCGAAACCGGAAGAAACGGATGAGACGACGCTTGTGTTTGAGGACATAGGCGGTGTGACAAGTCAGCTGATTGAGCAACTCCAATCTCGTGGCGGTAATGTGATTCGCGTTCGGCCTGGGGCGTGTTTTCAGGAGTTGGACTGCGGCGAATTCGAAATCGATCCGCGCTGCATCGACGACTATCAGAGTCTGTTCGCGAGCGGCTCGATTCAATCGGCGACCCTAAAGACCGTCGTGCACGCTTGGAGCCTAGATAAGTCCATCGACGAGGATTCCACATGCGAATCGCTGGCCGAGACTCAACAGACCGGGGTCCTTAGCGGGTTTCGTTTAGCACAAGCATTGCGAACCCATGTCGACGATCCAGCTCGAGTCTATTTTGTCACACGCGATATGCAGCCCGTAACAGGCAGCGATCGGCTCGGCGGTTTGGCTTCGACTCCCTTGATGGGGCTGTTGCGAGTGGCCAACAATGAGCACTTTGACAACCGCTGGACGAACATCGATCTCGATTCGGGCGCGCCCTCATTCGAGGCCGATTCGTTGTGCGACGAAGTGCTTATTGATGACTCCGAATTGGAAGTCGCTTATCGAGGGCGTCGGCGATACGTGCACCGGCTGAGCCGAGTCCGTTTGGAGGAGTTGCCAAAGAAGACTCGGGTTGCGACGACGGACGCGACTGGCGGCATTACGCCCTATCGATTGGAGACGAGTAAGCTTGGGAGTCTGTCGAACCTGTCGCTCAACGAGACCTGGCGGCGAGAGCCGGGGCCGAACGAAGTGGAAATTCGCGTCAAAGCGGGCGGCGTGAACTTTCGCGATGTGATGAAGGTTCTCGGCATGTACCCGGGCGACCCGATCGACTTGCTTTGGTTTGGCGATGATGTTGCCGGTGTCGTCGAGCGAGTTGGCTCGAACGTGACGTCGCTTCAGCCGGGGGAAGCTGTAGCCGGGATGGCGCCCTATTGTTTTCGCGCTTACGTCACTGTCGATTCGCGGATGGTGTTCAAGAAGCCGGCGGAAATGTCGTTCTTGGACGCCGCGACGCTGCCGACCGTTTTTCTGACGTCGCACTATGCGATTAGCCATCTTGCTCGCGCGAGGCGCGGCGAGTCGATCTTGATTCATGCAGGCGCGGGCGGAGTTGGCCAGGCCGCGATTCAAATCGCCTTGAATCTGGGGCTTCAAGTATTCGCGACTGCCGGCAGTGATGAGAAGCGCGAGCTGCTTCGCAAAATGGGCGTCGACCACGTGATGAATTCGCGAACAGTCGAATTCGCCGATCAAATCATGGAGATAACCGACGGCGCTGGTGTCGACATCGTACTCAACTCGCTTGCCGGCGAGTTCATTCCGAAGAGCTTTTCCGTATTGGCTCCGTTTGGCCGATTCCTGGAAATCGGAAAGATCGACATCTATCAAAACTCCAATATCGGCTTGAATGTTTTCAAGCAGAATATCTCGTACTTCGTTATCGATCTTGCTCAACATCTTGAGCAGAAACCGACGTACGTCGCTGAGATGTTTGGTGAGTTGGCCGAGCGATTCGACGTCGGCGATTATCAGCCACTGCCCAAAACCGTGTTCCCCATTTCGGATGTGGTTGAGGCGTTTCGGTTCATGGCCCAAGGCAAACACATCGGCAAGAATGTGCTTTCGTTCGACGTTGACGAGCTCACGATAGCTGCCTGTACCGAAGACGATCACCTATTTCGAAGTGACGGCGCCTATCTGATTACCGGAGGCGCACGCGGTGTCGGTTTGGAGCTGGCGAAATGGCTGACCCAGCACGGCGCGCGTCACATCGTCTTGATGAGCCGGAGCGGACCGAAGGACGACGCGGTTGCGGATATCGACGCGATGCGCTCCGCCGGCGCGGTCGTCATCGATGCTCGAGGCGATGTCACGAAAGACGAAGACGTTCGCGCTGTGATCGACCAGATTCAACGTGAGCTGCCGCCGCTCAAGGGCGTGTTCCATGGAGCGATGGTGCTTGATGACGAGTTCATGGTTGAGCTCAACGACGATCGATTCAGACGCGTTATGGATCCGAAAGTCATGGGTGCCTGGAGTCTGCATCGGGCTACGCTTGACATTGAACTCGACCACTTCATCTGCTTCTCCTCGTTTTCATCGATGATGGGTGCGGCGCGGCAGGCAAATTACAACGCGGGTAACGCGTTTCTCGACGGCCTTGCCTACTACCGACGCGGCCTCGGTCTGCCGTCGATGACCGTCAATTGGGGAGCGCTGAGCGGAGCGGGGTTTGTGGCCAGAAACCAAAAGACAAGCGAGTACTTGGAGAAAGTCGGTCTGCTCTCGCTGTCGACTGACGAGGCCTTGTCGTTCTTGGGGAAGGCCGTCGGTTGCGACGCCACGCGAATCGCAGCCAGTCGCGTCGATTGGTCGACATTGCGGCGGCTCAGTCCCGTTATTGGTCAGTCCAATTGCTACGAGTCCGTTACTCGAGAAAACTCGAACAGCCAGAGCGGCGCTTCGATCCGACCTCGCCTGTTGGCCGCTGCAGCCGACGAACGAGGCGGCTTGATGGAGGATTTCCTCACGGAGCAAGTCGCCGGAGTCTTCGGAATCGACTCGGCGAAAGTCGACCGCGAGACGCCGCTTACCAATTTGGGCTTAGACTCGCTGATGGCGGTCGACTTGATGAATCGGCTTGAGAGCGAGCTTGCAATCAGCTTCCCCATGGGCAACGTTCTCAACGGGCCCGACATCACGATGTTGGCCGGCCATCTGTTGACGACGCTCAACGAGTCTTCAACGGGCGACGATGAGTCGGCGACGGCGGCCGCAGCGTCGGTTGACGTGGAGTTGGTACAGAGCGATTCGTGGGTCGATGAATTCGAGCTGTCTGACAGTCAGCGTGTTGTCTTGCGACGCGAGTCCGTTCATCGTAACGTCATCGCCGGCATCAAGGTGCGAGGCGCATTGACTCGCAGCAGCTTGCAAGCAGAACTTGACCGCTTGCTCGACAGCCACATTTTGCTTCGCGGTACTGTTCCCAGCCCCAATGAGAACCGTCAAAAGATCGACTCGAAGATTCGTATTTCGATCGACGAGATGTCGATCGACGAAGCGGAGTTGACCTCGCGCATCGGCAAGTACACTCAGCGGCCGTTTGATTTGACGAACGGACCGCTATTGCGAGTTGGGCTCTTGCGTTGCGGTGGGCAAAACGTGTTGCTCGTCTGCGCCCATCCGATTATCGCTGACGATTGGTCGCTGGCGCTTCTGCTCGCTCGACTCTTGCAGCAAGATTCCGAATTGCAAACGGTCGGCGCCGAGCAGCAAGGCGAGGTTGAGTACTCTTACTACGACTACGTCGCGTGGCAACACGGGCTCGCCGACGGTGGTCCGAGCGAAGCGAGTTTGACGTTTTGGGAGGAATTGCTCGACGGGGCGCCGTTCGATGTTCCCTTGCCTTGTTTGTCGGCGCCCGCGGAACAGAATGGCGACGATGCGCACGTCGAGCGGGTGCTCGAATTCAACTTACCGGGCGAATTGGCCGACGACTTATTGGTTTCGGCGGCCGAACATGAGGTTTCGCTGAGGTCGCTACTGTTTGCAGCACTCTCCTCGGCGCTGCACGGCAGCGCCGGTCGCGACGACTTTCTCATTGGTTACCCGGTTCTGGGGCGAGGGATCACAGCGCTGCTGGGCAACGTCGGTCGATTTGAAACAATGACGCCGATCCGAAGCAGGGCCCGAAAGGGCGCGACATTCACGGAGCACCTGACGGATTCGGTGGATTTGCTAACACGCGCGGAAGCCAAAGTCGGCGCCTTTCCCACGATGGCGGACCGAGTGGTGGCTCCTTGGGTCGGTCAGGAGCAGCGACTGTTCAGTGCCAGCTTCGAATACGTCGAAGCACCGTCGTCATTGGGCGGACTGGCCGCCAGCCCCTTGGGTAGGAATGGCGAGTCGGTTCGTTGGAATGAGTTTGAAGTTGAGCCGATGCAATTCGTAGCCGCTGCGACCAACTCGGAGCTTTGTCTGCGAGTTAGTTTGGTCGACGGCAGCATTCTAGGAACGTGGCGATACAACTCGAACCGGTATTCGGTGGAGACGATGGAACGGGTGCAAACCAGTTTTCTAAAGATCCTTCGGCAAGCCGTTGCGGATCCCGGCCTGCCTCTCGCGGAATTGGCCGACATCGAGCCGGTGCCTGCTTCCGATGCTTCGATTCGCCGAATTCGAGTAAGACAGATTACGGCGAGCGATGTCGATTTTGAGTTGGAGTCCGAACTAGACGCGAATGTCCGTCCGATCGGCGAGGCGACCGTCTGTGGAGAGCGTCCAACGTTGTTGCTCACAGGGTCCACCGGTTTTCTCGGTGCGTTCCTGATCGACGAACTATTGACCGAAACGGATTGCGACATCGTTTGCCATGTTCGCGCCGAAAACGCCAGCAAGGGTCTCGGCCGCGTGCGGGACAATCTGACCAAATATGGTCTGAATCCAGCCGGACTTGACGATCGCGTCTCCGCCGTTGTCGGTGATTTGTCCGTAGAGCGACTTGGTCTGAGTGAAGAAGTCTTTGATCGCTTGGCTCAGAGCGTCGACCTGGTTGTACACAACGGGGCGTCAGTCAACCTGGCCGTGCCTTACTCGTCGTTGAAGAGCGTGAACGTCGGCAGCACGCGCGAAATCATCCGGTTTGCCTGTCATCATCGGGCCAAGCCGATTCACTATGTTTCAACTTTCACCGTTCACACGGCCCATCACAATCGAGGCGAACGCGTCTGCGAGCAAACGGAGCTTCCATCGCCGGAGTCGTTATTACACGGCTACTCACAATCGAAATGGGTCTCGGAACGATTGTTGAGCGAGGCGTCGACTCGCGGTTTGCCAGTCTCGGTTTATCGGCCGGGCCACATTACCGGCGATAGTCGAACAGGCGCCTCCAATACCGACGACCTGCTTCATACGATGGTCCGTGTCTGTCTTCAACTTGGCGCATCGCCGCTAAGCGACGTAGAATTTGACATCACGCCGGTCGACTATGTTGCTCGATCGATCGTTTCTATTATTCGTCGCGGCGCCGAAGGAGTCGGCACGTACTTGCTGACGAACCCCCAACCGGTGAGGACCGGATATCTGAGCGACTGGCTGGATAGGAATGAAATCGACATTGAATCTCTGTCGTATGACGAGTGGCGAAACCGATTGCTCGCCATCGCCGACGAAGTGGGCGACTCATCGATTCGCCCACTCGCCGACATCATGGCGCCGAGAGTACTCGATAGCGGTCAAGGCGACGTGGTTGCCGTCCATCCCGAGTTCGACAATCGTCGAGCCCGCGAGGTACTTGAGCCTTGCGGAATTAGTTGTCCGCCCGGGGATGAGGAGCTGATCTCGACATATCTTCGGTATTTTCAACAGGTCGGATTCATGTAGAGCAGAGGCGTGCCGGCCAGCTGGCTACTGCTCCGTCGCGGGTGCGTCGGTAGCTCTGATTCCTTCATTCCGCTTGGACGCCATGACGCTCTATTCCATTGGCTTTGTCCTATTCCTCGTTGTGTTTTTCGCCGCGCAAGCGCGAATGGCGTATGGACTCATGCTTTCGCTAAATGCTGGCTCGCAAAAGAAGCTGCCAGACGACGAATGCGCTAAAGCAGCAATCATTCTTTGCCTTCGAGGAGGCGATCCGTTTCTTGGCGATTGCATCGATGGAGTATTGCAACAGGATTATCCAGATTTTGAACTCCGTATGGTGATTGACCATGAGTCCGATCCGGCTACCGAGATCGCACTGGCCGCGTTGTCGCGTCGTCCAACGGTCGCCGCGCGGATTGATTTTCTTCGCGAGCCGAGACCGACTTGCAGCTTGAAATGCAGCAGTCTTTGCCAGGCGGTTGATGACCTCGACGACTCATTCGAGATCGTGGCGTTCATTGATGCCGACACCGTCGCGCATCCCACATGGTTGCGTGAACTAGCGGGACCGTTGGCGAATGCCGAGGTCGGGGCCGCGACTGGAAACCGGTGGTACATGCCAACTCGGCCTTCCATAGGTTCGATGATGCGTTACGTCTGGAATTGCGCCGCGATCATTCAAATGCACGCTCTCAAGATCGCCTGGGGAGGCACGCTGGCGATGCGTCGCGAGACGATCGACAAGCTCGAATTGACGGCAAAGTGGGGGCGGGCGTTTTGTGAAGACACGATGTTGTTTGGCGAGCTTCGCAAGGCGGGACTTCAACTGGAGTTCGTGCCTTCGCTGATGATGACCAACCGCGAGAGTTGCGGAGTGACGGGATGCATTCGCTGGGTATGTCGCCAACTGCTGGCTGCAAAACTCTACCATCCGCGTTGGCCTGTCGTCGCTGTTCATGGTGCAGCCACCGCAACGTTCCCAATCGTCGCACTGCCTTTGTTGTCAACGGCCATCATGAAGGGTGATGTGTTCAACGTGGCTCTCGTTGCACTCTCAGTCGCCGGCTACGTGGCGCTGCTCGCTGTGTCGCTTTGCCTGATCGAACGGGCGGTGTGTCGGGTGATCACGGAAAGAGGCGAATCGGCTCGGTGGCTATCGCCACAGGCCCTCCTGTATTTCGTGGTGTCCAGTCCTCTGCTGCAAATTCTCTATCCGGTCGCACTCGTAATTAGCCAACTGACGAGACGTGTCAATTGGAGAGGCATCGTCTATCGAATTCACGCTCCGTTCGAAATCGAAATGCTTGAATACTCGCCCTACTCGAGTCTCGCGCGGGATCCGAAGCACTCGTTATAACCGTCCATTTATCCATCTCGAGTCGTTGGCCGACGTGGATTATCGGTGCATCGTCCCAAACGGTCGCTGGTCGAATTGCCGAGGGCCCACATGTCTGACATACTCTGACGTTCGTTGTTGTGGGCGCCATTTGTTTGGAGAGGAGCGATCGGGTGAGTGATTTCAATCGAGACAATAATCGCACTGTTTGGTTTGAAATTCCCGTCGTCGAATTGGAACGCGCGACAGCGTTCCATACCGCCGTGCTCGCCGTGAAGGTTGAGAAACAAAGTTTCGACGGGTTCGAGTTCTCGGTGATGGAGCACGCGGATGGAAATGGTGGTTGTTTGGTTCCCAATCCGGACGAAGTCACCGACAAAGGACCGCTTCTTTACTTGAACGTCCAGGGCCGGATCAAGGATGCGGTCAAGATGGTGCAGGAAGATGGCGGGAGCGTTTCACAAGACGTGCACCCGATTGGGCCGCACGGATTTCGCGACCTCGTTATGGACAGCGAAGACAATCGAATGGCGCTGCACTCGGAAGTCGACGCGTAACTCAACCTGTTCGGCAGCGTCAATCGCGGTCGGCAAAAGGCGACGCGGCGCCCTCTTCCGGTTCGTCCGGCTGTTGAATCGACGTGGTGATGCAGAGCCCGCAACCGCCGCATTGGAGAACGCCGATCGAGCCCGTCAGTCGTTTGTTACATTGCGGGCAATTTAAGGTGATCTCGGTGATTTCGGCTACGATGCCATTCGGCGAATCGGTTCGAGTTGCGCGATTGAGTCTGGCGAAGATGATCAGAGCCAATGATCCGCAGGATGCGGCGATCGTTGCTGCGCCGGCGACCCTGCCGAGCATGCTTAGCCCGTTGCCCGGCGCGTAGATGATTTCCAAGTCGACAAACGCCGACGCCATCGCGACGGCGGCGACGGTTCCCCAGCGAAGCCAGATTTGGTGTCCTTTCAGAGGCACGAGCACGGAAAGGCTTGCGTGCGCGATGACGATGGAGAATCCCGAAATTGAGATCAACCAGTTTTCCGGCGGTCGCGTTCCGCCCCAGACTGAGAAAAGCGCGATCAACCAAGCGACAAACGCTGCCGCGACGCCCAGCCAGCGCCAATCGACCGAGACGATTCGCCGCATACCGCACAGGCACATGAAACTCAGCGCCCCGTAGGTTGAACACCACAATCCCGTGGTCCACCAGTTCTGAGATGCTCGCCAGTTCCCAGGATGCCACGTCGCAATCAGAAATATCACAAGCACGGTGACGTAGAAGCCAACGCCAGCCCGGGCTGCGATCCATGTGTTTGGATTGTTGAGAAGGCCGAGAAAGAACATCCCAAACGGAACCGTGAACCCGATCACAAGGCTCGAGACGAGCATCTCTTCATGTTGTCGATCCAAGTCCCAAATAAGCGGAATCACCAGCAGATAGACAATGATCACCGAGGCCATTCCAAGTAGACCGGAAGGCTGAGTTTCTTTGCGGTCAGCCAGCAAGGACAACGGCCACAACAGCCCAGCGGCAAAGGCGGTCGTAATCACGGTGCCCGCCACGCGTCCCAGCGTGTCGTAGCTTGCAGTGAGAACGGTAAGGATTCCGATCACCGTCGCTAACGCCAGCATCCACAGCATGACCATCAAACTGACTCGACGCAGCCGAGTGTTCCACGATCCAAACGCGGCTGTGACCGTCTCGGCCGATCGACTTCCATAGTGGGTGACGAACGCTCCTGTTGCCGCTCCGATCAAAAGCAGAAATCCCAAAATGAATACGGGAATCTCCATTGCTAACAACAAGAGTCGAGCAATGACCGTCGACGCCAGCATGCCGATCATACCGCCAAACAGATTTCGCTCGATGGCTCGGGCCAGCGGAGCGGTTGGCAACGGATTGTTCACAGCGTTTCCCTTTGCGATCCGAATTGACGTATGAACCTACGCTGCCGTCTCGCGACAGAAAGCAAGATCCGAAAGCGACAAGGGCGGATCTGCATTTGGTACCATGGACGACGCCCTGCCCCGGCTAGCCACATGACAACG
>CAZMNY010000034.1:0-73783 GCA_964567745.1 uncultured Pirellulaceae bacterium | reverse complement strand
GCCCTTTACAACGGCCCTTTACAACGGCCCTTTACAACGGCCCTTTACAACGGCCCTTTACAACGGCCTGCCCAGCGCCGGCGATGTTGAGCATTAGAATCTGTCTTGATTATAAGGAGCTCGTTTGATGGCTGATACCTCGAAGCGACGGAGTTTCCTCAAGGCGGCTGGAGTCGGTGCCGCGTCGGCCGCGTTCGCGGCAGTGAATTCGGCCGCCGCGAAAACGACGTCGAGTGCGGCGGACAAAATCACGGTAGGCGTCATCGGAACGGGCGGAATGGGGGGCAATCACGTCCGCCATCTCGTCGCTCGCAACGACGTTCGAGTCGCCTACGTTTGTGAAGTCGATGAGAATCGTCTGGCGGCCATGGTCAGCCTAGTTCACAAGTCGACCGGCGTCGCGCCAGACGCCGTCAGTGATCTGCGAGTAGTTCTTGACGACAAAAGCGTTGATGCCGTTTTTATCGCCACGCCGGATCACTGGCACGCGCCCGCGGCGATTCTCGCGCTTAGGGCCGGCAAGCACGTCTATGTGGAAAAGCCCTGCTGCCACAACATTCGCGAAGGGTTAATGATGGCCCTCGCAGTGGTTCGAAGCGGCAAGGTTTTGCAGGTTGGCACACAGAGCCGAAGCACAGACGTGGTTCAGGAGGCGATGCAGAGAATCCATGAAGGCGAGATCGGCGATGTGTTGGTAGCCAAGGCGTGGAACAGTCAGCGACGAGGCTCGATTGGGAAAAGCAAGCCGAGCGATCCGCCGGCTCATCTGGATTTCGACTTGTGGCTCGGGCCGGCGCCTGAAGTTCCTTATCGCTCGAATATGCTCCACGCCATTTGGCGATGGTGGTACGACTTTGGATGCGGAGACATGGGCAACGACGGCGTTCACGATATCGATGTCGCTGTCTGGGGCATGGGACTCGACTCGCACCCGAGCTCGGCAACCTGCATGGGCGGCAAGTACTTCTTTGACGACGACCAGCAGTTCCCGGATACCCAGTACGCCATCTTCGAATACCCTCAGTCCGGCGATCCGAAGGGCCGCAAGAAGCAACTGATCTTCGAACAACGCATTTGGACGCCGTATTCGCAGGATGGATACGAAAACGGTGCCGCCTTCTACGGGACGAAAGGCCATTTGATCATTGGGCACACAGTTGGATGGCGCCTTTACGGACCGCGAAATAAGCTGATCGCCGAACGCAGCGGGCGAGCTGATTTAGTGGCCCACCACAGCGACTTTTTCTCCTGCGTCCGCGGCGATAAGAAGAAGCCAAACGCCGACGTACACGCAGGCCACTTGGGCTCGACGCTCGTCCACCTGGCAAACATCTGCGCGCGAAGCGGAAAAGTTCTGCAATTCGATCCCAAGACGGAGTCGATCATCGGAGCAGACGATGTCGCCCCGATGGTCGGGCGCAAATATCGGCCTGGCCATTGGGCTGTGCCGAGCTAGTCAGGCCGGCAACTTCTCCGCCGCATTGATCCTCAGGACAGAATGCCTTTGACCAATCGGCCGTGAACGTCGGTCAACCGGTAATCGCGTCCTTGGAATCGGTAGGTCAGCCGTTCATGGTTGATGCCGAGGCAGTGAAGCAGCGTCGCGTGAAAGTCGTGCACATGCACTGGATTCTCGGTGATGTTGTAACAGTAGTCGTCTGTGCTGCCGTAACTGATTCCTGGCTTGATGCCACCGCCAGCCATCCAGATCGAGAAACAGCGGGGATGGTGATCTCGTCCAAACGACTTCGGGTTGCCTTGAGAGTAGACGGTGCGGCCAAACTCACCGGCCCAAATAACAAGTGTGTCGTCGAGCATGCCCCGCTGTTTCAGGTCGGCGATTAGCGCGGCTGAACCCTGATCCGATTCTCGAGCCAGCGTGGGCAGATGTTTCTGGACGTTGCTATGGTGGTCCCAGCCGCGATGGAACACCTGGATAAAGCGGACACCTCGTTCGGCAAGTCGGCGAGCGAGTAGGCAATTCGCCGCGTGCGATCCGGGGCGTTTCGCGTCTTCCCCATAGAGCTTGAAAGTTTCCTCGGGTTCGTCGGACGTATCGGCCAATTCCGGGACCGACGTTTGCATGCGATACGCCATTTCGTATTGAGAGATTCTGGACATAATCTCCGGGTCGCCGACTTGCTTTTCTCGCAGTCGATTCAGTTTCGCCAAACGGTCGAGCATCGTACGGCGTTCTTCTGATGAGCCCCCGGTCGGGTCGTTCAAATAGAGAACGGGGTCACCTTGGCTGCGGAACTTCACGCCCTGAAATTCCGACGGCAGGAATCCGCTTCCCCACAAACGATCGTAAAGCGGCTGGGCTTGGTAAAACGAATTTGTGCTTAGCAACACGACGAATGACGGCAAGTTCTTCGTCTCACAGCCAAGGCCATAGCTCAACCAAGCGCCGATACTCGGACGCCCCGGCTGTTGATGACCGGACTGAAAAAATGTGATCGCCGGATCATGGTTGATCGCCTCGGTATGCATCGACTTGATCACGCAGATGTCGTCGACAACCTTCGACATGTGTGGGAGAAGGTCGCTGAGCCAGGTTCCCGATTCGCCATGTTGGCGAAAGCCCCACGGCGATTTGACGACGGGAAACGTCTTTTGCCCCGCCGTCATACCGGTCAGTCGCTGGCCGTCTCGCACGGAATCGGGCAGGTCCGTCATGTGCAGTTTTTCGAGCGACTTCTTATAGTCGAACAGGTCGACCTGCGATGGCGCGCCCGATTGCAATAAGTAAATGACTCGCTTCGCCTTGCCCGGGAAATGAGGCAGACCGTCCAGCCCGCCATGCCTTTGCGCTCCTCCCGTCGACTCAGCCGACTCGCCGTTCTCGGCGAGCAGCGAGGCCAACGCGGCGACGCCGATGCCAGTGCTGGTGCGGCCAAAAAACTGCCGCCGGTTCTCGATCAATTGAGAATCAAATAGTTGCGAGCGCATGACTATCCTTTGGTGATCGCTTCGTTCAAGTTAAGCAAGACACGCGCGATGCTGGTAAATGCGGCCAGTTCCGATAGGTCAAGTGACTCATCGTTTGCCGAATCGCCGACACCCAGCAGCTTGGACGCTACTTCTGGTTTTCGCTTAAAACGACTCAGCTCGGCATCATAAATCTCTCGTAGCAGAGTCTCTTCTTCTTTGGTCGGTCTTCTCGCTGTGACGAGTCGAAAACCGTGGGCGATTCGAGCATCGATTTCCGCGCCGCCCTGTTGGATCATCCGATCACCGAGTCGCCTCGCCGCTTCAACGAACTGCGGCCCGTTAAGCAACAACAGCGCTTGCAATGGAGTGTTGGTTCGCGAACGACGAATCGTGCAGAACTCTCTTTCTGGAGCGTCAAACGTCTTCAGCATCGGCGATGGCACGGTCCGTTTCCAAAACGTGTACAGGCTCCGGCGGTAGAGGTCGTCGCCACGTCCGGGGGCATATTCCTTCGATAACCCCGGACGGTTATTTAGCTCCATCCAAAGCCCCTTGGGCTGGTACGGATAGACGCTCTTCCCACCTAGCTTGCGTGCGAGCAACCCGCTTGCCGACAGCGCCGCATCACGAACTTCTTCGCCGTCCAGCCTCATTCTCGGTCCGCGTGATAACAATCGATTCTCGGGATCGCTCAAGTAGGCCGCCTTGCCCACGTGTGATGACTGTCGATACGTTGCTGACATGAGAAGCAGCTTCTGAATCTGTTTGACGTTCCAACCGCTTTGCACGAATTCGACGGAAAGCCAGTCCAAGAGCATTGGATGGCTCGGAAACTCGCCCTGAATGCCAAAATCCTCAGACGTCTTCACTAGTCCGATCCCAAAAATTCGTTGCCAGTAGCGGTTTACGGCGACCCGAGCGGTCAACGGATGTTCCGGCGCGACGAGCCAGCGAGCGAAGCCGAGCCGATTGCTCGGCGCTTTCTTTGGCATCGGTGGGAAAATAGCCGGAACGCCCGCCGAGACCGGCACGGTCGGTTCGTTGTATTGCCCGCGATTGAGAACTGAAGTCTTTCTCGGTTTCGCCATGTCCTGCATGATCATCGTCTGCGGGAAAGCAGTTGTTTTTGCTTTCTCAATCGCTGCGATTTCTGCTTTGATCGCCTTCCGTGGGTCGTTTACTTCCAAATAGTAATCCCGTAGCCGTTTGCTCTCGTCCTCCGTCCGATTCTCTTTCGTTTGCCGAGCAATTCGCTGAATGTCGCTTGGCAGACCTTGCAATTGAACCGAAGCGGCCGGCCCTCGCGTGACGGAGAGTCTCGGACGCCCCACGCCGTGAGTTGCAAAGGTCGCTTCGTGACGGAGTCGAAAGCGAAGCAGCGTGCCTCCTTCGAATCCGAACGACTTGTCCGCAACGAATATGGCGGTCGCATTTTGCTTTCGCGTCGGGCCATCGACAGCCCAGCCATTGTTGCCCGCGACGGTCCCGTCAATCGCCTTGGCAATCTCGTAACCGCTTTGCGAATAGTCCGCGATCGCTCGACTGAATTTGACGACTTCCGACTTGGACTTGTCCTTTTCCGAAACCGCTGTCAGTTCGAATTCACTGAGAACAAAATTCGAGTTGGCGTGGCGACCCGGTCCGCCGCCTGGAAGCGAGGGGTGGGTAAGGGCCTCAAGCCGAACCGCGGTGAGCTTTGTCAACCCGGTCTTTGACTCAACCTCGTAAATGTCTTTGCGGGGATTTGCGCCGCCAGCGGTGAACGAGTTGTCGTCGAGCCGCGTCAGCGTCGAACCACCTGTCGACTTCATCTTGCCGGGGACGAGTGCCTCCCATCCAGAGGCCGGGTCTCGGGCGATTTGCTCAGCCCACTGATCCAATTTCGATTCAATATCGAGCGGCTTTTTCAGTTCGGCGCGCAGCCGAGCTAGATCGGCGTCAAGCTGTTTTTGCTGTGATGCGGCGAGCGGAGAAGCGATGCGTTCTTGAGGCGAGAAGCCTCGCATGCCACGTTCAGGCACTTGATTGAAGAATGCGTAAAGTTGATAGAATTCCTCTTGCGAAAGCGGATCGTACTTGTGCTCGTGACAGCGGGCGCATCCGACCGTCAAACCAAGCCACACCGCTCCGGTTGTGAGTAACCGATCCATAACGTATTCGGTGCGATACTCCTCGTCGATGATCCCGCCTTCAATCGTGATGCCGTGGTTGCGGTTGAAACCAGTCGCCAGCCGCTGTTGAGGCGTCGCGTTAGGCAGTAAGTCGCCGGCCAGCTGTTCGACTGTGAATTGGTCGAAGGGCATATTGCGATTGTAGGCATCGATGACCCAGTCTCGCCAAACCCATTGAGTCCGCTCGGTGTCGTACTGGTAGCCGTTTGTGTCGGCGTAGCGAGCCAGGTCAAGCCAATGGCGAGCCATGTGTTCGCCGTACGCCGTTGAATTGAGGTAGCGGTCAACCATGCGGCCATAAGCGCCATTGTCCTTGTCCGCAAGATACGCGTCAATCTCTTCGATCGTGGGCGGCAAGCCGGTCAGATCAAATGCGACGCGGCGGATGAGCGTTTCGCGACTCGCTTCTTCGGCCGGTTTGAGCCCGGCGCGTTGCAGACGCTGCAAAACAAAATTGTCGATGCCATTCTTGGGCCAAGTGTGATCTTTGTGTTGTGGCGGCGCTGGGGTCTTGGCGGTGACGAACGCCCAATGCTGCTTGTGTTCGGCGCCCTGCTTGATCCACTCTATTAGCGTCGCAATCTGTTTCTTATTTAGTTGTTTTTGAGAGTCCGCGGGCGGCATGCGGATGTCGGCGTCTGTCGACGTGATGCGAGAAATGAGCTCGCTCGCGGCAATGTCGCCTGGAACAACGGCTCGGCTCCCCGAATCGGCCGGTTGCGTCGCCGATTGCGGCTCGTCGAGTCTCAGTCCGGCCTCTCGAGTCGTCGCGTCGGGGCCATGGCAGGTGAAACAATTGCTAGAGAGAATGGGACGTATATCGCGATTGAATTCGAGCGTCTCGTCGGCCGATACGATGCCAGTTGTTAGGGTCGTCAGAAATACGATCGTCTGGGCGACAAGCTTATTTGACATCGATGCTCTATCGGGGCTCGTTGAATGATAATTTTGCGAGTCGACACGCCTTTCGCAAGATCTCCATTTTAGCTGCGATCACGCAGCTTCACGATACGATGGTGCCAGCTGGGACCCGGAAAAAAGCGAGCCGTCCATTTTTTGGCGGAACTTTGGGTACGGCCCATGCCGCTAAATGGCCCCAAAATGAGCGTGTTTGCATCGCTGGAACCGCCCTAAGACGTTGCCCTGAACGGGCGAATCGCGATATTCTTTGTAAACTCAGTTCACGGGAAGTTGTTTTTGACGTTTAGTTTTATATGGAGTCGCGTGTGCAGCGAGCTGGACTGGCTCTGAGTTGGCCAGGAGCACGTCGTCTCACGACTGCCTTTCTCTGACCGCACGATTCAATTGGGCGAAAAAGATGATGACTCGATGGCGACCCCTTTTGCTCGTATTGTTTCTGCTTGCAACGCCCGTCAGCGCGGATGAGTTGACGCCGGAACAATTGCAGTTCTTCGAGGCCAAGATTCGTCCCGTTCTGGTCAAGGAATGCTACGGCTGCCATTCGAATAAGGCCGGCAACGTTCGAGGCGGGTTGCGTTTGGACACGAAGGAGCGAATGCTCATCGGCGGCAGCAGCGGGCCGGCCATCGTTCCAGGCGATCTTGAAGAGAGCTGGCTATACAATTCGATCAATCATATCGACTTTGTGATGCCGCCCAAACGCAAGCTTTCGCAATCGGTGATCAACGATTTTAAGACGTGGATCGAAATGGGGGCGCCCGACCCTCGCGTGAACAAGGTCGCCGAGATTCAATCGTCGATATCGCCTGATGATATTGCAAAGGCGAGAGAAGCGTTTTGGGCATACAAGAAGCCAATCAAACACGAACCGCCGAAAGTGGACGATGCCAATTGGCCCAAGACCGAGATCGATCGTTTCATTTTAGCCAAGCTCGAGCAGTCCGATCTCAAGCCCGCGGGCGACGCCGAGCCGACGAAGGTGCTCCGCCGACTTTGCTTCGACCTGATTGGCCTCCCGCCGACACCGAAGCAAGTCGAGTATTTCGAAACTCAGTGGAAAGCCGATCCCGATCGTGCGATCGCATTTGTGGTAAACCGGTTGCTTGAGAAGAAGCAATTCGGCGAACGGTGGGGACGGCACTGGTTGGACGTTGTTCGCTACGCGGAATCGACAGGCAGCATGGTCAACGTGACCTTTCCGAATGCCTGGCGATACCGCGACTACGTTATTGATTCGTTCAACGAAGACAAACCGTTTGATCGATTTGTGCAAGAGCAGATCGCGGGCGACTTGTTGCCGATCAAGAGCGATGAGGAGTGGACGCGGAATCTGATTGCGACATCATTCCTGGCGATCGGACCCAAAAACGTCAATGAACAAAATCGCAGACAGTTCGCCGCCGATCTGGTTGACGAACAGATCGACGCGACGACTCGGGTCTTCCTGGGGATGTCCGTCGCCTGTGCGCGTTGTCACGATCACAAGTTCGATGCCATTCCTCAGACCGACTATTACGCGCTGGCGGGCGTATTCGGCAACATGACGACTTATTTTGGCACGCCCCAATCGGACCTCGGAAATTTCAGCCCTGTCCAGCAACGACAGAACAGCACACTGTTGATTCTGCCCGTTGCCGACCCGAACCCTTACGACAAAGGCTATACGGCGTCGGAGCTCGAGAGTTTGAGGGGGCAGATGACCGAGAAGCTGCAAGAGAGGAATGAGCAACGCCGAAATCGTAGTCGGGGCGGCGACGCCAAGAACGCTCAGCGAAACCGCATTCGCCTTGCGAACGAATTGGCGTTGCTTTCAACCAAATTGGGGATCGTCGACGAGAAAGGCAAACCGCAGAGCTATTGCATGGGAGTGCAAGAAGGCAGCCGGCCCGTCGACTCGCGGCTCTTAGTGCGCGGCGAAATCGACCAACCGGGCTCGATCGTTCCACGGGGTTTCCCGCAGGTTCTATGTTCGACGCCAGTTGAGATTGCCAGCAGCAAGAGCGGTCGATTGGATTTGGCCCGCTGGATCGGCAGCGACCAGAACTCGCTCACCGCGCGTGTCATGGTCAACCGAATTTGGCTGCATTTGATGGGGCGAGGCATCGTGGCGTCGACAGAAAACTTTGGCGTCACAGGTCAGACGCCGAGCCATCCGGAGCTTTTGGATAATTTGGCCAAAAGTTTCGTCGATTCGGGATGGTCGGTGAAAAAGCTCGTTCGAGATATTGCCACCTCGCGGATCTATCGCACGCAATCGACATTCAACAAGAAGTATCACGAGTACGATCCCGACAACCGGCTTCTTTGGCGAGCCAATCCGCGGCGGCTCGACGCCGAGGCGCTTCGCGACGCGATGCTGAGTATCAGCGGCGAAATCGATTTGGATCGCCCTCGCGGCTCCGAGGTGGCGAAGGCGGGCTTTACTCGAGTTCGCGACGGCGTGCTGGGAAACCCGCGAGACATACAACGGAAAGCATTCGACGCGGCGCGAAACGGATCTCGCGGCGCGATGCGCAGCCGATTCGGCGGGCGACCTGGTTTTGGCGGACCTGGCGGAAGACGATTTCCAGGCGGCGTCGCCGGGCGTCAGGGCCAATCCGGGACGATGGAGGCGGCGATTCGCGAAGCAGTTCGCAAGGCGACTAGTCAACTTGACATGGAGGGCTCGAAGATCCGAAGTGTCTATATGCCGATCGTCCGCGACGAGGAGCCGCGCGCATTGGAGGTTTTCGATGGCGCCGACTCCAGCGCCATCACGGGACAGAGAGAATCGTCGAACACGGCCAATCAAGCGCTCTACATGATGAACAACCGCTTTGTTATTCAGCAGAGCGATTCGTTCGCAGGTCGGATCGCTGGTATGGGATTGAAGCCTGAACAGCAAATCCAGCAGGCGTTTGTGCTCGCGTATGGCCGCCTCCCGACATCCGCTGAGCGGGCCGCTGCGGTCTCGTTCGTAAAAAGCTTTTCCTCTTCGGGAGACTCGCCAATTAGCAAGGCAACGCTGAGCGCCTTTTGCCAAAGCCTATTTGCCTCGGCTGAGTTTCGTTTCATCGACTAGACCGTGCCGGTGTTGTCCGTTGAGACAAGACCCGCCAATCATACGCAACGCGATTGGACAAACGATATGTTCTCACGACGTCAGCTTCTGAAGAGCGCCTCGGCTGGGTTTGGTTACTTGGCTTTCGCTGGCATGAACAGCTTGGCCGTGGCGAAGGAGACGCCAAATAGCAATCCACTAGCTCCCAAGGCACCGCACTTTCCGGCGCGAGCAAAGCGAGTGATCTTTCTTTGCATGCAAGGCGGCCCTTCGCATGTCGACACGTTTGATTACAAACCGCAGCTCGCGAAGGATCACGGCAAGCCGGGCAAGTACGGCGGATTCTTGTTGAAATCTCCGTGGGAGTTTCGTCAGCACGGCGAAAGCGGCTTATGGATTTCTGACCTGTTTCCGAACGTCGCAAAACATGCCGACGAGCTTTCTTTGATCCGTTCGATGCAATGTGATCAGCCCGTGCATCCGGGCGCTATGACCCAAATGCACACCGGAACGGCTCAGTTCATTCGCCCCTCGCTGGGTGCTTGGACGCTCTACGGTTTGGGTGCGGAAAACGAGAGCCTTCCCGGTTTCGTCTCGCTCAATCCCCCATCGGGCAGCGGGCGGAATTATGGGAGCTCGTTCCTGCCGGCCATCTACGGCGGTGCCAAAGTTGGCCGCGGGGGACGCGCGGCGCGAAACGCTCGTGGCGGTGGTGAGAGCGTGCCTGACATCAAGAATCCAAGACTTTCGGACCGACAACAGCGCTCGCAACTCGATTTGATTCAGACGCTCAATCGCGAAAAGCTGACTCGCGACAAAGTGCAACCAAGCGTCGAAGGAGTGATCGAATCTTACGAGTTGGCGTTTCGAATGCAGGGTGCGATGCCCAAGTTGATGGATACGTCGAAGGAGAGCCAAGCTACTCTGGCAATGTATGGTGCCGACGGCGGGCCGACTCAGATGTTTGGCAAGCAGTGTTTGCTCGCGCGGAGATTCATCGAGGCCGGCGTCCGTTTTGTCGAGATCACCCACGGCAATTGGGATCAGCACGCCAACCTTTCGGTAGACCACAAGCTTCGAGCCGAAGCGTGCGACAAGCCGATCGCAGGGCTGCTGCAAGACTTGAAGCAAAGGGACATGCTCAAGGATACGCTCATCATTTGGGGCGGCGAATTCGGTCGCACTCCATTCGCCCAAGGCGGCGATGGCCGAAATCACAACAACAAGGGCTACACCACATGGATGGCCGGCGGCGGCGTGAAAGGCGGGTTCAGCTACGGGGCGACCGATGAACATGGTCATGAAGCCGTCGAGAACAAGTGCCACATTCACGACTGGCACGCGACGATTCTTCACCTGCTCGGTCTCGATCACGAGCAACTGACGTATCGGTACGCGGGCCGCGATTTCCGCTTGACGGATGTCTACGGAAAAGTGGTTAAGGACATTCTCGCTTAGGCTGCTCGGCCAAGCGACGCGGTCAGGCGAGTAGACCTTTAACGACGTCGGCGCCGGTGACGCCGCTCAATCGCCAATCAAGTCCCTGGTACTTGATCGTGAACTTCTTGTGGTCGATCCCAAGACAGTGCAGAATCGTCGCGTTCAAGTCGCTGATGTGAACGGGATCTTTCGTGATGTTGTAACAGAAGTCGTCCGTTGCTCCGTAGTCGATGCCAGGTTTGATTCCACCGCCGGCGACCCAGGTCGTGAAGCAACGTCCGTGGTGATCGCGCCCGTGATTGGTCTTGGTCAGCGTTCCCTGACTGTAGATCGTGCGACCAAACTCGCCGCCAAAAATAACGACGGTGTCTTCAAGCATGCCGCGTTGCTTGAGGTCTTTGACAAGTCCGGCTGCGGCCTGGTCGACTGACTTCCCGTTGCGGCGCAGGTCGCCGGGCAGGTTGCCGTGCTGATCCCAGCCGCGGTGGAAGAGCTGAATGAACGGCACGCCGCGCTCGGCCATCCGTCGCGCGAGAACGCAATTCGACGCGAAGCTGCCCTTCTTGAGCGACTCGGGACCGTAAAGGTCGAAAGTCGACTTCGGTTCATCGTCGAGACTCATCAGCTCGGGTACTGAGGTCTGCATACGAAACGCCATTTCGTATTGGGCGACGCGGGCTTCGATTTCCGGATCGCCAATTCGAGAGAATCGTTGCTCGTTGAGTTTGGCCAAGCCATCCAGCATTTTTCGACGCAGACCGCGATCGAGGCCCGGCGGGTCGGAGAGGTAAAGCACCGGATCGGCGCCGCTGCGAAACTGAACTCCCTGGTGTCGCGACGGCAGAAAACCGCTTCCCCAAAGTCGCGAGTACAATGCTTGGCCTGGACGCGCCCCGACCGAAATCATCACGATGTATGCCGGGAGATCTTGGTTCGAGCTGCCGAGGCCGTAGCTGAGCCACGAGCCGAAACTAGGGCGGCCGAGTTGCTGCGTGCCTGTGTTGATATACGTTATTGCCGGGTCGTGATTGATGGCCTCGGTGTTCATCGATTTGATGATCGCCATCTCATCGACAATCGATGCGATATGAGGGAAGACTTCGCTGTTGACCCAGGTGCCGCGTTCGCCGTAACGCTTGAATTTGAACATCGGCGCCACGCAGGGAAACGACTTTTGCCCGCTCGTCATTCCCGTGAGTCGCTGGCCTTGTCGGATCGAGTCCGGCAGCTCGATTCCATGCACCTTGTGCAAATCGGGTTTGTAATCGAACGTGTCGATATGGCTCGGGCCGCCGGCCATGAACAGATAGATTACTCGTTTTGCCTTGGGCGCGAAATGTGGCAGCCCAGGTATTCCGCCTATCGACTTCGCGTTCGATTCGTTCGCAATGGCCGCCCCGCTTTGGCCCAGCAAGGTTGCGAGAGCTGCGCCGCCGAGACAATTGCGCGAGTGTGAAAGCCACTGGCGCCGACTCAATTGAGAGCGGAGGTCTTGAATGGGATCCATGTCGATTATTCCCGAGTGAGGGTTTCGTCGAGGTTGAGAATCGTGCTTGCGACGATTGTCCAGGCGGCGTGTTCCGCTGAATCGATGGACTCGTCCCGCTTCGACTCGCCAAAGCCGAGCAGCTCTTTCGCTGCCTTGTCGTCCTTCTTGTATCGCGTCAGGGCCGCTGCATGTATATCGAGCAGAACGGCGCTCTCGGCTTTGCTGGGCGGACGCGACGTGGCCAACAAGAAAGCAAACTCAACTCGAGATGCAGGATCGGCGTTCGGTTCAGTCAGCATCCGTTGAGCGAGATTGCGCGCGGCCTCGACAAATTGAATATCGTTGAGTGTGACTAGCGCCTGAAGCGGCGTGTTTGTGCGAGGTCTGCGGATAGCGCATTTTTCACGCGTCGGCGCGTCAAAAATTTGCATGCTCGGCGGCGGCGCCGACCGTTTCCAATAGGTGTAAAGGCTTCGGCGATATAGCTTTTCGCCGTGGTCTTGAACGAACTTGGGATTGCCGCCAAGTCCGACTTCACGCCACAATCCCGGCGGCTGATAGGGTTTGACGCCGGGACCACCCGCCCTCTTGTTGAGCAGCCCGCTGATGGCCAACGCGCTGTCGCGAATAAACTCCCCCTGCAAGCGGAATCGTGGTCCGCGGGCCAATAGCAAATTGTCTCGATCTTGCTCAAGCAAATCGGCCGAGACTTTCGAGTCTTGGCGGTAGGTGGCGGACATCACGATCTGCTTAATCATGCGTTTGACGTTCCATCCGTTCTCGCGAAAGTCAACGGCAAGCCAGTCAAGCAATTGCGGGTGGCTCGGAAACTTCCCCTGGGCGCCAAAATCTTCGGGCGTGGCGACAATTCCCGTGTTGAACAACAATAGCCAGTAGCGGTTAACGGCGACGCGGGCGGTCAGCGGATGATCGGGCTGGAACAACCATTGGGCCAAGCCAAGTCGATTGCGCGCGCTTCCCTTTCGCATCCGCGGCAACATGCTCGGCGTGCCCGGCAGGATTTTCTCGCCAGTCGGTGAGTTGTAGGCGCCGCGAGCGAGCAAAAACGTGTCTCGCTTGGAGTCGCTCATCATCATCACGGTCGTCAATGGCTTGCGCAAGTCCGTTTCTTGCGTCTTCAACTTGGCGCGCTCGTCAACCAGCTGCTTGTAGACGGCGTCCTCGTTAGCAAGGTAGTGATCGCGCAGCGTGTTGAGCTGTTTCTTCGTGCGTTTGTCGGCGGGAATGGCCAAGATGGGCAGCAATGGATTTGAGCCAGCTAAGGCCTGCACTTCGGAACTGCTCAGTTCCCGGGAGAAGATCCGAATATCATCGACTTTCCCTTTGAGTGCGCCACCGCCGTGACGGCTGCCGATGAGCAACGACTTGGGCGTTCGAATTGTCTTGGTCAAACCGTCTTGCTCGATGTCCCATTTCCAGGACTCGCCGTCGACATAAACCTTCACGCCTGCCGCTTTCGATGAGCCGTCGTAGGTGACGAGTACGTGGTGCCACGCTTTTGGCTTTAGCTTCTTCTTCGTCTTTACTTTGATCGCGTTGCCCGGCCATTGGTGAATGATATGGGCCGTGATCATGTTGTTCTGGATCAGGATGTCGTACCCGCGGTGCGCGTTGGCGCTGTCCATGCGAGCGACCAATGCGCCGGACGTCTTGGGCGTGGCGTAGACCCACCCGCCGTAGGAAAACTTGTCTTTCTGGTCGAAGTCGCCCACGTTACCGAGGTCGACTACGGTCTTTCCGTCGAGGTTGAGTCCTTTGCCGAATCGAGCTTTCACCCAATCCGCTTTGCCTTTGATGTTGCCCTTGCGTTTTGAGTCGACCGTGTCCGAAGCCGTAGCGCCTTTTCCGTCGTCCAGGGCAAAGTGCGCCGCCGCATCTGTGGGTGCGATTCCCGAATCGCCGTTGGCCGCAACTTCCGCCTCAAGTTTCTTCACCCAAGACTCGACTGCCGTTCCAACCGCGTCGCGATGCGCGGCTATCTTGCCGTCTTGTTCGGCAATGGACGCGACCACGGCCGGTAGCTTTTTGACTTTGACCGGATCGGGAACTTCGACGAACGGTTTCGCGTTGCCGCGGCGCGTCTGCATACCGCCATCGGCGCTGACGTTAAAGAACGCGTAGAACTGATAGTATTCGGTTTGTGAAATCGGATCGAATTTATGCTCATGGCATTGGCCGCATTCCATTGAGAGCCCAAGCCAAACCGTCGACGTCGTCTTCACTCGATCGACGGCGTATTCGACTCGGTACTCTTCCGCGATAGCGCCGCCCTCGTCGGTTGTCCCGGTATTGCGATGAAAGCCGGAGGCGACCCGTTGCGCGACGGTGGCGTTGGGTATCAAGTCGCCCGCCAATTGCTCGATCGAGAACCGATCGAATGGCGTGTTATCGTTATAGGACTGAACGACCTGATCACGCCAGGCCCACATGTCCCGCGGGCCGTCGGCATGAAAAACGCTCGTGTCGCCATAGCGAGCGGCATCGAGCCACATGAGCGCCATACGTTCGCCGTAATGTCGCGATTTGAGCAGCCGATCGACAACTCGCTCGTAAGCGTCGGGAGCGCCGTCGTTGACAAAAGCCTCTACTTCGGCCGGCGTTGGCGGCAAACCTGTCAGGTCGAACGTCAATCGGCGGATCAAAGTGCGTCGGTCTGCTTCGGCTGACGGGCGAAGACCTGCTCGGTCCAATCTGGCCAAGATGAATCGATCGATGGGGCCGGCGGCCCATTTTTCGTCGGAGACTTTGGGAAGGCTGGGACGCGTCGGCGCGACGAAGGCCCAGTGATCCGACCATTCCGCGCCCGCTTCGATCCATTGTTTGATCAAATTGATTTGAGCCGATGTTAGCTTCTTGTTCGACTCTTCCGGCGGCATGATCTCGTCGGAGTCGTCACTGATAATGCGCCGCCAAGTCTCGCTCCCCTCAAGGTCGCCGGCTTTCAGAGCGGGTGCGCCGTCTCGCGGCGCCAACGCGTGCTCTTTCAAATCGAGCCGCAAGTCGCCCTCGCGTTTGCTATCGTCGGGCCCGTGGCAAGGAAAGCAATTGTCGGAAAGTATCGGGCGAATGTCGCGATCGAATCGTATCGTTGTCTGCGCATGTGAGGCGACGCAGATCAACGCATTAAGGACTATGGCTACAGCGAGAGTCCGATAGATTCGCATGATCTAAACCTTCAGTTTCTCGGGCATCCCAATACAATGATGACGTTGCGTCAGGCGGTTGGAAAAGCGAGAGAGCAAATGGGAGGTCGGTTGTGGGAAGGGGCCGCTTTGGTGTGACTATGTTGAGCGGCGTGGGGGCAATCGCCGTCCTAAGTTAATAGGTCACAGTCTAATCCCGCGTGCTTTGAACTTCAATTCATGGGACGGCATCGAGGCCGGGATGGCCAGCCATTCAGGCACCTGACAAGACCAGGAAAGAGATCGTGCTGCGGCATCGTTGATTGACGCCGTTTCGGCAAACAGGCAGAATTGAATGATTGGCGTTCGCCTTTCAGCCACCATTGGCCAGCGAGCTCTTGCTGGCATTCGACTCGTTGCCGCCGATCGAGCTGTGTTTTTCGTCGTCGAGTCTGCGACGCGTCGTGAATCCATAAGGAAATAACTGCATGCGTGAATTCGTAATCCTCTCTGTCTTTTTTCTTCTCGCCGTGTTTTTCGAGCCCGCTCGAACCCGCTCGGCCGACCCTCGACACGGCGCTGAGGCGAAAGCTGCCAAGCTCGACTCGAATTCGCTTGACGCGATTGACGACGCCATGCGTGAGCAAGTGGGAAATAAGAACGTCGCCGGATTGATCGGCTTAATCGCACGCCACGGAAAGATCGGTTACTTCGAGACGTTTGGCAATCGTGTAATTGAAAATGAATCGTCGATGGAAAAGGACACGCTGTTCCGCATCTATTCGATGACCAAGCCGATGGTGGCAGTAACGGCCATGTCGCTTTGGGAAGAGGGGAAATTCAAACTGGATGATCCCATCTCGGTCCATTTGCCGGAATGGAAAAATGTCACCGTTTCCGATGGTGACTCGACTGTGCCCGCCAAGTCGCCGATCACGCCGCGACAGTTGATGACGCATTCGTCTGGATTGACCTACGAGCGAGACGGGCTCGACATGGGTAAGAATACGACGCTCGAGGAATTCTCGGCGTCGCTGGCGAAGCGACCGCTGAAGTTTCAACCCGGCACCGACTTTACCTACAGCTATTCGATTGACATCCTCGGTCGCTACATCGAAGCACTCGAAGGCAAGCCGCTTGACGTCGTCATGCGAGAGCGGCTGCTGGATCGCTTGGAGATGAATGACACCGAATTCTGGGTGCGTGATTCGAAGGATCTCGAACGCGTCGCCCAGGTCTACTCGCGACCAAGAAAGGGCGTGCTGAAACCAGCGATGGCGAGCTCAGCGCTAGCGGCGAAGCCGGCGCGGATGATGGGAGGACAAGGTTTGGTTTCGACGACCTCCGACTACGCTCGCTTTTGCCAAATGCTTCTCAATCGAGGCGAGCTCGACGGCAATCGCGTGCTCAAGCCGGAAACGGTTGAAGTCATATTTGAGAATCACCTCCGCAAGATCGGTAAGGTGTACGGCCTCGGCGGGATTGTCGATGGCAAGGGCGGTTACAGTTGGGGCGGCGCCGCCGGAACCAAGTTCTGGATCGACTCGCGAAATGATTGCTATGCCGTCTTCATGATTCAATCGTGGGGATACAAGACGCCGACGTACGGCATCTTCCGCTCACTCGCTCGCAAGGCGATCAACGCGGGCGGGAAAGATTGAATCCGCGTTTTACGTCGACTCGCAACAGTCGTAGTTTCAAAAAATGCGCGCTCGTGAACCGTGAGCAGCGTGAGGATTAGCAGGATAAAACACCGATGCGAATGTTCTTGATGGCCATGGCCCCACTCGTCCTCCTTCTAATGCTCGTTGGGACGTCTGCGATGGATGTTGTTGCCGCGAATCCGGTTGAACAGCCACCCGCCGCGAAGAAGCCGAACGACGGGAAGCAAGGCAGGAAGCCACGGTCCAAGGCGGCTCGTCGACCCAAGAAAGCAGCGGACGACGCGGCGCCGCAAGACGGCGATTTCGCGAAGTACGCCATCTATGGGCAGTCGGCGCCGCGCGGAACTGCGACGAAGCCTGTTACGACTACGTTGCCGATCAAGCTGTCGGCCGGAGACACCGTCGCATTGATCGGAAACAACCTCTTCGATCGCGCTCGGCATTTTGGCTATCTCGAATCACTCTTGCACCAACGAACACTTGGTCAACGATTGGTTGTTCGCAATCTGGCTTGGTCCGGCGACACGCCCGACCTTCAGCCGCGACCGGCGAACTTTGCTGATCTCGATCAACATCTCACCCACGAAAAAGTGGACGTTATTCTGGCCGCGTTTGGATTCAATGAATCGTTCGCCGGAAATGAAGGCAAGGCGTCGTTCAAGAAGTCACTGACCGATCTGGTCAGCCGTCTGAAGAGCACCGCCTTCAATGGCAAGACGGGGCCTCGCATCGTGCTGGTGTCGCCGACGGCCAACGAGCAGGTTAAAGGCATCGACGCGGCGGCTAGAAACAACGACCAAATTGAAGCGTACGCCACAGTGGTCGAGGCTGTCGCCAGAGAACAGCAGGTCGGTTACGTAAACGTCTTCGCCGCGACTCGAACGGCCATGAACGATGTCGAAACCGATTTGACCATCAACGGTGCCCATTTGAATGACGCCGGCTACCAGCTGTTCGCCAACACATTGTACGAAGGGATGTTCGATCAACAGCCGATGACGGTCAACCAGTCCATTCGCCAAACCGTCCTCGATAAGAGTCAGCAGTACTTTCGACGTTACCGACCGGCCAACACGTTTTACTACACCGGCGGGCGAAGGAAGAGTTACGGATACCTCGACTTCCTTCCCGCCATGCGCAACTTCGATCAGATGACATCCAATCGGGACAGCCGCATTTGGGCGCTCGCCGAAGACAAGCCGGTTCCCGAAAAGGTCGACGACTCCAACGTCCCCGCGCTGCCTGCGACCAAGCAGAGTCGCGGCGCCAATCGCTGGATGTCGGCTAAAGACGAGCAGGCCGAGTTCACCGTCGACCCGCGGTTTGAAGTCAATCTGTTCGCCGGCGAGGAAGAGTTTCCAGACATTGCCGCTCCGATCCAAATGAGATGGGATTCGCAAGGCCGGCTATGGGTCAGTTGCTCGACCACCTACCCCCACGTTTATCCGGGCAACAAGCCAAACGACAAGCTTGTCATTCTTGAGGATACCGACGGCGATGGGAAGGCCGACAAATCGAGCGTCTTCGCTGACAATCTCGACATCCCTCTTTCTTTCGAGTTTGGCGATGGCGGCGTTTACGTCTCAGAGATGCCAAACCTCACGTTCCTCAAGGATACGGACGGCGACGGCAAGGCGGACCTGAGGCAGATTGTGCTTTCGGGTTTTGGGACGGAGGACTCCCATCACGCACTTCACGATTTTGCCTGGACGCCGGACGGCGATCTGATTTTTCGGGAGTCGATTTTTCATCACTCGCAAGTCGAAACGCCGTACGGTCCGGTTCGTCAACAAAACAGCGGTTGGTTTCGCTATCAACCTCGCGACCACCGTCTGATAAGTTTCGGGTCGTATCACAGCACGAATCCCTGGGGAGTGACTTTTGACGACTGGGGGCAGCACCAGGCGAGTCATCCGATTTTCGCATCCGCATTTCATTCACTCGATCCGCCCTACCCGACTCAGCACGCGAGTCCCGCTGGGCTTCGAGCGTATTCGGGAACCTGCGGCCAGGAATTCGTCGACTTTAATACGTTTCCAGACGAACTGCAGGGCGGATTCATCAAGGTGCGTTACAAACCGACGAACCGAGTTGAGATTCATAAATGGAACGAGGGCGAATATGGCTACGACGAAGAATACGTGAGCGACTTAATCTTCTCTTCAAACCTCAGCTTCATTCCCGTCGACATTCGCTACGGCCCTTCCGGTGCGATGTACGTCTGCGACTGGTACAACCCGGTCAAGGGCCACGCCCAGTACTCGTTGCGCGATGATCGTCGCGACAGGCACTCCGGCCGCATCTGGCGGATCACGGCGAAGGGCAAGCCGTTGCAGAAAGCTCCCAAGATTGCGGGCGCCTCGATTGCGGACCTGCTCGAAATCCTCAAACGGCCAGAGTATCGCTATCGATATTGGGCGAAGCGCGAGCTGCGCGAGCGAGACGCGTCGCAGGTTGAAGCAGCACTCGGCGACTGGGTTGCCAAGCTTGACGAAGATGATTCTCGCTATCGACATCATCAAGTGGAAGGAGTTTGGCTGTACCGAAATATCGATCGAGTAAACACAGCCCTCTTGCGCGACGTACTTTCGTGTGATGAACATCATGCTCGAGCCGCAGCGGCTCGGCAACTTCGATATTGGCACGTTCATTTACCCGACGCGATCGAGCTGTTGCGAAATGCGGCGAACGATTCAAACGGCCTGGTTCGGATGGAGGCCGCCATTGCAGCCTCCTACATCGGCTCGAAGGCGGCTCTCGACGCGATGCTCGATGTTTACGGCCATCCGATCGACGGCCATTTGGCCTATGCGGCAACTGCCTCGCTTAGCTCGCGCACCCTCAAGCGACACTGGGAGAACAAGCCGGGCTACAACGTTCGTAAACTGATTGCTCAAGCTGCGAAGGCGCAGCGCGTCCGCGAGCCCCAACCCAACGCGAACCAAGCTCAATTCGATTCGCAAAGAAATTTGAAGTTTGTCGAGGTCGAGTGTTTACCGGAACGGATGCGGTTCTCTATCGATCAGATTACCGCC
The DNA here is from genome assembly GCA_964567745.1 of uncultured Pirellulaceae bacterium. Classification (GTDB taxonomy): domain Bacteria; phylum Planctomycetota; class Planctomycetia; order Pirellulales; family Pirellulaceae; genus CAZMNY01. The sequence goes on along the minus strand of CAZMNY010000034.1, from coordinate 53,949 downwards.
ACGGTCGGCCAACCGATCAAGATTCTGTTCACGAATTCAGACGCCACCGACCACAATATGGTGTTTGTCCAACCTGGCGCGCTAGCCGAAGTTGGTATGGCGGCCAACGAGATGGCGAAGGATCCTAAGAACGCAAACTCGGACTTTATCCCGTCCTCAAAACGCTCTTTGATCCTGACCGCGTCACCAATGATCGGGCCGACGCGAAAATCTCGCGTTCATGTCTTTCGGTTCCAGGCACCGAAAGAACCGGGCGTCTATTCGTTCGTCTGCACTTTCCCAGGGCACTGGATCATCATGAAAGGCGACTTTGTTGTGGGAAGAGACAAGTCGGAAATTGAAACGCTGTTGGCGTCTCGTAAACCGACAATCGTAAAAGAGTGGAAGCTTGCCGATTTCGACGAGTTCCCGACGAACCACGACGAGGTCACGATCATGCGCGGGATGCAGGCGTTCATGAAAGCGAACTGTCATCAGTGCCATCGGATTGAGGGGCATGGAATCGAACTTGGGCCTAATTTGCAGGAGACCGCCAAGCGGCTCAAAGGCGTCAAGCTCTTGCAGCAGATCCTTGAGCCGTCGACGGAGGTTGGCGAGAAGTACCAGGTCAACCAATTTGTTCTCGTCAACGGCAAGGTGGTTGCGGGCGTGATCGCGAAGGAGACTTCCAAGCACTATCACATCATCGCAAACTTGTTGACGCCGAAAGTCATAACCAGGGTTTCCAAACGTGAAGTCGATGAACGGATTCCGGCCAAGCTGTCGCCGATGCCCGAGGGCTTGCTAAACAGCTTGACGAAAGCGGAAATCCGAGATCTTGTCAGCTACCTTGAGTCGGGCGGTTTTCAGCTGCCTGACCACCTAAAGAAAAAGCACAATCATTCGCCTCAACATTAGATCGCAACATCGAATCTGTGACGTCGACGGTTGTCGTTTGAATTGGCCTATTGGCGGCGAGTTTTGTTGGCGAGACGATAAGGCGACGGTATGGAACCAGAATTGTCCCAGCGTGAGTCGCCGAGCGGTTGGTGCCGTGCGCTTACGATGATGAGTTTGATTTTCGCGGGCGAGGCGGTGTTCCTGCCGGCGTTTCATTTGGGCCGATACTTCAAAACGCCATTGCTCGTCACGTTCGATATCGACATTTTGCAGCTGGGGCAGCTCGGCGCGATCTACGGCGTCGCTGCCACAGGTTGTTACTTTCTCGGCGGGCCGCTCGCGGATCGCTGGTCGCCTCGCAAGCTTCTCGCCGGCTCACTTGTTGTGACCGCGTTCGGCAGTCTATACATGGCTGCGAGTCCGAGCTTCGCGGGATTGTGCGTTCTCTTTGGATTCTGGGGCGTGAGCACGATACTCGCCTTTTGGGCGCCGTTGATTCGAGCGACGCGCGAGTGGGCAACCAATGATGGGCAAGGCAGCGCGTTTGGCATTCTTGATGGCGGACGAGGACTTACGTCCGCTGTGATCGCGTTGATCGCCGCATTTGCATTCGAAGCGATGGTGGGTAACACGGCCGCTGACTTGTCGAATGAGTACGCAGCAGTGCCGAAGTTGGCGAGCGAACTAGAAAGCTTGAGAGCGTCAGCCGACGCATCTTCCGCAGAACTCATGCGCGCTACCCAATCGCTGGCCGACGCCGAGTCGACGTTGGCCGAGACTGCCAGCAAGATCGCTCCAAAGGTCAAGGTTCTCGTCTACGGTTATGGAGTATTTTGCCTCTTGGCGGCCACATGCATTTGGTTCTTTGTGCCGGGTTCCGAGCCTGTCACTTCGACGTCTGAGGAAGGGGCCTCGGCCAGCTTGCGTGAGTCGATCCACCGTCTGCTACTCGTGTTGATGTCGCCTGCGATTTGGCTGCAAGCTGTTGTCATCATCGCCGCCTACAGCGCCTTCAAGATGCTCGACAACTACGGCATCTATACTCAGGATGCCTACGGCCTCACCGCAACTCAATCGGCCAAGTTGATATCGTACGTGAGCTTCGTCCGAGTTGGCGCCGCGCTCGCCGCTGGCTGGGTGGCCGATCGTTACTTTGGAGTGCGCGCGACGATTCAGATTTGCTTCGGTATTCTAATCGCCTCCTATGTGATCTTTTTATTTGTGTCGCCGAGTCCGGAATTGGTCTGGTTAATGGTCGCCAACCTGGTTGCCAGTTCGTTCGGTTTCTTTGCGTTGCGAGGCATCTACTTCGCCTTGTTGGAAGAATCGGGCACGCCGCGCGAGCTAACGGGAACGGCGGTCGGCGTGATCTCGTTCGTGGGGTTCGCCCCCGAGATCTTCATGGGCCCGCTGACCGGCTGGTTGATCCGCGATGCGCGAGCAGGCGGCGACGTGCTTGCAGGATACAGTCAAATCTTCTGGATCCTCCTGACGCTTTCCGCTTGCGGCGTCGTCGCGGCGCTGATGTTGCGTTGGTTGAATCCAAAGAAGAAAACCAAAGGGCCCGGACTGGTCGATTCATCAACGGCGTAATTTGACGTTCGCACGGGCCGAAGTTCCGCCGCATTTGTGTCGCTTCGTCCAATTTGAGATCATATCGCACCTCGATACGGCAATGCACGGTTCGAGCTTGCGGGCCAACCACAACTTTGCACCCCGGCGCCGTATTACCACGAAACTCAACAAGGAATACCGCGACGCCCGCGGGAATATTGTTATGACTAAACGAGTTGGCATTGAAATTCTATTAGCTACTCTCATCGTCTCAGCCGCCGCGCAAGCTCGCGCCGACGATTGGCCACGCTGGATGGGACCGAATGGGGATGGCGTTTGGGCTGAGACGGGCATCATCGATCGATTTGACGACGCCGGTGCGAAAATTCTCTGGCGGCACAAAGTGGGCGGCGGATACGGAGGGCCGTCGGTCTCGAGCGGTCGAGTCTTCGTGATGGATCGAACGGGCGACGCGAAAGGCGGGACGGTCGAGAATAATATCGGCCAGGCTGGCAAGCTTGTCGGCGCGGAGCGAGTCCAATGTATTGATGCAAACACCGGTAGGCTCGTTTGGGAGCACTCGTACGAATGCGAGTACACCATTGCCTATCCTACAGGACCTCGCTGTACTCCGACGGTCGACGGCGACCACGTTTACACGCTCGGCGCGATGGGAGACTTGATTTGCTTTCGAGCGGCGACAGGCAATGTCGTTTGGAAAAAACAGCTTGCTCGGCAGTACAAAGCAAAACCGCCGCTTTGGGGCTACTCGTCTCACCCGCTCGTCGATGGCAAGCAATTGCTCGTGCCCGCGGGCGGCAAGGGTTCGGGAGTCGTTGCCTTCGACAAATTGACTGGCGCGGAAATCTGGAAATCGGTCACGACTCGCGACATTGCTTATGCTCCGTTGGTTCTTCATGAACCCAAGAACGACCCGCGGCAGCTTCTGTTCTGGCACGCCGAAGGCGTCACTTCGCTCGATCCTAAGAACGGCGCTGAGTACTGGAATGTCAAGTTTCCAGAGCAGGTCAACCCTTCGCAAACATCCATCGCTACACCTCGAATCGTCGGCGACAAATTGTTGATCAGCGAATTCTACAAAGGGTCAATGCTGTTGCAGATCCAATCCAGCCCGCCCGGAGTGAAAGAGATTTGGCGCAGTTACGAAAACGACAAGCGGCACAAGTCGAGCCTCAACTCGATGATGACCACGCCGGTGGTCAAAGATGGACTCGTCTATGGCATCAGCTACGTTGGGCGCGGCATCGGCACGCTCCGCTGTTTCGAACTGGATTCGGGCAAGATGAAATGGAACAAGGACGATTGGATGGAGAAGAAGCCTGTCGTTTTCGCAACCTCATTCATTGTCGAGAACCATGGGCGGTACTTCATGTTCAACGACAATGGCGAAATGATGATCGCAAAACTGTCGGCAGACGGCTTTGAAGAAATCAGTCGCGCCAAGGTGCTCGAGCCGACAAGCGTTGCTCGAGGTCGCAGCGTCGTTTGGTCCCACCCTGCATTCGCCAACAAACGCGCCTATCTGCGAAACGATAAAGAGATTATCTGCGTCGATCTCGCCAAGCCTTAACGGCCAGTTTGGTAGTTGCCGCTTCGACGGATTCGAAGTCGTTAACAGTCGAAAAGAGGGACGGGCGGGACTCGAACCCGCGCGGGGGCGCTTAACAGGCGCCTGCTCTGCCACTGAGCTACCGACCCGATGAAAAGCTGTCTGCGCTGAGCAGTAACGTTCAGCGAGATATTTTGAGCGGAAGGTGAGGGAGTCGAACCCCCAAGGCTGTGAAGCTCGACCCGTTTCGAACGGGGCACCGTCGCCAATCGGCTTGACCTTCCGAGCCGCAAGAAAGCCCTCGCGACATCGGCAGCTGATATCAGCGAGTCCAACTTCGGTCTGCAATTCAAGTGGTAGCCCTGGGAATCGAACTCAGCGCGATCCGGTTATCAGCCGGATATGGGCAACCAGCCCTCGACTACCGTTAAACGTTTGTTCCGCGAGCGATGCTGCCACGAAAAAACCCGATGCCTTGGGACACCGGGTCGGGGTTGATTCATGAAGGGATCAAACCACGCGTCAGAGTCGCAAAAGCGTTTGCGTCGGCGGCGTAATGAGACGGCTCGAATTCGAGCGTCTCAGGCAATGGAAGAGCGAATTAATCAGCGTGGCTTGGCCGAACGGATCGCTCAAAATATTGAATCGACTGGAAAAGATATTGAATTGCCTGGAAAACATCATTCACTCCCGCAATGGATCCACTTGGGACTCGCGGCCAGATGTTGGTGCGATTCCCCTTTCAGAGAAGATAGACGCACCAATGCCGTGAAAGGTTCGCCCAACATCCCGGACGCTAGCGCCGGCAATGACGAGGCGAACGAAAGAACGCAACGAGGCACCAACGGTTTGCGCTAGTCGAGAGCAGCCGCAGCAAAGGAAAGCGATTGGGCGACGATCCAGTCCTGTTCTCGCAGTGATCTTGCGGATGGTCGGCTTAAAGCCGAATCGGTTGCGGCCAGCACTCGTCCCACGTATTGGTCGATGTGTTCGACTCCCAATTTATTTGCATTGCGACGTCAGTTCTGAGCGGCAACGGCTAATTCTTGTTTCGCGTTCTCAAGTTTACTGCTCAACGAATTTGCCGCACAGAAGACGATGTGATCCTCGAGCACCTTGATTCGGGCTTCGTAGGTTGGAACCAGCTCACGATATCTGTCTTGCGCCTTCGCATGAAACGCATCGTATTCCGCCATCCGGCAGTGAACTTCGTTCGCATCGTCGGACAACGCCGCGATACAAAGTGCGAGATGAACGTTGTATAGATACTCAACCGCTTCGGATACTTTCGGATACTCGAGTGGTTTAAGGTGAACTTTGTGGTGAGCGATTGTATAGGAACGCATGCCCGCTAGCCGTCACGCCGTGTTCGTAGAGCTTGACGATGTTGGGATGGTCCAGCTGTTTCAGCAGACTGGTTTCGCGATCGAATCGCAAGAGACTCGATTCGTTGAGAAACGTGTCGAGGCAGATTTTGACTGCGACATCCCGCTCAGCAGATTCGGCGATGCCTCGATAGACAAGGCTATAGCCGCCAGAGCCGATCCTGGCGCCAACGGAATAACCTGGAATGGACCCCAGCCCGAGCGGGTGAGATGGCCGGCGTTCGCCATCCGTGGTTTCCGCCTTATTCGTTTTGTCGGCGTCCGGAGGCACTAGAAAACCTCTTTCGTCGGCCTCCGATGCGATCTTGTCAAATTCCTCGCGGTCAAAGTCCGGCCAATTGCCACTATCCATGGTCGTCTTCCGAACTAACGTCTAGCTGAGTTGCTTAAATAACCAGGCTCGCGCTTCGCGCCATTCTTTCTCGACGGTCGCAGTCGAGACGCCCAAAGCGTCGGCGGTCTCCTTTATCGTCATCGCTAAAAAGAAACGCATGTTGACGATACTCGCTCGCCTCGGGGAAGTCGACTCAAGCCGCTCGATCGCTTCATTGAGTTCGCCGAATTCAAACGGTTGTTCGGCCAGCTGTTCGAGCAGTTGCTCAAGTAAGACTCTTCGCCCGGTTCCCCTTCGCTTGCGAGCACGCTTGTTGCGAAGGTGGTCCGCAATCACGTTTCGCATCGTTCTCGCGGCCGCCGCAAACAGGTAGCGCTTGTTGGGCGAATTCTGAAATACGCCGGATCTAAGTAGCCGCAAGAATGTCTCGTTCAGCAAGTGCGACGCGTGTAGAGAATCAGCAAGTGCGACGCGTGTAGAGAATTGGCAAACGAGTGACCATGACAGAGCCTGCGGGCAATCTCGTAGAAGTCGGCGTGGACGAGCTGGGCGAGGTCGAACGGAGCTTCGTCGCAGCCGTTTCGGCATCGGACGAGGATTTCGTCAAGTCGCGTCGATGGCGTCGCTAGCGATGAATCCGTCACGCTGAATTGGCCTGCGGACATTTGTGTTCGTAAATCCCAGAAAAAGATTACGGGGTTTGTCGCCGCCTTGCGTATGTCTCTAAGTAGCCCATCCGCGTGACTCTGAGATTGAAACCGCGCTTGCGTTGAAGGCCGCAGCGGACCAGGCTGGCGGGGGCGATCAGCTCGGCGGCGTGGCGCAGAGCCAGGCTCTGTCACGGATTCAATTCTCAATGGAAAAACTGTGCTGCCTATGGCGTAGCCAACTTTCTAAAACTTGCGTATCGGCGCGGCGCCGAGCTTAATTGCGACGACTCTAGCGGCAAGTTTGAGTCCAAGGGGGAGCCATGCGGATGGGGGTAGGGACAACTTCATGGACTCCTCGTCCGTCAGCCTGGGCGCAAAGAGCGAGGCACCATCGACATTCCACGCCTCTCTTATCCGTCGCCGCCGGGACAATGACGCTTGGACTCCTTGTTGATCGGCGATACGTTGCTGCGCGGTTCTTCGCGCCAAGCGCGTCGATCGGCGTGGGATGGTAGGCTATGACTCTGGCGATTCGCTTCTACCCCGTCCACAGTCGAAGGATGCAAATAGCCATGTCAAGGCAATGCGATCGGAACGATTCTTCTGCTCTAAATCGACGCGACGCGATGCGAGGAGCGTTGGCTGCCTCTCTGGCGAGTTGGACTCTTTCGGCAGTCCAAAGTGAGGCGGCCGAACCGGGCAAGTTGCGATTGGCGCCCTTCCGTTTCGATGTGACGCCGCCGATTGGTCATTCCTGCTGCGGAGGCTGGATCAAGCCGATTGAAGTCGTCGATGATTCGCTCGACGCAATCGGCTTTGTGCTGCTGGGAGCGGGGAAACCGATCGTGCTTTGCGCTGTTGATTGGACTGGGCTACTCAACGACGCCTACGTTCAGTGGCGAAAAGCGTTAGCCGATGCGGCGGGCACGACGCCGGATCGAGTCGCCGTTCATTGTGTCCACCAACACAACGCGCCCTTCGCGTGTCTGGAGGCGGAACGCATCGTGGCGGCGCAGGGCGACTTGCCGCACATCGTTGACGTTCAATTCTTTCGTAGGTGTCTTGAGCGCGGCCGGAAGGCCGTTGCGGATGCGCTCAAAACATCGCGGCCGGTTACTCACATTGCGACCGGTCAGGGCAAAGTCGACAAGGTCGCCTCGAATCGACGCATCTATCGCGACGAAAACGGCGTGATCAAAGGGATGCGAGGAAGCAGTTGTCGCGACCCGAAGCTGCGAGCCATGACGGAGGGGTTAGTCGATCCCTGGATGAAGACGGTCGCCTTCTACGATAACGATACGAAACTTGTCGCTTGTCATTACTATGCCACTCATCCAATGAGTTACTATGCCGATGGGCGATGTACGAGCGACTTCGCTGGACTTGCCAGAAAGCAACGGCAAGACGACGAGCCCGATTGCACCCACATCTACTTCACCGGATGCGCGGGCAACGTCTCAGCCGGCAAATATAACGATGGCTCCAAAGAGGCTCGGCCAATTCTGACTCAGCGTGTTTACGACGGTATTGTCGCATCCGAGAAAACGCTTGCGCGGCAGCCGATCGAATCGCTGCATTGGAAGACTGCCGAGCTCATTCCGACTCCGCGTAAAACGCTCTCGGCAGCCGCGATCGAGAAGCAAATCGACAATATGGATAATTCTGTCGTTTCGCGAAACAGGCCATCCTATATGCTCGCCTGGCTGCGCAGAATTGAGCAGCAAGTGCCGATCGTCCTTAGTTCGCTGAGGATAAACGAAATCTCGCTGCTGCACTTGCCAGCCGAGTGTTTTATTGAATACCAACTTCGGGCACAATCCGTTGGAGGCAAGAGTCGCTTTGTTGCCACGGCCGCTTATGGTGACGGCGGCCCCTGGTACATTCCAGTTAAGGAAGAGTATCCGGCGGGCGGCTATGAAGTGAGCGTTGCCTTTTGTGATGACGATATCGACTCGCAACTCACGAAAGGCATCAAGGCGCTGCTGTAGCTCTTCAGCGCCGCTAGCTGCTCAGTCCCGAAGAGGCAGACGACCGAGACGTATTTTCTGATGAGTTTCATGATGTCCATCCGAATGATTCATCGCCAGGGAAAAAGACCTGGCGTCGCGCGAGAAAATAGCCGGCGGCTGATGACCACGCATTCTTTCGCGCGTTGTCTTGCCGTGTTTGTCGCCCTTTTTGTCTCGACTACCTCCGGTGGTTGGGGTTGTTGCGGCGCCGAAACGCCGGAACAGTTTCTTACTGAGTTTTGCATCAAGTGTCACAACGACGAGACGCACCGCGGGGATGTGCGTTTGCATCGATTGAACTCGGCGGTCGTGAAGTCGAACGCGGAGTCTTGGAAGGACGTTGTTCACAAGATTCAACGAGGCGAAATGCCGCCCGAGGACGAAAAGCAACCGACGGCCAAGCAGCGGCGAGCGTTCCTTGAGTCGGCGATGGCGTCGCTCGATCGATTCGAATCGGACTCGTCCGTTGGTCACGATTCTCTAATGAGGCTGACGAATCAACAGATCGCCAACAGCCTGCGAGATTTGCTCCATGTTTCACGTGACATATCAGGGCACTTGATCGAAGACCCTGTCGACAAACATGGTTACTCCGTCCAATCAGAGCTCGACATCTCTGGCGGCTATTTCGACCTCTATCTCCCGCAGCTGCACAAGGCGGTCGGCGATGCCGTACCCGATCTTGAGGATGACGTTCGCGAAGCATACCGTCTTGCCGGAAACGACTGGGAGAAGCAACACTACTTGACGAGTTGGGGGATGTCGGAGCGCAGTCGCCGCAATCTATACAAGGGGCCAAAATGGCTGGGCGACAAATTCGAAATCCCGCTCCCGCCTAAACACGAATATCGGATGTACGTGAAGGATAACCGTCCGGAAGGCGAATTTCGCATACGACTTACGGTTCGCAACGAACCTCCCGCGACGGGCGGCGCAGCAACTTCGCAGGAGTTGTCGGTGTTTCTCGACGAAGGCTTCATGCGGCCTTACAAGTTGGTTGAGAATATCACGGTGCCCGTGCAGGTTGGCTCGCAACAATTCGAACTGTTCGGCAACGTTCGCGACTGGGTTGGCGTGAGTTTGGAGTCTGTCGAGACGACTCCGCCGAAAAACAAACGGGACGAGCGAAAGCGGCTCGCGTCGTGGCGAATTCTCTCGGTTCAAAACAACAACAAGCTCGTTGGCTTCCCTCTGCCTCGAGCGTTTGGCGAACCCGATCGTAGCGGCGAGGTCTACTTGGTTCGTCCCGACGATCAGTGGATTTCCGCGTTCGGGCCGCAGCGCGGACTCTTGCCGTCGTACCTCGGTCCCGCAGCGGCTCATCCGGGCAACAAAGGGAAAACAAAACCGATCTATGCTGACGTGATGAAGTCGCACGGGCATGTCGTCATCGAGCGGATCGAATTCGATTTGCCGTTTCGCAGCAGCTGGCCTCCTCCCGTTCTCAAACAATTTGTGACGGGGGATCGGATCGATCGTGACGCGTTGCCATCGAAACTTCGCGAGTTTGCCGCAATCGCTTGGCGACAGCCATTAGACGAGGAACTGTCAGCCTATGTCGATCGAGTTCTCGCCATAGAGTTGGAGGCCGCTGGCAGTGAGCTCGTGGCGATTCGCAATGCGTTGGTCGTCATCCTGTCGGACCCTCGTTTTCTGTACTTGCGGCGTTCCGGCGGGGCGCCGCGAAGGCAAAATCTGGCACTCGTATCTCGGCTCGCCTTCTTCCTTTGGAACGGTCCCCCGGACGCGACGCTTCTGTCGTTGGCGAATCAGGACGATGCTCTATCGGATGCCCTCCTTGTTGAGCAAGTAGAGCGGCTCTTGGCCGACCCTCGCTCGGATCGTTTTCTGGAATCGTTTGTTTCGCTTTGGGTTGGATTTTCCGCATTCGATCAAATCGCAATCGACCCGAATTATTACCCCAAGTGGCGTCCATCGACGAAGCCCCATATGAAAGCGGAGTGCGTCGCGCTTTTCAAAGAACTGCTTCGACACGACCTGAGTTGTCTGAACTTGTTGGATTCTGATTTTGTGATGATCAATCAACGAATGGGAGAGCATTATCAGATTGAAAGCAATGTGGGCGGCCTCAAATTTGTCCGCGCGCCGTCGCCGAAAGGCCGAGGAGGCGTGTTGACGCAGGCAGCGGTGTTGCTTGCCTATTCCAATGGCCAAGATTCGCACGCCGTAAACCGCGGTGTGTGGGTCCGTTCGCGACTGCTCGGGAATCCGCCTTCAGATCCGCCTCCCGACGTGCCTGCGCTCGCGGACCAGGATGCGGTTGAGGTCGACGCGTTATCCATAAAGCAACGACTCGAGAATCATCGTATTGGAACCTGCTATGACTGCCACAAGGACATCGACCCTTGGGGTATTGCCATGGAAGGATTTGACGCCATCGGCCTGCCTCGCAACGAGATACTGAAAATCACTACGCAGAAACGCGGCAGGAAGAGACTTCCTGTTGTGAAAAACGTGGAGATCGATGGGCGCTCCGTTGACGGAATGGTGGAGTTGAAGAGGTACTTGCGCGAGCATCGGAACGATGATTTTGCTTTTGGATTTTCTCGGCACCTGTTATCCTATGCCATCGGCCGTCGGCTTTCGTACCGGGACGAACAACAGGTCGCCCAATTGAAGTTGGCGTTTGAAAAGCGCGATTACAGGATGACCGACTTGATCAAGGCGATCGCCACGTCACCGCTGTTCAAGGGCGGCGTCCATTCGCAAACTGCAACGGAGCCGTCTCAAGATGAACGCGAGCCAACTCGTTGACCGGCGAACTGTGCTTCGAGGCGCTGGCGTCTCGCTTTGCTTGCCGTTGTTAGAGTGCATGGGTGCCGATGTAATGGCGGATCCACCCAAGAGGTTTCTTGCCCTGTATGTCGGGCATGGTTTTGCAATCACCTTGAACGACGACAGTCCAGCGCGCGAGTGGAGTTGGTATCCGCGTGTGGTCGATGGCAAGTTGAGGTTTGGCAAGTCGATGGACGGCTTCAACCAATTTGCCGACCAAACGACGGTTCTGTACGGGCTCGAGCACCCACGCGTCATTCGCTCAAATGGCCATGGCACGGCAGATTCGTTCTTGACCGGCAGCAACATCGGCGACGCGGTTAAGAGTCCGTCGATCGACCAAGTCGCGGCTTTAGTGCACGGAAAGAAGACTCGATATCCGAGTTTGGTGCTCGGCAACGAAGGCGGCCTGGGAATCAAGGGAGCATCGAAGACGCTGTCGTACAATCGCTTTGGGCGACCAATTCCTTCGACCAACGACATTCGCCGACTCTATGACTTGATGTTTAACTCCGATCCGGCGCTTGAGCGGAATGCGAAGCAGCGGTTGGCTAGCGGTCAGCGGCTGGTCGATCGTGTTTTGGAATCGCACCGAGACTTGAAGCGACGGCTGGGCCACGATGATTCGCAACGGCTCGAGCACTACCTGCATTCGGTCCGCGACGTCGAGAAGGACATCGAACGTATGCAAGATTGGTCCGACAGGCCAAAGCCCGATGTGAGCGCTGAGGATCTCGCGTTCGAAGCCACAGTGAAGGAGCCCACTGCATTTATCCGCGCGATGTACGGACTGATTTATCTCGCATTTCAAACCGACACAACCCGCTACGTCACGTACATGTTGCAGAGCATGGCTGGCGGCGCTTGGAACGACATTCCGCAGACGCTAGGGCTTGGTGGAAATCACCACAGCATGGCCCACGCCGGAATTGGGAAAAACCCGAATGGCAAAGGGCTGGCTGGCTACGACAAGTTTCAATCGGAATTGATAACCGAATTTATCAAGAAACTGGCGGACACGCCTGAGGCGGGTGGCACAATGCTTGATAACACGATTGTCTATTACGGAACGAGCAACAGTCGGACGCATGTGAATCGCGATTACCCTTTGCTGGTTTGCGGTGGGTCGAATCTAGGGTTAAAGCACGGAGCGTTTCACATGCTCAACAACGAGAACATACCCTTGTCCAACCTCTATGTTTCGCTGCTCAGAACACTCGACGTACCTGTCGACAGCTTTTCTGATAGCAACGGCGAGCTCGACGCGGTGGTCTAAAAATAGAATGGCGCTCACGGTCAGAAGGCGTCGTGTGATCATATGGGGGCAGAGGAATCTTGCATTCGCGCTACCTTCGCCAAAAATCTTTGCAGCGGCGCATATTTTCGGCGCGGAACACATGCAACGAGGAACGGCGATCGCTGGTAGCAACGAGCAACGAGCACGAGCAAAGACAGCGGTGTCAACAAAGGGGGCTCACGCGGAGCGCGCTAAGGGGTGCGGGTAAGCGGATGCGTTCAACCAACTAGCAAGACCAACCAGAGCTAAGGTTCGCCAGCAGTTGGTCTCGCTCTCGCCCCATCCGCGCCTGTGCCGCTTTCGCTCGAAGTCGTCTCCAGGTCGATAACTCGATACTGAGCGCTGTCCATACTCGCTCGCGATGATTAGAATGTGATAGTGATATTGGCTCCATCCGGGCAACATGGATCGGATGAATTCGCCTGCCTGTTGGTCCCGCCCTGCCCCGCTTCGAAAAGGATCTCGCTCGATGTCCAATCTTCGTCAAACTAGCCGACGTCGTTTTCTTCAGAACGTGACTGCGGGAACCGCTGGCGTTATTCTGGCTTCGCAGCACGATGGTTTCGCTTCCCAGTTGGCAAACGACCGCCCTGTGTTCGGCACGATCGGACTGCGGAATCAAGGTTGGGCCATTACGTCGAAGTCGTTTCAGTTTGCCGATTTCGCGGCATTTGCCGACGTCGATGCAAACGTGTTGGGGGCCAACATTGAAAAAGCTCAGAAGAAACAGAGCAAGAAGCCGGACGGCTACAAAGACTATCGAAAGATCCTCGAGCGGAAAGACATCGACGCGGTGATGATCGCCACGCCCGATCACTGGCATACCAAAGTTGCGGTTGAAGCGATGCACGCCGGGAAAGATGTCTACTGCGAGAAACCGCTGACGTTGACCATCGATGAAGGCAAGCTGATCGAAAAAGTGGTTCGCCAGACAGGGCGAGTGTTCCAGGTCGGCACGATGCAGCGAACCGAATCGGGACAACGATTCCTCCAAGCGGTGGCCCTTGTAAGGGACGGGCGAATCGGCACGGTCAAGAAAGTGACTTGCGGCATCAATGGCATGAAGGCCTCGCCAGTCATTCCAGAAGTGCCGGTCCCGATGGAACTCGATTGGGACTTCTGGCTTGGCCCAGCGCCCAAGGTTCCCTATCGTGCTCTTCCCGAAATGAGAAAGGGATATGGCGGCGGAGTCCCGCTCTATAGCAACGCCCACTACGCGTTTCGCAACTGGCACGAATACTCCGGCGGAAAACTGACGGACTGGGGCGCCCATCACGTCGACATCGCTTGCTGGGCCATCGGCGCCAGCGCAACGGGACCGAGCAAAGTCGCCCCGATCAAATACACTTTGCCGTGCGAGTATAAGGATGGCCATCCGGTGGTGGGCGACCGCTACAACGCAGCGACTGAATTCAAACTACGTGTCGATATGCCGAACAATATCGAAATGATTATTACTAGCGAAGGTGATAACGGCATTCTGTTTGAAGGAACGAAGGGCCGATTCTTCGTCAATCGGGGTCGAATCTCGGGTAAACCGGTCGAGGACCTGAAGGACAATCCTCTCCCCGATGGCGCAGTCGAAACCGTTTACGGCGGCAAGGTCAGCGCGAACCATACCGCGAACTTCATTGAGGGAATGCGGTCGCGGAAGCAACCGATCTCGGACGTCTGGACTCACAACCGCATGCTCGAAATCTGTCACCTTTCGAACATTGCCATGCGGCTCGACCGAGACATTCGCTGGGATCCGGCCAAGCGCGAAATCATCGGCGATGACCAGGCCAACTCGTTCCTCTCTCGCGAAAACCGTAAGGGATTCGAGATCGACGTTTAGGCGGATCGTGTTTTCCGGCTCTCCATTGGTTTCGCTTCCAGACGGAATTGCGACTTTGACCTTCGACGCGAAGTCATCGTTGCGGCCCGACCGCGCGCTTACGCGTCGAGCGCTTTAAGCATCCGCTTGAGAGCAAAGTGAAAATAGTTGTCCAGCGTTAGCTGCTGGATTTCATCCCAGTCGTCGTGGTCTTGCACGTCGAGATCAATCCAGCCGTTGTGCTCCGTGCTAGGCATATCTGGAAACGCGGGTCCTTGGTCAGCCGAGTCTGTTGCTTCGACCCGACTCAAATCGACAAGCTCAATCGCCCTGTGAAATGACGCGCGCTGACAAAAGACTCCTTGCCGGCTTTCCAGACGGGCGCTCCGAACTGTGTTGCTTTGGCGGCTTCGGGCAGAGTCGAACAAAAGCCGTCAAGTTTCTTCAGGACTTGTTTGGCACGCTTGCTTTTGACGGGATCAATTTCGTCCGCGCGGAATCTTCGCGTGGGGCCCTTTACGGCAAACTGAGTGTCGACACCTTTGGCCAGCGAACTCGGCGCAATTTCGGTGTATGCGTCGAGAACATGCTCGTAGATCGTCTCCCACCGAGCCCCTTGTCGAGTTCCACGCCGATCCAGCCTTTGTGTCCGGCATAGGCGGGGACGAAGTAGTCATTGGATTCTAGTTTGGTCAGTAATCGTTCGTTGTCGTTTTGCCACTCGGAGGCGCCTCGCTGTTCTTGAACTGGTTTCGATACCCGTGCCACCATCATAGAGCAACGTACCGGCTGATTAACTCGGAGTGAAACCCGCGTCTCGCCTCGAATAGGAGTCTCGCGGTGGAGTCGAGCTGGAATGCAAGTCCTCGACCGAGTAAGCGAAACTCGTAGGCGCCGAGGAAATTTGAGTACAGCAGGCATCACCAACGCGCGCGAAAGCCGTTACGATGCAGGCATCTGACTCTTGCGTTGTCTTCCAGCAATGTCCTGAATGGAGAATTGAGAAATGAAATCGACGAGCCGTATTGATAACGTGGCTGGCTTGACGAGGCAAGTAAATCGCAAGCCATGGTTGATCGGAATCGCTAGTTGCTGCGTTCTTTTGCTCGTCGCTGTCGTGAACGTTGCGCGAGTCGGACCGAGTCTCGCGTCGGCGCAGGAGCGAGAACGCGGTTCAGCGGAAGCGGAACGAGGCGGCCGCGAGTCGGCGGAAGGCAAAGCACAACGTCGTTCGCCAGAGGCTGAAGCGGGGCGCCGTCGATCACCCGAAGCAGACGCCGGGGCACGACGATCACCCGAGGCGGATTTGCGTCGAGGTCGTTCGCCAGAGAGAGATTCCGGACGTCGATCGCCGGATGGCGGCGCGCTTCGCGGATTCAAGCCTCGAACCGAACGCGAAGCGGCTCTTTATCAAATGATCGTACAACTCCAGCGCGAAGTTGCTGCGCTGCGACGTGACGTTCAAACCACACGTGGAACTCGCGACCGCGATGGTGAACGAACGCAGCGCGACGGAGGCCGGCGCGAAGGAGACCGGGGCGACGGAGAACGGCGCGACGGTGAACGAAGCGATCGTGACCCTCGAGACGGTGAGCGAGTTCCGCGGCGCGTCGACGGCCCGTCCGATTTGGCGGCTGGTTGGGAGCGAACCAAAACGGGCAAAGTGTTTAAAGCGTACGACAAGAATGGCGACCAATTTGTCGGCCTTGAAGAATGGCTGGCTATGACGAACGGCAATATCAGCGATGCGCGTCGCAAGCTGCAAACCGAACGATTTGCCGAAACGAATCCCGGCCAAGACAACAAGCTAAGTCCGAGCGAATTCATCTACTGGTACACCAAAGGACGATTCGCAAATCTCCGCGACCGGCCGACGCCACGGCGTTCCGATTCCGATCGCCCACGCGACGTTGAGGACGCCCCCCGACGTCGTCCTGCCGAACGCGATGCACCACGTCGTTCGCCAGAAGGCGGACGTTAGTCCGATTCGCTGTTACTACATGGCTGGGGCATCCTGCCGCAGTATTGTTTTGTAGACGGTTCAAACACGTCACTTCCAACGACCCGCCGCTGGTGTTCGTCCCCTGCGGCTGGAAGCCACCTTGCCGCAGTCGACCGGAGGCCCAGTCACAAGAATCTGCTCTCGTGCTGGTTCGCAAGCAAGCTTGCGGCTAGCGTAACTTCTACCATTCGGCCGAGCCTCCTTCGACGAATGCCGCTGGCCTGACTATGCTAGGTGCGTCTTATCCCAAAGGAACGCACCGATGCAACGACTCCGTTTCCAGTTTGCCGTATGGGCGTTGATCGCACTCGGCCAAACGCCTGCCGCATTGCTGGCTCAAGGCACTCGCTCGGATTACGACCGCGCGAGTAAGCTGCGGAAACTGACTTCCAACAAAGTGTTCAAAACGCGGATCCAGCCGCACTGGATCGCCGGCCGTGAGCAGTTTTGGTATCGAAACGACCTTGCCGACGGCGACCGCGAGTTCATCCTCGTCGACATGAAGAAAGGTCAGCGCAAGAAGGCGTTCGATCACAATCGCTTGGCCGAGCACTTGTCCAAAGCGACCAAGAAACCTGCCGATTCGAAAACGCTGCCCATAAAGCAACTCATCTTTTCGGACAATGCGGTGTTCTTCGAGGCCAGTGGGAAGTGGTGGAAGTGGAAGTCGAAATCTTCGGAGCTCGAGGAATCATCACAACCAAAGAAACTGAAGGACAAAGAAGCTCCGACGAATAGTTCGCCGCGGAAGCAAGCAAGAGAGCCGGCAACGCAATGGGAAGCGTCCATCAAAGACTTCAACGTAGCGTTGCGGCATAAGACGACTGGCGAGACAGTTCAGCTGACGACAGATGGGACGGAGAAAGACGATTACCAATCTCGCATGAAGTGGTCGCCCGATGGAAAGAAACTCGTTGTGCGGAGAACCAAACGAGGAGGGGACCGTAAGGTTTATCTGATCGAGTCGGCGCCTAAGGACAAGTTGCAACCGAAGCTTCATTCGCACAAGTATCTGAAGCCGGGTGATGAGATTGATTTGTCGACCTATTGCTTGTTCGACATTGAGCAACGCAAACAGATCAAGATTGATAACGAGCTGTTCCGCAATCCGTGGTCGCTTGGCGATCTGCGTTGGGAAGACGATTCGAGCCGCTTCACCTTTTTGTACAATCAGCGCGGCCACCAATTGCTGCGAATGATTGCCGTCGACGCCGAAACGGGTGAGACCGGCGTGTTGGTGGACGAGGCGAGCAAGACATTCGTCGATTACGCATACAAACGATACAGCAAGTACTTGCCGCAGACCAACGAACTCGTTTGGATGTCGGAACGAAGCGGTTGGAACCACTTGTATCTGTTCGACCTCAGGACGGGCGATCTGAAGCACCCGATTACCAAGGGTGAGTGGGTCGTAAAGCGAGTGGAGGAAGTCGATGTCGAAAATCGACAAGTCTGGTTTCGGGCATGCGGCGTTTATCCCGAACAGGATCCGTACTACGAACACATTTGCCGAGTCGACTTTGACGGCGCCAATTTTACGATTCTGACTCGTGGCAATGGAACTCATTCGGTTCAATATTCACCGGATCGAAAGTACTTTATCGATACCTACTCGCGAGTCGATTCGCCGCCCGTCCACGATCTTCGCCGAACGAGCGATGGCGAGCTGGTTTGCAAACTAGAGCGAGCCGATTGGTCGCAGCTCAAGGCGGCGGGATGGATCGCCCCAGAGCGATTTGTCGCCAAGGGTCGCGATGACCAGACCGATATTTATGGAGTGATTTGGCGTCCGATGAATTTCAATCCCGCCAAGAAGTATCCGGTCATCGAGAAGATCTACGCTGGCCCCCATGGCTATTTCGTGCCGAAGCGATTCTCGTCTTATTACAAAACGCAATCGCTGGCCGAACTGGGTTTCATCGTCGTACAGATGGATGGGATGGGCACGAATTGGCGTAGCCGCGCGTTCCATGATGTCTGTTGGAAGAATTTAGGGGACAGCGGTTTCGCCGACAGAATCAAGTGGATCAAGGCGGCCGCGAAGAAATATCCCTCGATGTCGATCGATCGCGTCGGCATCTACGGTGGTTCGGCCGGCGGGCAGAGTTCGACTCGAGCCATGCTCGCACATGGCGATTTCTACAAAGTGGCGGTGTCAGATTGCGGCTGCCACGACAATCGCATGGACAAGATCTGGTGGAATGAAGCTTGGATGGGGTGGCCGATCGGACCTCACTATTCCGCGCAATCCAATGTCACCAACGCGCACAAGTTGAGCGGAAAACTCTTGCTCACGGTCGGCGAACTCGACCGAAACGTCGACCCGACTTCGACAATGCAAGTTGTTGATGCGCTGATCAAAGCGGACAGAGATTTTGACATGATCGTGTTTCCGGGCGGGGGACATGGCGTTGGCGAATCGCCCTACGGCTTGCGACGTCGTCGCGATTATTTTGTCCGGCACTTACTAGGCGTCGAGCCGCGAGTGGCGCCCTGAAATCGCTTGCGGACTGCGGCTAATGTCCGTGCCCTAACGCTGTGCTTGCGAGAGCCGTGCTTGCAAGTGTAGGGCTTGCGAACGCAATGTTTACGAATCCCGATCGTGGTAGACTGCCCGTTTCGGCTCCGACCTATTCAGTGAGTTCGCACGGTGACTCGACCAATCCACTACGTCCGATTATGCATGGTGCAAAGCGTTCTTCCGCTTTCGCTCGTCGTCACGATTTGCTTCACGCCAAATGCCCTCGCTCAGACCAGCCCTTCTGAAATCGCTAGCGGAAACGCGAAGGAACTCGATCGGTTCTACCAACTCGATCAAGTTCAGGCGATTCACCTGGAAGTGAGAGAGAAAAACCTGAGCAAGATGAAGGCCGCTTTGCCGAAACGCATTTACGTTCCTGCAACGTTTCGCTGCCGAGGTCGAACGATCGAAAAGGTTGGCGTGCGATACAAAGGGAACAGTTCGTCGCAGCCGCGACAGCAACACAAACGCAGTTTTCTGATCAAGTTCAATGAGTACGAAAAAGGGCAGACGTTCTTGGGTCTGCAGCGAGTGGCGCTCGACAACGGCGTTCAGTTCGGCAGCCTGTTTAGCGAGCCGATCATTACGAGCATCCTGCGGGACTTAGATCTCAAGGCGTCTCGATGCAATCACGCCCAATTGTATTTGAATGGCAAGTTTCACGGCGTCTATGTCAACGTCGAGCGGATCGATACCGTGTTTACGAGGAACCACTTTGCCGATGGCGGCGGTCCGCTCTACAAGAACGATGTCGGCGGCGCAGGTGCGAACTTGGGACCCGTTCCTGCAGACTCCGCCCGGCGCGGGCCTCGCGGCTTGGCGTTTGAGCCGAAGTCGCCAGCCGCTTGGAAAGACGCCCGCGATGTGCTCGAATTGATTGAAAAGATCAACGGGACGGATCCTAAGCGGTTCGCAGAAGTCATAGATTCGGCGATCGAGTTGGATGCGTTTCTTAAGACGATGGCGGTGATGTTGTTTTCTGGTGCGTTCGATCAATTGACCGGGCTTGGCCCCCACAACTTCTACCTGTATCACGACCCGCAAACTGACCGTTGGAGCTATTTGCCCTGGGACCTCGATGTTGGGTTTGCCGACAACGCATTTCGTCGAGTGCCTGTGATCTCCGGCTGGAACGCCGCTTGGCCCACATTGGGCGAGTCGCCCTCACCGATTGTGGAACGCATTGTGCGCGACCCGCAGCTCCTTGCGCGATATCGGAAAGTGGCCGACGAAATCCTCGAGAAACATTTTCATCCGGACGTTCTCATTCCGAGGTTTTCCGCCGTCTTTGAGCGAATCAAGAAGGACCTCGATCGCGATCCGTTTCCTAAACGTCGAGCGACGAATCCCGAGGACAAGAGTTACGATACGATCATCGCCTCGATCCATGCATTCGTGCGCAAGCGATACGAGACAGCCCGAACTCAGCTGGATAACCCAGGTGAGCGGCCCAATCCGGCGCAACTTGCTCAGCGGCGAGAACAGGGACCGCAACCGAGTCGGCCTTCCGCCGACGCGCCGACGGAACTTCGAGTCACATCCTCGGCCGGCTCGGTCACGTTGAGTTGGAAGGACAACACGCGCGGCGAAGTCGCCCATATTGTACAGCGGGCCGATGGTCCGGATGGCGTCAACTTTCGCAACCACATCGGCAAGCCGGGGCCCAACGTCACAACAGCGACCGACACCGCCGTCGCGACGGGGAGGATTTTTCGCTATCGAGTTTACGCGGTGCGACCTACCCCAATGGGGCCAGCAGGGACTGGCGTCTCCAACGTGGTCACGGTGAAAGTCGAAAGCAAACGCGTCGACGACGATCGCGACGCGAACGATGGATCGGGTATGAGGTAGCTAATAGCTTCGGTCGCCAGACCGTGGGAAAGCGGCGATCGAACTAGCTCATCACGTTTCGTTTGGATGCGCGGTTGACAGGCAGGGCTCCACCTTCTGGCGAGCGTAGTTCCGGGAATTGCCTAAGCCAATGCTGATCGGACAGGCCCGGCAATCGCCGACGATTGGATTCTTGAAACTTTTTTGTCTGTGTTTGGGTATTCGTACTGACATGCAGTGGTGCCTTCGCGGCACCACGATTGCCTGCGCGTGGCGGGCTTGAAAAGATGTCCACGATCAGCGAAGCGACCCGGTAATGGCGTGGATGGCATGCCATTCGGCGACAATTCGGCCACGATTTCCCTACAAACAGCAGCAATCTGAGGAACCAATGACTTTCAATCGTGTTTATTCCGCAGCGTGTTGGATGATTCTCGGTTTATTGCTGTTTCCGACGGTGGCACCGCCGGCTTTGGCCGAGGAACTCTCCTCAGCCGACCTGTTCCCGAGTGATCGCGTCCTGGACGTACAGATCACGTTGGCGGAAAAAGATTGGGACACCATTCGAAATCAGTCTCGCAATTTCTTTGAGGCGCTGCAGGCGAGTCGCAAGACGGAGCCAGTTGAGTCTCCGTACACCTATGTCGAGGCCAAACTGAGCATTGATGGTGTGGAGTTCCCGAGAGTTGGGATTCGCAAGAAAGGATTCATCGGATCGCAGAGTTCGTCGCGACCGTCGCTCAAGATCAAGCTGAACTATGTGGACAAGCAAAGAGCAGTCGACAACCTCACCAACCTTACGTTTAACAACAATAAGCAAGATCCATCGTTGGTAAGTCAATATATGGGCTATCGCCTTTTCAACGCGGTGGGTTCCCCTGCGCCTCGATGCGCTTTTGCGAGCGTAACCGTTAATGGCAAGAAGCTTGGCGTCTATTCGCACGTCGAGTCGATGCGCAAGCCGCTCTTCAAGCGCGAATTCGGCAACACCGATGGGACTTTGTTTGAAGGGACCGTCGTCGATTTTCACGAGGGCTGGGAAGGAAGTTTCGAGCGCAAGTTTGGCAGCGAGAAGGCGGGCAGGAAACATATCAAGAAGCTGGTTGACGTGGTTGACGGACAGAACGACAACGTATCGGCTATCGGCAGACTTGTCGATCTAGACTCGTTCTACAAATTCTGGGCGGTTGAAGGTCTACTTGGATTTTGGGACGGCTACTCCGGCAACAACAACAACTTCTTTGTTTATCTCAACCCGAAGACAGGACGTTTCCATTTTCTTCCTTGGGGAGCGGATAGCCTTTTCGACAAATACTCGAAACTGGGCGTGACCCCAGGCGCTCCCATTTCAGTCAAGACGAAAGGGATCGTTGCCCACAAACTCTATCAACTCGAATCGGGAAGAGACCGCTATTTGAAATCATTGCGAAATTTGCTTGAGCACCACTGGGATGAAGACGCTCTCTTGGCTGAGGTGGATCGTATTGAGGCGATGCTCAAACCCTATTTGGGGCCAACTCAAGCCGATCACAATCGCGCGCTGAGAAAGGTTCGTTACTTTATTGGCAAACGCCGCGCGGACATTCTTGCTGAGATTTCCGAAGGTATGCCGATTTGGACCGCCGCTCCAAAGCCGCCGCCTGTTATTCCAAACGTTTTCGCGCGGGGGAATCGTGATTCGATTTGGAACGCCGCCAAGACCGGCAATGTGAGGGCCGTCAAAGGTCATCTCGAAAAAGGTGCGAAGATCAATGATAGGGACAGGTCAGGCGGCACGGCGCTATCGCTGGCGTCGCTCGCCGGGCAAACCGAAATGGTGCAATATCTGATCTCGGAAGGCGCTGACGTCAACACCAGGAACAACGATGGCAACTCCGCTCTGCACGGCGCAGCCTTTCTGGGGCGAACGGACGTTGTTAAATTGCTGCTCGACGGCAAGGCCAGCGTGAACATTCGCAACAACGAGGGCGATACGCCGCTCGATGGCTCGTCCGCCGAGTGGAATGATCGGCTTCAAGGCATGGTGCGGTTCATTGCCACGATTGTGCGAGTTAAGGTCGATGTGGAGGACGTCAAAACGGGCCGGCCTCACGTCGCCGCATTGCTCCGCAAACGCGGGGGCAAGATGGGAGCCGATCTGCCGACGCTTGATACGGCCGATATTTTCCAATCAGCCAAGCTAGGGAACATCGATGCACTCCGTCGTCAGCTGACTCAAGCCAAGGACGACATTAACGGGCAAGACACGAACGGCCTGACGGCGCTATCGTGGGCGGCGCTGGGAGGGCGAGCTAAAGCGGCCGAAATGCTCATCGCTAAGGGCGCTGACGTCAACAAGAAGAATCGGGACGGCGGATCGCCGCTCCATTCGGCAGCCTATCTAGGCCACGTCGACGTCGTCGCGCTTTTGCTTGCGAAGAAGGCGGAAGTGAATATGAAAAATGGTATGGGTGAGACGCCGTTAGGAACGATTGCAGATGAGTGGAGTGAGGAATCGGAGGGTATACTTCGGTTCATCGGTTCACTGCTGAAAATCCGAGTGGACATGGAGCAGGTCAAGACCGGTCGGCCGAAGGTCGCCGAGTTGTTGAGAAAATACGGCGGGAAGACGGCCAAGCAATTAGACTGACCGGTGTGTGACGCTTCATTGGGCGTTCCCGACTGACCCTTCGGGGCAATCGGGGCAATCGGGGCAATCAGGGCAGTCAAGTGATTGTCCGTACATGCAGCGGCGACTATTTTCTCCGAAGACGAATGTTTGGAAGCCAGGAGTGAGCGAGAGATGGAGGTTTTCGAGGTCCCGCTGTTTGATGACGACGTTTACAAACTCATGGTGCGGTTTGCGATTGACGTCTTTTTCTTGAGCTTGATTGTTCGATTCGCGGTGTACCCGGGGCAACGAGAACGTGAATTCGCCTTCACCGCCGTGATGATGAATGTCACGGTGTTCTTCATCTGCTTTGCCTTGAAGAAACTCGAATTGGGTATCGGCATGGCGCTCGGTCTGTTCGCGATCTTCGGCGTGTTGCGTTATCGGACCGATGCGATTCGAGCCAAAGAGATGACGTATCTGTTTATCGTCATCGGGATCGCCGTAATCAACGCCCTTTCGAACAAGAAGACCAGCTACGCCGAAATCGCGATTGTCAACTTTCTGATTTTCGGGGCGGCTTTGCTCAAGGAACGCATCGTTGGCCGCGAACCCAACGGCGGAAACGGAAAGCCGAATAAGCCCGCAGCGCGCAAGCTGCTGAAACAGACCGTCGAGTACGACAACCTCACTTTGATCGGGGCGTCGCGTCGCGAAGAGTTGATTGCCGATTTGAGAAAACGAACCAGCATGAATGTCGTCCGCGTCCAGGTTCGCAATATCGACCTAGCCAATTCGACGGCCACTCTCACTGTGTGGTGCGATGAACCTCCGTCAGCAGCAGGCACCGATTTGCCACCCAATGAGATGTGACGAGCTTAAATCGCGCGACCGCAGGGCTCTACCAATGCGCAAAAGGCGTCCAAGCAAGAATGCGGCGATGCGACTACATCGAGCTCATTTATATTTCGCTTGACGAGCATGACGCGCTGACTCGGCGGCCCAGATTGCGGACAACTCTTCGAGTTTCGCTGTTCGAGATTCGGCCAAGTTGTTCAGTTCGAGCGGATCCTGTTTCAAGTTGTAAAGCTCCCAGCGGAACTTCTTGTTCTTCTTCTCGGCGACGATTTTCCAATCGCCATGCCGCATCGCGCGCCCTCGGGCGTGATCGAAGAACATGGAATGCCGGCCAGCGTAAACGTCTCCGCTAAAAGCCCCGGCAAATGACTGGCCGTCCATTTTGATCCGCTGCTTGGCGGCCGTGGTGTCTGTTACGGCGAGAATGGTCGGCATGATGTCGACCAGATGCGAAACGCCTCGAACAAGCGCGCCTTGGTTAGTAATGCCTTGCGGCCAACAGGCGATCATGGGCGTTCGAATTCCGCCCTCATGATCGAATTGCTTGAAATTGCGATACGGAGTGTTGGACGCATTGGCCCATCCGTACCCATAACTCTGATACGTGTCTTCGGGCCCGGGCATGATTTCCGGAAGATTGCCGGGACGCATTTGCCGCCCGTCCCTCGCCCGCTTGGGGAGATAGTCTCCTTTTCGGTTTGGAGTGTATTCGACGTGACATCCGCCGTTGTCGATCGTGAAGAGAAGCAGCGTGTTTTCGAGTCGATTGGTTTTCGACAACGCATTAACAATTCGGCCAATGCCTTCGTCCATGACGGTGACCTGAGCCGCGTAGACCTCCATCCGACGTTGCTGCCATTCTTTGTGTTCCGTCTCTTCCCAAGCCGGCACGTTGGAGTGTCGAGGTGAGAGAGTTGCACCAAACGGAACGATCTTGAGCCGCTTCATGTTCGCGAGCCGCTGCCCGCGTAGCTGATCCCAACCTATGGCGTACTTGCCGGCGTATTTCGCGACGTCTTTTTTCCTTGCATGCAACGGCCAGTGGGCAGCGGTATACGCAACTGACAGAAACAGAGGCTTGTCGGCCTTGGCCTGGCGAATCATTCGAACCGCCTCGTCGCTGATCGCATCCGTAAAATAGAATTCGGGATCGGCCGTCGCCTCTTGTTCCACGTTTCGCCGATTCCGAGTTAGATGAGCCGGCGCATAGAAGCTGGAGGCCCCGCCCAATATCCCGTAAAACTCGTCGTAGCCGCGATCGGCCGGAAAGACGTGGTAGGGCTTGCCAGCGAGGTGCCACTTGCCCGACATTCGAGTTTGGTAGCCAGTTCGCCGCAACGCTTCCGGCAAGGTCTCACAGCGAGTGTGAATGGCACCGCCCACCATCGAGGTTTTGTGGTAGATGCCAGTCAACAACGCCGCTCGAGAAACCCAGCACATGTTCTCGCTATAGAAGTTGGTAAACCGTAGTCCCTGAGCTGCTAAGCGATCGAGCTGCGGCGTGCGAATTTCGCCTCCAAAGCAATGCAAATCCGAATACCCCATATCGTCAGCCATAATGACGACGATGTCGGGACGAGCTGATCTGAACGGAGGTGCTGCGAAGGCTTGAAAGCAGGTCGCGTGAATCATCGCCAGCGACGCGAAGATGGCGCCGACGACTCTCGACAGCTTCATTGGCAACGTGAAGAAATGCATCACAGCCGCTCCTCGATGGAATTGGTTCTGTAGGGCCATCATGATTTAGTCATCCTGTCGATCCTATAAATCCGGTCTAGCTTAACGCTTCTTCTCGGACAGGATGAACGTAGATCTGCACGATGAAGGACGCCGACTCGCACCGCTACTTGCCGGCGCTAGTCAGCTTGGTGGGCGGGATACCGTAGACGCGTTTGAATGATCGGGAGAACTGAAAGGCGTCGGCGAAGCCCATTCGCCGGGCGACGTCTTTGACCATGAGTCCTTCATTCATGAGTAGCCCGGCCGCATAATTCATCTTGCGACGCAGGAGAAACTGATACGCGCCGCAGTCAGAGAAACGGCCAAACAATCGCGATAGGTAAACGGAAGTGATGTCGCAACGGTCGGCAACATCTTTCGCCGTATGCAAGCTCAGATAATTTGATTCGATATAGCGACGGACGCGTTCGTAGGTGGCGTACGCCTTCGGCATCGCGCTTCCTTGAGGCGTTCTCAATTGGCGAATCTTCAAGAACAGCAAGTATGTCAGTGATTCAGAAATGGAGGACGCCAGAGGGCCGTTGTCGCCCGCGTCCCGAATCAGCATCTCAAAAACGTTGGTCACCTCGTGCAGCCCGCCAACGGCGATGGCGGAAAAATCGTTCGGTCCGGTTCTCAATCCCGATTGGGTCAAAAGTTTCGCAGCTCGCGTCCCCACGAAATCCAGGTAGTATTTCCGCATTCCGTTGTCGGCGCGATTACGAATCGTGTGCGGAGTTCTTGGGCCGTAGGCAAAGACGGAGCCAGCGGAGAGCGAGTGCTGTTGGGTGTTGATAGTGAGAACGCCCTCCCCTTCGGCGACGACTTCGACGGCGAAGTACGGAAAGTCCCGCCGGTCAACGACGTACTCGGGTCGCATACGCTCGACGCCGCCGCAGACAACTTCGAGAGACGCTTTGCGATTCGGATTCAAGTTTAAGAAGAACCGCCGAGTCTCGGTGACCTGTCGCGATACGAACGGAGGAAGCGAATCAGAGGGCCTTTTGTCATTCATTCCAATAGGTTAATTATTGACATGCAAATGTAAAGTCCGGCTATTGGGCCAACAGGCCCTAAAAGTCGATAATTCCAGACAATGTTGGTGGGCTTAGCTCGGGGCGGACTGCGGCCATGCTGAAGAGCGAGGTGCCGCGCTCACCCCATCGATTGCGGCAAGAATTGAAATCTCCGACCGGAGTATTGAGAACGTGGAAAAGAGACTTCTTGGGAAGACGGGACTGGAACTGACTTCGCTCTCGTTTGGCGCGTCGTCACTGGGCGCCGAGTTTCGCAACGTCGACTTGAATGAGGCGTTTCGCAGCGTGCATGTGGCGTTGGAGCGGGGGATGAACTTCATCGACACCTCGCCGTTCTACGGTCGAGGCATGAGCGAAATGTTGCTCGGCCGAGTGCTTCCGGATATTCCTCGCGACAGCTACTACCTGGGAACCAAGCTCGGGCGCTACGCCGGCCAGCACTTCGACTTCAGTGCTCGTCGAGTTGAGGAGAGCGTCGATATTTCGCTCGATCGAATGAAGGTCGATCATCTCGACATTGTGCTCTGCCACGACTTGGAATTCGTCGAGATGTCTCAGATCGTCGAGGAGACGATTCCAGCTCTTCGCAAGCAAGTCGAAAAGGGCAAGGTGAGGTTCATCGGTGTCAGCGGATACCCGATGAAGATGTTCAAGTACGTTTTGGCCAATGCCCCGATCGATGTTCTGCTAACGTACAATCACTACACGTTACAAAACGACATGGCTCTCGAATTGACGCCCATCTGCAAAGAGTTGGGCGTGGGCTTGATGAACGCGGCACCGTTTTCGGCGCGGTTGCTCACCAGTGCTCCTTTACCGGCTTGGCACAAAGCGACGCCTCGTGTCCGCGAAGTTGCCAAGCAGGCGGCGGATCACTGCGCGCAGCGGGGCGTCGACATTGCTCAAGTCGCCTTGCAGTTTTCGTTGGCGAATCCTGACTTCACGACGTGCGTCACCGGCTCGGCCAATCCGGACCGCGTGTCGCAGTGGGTCGATTGGGCGGAGCAGCCGATGGACGAGACGTTGTTGGCTGAGGTGCTCGAAATCCTCAAGCCGATTCACAATTGGTTTTACATCGAGGGTCGTCCGGAAAACAACGACGAACCGACCGTCGAGGCGTAGGCAACCCCTCCTGACTTAGACAAAACAACGGGCGTAATCATGAAGGCAATTCAACTACAACAGCCGCAACAATTCGAGCATGTCGAGATCGCGGAGCCAAGCTCTCCAGGCCCCGGGGAGGTCCTTGTTCGCACCCACCGAATGGGAATCTGCGGCACGGACTACAGCGGCTATCTCGGCAAAATGCCATTCTTCAGTTACCCGCGAATCCCCGGCCATGAACTTGGCGTGGAGGTGCTCGAGGTTGGCGATGGAGTGACCAACGTCAAGGCGGGCGATCGCTGCAGCGTCGAGCCCTATATGAATTGTGGCAGCTGTTATGCTTGCCGCAAGGGCAACGGAAACTGCTGCGATTCGCTGAAAGTGATCGGCGTGATGATCGACGGCGGCTTGTGTGAACGGTTCTTGATTCGGGCCGACAAGCTGCACGCCTCGACCAAGCTCACCTTCGAACAACTGGCGCTCGTAGAGACGCTTGGTATCGGATGTCACGCTTGCGACCGCGGAGTCCCTCGGGAAGGCGATCACGTTCTGATCATCGGCGCCGGGCCGATCGGGCTTGCCACGTTGGAGTTCACTCGCCTGACTGGTGCCACGATTACGGTCATGGACATGGTCGAGTCACGCCTGGACTTCTGCCGCAACACGTACGGCGTGCCGAACACGGTGCAATTCAAGGGCGATGGAAGCGAAGTCGAGCAGTTTCACGAAATCACAGGCGGAGACAAGTACGCGGTGGTGACCGATGCGACCGGTCACATCGGTTCAATGTCAAACGCGCTGAGTTACGTTGCCCATACCGGTTCCCTCGTCTACGTCGGCATCACGACCGCCAACGTCTCATTTCCTCACCCGTCATTGCATAAGCCGGAGATGACAATCAAGGGCTCGCGAAACGCGTTGCCGTCCGATTTTGTCCGCATCATCAGTTTGATTGAAAACGGCACCATCAATACGGAACCTTGGATAACGCATCGCACATCGTTCGATGATGTGATCGGCGAATTTGAATCGTTCACCCGGCCCGAGTCCGGAGTGATCAAAGCCGTCATCGAACTCGAATAACACCTCGATCTTAACCTGCCTCTTAGCGCTCCAGTGGAAAGAATACAGCTATGATCAAGTCAGCGATTACCGTCAGTCTCGTCGAGGAAGCACGGGGCGGACCCTTTGTGTTTTGGGACGGAGTTCCCGCCGCATGCGCCCGTTCTGCGGAGCTCGGTTATGACGCCATTGAAATCTTCGCGCCCGCCTCGGACGCCGTCGATTGCGACGAACTGAAAGGGTTGCTCGAGCAATACAATCTCAAGGTCGCCGCCGTCGGCACGGGAGCTGGAATGGTCAAGCACGGCTTGTGCCTGACCGACGCCGACCCGGCCAGGCGAGCCGCTGCGAAGGACTTTATTCGAGAGATGATCGATTTCGGAGGCCCCTTTGGCGCTCCGGCCATTATCGGATCGATGCAAGGCAAATGGGGCGGCGACCTCGATCTATCGGGAGCGTTGGATCTGCTTCGCGAGGCGTTGGACGAACTCGGCCCGTACGCGGCGAAATATGACGTGCCGCTCATCTACGAACCGTTGAATCGATACGAGACCAACCTGATCAAGACGGTCGAAGACGGCGTCGCATTCTTGAAAACGCTGTCGACCGACAACGTCAAGTTGTTGGCCGATCTGTTTCACATGCAAATCGAAGAAGCCGACCTTGCCGCAGCGATTCGAGCTGGCGAGGGCTTCATTGGGCATGTCCATTTTGTTGATTCGAATCGGCAGGCAGCCGGGTTCGGGCATATGGATTTTGGGCCGATTGCAGCGGCGCTGATCGAAACAGGTTACGGCGGATACGCGTCAGCGGAAGCTTTCCCTCTGCCCGATTCGGACAGGGCAGCTGAAAAAACAATCGAGACATTCAACAAATACTTCAGAGCCTAGAGAGAAACAGAACGATGAGTGATAAGCCACAGTGCGTGACGTTGGGGTTGGCGCCGAGTTTCGGATTCGGCGACCGGATTGGCCTGGCGACGCCCGGGCATGTCGAAGCGATGAAGCGTTCCGGAAACGGCATCGAACCGATTTTTCCGCAGCAGTCGATTCGCGAAATGACGCGGACTCAACGGACCGCCAAGCAGGTGATGGACGACGCGCTCAACGGCGCGAAGGCCGCAGGTTGGGATGGACGCATCGGCGCGGATGCCGACCACCTGAAGACGCCCGACGACGTCGACGTAACGGCGGCTGTTGGTTTTACCTTCTTCACGATCGACCCGTCGGACGACGTCGATCAAAAGGCGGACGACTACGATGAAGCGACGCTACGCGACAGATTTGCCGCCGCTCGCGATTCGGCGCCGTGGTATGAGAGTTACCTTGGCAAGTCGGTCGACGTTCCCTCGGGCGCTAAAATCACGCTCGACGAAGAGGCCTGCATGCGGGCAGCCGTGAAATATGGACCCGCCATTCAACGCGCGCTCGGGCTCGGCGATCACATCAAGGCCGTGCACGAAGCCAAAGGGCTCGACTACGAAATCGAGCTGTCGGTCGACGAAACCGATCAGCCGACCACGCTAGCCGAGCATTACATCATTGCCAGTCAATGTCTCAAAGGCGGCATGAAGCTAGTCAGCCTGGCGCCTCGATTCATTGGAGAGTTGGAAAAAGGCGTTGACTACAAGGGCGACGTCCCGGCCCTCGAAGCGTCGCTCAACGATCATGCCGCGATTGCGGAATTGCTCGGTCCGTACAAGTTGAGTTTGCACTCCGGTTCGGACAAGCTGTCGATGTACGCCGCGCTCGCTCGAGCAACAAAGGGTCGATTCCATGTGAAGACGGCCGGTACAAGCTATCTCGAAGCGCTCCGCGTCGTCGCCCGACATGACGAGCCACTGTTCCGTCAAATCGTTCAGTTCGGGCGAGCTCGGTACGACGTCGACAAGGCGACTTATCATGTCTCGGCCACAAACGACGCTGTTCCGACCGACGAAGGCCTGGACGCG
Source organism: uncultured Pirellulaceae bacterium (assembly GCA_964567745.1). GTDB lineage: Bacteria > Planctomycetota > Planctomycetia > Pirellulales > Pirellulaceae > CAZMNY01. Next base: position 22,985 of record CAZMNY010000034.1, on the reverse strand, counting down.
AAGAAGCTCGAGCAGGTCTATCTTGAATGTTGGGCCGACGTGCCTCAAGGCGTTGGGTTCACCGAACCGGGGCGGCAGCTCTTGCACTGTACTTTCGGTTCAACGCTGACCGATCCCGAACTTGGGCCGGCTGTTCGATCCGCGCTCGAATCGCACCCCGACACCTACACTGAAGTGCTTGCCGACCATTTCAGTCGTCACCTCGAGGCCCTCGCAGCAGGCATGTAGCCCGCAACTCGTCGTATCGAAGTCCCAGGCATAGCGTGCGCGCTTGTGACGTCTCAGTTGGAGAAACCAAGCCGCTCGCGATGCGCGCGAACCGGTTGTCGACGTCAGTGTCGCCATGGCGTTGCGCCTTCATATGCGCAATTGACGCGACAGCGAACTGGATTCGCAATCCAGTAATCTCTAGCGAAACGCTCGCTCACCGTTGACAACGTCGAGCAGATCTTGGCAAATGATCTGTCCGCGTTGTCCAAGTCTCTAAGTCATCACCGGGTCTGACTACGGAGCGTCCAAGCGATGTGTATGCGTCTTCAATATGCCGCCGCGATCGTGGTCTTGAGCCTGTTGCCCTCGACGCTCGTCGCCGAGACGGGTCGGCCGAACTTCCTGATCATCATGGCGGACGATTGCACCTTCAACGAGCTGCCGCTCTACGGCGGAAAGAATGCGAACACGCCGAACATCGACCGGCTTGCCAAGCGAGGCTTGACGTTCAATCAGGCGTATCTCGCGTCGTCGATGTGCCAGCCATGTCGAGCTGAATTGTTCACGGGACAGTATCCGCTGAGCAACGGCTGCTCATGGAATCATTCGGCGAGTCGACCCTCGACAAAGAGTCTACCCCACCTGCTCCGGCCGCTCGGATATCGAGTTGGCATTGCGGGGAAGGTTCACGTTCGCCCTGCCGCTGTCTTTCCGTTCGACAAAGTTGCAGGGTTCGACCCAAGCTGTGTTCGCGACCCGACTCGAGCTCACGAACTATCGAGCGTGCGAAACTATATCTCGGCGAAAGAGCACGAGGATCCGTTCTGTCTCGTAATTGCTCTCGTTGAACCGCACATTCCCTGGGTCATGGGCGACGCGTCTCAGTACCCGCCGAAGAAATTGAAACTTCCGCCCAATATTGCCGACACGCCACTGACGCGACAACATTTTTCCGACTACCTCGCCGAAATCACGTACATGGATGGCCAGGTCGGTCAGATCCTCGATGCGTTAGTGCAGTCCGGCGCCGCCGATGACACCGTCGTGTTGTTCACCTCGGAACAAGGCTCACAATTCCCAGGCTGCAAATGGACAAATTGGAATACGGGTCTGCACACGGCCTTGATCGCGTCTTGGCCGGGACGGATCGCAGAAGGAAAACGGACGGACGCCCTCGTTCAGTATGCAGACATCGCGCCGACTCTGGTCGCATTGGCCGGCGGCAAAGCGTCGCCCGCGTTCGACGGAGCCAGTTTTGCGGCGGTGTTGCATGGCGAAGCGGACTCGCACCGTGAGTTTGCTTACGGCATGCACAACAATCTTCCCGAAGGCCCCCGATATCCCATCCGATCGGTCACCGATGGCAAGTCGAGGTATATCCGCAATCTCTTGCCAGGCGAACTTTACATTGAAAAGCATCTGATGGGCGGCGGCCGCTTGAACAATCCGTATTGGTCGACGTGGGTCGGTGCCGATCCGATTAAGCAGCGAGAAGTTTACGAGCGAGTTAAACGCTACATGCTTCGACCTGCCGAGCAACTCTACCAGACAGCCGAGGACCCGTACGAGCTCAACAACGTCGCAGACATCGCCGAGCACTCGGCGACGAAGGCGAAGCTCAGCGCGGCGCTCGACGCTTGGATGAGGTCGCAAGACGACCCGGGAGCGGCGGTGGACACCGTCAAGGCATTGCAAGCCGCTCGGCGAGGACAGCATCTGCACGGTCGAGGAGTCCCGAAATGATCGCCTCGCAAAACAGCCATATCGTCCGTGCGTTGCCGAGTAACAAGTACCTCGCTTCGATGCTATTGCTCGTACTCTTCTTCTTCCTTCCAGCCAGCTCGGCAAGCTCAGCAGACCCGCCCAACATAGTGCTGGTGTTCATTGATGATATGGGGTGGGGCGACTTCTCGTGCTTTGGCAATCGCGACGCAATGACTCCGCAAGTGGATCGGCTCGCGCGAGAGGGGATCCGTTTTGAACAGTTCTATGTCAATTCGCCGATCTGCTCGCCCTCGCGAACGGCAATTTCGACAGGCCAGTATCCTCAGCGTTGGCGAATCACTTCGTACCTCAGTAACCGCGACCAGAACATCCGACGTGGCATGGCTCAATGGCTTGACCCCAAAGCGCCGATGCTTGCCAGGTCGTTGCAGCAAGCGGGATACGCGACTGGGCATTTCGGCAAGTGGCACATGGGCGGCCAGCGCAACGTCGATAACGCACCGCCGATCGCCGCTTACGGATTCGATACGTCGCTCACCAATTTCGAAGGGATGGGGCCGAAGTTGCTGCCGCTTGTGCTCAAGCCGGGGCAGGAGAAGCCTGGCCGAATCTGGGGCGATGCGGAACGACTTGGCGACGGCTACCGATGGGTGCTTCGTTCGAAGATCACTGGCGTATTTGTCGACGAGGCGATCCCCTTCATGAAGAGAGCCAGTGCGGCCAACAAGCCGTTCTACATCAACCTCTGGCCGGACGACGTTCACAGTCCCTTCTGGCCGCCGGTAGATAAGTGGGCCGATGGAAAGCGGGGACTTTACCACTCGGTCCTACAGGAGACGGACAGGCAGCTGGGAAAACTATTCGACTTTATTCGCGACGACGAGAAGCTCCGTGGCAATACTCTGGTCTTAGTCTGTTCCGACAATGGACCCGAGCAGGGCGCCGGTTCCGCCGGACCGTTTCGCGGATTCAAGACTCACCTATTCGAGGGCGGCATTCGGTCATCGCTCGTGGTCTGGGGACCGAAGTTCGTAACGAAGCAGAACCACGTCAATCGCGAGTCTGTCTTCTCGGCCATCGACCTGGTTCCGACGCTGTTGGATCTCACGGAATCGCCGAGGCCGGTTGGAGTGACGTTTGATGGTGAGTCGCTCCCGCGCACGCTGTTGGGCGAAGGTGGATCGAGACGCGCGCCAATCTTCTTTCGTCGCCCACCCGACCGCGACACTTTCTACGGCGTCAAAGACTTGCCCGACCTGGCAATGCGCGACGGCAAATGGAAACTGCTTTGCGAGTACGACGGCTCCGACTCGCTGCTCTTCGACCTGGAGAAGGATCGAGGCGAGACGACAAACCTGGCGGATCAGCACGCCGATCTCGTCGACCAGCTGACATCGAAGCTCTTGACTTGGCACAAGTCGATGCTCAAGGACAATGGAGCAACCTACGCTCGCGCGCCGAAAAAAGGGCGCAAGCAAAAAAAGAAGTGACGGGGTGAGCAAATTCGCGGTCAATGCAAAGTGCAAAGTGCAAAGAGAAGCGAGCCCGTCACTCAGACCCCAATGAGCGTGCCTGTGCCGATCGCGGTAGGTAGCGACGTTGCCCCTTCGGGGTAACGCGCAGGCGCCCATCAACACTCACAGCTAAAGCGGGGGGGGTTGAAAGCTGGACGAACTTCTAGCCTCGTGGGGGGCTTAGTGACAATTCGCGTCGCCCCGCGCACCCGTTGGCGAGGCGGCCTACCTCAACGTAGCCTACGGGCAACGCCCTAGTGCTGTGTTACAGCTTGGAATTGGGATCGACAATTCGTTTGGTCAACGCCCGCCACGGCGAATCGGGTGCGCCACCCTAAAACTAAGGCGTAACGCAGCACTAGGATTGAATGCGATACCCGTCTTGTGGTGGCCTAGCGACTAAATCAGCAAGCCGCTTGCACGTTCGGTGAATCAGATTCGTGGCTTACAACCGCGTCTCCCCACCGACGAATTAGACTAGCGGCTAAGTGAAACTCCTGCTGCGACTGGAAGCCCCGGCCACGATAGGCCGCTCATTATGTATACCGTGTATACACGGTATACTAGCGACTGTTCTGATTTGTTTGGAGGCGACGATTGATGCCGCAAATGACACTTCGTCAGCGAGCCTATCTCCACCTGCGCGAGCGTCTCCTGTCGGGGGGGCTCGGCGCTGGAGCTCAGCTCTCTGAGCCCGATTTGGCGAAACAACTGGGGATGAGCCGGACTCCGATTCGCGAAGCGCTCAGGCAGCTCGAGAATGAAGGGCTGCTCGACTACGCCCCGCGATTCGGCGCGATGGTGCGCGTTCCCGACCGAGACGAGTTGGGTGAGATGTATGCGGTCCGTGCGGCGCTGGAAAGCTATGCTGCGGCTGAGGCTGCGGAGAAGATCAGCCGTTCCGAACTCGAGCAACTCGAAGACGATTTCGATCAGATGTGTTGTACGGCCGACGCCTTTCGCGAGAGCGGCCGGGAGCTCATGGATGCAAGCGAGTTGAAAGAGTTCAATCGAGCCGACATGAGTTTTCATAAGGTGTTGATTGCGGCAGCAGGAAATCGATATATGTCGAAGATCTTGGATGACAACCGGCTGCTCGTCCGCGTCTTCACCGCGACATTCTGGCGTTACGACAAAGCCAAGGTTGACGAAGCCATTCAGTTTCATTGCCGGGTGCTCGCTGCGATGCAGACAGGCGACGGCGAATCGGCGCGAATGGCCACATCGCAAGCGATGACGGTGGCTCGCGAGAACGCCTTGCAGGCATGGGATCAACAGGACCATGAAGATTGAATGCATTCGCACATACCATTTGCGACGATACTCGATGCGCATGGATTGCTATCGCTTGTCAGGCAGTCTTGATCACCAGGTCGACCCTCAAGCAACCAAGAACATCGCCGGCGATTATCCGGAACTTGTAAAGCAGTTGATGAGCCAACTCGATGCCGGCTGGAACGCCGCGTTGTAGGAGACACAATAGATGCGACTTTTGAATCTACGAACATGCTGCTGCATCGCGACGCTCGCGCTCATGTCACCGCTCACGCAGTTTCCATTGCAGGCGGACGACATTGATTTCAAGCGAGACATAGCTCCGATACTGGAAGATCGCTGTTGGGACTGCCACGGGGAATACGAACAGGAAGGCGAGCTTCGACTCGACCTTCGCTCGAAAATGCTCCGCGGCGGCGCCTCGGGCTTGGCGGCCGTGGTGGTTGGAAAGCCGGAGAAGAGTTACTTGATCGAGGTGGTTAAACACCTTGATCCGAAAGTCAAAATGCCGCCGGACGAGGATAAGATTCCGGAAAAGGAAGTCAAATTGCTGAGCCAGTGGATTCGAGAGGGCGCGGTATGGCCGGGGCAGGAAGCGTCGGCGGAAGTCGCGGAAACAGAACATTGGTCCTTCAAGCCCGTTGTCCGGCCGAAGACGCCCAAGGTCGATACGACATCGAAGCATCCGATCGATGCGTTTCTGCTAAGAAGACTGAGTGCAGAGGGGCTCTCGTTTTCGCGACCGGCCGAGCCGCAGTCGTTGATTCGGCGAGTTTCGATTGTCCTGACCGGTTTGCCTCCAACGCCCGAGGAGACGAAGGCGTTTGTCGAAGCGTATGAAAATGATGCTGAGGAAACGTACTCCGCGCTGGTCGATGGACTGCTCGAATCGCCACATTTTGGAGAGCGTTGGGCGCAGCACTGGCTCGACGTGATCCGTTGGGCGGAGACGAACGGGTCGGAGTCCAACCTCTATCGAAAGAACGCCTGGGTCTTTCGCGACTACGTTGTTCGCGCATTCAACGAGGACAAGCCGTACGATCAATTCGTGCAAGAGCAGATCGCGGGCGACTCGATGGGAAGCGGCGAGGCGACCGGTTTTCTCGTCGCCGGGCCGCACGTGCCGGCGGCAACCGTTGGCCGCGAACCTGCTGCGATCCGACTGGCTCGCGCGGATCGAATCGACGAGATAATGCAAACCGTTGGTGCCTCGATCATGGGCATCACGATCGGCTGCGCCCGTTGCCACAATCACAAGTTCGACGATATTACGCTCAGGGATTACTACTCGATGACCGCTGTGTTTCAGGGCGTCGAGTTTGGAAGTCGCCATCCGGAGTATTCGCCCGACCACCCGCTTCAAAAACGAGGCGGCGACTTATGGCGGCAGATTGCGGCAGAGCGGAAAACACTTCGCGCCATCGGCGGATGGGAGGAGAATTGGGGCGCATACCGCGAGATGCACTTCAAACCGATCTCGACCAAGGCTGTTCGGATTCGGTTCAAGATGCGCAACGTCGGTCTCGATGAACTCGAAGTGCTGGGGCCCGACACGCAGAGCAAAAGTCTTGCTCATCGACGTCGAGGCGTCGAGATTTCTGGTTTTCCGGAAGAGGGGATCGAGCGACGAAGCCCCATCGGTCGACTCAACGATGGTCAGTACGGCACGATGACTTGGCGAGCCAAGATCGACAAGGATTCGGAAGATCGGCCCTGGGTGCGATTCGACTTTGAGCAGCCGGAGACCATCAATCGACTCCGCCTCAGCAGCAATCGCGAGTACTTTTACGATACCGACTATCTCGACAAGAAGCCGTATCTACCTCGCTACGAATATGACATGGACGTTCTCAAGGCGGATGGATCGTGGCAGCCCTGGGTTGGGACATGGTTCGTCAACAAGAAGCTGAACGAAAAGCATCCGCGACGTGGAGCGAGTCTGAAGAAGATTCAGCAAATGATCGAGCAGCTGGCGGAGGAAGGTCCGAGGCCTAGTTTCGTCGGGAGATTCGAACGGCCCAAGTCGACGCACCTCTTGTTGCGAGGTAGCCCTGAGCGACCACGGGACGAAGTCATGCCGGCGGGACCTGCCGTATTTGGTGGCGACTTGGGGCTGACGTCAAAGTCATCGGGCGCAGTTCGTCGAGCGACGTTTGCGAAGTGGATTACGAATGCGGACAACCCATTGACGTCTCGCGTGATGGTCAACCGGATTTGGCATCACGTGTTTGGACGCGGCATCGTTCCGACGGCAAGTGACTTTGGCAACGCCGGTGCGCCGCCGACTCATCGAGAGCTGCTTGACTGGTTGGCGTCCGAGTTCGTGTCGCCAACGGCTCCGGAGGGCGAGCCTTGGTCGACGAAGAGGCTCATTCGGCTGCTCGTCATGTCGAATGCATTTCGACAGTCGAGCGCGCCGAATCCTGCCGGCGTCACGAAGGACGCGAGCTCAACTTTGCTTTGGCGTTTTCCACCCAAACGCGTCGAAGCCGAAGTGATTCGCGATTCGATCCTGATGGCGTCGGGAAAACTCGATCGCGCAATGGGCGGTCGCAGTTATCGAATTCACAACGTGAAAAAGACGTACGCCCAATGGAAAGTTCTCGATAACCACGGGGCGAACACCTGGCGCCGGATGCTTTACCAAGAGCGAATGCGGAGGGTCGATGATGGCATGTTCACAGCCTTCGATTTTCCCGACTGCGGCCAAATCCGACCCAAGCGGCGCATCTCAACGACGCCGCTTCAGGCGCTCAATCTGCTCAACAGCGATTTCGTGATCGATCAGTCGAGGCGGATCGCCGATCGTGCTCTCGGAGACGTCGATGGTGACGACACGGGATCGGTCAATCGGTGTTTTGAGCTCTTGCTCGGACGCGAGCCCACCGCACAAGAGCGTAAGGCGTGTCTCGCCGTGGCAAGAGAAGACGACTTGTCACTCGTCTGCCGAGCGCTGATCAACTCGAACGAATTCGCATTCCTCCCATAACGTGTGCTCATGCCAAACCCTGAACAACTTTCGCTTCACGGACGTCATCTTCTCGACCGCCGCAGCTTCCTACGGACCGCAGGACTCTCTACATCGGGTTTGGCTCTGGCGAGCATGCTCGATGCCGACGGCTTGTTGGCTGACGACTCGCGAACGGTGAGCGGCAAAGCGCCGCTACGCCCGCAGATCGACAGTAACAATCCATATGGTGCGCGAAAGCCGCATTTCGACGTCGTCGCAAAACAGGTTCTTGTCATCTATTGTCCCGGCGCGGTGAGTCACGTCGACACATTTGATTACAAGCCTGCCTTGACGAAACTTCACGGCGAAAAGCCGGCGGGTTTGCCTGAGACAACGTTTGAAGGTCCGCCAGGCAACATCGCGAAGCCGTTTTGGGATTTCAAGCCGCGCGGCGAGACCGGCAAGATGGTGTCTGAGCTTCTACCAAACCTCGCTCAGCAGGTCGACGACTTCTGCTTTCTTCATGCCATGAAGACCGACACGAGCGCCCATCCACAGGGCGAAAACTTCATGAATACCGGGTTCACGATGGAGGGATTCCCTTCGTTTGGAGCCTGGGTGACGTACGCGTTGGGAACCGAGAATCAGGAACTTCCCGCATTCGTTGCCATTAACGACCCTCGCGGACTCGCGCGAAGCGGCAAGAACAATTTCGGTAACGGCTTTCTTCCCGCCGCTTTTCAAGGAACGGACTTTAACGCGAAAAACCCGCCGCGAAATCTTTACCGACCCAAGTCGTTGTCGGCAAAAGCGGACCGGGGCACGATGGACTTGCTCAAGCGGCTCAATGCGAGCCATCTCGAAAAGTACCCCGGCGACGCCAGCCTTGCCGGGCGAATCGCCAGCTACGAACTCGCTGGACGAATGCAAACGTCCGTGCCGGATGTCATGGACCTTTCGGGTGAAACCGAAACCACCTTGAAGTCGTACGGAGTGGCCGGCGGCACTCAGCTGCGAGGTGAATACGCCAAGAATTGCATTCTCGCTCGTCGCCTCATTGAAAAGGGAGTGCGTGTGGTGCAGCTGTTTAACGGCAGCGATCCGTCCGGCGGAAATGGCGTTACGAATTGGGATTCTCATTCCAACATTCTCAAGACCCATGCGATGCAGGCGGAGATAATGGATCAGCCGACCGCAGCGCTCATCGCTGACTTGCGACAGCGCGGACTGCTTGAACACACGCTTGTCGTCTGGGCGACGGAATTTGGACGCATGCCATTCCTGCAGTCCAACGGCACAGGCCGTGATCACAATCCCGACGCATTCACTTGCTTCCTGACAGGCGCGGGAGTGAAACGGGCATTCAGTTACGGTGAAAGCGATGAATTCGGTTTCAAGGCGGCCGTCGACCAGACCACCGTTTACGATTTCAACGCGACGCTGCTACACCTCATGGGCCTCAACCACGAGCGGCTCACGTTCTATCACAACGGCCTTGAACGACGGCTGACCAATGTTCACGGTGAAGTCGTAAAAGAAGTGTTGACGTAGTTCCGAGTTGGACGTGCGATTCACAGCCGAGCGTCGCTAGATGCTAAAATGAGACGTCGCTCATGCTCGAGGTCAAGAAGCACTTGACAGCCCAGGAGCTCGCGTCATTGGTCGCATTTCAGCGTGAGATGGCAACAGAACAGACGACGCCAAAGAAGTTCCGAAAGAAGCCTCGAAAGAACCCCCCCCAACAAGTGATATCAACAATGAAGAATTTCCGCATCTATGCTTTTGTCTTGCTGTTGTTTGGCATGACCTCATCCGCATTTGGCGCGGATGCGAGACCGAACATCCTTTGGATCGCCATCGAGGATTGGTCGCCCGACCTGTCGTGCTATGGGACCAAGGGGATCGACACGCCTCACGTCGACAAACTCGCCTCTCAAGGCATGCGATACCAATGGGCGTTCACCACATCGCCCGTTTGTTCGACATCGCGTTCGGCGATGATGACTGGTTTTCATCAGAACTATATCGGCGCCAATCAGCATCGAGAACACGCCAAGAAGGCGCTTCCGTACGGTATCAAGCCTGTCCCGCATCTTTTTGCCGAAGCCGGTTATTTTACGGCGTTATTGAGTCGGAAGACGGATTGCAACTTTACGCCAAACACAAAATCCGAACTCTTCATGGGCCAGGACTGGAACGAGCGAAAACCAGGACAGCCGTTTTTTGCACGAGTCACGTTCGGCGGCACTCATCGTTCCTGGAAACGCGACCCAAAACGTCCAATCTCGCTCGATGACGTCGAACTGCCGCCCTACTACGCCGACACGCCTTTCGTTCGACGCGATTGGGCTAACGGACTCGAACAGATGCAGTTGGTCGATCGCGAGGTTGGAGCGATTCTGAAGCGTTTGGACGATGAAGGCTTGGCCGAAAACACGATCGTGTTCTTCATCGGTGATCACGGCCGTTGCCACATTCGAGGCAAGCAGTTTCTCTACGATGGCGGCATTCGGATTCCAATGATCATGCGATGGCCCGGCAAAGTGAAACCGGGACAAGTAAGTAATAATCTCGTGATGTCCATCGACATTTGCGCCACGGTCCTGGAAGCCGCCGGCATCAAGCCACCGGTTCCGCTTCACGGCGACAGCCTGCTGAGCGATGCGGTCAAGGAACGCAAATATGTGTTTGCGGCTCGTGACAAGATGGACGAAACCCACGACTCGATGCGAGCCATTCGGTCGGTGGATCATAAGCTGATTCTCAACCTCATGCCGGAACGCGCCTACTGCCAATACAACCGGTACAAGGAGAGCGCCTATCCTGTGCTCGCGGAGATGAACATTCTCAACCTCCAAGGAAAACTCACTCCGCAACAGGCCGCGTTTTTTGCGCCGAGCAAGCCGCCTGTCGAGTTGTACGATCTGCGCAAAGACCCGCACGAGGTAAACAACATTGCCGACGACCCGCGTTACGCCAAGGTCAAAGTCGCCATGCTCGCCGAGCTCGAAAACTGGCGGAAGAATGTGATTAAGGACAAAGGCGTGTCCGCAGCTTTTCGAGCGAAAGACGTCTTCCCTTCGGCTTGTCCTACGGCTGTTATGGATGACTGGGTCAAGAACAACAAAGACAAGTATGATTTCGTTCGACACGGCTGGCCCGCCTGGTATCCGACCCGAACGCTCGCCGAATGGGAGAAGGCCCGAGCGGCGTGGGATCCCTACGTGTTTCGCAAACCGACAGAGCGAGTTCCGCGCCCCGTACTCGCCCATTCGAACAAGAAGAAGCGAGCGAAGAAATGAGCTCCTGGAAACAAATTGCGGTGAATCGAACTACCGGTCTGTTCATCGTAGCCTCGTTCGTCGCGACTGGAATCGCTGCGGCCGAACGGCCTCAACATCGTTCGCCGGTTAGCGCGGCTGCGCGAAGTCCGTTCCACGGGAATTGGGCGCTCGTCATGCCGAACGGCGCCGCGGGTTGGCTGACGTTGACGGAACTCGAGAGCAAGCCGAAAGGCGAGCTTTGGACGGTCGGCGGAGGCAAGCAACTGTCAAAGATTTTGCTCGACGGATCGAGACTCAGTTTTGTGCGGAAGGTCCGAGTCGGCAAGCCGGAGTTTGAGGGCGGGCCGCCGACGGGTCCTCGCGTCGCATGTCGATATACGGCGCAAGTCGATGGTGACTCGCTTCGGCTCGTAATGCATCGACCGGCAGGAGCGGACAAGTTTGAGAAAGTCGCTCTCACCGGCAAACGAATGCCGCCGCTGCCGCCGCGCCCGGACTTGAAGAAGGTCAGATTCGCCGAGCCCGTCAAGCTGTTCAATGGCCGCAATCTCGATGGGTGGATGCTGACGAATCCCAATCAAGTCAACGGCTGGAGAGCCATCGAGGGCGAGCTGGTTAACACCACGGAGAAACTCGACTTCTCTCCCTATTCTCGATTTGGCAATCTGCGAACCAAGCGAAAGTTTAAGGACTTCAATCTGAAGATCGAATTCAAAGTCCCGCCCGGCGGCAACAGCGGCGTCTATTTGCGCGGAGTCTATGAGGCTCAGGTGCTTGACCGAGACAGCAAGATGCAGGGCATTCAGGGAGTCGGGGCGCTTTTTGGCCGCATCAAGCCGACAGAGAACGCGGGTAAGCTCGGCGGCGAGTGGAATACGTATGACATCACGCTCGTCGATCGCCACGTCACCGTGATTCTCAACGGCAAGCGAGTCATCGACAACCAACCCATTGCGGGCTGCACCAACGGCGCGCTTCACGCGGACGAGACGATTCCAGGTCCGCTCTATCTGCAAGGCGACCACACCGCGGTGAGCTACCGGAACATTGTGCTGCGGCCCGTGCTGAAGTGAAGTTCTTGGATTTGTCAGTGCCGTGACTCAAGCGAGCTACTTGTTGGATTTCTTGTCCCAGACGCCGACCGGTTTTCGATTTTTTGGAGCGGTTCGGCCGTCTGTCTTGCGAGTGAGCTTGGCGAGGAGCGTTTTCATCTCTTTGCGTTTCTCTTGTTCGCTGAAGAAAAGATTGGTCGTTTCGCCTGGGTCCTTCTCGAGGTCGTAGAGTTGTCCCGTTGCGGCGGGCGCCGAGTTGGGTAGCGCGTACTTTGTCAGCGGTCCTCGCGTGTAGTTATTGCCGCCCGAGCCAGTGTGGTCGAGGTATTTCCAACTTCCTTGCCGGAGCTGAAATTCGCTACGAAAACTTTGCGTCAGCATGTGCGGTCGAATCGACTTGCCATCTGGTTGACGACCAAGCATCGCGGGCAACATGTCGTAGCTGTCGACTGCGACATCGTCAGGAAGAGTGAAACCGACGATGGAGGCGAGGGTGGCAAATATGTCTGTCGTGTTTGTCAGCTGTTTTGAGACTTGGCCCGCGGGAATTCGCGCCGGCCAGCGAGCGATCATCGGGACTCGATGCCCGCCTTCCCAACCGTCTCGCTTCATGCCGCGGAATCCTCCGGCAGCATCGTGGTCGTGGTCCTGCCGCATCCAATCGGTGTGAACCGTCTCGGGTCCATTGTCCGAGTTGAAAAGGACGAGCGTGTTGTCATCGATCCCCAGCCGATCGAGTTCGTCGAGCAGCCGGCCTGTCAGCACATCGAGCTCGTGGATGAAGTCACCGCGAGGCCCTGCTTTCGTTCGCCCATTGAACTCGGCGGCCGGCAACACGGGAGCGTGTGAGATCTGCGTCGAGAAGACGGCGAAGAATGGCCGGTCGCGGAATTGTTTTCGTTGCTCTTTAATGAACGCCACCGTCTTGTCGTAGAAAAGCAGATCCGCATCGACAAAGCGGTAACCTGGTGCCATCCAACCCTCGTCGTTGTCCCAGCGCCACTTGCCGCCGGGATTGGGCAAGTTACTTCGCCGATGCCGCTCGCTGGCGGGAATTGGTACTTGACCATTGTGAAGGTAAAGATAAAGCGGGTCGGTCGTCGGGCAATTGGGCGTCACAAACGACTCGTCGAAGCCTCGCTTATTCGGCCCGTCCTCGAGCGGCGTGCTCTTCTCGTAGTCGATGAGCAGCGAATTCTTGAAGCCGCCGCCGAGACGCTTGCCAGCCTTGTCGTACCAAGTCAACCCGACGTGCCATTTTCCGAATACGCCCGTTCGATAGCCTTGCTTCTGCAGCATCTCGGCAATTGTCAAGCGACCCGGGGCAAGATAACTCGGCCCGCTCGGTCCTTCGAAGGCTGTCGATCTTCTGCCCGTTCGGCAAACGAGCTGGCCGGAATAAAGTCCGTAGCGCGATGGAGAGCAAATCGTTGAAGGGCTGTGGGCGTCAACGAACCGAATCCCCTCGGCAGCCAACTTGTCGAGTCTCGGAGTCTTGTAGGCCGCTTTCGGGTTGTAGCAGGAGAGGTCGCCGTAACCGAGATCGTCGGCGTAGATGATGATGATATTGGGAAGTTCGTGTGCGTTTGCGTTTCGAGCACCGCAGCACGTGATCGCGACTGCGTAGCTGCTAAGGGCGATGAGTAATCGGTTCGCCATCGGTCTCCATTCGTTAGTTCGAGTTGTTCATCTTGGCTATGGCTTCGGCAAATCCCTTTCCGATCTGCGCCATGATTTTGGCCGACCCAAGGTAGTGGTAGGCCGCGTTTGAACTTCCTTTGAGGATCTCTCGCTCGCGGTCGGTATACAGTTCATCGCGCAGCTTGGCGAGCGCTTCCCGCTTTTGTTTTGTCGTCAGATTCTTGTCTTGATTGATCGTCTTCGATTTGCCTCGAATCGTGCCGGCTCGATTCTTCAATGCATTCAATTCCCCGTCCCAGTAGTTCTCCGTGCGAACGGCGATGACATTGCCTTTGAATTCCGGTAGCGAGGCAGGTGCAGCCATCGCGTTGCGAAAGCCGCTGTGTACGGCCGTGTATCGGCGCTGAGAGTCGTCGTATTTTTCGACCGGACCGCCAACGCCGAGAACGCCAATCACGAATGGCAACTTCGGCGCGGAGAGGTCTTTTCGCACATCGCGGATGAACTGCGCCATCAGTTTGCTATAGAGGCCGTAGCCGCCCGGATTGTCTCGGTTGGGGTAGACGCCTCGATCGACCATATCGTTCCAACCTTGGAACCAGGCAAAGCCCTTGAGCTCGTATCCCGCGTTTGGGGCGTAGTCGGGGTAGATCCGCTTGACGTCGGCCAAAACGGTTTTGACGTGCTCAAGCATGAGCCGATAGTAGTGTCCCGATGCCGCTTGGCGTTCTTTGCGCGCTTTGTCGATATCCTTGCCCTGTTTTTTCAAATTCGCCAACTGCGTTTCGTTGAAGACATACGGCCCAGCGCTGGGTGGGCGAAAATCGGTGTGCAGTGATTTGCCGCCCCAGGCCGTTTTAATGATGAGAATCGGGCCGGTTTCCAGTTCTTGTGTGTAGATCCCAAACGTGAATTCAGGTCCGATCTTCGCGTCTCGCCCTTTGGCACCATAGCCGGCCGTCAACTTGCCATGGTATTCCGCGTCCGACCCGCCATTGCCAATCGACGATATCCAGACCCGTTCGCAAATTCGCGGAGTGCCTTCTTTGTCCCGCATCAATTTGAGAATGGGTGCCGTCTTAGGGTCCATCCCGACGTGATCAAACGTTGAGATCTGGGCGTGCCCCTGCATGTTGGACTGGCCAACGAGAATGTAAACCTTCAACGGCTCTTTGGCGGAAAGTTGGTTGAGGCATGACAGGCTAACAACAAGCAAGGTCAGTGTTCGAGCGATGTTTATCATGGGACGCCCTTTAGGGAGGTTCATCGGTTTAGGCTCTCATTCTAATCATTTTAGGACCCGCCGCCTGAATTGCCAGAGGATGCTGGACATCGCCAGGCGCGACTCGGCAGAACGGATCGTGGCTTTATGTGTCGCCGTGGACTAAACGCGGGCGAGGAGTTTACGATAGTCGTCGAACTCGTTCTTCCAATCGCCATAGACGCCCGACAACCCGCACTCGACGCACTCACACGCGAGATAGAACCAGCGGACATCTTCACTGTCGGCGTAAAACGCGGTCCTCGAGCTAAGTAGCTTGTCGACGCAATTCGCGTTTGGCGAAAGCGCTTTCGTCAACGGTCGAGTGATTGAGCGCCCGACTACGAATGACTACCTCAACGCAGGCGCGTCAGTCAACGCATCCGAGCGACCGACTGTGACGTATGACCCGCGTCGCGGCCAAGACTTTGTAGAAAGACTCGTCTCGCCACTCACCGAAGAGACGATCATCTTGCTTATACGTTCCGGTTGGAGCGTCGACCGGGTGTTGCGAATGACAGCACAGGAATTGGGAGGTGCCGAAAACGTACGGCGAGCTTCCGGCCCGACGCCGGACGTGGTCTCGCAAGCTGAGTTCGTTGCTTTTCGCCGTGCTGTCGCCGCGCTCAGAAACCTACAACTCTCTCGGGTCACCAATATCGGCTACGACGACAAGCAAAAGGCAATATCTGGCCCCGTGTCGGCCGCATCGGTTGACGCCGACCCTCTGTGCCAACATGACTGAGACAACATTGAAGTTTTTAATTAAGCTTGAGGGCTTGGAGAACTTTGATGTCAAAAGCGGAAGAAAAGGATCCGGAAGAATCACCGGAAGTGACGGAGAAGGCGCCACGGCGTCGTTTTACGTTGGCGTACAAGGAGAAGATCCTAGCCGAAGCTGACCAATGCACAGGGTCGGGTGAGCTGGGAGCTCTTTTGCGACGTGAAGCGGGACTCGGGAACGCTGGCCCCGAATCAACGTGGCCGCAAGCCGAAGCCGAACAAGCATGAAGCTCGGGAACTGGCAAAGTTGAAACGTGAAAATACAAGGCTCCCGTTGCCTCGACATGCCAATTAGGTGCCGATCATGTTTCGCCTGCAATGTATGACTTTCACTCTCATCTCGGCGCTTGGGATAGTCGCCGCAGAGCAGGACGGCGGCGTGGCGAAGAAAACTGTCTCAGGCACGCAAATCGTTGTTAGCGCAAGAAATCAAGGCAGCAACGCAATCGAGGTCGTTGCCGTGGTCGAAACCGGACAGCGGGTCAAAAACGTCGACCTGCTGATTCAACTAAACGGCTCGCATCTCGATGCGGCGATCAGCGAACGGAAGAACGCGTCGTATGCGGCAATGGCGTCGGCCGAAGCCTTCAAAGTCGAGTTGAGAAATGCCCAGTTGCAGCTGGAAGCACACGCTTCCGAGTCCAAGTCAAAGGTCGATTTGGCGAAGCTTAGTCTGGTGGCGTATGAGGAGGGAGTTCTGCCCATGCAGAAACTGGCGCTCAATCTCGAAGTGCTCAAAGCCGAGGCAGCAGCTACGAGCTATGCAAGCAAGAGTCAAGTCGGATCTCGCTGATACGATTAGCCTCAAGGCGGCGGTGGCGGAACTTGATTTGCGAAGCTGAAAGAAAAGAACTACGGTAAATACTCAGCGCCTCGAGAACGTATGAAGCTCGAGGCGGAAGTGGAATTGGCGCAGCTCAAATCGATGATCGGCCGCGCATTGCACGAGTCCGCCGTCGCCTTGGCTCGATCGAGATTGGCCGCAAGCCAGGCGAGAAGAGACGCTGAAGCTCAACGGTTGGACGACCTAAAGGATCAGCTGAATCATTGCCATGTCAAAGCGCCGCATGATGGGATCGTTCATGCCGGACCCGTCGCCATAAGAAAGGGAAGTCGCGTTCGTCGTGGCCAAGTCGTCATGGTCCTTGTCCCGGACGGCAAAGTCCAAGAAGAGAAGTGATGGGCTTTCGCGTACAATCGACGTCATGACTAGAGTCGTTCAGCCTCCCAGACGCTTGCGTTTTGGAATGCGAGTGTGATGCATGTTGTCACGATCGTGTGCGTTCGGGTGGGAGTCTTGTCGTATCAGGCACGGACGAGCCGGCGAACGATCATGACGGTCGACGTCGCTTCGCCGATTTCGCAAGATGCCGAACAACGCCTTCGCAGGAGTCTTCGTGACGTCGAGAGCGTGACATTAATGTCTTTTCGCGACGAGCAGATTCGGATTCACATTCGAGTTGGGGTTGGGGATTCAGTGCTGGATCGAATCCGCGGCGAGGGCCTGGAAGTCAAGCGGGTGAGGATTCCCTGAGTTGGGCAGGCTGGCCAGGCAGTTAGGCCGTTCGTCGCCGCGTACAATAGGCAATGGTCCGTGTTGCATCTATGATCCACATGCGACTTACGCTGTCAAAGACCCTGGCGATACCGATTCATACCGAGGCGCAAGCAATGCAATTCATAACACGGCGTCACTCCGCAAGCTCAATACCGGCGCGACTTCGACTGGCAGTCGTTGCTTTCGCCGTCGTGTGCGTTTTACTCAGTCCATTTGCCGGCGCGCTTTCGGCGGCGGATGTGAAAGTCGCTGAGCGGTGCCCCAACATTGTATTCTGTATGGCCGACGATTGGTCTTGGCCGCACGCGAGTATCCTCGGCGATCCAGCAGTAAAGACGCCGCACTTTGACCGGATCGCAACAGAAGGTGTCCTCTTTGAAAGTGCCTTTGTCTCGACTCCAAGCTGCACTCCGAGTCGATTGAGTATTTTGACGGGACAACATCATTGGCGATTGCAGGAAGGCGACAGCCTCGGCGGCTCGCTGCGGGAAGAGTACCCCGTTTACACCGAGTTGCTCGAAAAGGCGGGCTACCGGGTCGGCCGCTTTGGGAAAGGGGTCTGGCCGAGCAAGCATACGTTTCGAGGGCGCGATTCATTTGGAAAACGTTATCGCTCCTTCAATGCGTTTCTGAGCGATCGAAAGAAGGGCGAGCCGTTTTGCTACTGGCATGGCGGGCAAGACCCGCACCGACCATACGAGTTGGGCGTCGGGAAGCGAAGCGGAATCGATTTGGCGCAGATTCGAGTGCCGGGATGCTTACCTGACAACGAGACCGTTCGCAGCGACTTGGCCGATTACTTTTGGGGGGTGCAGCGATTCGATCGAGAGGTCGGTGAAATCGTCGCCCAGCTCAAGTCGATTGGCGAGCTGGAAAACACCATGGTGATCGTGAGCGGCGATAACGGCATGCCGTTCCCACGTTGTAAGGCGACACTTTACGACCAGGGTACGCGTGTTCCCCTGGCGATTCGTTGGGGAGCCAGATCGCAAGGCAATCGCAAGATCGCCGACTTGATTAGTCTCTGCGATATCGCTCCAACGCTGTTAGAAGCAGTCGGGCTAAAGCCGCCTAAGGAAATGACCGGCGCGAGCCTGTTGCCGCTACTTACCTCGAACAAGGCCGGGAAAGTCGATCCGAATCGGTCGTTTGTTTTGAGCGGCGTCGAGCGGCATGTCTATTCGTATCCCAGACGAGCACTGCGAACGAGCGACTTTCTCTACGTTCGGAATTTCAAGCCGCAAGAGTGGCCGACGGGCGAAAAAAACGGCGGACGAGCTGAATACGATTTTGCCACGACGTCTTGGCCGACCGAACCCGGTGCGTTTTCCTTCGCGATCGATCCATCGCCGACGAAGCAGTTTCTTCGTCTCCATCTAGGCGAACCCGATGTCGAGAAATTTGCTCAGCTGTCATTTGGTCGACGGCCCAAAGAAGAACTCTACGACCTCGCCAGTGATCCCGAACAGTTGCGTAACGTCGCGGATGAACCGAAATATGTGAAAACGCTAGCGAGATTGCGGCGTCAGCTAAACGATGAACTTATCCGAACCAAGGATCCGCGAGCGGAAGGTAAAGAGAAACCGCAAAAGTATGTTGTGACGAAACCGCCAGCGTCGTTGAAGCTAAAGCCGTTCTACGGTAAATACATCAGCGCCAGCGGCTATCCGATAGTCAGCTCGGCGAAAGTCGATGACTATGCTCTCAAGGAAGCGGCCTATCTGGTCGACATGATGTTGTCCGAGCGCCCTGACGTTCGCAAAGCGATGGTCGAGAGCGGATCTCGAATGATCGTCATGGCTCATGATGAGTACACAACGGACGTACCAGAATACGCCCACTTGAAGCCGAAGGATTTCTGGGACGCTCGCGCTCGAGGCCTCGGCGGTTCCCGCCATGAACCGGTTTGTTCCTGCGCCGAAGAGAACGTGCTCGGCTTCGAGGGCGATCCCTACTCAACTGAGAACATTTTGATTCATGAGTTCGCGCACAATATCCACTTGAGGGGCATGGTCAATTTGGATCCGACGTTCGACAACCGCCTCAAAATGGCCTACGACCGAGCGATGGCTCAAGGGCTGTGGAAAGGGAAATACGCGTCGACGAATCACGCCGAGTACTTTGCCGAGGGGGTCCAGTCGTGGTTCAACAACAATCGAAAACCGGACCATGATCACAATCACGTCGATACGCGGAAGGAACTGAAGGAATACGACTCGGGTCTGGCGACAATCTGCGAGGAAGTATTCGGCAAGACAGTTCTCGTCTACACCAAACCAGCAACACGGCTCAACGGTCACATGGCCGGTTACGATCCCAAGTCGGCGCCGAAATTCAAATGGCCCGCCCACCTGCTGGAGAGCAAAAAGAAGATTCTCGAAGACGCCCGGAAGCGGGGCGACCGAAAGAAAGAGTACAAGAACTGACTGAGGCGCACTCGTAGTGCCTTAAACGTTCGATAAGCCAATTGGATCGCCGGAGATTCCGCATGTTCGACTCGCACATCAGGACCGCAATTCAGAGTCTTCTTGTTGTTGTTAGCGCGATGCTCGCCGTCGCCACGGCGGTGCCAACGTTGGCGGCGGATCGGCCTAACGTGCTATTCATTTCTGTTGACGATCTTCGCCCGGAACTTGGTTGTTACGGCAACCAGCACATTAGCACTCCGAATTTCGACGCGTTTGCCAGGCGAGCAACGACGTTCACCAATGCGTACTGCCAAGCGGCCGTCTGTGCTCCCTCCCGCGCCAGCGTCATGACCGGTCTTCGCCCAGACTCAAGCCGCGTTTGGGACCTGCGAGGCAAGTTTCGAGTGAATCTGCCGAGCGTTGTCACGATCCCGCAGCACTTTCACAAACACGGTTACTACACCGTGTCGATGGGCAAGATTTTCCATAATCATATGCCCGACCGAGTTTCGTTTGATGAACCGGACTTACGGCCCAAGAAATATATGACGCCGGAGATGATCGATCGCGAACCGGAATCGTTCTATCACGATGAGGCGTTGAATCGAGAACTGGCTGAAGTGAGGCGGCGGCGGCTGAAACGAAATCCGAATGCGTACGCGGGTGGTTGGGCCTACGGCAAGTCGACCGAGTCGTTCGACGCGCCGGACAGTGAATTCTACGATGGAGCTCAAACCGATCTGGCCATCGACACGCTCAAGCGATTGAAACAAAAAGATCAGCCGTTCTTTCTGGCGCTCGGCTACTACCGTCCGCATCTCCCCTTTGTAGCGCCGAAACGATACTGGGATCTGTATGACGGCGAAAAACTGCCGCTGGCCTCTAATCCATTTTTGCCTCGCAACTCTCCGGTCATGGCGATGAATTCAGCGTACGAGCTGAAAGGCTGTTATGACCTGGAGCACGTAAAGCACCCGTCCGTTGCAAGTCTCACTGACGAGGAAGCTCGTCTTCTCAAGCACGGCTACTACGCTTCCGTCAGCTTCGTCGATGCCTGCCTCGGGAAACTCATGGGGGGCTTGAAGGAGCTAGGGCTAGACGACAATACCATCGTTGTCGTGTGGGGAGACCACGGCTGGAAGCTTGGCGAGCACGGTAGCTGGTGCAAGCAGACCAACTATGACATCGACGTGCGAGTTCCTTTGCTCATGCGAGCGCCCGGCATTTCGAACAGCGAATCCAAATGCAATCGAATCGTCGAGCTCGTTGACCTCTATCCGACTCTGTGCGATGTGGCGGGGATCCCGGTTCCATCCGACATGGAAGGCACGAGCTTTAAAGCGCTTTTGAGCGACGCCGGACGGCCGTGGAAAACGGCTGCGTTTAGCCAGTTTCATCGTAGCCCGCGAGTGACTCCTGACAAGAAACGCTACATGGGACACTCGATGGTTACGGACAATTTCCACTACGTCGAGTGGCGAACGTGGAATCACATCACCGGCGTCTCCGGCGACTTGCAGGCCGTCGAATTGTACGACCGACGAAAGGATCGAAGCGAGAACACGAACATAGCCGGAATGGATGAAAACCAAACGATTATCAAGCAACTGGCGGAGCAACTTCGGCGTGGCTGGCGAGCAGCCAAGCCTTCCGAATAAGCACATTGAGTTAATGCCAGAAGACGAACAGCGAAAAAAGGAATGAGGTGTCGCAAGTGAAGATTGAGAGAATCAGTGTCTACCAAGTTGACTTGCCTCTTCATGAGGGGACATACAGTTGGTCCGAAGGAAAGAGCGTTGACGTTTTTGACTCCACGGTCGTGCAGATCGAGACGGACGCCGGGATCACGGGGTACGGTGAAGTCTGTCCGTTGGGGCCAGTCTATCTACCGGCCTATGCACGAGGCGTGCGGGCTGGACTCGAGGAGTTGGCGCCGGCTCTGATTGGCGATGACCCTCGGCGGCTTCTCGTGCTGAACCGGAAAATGGACCATGTGCTCAAAGGGCATCCCTACGTAAAGTCGGCGATCGACATCGCCTGTTGGGACATCTTGGGGCACGCCGCTGGAATGCCGGTTTGTGAACTGTTGGGCGGAAGGTATGGCGACGACCTCGTGTTGTACCGAGCCATTTCCCAGCGGCCGCCCGCCGAAATGGCTCAGAACGTGGCCGACTACCGAGCGGACGGGTATCGCCGGTTCCAACTGAAAGTCGGCGGCCACCCCGACGATGATATCGCTCGCATCCGGGCCGCCCGAGATGTTCTGGAGCCTGGCGACAAGTTGGTCGCCGACGCGAATACCGGTTGGTTGATGCATGAGGCGATGCGAGTGGTCAATGCGGTGAAAGACGTCGACGTTTACATCGAGCAGCCTTGCTTGACATACAAGGAGTGCTTGAGCATTCGGCGGAACACCACGCTTCCGTTTGTGCTCGACGAAGTCATCGACTCGACCGACGCCATTTTGCAAGGTGCTGCGGATGGCGCGATGGATGTCGTGAACATTAAGATCAGCAAGTTTGGCGGATTGACTCGAGCCAAACAGGCTCGCGACCTCTGCGCGTCACTCGGCATCGCAATGACGATTGAGGATAGTTGGGGCGGCGACATCGTCACGGCCGCGATCGCACATTTGGCGCAGGGAGCGCCCAGGGAGTTTCAGTTCACCTCGACCGATTTCAATAGCTATGTTACCCAATCCATTGCAGACGGCGCGCCTCAGCGGGTCGACGGTCGGATGTCCGCGTCGACGGATCCTGGCCTCGGGATCAAACCCAAGCTAGACGTCTTAGGCGAACCGGCCTGGAGCTGTGGGGAGTCCGCCTGAGGATGGTCTATCTGATTTGCATCATCTCCTACCTCGTCTTGTTGGGTGGGATCGCGATTTGGAAGTCGCGCGAGGTCAAGGATCAGAGCGACTTTGCGGTCGCCGGTCGCTCGCTTTCCCCTGGGATGATGGTCTGCACCATGCTGGCCGTGTGGATCGGCACGGGTTCCATCGTCGGCAATGCCGAACAGACTTATGAAACCGGGATGGCCGCCATGTTGCTCCCAATTGGGACGCTTGTCGGCATGGCGCTGCTCTCCTTGATTGCCGCGAAAGCGCGCAACGTCGAAGCCAGCACGGTGCCCGAGATCATCGAGCGGCGGTTCGGCGCGGTCGCCCGCAATCTGTCGATGGTCTCGTTGGTTATCGCGTACATGGTCATTGTCAGCTATCAATTCAATGCGGGCGGCGCCGTGCTTGAAGTGATTGTTGGGGACACGTCGATCCTGAATGCTCAGCAGGCGACGATGATCGCCGCGGCGTTTATCATCTCGTAT
>CAZMNY010000033.1:0-94090 GCA_964567745.1 uncultured Pirellulaceae bacterium | reverse complement strand
TAATCAGCAGGTCGTGGGTTCGAACCCCTCCGCTGGCTCTAAGTGTGTTTTGCATGCGGCGGCCGATAGTTAAGTCGTTATTTTCACGCCACTTAAGTTTGTCGATCTTGTTCGGGTGTTTCGTGGGAATTCGTTCAGGACTGTATGCAAAAGTGAGGTGAGTCGAGTCGAGGGCGCAGCGCAAATCAGGGGGGTTTCCCGAGCGGTCAAAGGGGTCAGACTGTAAATCTGATGGCACAGCCTTCGCAGGTTCGAATCCTGCACCCCCCACTTGGCGACGCAAGTGGCCAATTGAATATGGAGCGTGGGGTGAGTGTTTTTGGTTCCCGCGTGAAGGTTTTTTGAGTGAGGAATGGGATTGGGGGGACTTGGTCCTTCTTTGGAGAACGCGGGTGTAGCTCAATGGTAGAGCCACAGCCTTCCAAGCTGAAGACGAGGGTTCGATTCCCTTCACCCGCTTTTGGTGGCTCGATGCCGGCGGCTGTGGGCGGAACGCTCCCGGAGAACTCAGTTGCGATCCGGCTGCTGTAGCTCAGTTGGTAGAGCGCGTCCTTGGTAAGGACGAGGTCATGGGTCCGAGTCCCATCAGCAGCTCTCGTTAATGGCACCGACATTGGGTTCGGTAAGTTTGAAATCTTGTTAATCAGGTGAAGAAAGCAATGGCCAAGGCGACTTTCGAACGTACTAAACCGCATGTCAATGTTGGCACGATTGGCCATATTGATCATGGAAAAACCACCCTGACCTGTGCGATTCTCGCTTGTCAGGCTGAGAAGGGGTTCGCCGAAGTAAAGGCGTATTCCGACATCGCAAAAGGCGGTACGGTCCGTGATGCGACCAAGACGGTGACTATCGCCGTCGCTCACGTCGAGTACGAGACGGAAAATCGGCACTACGCCCACATCGATTGCCCGGGCCACGCCGACTTTATTAAGAACATGATCACCGGTGCCGCCCAGATGGACGGTGCGATTCTGGTTGTCTCGTCTGCAGACGGCCCGATGCCGCAAACCAAAGAGCACGTGTTGCTCGCTCGTCAGGTCGATGTGCCGTACATCGTTGTCTTCATGAACAAGGTTGACTTGGTCGACGACGACGAACTGCTCGACTTGGTTGAGTTGGAAATTCGCGAATTGCTCAGCAAGTACGATTTCCCGGGCGACGACATTCCGATCGTTCGCGGATCGGCTCTTCCCGCCTCGCAGAAGCCTGGCGACGAGAGTGCTCGCAAGTGCATTGATGAGTTGATGGATGCCATCGACAGCTACATTGCTGAGCCGCCGCGTGAAGAAGACAAGCCGTTCCTGATGGCGATCGAAGACGTGTTCTCGATCGAAGGTCGTGGTACGGTCGCTACGGGTCGTATCGAGCGTGGCAAGGTCAAGGTTGGTGAGGAAGTTGAGATCGTCGGTTTGCACGCCGAATCTCGTAAGACAACCTGCACTGGCGTTGAGATGTTTCGCAAGTTGATGGACGAAGGCATGGCGGGTGACAACGTTGGTTGCTTGCTGCGTGGCGTCAAGCGAGATGAAATCGAGCGTGGTCAAGTGCTGGCCAAGCCCGGTTCGATCACGCCTCACACGAAATTTGAAGCTGAAGTCTATTGTCTGTCGAATGAAGAAGGCGGCCGAAAGACCCCGTTCTTCAGCGGCTACCGACCTCAGTTCTACTTCCGAACGACGGACGTCACGGGCACGACCAATTTGGTCGATGCGGAAATGTGCATGCCTGGCGACAATGTCAAAGTGGTTGTCGAGATGCACAAGCCGATCGCCATGGACGACGGTGTCCGATTCGCCATTCGCGAAGGTGGTCGAACGGTTGGGTCAGGTGTTGTCACCAAGATCGTCGAATGATGCTCTGAACGCGACGCTTCGGTGTCGCCTTTGCAGGGGTGTAGCTCAATTGGCAGAGCGCTGGTCTCCAAAACCAGAGGTTGAGAGTTCGATTCCCTCCGCCCCTGCCATTTTTTAGTTTGCTGTAGAGTCTGCCATTTTTGAATTGAGGTTGGCTCGCCGGTCCGGAGGGTCGACCAGCGTTACGGTTACCACTTGCCGGTTGATGTTTGGGGAGTTGTGATGTCCAAAGAAACTGCCGTAGCGAAGAATGAGTTTCTTCGTGAGGTGTTTCAGGTCGGGCTGTATAAACGCAGTCAGGGCAAGATTGCTCGGCAGGTTACTTTTGCCGCCGTGGCCACCGTGTTTGTCTTGGCTTCTTGGCGCCTGAACGTGTTTCTCAGCGCGAAAGTGGAAGCGGCCAAGTCGGCTTGGATGAGTGATTCGCTGATTTATGCGATTGCTGGCGTGGTTCTCGTAGGCGGTCTATGGCTTGCCTATCGAATGGTGAACGTGCCCAAGTTCGCCGACTTTTTGATTGCAGTTGAGGCGGAGATGGCCAAGGTCTCCTGGCCGTCTCGCCTTGAATTGTACCGGCATTCGATCGTGGTGATCGTGGTGATTTTTATCATGGTCTTCATGCTCTTCGCATTCGACTTTGTCTGGGGTTGGTTGTTCTCATGGCTTGGTGTGTTGAGAACGTAATAGTGATGCTAGGCGATGGCGACTGATCGGCGATCTGTAGAGGGGAGCAAGGTGAGCGACGAATCGAAAAGCGTGGACAACGAGCCTCAAGTGGTTGCCGATCCCGCTGCGCAGGAGTCGAACGATTCTGCTGCTGAGCAGGTTGTCGAGCCGACGGAAGCTGTCGAGCCGACGGAAGCTGTCGAGTCGGCAGGAACTGCCGAAGCGGTTGCGGATGACGGCGCGAGTTCCGAGAGCGACGAGGCGTCGGCAGATTCGGCTGAGGTTGAAGAGTTCGATGACGATGATGAAGAGCAAGTCGACGAAGGTCCGGTAGAGCCGCTCGAGTTGATCGAGGATGAGCCGGCGGATGACGTCGAGAAGCATTGGTACATTTTGAAGGTTCAGGTGAATCGAGAGGATTCGATTCGCGAGGCGTTAGTTCGTCGAGTCAAGATGCACGGGCTCGACGATTTCTTTGAAGACGTCGTGGTTCCGACTGAGGATGTGGTCGAGTTCACGAAGACGGGCCGCAAGCGCACGGTGAAGCGAAAGCTCTATCCGGGCTACATTATGGTCCACATGGCGATCACCGACGAATCCTGGTTTCTCGTGCGTGAGACGAGCGGGATTGGCGACTTCACCGGCTCGGCAGGCAAGCCGACGCCGATGGACGCGAACGAAGTCGAGCGGATTATTGCCAAGCCGCAAGAGGAAGATGAAGAGGATGAAGTCGGACCCCGTATCGACATCCCCTTCAATCCTGAGGATCGTGTTCGGGTCAAGGACGGCAACTTCCTCAACTTTGAGGGAGAGGTTGAGTCGATCGATGCAACGCATGGCCGCGTAACGGTGATCATTAGTATTTTTGGCAGACCCACGCCCGTGGAGTTGGAGCATTGGCAGATCGAGGCAATGTAGTCTTCGTTCTCGTCTCTGTATTTTCCCAGACGTCCCACCGCGTCCACTGACCATCGAGTCAAGGATTAAAGTCACGACATGGCCAAGCAAGTCACAGGCGAAGCAAAGTTCCAAGTTCCCGGCGGACAAGCCACTCCGGCGCCTCCTGTCGGAACGTCGCTCGGTAAGTACGGCATCAACTTGGGCCAATTCGTTCAGCAGTTCAACGACCGCACAAAAGAGTACAACGGGACTCCGATTCCGGTCATCGTCACGGTTTACAACGACCGTTCGTTCGACTTTGTCTGTAAAAGCCCTCCCGCCTCCTCGCTGCTCAAGCAGGCGGCCGGCATTGCCAAGGGCTCCGGCGTTCCCAACGTTGACAAGGTCGGTAAAGTCACCATGGCGCAGATTGACGACATCTGCGAAAAGAAAATGAAAGACCTGAATGCGCGTGACCTCGAGCATGCTCGCCGTCTGATCGAGGGTACCGCTCGCAGTATGGGTATCGAGGTTGAAGGGTAATAAAAATGGGAAAGCGATCCAAAACTTGGAATCAGTTCGTCAAGAAAACGCCGGAAGAGCCGATCGCTCTGGCCGACGCAATTGACGTGCTCAAGCAGTTTGATGGCGCGGCTAAATTTGATCAGTCAGTCGAGATCCATTTCCGTTTGGGAATCGATCCAAAGCAGGCTGATCAACTCATTCGCGGTTCGCTCGTGCTTCCCAATGGTATTGGGAAGTCGCAACGCGTGATCGTATTCGCCAAAGGCGATAAGGTCGAAGAAGCGCTTGCCGCCGGGGCTGATGAGGTCGGTCAAGAAGAGTTGGCCAAGAAGATCAAGGATGGCTGGACGGATTTCGACGCCTGCATCGCCGCTCCGGACATGATGGGCTTGGTCGGTCCGCTTGGACGCGTGCTGGGTCCTCGAGGCCTGATGCCTTCGCCGCGAGCCGGGACGGTCACGATGGACGTCGGCACAATCGTCAAGGAATACAAGGCCGGTAAAGTCGAGTTCCGCAACGATTCGGGCGGCAACGTCCACGCAGTCGTCGGGCGGATGAGTTTTGATAAAGAGAAACTGTTGGAGAACATCGAGTTCTTCATCAGGCACATTAATGGGCTCAAGCCGATCGCGGTCAAGGGAACCTATGTCCGCGGTATTTCGATTGCTGCGACGATGAGTCCGGGAGTTAAGGTCGCTGCTTAGCGGCGCCCAATGCTCGAACGGACAAACGCGTAACGAAAGAACCTTCAGACGGTTGAAATTGTCATGAGTAAATACGTCAAGAATTTGCTAACGAAGGATGTTGCCGGACGCCTGGAGGGCGTGGACGACGCCCTGTTGGTGAACGTAATCGGAATGGACGCCAACTCGACGGTCGCACTGCGTAGGCGATTGCGAGAGAAAAGTATCAACCTCCTCGTCGTGAAGAACAGTCTGGCTCAGCGGGCAACCGCCGGCACCGGGTTGGAAAACGCCTTCAACGATATGGAGGGAACGCTCGCCCTGGTCTGGGGTGCCGAAGATTTTGTCTCGCTGGCCAAAGAAGTCGCCGCCATCGAAAAGGACGTCGAGTTCGAAAACTTTGGCGCGCGCGGAGGCGTCATGGACGGCGAACAGCTGACGGCTGAGCGAGTGATTGAGATCAGCAAGTGGCCGAGTCGCCTTGAGCAGATCTCTATCCTGGTTGGGCAAGCCTTGGCGCCTGGCGCCGCATTGTCCTCGCAAATGATCGCTTCTGGCGGCGCCGTTGCCAGTCAAATCGAGCAAGTCGCCGACGGCGAATCCGAATAGTCTCGCCCATTTTATAAACACAAAAGCCAACTTCCGAAACGCACTCCTACGCATCTCACCGCAAGACTCCGCGACGGTGCATCAGGGTGCAACAGTTAGAGAAAGGGTCCTCCCCCCATGTCCGAAGAAGCAACCGCAACGATCGACCAAGACCTGAAAGATCTCGGTGACAAGATCGTTGGTCTCACTCTCAAGCAAGCCAAAGAGCTCAGCGACTACATCAAAGACGAGCACGGCATCGAGCCGGCCGCTGGCGGCGGCGCCGTCATGATGGCACCAGCCGAAGGCGGAGCTGCTGAAGTCGAGCAGACCGAATTCGACGTGATCCTGACTGGCTTCGGCGACAAGAAGCTGAACGTCGTCAAGGTCGTCAAGAACTTGACCGGCAATTCGTTGATCGAGTCGAAGAAACTGGTCGAAGCCACTCCGGCCACGATCAAGGAAAAAGTCGACAAAGACGAAGCGGAAAAAGTCAAAGCCGAACTCGAAGAAGCGGGTGCTTCGGTCGAGCTCAAGTAAGCAGGTCACTAACGACTCTCCCTCAAAGCGTCGCCGTCGCTGGACAGCGACGCGGGTGAATTTGCTTGTTCAATCGGTTCCCAATCAAGCCGTTCGCAAAAACCGTGCTTGTCTTGGCCCTGGGGAAGGTACGCGCCCATCGAATCCTTAACTGGCTGCCGCTGGCCGCCTCTCCCAACTTGCATGCCGCCTCGCGTGCTAACCACGTTCGAACCATCTGTCTCATCGTGGATTGACCACTAGGAGCCCGCTCACTTATGGCTACCACTGCCAATCGCCGTTTGGCGCCTAAGTCTGTTCGTATGTTTGGTAAGGACCTCGCGGCGGAAATGCCCGACCTGACCGAAATTCAAACCGCCAGCTACAAAGAGTTTTTGCAAGACGATCGCGACTCCGAGAATCGGAAAGATCAAGGACTCGAAGGAGTGCTTCGCGAGATCTTCCCGATCGAGAGTTACGATAAGTCGATCAACTTAGAGTACCTGCGGTACGAGTTGGGAAAGCCGCGATACACTCCCGAAGAGTGTCGGCAATTGAGGCTCACATACGGACGTCCGTTTCGCGTTTGGCTGCGGCTCAACAAAGAAGAGCCCGTTGAAGAAGAGGTCTATTTGGGCGACATGCCCGTCATGCTGGGCGGCGGTGAGTTCATTATCAACGGTGCCGAGCGTGTTGTTGTCAGCCAGCTTCACCGAAGTCCGGGCGTCGACTTTGTCGAAGAGCAAGACACCACCTCCGATCGTAAGCTGGCCAGTTGCCGCGTGATTCCGGAGCGAGGAAGTTGGATCGAAGTCAACGTCACCAAGAAAGACTTGTTGAGCGTTCGAATCGACCAAAGCGGTAAGTTTTCGGCCATCACGCTATTGCGTGCGATGGATCCCAAGTATGGAACCGACGCTGACGTTCTGCGAGTCTTTTACGACAGTAGTGTCGAGAAGATTGTCGACGGTCGCAGCGTTGTTAAGGTCGAAGGCAAGATCGCTGTTGACGACATTGTCTACCCGGCCAAGAGCGACCGAGCCGGCGAGATCATCGTCGAAGCGGGACACAAAGTTACGAAGAACGCGGCCGAGTTGATCTGCACTTCCGGCGTCAAGAAAGTCGAAGTCATGGAGGTGCCCAAGTCGCCTCTGGTCTTCAATAGCTTGGCTGACGACAACACGTCGAGCCATGAAGAAGCGTTGCTGCGGATTTACCAGCGACTGCGTCCCGGCAACCCGCCGGCGCTGCACCAAGCGAAGACGCTGTTCAAAGAAAAGTTCTACGACGTCAATCGATATCGACTGGGTCGAGTCGGTCGATTCCGCATCAATCGCAAACTGCAGCTCAACGTCTCCGACAATGAGATGACGCTGCGGCCCGACGATCTTATCGCCGCGGTCAAGTACTTGATTGAACTCAGCACGTCTGGCGGCGAAGCTCAGATCGACGATATCGATCACCTCGGAAATCGCCGGCTCAGGACGATTGATGAGCTCGCGTCCGATGAACTCCGCAAAGGATTCCTCAAGCTTCGCCGAACCGTGCAGGAGCGGATGAGTTTGAAGGATGCGGACGACATGACTCCGCGAAGCCTGATCAATCCGAAAAGCATCTCGGCCGCGATCGAGTACTTCTTTGGACGCGGCGAGTTGTCGCAGGTTGTCGACCAGACCAACCCGCTGTCGCAGTTAACTCACGAGCGGCGTCTTTCGGCCCTCGGCCCCGGCGGCCTCAATCGCAAGCGAGCTGGCTTTGAAGTTCGCGACGTTCACATTTCTCACTACGGACGGATTTGCCCGATTGAGACGCCGGAAGGTACGAACATCGGTCTGATTTCGAGCCTGGCGATTTACGCCAGCGTGGATGACTACGGTTTCCTCGTCACGCCTTATCGCCGAGTGAAGAAGGGCAAGTTGACCGACGAGGTCGAGTGGTTGCGGGCGGACGAAGAAGCGGAAGCTTACGTGGCGCCGGCGGACACCTTTGTTGTCGACGACAAGATTCAAGGCGGCGCCAGTTTGATCGCGCGGCACCATGCCGACTTTCAAATTGTGCAGCCCGAGATGGTCAACTACATCGACGTCGCTCCTTGTCAGATGATCGGCGTTTCCGCCGGTTTGATCCCGTTCCTTGAGCACGACGACGCCAACCGAGCCTTGATGGGCTCGAACATGCAGCGGCAAGCCGTTCCGCTGCTTGTTGCCGAGCCGCCCATCGTGGCGACCGGACTTGAAAAAGAAGTCGCGCGAAACTCGAGTATGGTGGTTCGAGCGAAACGTGCCGGAAAAGTCTCGTACTGCGATGCGACTCGAATTGAAATTGCTGGTGAGACATACCATCTGAAGAAGTTCGTTGGCCTGAACGAGCGAACTTGCCAGAACCAAAAGCCGATCGTGGCTTTGGGCGAGAAAGTCGAGCGAGGCCAAGTGATCGCCGATGGCGCAGCGACCCGCGGCGGCGAACTCGCCTTGGGCCGAAACGTGCTCGTCGGGTTTATGTCGTTTGACGGGTTCAACTTCGAAGACGCGATCATCATCAGCCAAGAGCTGGTCCATAACGACACATACACCTCGATCCACATCGAAGAGTTTGATGTCGAGATTCGCGAGACGAAACTGGGTCGTGAAGAGTTTACGCGGGACATTCCCAATGTCAGCGAGAAAGCGCTTCGCAACCTCGATGAGAACGGCATCGTGCAAGTCGGTACGTTTGTCCGACCAGGCGATGTTCTCGTCGGCAAAGTGTCGCCGAAATCGAAAACCGAATTGACGCCGGAAGAGAAACTGCTGCACGCGATCTTTGGGCGGGCTGGTGAAGACGTCAAGAACGATTCGCTCGAAGTGCCCTCCGGCATCGAAGGCATCGTGATCGATACGCAGAAGTTCTCGCGACGGCTAAGTCTGTCGGAAGATGAGCGAAAGCGATTCGAGAAAGAACTCAAAGACGTTGAAGCCGAAGGCAATGCGGACATTTCGACCGCATTCGCCGAGATGATCGAGCAAATGGAAAAAGTGCTCGGCAAGCCGATGACGGATGACGACGGGACGCCCTTGACTCGAGATCAGGATCCGCGATTCATCGCCGAGCAAGCGACGACTTTCCGTCTTGAGCCCATTGTGGCCAAGCTGCGAAGTGAAGCTCGAGTTACTGAAATGCGAGGCATTTACAAAGCGACTTGGAGCTCAGTGGAGGACGCCATCGACTTGCGGGATCGCAAGCTCAACAGCATGAAACGCGGCGACGAGCTTCGCAGCGGCGTCTTGCAGATGGTGAAAGTTTACGTCGCCGCGAAACGAACCATTTCGGTTGGCGACAAGATGGCGGGTCGCCACGGTAACAAAGGTGTTATCGCCAAGATCCTGCCGATCGAAGATATGCCGTATCTGCCGGACGGAACGCCGATTCAAATCATGCTTAATCCGCTTGGCGTGCCGAGCCGGATGAATGTCGGGCAAATTCTCGAGACCCACTTGGGTTGGGCCGGCGCCGCGCTGGGTTTCCAAGCCGTGACGCCAGTCTTTGAGGGCGCCTCAGAGGAAACGATCAACAAATGTCTGGACGAGGCTGGTCTTCCGAAACACGGAAAGATCCGCCTGCACGATGGTCGAACCGGCGAGCAACTCTCGCAAGAGACGACGGTTGGCTACATCTACATGTTGAAGCTGCACCACCTTGTCGACGACAAGGTCCACGCCCGCAGCACAGGACCATACTCGCTGATCACCCAACAACCCTTGGGCGGTAAGGCGAGGTTTGGCGGACAGAGGTTTGGAGAAATGGAAGTCTGGGCGCTCGAGGCGTACGGCGCCGCGTACATTCTGCAGGAATTGTTGACGGTCAAGAGCGATGATGTTGAGGGTCGAACCAAGATCTACGAGTCGATGGTCAAGGGTGAGAATTCGTTGGAAGCCGGCACGCCAGCCAGCTTTGACGTCTTGACCAATGAGATTCGGGGTCTGGCGCTCAACATGCAGCTTGAAAAACGTCGGGTGTAATCAAATCGCCGTTGTCGTTTCGTTCACGCGAAACCGGCGACGGCCAGGCGGACTCAAGCTACCGGCCGTTTGATCAGCGACCGGGAATCACTGCTCAAGAACACAACACAACCGTGAATCACAAAGGAGTTGGCGATGTCAGTCGGCGAAACCTCCTACGACCGTATTAACGATTACGCTTCCGTAAAGATTAGCTTGGCGCGACCGCACGACATTCGCAGCTGGTCGTTCGGCGAAGTTAAGAAGCCGGAAACGATCAACTACAGAACGTACCGCCCCGAGAAAGACGGCCTGTTTTGTGAGCGGATTTTTGGTCCGGAGAAGGACTGGGAATGCGCCTGCGGCAAATACCGCGGCATGAAATACAAGGGCATGATCTGCGACCGTTGCGGCGTCAAGGTGACCCACTCGCGTGTACGTCGAAAGCGGATGGGCCATATCGAATTGGCGGCACCCGTCGTGCATATTTGGTTCTTCAAAGCCATGCCGAGCCGGTTGGGCAACTTGCTCGACATGAAGACGTCGAGCCTAGAGAAAGTGATCTACTTCCAAGACTACGTTGTCGTCGATCCGGGCGACACCGATCTCGAACGGCAACAGCTGCTGACCGAAGAAGAGTATCGCACGGCGCGAGAGCAGTTTGGCGACGGCGCGTTCGAAGCCGATATGGGTGCCGAGGCTGTTCGCAAGCTGCTTTCCGTGCTCGACCTGGTAACGCTCTCTGAGCAGCTCCGCCAGGATCTCGAAGAAACAAATTCAAAGCAGAAGAAAAAAGACCTCACTAACCGGCTGAAGATTGTCGAGTCGATTCGCGATAGCGACAACAAGCCCGAGTGGATGGTGCTCGATGTGATCCCCGTGATTCCGCCCGACCTGCGCCCCTTGGTGCTGCTCGATAGCGGCAACTTCGCCACCAGCGATCTCAACGACCTTTACCGCCGGATCATCAACCGCAACAACCGGCTTCGAAAACTGGTCGATTTGAATGCGCCGGAAGTCATCATTCGCAACGAAAAGCGAATGCTGCAGCAATCGGTCGACGCTCTGTTTGACAACAATCGATGCAAGCGACCGGTGCTCGGCAGCAGTAACCGTCCGCTCAAGTCGTTGACGGACATGATCAAAGGTAAGCAGGGTCGTTTCCGCGAAAACCTGCTCGGCAAACGAGTCGACTACTCCGCGCGTTCCGTCATCGTCGTCGGGCCTCGGCTCAAGCTGCATCAATGCGGCTTGCCCAAAAAGATTGCGCTCGAGCTTTATCAACCGTTCATCATTCGGCGACTGAAGGAACTGGG
This sequence comes from uncultured Pirellulaceae bacterium, assembly GCA_964567745.1. Taxonomy (GTDB): domain Bacteria; phylum Planctomycetota; class Planctomycetia; order Pirellulales; family Pirellulaceae; genus CAZMNY01. The sequence continues at coordinate 83,081 of CAZMNY010000033.1, read as the reverse complement.
CCACGCCGATACGATCAAGAGCGCCAAGAAGATGCTCGAGCGGAAGGACGAAGAGGTTTGGGATATCCTCGAGCAAGTCATTCGCAACCACCCGGTGATGCTCAACCGAGCTCCGACACTGCACCGAATGGGAATTCAGGCGTTCGAGCCGATTCTGGTCGAAGGCAACGCGATTCACTTGCATCCGTTGGCGTGTAAAGGTTTCAACGCCGACTTCGACGGCGACCAGATGGCGGTCCACCTACCGCTGTCGATCGAAGCTCAAGTCGAAGCTCACACGCTGATGCTCTCGACGAACAATATTTTCGCGCCGTCCAATGGCCGCCCGATCATGAGCCCGTCGCAAGACACGGTCATGGGTTGCTACTTCATCTCGCTGGCTTTGCCCGATAAGAAGGGCGAAGGCATGGTGTTCGCCTCGACTGCCGAGGCAGAACTCGCCTATTCCCAAGACGTGATTGAAATTCACACGATGATCCAGCTGCGATTGCCGGAAGATCAACGAGTGAATTCAGATGACGAATCTTCGCCGCTTGGCGAGACGATTACGACTTCGTACGGCCGCATTCTCTTCAATACGATGCTTCCGGACGGAATGGACTATTACAACGAACCGCTGCGAGGCGGTGACTTGGCGACGGTTATTTCGGACTGCTATCAACGGCTTGGTCGCAGTGCGACCATCAACTTGCTCGACGATATGAACCAGCTTGGCTTCCGCGAGAGTACTCGCAGCGGTCTCTCGTTCGCCACGGACGATCTTGTTCTGCCGGAAGAGAAAGGGAAGATCATCGCCGCCGCCGAGAAGCAGGTGCTGAAGTTCAAGAAGTGGTACGACCGTGGGATTATCACCGAGCAAGAACGGTACAACCAGGTGCTTGATACTTGGACCCATGCCCGCGAAAGCATCACCGGCGAAATGATGACCGGGATGGAAAACGATAGGCACGGCGGACCTGACTACATCAACCCCGTCTTCCTGATGGCCCACTCCGGTGCCCGAGGCGGTATCGAACAGATTCGTCAGCTGGCAGGAATGCGTGGTCTGATGGCGAAGCCGACGGGCGAAATTATCGAGACGCCGATTAAGGCTAACTTCCGAGAAGGTCTGTCGGTGCTCGAGTATTTCAGTTCGACTCACGGCGCCCGAAAAGGCTTGGCCGATACGGCGTTGAAGACAGCCGACTCTGGTTATCTGACCCGAAAACTCGCTGACGTCGCCCAAAACGTTGTCGTCACGATGGAAGATTGCGGGACGACGCAAGGGATCACCAAAGGGGTCGTCTATCGCGGCGAGCAAGTTGAAGTTCGACTCGCGGACGCGATCAAAGGACGCGTCAGCCGGCAGAACATCGTCAATCCGGTTACGGACGAAATCATTGTGCGGGACAGCGAGCTGATCACCAACGAGATCGCTCGCAAGATCGAAGAGATGGGACTGGAAAAAATCCAAGTTCGCACGCCGATGACGTGCGATGCTCCTTTGGGCGTTTGCCGAAAATGCTACGGCATGGACCTTTCCACCGGCAATATGGTCGAAGAGGGCATGGCGGTCGGAATCATCGCCGCTCAAAGTATTGGCGAACCGGGTACGCAGTTGACGATGCGTACGTTCCACATCGGTGGAACCGCCAGTCGCGATGTCGAGGAGAAAGACACCAAGGCAAAGAAAGACGGATTCATTCGATTCACTCGGATGCGGTCGGTGACGAACGACGATGGCAAGGTCGTTGTCCTCACTCGAAACGCCGAGATCGCGTTGATCGACGCTAAAGGGCGTGAGATCGAAAAGTATGACGTTCCCAACGGTGCCGTGTTGATGGTTAAAGAGGACGCCGAAGTCAAAATCGGCGACGTGTTGTGCGAATGGGATCCGCACAGTATTCCGATTCTGGCCGAAGTGCCGGGAAAAGCGCGTTACGAAGAGATCGTCGAAGGCGAGACGATGAAAGCCGAGAAGGATCCAGGCAGTGGTACTCTGCGAAAACTCATCGTCGATCACAAGGGCGAACTCCATCCGCAGATTGTTTTGGAAGATGCTGACGGAAAACCGCTTGACGTCTACTACTTACCGGAAGGTGCCCACATCGAAGTCGATGAGGGAGAGACGGTTGCGGCTGGAACGGTTATCGCCAAAACGCCTCGCGAATCGAAGGGTGTTTCGGACATTACCGGCGGTCTGCCCCGTGTTACCGAGATTTTCGAAGCTCGAAAGCCTAAAGATCCTTCGGTGATCGCGGAAATCGACGGCAAAGTCGAAATCCTGGGTGAAAAACGCCGCGGCAAGCGAACCATCATCGTGCGTAGCGAGTCAGGTATTGAACGCGAGCACCTTGTACCGCCGAACAAACGATTCCGAGTTCACTCGGGCGATATCGTCAAAGCCGGGCAAGCGCTTGTCGACGGACCTCTTGTGCCGCACGACATTCTTCGCGTTTCCGGCGAAGAAGCAGTTCAGCAATACTTGGTCCACGAGATCCAACAGGTCTACCGAAGCCAGCGAGTCGAGATCAATGATAAGCACATCGAAATCATCATCGCTCGCATGCTGCGGAAAGTGAAAATTGAAAACCCGGGCGACACCACGATGTTGCCCGGACTCGACACCGACCGCTTCGAGTTCCGCAAAGTCAACCAGCGGCTCGCCAGCTGTGTCAAAGTGACTCACCCAGGCGACCTCTCCTTCCGCGAGAACGAAATCGTTCCGAAAGAAGCGTTCCAGGAAGAGCAAGCTCGAGTTGAAGTGCACGGAGGCGCCCAAGCGAAAGCTGGCAAACCCAAGTCGGCGACAGCCAGCACCCAACTGCTCGGGATCACGAAGGCGGCTGTGCAGAGTAACAGCTTCATTTCGGCAGCCAGTTTCCAGGAAACGACAAAAGTGCTGACCGAAGCGGCTCTGTCTGGAAAGATTGACCAGTTGGTTGGTCTCAAGGAAAACGTAATTCTCGGCCACTTGATTCCGGCCGGCACTGGTTTCCGAACGTTCCAGGAATCCGAAGTTCGATACCGACCCGATGCACTCAAAGATATGGCAGCACATGAGGACACTCGGCTCGATACGACCTTCCCCTTGTTGCAGTCAGACGGAAATGGTGCCGAAAAACCGGCTGCCCCGATCGACGACGATGAGGTGCCTCACCGCGACGCTTCCGCCGAGGCCGCGAAATCACTCGACAGCTTGCTTGGCAATGAGCCGTCGACAGACGAATAGCGATTCGCAGGACGCAGACTGCACAAAGAAACGAATAGACTCGCCAGCCCATCGGTTGGAGCTGGCTCAACACGACTTGACACGGTGAACCAAAGCCTTAAGTTGGATGGCTTCCCGTTGTCTCAGATTCCATCGGTAATACGTCGTTATGCCCACGATTAATCAGCTTGTTCGCCGTCGACGCCGCTCGAAGCGAAAGTTCCCCAAGGCGCCCGTCTTGGAGAAGTGCCCGCAGAAACAAGGCGTTTGTTTGCAAGTTCGAACGATGACGCCGAAGAAGCCGAATTCGGCTTTGCGGAAGATTACCCGTGTACGCCTGTCGAACGGCAAGGAAGTCACCGTGTATATCCCCGGCGAAGGCCACAACTTGCAAGAGCACTCGATTGTGCTTGTGCGAGGCGGCCGAGTCCGAGACTTGCCCGGCGTTCGCTATCAGGTGGTTCGCGGTTCAAGAGATACATTGGCGGTCGAAGGTCGCCGCCAATCGCGTAGTCGATACGGCGCGAAGAAGCCTTAGGTCGGCATGACAGCGGCTTGCTCACAAGCTTGACGCGAACGCCTGTCGTCAATTGCGCGACCGGGCGACGTTCAGAATAGATTGCGTTCACACATTTTTCATCGTTGTTCAAGCTTTCCAAGCCTGGACGCCAACCAACGGATTTCGAGTCATGGGTCGTATTACCTCTAGCCGCAAGCAAATGAAGCCGGATCCTCGTTACGATTCGCTGCTGGCGAGCAAGTTTATCAATTGCCTGATGTTGGACGGTAAAAAATCAATCGCCCAGGCTGTGTTTTACGACGCGCTCGAAGTTCTTCGTGAACGCGTTTCGGACAAAGAGCCGATTGAGGTTTTTCATGAAGCGGTGGAAAACGTGAAGCCGCATATCGAAGTCCGTTCAAAGCGAGTCGGCGGTGCCGCCTATCAGGTGCCGATGCAAGTGAACAAGACCCGACAGCAATCGCTGGCGATTCGCTGGTTGTTGATTGCTGTACGAGAGAAAAAAGGACGCCCCACCCACCAGAAACTCGCCGAAGAATTGCTGGCCGCCTACAAGAAAGAAGGCGCTGCAATGACTCGACGAGAAAATATCCACCGAATGGCTGAGGCCAACAAAGCCTTTGCCCATTTCGCTTGGTAAACAAGTCACGACGAAATTCAACTGCGCCGCGTTCCAAGCTGAACGCGGCGTTTTTGCTGCGCAATCCCTCTACCTCCAAAATCAACCCGCTTTTTGACGCCGCTCCATGCGGTCCCTCCGTCCGCTGCGAGAGTTAGATTGGCCGTTGGGCCATGAGCTCCGACAACCGCTTTGATCCGCTCCACGATACTTAGAATTTCTTTGGTGTACGGCGATGAAACGCTCCGTTGAAAACATCCGAAACATTGGCGTGATCGCCCATATCGACGCTGGCAAAACGACTGTTACAGAGCGAATGCTCTTCTACAGCGGCGCCAAGCATCGAGTTGGACAGGTGGATCATGGCACGACTGAGACGGATGAAGATCCCGAAGAGCAAGAGCGCGGCATCACGATCTACTCGGCCTGCGTGACGTTTGATTGGGAAGATAGCCATGGCGAGACCGTTCACGTCAACCTGCTCGATACGCCCGGGCATGTCGATTTCACGGCCGAGGTCGAGCGCTGCTTGCGAGTACTCGATGGCGCTGTCGTTGTCTTCAGTGCACGCGAGGGCGTAGAGGCTCAAAGCGAAACGGTGTGGCGTCAGGCCAATCGGTACGGCGTGCCGCGCGTCGCGTTCATCAACAAGATGGATCGCGAAGGTGCCGACTTCGAGCGTGTTTTCGATGAGATCGACAAGCAGTTGCCGTCGGAGCCGGTCGCTATTCAGATTCCGGCCGGCCAGGGCCCGTCGCACGTCGAGGACCATTTCAGCGGCGTGATCGATCTGATTAGCATGAAGATGCTCGTGTTTGATTCCGATGACGACGGCCGGACAATCTCGCAAGCGGAGATTCCCGCGGAGCGAGAGGAGTCGGCTATTCTCTGGCGCGAGCAGATGCTGGAGAAGCTCTATGGCTTCAGCGATGAGCTGATGGAAAAGGCGCTGCAAGACGAGGAGATCAGTCCGGACTTGCTGCGGAAAGTCATTCGCCAGTGCACGATCGCTCAGCAGATTCAACCCGTTCTCTGCGGCTCGGCTCTGCACGGCGTCGGAGTTCAGCCGATACTCAACGCGATCAGCGAGTACCTCCCGAGTCCGCTCGACCGCCCGCCGGTGGCCGGTGCCGTTGTCGATAAGAAGGGACGGGAAACGGAAGCGAGTCGAAAACCGGAATCGAGCGAGCCGTTCTGTGCCTTGGTCTTTAAGGTGTTGCCGGCTCGGACCGGAGACATCGCCTGGGTGCGGATCTACTCGGGGACGCTCAAATCGAACAGCCGAGTGCTCAATCCGGGCAAGGAAGTCAAAGAAAACGTGTCGCAGTTGTGGCGAATTCATGCGACGCGAAAAGACGAGCAGGCGGATATTGCTGAAGCCGGGGATATTGTCGGAATCATTGGGATGCGCAAGTCGATAACCGGCGATACGCTCTGCGATCCGAGATCACCCGTTTTGTTGGAGTCGATTGAGTTCCCGGAGACGGTGATCTCGATGGCCATTGAGCCCGAGTCGACGACAGAGCGAGACAAGCTGGCGTCCACGCTGGAGATGCTCAAACGTCAGGACCCGACGCTGACGGTGCGGTCGGGGGAGACAGGTCAGACCTTGATCAGCGGTATGGGCGAGCTCCATTTGGAGGTGATCAAGAACAAGTTGCTTCGAGAGTTCAAGCTGAAAGTGAAGTTCCACAATCCTCAGGTCAGCTATCGCGAGACGGTGGCGGCTCCGGCCGAGGTTGAGGGGGTTTGCGACCGGATGATTGCCGGCAAGGCTCTGTACGCCAAAGTCGTTTTGAAGATGGCACCGGATGAAAAGGCGTCCGGGGTGACTGTCTTGTATCAGGCGCCGCCAGATTCGATTCCGAGTGGGCTAATTGACGTCGTGATGGAGGAGCTCCGTGCCTGCGGCGAGGGGGGCGGAGAAATTGCAGGTTTTCCGCTAACGAAGATGAAGGTGGCCGTCGTTGGCGGCGAGATTCACGAAGAGGGTTCGGACGAGCAGGCGTTTCGGATCGCGGTCAACGAGGCGTTTCGGCAGGGGCTTACGGCCTGCGGCTCGGTGCTTCTTGAGCCGATCATGCGGCTCGACATAACCACGCCTGAGGATTATATGGGCGATTTTGTCGGCGACTTGCAGCAGCGCCGCGCCGTGATTGCCAATACGAGTTCGGTGGAGGGGATCAGCACGATCGAGGCACATGCACCTCTCAAAGAGTTGTTTGGGTACTCAAGCGCGATGCGTTCCTTAAGCCAGGGGCGAGCTGGCTGTTCGATGGAGCCGTTGGAGTATGGTCCGGCACCGGATGCGGATCGCAAGCGGTTCATGGGTGACGATTTTTGATCGCGAAGCGTCGGCTGAACTCGCTGCCCAATCGTCCAATTGAGTCTGTTTCCATCGCCGAGAAAAACTTCGCAAATCCTCGCAAAGTGTGGCCTGAAAAGGTGTTGACGATACGAGTCGTGATCCTTAAGATCGTTGGTTTCCCCCTCGGGGATTAGGCCCCGCTGTGGAAAAGCAAGCGGATTGAATTGAGAAGGTGTTGGGAGTAACGGTACGTGGCGCAATCACATGAAGTCATTCGGATTCGAATGGAAGCCTACGATCACGCGATCTTAGATCAGAGCGCGATGGACATCGTAGACACTGCCAAGCGCACCCACTCCGAAGTGCACGGGCCGATCCCGTTGCCGACACGGATCGAGCGCTACACGGTTCTTTCAGGGCCGCACGTAGATAAGAAAGCTCGACAGCAGTTTGAAATTCGCACACACAAACGGTTGATCGATATCGTCCAGGCGACAGCCAAGACTATTGAAGCATTGAATAAGCTCAGTCTTCCGGCTGGCGTGGACATCAAGATCAAAGCATCCTCTCGCTAGGCCTCAGCGGTTCGCGGGTTGAAATATACGCGGATACGAGGTTGGGCGAGTCAAAGCGATGTCTCAATTACTGTAACGCTTGGGCCTAGCATTATGACACGGAAGCTTCGCCGGTAATTTGGTTCCATGAATCAAGGTCCGGCGGGCGACAGACCACAAGGCATAGATCGATGGTCAAAGGAATACTCGGTCGCAAGGTCGGTATGACGCAAGTCTACAACGACAAAGGGCAAGTGGTGCCGGTCACGGTGATCCAAGCCGGTCCTTGTCATGTAGTTCAGTTGCGAAGCACCGAACGAGACGGCTACGAAGCAATACAGTTGGGTTTTGGCGACAAGGCTCGGCGATTGGCTAGTCGAAGCGAACGTGGTCATGTCGCGAAGATCAGCAGTAAACGCAACAAGCGTCGAGCTGACGCGGGTGAAGAGCCTGCCGCGAAGCCGGATTGCGAGCCCAAGCAGTTTGTGCGTGAGTTCCGTGGTTCGACGGAAGGTTATCAAGTCGGCCAGGAAGTGACCGTTGGCAATCTAGGTGAAGTGGCAGCGGTCGACGTCGTTGGGACGAGCAAGGGCCGTGGATTCGCCGGCGTTATGAAGCGTCACAACTTCCATGGCCAGCGTGCGACTCACGGCGTGAAGAAAGTCCATCGTCATGCTGGTGGTACGGGCATGAGTGCCGCTCCCAGTCGTTTGTTCAAAGGCAAGCGAATGGCAGGTCAGTACGGCAACGCTCGAGTTACCTCGCGAAACCTCAAGGTGGTTCGCGTCGACGAAGAGAATAACCTGTTGTTGGTGAAGGGGGCCGTTCCGGGCCCAAATGGCGGTTACGTCATTGTCAGTGAAACAAATAAGTTCTAAATAGCGGCTTGGTTGCTTCGGCGGCCGGCCGCATTTTTTATTGGGTCGTGGCTATGAAGAGTCTCACAATCTACGACAAGACGGGCGCAGAGGTCGGCACGATGGATGTCGATGTCGATGCGATTGCGCCCAAGATTAATAAGCAGTTGATGCACGACGCTGTCGTTATGTATCAAGCCCATGCTCGGCAGGGGACCCATCGGACTCGCAATCGAAGTGAAGTTGCCGGCTCGACTCGGAAGCTCTATCGGCAAAAGGGAACGGGCAACGCACGCGCCGGACAGCGATCGAGCAACGTTCGTCGCGGCGGCGGAATGGCTTTCGCACGCCGTCCTCGCGAGTACGGCGGCCGAATGCCTCGCAAGGCGGTTCGCGCAGCCACTCGAATGGCGATTGCCAGTAAGCTCAATGGCGACCAGGTGGTTGTGATTGATGAGTTGTCGTTTGCTGAGCCGAAGACGCGTGACTTAGTTGCGACGCTTAAGGCTCTCAAGCTGGACGGGCGATCGACATTGGTTGCGACGGCCGAGCATGCTCCCAACGTTTACAAGAGTGCTCGAAATATTTCTCGCGTCGAGGTGGCACCCGTTTCGGACTTAAACGCCTTGGTGGTGCTCAAGCCGAACTGTCTTCTCGTGACGAAGGCGGCGTTGGAAGCGATCGCGGAGAAGACGGGCTAGTGGTTGCAGCGGCGTGTCCGTGTTGATTTCGGATAGCGGAAATCAAAGCAAAACAGAATCCAAGTGGCAAAATGGTCCAGACGAACAAAGCAAAACCTGCGAGCGGTTCCATCAAGCTTGAGCCGCATCAGGTCGTGTTGAGAACCCTTGTTACTGAGAAGGGGATCCACAAGGCGACTCGTTACAACCAATACGCTTTCGAGGTCAATAAGTTGGCTTCGAAAGAAGACGTCAAAGAAGCGATTGAGCGGTTGTTTGACGTCAAGGTGGTCAAGGTTCGAACGCAAAATCGTAAGGGTAAGCCGCGGCGTTTCAAGTTTCGTTATGGGTACACAAAGTCTTGGAAGAAGGCTTTAGTGACGCTTCATGACGATCATCGCATCGACTTCTTCTAACGGCGATAATAGACCGCGAAAGCGGGAGGCAAGATATGGGAATTCGACATTACAAACCGACTTCGCCGGGCCGACGCGGCGCGAGCGTGAGCGACTTTGCCGATCTCTCGAAAGGCGCGAAGCCGAACAAGAGATTGTTGAAGCCGGTCAAGAAGACGGGTGGTCGGAATAATCAAGGGAAGATTACGTCTCGCCATCGTGGCGGCGGGCACAAGCGTCGTTATCGAGTGATCGATTTTCGTCGAGCCAAAGATGGGATTCCGGCCAAGGTGGCCAGTGTCGAGTACGATCCTAATCGCAGCGCGCGAATTGCTCTTTTGCATTATGTCGATGGCGAGAAGCGATACATCCTCGCACCCGACGGCTTGAAGCCGGGCGATGTTGTTCAGAACGGCTCCGATTCGCCGCCGAACTTGGGCAATTGTCTGCCGCTGAAAGACATGCCGTTGGGAACGACGGTACACAACATTGAGATGCTTCCTGGCCGCGGCGGCAAAATGTGTCGCAGTGCCGGGTCGGGCGCCAACCTGATTGCACGCGAAGCCGATTGGGCTCAGTTGCAGTTGCCCAGTGGCGAGATTCGCCGAGTGCCATCGAAGTGTCGTGCGACGATCGGCAAGGTTGGCAATTCGGAACACATGGCGGTTCGCTTGGGTAAAGCTGGTCGAAAGCGTTGGCTTGGCCGCCGCCCGCATGTTCGCGGAACTGCAATGAATCCAGTCGATCACCCGCACGGCGGTGGTGAAGGTCGAACGAAGGGTGGTCGCCACCCGGTCAGTCCGACTGGCAAGCCGGCCAAGGGCGGTCGAACTCGACAGAGACGTAAGCCGTCGAACGCCGCGATTGTTCGGCGTCGGCGATCAAGGCGTTACGGTCAGCTTCGCCTGAAGTAGCGTTTGCGAGAGATGAACTAACGGAAAATACAATGCCCCAAATGAACTCAAGTCAGTGCCTTCCGCGGCCCGTGTCGTCGAAGGGGAGAAACGAATGAGCAGGTCGCTGAAAAAAGGTCCGTTCGTGGATGCCAAGCTTTACCAAAAGGTGGTGAAGCAGGATGAGTCCGGCTCAAGCGAGCCGATCAAAACTTGGGCGAGAGCCTGCACGATCGTTCCGGAATTCGTCGGCAAGACGTTCATGGTTCACAACGGGCGTCAGCATATGAAGGTCTTCGTAACGGAAGACATGGTCGGACACAAGCTTGGCGAGTTTGCCCCAACGCGAACGTTTCGTGGACACGGCGGCCGAGGCAAGCGGTAGTCGGACCGCGAAGGAGAATAACGATGTCTTTTCGAGCCTCTCATCGATATGCACGGATCAGTGCCCGTAAAGTGCGCCCGCTGGCCGATTTGATTCGGGGTAAATTCGCCGATGAAGCGTTGGATATCCTTCGCTTCCAGCCGCATCGAGGCGCGCGTTTGCTGGAGAAGGTTCTCCGTAGCGCCCTCGGGAACGCCCAGGACCCGGATCAGAACTCGGGTAAGGCGGTGGATGTCGAGCGGTTAGTTGTCGTGGACGCTCGAGTTGACGGCGGACCGATGTTTAAACGAATTCGCCCCCGCGCACGCGGCATGGCGTTCATGATCAAGAAGCGAACTTCCCATATTCACGTCGCGCTCGAAGATATCGACTCGTCGGAAGATCTGTAGTCGCAAGAACTTTCAGTCGTCGCGAGAGCAATGAAAGAAGAGATAAGAGATGGGTCAAAAAGTTAACCCGATCGCGTTTCGAACCGGAATCTTCGAAGGATGGAAGAGCCGTTGGTACGCATCGAAGAAGGAGTTTGCAAACCTCCTGTTGGAAGACCAAAAGATTCGCACATTCATCACCAAAAATCCCAAGAATCCTCGCTATCGATCCGCTGGGATCGATCGGGTCGAGATCGAGCGGACTCGCGATGAAGTCAAGGTGGTGCTCTACGTTGCTCGTCCCGGCTTGATCATTGGAAAGAAGGGGCAGGACGTCGAGATTCTTCAAGAGGACTTGCAGGCTTTGATTGGCCGCCGAGTTAACTTGAAAGTGGAAGAGGTGGGTCGTCCGGAGTTGCAAGCTCAATTGGTTGCCGAGGACATTGCACAGCAACTGTCGAAGCGAGCGAGTTTTCGCCGGACGATGAAACGCGTGATGGAAACGACCATGGACGCGGGTGCCAAGGGGATCAAGATCCAGATGGCCGGCCGTCTGGGCGGTTCGGAAATGGCGCGACGCGAAAAGCAAATATCGGGTTCGATTCCGCTCAGCACGCTGAGAGCCAAGATCAGTTACGGCTTCACGGAAGCCAAGACAGCTCAAGGCCATATTGGCGTGCAGGTTTGGATCAACCAAGGGATGTACGAAGGAGACAACGATGCCGTTAATGCCGAAACGGGTCAAGCACCGAAAAAGCCAGCGCGGTCGTATAAAAGGTAACGCCACGCGAGGCAACAGGGTGGTGTTCGGTGATTACGGGCTGCAGTCGCTAGAAGGCGGTTGGATCAAAGCTCAGACCATCGAAGCCGGTCGAATCGCTGCCCAGCAATACGTGCGGGGCGAAGGTCGATTGTACGTCCGTATCTTTCCCCATAAGTCGATTACGTCGACGCCGCTGGAAACGCGGATGGGAAAAGGTAAGGGTGAGCCTGAGCATTGGGTGGCCTCGGTGAGGCCTGGCACGGTGCTCTACGAGATTGGCGGCGTGACGGAGGAGCAAGCCAAGGTTTGTTTCGCTCGCTTGGCCCACAAGATGCCAATTCGAGTTCGAATGGTTAAGCGGCGTCCGGCCTAGGGCCAAATTGATAGGAGCATCGCAGCGATGAAGGCTGTCGAATTAAGAGAAATGAGCGATGAGCAGTTGGAGCTAACTCTGCAGGAGACTGCGGACAATCTCTTCCGGCTCAGGATTCAATCGCAAAGTGAACGCTTGGACGCGCCGAGTGAGCTTCGTCGGCATCGGCGTGAGATCGCCAGGATCAAAACGATCCTCCGCGAACGAACTGCCAACAACAGCAGCGAGAAAAGCCAGTAGCGGCGAAAATAGTACAAGTTGAGCATCGCTGGAGGGCGCTTCGACGTTCTCCAACAGACTTTCGAGAAACACCATGCCAAAACGAGTCGCGGTCGGTATCGTCACCAGCGATAAGGGTGCCAAAACCCGACGCGTGGAAATCGCTCGCCAAGTGAAACACCCCATGTACGGCAAGTACTTGCGGGGGCGAACGGTTTGCTACGTCCACGATGAAAACAACGAATCGGGCGAGGGTGATACGGTCGAGATCATCGAGTCGATCCCCCGATCCAAAACAAAGCGTTGGGAATTAGTTCGCGTAGTTGAGAAGAGCCGCAAGATCGACGTCGCCAAACTCAAGGCGACTCGAGATGCCGAAGTCAATCCTGGCTCGGATGAAGGCGGCTCAGACAAAAGCGACGAAGGGTAGTCTGCGATGATTCAGCAAGAAACACGACTGGCCGTCGCGGACAACACCGGCGCGAAAGAGGTCCAGTGCATTAAAGTGCTTGGCGGATCGCGTCGGCGGTTTGCCAGCGTTGGCGACGTGATCGTTTGCAGCGTGAAGAGCGTCATACCGGGTAGTGATATTAAAAAGAAGTCTGTCGTGAGGGCGGTGATCGTACGTTGCAAGCAACCGACACGCCGTCCCGATGGAAGTTACATTCGATTCGATAGCAACGCCGTCGTCATTATTGACGACGACAAGTCTCCTCGAGGCACGCGTATTTTTGGCGCCGTCGCTCGGGAACTTCGTGAGAAAAGCTTCATGCGAATCGTCAGCCTCGCGAATGAGGTGGTTTAACGATGCTGATCAAAGTAGATGACGTAGTAAAGGTCGTCAGCGGCAACGACAAAGGCACTCAAGGTAAAGTGCTTCGAGTCGATGGCGCGGCGGGCAAAGTAGTCATTGAGGGCGTTGGCCGGGTCTGGAAGCATGTCCAGAAGAGCCAGCGAAACCCGCAGGGCGGCCGGCTCTCCAAAGAGATGCCGATCGACGCCTCGAACGTGATGTTGGTTTGCCCCAAAACGGGTCAGCCGACGCGAGTTGGCGTGCGTTACTTGGACGACGGCAGCAAAGAGCGATATGCCAAGAAGTCAGGTGCCTCGCTGGGACAAATCGCTCCGCCGCGAACTAGCCACGCAAAAAAATAGCCACGCAAGAAAATAGCAGCCGAAACTTGCCGGCCAGTCACTGGCCCAACAGAACATTGATGCCCAGCGCTATTGGCGCCAAGCGGATTGAACAGGTTGAAACATGATTCCTCGTCTCCACGAAAAATACGAAAACGAGATTCTTCCCGCCTTGGGTGAGAAGCTCGGTCGCAGTAATCGTCACTGCTTGCCTCGATTGAATAAGATCTCGGTCAACATGGGCGTCGGCAGTGCGATCCAAGAGAAGAAACATATGGAGTATGCCGTCGACGCGCTGACTCTCGTGACCGGCCAAAAGCCGATCATCACGAAGGCCCGCAAGTCGATCGCTGGTTTTCGGCTGCGGGACGGGATGCCCATCGGCTGCAAAGTGACTTTGCGGCGTCAACGGATGTACGAATTCCTCGATCGACTCGTCGCATTGGCTTTGCCTCGTGTTCGCGACTTTCGCGGGCTCAGCGACAAAGCTTTCGACGGTAATGGCAACTACAGTTTGGGGCTAACGGAACAGCTGGTGTTCCCGGAACTGAATCCGGACAAATACCCGCTGACCCAAGGTATGAACATCACGCTTGTGACTTCCACAAGCGAGGACGCGGAGGCTCTTGAGCTGTTGCGGTTGTTTGGCTTCCCGTTCCAACGCGATGAATCCGAGGCGGCTGCGTAACTCGCGACGGCGTATCCCGTGTCGACGCAAGTTGGCGGACGCTGATGAGCGAGTCTTGTTAAGAACAACTGAGTACACACTTTTTTCAAATAGGCGGACTGGCAGTGGCGAGTAAATCGAAGATTGCCAAAGCGAAACGCGAGCCTAAGTTTTCCTCACGGAGCGAACGGCGTTGCAATTTGTGCGGACGTCCCAGAGCGGTGTATCGCAAGTTCGGCATCTGCCGGATCTGTTTTCGTAAGTTGGCGGACCAAGGGTTGATTCCCGGTGTCCGCAAGGCGAGCTGGTAGGAGGACAAGAGCATGATGACCGACCCAATCGCCGACATGTTGACGCGAATTCGTAACGCTGTCCGAGTCGAGCGACCTTTCGTTGATTTGCCTCTCTCTAAAGTGAAACGCGGTTTGGCCGACGTTTTGAAACGAGAGGGCTACATCTGGGACTGGAGCGAGCCGGAAGACGCTGACGATTCGCCCGCGAAGCAGCTTCGTCTCGAGTTGAAATACGGCCCGAACGGCGAGCGCGTGATTCAGAAGATCCAGCGAGTGAGCAAGCCGGGCTGCCGGGTGTATCACAAGGCGAAGGACATGCGACCGGTGCTTAACGGACTTGGCATCCGCGTCATTAGCACAAGTCGAGGCGTCTTGAGCGACCGCGAAGCGCGGCAGCGAGGCGTCGGCGGCGAAGTGCTTTGCGAAATTTGGTAACTAGTCGTTTCCCAACCACTCGGCATCTTGCCGCTCGGTGAACCATATGTCTCGTATTGGAAGAAAAGCCGTCGACGTTTTGGCTGGTGTGACTGTCACCGTCAACGGACGTGAAGTTCAGGTGGAAGGTCCGTTGGGCAAGTTGACGCTCCAGCTACGCCCCGAAGTCGATGTCGCAGTCGCCGAGGACGGCAAGTCGGTTTCCGTTTCGGTCAACCGAACAACTCGCGGCGCCCGAGCCTTTCACGGACTCACTCGGTCGCTGATCAACAACATGATCATCGGCGTTAAGACTGGCTACGAAAAGCGATTGGAAGTTGTCGGCGTCGGCTATATCGCCGCGATTCAAAACAACCAGTTGCAACTGCGAGTCGGTTACGCGAACGAGATTCACAAGACGATCCCAGCCGGGTTGGATGTGACCTGTCCCGATCAGACTCATGTGGTCGTCAAAGGGTCCGACAAGCAAATGGTCGGCCAATTTGCAGCTGAAGTTCGCGCGGTGCGAAAGCCAGAGCCCTACAAGGGGAAAGGCATTCGCTATCAGGGCGAGTACGTCAAAATCAAGCCTGGTAAGGCCGCAACATAATCAGACAATTCGAACGACTGTGGCCGATCTCATGTGACGATTGGCCGAGTTGTTGGCGAGGTGCATCGTGAACAAACAAAAATCCATCGGAAAACAACGCTTACGCCGTGGTCGGCATGTGCGTAACAAAGTCCGAGGCGACGATAAGACTCCGCGAATGAGCGTCGTTCGCAGCCATACCAACGTGTCGTGTCAGCTGATTGATGACGAAAACGGGGTGACCCTCGTATCGGCCAGCAGTCGCGACAAAGATCTGCGCGACGGCATCAAGTATGGCGGCAATGTTGCGGCGGCCCAGGCGGTCGGCAAAGCAGTCGCCGAGCGAGCGATCGCGGCGGGGATCAAAAGCGTTCGTTTCGATCGCGGACATTTGAAATATCATGGCCGAGTCGCTGCGTTGGCAGACGCGGCGCGCGAGGTTGGCCTTAGCTTTTAGCACCCAAAAACGGATGGTTCGGGCGAGATGCCTGAGTCAGTTCGTCCGTTCACCCAGTAAGGGAGTCGCGAGAACGTGGCTAAAGACAACAATAATCAAAGTGGTTTCACTGATCACGTGGTGAAGATCAAACGCTGTGCCGCGGTCGTCAAAGGCGGCCGTCGTTTCAGCTTCGCCGCCATGGTGGTTGTGGGAGACGGCAAAGGCAAAGTCGGCTGGGGTTACGGTAAGGCGAACGAAGTGCCGCCGAGCGTCGAAAAGGCGACCAAGCAAGCCAATCGCGAGATGGTCTCGATTTCTGTCGAGGACGGAACGATTCCCCACGAAGTGAAAGGTCGATTCGGCGCTGGACGAGTCGTTCTGATCCCGGCTGGTCCGGGTACGGGCATCATTGCCGGTGCCGCTGTGCGTGCCGTCTGTGAAGCCGCTGGTATATCGAACATCCTGACCAAGAGTATGGGAACCAACAATCCTGTCACCCTTGTGAAGGCGACTATGGACGCTCTTCAGAAACTGCGCACCTCGCAGGACATTGAGCGACTGCGAGGAGTTCCTTTGTCATGAATTTGCACGAAGTCAATCGCGGCATTCAAAAATACAGAAAACGCAAACGCGTCGGCCGCGGACCTGGTGCCGGCACGGGCAAGACGTCGAGCCGTGGTCATAATGGCCAAAAGTCCCGAGCGGGCTATTCGCGGCTGGCCGTCTTCCAAGGCGGCGCTATGCCGCTCGTGCGACGCGTCCCCAAGCGTGGTTTCAACAACAAGTTTGCGACCAACGTTTTCAGCGTTAACGTCTGCGATCTCGAAGCGGCCTTTGAGGCGGGCGACGAAGTCACGCCGACGACGCTCAAAGAGCATTCGTTGGCCAAAGGCAAGTACGACGAGCTGAAGATCCTCGGAAACGGGGACCTGACCAAGAAGCTGACAGTTTCGGCGCATCGATTTAGCGCATCGGCCAAAGAAAAGATCGAAAAAGCCGGCGGCCAAGTCGTTGTCTTGAAAGCCAAGACTACGGTTGCCGAAAAGAAAAAGTTGGCTGCCAAAGCGAAGGGCTAAGCCAATTGGTGCCATGAATGGCTCGGCTGCCCAACTCGGGACTTCGAGCGATCCTTGCATTCGCTGAAAATGATGGCTCAAACAGCCCAGACGGTGTTTTTTCAAACGGCGGTAGGTGCCATAATGCGGCCTTCGCCGTTTGTTCGTTTGGAATGAACTGCTCAGATTTGGCCTACACTTGTACGTCTTCGCCGACTCGATGGATTTGAGATATGTGGGAAAAGCTGCGAATTGTATTTACGATCCCGGAACTCCGCCGCAAGATCTTTGTGACGTTGGCGTTCCTGGCGATTTATCGCGTCGGGTATCAAATCCCGCTGCCGATCGTGAACCAAGGTCCTGGTAATGCGGAAGCCAGTCAGACGGGTTTCGGCCAGATGATCGAGCACGCCGCATTGTTCGCGGCGAGCGACCTGCGGCAGGCAACTATCTTCGGCCTGGGCATCATGCCCTACATTTCGGCCTCGATTATTTTTCAATTGCTGGGGACGGTTTGGAAACCGCTCGAGGAGTTGAAGAAGGAGGGCGAAACCGGGCGGAAGAAGATCAATGAATACACGCGTTATGCAACAGTTGCGCTTTGTTTGATCCAGTCGACGGCGTACGTCATGTTTTATCTGATGGCTGTCCCCGAGGATGGCAGCCAAGGGATGATCAACATGGCGTTCTGCTATCCGGGCACCCAGACATTGCATTGGGGCTGGATGATTGTCGCGATCGCCACGATGACTTGCGGGACCATCTTCCTGATGTGGCTCGGCGAACAGATTGACGAGTTCGGTATTGGCAACGGAATCAGCTTGCTAATCATGGCCGGTATCGTCGCCCAGATGCCTAAAGCCCTTACCAAGCTGAGCAAGAACTCGGTGTTTGAGCTCGTCGGGCTGGGGAGGGGGAAAATCGGTATCGAATCGATGATTGTGCTCGCCTGTCTATTCGTGGCGGTGGTTGCCTGTGTGGTGTTTATCACTCAAGGCCAACGGCGCATTCCGGTGCAGAGCGCGAAGCATGTCCGCGGTCGGCGACAGATGGGAGGACAGCGTAGCTTCCTGCCGTTGCGGATCAATCAAGCGGGCGTCATGCCGATTATTTTCGCCAGTTCGCTGCTGATGATTCCCGGATTGTTTTTCCGAGCTTTGACGAACTGGACAGCGGGGACTTGGTTCGGGCCGTGGGCGCTCGAGCTGTCGATGGCGTTCGGGAGCGGCCTGTCGCTCATCTACAACCTGCTCTATGTAGGTATGATCTACTTCTTCTGCTATTTCTGGACGGCAATCACGTTCAATCCCAAGGAGATGTCTGAACATCTAAAGGACAGCGGGACCTTCATTCCCGGATATCGGCCCGGAAAACGGACAGCCGACTATCTGGAAAAGGTGATGGTCAGAATCACTTATGTCGGGGCTGGTTTTCTTGCGGCAGTAGCCATTATTCCTACAATCATATCCGGTGCCCTGGGCGTCGATTTTACGGTTGCCAGTTTTTACGGCGGCACCGGTTTGCTGATTGCAGTGAGTGTGGCGTTTGACTTGGTGCAAAAGATCGACAGTCACTTGGTGATGCGTGATTACCCTGGCCTGCTTGAATCGTAGACCCCGCTCAAGGGCAGCAGCGCGGAGTGCTAGAAATGCAAGTTGTGTTCATTGGACCGCCCGGCTCCGGGAAGGGTACTCAGTGTCGACTGCTGATTGAGCACCTGACCGCGATCCACATCTCAACGGGGCAGATGCTTCGCGATGAGATTGAAGCTGGAACGGAAGCGGGGGTTCAGGCCGATCGATTTATGTCCCAGGGAAAGTTGGCGCCGGATGACCTGGTGCTGACCATGCTCCGTGAACACTTGGAGCAGATTGGGAAAGAAGAGGGGCTTCTGTTCGACGGGTTTCCCCGAACAGTGGCCCAAGCCGAGGGGCTTGAAGCTGTGCTCAGAGACAGCGGACGGCCTCTTGCTGTGGTCCTCGAACTCGTTGTGCCTGAAGAGGTGCTTGTTCAACGGCTTTCAAGCCGAGGGCGAGCGGATGATGAACAGGATACGGTGACCACGCGACTTGCCGTTTTTGCAAACCAAACGGCTCCTGTGTTGGACTATTATCGCGATCGCAACCTGTTGCAACAGATCGACGGAGTCGGCACTGAAAATGAGGTGTTTGCCCGGATTCGAGCCTGCGTGGATGCCTGGCGACAGAAGGCTGGCTAGCTCGCTTTCGGTCCGGAAAGTTTTAGTTTGGGGCCGATTTTTGGCTGAGCCGCCAAAATTCGCGGCAAAGGCGTTAAGAGCCCTTGTGCGATGGTTTCCGGACTCGATATACTCAGTCGCTTTGCCCCTTTCCCGAGTTGTACGGCTATGAAAGTTCGAACGAGCGTCAAGCGAATCTGCGAGAACTGTAAGGTCGTTAAACGCAAAGGGCGTGTCTACGTTGTTTGTAGCAACCCACGGCACAAGCAGCGACAGGGCTGATTTGTCTGAGCTTGTTTTGAGTTTCAAAGGGGCGTCGAGCCCGCTTTACCTCCCTTGATTTTTACGTCGACCGTCGTTTGATTCGACAGTTGCCTACGATCCTCGGGATCGCCATAGAGACATACAACACGGTCGGAATCGACGGTTGTGTTTAGGAGTTTGAAGTTATGCCGCGTTTGATGGGTGTTGATATACCGAACGAAAAGGCAATTGTCGTCTCGTTGACGTACCTCTACGGCATCGGGCCCAAGGCCGCTCGTGAGTTGTGTCGTAAGACCGGCATTGAGTTGGAAAAGAAAGCACGTGACTTGGCTGAGGATGAATTGGCTCGGCTGGCCGCTGGCATGGAAGACTATGTCGTGGAAGGCCAGCTCCGTCGCCAGTTGACCCAAAGCATTTCCAGGTTGCGAGATATTAAGTGCTACCGCGGAATCCGGCACCGCCAAGGATTGCCAGTCCGCGGACAACGTACTCGGACAAATGCTCGGACTCGCAAGGGTCCTAAGAAAACGGTTGCAGGAAAGAAGGGCGTCAAGGATCTTCGATAGTCTGCTTCTTCGGATCATCCGAAAGCACCCGATAAACCCGCCCCGTTTTGGATTCGAGTTTTTTAGTAAAGCAGGAGTAGACACCCGTGGCGAAGACCAAAAAACGCCGCCAGCGACGAAACGTGACGGTTGCCGTTGCCCACATCAAGGCGACTTTCAACAACACGATCGTCTCCATTACGGACACGAAAGGCGACATGCTTTGCTGGGCCAGCGCCGGAACCTCCGGGTTCAAAGGCAGCCGCAAAAGCACTCCGTTCGCCGGACAATGCGCCGCACAACAAGCAGCAGAAAAAGCTGCCAAGTTCGGCGTCCGTGAAGTTGAGGTTCGCGTCAAAGGACCAGGGTCCGGACGCGAGAGCGCCATCACGGCGATCCAGTCAGCTGGCATCAACGTTAAGTTGATCGAAGATTGCACTCCCATTCCGCACAACGGCTGCCGTCCGCGGAAAAAACGACGCGTTTAGTCGACGCCCTTTCTCATACTCCCGCAATGCCTCATTCGCGACGCGAGTCAACGATTGAGGTTACGCCGACACCAAAGGTCCAACGGAGACGAAGATGCACATCCGATGGCGAGGTCTGGAACTACCAAGCTTGGTCGAATGCGAACAGGCGTCCCTTACCGATTGCTACGGCAAATTTACTGCCGAGCCGTTTGAGCGAGGATTTGGAACCACCGTGGGCAATAGCTTGCGGCGAATCCTGCTTTCGAGCCTCGAAGGCAGCGCGGTGACTCAAATCAAGATTCGCGGCGCTCAGCACGAGTTCACCACGATCCCGGGCGTTGTCGAAGACGCCACCGATATCGTGCTCAACGTCAAGTCGCTCGTCGTGAAGAACTTTACCGAGCAAACGAAGGTGATTACGGTCGAGAAGACCGAAGCTGGCCCGATCACCGGCGCGGACGTCAATGGCGATGCCGATGTCGCCGTGATCAACAGCGATCACGTCATCGCGACGCTCAACGAAGATACGTCATTCCTGATGGAAATGGTTGTTGAGAACGGCCGCGGATATGTTCCCGCGACCGAGCACAGCACGGGCGATCACGAGATCGGAATTATTCCGATCGACGCCGTCTACAGCCCCGTCACTCGCGTCCGATTCAACACCGAGGCGACTCGTGTTGGTCAAAAGACCAACTACGACAAGCTGACGCTGGAAATCTGGACAGATGGTTCGATCACGCCCGAAATGGCGTTGGTCGAATCGGCCAAGATTCTCCGCAAACACCTCAACCCGTTTGTGCAATACTCAGAACTCGGTCAACGAGTCCATTCGTCCGCAAAGCCGCCGTCGGGTGCTGGCGACGTCGTGCTCGATCAGAAACTCAACATGAGTTTGGCCGAATTGCGGCTTTCAGTTCGAGCTGGCAATTGCCTTGAGACCGAAGACATTAATACCGTTCGTGATCTGGTCGAACGCACCGAAGATCAACTCATGGAAGTACGGAACTTTGGCGAGACCACGTTGACCGAGGTTCGCGAGAAACTGGCCGAGTTGGGCCTTCACTTGGGTATGCGAGTTCCACCCGCCCCCACCGTGCGTTAATGTTACGCTCCCCAACTCTTTCGAATTCCACAAAGTAACCAAGTAGCACGTGCAGCCATGCGACATCGAAAACGCGGTCGACGATTGGGACGCTCAAGCAGCCATCGATTGGCTATGCGGCGAAACCTTGCCAGCAGCTTGTTCCTCACAGAGCGAGATGCCGAATACGATGACAACGCGCCTAAAGTGAAAGGACGCATTGTCACAACCGTTGAAAAGGCAAAGGAAGTCCGTCGCCTCGTCGAAAAGTGCATCACGATCGCCAGGCGTTCGTTGAAGAATTCGGATGAAGCCAGAGGCTTCGAAAGCGACGCTGAACGCGGTAGCGACGATTGGAAGGCGTGGCGAAAAAGCGAGCAATGGCAACAGTGGAATCAAGCGATTGCACCCGTTCTGGCTGCTCGCCGAAAAACGCTGCAATTGCTGGGCGACAAAGCGGCTGTTCGCATCTTGTTTGACGATATCGCGCCCCGCTTTGCAGACCGACCCGGCGGATACACGCGTGTTCTCCGTATTGCCGAGCGACGGTTGGGCGACGCCGGACATCAAGCGATCCTCGAGTTTGTCGGCGTCCACGACCGACTTTCGGAATCGAGTGAGCGGCCCGCGTTTGCGGCGGACGAAGATGCTGTCGACGAAGATGCTGTCGACGAAGATGCTGTCGATGAAGATGTCGTTGATGAAGCAGAAGATGTGGTGGAATCGGATGAGTCCACGGATGAAGTTGCCAGCGGCGATGACGCCGACACAGATAGCGACGAAGAATCCAGCTAGGCTCGACGAGCTGGTTTGATGAGCCGGATCGTATGGGAGTTCCAGGCCGTTCCAGCGGTCGAGCGATTCTTGAAGCGGTGAATGAGCACGATGCTCCAGCCGATTCATAGTCGCCCCCGAGAATTGAGTTCGAAGTTCATGGTGCTCAGGAAGGGTGCGATGAAGAAGCCAGGACGGTCAAGTCGAACTGAATCACGCGAGCCTCGATTGGCTCGCGGCGAAACGCCTCCCTCTGGATTTGATTTTTCACGGCACATGCGGCGTCTCTGCGTCGACATGGCTCGTCGCCTGCCGGAACTCCAGCACATCCAAATGCCAAAGGTGGCGGTCGCGGTCGCTCAAACTCGGCACCCTGTCGCCCACGGACTCTACGCCTCCCTGACCCCGTTGCGGTTCGAGGACGGCCGGCGCGAGGGCCAAGTCAACGGCAAGCCGTATGGCGTCGAGCGAGTCTTGGACGCTCGCGGCGAGGAGCTCCTTTACATATTGACGTTCTATCTGCCTCGTTTCATGGAAGTCGACTTGGGCGAAAAGCTGATCACCATCGTCCATGAATTGTGGCATGTCAGCCCCCACTTCGATGGCGACATTCGCCGGTTCTCCGGACGATGTTACGCCCATTCGTCGTCGCAAAAAGACTACGACGCCGAAATGCAGGTCATGGCGAAACGTTGGTTGGCCTTGGACCCTCCAGAGCACCTCTACGCCTTCTTGCGACTCAATTTCGCCCAATTGCAGTCGACGTTCGGGCGAGTCACCGGGACCATGATCCGCCGACCTCGCCTCATTCCGCTTGGCAAGACCGGCTAGCCCGTTACGCCGAAGGGGTGGAACCGATCGAGTTGCCGAGATTTGACGATTGGCGCTATCGGTCGGAATGTGAGGGTCGAGCCGTTCCGT
Source organism: uncultured Pirellulaceae bacterium (assembly GCA_964567745.1). GTDB lineage: Bacteria > Planctomycetota > Planctomycetia > Pirellulales > Pirellulaceae > CAZMNY01. The sequence goes on along the minus strand of CAZMNY010000033.1, from coordinate 60,111 downwards.
TCGTGGTGGCTGTGTCGTCTGGCCCGACGGCTCGTCGGTGCATCGCGCGACACCGCCCATTTCGCCTGTCTCAGCGACCTCGCCTTCGTCGATGCTCCTTTGGTCCGCGAATGCTGCATCGCGGTAAAGGAGTGTTTTCGCAGCGATTGTCGAATCACGGAATGGACTTCGATGGAAGCTTCGCCCCGAGCTGCGTACCTGCTCCCCGCCGCCCTGATTGTTGCCGGGCTGTTCTACGTATCAACTCGCCCTGGCGCCGATTCGCCTCTCGACTCGCAACCATCGCCGCGAGTTGATCTCGATGCACGGGAAACACCCGCCGCCTCCGCCCAGACTGGGCAAGCCAAAACGCAACTCCACTATCCTCGAATCGACCTGCCGATCCTGTCCGAGCCGATCAAGATTCCGATTTCGAGTTTCTTGGCCGAGACGCCCGCACAGAGACGGGACGACGAAATCATCTCGAACGAGGCGCTGCACACCGACGCCCTGCAGACCGGCTCTGCCGTCGCGGGCGAGCTGGCTGCGGAGACGGCCCCGATCGCTCCCGCGTTTGCATCTCAAACACAGGTCGTTCCTTCACTCAGTGACAACCTTGCGAGTGACGATCCCATTCGACCAGACGACGTCGTCCCACATGGCGCGCCGACGAGCCAGGAAGGCGGGCGGGTCGACACGGCGCGACAGTCGGCGAGTGAAGCGCTCAGGCGGCTGCCTCCTCGACCATTGACGACAGAACAATTGCAAGCCGCGGCGCAGCAAGCTTTGGCGTTAATGGAACGAGGCAAGCGACTAGCGGAGAAGCAAGCGTATCATAGCGCCGAAAGTGAGTTTCGCACCGCACTCAACGTGATTGCCGACACATTGGACTCGGCCGACGACGGTCAGCGTCGTCTCGCGTTGGACCGCGCGCTCGTTGCCTTTGATGAAGCTGGCGAGTTTCACGCGATGCAGATGAGACGTCGACAGGTCACGGTAACCAACCTCGTTTTAGCGCACGAGACGCCGGTCTTGCAACAAGTCGACTGCAGCAACGTGCGACTGCGCACAGCCATGGAAATGTACTTCGAATACGCCCAAGAACAGCTGGCCGTTGCGATGCGAGACGCCCCAATCGGGGCTGACGCCTACTTTCTCTTGGGCAAGCTTCATAAGTCAGAGGCCGATTCGCGCGACGGTCGAAGTTTGAATGCGCCAATTGCGATGGCGTTCCATCAGGCGGCCATTACCGTTGAACCCAAGCACCACTTGGCCGCCAATGAGTTGGGCGTGATGCTTGCGAAGCACGGCCAGTGGCAGACAGCGAAACAGCTCTTGTTGCAGAGTGTTCAGGTGCGGCCAACTGTGGAAGCATGGGTGAACCTGTCCAAGGTCCATACGCATATGGCGGAACATCAATTCGCCCAACTGGCGTTAGCACAAGCTCAGCAAATGGCTTCACGGCGATATTCCTCGGCGCCTCAACGGGCTTCGAGTGACCTCAACCAAGTTGTGACTTGGCTGAGTCCTCGGGATTTTGCGCAAATGGCTCCGGCGCACAGTCCGGCGCCGCGGGGACCGGCAGCCGCGCCGCCGCTTGCCGTCGGCCGCAATGCCCGCCCTGCCGGCAATCAAAACACCGTGTCGACCGCTGCCGCTCCGACTCGATCATCGCCTTGGCGCCAACCTCGTTCGAATTAACCAGTTTGCACCCCAGAGACCTCAGCCCGTTCATGCGGAGAAGATCAACGAGCCCTTCCGGCTTTCGTTAATAGGCAGGAGCCGAGCAACCACGCACCGATCACCAACAACGCTCGCCTGAGTGAATGAGTTTTGGAGTCACGCTTATGTCCGCCACGCGAAGTTCGACCACGCCTGGACCAAGATCGCATGTACGAGGATTTTGCGCAGCGCTTTGCGGCTCAGCGCTCCTGTTCATTGCGGGGCTGACGATCAGCAGTGGCCAGGTCACCCAGTCACAGGCTCAGGGCCGCGGCCGCTGCGCTTCCTGCGGCGATCCTTCTCACGTCACCGCGCAACACAACATGATGGCGCGCTCACCCGTCGTTTATGAGCGTCCGTTGCCGCCGCTGCTCGGAGTCCGACATCACGATACGCCAGTCGCGGCGTTGCCTGCCGCCGGCGCTCGGCCCTTCGACCCGTACAAATGCGGAGTTACCGAATCGACGAATCCCTGCGCGCCTGAGCCGAGTTGGGAGAATCGAGGACCTGTGGCCTGGCAGAGTGTGTTCGCGCACGGAGGGTACATCGGCCCTCATCGAACTGCTCACGTTCCAGCCTATCGGCTGCGCGTTGACGACCAAATGAATTTCACGTATCGAATTGCGCGTCAAGTTGGACCGGAATACAAGCTCAACGTGAACGATCAGATTCGAGTGGAATCAGCCGTGGACAAGGATCTAGATCGCACGATCACGATCGCCCCCGACGGGATGATTGTGCTGCCCTACGTTGGCTCGATACTTGCTGCCGATCGAACGGTCGTTGAGCTGCGGAAAGATCTTGAGAAGAGGTACACAGAATTCTACGTCGAGCCGTCGATCACAGTCACGCCGACGCTAATGGGCTCGCGTCTCGAAGACTTGCGATCCGCGGTCGATGCAAGGGCGTCCGCCGACATCGGCGGCTTGGGCGTTCGCCGGCGTATCATGCCTGATGGGACTGTTTCCTTACCGGGCATCAGCCTCGTGCCGGCCCAAGGACTCACGATCGAAGAACTGCGGCGCGAAGTGAACGAGCGTTACCGAGAGCTTGTCGATGGAATGGATGTCACGCCCGACCTTCGCTTGAAGGCCCCGACGTTCGCATACGTTTTGGGCGAAGTCACCACGCCGCAACGCATCCCGCTCGACCGTCCGACAACCGCCATGATGGCGATCTCGCAGGCGGGCGGTGCCAACATTGGCGGCAACCTTCGACAGATCATCATCTTCCGACGAACTGAAGATTGGCGGCTCATTGCAACCAAGCTCGATTTGCAGGGCGCCATCTGGGGCAAGCAACCCATCCCCTCAGACGAACTCTTTTTGCGGGATGCCGACATCGTTCTGATCCCCAAGCGGCCGATCCAAATTGCTGACGATTTTATCAATCTGATCTTCACGCAAGGCATTTACGGGATCTTCCCCAATCAGGGTTTCTCGATTTCCAGCACGCTCTAGCAGCCAGGCGTTTCAAGACCGGACATTTGACGCCTCGGCAACTCGAAGTCAAACTGAATTCAGACTGGCGTCGCCCATTGCGACGGTTGGTGAAATCTGAAAATCGGTTTGGCTAGCGACTCATCGTTCTAGCCATTGCCGGGACTGAGCAGGTTGCCGAATGCCCCGAAAGACGAAATGCCCCTGTGGGCGAGTGATCGTGGTCTCCGATCGCGCGGCAAAGGCGTCGGTGAAGTGCCCCAAGTGTGGTGAACCAGTCAAGTTCGAATCGCAAGAGTCAGTCGCGACAACGGGCTCTGCCAATCGCGGCGCGACGCCACCCAATTCCCCCCCTGTTATTCGACCGCCAGTCCAACTCGCCCAACCTCAGGTCGACTCGCCCAAGCTAGACCCTCCCCAGCCCAGCACCGGCGCTCAAAGCGGTGAGCTGGCTGACGGGACGGCACCCAAGACTTCGTCACCCGAGAAGGCCTTGAGCAATCGCGAGTCGACCTCGAAGTCGAAAGCAGAACGCTCGAAACGTAATCGCAAATCAGGAAAGCGAAAGAAACTCGCCAAGAACAACCATCGATCGGAACCGCAAAACGCGAGTGAGGAAATAACACGAGCCAGCTCGAGCGACCCATCGGAAAAAGCCGAAGACGGCGCGGTTGAAGCGCCGCCAATTCAGCGTCCTCCCGTGCAGACTCGTCCGCCCCAATCGCCTCAAGCCAAAGTCGATCGAGCCGCCGCGAGCGATCCGGTGCCGGTCGCTGAGGTTGCCGCGGCGTCGAAGGGCGAACCGCAAACGGAGTCGACTTCTGCAGCCGCGCTAACTGACGCCGCAATGTCGGCCTGGCCCAGCGGTGATGTGGGCGAATCGCCTGCCGAATCGTCTGATCCATCGCGCAATCAGTCAGTCGAAGCCTCGGAGGTCGCGAGGCAAAACGAACGTTCCGAGCAATCAAGTTCACCATCGGAAAAAGAACCTTCTGCTGCGCCCCGCGAACAGAAACATTGCGAGAAGAGCCCTCGCGTCGATTCACGCGCCGACAAGAAATCTCGTGCTGACGAAGTCCGCCCAACGGAATCGTCGTCCGAGCGTCGGAGCGTTGGCCACACAGAAAGGCCCTCGGCGGATCCGGCAGTCGGACAACCTGACACCGGTTCCTCCGAGACATTGAACGAGTCAACGCAGGCCCCGCTTGAAGAGACCGGCGACACCGACTCCGTGAAGCGAGCGGAACGTGATCGCTCGGCCAAGCCCCCAAGATCAAAGAAGAGAAAGCGCCAGCGGGCGAAGGAGAAGGAGCAATCGGAAACAGCTGGCGAAGCGCCTTTGAAAGGAGCCGAGTCGCTGAGTGGCGCAACATCGCCCGCAGAGTCTCAGGCAACGGCGTCGCCCGCGCGCGAAAATGTCACCGAGAGCGAGAACGTTACCGAGAGCCATGTCGATAACGCGGCGACGGAGCCGATCGCCCCGCCTCAGCAGGCTAAACGGAAGCGATCGTCTGACAACGAGGACGACGACAAGCCGAGCTTACAAGATTCCCCGCCAGTCCAGTCAGGCGAGGCGGTGATTTATGGCGTCGAACATGATGCCGATCGGATTTCGGCTTGCTACACACTCGGCACCGCCATGGTGTTAACCGCGCTGTTTGGAGTGGCACCTGCTGCGGTTCAAGGCGGCGTCTTCTTGTTTTACGCAGAGCAAGCGAGGCTTGAGTCTTGGTCGCTCTTGCTGACGGCCGTTTGCGGACTGCAATTTGCCTATGCGTGCTATCTCATGCAAGCGCCGGATTGGTCCACCGCACAAATCGCTTCCTACTTCATGGTCGGTCTGTCCGCCTGCTATGCAGCCGCTCTTGGCGTTTTCTCTTTTAGCGCGCCGACCGGCGCTGTGGTGCGGTTCCTGCAGGTATTTGCCTACCATGCCGACAATCGCGCTAGCGGGTGGTGCTTCATCATGTTGATGATCACCGGCATGATCGCCTTCTTCGGCGGCCGATTCGCCAACAATTGGAAACAGGAAGAGACGGAAATCGAACTCTGAATGTCGTGCCCAGACGCGCGGCTTCGGCGTTCGCTTAACCGTCTGCGGGCAAGACGCGAGTGCTCTCTTCCCGAGTCACCGGATTACTGGCTTCGTCGCTTGATACCTGAACTCCAATTCGGTGGCTTCCGGCGATCTCGCCTGTAACAGTAATCCGAAACTTAGCGTCCTGATTCGGTCCGATTTTCGCGATCGGAGCGAATTGAATCAGCTGCCCTTCGGGTGCCTGCTGAGGTTCCGAATTCCTCGTGGCGCCTTGAGCTGATTTGAACTGAATGCCTTGTGGCAAAGCGACGAGCAGATTGACATTGGAGTCCGATTTGGTGCCAATGTTCTGGATCACGATTTCATACGTCGTCTCGCCGCCGAGTTCGATTGGATCGGCCACATCAATCACGCTGAACGTCAGCTCGGACAAACCGTCGACAGCCGTTTCCAACTCGCTCGATACTTTGCTCGACAGATTGCCTTGAGCGTCGGCGGCAAATCGTTGTGATCCGATTTCCTGCGGAGTCACCGTCAAGTCAAAACTCTCTTGTTTCTGCGGGTCGAGTTGCTTGACGTTCCAATAGACGAGGTGCGAACGGTCGTCATATTCTCCCGTGGTGGATTCGACAAAGCGGACGCCTTTGGGAAGTCGTACAACGACGTCGATGTTTCTCGCCGGCGCTGTGCCTGAGTTGATCAGCTGAGCCTGGTACTTGCCCTTTCGGTTGAGGTACCGCGTCTTGGGGCCCTGCAGTTGAATGGCCAGTTGCGGAGCGACGATATCGATGACAGCCTTCTTTTCAGCGACGGCGCGACCCTCACCCTTGGCTCGTAGGACATTGACGACGCCCAATCGCGCCTCGTCCGCGCGAAGTTTGAGTCTCACTGGGTAACGTTCGTTCGGCCGCAAAGTGCCGATTTCATATTCCAGTTCTTTGCCCGCCGCATGGGTGAAACCGTCAGGCACATCTTCCAGAATCACAACGTTTCTGGCGTCGCCCGTGCCCTGATTTACGATGGTGTACTCCAGGATTGCGTCGTCCCCAATCATGACCTTCTCTGGGCCCTTGCCTTCGATCACAAGTTCCGGTTTCGTGCAACGAGTCTTTACCGACGCGTGGGCTTCGAAAAGAACGCGTGCGACGCTTCCAACTTCTTCACTCTCTTCGAGCGGCAACAACTCGATTTCAATGGTTCGCGAGTCGCCCGATTTGAGGGTTCCCAATCGCCATACAAGCGAACCGTCTTCGGCTTGCTGGTCGAAAGTAGGCGTCGTTTTGATCAGCTGCGTGCCCTGAGGAATGGAATCGACAACCATGACGTCGAGCGCATCGGCTCGACCCTCGTTCTTGACGAGGATTTCGAACTTGACTGGCGAGTCGACTTGGATTTCTCGAGGCGCGTATTTTTCAATTGTCAGCGAAGGCCGTTGAGCGCCTTCGAGGGCCTCGTTGCCGGGAGTGCCAGCAGCGGTGACCGCCGCCGAAGTCGCGGCGCTTCCAGCAGGGGCGATCGGGACTGGGGCACCGCCGCCGACTTGATCTGAATAGGGCGGAGCCGCGGCAGCTTGCACGGCGCCGTTGCCAGAGGGGGCCGAATAATCACCTGGGTCGGCTTGTTGGCCGGCCGGTGCTACGCTGGGCACGACATTAGATACGCCGTAGGCAGCTCCCTGGGCACGCGGCGAACCTTCGGCATCGCCGCTTTGAACGTTTGCAGTCGAGTCGGTCAGCGAAGCTGAGGCGGGGCCGCCGTCTGCTTTCGCGCCATCCGTCTTCGCGTTGTCGTCTTGCTCGGCGGTCAATGCGACTTGTGTCGTGGGCGTATCGCCAACCGACGCTTGAATCCCAGTAGTCGAACTCGTCACCACGACCCGTTCCTCGGAGGCAGGTTTATCATCAGCCGATTGCCCATAGGCACCCTGTCCATAGCTACCCTGTCCGCCGGCACCCTGCGCTCCTCGTCCGTACGCGGTTTGACCTGCTTGGGTCGTGCCGCCCTGGTCGCCTTGTTCGTAGCCCTGGCCGCTTTGACCATAGGCGCTCGGACCCGTTGGCGTTTGACCATAAGCGCCTTGGCCTGTTGGCGTTTCGTTCTGACCATAGGCACTCGGTGCCGGGCTGCCGCCGTAGGCGCTTTGGCCGTATGCGGGTTGGCTCGGAGGTGTCGCAGCAGGCGAACCGCTGTACCGGTTCTCGGGGCCGGATTGTCCGTAGCCTGCGCCGCCCGGTTCCGGATTCGTCTTGGCGTCGAGACGAGCCTGTGCGACTTGATCGTCGATCTTGGGAGGCATCAACAGCGAGGTCGTATTGTCCGGCAACACGCTCGGCGGAGCGCTGGCCGTTGTTGGTTCGGTCTCTTTCGGAGTTTCGCCATCCGAGGTTTTAAGCGATTGGGCGATCGCTATCACGCCGCACGCGAGAAACACCGCCGTTATCGACAATCGCAAAGCAAGCCGTTTCATCGTACAAACCCTATGGTTGGCGTCGCGTCTTTGGCCGACGAACAAACACGAGAGAACAAATCGGAGCAGGTAAGTACCAAAATGGTCATTGCGAGTAAAGGCAAGAACCGAAATAGCCGATACAAACCGATTGGCTCTCGCCATAACCAGGCAGAACCGCTTTGCAAACGCGAGGTGCAGGGGCCGATTTGCAACGCGAAACGAGGTGAGAAGGGGCGAGACAGGCTGCTTACGCGGCTTGGTGCTTCGCCATGGGGTCGTGTTGTGCTATCACCGTGATGCCGTGCCGGTCCGCAAACTCGATGAACTCGGCTTCGTCGATGATGATCGTCCGCTCGGCTTCGACAGCCAGCGCAGCCCCTCCCGCCTCGACGAGACTCTTCAGAGTCCCGATGCCGATGGTGGGGACGTCAAATCGCATATCCTGTTGCGGCTTGGCTACTTTGACGACCGTGAATCCGCCTTGTTCGCAGAGTTGCCCGGCGCGACGAATACATGCGTCGGTCCCTTCGATCGCCTCGACGGCGATAGCGGCTTGGCCCTTGACGACCACCGCTTGTCCGATGTCGAGACGCCCCATCTCTCGGGCGAGCGACCAACCGAAAGCGATATCTTGCTCAATAGAATGCGTCACGCCGCGACGTGTGAGTTGACCTGGCTTCACGAGTAGCTCCGGTGCGATATCGGTTGGCGGTGAGAGCTCGATTCCGTGGTTGGCGTACGCGTCAACGATTGCCAACAGAATCGTGTCGTCTTTGCGATCTATTGTCTTGGCAATGAAATGGGGATAGAACGTCTTGAAGCAAGTCCAATCCGGCAAGTGCCTAAGCCACGCCATCTTGGCCAACAGACGCGTCTTGTGGATCTTGCCGCACATCGCCGCTTGGGTAACGCCGTGTCGCCGCAATCGCCGAATCGACGTTCCCAGTTTGGCCATGCCAATCCAATAGAACTCGTCGCAGACCGTTGCTAACAATGGATCAGCGTGGTTGCGAATCCCGCAACAAATGACGCGGTTGCCCTGCCGTTTGAGCGCCTCCGCGGTCAGAACCGGCAAACGTCCCCACCCAGCAATCAAGCCAAACGGTTTTCCCTCGCCGTCAGCCTGTTGTGAATCGGACGTTGGCCTAGCGAACGGCACGGGCATCAAGCCGCATCCTTCTTTTCTGCAGGGGCATCCGCTTTGACCGAAGACGCCGCCTTGCTCTTCGACGATTGTTCCGATTTGGACATCGTCACCCCGAGCTTCTCAACGTCCGCAAGTAGTTCTTCAAATCGACGTTCGATCTTGCGCACGGCTCGCCTCATCTCGGGCAGCCGCTGCATCGAGATCATGAGCTGCATCTGCAGTCGCTCGGGCGTCGCCGGCGTGCCCAAGTAAGTCTCGCCCGCAGGGACATCGCCCTTCACGCCCGCCTTGGCACCGATGCGAACCTGGTCGCCAATGTCAGCGTGGTCGCGGATGCCGACCTGCCCTGCCATCACCACAAAGTCTCCGGTGACAACACTGCCCGCGATGCCAACTTGTGAGCAGAGCATGTTGTGCTTGCCGATTCGACAGTTGTGGGCGATCTGAACCAGATTATCGACTTTGGTTCCACGACCGACAACAGTCGAGCCATAGGTGGCGCGGTCGATTGTTGTGTTGGCGCCGATTTCGACGTCGTCCTCAATCACCACGTTGCCCATTTGGTGAGAGAGAACATGCCCCTTCTCACTGGAATCGTATCCAAATCCGAACGCGCCCAAGACGGCGCCAGAGTGGACAACGACTCGTTCGCTCAGAATCGTGTTCTCGTGCAACACAACGTTGGCGCCGACCGTTGATCCTTTACCGATCTTGGATCCGGCGGCGATGACGGCCCCCGCCTTGATGACGGCACCCGTCTCAATCGTTACCCCGGCGCCTATGTATGCATTGGCACCGACGTGAACCGTCCGAGCTATCTTTGCGGACGGCTCGACGACAGCACTCGCATGAATTTCCAGCGGGAGAGTCTGCGGGTGCGGTCGGAATCGCGAGACGACCTTGGCGAAGGCCTTTCGCGCGTCGGCCACGACAATGTGAGGATGTGAAGCGGGGTGAAACGAGTCGTTCGTAATCACGGCTGCCGCATGCGACTGACTCAACTCTTCCGCCAGCTTCGAATCGTCGGCGAACGTGATCTCACCTCGGCAGGCGTCACGAATTGTGTCGGCGCCGAGAATGGTCATGTTGGGGTCGCCGTGCAGTTGGCCGCCGACGAGGTCCGTAATGTCGCCTAACGTGCAACTTGTCATGCCAGGAGTCCTTTCCATTGCGAGACGGGTAAACTGTACCCGGAAAGCGACTTATCCTCCAATACCGAACTTGTTCGCGGTAATCCGCAAGAATGGAACTGAGGAATGAGGGCCCTCGGGACTGGAGGAGCAACAGGGGGATTGGTACATTTTTCTTACGCGTCGAGCGATCGGAGAGGGCTGGGTCCGTCGCGCGTGCCACCTGCCAATGGTTCCCCCACCGGTTGTCACAGTCGTTTGAGCGACCAGGACCCAGGCTGCCTAAGTTGCCGAAGATGGCGACGTAACACCGACACATGTCCCCCTATTTCGTTTTCTCAGGAGAATGCCAATGCTGCCAGGCATGAAGTTGTTTGACATGAGCGGCCGCGTTGCCATAGTTACCGGCGGGTCGAAGGGGCTCGGATTTGCAATGGCGTCTGGGCTCGCGTCAGCCGGGGCCGACGTCGTTCTCGTTAGTCGCACTGAGTCTGAAGCGGTTGAATCGGCCGAGCAGATCGCGGCGAACTATGGCGGACAGGCAATTGGGCTCAAAGCCGACGTCACGTCTCCAGAACAAGTCGATGCCGTCGTCGCCCACACGCTCGACAAGTTCGGACGCATCGACGTCTTGGTCAACAACGCCGGAATTAACATCCGCGGCCCCATCGATGAACTGACTTACGACGAATTTCAACAGGTGCAACGTGTTAACTGCGATGCCGTTTGGTTGTGTTCTCGGGCCGTTACGCCTCAGATGAAACAGCAAGGCAAGGGCCGAATCATCAACCTGGCGAGCACACTGGGCGTTGTCGGCCTGGCCGATCGTACTCCCTATGCGACCAGCAAAGGCGCTGTGGTTCAGATGACTCGGGCTCTCGCCTTGGAGCTGGCCGAATTCGGCATTACCGTCAACGCGATTTGCCCCGGGCCGTTTCTGACCGAAATGAACATCCCGATCAAAGACGACGAGAACACGAAGAAGTTTATCGTCGGCGCCGTCGCGCTCGGCCGTTGGGGAGAGCTCGAAGAGATTCAGGGCGCGGCAATGTACCTTGCTAGCGATGCCGGCAGCTACACGACGGGAAGTCTCGTGACGGTCGACGGTGGCTGGACTGCCCGCTGAGTCGGTCGTTTACGCTCGCGATAAGTCACGCTTAGTCAGACGCCGTTTTGGAACCTGAGGGCCGGACGTCGTGCCAGAGATTGCCGAAACGCAACGAGTTCGACGTCGCTTCGTCTTACTGCGACATCAGATGCCTGTTGGCGACCGCGACAGCCATTGGGACTTGATGATTGAAGACGACGCCGCGCTGGCGACTTGGGCATTGAGTTCGTTACCGACTGTGACGCCGATTCAATCCGCGGAACGACTCGCTGACCACCGCTTGGCCTATCTGACCTACGAAGGGCCCATCAGTTCAAATCGAGGTGAAGTTCAGCGGTGGGACGAGGGCGATTGCGAAACGCTTGAGCAGAGCGAGACGCGGTGGCGAGTGGTTCTTCACGGCAAGCAAATTCAGGGCAATTTGACTTTGTCCCTCGCACCCGACCTTTCCTGGGCAATGCGCTTTGTCGGCTCTCTTTTGCCCTCGTCCGAATCACCTCCGCCCGAATCACCTCCGCCCGAATCACCTCCGTCCGAATCACCTCCGCCCGAATCGCCGATGTCCGAATCGCCGATGTCCGAATCGCCAGCAGCCAACTCGGCCCTATCGGAGTTGCCAGATTCCGATGATGGGTCAGGCTCTTGATTTGAAAGCGACGTGCCAGCGATGAACCCGTTGGCAAGTTCTTGCCCCGAACGCCCGACGATATGCAATTCGCCTTGACTGAGCTCGATGGCTTCAATCCGCAACTCCTGTGTTTCGTAGGACGGATGTTCGATCGGGATCTGCACTAACGCAACCGGGTCGCCTTCTTCCTGAACCCAACGCAGCTCGACGTCCGAGTGTTGGGCGGCAAGTTTCAATTGATCAATAAAACGGTTCAGTGGGATCGGGATTCGACCAGCTCGCGCCTTCCGCACTCGAATCGCGATCACGTTCGGGTCGTCGGTCAACTGCACATTGACCGTCAGCGACAGCACTGCTTTCAGTTTCTTGTCTACGTAGCGAAACGCCAAGCGGATTTCATCGGGGGCAATGACGACTCGCGGATCCTTGATCGATTCGGGCATCGTGTCGGCAAACTTGGTCGGCAGATCGATAGCCAACCAACCGTTGATTTGTTCCGCGGTGAAAGTGGCGTCCCAGCTTCCTTCATGTTGCAGGTCGTTGTGGAGATCCAAGACGTTCTTAACCATCGCATCGCCAGCAATCGCCTGTTGTTCCGGCGCGGCCTGCAGGGCTTCGACGTAGAAATCTGGTTCGTGTCGCCAGGCTCGATAGACAACGAAACAAGCCAGGGCCGCGAGACAGGCGAAAGAGACGGTGGTCCAGGCGAGAATTCGCAGCAGCTTTCGCACGACGTGCCAACCTTGCAGCAAGGGACTGGTTACCATCGGCGATACTGAGCCAACGGGGATTCATGACCCCACGGCGATTAGGGGCCCTGCCGTAATTCGCGAAACCCTCCCAACTCGGCTGGACCTTTCTAGAATATCGGTCCAGCGCAGGGGAATGCTAGGACTCCTGCCAGCGCGAGTCAATGTCAGTTCGCTGCGGATGTCCCGTAAATCACTGGAGAAATAGACGTTTTCGCATGCGAGCCCGATATTGTAAGCGTGGCTTCCAAGCAATCCGTCCTTTCGGCCGGATTATGACGGAAAGGCGGACGCGGGCAAACAGAGTTGAATTGACGGCCTTGGCAACCGACGATTCGTAGGGTGCACCGGTGCGCCTGGGATTGATGCGTGCGCGAATTCGGCTGGCCATTGTGCAGACGCCAGGCTGGGGTGGATTGTCACTGCTGATGTCATCGATTCGCGGATCTTCTGCGAACAAAACTAGCTCGGCGATCAGGAGCGGATTGTGGCCAAAGTCAAACGAATCCTCGTAACGGGCGGCGCTGGATTCCTTGGATCTCATCTTTGCGATCGGCTCGTCTGCGACGGTCACGATGTCATCTGTATAGACAACTTTTTTACCAGCCAGAAGAACAACGTCGCCCACCTGCTGGACAAGCCGAATTTTGAACTGTTGCGGCACGACATCACTATGCCGATCTGGCTCGAGGTCGACGAGATCTACAATCTTGCTTGCCCCGCCGCCCCCGGCCATTACCAGTTCAACCCGATCAAGACGATCAAGACATCCGTGCTCGGCGCGATCCATGTGCTGGGCATGGCAAAGCGCTGTCGGGCGAAAGTGCTGCAAGCGTCGACAAGTGAAGTCTACGGCGACCCGGAGGTTCACCCGCAGCCCGAGTCGTATCGCGGCAGCGTGAATCCGATCGGCTTGCGCGCTTGCTACGACGAGGGCAAGCGAGCGGCGGAGACGTTGTTCATGGACTACCACCGAACGAATAACGTCAACGTGCGAATCGTGCGAATCTTCAATACGTACGGGCCTCGGATGCATCCCTTCGACGGTCGAGTCGTTTCCAACTTCATTCGCCAGGCGATCCACGGCGAGGACATCACGTTGTTTGGCGACGGCTCTCAGACGCGCTCGTTCTGCTACCGAGACGACCTCGTTGAAGCCATCATTCGCATGATGCACGGGCCGGACGATCTTGTAGGACCAGTGAACATTGGCAACCCAAATGAATTTACGATTCGCGAGCTGGCGGAGTTGGTGATCGAACTGACGAACGCCGGTTCGAAGATTGTCAACGCGCCTTTGCCAGCCGACGATCCTACGCGGCGCCGACCCGACATTTCACTCGCCAAAGCTCGCCTCGACTGGCAACCGACGATCGAACTGCGCGAAGGGCTGGCGAGAACGGTCGAGTGGTTTCGGGGTATCAACCTCGATTCGTATCGTCCACCGACGCCAAACTTTTAGCCATCGCGTTTAGAACCGGCGAGCGTCAGACGCCGCACGCAGAATCGACCGGCGAGGAAAACCGCCGTGCCGATCGCGGCCCCTGTCACGTCGGCCAACCAGTCCGACACGTCGGCAGTGCGGCTCGAAACAAGCAACTGAAGGAGCTCGTCGACCGCGCCGTAGGTAGCGGCCACGCCCATTGCGAGCGCTGCCAGCGGAAGCGGACGGAACTTTCGCGATAGGACGGCAGCCAGAAGAAACGCCAGCAGCCCATAAGCGACAAGATGGGCTGTCTTGTCGTTGACTTGTGAGCCTGATTTGGGCAACGGGATGTGGGTCGAAACGAACAGCGCCGCCCAGTAGACAATCAATCCCGTTAGCGACAATCGCCGCCACGTCGACCCACCACGTCCAGGCGACTCATTCGTCGAGCTTGACGACTCGGTTGCGTTCGGATCGCCTTCCGATTCAGGTGACTGCCCGGCATTTGGATTTTCAGGCAAAGCTGTCCTCAGCCCTAGTTTTGAATTACAGTTTGGAAAGACGCGTTCAACAGGAGATGCAACATGCGATGGCGAGCCGGTATGGGAATGACGAACTCAGTTTACACCAAGCTCTTGGTTTTCGCCGTCCTCGTCTGTTGCATCACGGTCGACGCTCAAGCTCAACGATTCAGGCAACGACGCCTTCAGCGGCGGATTGCGACTCGAATAGCCAGGGGACGCTGCACGGACGATCAATCGCCTAGAGCGGCCGCAACGGTTAGCTCGTGGAGGTCTCTGTATGACGGCGTCGCAATGACCGATTGGGAGTCAACCGAGTTTGGCGGCGAAGGCGATGTGCGAGTCGAGAATGGCACCATCATTCTGGAGTACGGCAATCCGTTGACCGGCGTCACATACACGGGTGCCGAGCTGGCCAAGACGAACTATGAAGTTGAGCTCGAGGCGATGCGGATGGAGGGCATCGATTTCTTTTGCGCGCTGACGTTTCCCGTTGACGATTCGTACTGCAGTTTTGTCGTGGCCGGGTGGGCGGGCACCGTCGTGGGGCTCTCCAGTATCGACGGCTTCGACGCGTCGGACAATGAGACCACACAATACATGGACTTCGAAAACGACAAATGGTACCGCATTCGCGTTCAGGTCACGCCAACCCATATTCGAGCTTGGGTCGACGATGAGAAAATTGTCGATCAGGACATCGAGGGGCGCCGAATCAGCACGCGAGCCGAAGTCGATCTTTCTCAGCCCCTGGGGATCTCCGCCTTTGAATCTAAAGCGGCCTTAAAGAACATCCGCATCCGCCCATCGGTCAGTCAATAACGCCGCTTGCCTTGCTCGTGTGCGGCGGTTCAACCAACGCGTTGGCCCGCTGCGCAATCACTTCTTGCCTTCGCGTCGCTTAGTTTGAAAGAACTCGCTGAGCAGCGCGCCGCACTGATCGCGGTGGACGCCGGAGACGACGCTGGATTTGTGGTTGAGCCGATCGTCGTCGAGCAATTGAAAAAGCGAATTCACCGCACCCGCCTTGGGGTCGTCTGCGCCATACACCACGGCTGGCAATCGAGCTTGCACAATGGCGCCGGCGCACATGGGGCATGGCTCTAGCGTGACGTACAAGATGGCGTTCTCCAATCGCCAGCTCGAAAGCGACTCAGCCGCTTGCGTGATCGCAATCATTTCGGCGTGGGCCGTGGGGTCGCGCAATTGTTCTCGCTGATTGTGGGCCGACGCGATCACTCGTCCGTCATGCACAATGACCGCGCCGACAGGAACCTCGTCCTCAGACCGAGCCCGCTCGGCCTCTTGGATCGCCAAGCCCATAAAGTGTTGGTGAATCGGATTGAGAGAGTCGCGAATGGAGTCGATCATGGCGAGCCGAATTGATGGGGGAAAGTCGAGTTGCGTGTTGGAGTTCGTATCGAGTTGAGATTTAGTACGTTAACAAAAAAAACGCCCGTCGTTTGCACGACGGGCGTTTGAATTCGTATTGAAAACGAACCTGACTACTCTTACTCGAACTCGCCGCCTTGCAGCGTGTGTTCGCTGTAGGGCATGCTTGACGAGATGGCTCTTGACGTCAGGATTTGTTGGTAAACGTAGTAAGGAATGCTTTCCGCGACGAACTGGGTATGTCCGTCTGCGAAGGACATCACGACGCCGTTGGGATGCTCGCTCGATGGCCGCATCGTCTGTTGCGTCAACGGAGTGCTTTCCTTTTCGCCGTTGATCAACATTCGCGGTTCAAGTGCAAGCAGCGTTCCAGTGGGAGGCGTGAGCGGCGGATTGACTTGCGGCACTTCACTGGCGTAGTTGAAGCCAATCACGTTGTATCCGAAATCGTGCATGATGTCGGAACATGATGTGCTGCCGCCGACGGTGATGTTGCTGGCTTGACCGCCAAACACTTTGCCGCTCATCGGCCAAAAGCGAAATGCGTGGCCACTGGGAACCGTGATGTTTTCACTGAACAGGACCGTTGACGAGGCACCATCGGTGATGTCCGAAATACCGACTTTGGGAAGCGGCGGAATCGAAGTAACGCCTGCACAAATCGACCAAGCTCGCTCCCACTCCAAACGGCTGCGACAAACAAAGACGCCGTTGCCACGTCGAGCGTCAGCGGCCATCAGGTTCGCGTGTGTTGCCGGAACCGGAATAAAGCCGGCGTTGGCGGCGTAGGTCGTAACGGGCAAAGTCGTGTCAGGCGAAACCGCACTTGGGCAGTACATAACGGGAATATACGGAGCGAGTCGGTTGTTGGCACCGGCCAAGTCCTGCCAGTTGTCGTAGGGCTGGATGGATGAGCCAACGCTGGTCTCGTTCCAAAGGTCGTAGACCGGCTGGAGGTCCATGAAGGGCATCAGTGGAACCATCCAGGAACCGATTTGGCGAGGAACCACAGCGCCGCTATTCGCGTCGACAAACTTGCCAACATCATTTGAATAGCCGGGGAACTTTTGCCGCGAGGATTCGAACGCAAGGGCGCCTAACGCCAATTGTCGTTGATTGTTCGTGCACTGAGCTCGTCGCGCCGCTTCTCGGGCGGATTGAACGGCGGGCAACAGCAGTGCGGCCAACATGCCAATGATGGAGATCACCACAAGCAACTCGACCAAGGTGAAGCCTAAGGCCTTCTTCCTCACCATGTTTGACTCTCCTCTGTTAGTTAATAGACCTAAGCGCAGAATGATACAGTTGCAATGATCCCGATCAGTGACCTTCGACTGGCCGCGAACGGGCCAACGGGAAAAGGGGATCCGTCCCGAGCTTGCACCGGCGCAAAGATCAATACATTCATTCTCACAGATTGTCGGTTGGTCGTCCAGAACTTTCCGTCAAATTCGGGGTTGCGCGGCACCCCTTCCCCTATTCCTGCAAGATGGGCTAACCTTAACGGCCGTATCGCTCGATCACACTCCGATGGCGGCTTCGTAAGATACTGTCTCAGTTGGGTTTGTGAGGTCTCAAAACCATGCGTCAAGTCTATCTCGACTACAATGCCACGACGCCTGTCGCGTCGAGCGTTTTCGAGGCGATGCGTCCATTTTTCACCGATCACTATGGAAATCCGTCGAGCGGCCACGCGCTGGGTCGAGCGTGCCATGAGGCGATCGACGACGCCCGAGGTATGCTGGCCACCCTCTTGGGGTCGGATGCGGACGAGATTGTCTTCACCGGTTGCGGCACCGAGTCCAACAACCTGGCCATTCTGGGGACATTTCAGCAGTCCAAGCCCGGGCAAGGGCACTTGGTCGTCTCGGCGCTCGAACACCCAGCGGTGGCCAAGCCGGCCGAGTATCTTCGCCAATGCGGTTTTGACGTCTCAGTTGTCGGATGTAACGCTCAGGGAGTCGTTTCACCGTCGGACGTCGAGGCGGCTTGCCGGCCGGACACGTCGCTCGTCAGCATTATGCACGCGAACAACGAAATCGGCGTGATCCAGCCGATCCGGGAGATCTCCGAGATTTGCCGAGCTCGGAACATTCGCTTTCACACCGACGCCGCTCAGAGCGTCGGCAAGATCCGCACCTTCGTGGACGAATTGGGCGTCGACTTGCTGACGGTGGCCGGTCACAAGTTCTATGGTCCGAAGGGCGTTGGAGCGCTCTATGTTCGTCGCGGCATCGGACTCAACCCGGTTCTTCACGGCGCGGATCATGAGTGCGGTCTGCGCCCAGGAACGGAGAATGTTGCTTCCATCGTCGGGCTCGGTCGAGCCGCTTTGTTGGCGGCCAAAGGCATGGACGAGGCGTCGGACCGGATGGCCGCTTTGCGGGACCGGCTCTTGGCTTTACTCAACTCGGGCGTAAACGAACCGGTTCAAGTGATGGGCGGCCAAAGCCCTCGCCTGCCGAATACATTGAGCGTGCTCTTTCCCGGAGTCATCGCAGCCCGCATGTTGTCTCGCGTTCCCGAACTGTGCGCCTCGACTGGGTCCGCCTGTCACAGCAGCGGCCAAGCTTCGCCAATTCTCGCCGCCATCGGGCTCAGCGGCAACGACGCCCGCAGTGTCATGCGACTCAGCGTCGGTTGGTACACCACCGAGGACGACATCGACTACGCTGCAAGCTTGCTGTTGGGTGCCTGGGAAGAGGAAAAGGCGTGAGCGATCAGCGTCACTCGACCGGTATCCCGGAACTCGATTCCCACCTCGGCGGCGGCTTTCTACCTGGCTCGCTCGCCGTCCTCTACGGAGCGACCGGCATAGGCAAGACTCAGCTGGGAGTCCAATACGCCGATGCGGGCAAGCGTCATGAAAAGCAATCGGGCGTGGTGTTCGACGTCTGTGCTCGCGGCGATTCTCAAAGTCACGCCGATTACGCCAAACGGATCTGCGACTGGGATCTCATCGAAGCCGAGTTGACCGATCGCGACAAGCTGGACAGCTTCTTTGAATCGTGTCGGCTGCCCAACGATTATCTCCACGTGTTTCGACACCACGGCAATCGCGTGACTCGCCGAGACTTGGAATGGGAAGAGTGGCGAGCTTGGCAGGCGGAGCTCAATTCACGCCTGCACTATGCCATCGCCTTCTTGTACGGCGCTTTCGTTCGAGGGGCGCGCCGAGTGGTGGTCGATGGAGTTGAACCGGCCGAGCGTCCGCAGGATTCGATCCAGCTGAATATTTTCGAATACATCTACCACCAGGTCGTTCGAAAAGATCCCATGTGGGTCGCGAGAGATTTATTTCGCGAACAGTTTCGTGCCAACGAAACCGAAGCAAGTCGGAATCAGTACGACCCGGCCGATTCGAGCTGCCTGTTGCTCTACACATCGCACGAAGTCATGCTGGACGATTTGATCGCCAGACGCATCGATGAAGGCGATTCGGTCTCGAACGCCAATACGCTGATCTACATGGGCAAGACACGCGACGGCAGTCAAGTTGGCCGAGCGATCTATATCGCCAAACATCGAGGCAGCGCGTGCTCAGACAAGATTCTGCCTTACACGATCGACAACGAAGGCTTGCACCTGCTTTGACGCGGCGTCAACGGGCAGTCCGTCTTGCTTCAAGCAGCGTTAGAGTTCGCGTCGAGGATGTTTCTTCACATCGCCGTTTGGCTGAATCGAGAGCCCGTCCGAAGCTCTCAACGTAACGCGATATGACTTGCCATTCTTTACCTTGATCGAAACCGCTTCGCCATGGGCGGCTCGGATCCCCAACTCCTTAGCCCTTGCTTCGTCGTTGGCAATCATCCAGAACTCGCTCCAGATCTGTTGCTCCAATTCGGATGGCTTGCCGCCTCGCGAATAGACATGGGGTTGAGCGCCGACTTGATCGAGCGTATGTCCATGTCGCGGCTCTTGGTACTCGCCGAAGATTCTCCGAAACAGGACGAGTGAAGTCGCGCGATCGATTTCAGCTCGCTCGATATACTCGTCGTCGAATTTGACGACCCAGTTGTCGATGTAGACGATGTCCCCATCAATCGTGAATTTCTTCGACTCGCCAGCCGGTACGCCTTCGGGCGTCATCTCTTGGAACTCGACCAGCGTCGTGATCATGTCCGTGGTCTCATCTTTCTTTTGGTCAAGCACGTTGATCACGGCGATGCGATGGTCGACTTTGAGCAGTCGCATGGCAGTGTCGAGACGATCAATCTCTTTGGCCTTGGCGAGGATGTCCTCGTTGAGAACATTGATTTCCTGCGTCTGCTTTTCGATTTCCAGAGCCTTGCGGCCGATGTCCTGCTCTGCCTCAGTCAATTTCGATTGAGTCGAAACCAACGTCTCTTTGGCCTGCCGCAGTTCCTCGGCGACCTTGTTTGACGCATCGCGCTCTTCATTGTAGATGCTGTACCCTTGCCAGCCGGCGTAGCCCAGTCCGCCCAGAACCGTCAAAGCCAGCAGAGTGCGAACCGAACTATTGACGGTGTTGATCGATTCGGTGACGGTCATGATAATTCTCCAGGACGAGTTGAGCTTGGGGACCGCGAGGCAGGGCGTTCCTTCAGGCGGAAGGCCAGGCTGCGGCGGGCGCTCGGGGAAGACCCGTTGACAAATTACGGTGCGAAAAATCGAGTAAACTAAAGCAGGCGAATCATCTGCGGCCTTAATAGCCTACAACAGCAATAACGCGAAGGCGATTTCTGCCGACCAGGTAAATTCGACGCTTTGGGCCGATCTTTGCCAACTGAACCTCGGTTCAAGCGAGAAGCTGCCATTTTTCTCGCAATAATAGACGTGAATGGTCCGGTTATGACGGTTTTGCCGGCCAAATCGCGACTTGTCGCCGCAATCGATCAGGAATCGTTCCGCATCAGATCGTCGACCGCGGCGCCAATATCAGGCTGGGCCATCAGGTGGCCGCCCACGAGAATCGCGTCGATTCCGCAGCTCTCCAACCGCCGTACGTCGTCTCGCGTGCCGATGCCACTCTCGCCAACCAGAAGGCGGTCGCCCGGAACCTCCCGTCGAGCTTCAATGGAATGCTCCAAGTCGACGTCGAACGTGGCCAAGTCTCGGTTGTTGACGCCAATCAGCTGAGCTCCCGATGCGAGCACGCTTGGCAGGTTTCTCGGATCATAGAATTCGACTAACGGAGTCATGCCGAGCTGGAGCGTCTCGTCGTGAAGTCGAGCCAACTCGTTTTCGTCAAGGCATTCAGCGATCAATAAAACCGCGTCGGCGCCAGCGGCTCTGGCTTCGAGCAACTGGAACGTGTCGAGGATGAAATCCTTGCGGAGAACGGGGATTGTCACGTTCGCGCGAACGGCAGTCAGGTACTCCAGTTTGCCTTGAAAGAACGGCTCATCGGTAAGTACGCTGATGCACGAAGCGCCATGTGCTTGATACGTCTGAGCGATCGCGACGGGGTCAAAGTCGGCGCGAATGACGCCTTGAGACGGACTCGCTTTCTTGACCTCGGCAATCAATCGAATTCGGTCGCCTTGAGCCCGGCGAATGGCCCCGAGAAAATCACGAGCCGGCGCGGCGTTGCTCGCCGCTCTACGTAACTCGTCCCAATCCGTTCGCGCTGTTCGGTCAGCGATTTCCTCTCGCTTGGCGGTTACAATCTTGTCCAATACCGTGGTCACGCGCTGACGATCCTTGTGATATTGTTTCGCGGGCCCCATCTCGATTGCCCTGGTCGATCGCCCAACTCGATTGAATTGCGCTGCCCGCTTGACTCAACGCCATCGCGCGCCGGTGTTTCAAGTCTAGTGCTTAAAGTGGCGCCGGCCAGTGAATATCATCGGCAGGTTGTATTCGTTGCAAGCGGCGATGACTTCGTCGTCCCGTTTCGATCCGCCCGGTTGAATGACTGCCGCAACACCCGCATCCGCCGCATGACGGATCGAGTCTGGAAAAGGGAAGAACGCATCGGACGCTAAGACCGACCCGCTTGCCCGATCCGCCGCCTTCTTGATCGAAATCTCAACCGAATCGACTCGGCTCATCTGGCCCGCGCCGACTCCGACTAGCGACTCGTCCTTGCAGAGCACTATCGCATTGCTCTTCACGTGTCTGACCATTTCCCAACCGAATCGAAGATCAGCCATCACGGCGTCGGACGCTGTCGACTCCGTGACAAGCCGCCACTCGTCTTCGCTCGTGCATCCCATGTCCGGCGTCTGCATCAACATCCCGCCCTCGACTTGACGGTATGCGGGCCGACCCGCCACCGCCCCGAGTTCACACACCTCCATCAAGCGGACATTCTTTCGCCACTTCGGCTTGCTCGTGAGAATCTCGACCGCCTCGGCGTCGAATCCTGGCGCGACAATCGCTTCCACAAACAGACCAGGTTCCGAGAGCACTTCAGCCATCGCGGCATCGACCGAGCGGTTCACGCCGAGGACGGAACCGAATGCACTACTGGGGTCGCCGGCCATCGCCTTGCGACACGCTTCGGCCAATTCCTCGTCTGCCGCAGCGCCGCACGGATTGTTGTGTTTTATCACGGAAACCGCAGGTTTTGGGACGAATCGGACGATCCCCAATGCGCTGTCGAGGTCGAGCAAGTTGTTGTACGAGAGCTCCTTGCCGTTGAGTTGTTTCGCGTCGATCAGGCTGGGTCCGGACGACTGGCTCCAACGATAGGCGGCCGCTGGCTGATGGGGGTTTTCGCCATAGCGCAACGGCGAGGCAAGTTTGAGCGTCAGACAGATCGATGCGGGAGGACCTTCCCCGTCGTCGCCGTCTTGAGGACCCGTGAGTTGCTGTTCGAAATATCCAGAAATCGCGCAATCGTACTTGGCCGTCATCGCGAACGCCGCCGCCGCCAATCGCTTTCGGTGTTCAAGATCCGGGCCTCCCGCCGAACGAATCGAGTCGAGAATCTCGGCGTATTGACCAGGGGCCGTGGCGATGCTGACGAAACGATGGTTTTTCGCCGCCGCCCGCACCAAACTCGGTCCTCCAATATCGATCTGCTCGATCGCCTCCGGCATCGTCACGCCAGGGCGGGCGATCGTGGCTTCGAATGGGTAGAGGCTGATCACGACTAATTCAAACGCCTCGATCCCATGTTCGCTCATCGAGGCCATGTCGTCTTCGCGGTTGGCGCGGCAGAGAATGCCGCCGAAGATCTTGGGATGCAAAGTCTTCAGCCGACCATCCATCATCTCTGGAAATCCGGTGTACGCGGCGACGTCATGCACTTCGAGTCCAGCCGATTCGAGGTGTTTACGAGTCCCGCCAGTGCTGAAGACTTGAACGCCTGAGTCCGCGAGCCCGCGCGCGAACTCTTCCAAACCGGACTTATCGCTGACGCTTATCAATGCGCGTTTGATTTTTGGGATTTCCATCGTGAAACTCGATTTTCAACAAGCGGACAGGTTTGGCGGGAATGGCTGAGAATCGCCCATTGTATCTCGCTCTGTGGCGAGGGTGAGGGGGCATGGCGCCGCTGACGATTCAAAAATAGGGGAAGCAGCCAAGTCGCAGGATGGCAGAACGCAAAAGCAACCATCGGGAAACAGATCATCAAACCATGCGGTGAATTAGGTACACCGAGCGACCACGAATAGCTTGCCAAACCGGCGCTTTAGATGCTGGTAAGGGGTGGTCAGAAAGAAAAAAGGCTACCCGGCTAGGACTTGAACCTAGAATGTCGGAACCAAAATCCGAAGTGTTGCCGATTACACCACCGGGTAACTTCGAAGCAATTTACTACTTCTCGGCTTTGTTCACAACTGCGAATGAAAGCTGTTCAAGTTCGATTGCTAAATCGACGCCAACCGCGCTGACTTGATCGGGCAAAGCGAGCGTCACCGGCGCGAAATTAAGCACGCCCTCGATGCCCGCCTCAGTCACTCGGTTGGCTACCGTTTGGGCGGCCGTGGATGGAACCGCGATAATCGCCAATCGAATTCCCAGCCGCGCCGTCTGCTCGGAAAGCTCATCCAAATGAAAGACTGGAACATCGTCAATCGGTTCGCCAACTTTCTGCTCGTCGAGGTCAAAAGCGGCAACGATTCGAAACGTGTCGTCTTGAAATCCCTTGTAGCCCAATAGCGCGCGGCCCAGGTTTCCCGCACCGATAATCGCGACTCGCCAGGCCCGATTCGTACCGAGAATCTTGCGAACAGCGGCGATCAATTCGTCACATCGATAACCGATTCCCGGATAACCAAACTGTCCGAAATAGGCGAGATCCTTGCGGACTTGAGCATCGCTGAAACCGAGCAGTTTTCCCAATTGAGTTGAACTGGTCGTCTCGTTGCCATCGAGTTGGAGGCGGAGCAATTCGCGCAGATAAAGACTGAGTCGGCTTACGACCGCCTTCGGGACGCTCGCGTCGATCGAGTCGCTTTTCTTGCTGGGATCACTCGCCATCGGATCGCGTAAGTACTGATTGTGATTAGTGATAGACGCCGAAGGCTAATCTATACGCGAAAGCCATTTGGCTCAAGGTCGAGCCGTTCATGAATCCCTCGGAGACTCAGCGAACACCGTCCCCAATGAAACTGTCTATAAACATCCTTAAGTCGTTTATTTATTGAGGGTTAGAGCCTTCTGTGGTCCGCCAGATTGATCCGCACCTCACCCGTTCGCGAATTGTAAAGCCAACCGCCCTGTCGATTCCGGCTTCGACTAGGGCAATTCCGTTGCGTCGCATGTTCAGTTGCCTTGTGCTGTGTGTACCGATGAGGCGAAGAGCGCAAACGTCGACACCTAGCATTTCTACGTTGCAAAGTGCTGTGGGTCAATGTGTTAGATCGATTCTTTGCTGTGATCGGCACAACTGTCAGGATCGGAGGCGAGATCTGTTTTTTTTTACCTACCCAGGCGCTCGTGTTTTGCTATTCAAACCACTCCATCTCCTTGCTCTATAGCGATTTGTCGCACAAGTCGTGCAGCTCAACCTAATTCACTTAGTTCAAGCATTTGACCTAGATTGACGATGATTGGCGATAACGGCCCTCAGGCTACGCCGACTCGTTCCCTCGTCGCTGTATTTAAACAATACCTGCGGCAGACGAGTTGAAGCGATGGGAGAGGAAACGCGAGAGGCGGTCATGTCGATGGGTTCGCAGGCGAAAAAGCGAAATGCATTCGCCGCGAGACGTCAATGGTGAACTGCCATGTAGCTGAGCCGTGCATGACGAACGGTTCGTCAGACCAGGAGTTGAGTGAGTTCTTCCGAGGATAGAGGAGAGGGTTATGAAAGCACGCAAGGTTGTACTTGGGCTTGCCACTTTGATGATGGTGGCGGTTTCAATCAGTACGGCCGAAGCCTCCTATTTTGGCGCGACAAGCTACAGCAACGTCGCGAGTGGAGATTTGGCCGGTAAAAGCAGCGTCCAGAAACAGTGTCATACAGTGATGCGGACGCGCAAACGCGTTGTGTATGAGCAACAGCAATACGCGACGTCCCGCACGGTCTATGACACCGTGTATGACGAACGACAAGTGACTTGCACTCGCAACGTCATGGAAACTCACTACCGCACATGCAATTACACGGTGCGCAAGCCCGTGTACCAAACCCACTACCGCACTTGCAACTACACCGTTTGCAAGCCGGTTTGGGAAACGCGTTCGAAGCAGGTCTGTTACACCGTTTGCAAGCCGGTCTATGAGACTCGTCAAAAGACGATGTGCTACACGGTCTGCAAACCGGTTTGGGAGACCAAGACACGGCAGATCTGTTACACCGTCTGCAAGCCGGTCTACGAGACAAGGCAGAAGACGATGTGCTACACCGTCTGCAAGCCGGTCTGGGAAACTCGAACCAAGCAAATCTGCTACACCGTTTGCAAGCCGGTCTACGAGACGCGCCAAAAAACGATGTGCTACACCGTTTGCAAGCCGGTCTACGAAACTCATCAGCGTGAAGTTTGCTACACCGTATGCAAGCCGATCCATTACCAGAAGACGATTCAAGTCTGCTGCGGACGATGGGAAACTCAAACGACCACATGCCCCGGTCCGGTCATGACGAAAGTCATCCAAGACCCGGGTTGCTGGCAATGGGATCCTTGTCGCTGCCGATGCGTTTACGTGCCGGGTCAGTGCCGCACGGTTCAAGTTCAATGCCCGCCGCGAACGATCTGCAAGAAGGTTTGGATTCCGGAAGTCCGGAACCAAGTCGTCAACTGCGTTCGTTACGAGCGAGAAGTTTGCCGCAAGATGGTTCCTTACACCACTTGCCGCTACGTCTCTGAGCAACGCACTCGGACTTGCAATTACACGGTCTGCCATATGGTTCCCGAGCAGCGCACCAAGACGTGCACTTACCGGGTTTGCCGAATGGTTCCCGAGCAACGCACGAAGACGTGCACCTACCGCGTCTGCAAAATGGTTCCTGAGCAACGCACGAAGACGTGCACGTATCGCGTCTGCCGCATGGTTCCGGAACAACGAACCAAGACGTGCACCTACCGCGTCTGCCACATGGTTCCCGAGCAGCGCACGAAAACGGTTACGTATCGAGTTTGCCACATGGAGCGGGAGTGCCGCACCAAGCAAATTCCTTACACCACATGCAGCTACGTTTGCGAGCAACGTGTACGCAAAGTGCCGTACACGGTCTGCAAGCCAGTCTGTTACACCAAGACGATTCGCGTTCCGCGATGTGTCGCTCGACAAGTTCCTTGCACCGCAGTCCGCTGCGTACCGCGAGTGATTTGTGAGCAGGTGCCGGTCTCGGTTTGCTGCCCGCCACCGTGCGTACGTCGTCGATTATTCGGCGGCCACTGCGGCTGCTAACACGCAGTTGCGAAACTCGCGGCCAACGGTTACCCGCGGCCGCAACTTCCTCTCCCCGGAAGAAAACCTGGTCTGGTTAAAACCAACGGCGGTTCGAATTTGTTCGAGCCGCCGTTTTTTCGTTGACGACACCAAGCCGAATTTTTATGCCAAAATCGGCCCCGATCGAGTCGCTTGAGAAGGGCCGTCCGGTCTAACAACAATCTCTTGGCCCGCATCGCCTTTACAACGGAGCCTATCTTGTCGCGCAACACGGCCATCGCATTCGAATTCGGCTTGGCGGCCATCGCATTGGGAGTCGGCTGGCTCGTCGGCTTTTCGCCGCTTCGGTCGTTGCCGTTTGAGAGCGGATTGCAAACGCTGGCCCATATTGGTTGGGGACTTGGCTGCGTCCTACCGATGCTCGGCATGCTCTGCCTGATCGAGTTGTCCCGGTGGCGTCCGTTGATTCAGCTCCGAGATGACGTTCGGGAGATCATCAGGTCGATATTTGGTGACGCGAGTTGGTTCGAGCTTGCACTGCTAGCAGCGGCTGCGGGAGTTGGCGAGGAGCTGCTGTTTCGCGGGCTGCTGCAAGGCGGGCTCGCCCATTGGATCGGCGGCCCGAGCGGTCCAGTCATCAGCTTGGTTGTGGTGTCGCTACTGTTCGGAGCATGCCATTGGGTCACGCCGACGTACGCCGCATTGGCTTCGGTGGCGGGTCTTTTTCTCGGCGCCATGTTTCTCGTCTTCGACCATCTTGGACCTCCCATCGTGACGCACGCCGTCTACGACTTTTTGGCTCTTCTTTACTTGCTGCGAGAACGGACTCCGAGCGAATCGACGGCCGATTGATCTTGACCTCATCTGCGCGTATGGGCACAATCCGCGACGCTATCGCGAGTTTTGACGACCGACGGAATGGGTCCACGTCAGCATCAGGAAAATGGCATCGGATCCACCCACATTCTTGGGCGCCACTGGCTTGCCAGTGTTTGGAGAATTATCCCATGACAGGCGTCAACACATCATCTGCTTCTCGTCGCACTCGCGACATCGTTGCGTCTCGGCTGATTCTGCATTTCTGGTGGTTTGTCGTTGCCGTTTTGTTGTCGACGATACTATTGCAATACGTTAACAACCCGCACGACACGGTGGCTCAACACGCCGAGCGGCTGCGATGGACGATGGGTTCATTCGTGCTCGTCGCCTTCGTCATGGCGCCGATTCTAATTTGGGATTCGATTCGGTTGAGCCGAAAACTGGCGGCGCCGGTGGAACAGGTTGAGGAGCGTTTGCATGACTTTGCCCGCGAAGGCAAAGCGCTTGAGATTCCCGAGGAAACGGATTCGCTTTGGCGAGGCTTGGTTTGCGAATGCAACGCGGCCCTTCGCAGCGCGAACGGCCTGCGAGTCGACACTGGCAGCGAAGGGAAGTCATCCGTGCCATCGCCCTCATCGCCTAAGTCGAGTCGCACACGGCGCCTGCGACATGAAGCCTGAGAAAACTATGCTCACGCTATCAAAAGTGGCTTAACAACCATTCCGTCGTCCTAATGGCTTTGATCTGAGCCCAAGCCTCAAATGCGTGTGGTTGCTCGACTGACCAGCGGTGCCGAGACGGTCGACTCGTTGACGCTCGTTTTGGACGCTGGTAAACTCTTCGATTCCTGAATCAGGCAATCTCTATGCGCATTTGCCCCATGTTGGGGCCGGAGACCTTAGATCGACTGAATCGTGATTTTCAGTCAATTCGCCTCTTGAATGGCGAGACAGGTCCGGCAAGTAAAGTGCGCGTTCTTCGACACCAGGTTTCCTCAAACCGGTTTTCATAGCGAGTAAGAAACAATGGCCAAGAAGTCGGCGAAAGCCAAGAAGAAGTCGGCGCGATCAACGAAGAAGTCGGCGAAAGCCTCCAAGATGGTGTACTACTTCGGCAAGACCAAGACCGAAGGCAAGGGCGCCGGCAAAGAGTTGTTGGGCGGCAAGGGGTTGAACTTGGCCGAAATGACGAGCATTGGCCTGCCCGTCCCTCCCGGTTTCACGATCACGACCGCGGTCTGCGATCAGTACTACAAGTCGGGCGAACGACTTCCTGACGGGCTGACGGATGAAGTAGCCAAACACGTCAAGACTCTGGAAAAAGAGCTTGGCAAAAAGTTCGGTGACAACAAGAACCCGTTGCTCGTCTCCGTCCGCTCGGGTGCCGCGGTTTCGATGCCGGGCATGATGAACACGATTTTGAATCTCGGTCTAAACGACGAGTCGGTTGCCGGCTTGGCGTCCGCCACCCACAACCCGCGGTTCGCATACGACGCGTACCGTCGACTGATCAACATGTTTGGCGACGTCGTCGTCGGCGTCGATCACCATCAGTTCGAAGAAGCTTTCGACAAAGTGAAAGCCAAATACAACGTTCGCAACGATACGGATGTTCCGACAAAGGGACTGATCGAACTTTGCGAAGCCTACAAGAAAGTTTACCGCAAGCACGCCGGGCACTCGTTCCCGCAGGATCCGATCAAGCAACTTGCAATGGCGGTTGAAGCTGTCTTTTCCAGCTGGAACACTTCGCGAGCCATTCGATTCCGTGAAGTCGAGAAGATCTACGGTCTGCTGGGAACCGCCGTCAACGTGCAGTCGATGGTGTACGGCAACATGGGCGAAGACTCCGGCACCGGCGTCGCGTTCACTCGCAATCCGTCGACGGGCGAAAACAAGTTCTACGGCGAGTTCCTTGTAAACGCTCAAGGCGAAGATGTTGTCGCCGGCATCCGGACTCCCCAACCTGTCGCCGAGATGCCCAAGTGGAATCGCGCTGTCCACAAAGAGTTGATGGGAATCAAGAAGATCCTTGAAGACCATTACACGGACATGCAGGACATCGAGTTCACGATCGAGCGCGGCAAACTCTACATGCTGCAGACACGTACCGGAAAACGAACCGGCGCCGCAGCAGTGCGAACTTCCTGTGACATGGTTCGCGAGAAGTTGATTGACGAGAAGACCGCCTTGTTGCGGATTCCGGCGAACGACCTCAACCAATTACTGCTGCCGAGCTTTGATGAGAAAGCCAAGGCGAAGGCGGAAGTTTTGGCGGTCGGCCTGCCCGCCTCACCCGGTGCCTCGGTTGGCAAATTGGCTTTCACGGCAGAGGAAGCCGTCGATCGAGCTCATGCTGGCGAATCGGTGATTCTCGTTCGTAAAGAAACCAGCCCGGAAGACATTGATGGGATGCACAGTGCGGCAGGAATCTTGACCAGCACGGGCGGAATGACGAGCCACGCCGCCGTCGTCGCTCGCGGTTGGGGCCGTTGCTGTGTCGCCGGCGCCGGCGACGTTGAGATCAACGAAAAAGGTCGCAAGATCAAGGTCAACGGCCGCACGCTTACTCACAAAGATACCGTGTCTCTCGACGGCACCACCGGTGAAGTGATCGCCGGCGCCGTTGCGACCAAAGAACCGGAACTGTCCGGCAACTTCTCCAAGGTGATGAAGTGGTCCGACAAGTACCGCACGTTGAAAGTTCGCACCAACGCGGACGCACCCAACGACGCTCAGCGAGCTCGCGACTTCGGCGCGGAAGGCATCGGACTCTGCCGCACCGAGCACATGTTCTTCCACGAAGATCGTATTACGGCGATGCGAGAGATGATTCTCGCGACGGACGTCGAGACGCGTCGCAAGGCGCTGGCGAAGCTGCTTCCGTTCCAACGCAAGGACTTCGTCGGCATCTTCAAGGCGATGAAGCGACTGCCAGTCACCGTTCGACTGCTCGATCCGCCGCTTCACGAGTTCCTTCCGCAC
The DNA here is from genome assembly GCA_964567745.1 of uncultured Pirellulaceae bacterium. Classification (GTDB taxonomy): domain Bacteria; phylum Planctomycetota; class Planctomycetia; order Pirellulales; family Pirellulaceae; genus CAZMNY01. Next base: position 29,828 of record CAZMNY010000033.1, on the reverse strand, counting down.
GAAGCCAAGTCGCAAGCCGAAATGGCCAAGATTCTTGGCGTTCCGCTGGCCAGCGTGAAAAGTCGAGTTGCTCAGCTTCACGAATCAAATCCGATGTTGGGTCATCGCGGTTGCCGACTGAGCGTGACTTATCCCGAGATCCTGGAAATGCAGGTGCGGGCGATAACCGAAGCCGCGATTCTCTGCAAAGGGAAGAAGATTGAAGCTCATCCGGAGATCATGATTCCGCTCGTCGGAACCGCCGCGGAACTCAAGATGCTGCGAGATCTCGCGGAGGAGACGATCGCGTCGACAATCGCCGCGAAGAAATTCAAAGGCAAACTCGATATCTCGATCGGTACGATGATCGAGATTCCTCGCGCAGCCCTCACGGCCGATCAAGTTGCCGAGCACGCTGACTTCTTCAGCTTCGGCACCAATGACCTCACGCAAATGACGTTTGGTTACAGCCGTGATGATGTGGCGAGCTTCTTGCCTGAGTATCGCCGCAAGGAAATCCTGCTGGCCGACCCCTTCGAGTCACTCGATACGGTGGGCGTCGGGCAACTGGTCGAGATGGGCGTCACGAAAGGACGCTCGACGAAGGACGACTTGAAGATTGGCATCTGCGGCGAACACGGCGGCGACCCGTCATCGGTCGACTTCTGCCACCGAGTCGGTTTGAATTACGTCAGTTGCTCGCCATTCCGAGTGCCGATCGCTCGCTTGGCTGCCGCACAAGCCGCAATTCGACACGGTTAAGACGCTGCACTAAAACAGAACGCAAGAAACGCAAAACGCCGCTCAGCAATGAGCGGCGTTTTTGTTTCGGTTTGAAAGCTGCACCAGTCTAGCCAGCTTTTCGCGTCTCGTCGGAATCCGTTTTGGCGCCGTCTTGGGGGAAGACTTTGAGAGTGGCCGGGCGGGACTTTCGCCGTTCCGGAACGTATCCTCGATCGCCATTCTTGAAGAACTCGCCATAATTGGCAGCCGGGCCAGCGACATAGTCGGCCTGTAGACCGGCAACGATTTCTTTCCAGGGGAGCTGACTGCGATAAATCACGCGATAAGCTGTCTTGAGCTGCTTGATCTCGTCGGAACTATGGCCGCGGCGTCGCAGCCCGATCAAGTTTAAGCCGACGACCCGAGACGTATCGCCGCAGATCATCACGTATGGCGGAACGTCGCGAGTGATTCTCGCTTGGCCGCCGATCATGACTTCCCGGCCGATGCGGCATAACTGATGCACAGCCACTCCGCCGGAGATGTAGGCAAAATCCTGGACCTCGACATGGCCGCCGAGCATCACGTTGTTGGCAATGATGCAGTCAGATGCGACGACCACATCATGGGCAACGTGCGCGTTGACCATAAAGTAGTTTCGTTCGCCAACAATTGTGTTCTCGGATAGGGCTCGATGGACCGTGCAGTTTTCTCGGAAGACATTTTTGTCGCCGATGATCACGCCGCCACGACCCGATTCGGTCAGGTGCTGAGGCTCGCCGCCAATGACCGACCCCTCACCTATTGTATTGTCGCAACCGATTTGCACGCCGTGTTTGATCACACAGCGGGCCGCGATTTGGCAACGATCGCCAATCTCGACTTCACTCTCAATGATGGCGAAGGGTCCGACAACGACGTCCGCGCCCAATTGAGCGTCGGCGTCCACAAGGGCGGTGGGGTGAACTTGAGTCACAGTAGCGATCCATCGCGAGGGTGTTGTAGGTTGCCATCCTTGGCAACCTGTCCATCCGATCCGCCGCCTAACCTAAGGCCGATTCACGGATTGAGGGGGAAAATACCCGCTAACGGGGTCGTACGGGAAGACGGAATTGCTAAATTGTCATGGGTTGAGACCTATTTTCCCGAAACTTCTTGCCCAATCTGTGGCGGACATACGCTTGGAGAACCAAAACGTGCCCGAACTACACGAGATTTACGACGAAGGTGAGACACTCAAGGATGCTGGCAAGTTGGATGAAGCCGTCGCCAAATTCAACGACGTGCTAGCTCAAGAGCCCAACTACGCGCTAGCCCATTTCGCCCTGGCCGTTGTATTGGGGCGACTGAGCCAACACGAAAAAGCGGTCGAGCACGCTGAAAAGGCAGCACAACTCGAGCCAGCCGAAGCCTTTAGCTACTCGGCGCTCAGCGTCACTTACCATCGTGCCTTTGAGGGGACTCGCGACATACGCTACGTTGAGCTAGCAGAGCAAGCAAAAGCGAAAGCCCATGAAGTTGGCGGCCATGCTCACTAAGACAAAGTTTCTTCACCGAGTGGGGATTCAGTCGTCCGAACCAATGTCTTCCGTGTAGGCGTCTTGGAGAATCTGATTCTCGTGGTTCTCATGTTGCATGAGTTCCTTGCTTAGACGGTGGAAGTCGGCGTCATTCTTCTCCCACCACGCTGCGGAGCCGTCGCCGTTGGCAGCTTCGATGCATAGGCTTTCGACCGTCTTCGTCATCGACTTGTGCTCGTCGCTGAGTTGTCCCACTTGATCCGCTAAGCGGGGCGCTCGGGCGACGACTTGAGTGAAGAAGCCACCCTCTTCTTCCACCTCAAAATGACTCTTGAGGTGGGCCGCCAATTCGGCCATTTTTTCTGCGATCAGATTCGCTTGCTCGGCTCGCGCGGTGAGCGTCTCGTGGCGGAAGCGGCGGGCGGAAATCTAGGCATTCACAAGACCTCGGCTGCGGAGGAGGCTGCGATAGGAGAGCTGGAAACGGCCTTCTCGGCCGCAAACGAAAACGTTATGCTCTAAAACTGTAATGGAAACTGCTCACAAGAAATATGAGCACGTTCAGCGTGCGCCGCTCCACTTGTTGTTGCATGTCATTGCGGCCTCGCTTATCGTGGCGGCTTGGTCATCGATGGGCGAATTGTGGGTGGCTGCGTTAATGACCGGCATGGCAGTTCTCTTTTCCCTGTTGGGATTCATGTTCGCCCACTTAAGCGTATGTGACTTGGGCGATTCGCTTTCCATCCAGTACGGGCCGTTGCCGCTGTTCGGCACGAGCGTCAAGTATTCCGACATCGCCTCGGTTGCCCAGGGTCGGAGCGCGCTGATCGACGGCTGGGGCATTCACTGGATCCCCGGTCGAGGTTGGACGTTTAACCTATGGGGATTCGATTGCGTTGAACTCGACTTGAACGGCCGCATGTTGCGAATCGGAACGGACGACCCTGTCGAACTCACTCGCTTTCTTAAACTCCGAACCTCTGAAAACTCGATCCGCCAACGCCCTGGCGAGCAGGACTGACGACGATGGTCGCATTTGTCGCCGCCGTAATGGTCCCGTTACTGCCGCTCTTCTTCACAATGGGAATGGCCGCCAACGATTCGTTTCCCTTCGCCGCAACGCTCACCGGAATTACCTTCTTCGGCATCGGCTGGTTGCGCGGCAGCATTGTCGACGACCAGCCGCTCTATGCCGGATTTGAAACCGTCTTTATCGGAGGCACCGCCGCCGTGCTCGCCTACGCCGTCGGACTCTTTCTTCAAGGTCTCCTGTAGCGTCAAGCCGTCGCACCTGTCGTCAAACAACCATAAGCCGCCGGAGAAGACGCGAGTCCATTTCTTTGCACGGCAAGGGAGACGCGAGGCCTCGTCCTACCTGGCCGGCTTGGGCGTCAAGCATCGCGAGTGGCGAATCCCCAAGGAGCTGTATCCCTACTTTCGCGAGGCGCTTTTTGACGTATTGGCGAAACACCACGGTGATGACTGGGACGAATCGTTGATGTCTCAATGGGCCGCGGCCATTGACTCGGCGACAGAGCAAATGGTTTGTGGTTACGACGATCCGCCTCAATAAGCGTTCTCGATGGAAGCCGGCCAGACTCTTGCCCGTCGTTGACAAGATTGTCCGGAAGCAACCCACAAACCGTGTAATCCGTTGCCGCGGGCGAGCATCGCGCCTCCTCGACAGAACTCAGTTTAGGTCGAGCACTTTCGTGTTGCGGACCGAGTTTTTCGGCTATGTCGGTTGGGCTGAAGCGACCGCGAAGTGTCTACGGCGTTCAACTTTGACTCGTCCCTATCATTGCTTCGCTGGAGCAAAAAAAGGAGAAGGCAAGATATCGCTGTAAGGCCTTGCGCTGCATCGAGTTGCAGAGAAGAGTGGGAGTTTCCCACAGGGTGAATCGGGCAGGACCATTTTGGCGTCGGGGCGAAAATCCGCCGATAGAAAATAAGGCACGCCCGGTAGGATTCGAACCTACAACCCTCGGTTCCGAAGACCGATGCGCTATCCAATTGCGCCACGGGCGCGTACCGTTAAGAGAAGATACGAGACGTTGTCCAGATTTGCAACGGCCGCGCCCCGAAACGCCAAAAAATCGGAAATGACTTGACCCCCATTTTACCGGGATGTTATAAGCGCTAGTTGGTGAACGTGTTTGCCTCTCCCCCGTCTCTTACCATTGTGGACTATTGAAGATGCCCCATGTGACCCTTCGAGTACTCGATGGCGCGGATCGAGGCCAAGTCTACGATGAGATGGAAACGCCGATCACGATTGGTCGGGAAGAGGGCAACGCGGTTCAGTTGAACGATGATCGAGTCAGTCGCTATCACGTCAAAATTCAAGAAGACCACGACCGGTTGGTTTTGACGGACCTGGAAAGCACTAACGGCACCAAGGTCAACGGCGAAGACATCCAGCTGAAGATTCTTCGTTACGGCGATCTGATTTCCGTCGGTCGATCGGTAATGCTCTTCGGTTCTCGTTCACAAATCGCCGGCCGGCTCAAAGAAATCCGCGGAGGCTCGGAAGAACTCAGTCGGACCATCGATCCCGATCAGAACGAGCAGCGTTCGAATTACGACTTTGAGTTGAATTGGCAGGATGAGGCGGACAGTGAATCGCCGATCCATAAACTCGATCCGCCGGAACTGCCGGATCGTCTGTCGCCGGGCCAGGCGGCCCAGCTGGTCGAAGTGCTCGAGTATCTCCATCTGCGAATCCGCAATCTGTCGAACGCGGTCTCAGTTCAAAAAGATAGCAGCATGGTCCAATTCGACCTGGAACGCTGGCAATCGGTTCTTGATCTGCAGGCGCGGCTTGCCGAGTACCTTCGATCTGTCGGCGACCCGAATTCTCGCGGCATTGCCACGTAACGACACAGCGACGTAACGCCGTTGCATATCTCGCTGCTTGCCTTTTCCGTCGTTTGGATTGAATCGCGCGTGCGCGGTCGTATCTAACGAGCCGCAAAAACACGAGAAAGCCGACGGCGCGGCGGAGCCGGGATCGCAATTACAGCGCAAATAGTCGGGAAGCCGACCTCCCCCCACCTCGCGCGGTTTGCGGTGCGCGTTAAAATCGCCTTCTGAGAATTCTTGCTCGGCCCCTTCTTTTGATGGATCGCACTTACGATGACCGGCAGGCCTTTCGTCCACCTTCATTGTCACAGCCACTACAGCTTGCTCGACGGCGCCGCTTCGATTGACAAGCTTGTCAATCGCGCGAAGAGTCGCGGGATGAACGCCTTGGCGTTGACCGACCATGGCAACTTGCACGGCGCTTTGGAGTTCTACCGAAAGGCGAAGAATGCGGAGATCAATCCGATCATCGGCTACGAGGCGTACATCGCGCCGAAGAGTCGGTTTCAAAAAGATGCGGGCAGCATGAGGGAAGCCAGCTACCATCTCACGTTGCTCGCCCAAAACACAACCGGTTTTCGCAATCTCGTCAAGCTGGCCTCCGCCGCCTCGCTGGAAGGGTTCTATTTCAAGCCGAGAATCGACAAAGAAATACTCGAAGCACACAGCGAAGGCATTATCTGTTTGAGCGGTTGCGTGTCGAGCGAATTTAATCGCTCGATTCTTCGCGGCCACGGCGGCGAGGACGAGTTGCATGCAGCGAAGGAAGTCGCAGGTTGGTTTTACAATGTGTTCGGCGATCGCTACTTCATCGAAGTCATGAATAACGGCGTTGAGATTCAACGGGTTGCGATGGAGGGCTCCATCGATGTCGCGAATCAAATGGGTCTACCTTTGGTCGCCACAAGCGATGCTCACTATGCCGACAAAGAAGACGCGGAATCTCAGGATGTCATGCTGTGCATCAACACGGGCAAGTTCCGCACTGATTCTTCCCGAATGAAGATGGATGGCAATCAGTACTATCTTCGTTCGCCAGAGGAGATGTACGACGTCTTTGTCGGCCACGAGGACGCTGTCGCGCGCAGTCAGGAAATTGCGGACACCGTCGATATCGACCTGGAATTGGGAAAACGTCACTTTCCGACTTACGCCATTCCAACCGAAGACGACCCCAGCACATATCTCCGCAAGCTGTGCGTCGAGGGCTTGAAAGAGCGATACGCGGGCGACTCGGAAATGCTGCCGGACGGCGAGTTGTCTCAAGTTGTGCTCGATCGGCTCGACCGCGAGCTGGGCGTGATCGACAAACTGGGCTTTCCCAACTACTTCCTGATTGTCTGGGATTTCGTTCGCGAGGCTCGCGAACAATCGGTGCCCACCACGGCCCGGGGCAGCGGCGTTGGAGCTCTGGTCTGTTTCGCCCTTTACCTCAGCCACGTTTGCCCGATCAAGTACGACTTGCTCTTCGAGCGATTCCTCGATGAAAGCCGTTTGGAAGCGCCGGATATCGACATCGACTTCTGTAAAGAGCGTCGCGGCGACATCATTCGTTACGTCAAAGAAAAGTATGGCGAGGAAAACGTCGCGCAGATCGGCACGTTTGGGACATTGGCTGCGCGGGCCGCGATTCGCGATGTCGGCCGCGTACTCGGGATTCCCCTGACTCGAGTGAATCAAGTGATCGCGATGGTGCCCGACCAACTTGGCATTACGCTCGGTAAGGCGCTCGAGACCAGCGCCGAGTTGCGACAGGCCTATGACGGCGATGGCGAAGTTCGCGAGCTGCTCGACCTCGCCCAAAACATTGAAGGCTTGGCTCGCAATATTGGGACCCACGCGGCGGCGGTCGTGATCGCCGACAAGTCGCTGACCGAATACGTGCCTCTCGGACGCGTCAGCGGGAAAACCGACATTATCACGCAATGGTCGATGAACGACGTCGAGGACGCCGGCCTGCTCAAGATGGACTTTCTCGGTCTTCGCAACCTGACCATTCTGTCGAAGGCGGTTGATCTGATCGAAAAGACAACCGGCGAAACGATCGATCCTCACAAGTTTCCGCTCGATGATCAGGATACATTCGCCCTGCTCTGTCGTGGCGAAACCAAGGGCGTGTTTCAGCTTGAAAGCGGAGGAATTCGCGACCTGCTTCAGAAGATGAAGCCGGACCACTTCACCGACATCATCGCCACCAACGCCCTTTACCGACCGGGCCCGTTGGAAGGCGGAATGGTCGACGATTATGTCGCAGTGAAACACGGACGAAAGAAGCCCGAGTACAAACACCAAGTCCTCGAAGACGTGCTCGCCGAAACGAACGGCGTGATGGTCTATCAAGAACAAGTGATGCGGATTCTCAATCGTCTTGGCGGGATCCAGTTGGCCAAGGCGTACACCTGCATTAAGGCGATCTCCAAAAAGAAGGAGGCCATGATCAATGAGAACCGCGAGAAGTTCATCAGCGGCGCCGTCGAAAGCGGGATGAAGAAACAAGATGCGGTCGACATTTGGGAACTCATCATCAAGTTCGCCGGATATGGTTTCAACAAGAGCCACTCCACCGCCTACGCCTTGATCGCCTATCAAACGGCTTATCTGAAAGCCCACTACCCTGTCACATTCATGGCCGCGTTGTTAACCGGCGACATACCGGGCCGCAATTTCAAATCGAAAGATTCGCTTGTCGAACACCTTGAAGACTGCCATCGGATGGAGATTGAAGTCGTCCCGCCGAATGTAAACTGTTCCGACGTTGAGTTTGCCATCGACGAGGACAAGATTTACTTTGGACTCTCTGCGATCAAGGGTTGCGGTGGCGGCGCCGCCGAGGCCATCGTGCGAGCTCGACAACGCGACGGCGAATTCAAAGACCTCTTTGACTTTTGCGAGCGAGTCGATCCGTCGTCGTGCAATCGATCGGCAACGGAGACGCTGATCAAGGCGGGAGCCTTCGACTGCTTCGGCGCGTTTCGTTCGCAACATCTGGCCGCTTTGGAACGCGCCATACAGTCGGGAGCGTCCGCGATCGCCGATCGAAGGAGCGGACAGAAAAGCCTCTTCAGCGCTTTCGGAGAATCCGAAGAGGAAGAACCGCAATCGCCTCTCCCCAAGATTCCCGAATTGGAGGAGAAAGATCTTCTGATTCAAGAGCGTGAAGTCTTGGGGTTCTATCTCACCAGCCACCCGCTAGAACAATTCCAAGAGAAGCTCTCGACGTTTTGCAGCCACACAACAACCTCGATCGGCGAGCTGAAGCATCGAGCCGAAGTGGTGATGGGCGGGATGATCGCGTCGATTAAGTTGGCCCACACGAAGAACGGGAGGCCAGGCGCACCGACCAAGTATGCGAACTTCGATCTCGAGGACGGCGATGGGATCATTCGCTGCATCTGTTGGCCAGACGGTTACGAACAGTACGGTCACATGATTGTTGGCGAATCGGTCGTCGTCATCCGCGGCGCGCTCGATCGCCGAGGCGGCGGCGATGAAGCCAACTTGATCGTCAACGAAATCATTCCCGTTGATGACCTCGACGCCCGTTACACCAAAGGCGTTATCATTACGGTGGACGAGGCGCATCATCCGCAAGGCGTTCTCCGCCAAGTGCATGAGGTCGTCCGAGGCTATCCGGGCAAATGCGAACTGCAATTAGCGCTTCGCCTGCGAGATGGGAGTCAGGTCTTTCTCCGCTCGCACCGAGTGCAGGTCGAAGTCAATTCTCAATTGACTAGCCGGGTCGACGATTTGTTGGGGCCCGGACATATGCGGCTTATCACAGCCAAGCCCGAGGTCTCGACAAACCCGGGCGGAAACGGCAATGGACACCGGCAGATACGGTCGTCTTAAGTGATTTGTGAGTAATGATTTACGCCTTTATGGCAGTGTCGCGACAGGGCTCGTGAGCGTGGTTTGGTGTCGGTTGCCCACTCTTTACTTGCTTTACCCAGTTCTCCTAACTACCATCGGGTTAGGAACCAATGCTCAAGTGCGTCCGGGAAAACCGGGCTCACACATCATCCAAATAGCGCCCCCGCGTCTGCTGTTATGGCGTGGGGGTGCACCGGACTCCTGGCGGGATCTTCCATTGGGGTGCCGATGGATATTCCCGGCGACCGGGTGCGAGAAGAATCTTACGGGTAAAAGAAGAGGAGACTTTCATGTTCTCGGGTCGAATGCGTTTCTACCTGATGCTGGCGATTTGCGGCACCTACTTGGCGTCGATCGCGCCGTCACTGGTTCGCGCAGGTGGGGTAGGCACCCTTCCAGCTGGCGTCGAGGTAAGTCCGGAAGGAGTCTTCCGAACCAAATTGTTTCGCGATCCTGGCGGGATGGTCTCTCGTCGACGCGCAGCAGCCGCGCGGGCCACTTTGTCGCCCGAGCTCACGCGTCCGAGCAAGCTTCGCAAAATCTCGCTAAACCGACTTGAAGCGGCCATCGCCCAACTCAAGGCTCGAGGCGAATTTGAAACGGACGAGATGAAGTATCTCGCCGGCTTGACTCAGATCACCCATGTCTTCTTCTATCCCAAGACGAATGACATCGTCATCGCTGGACCCGCCGAAGGATTCTTCGAGCACATCAACGGTCGCGTGATGGGAATCGAAACAGGCAAAGCCATTCTCGAATTGCAAGATTTGGTCACCGCCCTTCGGGCCTATCCGCCCGCTGGCGATCAAACGAGCGTTATCAGCGTGTCGATCGACCCGACGCAAGAGGGTTTGCAGAGAATGCAACAGTACCTCGTCAACGCGGGTGGTCGAGCAACTCCTGGCGATACGCGACGCATTGTTGCCGACTTGCAGAAGAGTCTTGGCCAACAAACGGTCAGCCTCCAAGGCATTTCGCCAAAGACTCACTTTGCCCAAGTCTTGGTTGAAGCCGACTATCGCATGAAGCTGATCGGGATCGGTTTGGAGCGGACGCCGGTACGCATCAAGACGTACGTCGAGCGAGCCAAGCCGGGCGATGTTTCCCGCAACGCAATGCAGCGTTGGTATTTCGTACCAAACTACAAGTGTGTTCGAGTCACCGAAGATGACTTGGGAATGCAGCTGGAAGGCAGCACGATCAAGTTGGTCGGCGCCGACGAGATGGTTTCGGCGGACGGCGTCCGAGTCGCGAAAGTGGGACGCAACAAAGCGAGTCGAGAGTTTACCGAATCGTTCACGAAGAACTACGACAAGATGGCTGAGCAAGTACCTGTCTACGGTCAGCTTCGCAACATGGTCGACATGTCGATTACAGCCGCTTTCATTCAGCGAATGGACTATTACGGCCAAGCTGGATGGAACATGGACTTCCTCGGCAATGAGGAAAACTATCAAGTAGAAACCTACACCGCACCGCGGAAAGTCGAGACGGCAGTCAACGCGATCTGGAAGGGTCGCACCCTGATGACTCCGATCGGCGGCGGAGTGGAAATACATCCGACGCACGCTATCCATGCCGATGCGATCACTCGTGAAACGGATGGACGCATCGATGGCGTTCGCCGTCAAATCGACACGAACCGACTCGACAAGATTCAGTGGTGGTGGGACTGAGCTGTCTCGGATCAGCCTTAGCTCTCAAAATCGAAGCCGCAGTCCAACCGGACTGCGGCTTTTTTATTGCGTCTGGATGACCGTGCCCAGGGATCCCGAGGATGAACCGCGTACAACGGTTGCAATTCGCTCTGTTCTCCCGGTAGTCTACTAGTCGAGGTAGCCCGCAATTGCTCGTGTGTATTCCAGCCGCTCGCACGAAATCCGAGCGGCTGGAATACGTCACGCGATCCGAGGCGAATCGGGTAAGTAAGAAGGTAGTTCGACATTTCAACTCCATAGGCGCACGAGATATCCATGGTTTCCTTGACGGCATTGCTGGTGCTCGGCGGCGGCGCGCTTGGGCTGTTTGTGATCGTGCTCGTCGTTTTCCTAGTGCTGGCCAATCGGGGCGGCGGAAGCGGCAAGGCGGCCGACGACGATCTGTCCATCAACTTGATGGCACTGCCTGAAGATCCGATTCCTGCCGGCGGCAATTCGTTGGAATTCTATGGGACGCCAGTCCGACTTATGGTCCTGGTGATCGCCCCAGCCGGTCGAGGCGCCCCGCCAGAGCGAACCGAACTGCCTCAGATCGCCGAACACTTGCTTCCTGGCTTGATGCCGATTCTTTCAACCCACCAACCGATATTCCGGCTTTGGCCCGCGCAGCTATCGACGACAGGATTTGGTCACGTTTTCTTCAACAATCTGAGGCTCCCTGGCGATCGCGGCAAAGGAACGCCCTGGTGCGGAGTCGTCGGTCGATTCGCGATTGATGGACGTCCATTTCTAGCCGGCTTCGTTTGCAAGGCCGACAAACCCAACGGGCTTGGCGAAGTCTACATTGAGCACGAGGGCGGTTGGCTCGACGTGTTGCGAATCCGCTCTGCGACTTAATTCTCATCACAAGTGCAAGGTTCCGCATGAACTCGAGGCGCACGACGGCTCAGCTTATGGAGGACGCCGTCGAGATCTGGAAGGCGGGCGTCTGCGCTGTCGACAGTCAGCAACTCGTCGCAGATTCGATCAACGTTGCCGGCGATGAACTGCAAATCGTCGATGCTTCGTTTTCGTTGGCTTCACTTGAGCGAATCATTGTCGTCGGCGCCGGCAAAGCAGGCGCGGGGATGGCCAGCGGAGTGGAGCAGGCGCTGGGCGATGTTCTCTGCGATGAAAAATCTGTGTCTGGGCTGGTCAACGTGCCGGCCGATTGTGCGACGACTTTCGGCCGAGTCGCGTTGCATGCCGCCAGGCCAGCGGGCGTTAACGAACCGAGGCCGGAAGGAGTCGTCGGAGCAGCGAGAATCCTGAAACTCGTCGAATCGGCTAATCCAGACGACTTGGTGATTTGCCTTTTGTCCGGCGGCGGATCGGCGCTCTTGCCCGCGCCCGTCGAGGGCATTTCGCTCGAGGACAAGCAAGCGGTCACACGTCTGCTCAGCGCAGCCGGCGCGAACATTCGCGAGCTCAACACCGTGCGAAAACAGCTGAGCGCGATTAAGGGCGGAGGTCTTGCGAGTCGCTGCCAAGGTGTGATGATAACTCTGATCATCTCGGATGTGATCGGCGACCCACTCGATGTGATCGCGTCTGGTCCAACCGTCGAAGACTCGGCCATCGCAGCGGACGCGCTTCGAGTGCTCCGCCAATTTCAACTCGTCGATCAGGTGCCGCCCAGCGTGATCGATTACCTCAAGCGTCGCGCGGAAACTTGCGCCGCTCCCGTGCCGCAATCCCAAGAGGGTGTTCTCAACTTTGTCATTGCCAACAACGCGTTGGCGGTCGACTCGGCCGGAATCGAGGCCGAACGACGCGGCTACTCGCACGCCATGTGGGCGGCTACCGATCTCGATCGAGACGCGGAGAGCGTCGGAATTCACTTGGCTGACATGACGATTCGAATGCAGTCAGAATCGGGCCCCGACTGCTTGATCACGGGCGGCGAGCCGACGGTCACATTGGTGCCGGAAGATGTGCGCGGAAAGGGAGGCCGCAATCAACAACTGGTGCTGGCCGCAATGCAAAGACTCATTGATCGGGGCGTGACCGGCGGTTTCGCGATCCTTTCCGGAGGCACCGATGGCGAGGATGGCCCGACCGACGCGGCCGGCGCCATCTGCGGCCCGCGCTTGCTGGAACTTGCAGCTGCAAATCTCGCGGAACTCACTGACTCGCTCGAACGCAATGACGCATATCATTTCTTCGAGCGTTACGATGGCCTGCTCAAGACCGGGCCAACCCACACCAACGTCTGCGACATCCGAGTCGCGCTCGTCGATCGCATTCAGCCTCAGCCAAAATCCTAACTCAAAGTCGCCTTCCGTCACCTTTTGCTCCGCGAAAGTGGCGCGTATTCTTGTGCGCGAAGTGTGACTGCGCTACTTTCGCGGAGCGAAAGGCGACTTGCTAGGCGAATGCGCCTGAGAGTTGCCGAGCGACTGAGTCCACCGTTCGGCTGTCGATCTCGGATGCATGGTCGTTCGCGCCGGCGAATAGAGTCAATCTGGCAATCTGGAAAATGTCTCGCGGATTGCCTTGGGCTCGATCATGAATCTGCCGAATGGCGGCACCATCGAACACGAATGCGGCGCCGCCTGCTCGAACCATCGATGCGTTGAGGAAACCCGTTGTCTCTTCAATCGACCACGGCTCCAAATCGACTCGCAGGTCTGCGAGCTCGGCGAATTGGCCTTGTAGGCGGCCGCCTGAAGGGGCGCGAGAGGTGAGGATCGCGGATAGCCGCCCACCCCTCGATGCCTGCTGATCAAACAATGCTCGAAGTCGCTCCAAGACCTCCGGCGCGGCGCCGTCAGCGTCGTCAAGTGTTAGAACCAATTTGCCGCGTTCGAGAATCAACTCAAAGCACCGTTGGCCGAGGCGCTCCCAAGTCGGCTCTTCCGACCAAGGCAGACTCAACTCGGTCGCCAACTGATCTCGAATCGAGGCGTCGGTTGCGCCACGAATGTTCAGCCAACCGGCTGCGAACCCTCGCCCGCCAACCTCGCGTGAGTGGACACGGCTGACGAGCGAGTTACCGATCCCGCCGTCGCCCCGCACGACGCGAGCTTGTCGCCCGTGCTCCACGACATAGTGCATCCGAGCCAACGCCTCAGTTTGCGACTCGGCACGGTAAAACGCGTGCGATTCCGGCTGATCCGAAAACGGAATTTCGTGTAGCCCCCAATGCGATTGAACGACGAGCATGATTTTTTTCTTCGCAAGGACGAATGCACGATCAATGGGGCGCAGGGAAATATCCGCAACAGGCGCGGTCCTATCTTTCTCTGATCGGTAGAATCGAGAGCCAATCTTCAATTCAACGGCACAAAACCACGGATGTCACGCCGTTTGCGAATCGACTACGAGCGTGAGGAAGAGGACAGTCAAAAATGAGCCAGCGTTTTTTCGTTGATGATCCGATCGGTGACGCCCAGCGGATTCAATTAACCGGTCGGGAGGCCCAACACCTGGGCCGAGTCATGCGAGCCAAACCTGGTGATGAGGTGGTTGTTTTCGATGGCGAAGGCACCGAGTTCCTGGCCCGAGTCGACGCGTTGGGCAGAAGCGAGGTTGAACTGTCTGTTGTCGAGAAGATCGATGTCGATCGCGAACTGTCACTCTCGATAACGTTGGCCGTCGCGATGCCGAAGGGAGACCGACAAAAATGGCTCGTAGAGAAGGCGGTCGAGCTGGGCGTCGCGACGATTGTTCCGCTGAAGACAAATCGCGGAGTGGCTCAACCAAAGTCATCGGCAATGAAGCGACTAAAGCGTTCGGTCGTGGAAGCATCGAAGCAATGCGGCCGCAATCGGCTGCTTCAGCTCACCGATCCCATGACGCTTGACGAAGTAATCGACTCGGCAGCGGGCGAGGATGCGTTTCGACTGATGGCGCACCCGGGCGGAGATCCCTTGCGAACTGCTCAAGCTAGCGTTCCCTGTTGGATCGCGATCGGACCGGAGGGGGGATTTACCGACCAAGAGACCGCCGCCGCCGCCGAAGCCGACTGGCGAATGGTCGGGCTCGGCCCCCGTATTCTGCGAATAGAAACCGCCGCGCTTGCGCTCGCTTCGCTGCTGGCAAACAGTTGAGCATCGATCGTGGATGAATGTCCGGAAGCTCAGTCACAGCTCGATTTGCCATGGGGCTGCGCTGCTTAGCGCTGGCGAGCGCAACCGAGTTCGCGTTACAATTGAGGGATGAATCGTGTGGGCAGATGAGCGGATTCGTGCGAACAGAGTTCACCTTGTTGGGAGAGAGCCCCTATGCTCCGTGCAACTGTAATCGGCCTCGTGTTAGCGATCTCGTTTGGCTCCTGCGCTTACTCGCAGGACGGGACAGGTGAGAAGGCTGGCGCCGCGAAAGAAAACTCCAAAAAGAAAGCGGCACCTGCGAAGGGAGCAAGCAAGAAGAGCGACAACGAGCAAAAACGGCGTTACGATGAATTCGCGAAACTACTCAGCGGGTCTCGGCTCGTCGGGCAGTTTACGATTGTCGGCCGAGGCACTCCGCCACCGAAAGAGGAATATGAAATCCAGCAGATTAAGAAGTTGCCCGAGGGCGACTTCTGGCAATTCAACGCTCGCATCAAATACGGCAAGAACAACCTTTTGGTGCCGCTCAAGTTGGAAGTCAAATGGGCCGGTGACACGCCCGTCATCACGCTGACCGATTTTACGATCCCGGGCTTGGGCACGTTCAGCAGTCGAGTCATGTTCTACAACAAGAAGTACGCCGGCACTTGGACTCACGGTAAGGTGGGCGGTCACATGTTTGGCGTGATCGAAAAGCCAGATGAGACAGAAGAGACGGAATCGGAGTAGTCGACACACGATTCGTGCGGCACCGCTGATCGTCGCAGCCAACTTGGCCAACGCGCGCCACTTTCTTGCTAGGCCTGAGGTGCCAAATCGTTGGATTTCCGCCTTGCGAACCCCGGCTAGAGATTCTTGAGATACTCGACGGCGTATCCAATTTCCTTCGCCGGATCTTGGCTGTGTTCGCGTTCGATCGTGTAGGCGCCTCGGTAGCCGTGGTGTTCCAGCACGCCGATGATTTCGGCAAAGTCAACGGAACCTCGACCGAGCGGCGTTTCGATTCCGCGGCCTTGAGCCAAGTCGCGAACAGCGTCTTTGGCGTGCACGTGCATCACATGTTCGCCCAAGGCAGAGGCGGCTTCTTGAGCTGAGAATCCATTGATGATCAGGTTCCCCGGATCGAGGTTAACTCCGACGGATCCAGGCGGGATGGCGTCGATCAAACTCTTCAAGACGGCACCGTCTTCGGTGCCTGTTTCAGCTGCAAGCAAGGCGCCGGCGCGTTGGCCGTGGCGCCCGAGGTCGCTGAGGACTTGGCACAGCGTGTCCCACTCTGGTCCCCCCATCGATTCGGGAATCCGCCCCACTTGGTTGATCACGACAGGGGCACCAAGCGAGTAAGCCATGTCTATCGCTTGCTTGGTTGCTTCGACTCGCCGGTCAAGTTCGTCGAGGTTGCTGTAGCCGCGCCGAGTGCGGAAACCGATTGCGCAGACCCGTAGATTCAGATCATCCAGCATTTTCCGCACCTGCCGTACGGCTGTACCGGTCAGATCGCGCGGTTCGATCGAACCTCGAGCATCTATTTCCACAACATCGGCCCCCAACTGTGCCGCTGTATGCAAAGCTTTCTTGAACGGTTGTTTCAAACTGGCCAATTGGATTCCAATCCTCAATTCTGACACCTATCGGCCTCCTCTGTCATAGGTCTTTTCGTTGGGTAAAGTGCGATGGTTCAGCTCGTCACATCTGTCATTCTAGCCGGTGTCTTCGGTGCGCCCATGGAGTCGGGCTTTTCCGAGTCGGGCTACACCGAATCGGTTCGAGTCTATCAGTGCGACTTCGAGCATCATAACGACGATGTCGCGTTAGAGTCGGACATTAACTACGACGGTTGGCCAGATCGCTGGACTCGTCGACGCGGGCGCGGCTACCCAAAGTACGTTGGGCTCGCGATCAAACCCGATCCCAAGAATGCCAGCAACTCCTGTTTGACGATTGACCTCGACGGCGGCGCTGCCGAAGCTTACTCGCCAGCCGCTGATGTCAGTTCGCTTTTCAGCTATCGGCTGCACGCTCGGATGAACTTGGAGGGACTTAAGCACGATTCGGCTTTCTTCTCGATCACGTTTTACGACGCCGAAGAAAAGCGGCTTGAATCGCATTTCTCGAAACGGCTGACGACGACAGACGGTTGGACCGACATTTCGATTGGTCCCCTGACTCCCAAGGACACAAGTGCTCGCTTCGCCAAAATCGGCGTCCACTTGCGCCCGGGCGAACGCATGGACCTCTGGGGAACGGCGCGTTTCGACGATATTCAGCTCAAGCGTCTTCCCCGAATGCAGTTGATCGCCAACAAACAATTCCATTTCTATGAAGACGGATCCGAAGTTGAAGTCACTTGTCGAATATCTGGCATTCAGAAGTCTCAGCCGACGGTGACTTTCGAATTGATTGACGTTCATGGCCGCAATGTGAAGACCGAGACGTTTCCGTTAAAGCTTGTTGAGCTTCGGCAGGTGAGTAGTCGCAAGAAGGAAGATTCGGCGAAGAAGCGTCACGGCAGCGAGCCGGACGGGCGAGTGAACATTCGTCGCGGCTACGAAGCCAGGCAGACGTGGCGACCGAACATTTCGAACGATGACCTTGGATTCTACGAAGTGCGCGCCTCGATCCGAGACGGCGAGCGACTGGTGCTTGAAAGAAGCGTATCACTGGTGCTTGGACGAGCGTTCGTTGCCCGACCATCTGGGCGATTCGGTTGGTCGATCACTCGCAACGAAGGCCCGATGTCGCTGCGCGAACTCGCGCAATTGATTCGGCTCGCAGGCGTGCACTGGGTCAAGTTGCCGATCTGGTTCGACGAAAAAGGCAGTTCACTACCCGATGAAATCGCCTGGTTTGCCGAGCGGATGAGTTCGTCAGGAGTGAATCTGGTAGGCGTTCTCGATCAGCCGCCCATGGCGATTGGGTCGGGTGCCATTGAGATCGACAAGCCGCCGATCGCGCTCGTCTTTGACGAGGAGGATGTTTGGAAGCCGCTGGTCAATCCCGTCATGACGCGACTCTCCTTGAAGATGCGTTGGTGGCAACTTGGCGCGGACGATGATGTTAGCTTCGTTGGCTTTGAAGACTTGCCGGCGCGAATCCGCGCCATCAAGCATTACCTGGAGCGATTCGGTCAAGAAGTGCGGCTCGGATTCAGCTGGCCATGGATGAACGACTTGCCCGTTGACTCAAAGGCGCCATGGAGTTTTGTTTCACTTTCCTCCGAGGTCCCATTTACCCACAACGAACTGCAAGAAGCACTCGCGGCCACCGAGTCGCCGGAATTGATGGACCGGCGGTGGGCGATGATTCGCGTGTTGAATCCCGACCATTACGACGTGGACGTGCGAGCTCGGGATCTGGTGTTGCGAATGTTGGGCGCCAAGATTAGCGGCGCCAGCGCGGTTTTCGCCGCGGACCCGTTTCACGAAAAATACGGCCTGATGCGGCCCGACGGCTCGCCCAACGCGATGCTCCTGCCGTGGCGAACGACGACGCATTTAACTGCCGGCAGCGAATATGTTGGCACGATTAAGTTGCCCAGCGGCAGCCACAACTTTATCTTCGCTGATAATGGCGACGCGGTCATGGTCGTTTGGAATGACGACGACGACGTCGACGAAGTTCTCTACTTGGGCGAAGATGTGAAGGCCTATGACGTCTGGGGGCGGACTCGGCAACTCGGGCAAAGGGTCGAGAAGGGCGCGAAGCGGCAGGTCGTTCACGTCGGCGTGTCACCTCTCTTTTTGACCGGAGTGAACTTGCCCGTCGCTCGATGGCGACTCGCCTTTCAATTCGACAAGCAGCGCCTGATGAGCTCGTCCGGGCAAACTCAGCGAGTTCATTATTCGGTGAAGAACCCATTTGCTCGAGGTGTTGCGACCGATATCAGAATCCACACTCCCCAGCTGTCTACAAAGCTCTGGGAGACAACGCCGCAAGTTTCGCATTTCGACCTGAGCGACGGAGAAGTTCGCGAGTTGCCGGTCGACATCAAACTCGGTTCGTACACACCGAGCGGCAAGCAGCCGGTTCGTATCGACTTTCGAGTTACCAGTGACCGCGTCTATCAATTTAGCGCATATCGTTCGCTCGAAGTCGGATTGGGCGACCTGAAAATCGAAGTCGATACTGAACTCGACTACGCCACTGGCAACCTTGTCGTTTACGTCCATCTCGACAACAATACCGAAAAGAGAGCTCAGTTCAATTGCCTGATGTTCATCAAGGACCGCCGGCGAAAACGGCTGCGCCTATCCAGCAGCGGTCGAGGGCGAACGACGAGCACGTTCATCGCCAACAAGGGTTCGGAATTGATCGGCGAATCGATCTTCATACAAGCCCGCGAGATGAACGGAAGCCGCACCCTGAACTATCGCCTTACCGCTCGCGAATAGCTTCGCGCTCTCAGCAACTTGCGTCAGCTTGCCGAGCGCGCCGTTCGTCGTCAGGCAATGGAGGCGCGGTCGGCGTCGACCGCCGCCACCTCGTCATCAAGTCGTGCGGGTTGCCAGCAAGATCTGGGATTGCCGGCAAGACCAGGCTGCTGTCGCGGACCACAAACACCGTTGACGTAAGAATAGCGGATGTTGTTGGGAAGTTCGTGTCATTGCCGAATTGACTCGTCTATAATCTCACCGTGCCTCGACGTTCGTCGTTTCATATGGCATAGGCTGGATTATCCAAAAGGGGACTCAGATGACGCTTCGCTTTTCATGCCCTAATTGCTCGACAGCGCTCAATGCGCCGCCAGCGGCGGTTGGCAAACAACTTCCTTGCCCGAAGTGCAATGAAACGGTTGTTGTGCCGGCGCAAGAGCCGACTGTGGATCTGCTGTCGGTCGAATACGCCTTGGCCTCAGCTGATCCGCTTGGTGCCGTAGACCCGCTCATGGCCGAGGTTGTCAAGAACGCACTGGTGCCCAGCGCGGCTGAATGGAAGCAGTGTCCCTACTGCCTTCAGCAAGTACCGGCAGCCGCTCTGAAATGCAAGCACTGTGGCGAGTTCGTCGAGCAACCTGACAAGGCGGTTCGAGGCGGGGTGGGAGCCGCCAAGCCGAAGGCGGAGAATACGCCCGACTTGACGGGGCCGAGTATACCGTCGCAATTCTGGTTGCCCCGGTCGGCTGCTGATTGAACTCATATGGATGGTCCAACGTCTGAACAAAGCGACTCGAATGTTGCAGGTCTCCGGGCTGATTTGCGTGCTGATCTTTTGCGGTTTGACAGTTGCCTACAATCTTATGCCCGAACCTTACAATGAATCGAATGACGATGACGGCCCCGATCCGATGATCGGTTTTGAGATCGATCCAGAATATGATTTCCCCAGTCAGCGACCGCCAATCGCCGAACAGCCCAAGATCACCAAGCCACTCAAAGAGGAAGATCTTCTCAAGCAGCCCGCCAAAGTTCAACGTGCAATGCGAGCGAATGTACGACTGGACGCCGAGACGCGTGGTCAAAGTGCGATGGGATCTGGCATCATCATGCGGATCGACGACGCGACCGCTTACGTGCTCACCAATCGCCACGTCGTCGACATGGTCTATGCGAGCACCTCGCAACTTGGCGCAAACCGACAAGCAACACCGCTCAAGCTGATGCCGCCCATCTTTGTCAGTTACATCGATGATGGTCGCGAACCGGGCAAGGTAATTTGGGTGGCTGACGACAATGTCGATCGTGCGCGCGACTTGTCCAACAAGTCGAATCGCCGAGGCGGACTGGAACGTGGATGTCGACATCACTCAAGGCGAATCCGTCCTCGCCATCGGCAACCCCGCCGGGCTGGGCTGGACGTTGACGCGTGGAGCCGTCAGCGCGCGTCGCACAAACGAATTTGGCTCGCGCGAAGTGCCAATCATTCAAACCGACGCCACCATCAATCCGGGCAACAGCGGTGGCGGGCTCTACAACGAAAAGGGCTAACTCATCGGCATCAACAATTTCATCATCAATCCGCAAGTCGCAAGCAACACGGGTTTCGCCTTAAACATCTCCCTGCTCGGAGAACTCGATCCCGAATCCATTCGGCCCAATGCCGAGTGAGGCTAGGAGTCACTGAGTCCTGGGAGTCTCAGAAATGCGCGCTAAGTCTCTCATGGGCTCGCCCGTGCTGGGAACAATGATCGCCAGACGATGCTTGGGAGAAGTTGGTTGAACGAGAGAGACCTCATTGGTGAGCCGCCTCGCGTTGACGTCGACGACTTGGGGATTGTGTTAATCGACGTGCAGCCGCATTTTCTCAAATATCTTGCCGAGCCCGAACCGCTATTGGTTCGTTTGGAACAGCTACTGATTGCGGCGAGCTGGTTTCAGTTGCCGGTGGTGGCGACGGTCGAGGCACCAACGGAATCGAAGGGCGATTTGCCCAAACGACTTGAGGACAAGCTGCCGCCCGACGCGCGTCGATTTACCAAACAGTCCTACGATCTCTGTCGTGAAACGGAGATACACGAGGCGATCACAGGTTGGGGGCGAAGTCAGGTCGCGGTCGCCGGAGGCGAGACGGACGTCTGCGCGCTTCAGTCGGTGTTAGGACTGAGGCAGATGGGGCTGACTGTGTTCGTCCTCGAAGATTGCCTCTTCAGCTCAGAGACCAACGTCGAACCAGCTCGGCACCGAATGACGCAAGCCGGCGCGGTAGCGTCGACCTACAAGACGTTGTTCTACGAATTGGTCGGCTCCGAGCAGGCGGATCTGTGGCGTCGCCAGAGCGAACTAGCCGCGAAGGGATGGATCGCCCCGGAATCGTTGCCTCCTCGAACGCCAAGTTGAGTCGGCAAGTAACGCGTAGCTGAGTTCGTCAGAGCTCAGGCGTTCATCGAGCTTTGACGGGTGCCGAGTGGGGCATCGCGCGTGCCAGAATTTCGCCCTATCGTACTGCTTCGCGCCGTACGAGATCACGACTCTAATTACGGCTCCTCGGATCGTTGAGCGGCATGGAAGCGGAGAAGCAGAATGAAGTTCGCAGTGGCCTTCGGCATATCGGCAATCGTGGTGGTGGGACTTTTTTCCGGCTGTGGCCGGACGACGCCGGTCGAAGAGATTGATGCGGCGCCGCGCGCGTCGATTGGACCGTCGACACTCGGAAGCGACCAAGCCAAGATGTTCGGTCAGTGGGCCGCGTGGCGAGGACCTCGCAACAATGGTTGGGCACCGAACGATCCGACGACTCGACAATCGTGGGACGAATCGAAAATTGCATGGCAGAGCGACGTACCGGGGCGAGGCCATAGCTCACCGGTGGTGTTCGACGACTTGGTGATGCTGGCCACAGCGGAGGAGGCTTCCCAGCGACAATCGGTCGTGGCCTATGATCGTGCCAGCGGCGAGCGGCGTTGGACGGCGGTTGTGCACAAAGGCAACTTCCCTTCGCCCCGTGAGATTCACAACAAAGGTACGAACGCAAACGGAACGGTTGCCTGTGATGGGAAACATGTCTACTGCGTGTTCTTCAACGGCGGCAAGATTGTCGCGTCGGCGCTGGACTTGCAAGGCGTATCTGTTTGGACGCGCGAACTGGGCGCGTTTGACTCCAAGTTCGGCTATGCTCCGTCGCCGATTTTCTATCGCGATCTGCTCCTGGTGGCGGCCGACAATCGAGGCGGCGGTTACCTGGTCGGTATAAACCGCGAGTCTGGAGAAATTATCTGGCGAAAGAAACGGCCAGCCGTGGCGACCTATTCGTCCCCCTTCGTCGCTCATGTTGGCGGCCAAGACCAACTCGTGATCAGTGGTTGCAATCGTCTGTGCAGTTACGATCCGAATACCGGCGAAAAGATCTGGGAAGTCGAATGCATCGCCGAAGCGACATGCGGCACAGTCGTGACGGATGGAGCACGATTCTTCGCCTCGGGCGGTTACCCGGAAAGGCAGACAGTCGGAGTTTCAGCGAGCGGCAAGGTCCTCTGGACAGACAAAAGCAAACTCTACGAACCCTCGCTGATTTGGATTGAGAATTTGTTGGTCGGCGTGTCCGATAATGGAGTTGCTTATGGTTGGGACCCGAAGACCGGAAAGCGGCTTTGGGAGGAGCGGATCGGCGGTTCCTTCAGCGCGTCCCCCGTGTCAATCAACGGCCTCATCTATGTCTCCGACTTGAGAGGGAACACACACGTCTTTAGGCCAACTCGGGAGGGCCTTGAGACGGTGTCAAAAAACCGATTGGGGGACGACGTCTACGCCAGCCCCGCTATCGTAGGCGGTCAGATTTTTCTTCGAGTCGGTTTTGGGAAAGGCGCTCAACGGACGGAGCACTTGATTTGCATCGCCCCCGAGAATGCTCCGACGAATGAAGACGCGACGACGGAAGGCACCTCCGAGGAAGCGACGACCGAGCCAGAAACAAACTAAGACGACACACAAACAGGCGATTTTTTTCTGTGCCACTCAACGCAGGAAGCGGCTTTCCCTAACCGACCTTCTTTTTCGTGCCTCTTAGAGCTTGTCGTGGCCAAGTTCGTGACGAGAATGGACGAGCTACGAAAAACACGAAAATCCACGAAATGAAGAGATGCCAATCGTTACGTTGACAACGGGGCGTAGCGACAGGCGGGATAGTTTTTGAATCGGGACCGACGTTGCCCCGAAGGGGCGCAACATAACAGCCCAGGGGAAGCACTACCGGCGAAGCCGTAGTGCGCCGCCCTGGGTTGGATGGTTATGAGACCACTAACCCTGCAAGGGCGTCACAAAGACAACTCGCAAGCGATGACGTCGTCGGATCGCGCGCGATGCGCGGTTATTTCGCCCTTTCAGGCCTTTCAGGGCTGCGTTTAGCACGACGACCAACCCAGGGCGGCGCTTGCGGCTTCGCCTCAAGACTTCCCTGGGCTGCGGCGGACTCGCGTCTTTTTTGCCAAGACAGCGAACGGCTGGCGTTGGATTCGCGACGTCCAGCTTTATATTCCCCAGTAAGGCGATTTCCCTCTGGGCGTAGATCCAACATTCAAGCTGAGTTCTGTTTCGCGCGCAGAGCAAGTTGCTCAAACATAAGCACTCGTGTGATCCTGGTCGCCGCAGTATCGCCAGCGCCGGTCCCGAAATTGCCTGCGGAATATCGTTCGCCGAAAATGGATCTTGTTTGCAACGCGGCATCATCTAAGCGAATAACCGCGAGACTCGATGGGTAATCCACAAGAACAACCGAAGCATGCAGGAACGGGCGACGCGCTTTCACCCATGATCATGGTGTGGAGCGTAGCTGTCGTATTCGGATCGGCCGCCTTGGGCGGACTCGCCGGACTTGGCATCGGCGCTGCACTCGGTCAAGCCGTGCCAGGTTACTACCGCTCAGTGTTTCCGAACGGCACCGACCAACACTTCGACCCGATCGCCGTTGGGATCGGACAAGGCCTCACACAGGGCGTCGTGTTCGGCGCTTTTGTCGGTATGTTTCTCGTTGGCGTCTACTACTGGCGCAATCGATCGAGTCAAAAAGCAAGTCGCTAGGCGCCCGATCCTTCATGCCAACTCTCTTTCAGTCGATGCACGGCGGAGAACGCGCAACAGAATCGCTCGAAAAGGTCCATTCGCATAGCGCCTAATTGAATCGAGCGCGAACGAAATCGGGTAGGCGTTTATCGCGTGGATTGACGATGCGAATGGGCTTGTCATTCTTCAGTTGCGGGCCGGGCGTGCTGCGGCCGTTGCCGATCTGCTGCTTGAGAATCCCGACCATTCGCGTAACGCGAGCCGGTTGTTCGGCTGCGAGGTTGTTATCTTCGTGCGGGTCGTCGCCCAGATGGAACAGTTGCACAAAGGGAGCTCGATAGAGATCCGACTCCTGCAACGCGCCGTCAAACTGACTCAATGCCTTCCGCCAGGCGACAGTTGGCATCGGATCATTACCTGCGGCGACATCCGCGCCAGCTGGCGTTCCGCTGCCGGGACAAAGGCAAAGTTTCCAATCACCGTCGCGGACGACGAATGAAACGACGGACTGCATGACGAGGTTTTCGCGAGTCCCTTTGCTGTTGGGGTTGCGCAGCACCTTGCCGAAACTGATCGAATCGGGCGCCTCGTTCGCTGCTGTTTTCTGGTTGGTGAGTTCCGCCAAGGTCGCCGTCAGATCATTCAACCCAACCAGCGCGTCGCACGTTGCTCCCTTCGGAATGACCCCTGTCCATTGAGCGATCAAGGGGACTCGCAAACCGCCTTCATAGCAGGAGAACTTGTAGCCGCGGTAGGGTCCATTCGCATGGTGCCCTTTGGCTTCCAACTGTTTTATTTGAGCCGGCGTTGCCTTCAAGATGTTGCCGGCATAGGAGGCCGGTCCGTGATCGGACGAGAACATGACGAGCGTGTTTTTGTCGAGCCCTTTTCGTTTGAGTGCGCTGATGACGCGGCCAACGGAGTGGTCAACTTCCATGACGAAATCGCCGTACACGCCCAGCTTGCTTTTGTTTCTCCAGTTGACGCCCGGGCTCGTCGGCGTGTGAGGCGCTGTTAGCGCCAGCATCAAGAAGAAGGGGTGGTCCGTGCGTTGCTTCTCGATGAACGATTCCGCTTCGGCGTAGAACGTCTCTAACACCTC
The DNA here is from genome assembly GCA_964567745.1 of uncultured Pirellulaceae bacterium. Lineage (GTDB taxonomy): Bacteria > Planctomycetota > Planctomycetia > Pirellulales > Pirellulaceae > CAZMNY01. The sequence continues at coordinate 4,589 of CAZMNY010000033.1, read as the reverse complement.
GTGGTCTTGAAAATCCTTTTCCGCTGGTCCAACTCGGTTGAAGGCGCTCCACCCTTTTTGCGCGGTGACTTCGCCAAGCCAAGCGTTGTTTCGCGCGAACGCGTAGGGATACATGTCGAGCGAACCGGGAAGGATGAAACTCTGGTCAAATCCAAATTGCAGCGGCCCGAACTTCAGCGGTTTTGTAAAATTGACATTTTTCGGGTTCTGCGTCTTGCCGTCCCGTGTTGTCATCCTCGTGCCAAGGTGCCACTTGCCGACGTAGCCGGTTTGATAGCCGGCGCGTTTGAGCAGCTTGCCCAACGTAAATTTGTCCGAGCCTGGGCGGGGGCCGACAAAACCCCATGGCCCGCTATTGATCGGTCTGCCAAAACGCCACGGGTAGCGGCCGGTCATTAACGCCAATCGCGTTGGCCCGCAGACCGACGCATTGACATGGGCGTCGGTGAATCGCAAACCGTTCCGAGCTAGCGCGTCGATGTTGGGCGTCTCGATCAAGCAACGCTCGCCGCCATAGCATCCTACGTCGCCGATGCCCAAATCGTCGGCCAGGATGAAAACCATGTTCGGCGAGTTCTGCTCGCCCTTGGCGACGCCGCCAAACAGCAACGCCAGGCACAATCCGCCAAGAAGGCTCAATCTCGTTTGGCTCATCATGGTTTCGCTTCTTCTCCAGGCGGTTCGCGCAACTTGTCTTGCCAGTTCCGCATGCTGTCAGTCGTCCCGACCATTCCAGCTCGGTTCGTGATGCCGTCGGTGACGAGCGGCATGAAAGGATCTGGGATTTCCTTGACTGCCCAGGCCATCGCGCGTAAAATGATTATTCGGAGTTCCGGGTCGTAATAGCTAAACGTGTTGTGCCCCAGAGTTGTGCCGAACACGCGACCGTTGCCCGCTTCGAGCGTCCAAAAAACGGGAGACGCTTCTTTGGACAACCGCGACCCTGGCAACGGTCCCTTACTTCTTCCTGGCGGACCCGTGCGAACTCGCCCCAGCACTTCGATGTCATTACGCCTATTTAACTGCCAATAGAATTCATCGACAACGCGCAGCTTGTTCGGGAAGCCCGCGAGAATCTTGTGCTCCGTCTTGATTGTCACGTCTTCAAATATGGCTCCCCACTGAGAGCGGCCTTCATCCCACGCCATGCCCAGACACTGGGCCAACTTCTTGCCTCGGGCAGTGGGTCTCATGATCGCCGATTCGTGGAGCGCGACGACTCCGCCGCCACGCCGAATGAACTCGCCGAAACTTTCGTACTGCTCGTCGGACAAGTCAGGCAGATGAAGATAGAAGACGACAAGATCCGCCTTGTCGAATTGCGATTGCGATGGGAAAGCATAGACCGGCTCGACGGTCACCTTGGGCACTTTCGACAACAGGCCCACGAACAAATCCCGCACCTTCAAGTAGTCGTGCGTCCCGGGCCGATGGTGTTTGTCGTAGCCCCAGACCCAGAGAATATGCAGCGGTTTCGACGGCGTTTTCGAGTCGACAGGGCCGATAATCTTGCTTACATGGTCAAGCGAAACAAGCCGTTTGGGTTTCTGCCAAACATGCTGGGCGCGGATTGTCGCCGGAGCCCAGGCAAGCACGATTGCCACGCTGATTGTTATTACGAGCCGCTGCATCATCTTGCTATTCCATGTCGCGTGTCGGGCTGTGGTAAATTCGTGATCGCGGCAAGTTGTCTGTCCCGCCTAAATCTATCTCGGTTCGGGCCCTGTGTGTGGGTCGAACTCGAATTTCATGCTAGTGCTGCGTTACAGCTTGGAATTGGGATCGACAATTCGTTTGGTCAACGCCCGCCACGGCGAATCGGGTGCGCCACCCTAAAACTAAGGCGTAACGCAGCACTAGAGACGGCCGCGCCTACGACAAACGGGTTAGACGAGCTTGACGCCTCGGCTCTCGTTTAACCCGTTTGCCGAAGGCAAGGTGCGCCCTCAATGCCAGCTGAATCAAGCAAGACCTATTGATGCTTTTCGACTGCCAAAGACTTAGGCTGGCCAGCAGGTCTTGTTCGTGCCATTCGTCCCGCAAACAGTCCGCCCCCTAACGCGCCAACGAATACACTTGCGGCGATTATCGTGATTGAGGTCAGAGGAGACCCGCCGAAGAGGGAAACGATACGAAAGTCAGCGGTCCTCGACCAAAGAATAAGGCCAATTACGCCGGCATAGAGACCGAATGCGGCTCCCGGCCTTTCAATGTCGCAAATCAGAAGGTGAACACGTGTGTGCTGCATAATCATGGCACCATAATGGAATGCCCAGGCGCTGCACTTTTGGAATGCCATTCACACTCGGTCAATTGGACCACATCGCGCGAGTTTCGGATGAAATTCATCGGCCACTCTAAGCGATCAGTCTCGCGTCTCGCCATTTACGGCCTAGAACTTCGCCACAGTAAATTCGAAGCCGACACAACCCTCTAGATCCCTTAAGGCAAGCTCGCCATTCCCGAGGTCTTGGCCTCTTGAAACAGTGGGACATATTGTAACCGAACAACTAAGTTATGTTGTTACTTTTTGAGAGGGCAATTACCTGGCGAGGCTTGCCCCGCTCGGCGGTTCAAACAATCATTAATCAGGGTTGGTTGTTGACGCGCGAAACCAGCAAATGGACTGTAGCGGGCTTCTGCCGACTTGGCTTTTGTATGCGCGAACTGCCATGGAGTGATTTACTCGCGCCGGCCTGATCCTTATTTACTCCAAGAAGTTCAGGCAATGATTCGTCGCCACCGCCCAAGAAAACAGCGGCGGTCAAAGGTTCAGTAACGTCTTGAGCCAAGTGACAGTTGGCTTGAATTAGCATCCCGCCTAGGAATCAGATGCTGCCCACGCCGCCCAAGCGAGCTGGATAGTCCACAAGAGAGGGACCGTCAAGATCATGGAAAAACCTAGCGTTAAAACGGCGGGTATGCACGAAAGGAACCAAAGTAAAATCATCACGATGGCACCGCTGACTGTGCAATAGAACATGCCAAAGGGGCCAAATAGAAACGTCAGCATCAACGCCAAACCCACGGATTTTTTGTTTTCGCGATAAGTTGTGTGCACGTGTACTTGCTGGCTGATTTTGACGGGTTGCTGGTACACCGGCGTTGCGTGCAATTGGGGAGCTGGATTACTTATGACGCCGGCAAAGTCGGGCTGCGCCGGTTGCGACGCAATCACGTCTCGCTGACGGCTTAATTCCTCTTGATGCGATTTTTCGATTGCCTCAGCTTGACGTTGGCTTTCCTCGCGTTCCGCAAGTTCCGCCGCTTTACGATCCAGTTCGGCTGCTTGCAGCTTCAAGAGTTTTGTCTGCTCAGCCTGACGATTTTGTTGCTCGCGTTCGGCACGCTTTAACGATTTCGCCTTCTCCTTCTCCTCACGAACTTGCGCTCTTCCTTCAACGATAGCTTGATTGCAAATGGCGTTGTCCTGAGCCTTCACCCATTGTCGCTTCGTGCGAGTTGGGCTCCCAACGGTCCAATGCGGCTTAATTGTCCCGTCCCGAAGTTGCTGCAAGAACGCCGTTTCGTCGATAGGTCCAACTGTCTCGTCGTCAATCCATGATTCTTTCATATAGGACCACTGATGTTGACTCATTTGACACTCCACTCGCTTTTGTACCCAGACAAGAATCAATCTAGCTCTTGAGAAATCGAGTATCAACAAAACAATGAGGCGCTGATGGCAGGTAGCCGCCTGATCCCGGCGAACGATTCACGCGGGCGCGTTGGTAGTTAACTTGCCTCCACGGATCGGCGAAGTATGGCTTTGCACTCGTGAGAGCGAAGGGAATGCCCAGTATCCCCGTGTCCAGCCCGATCACCAAGATTACTTGCGGCGCTTCCGCGACTCCCGCTTCTTCTGGTGGTGTAACGTTTGTTCTGTAAAAACACAGCGGCAGTCCGGCGTAGCGAAGCCGGAGTGCCGCTGGTAGTCGGTATTGAAATGTGGGTCTGAGAAGTTTCTTTTCTCGTTGTTCAACTCGTGAAAGGAGACACTCATGACCCACGACGAACAGTGTACCGCTTTTGATTCAATGATCCAGCTCTTGGCCGACGAAGGTTTCGAAGGCATGGCGGAGGCAATCGCGATTTTAGTCAACGAAGCGATGAAGATCGAACGATCCGAGGCGTTGAACGCCGAGCCAAGGCGGAAACCGTTGCAGTCTTGGTCTCGCCGCTCCGCTCCCCGCGACCTACGTGCCTACAGACAACTCCCTAGGCTCCGCCCTCCGCTTGGTCGTGCTACCGGCTTCCGCTCTCGGCTTCGCTTGCTCGCTTGTTGTCTGGCAGCGGAACTTGGGCCACACGAAAGCCCAGGTGGATGGTGCGGTCCAGCGGGAGGTACCTCATGCGGGCCGACGACCTGCAGAAGTCGGAGGCGAAGATCCAGCTGCCACCCCGGAGCACCCGGTACGAGCCTCCATCAGCCCCCATCGGATTATCGGCCTTCGCCCCCGTGTATTGACCGTGCCAATCGTAGCACCATTCGTAGGCATTCCCGTGAATGTCAAACAGACCCCGGCGATTGCAAATCTTGCCGCCCACCGGCTCCGCTTTGGTCGATGAAGAAACCGCGTAGTGTTTCA